>NZ_JARFYO020000002.1:0-1239246 GCF_029193765.2 Agrobacterium sp. Azo12 | reverse complement strand
GCAAGATAGATCATGCGGCAGTGTTCACTGGAGAGGCCGAGATCCTTTGCAATCAGCTTGCTGATCTGGGCGACACGGGAAATATGATCACCAGTATCGCCATCGCGAAACTCGATTGCGCGTGCCAATCGCCAGATGATTTCTTCTTCACGCTCGGCAAGCTCTTCGGTTGCCTTATCAACTTCATCGACAAGCCTGCTGGCCTGCTGGGAAAGGTCGCGTTGTGCTCTGCGCAGCGCCAGAAGGTTGCGCACTCGCGCTTTCAGTTCAATCGAGTCAAAAGGTTTGCCAATGAAGTCGGTTACGCCAGTCTCAATGGCCTGAATGCGGATGCTGCGTTCCGTTTCCGATGTCACCATGATGACGGGGACATGTTGCAGGACGTTTTGACGTTTGAGTTCAGCCACAAGCTCAATGCCGGTGTATTTGGGCATTGTGAAGTCAACGATCAAAAGGTCGATAGGGGATTTCAGGCAGTGTTCCAGTGCCTTTGCGGGATCTTCAAATGCAATAACATGCACACCGGGAATTTCCCGAACTGCTATATCAAGTGCAAAAAGAGCAGACCTGCTGTCGTCTACCAGTACAATATGCACGTTTGGCCCCCGATTGCCGTATTCAACTGAAAAATGCGCGCACGAAAACGGTCCGTGAAAACGGTGAATTTCGCTAAGATTGGACATTTTTTGAAGGTGTTCTGAGTGGCGTCATGCCATCAGTTGAGAAGCACGGAGACGTCGCGAGAGCTTCCTCGAGATATTCCGCTTCGGGTTGCACTATGTGGGCACATAGTTAATGTCTAATTAATGTGAGGGTGCAATTGATCGCCTATTAGTATAGGGCAGTGAATTGAATATACTTGTAAATTGAGAAGGTTAGTCATGTTGGAGGCGAGTGCGGCCTCGTTTCATGCTTGTTTTTGACATTTTTTTGCCTTTTTTCAGGTTGTATTTTTCCACCCCTTAATCGGCCGTAAAGGTTCGCACGTCTCTCCTTTCTCAAAAAAATGGGAGGTCTCGCGAAGTCTGCGGTGATTTTGTTGTCTTTATTGCGGACGTGTAATCGCCTGGGTTTGCTCCATCAGGAACGCAAGCGTCTCTTGCTTTACCCTTGATGAGAGCACCTCTCTCACAGTCCGATGGTAGTTGTTCAGGTAAAGAATTTCGTCGTCTGATAGTTTGGTAACATCGACGGACGAGAGGTCGATAGGGACCAACGTCAAAGACGCAAAGCCGCAGAACTTTGAAGAGACGGCAGTCACTTCGACCTGGTTTTCTATACGCAGCCCATATTCTCCGGCCTCATAATATCCAGGTTCGATCGTCATTATGTTTCCGGGTTCGAGGCCGTAGGGATTGGCTATCTTGGCAAAGCGGTGCGGATATTCATGAATGAGAAGATTATGCCCTACACCATGTCCTGTACCGTGATCATAATCGAGGCCGAGATCCCATAGAGGACGGCGGGCAAAGGCGTCCAATTGATGGCCCTGTGTGCCGATCGGCATTTTTGCCATGAGCAGCGACAGAAACCCCTTCAAAACGGCCGTGTAGGTCTGCCGCACGGCATCACTCGCCGTTCCCAGCATTAATGTGCGGGTTATATCTGTTGTGCCATCTGTATATTGGCCTCCGGAATCAATCAGATACGGTGAGTTGCTGTCGATTGCGGCGTTGGTGTCTTCTGCAGTATTGTAGTGGCACATTGCAGCATTGGAGCCAGACGCTGAAATCGAACGGAAACTTGCTTCCAGAAAACCTGTGCCTTCCGCTCTGAATGCCAGCAATCTTGCTTCAGCCTCAAGTTCGGTCAGCGGATTTGCCGTGCCTTGTCGCTCACGTCCTTCTTTCAGCACCCAGGCGAGGAAATTGGTGACGGCAACGCCATCTTCCACATGGCACCGACGGTAACCCTCCAGCTCGACAGCATTTTTGGATGCTTTCAAAATCGTCATCGGACTGGTTTTGCTTACGGTCTTGCCGCCAGCGGCTTCGACCGCGAGACGCACAGCAACAGGAGAGAACTGCGGATCGATCATAACGGTCTTGCCGGATGCCAGTTCGCCGAGACGATCTATGAATGTGTCGGGCGACGACAGTTGCACGTTATCAAGTTCGAACGTTGATAGATCATTGCCGAGTTTGCGCGGATCAACGAACCACTCCGCTGTTCCATCGGATGATAGCGTCAGGAAGGAATGTGGCACGGGGTTCATAGGCACGTCTGAACCACGAACGTTCAAAAGCCATGCAATATTGTCTGGCAGTGTCTCCACAACAATGTCTGCACCGCTTTGAGTGATTGATGCGGCAACACGTTGTTTTTTGCTGTTCGAAGTCTCGCCTGCGACGCTCACCGGCATCGCGCGAACAGCTCCCAATGGCTTGAGCGGACGGTCTTCCCAAATCGGGTCGAAAATGTCGTCTGATACAGGAGTAAGAACGGCGCCCACTTCCGTCAGGGCACGGGACATTCTGTTGTGCAGTTCACCATTGATCAACATCGGATCAAAGCCGATCTGCATGCCCCTTGTCGCATTGCCATGCATCCATCGGTCGATGGGCGCATTGTGGAGGTGATGAACCTCAAATAATGCCTGATCCACCTCATGGCGCACCTGGATATCGTAGCGTCCATCGACGAAAATCAGGGCCTTGTCTGCCATGATCAGTGCCAGACCGGCAGAACCGGTGAAGCCAGTGATGAAAGCCAGGCAATCGTCACGCGGTGCCGCCACTTCGCTTTGATGGGCATCCGCTCTGGGTACGACAAATCCATCTAGCCCCTTGGAGGCAAAGACAGCACGAAGCGCGGCAATCCGCGTTTTGATATCAGCAGAAGAGGTCATGCGAATTTGCTTTCATTCAGGAGAGCGGGCCGCCTTTGTCCCGGACTATATCAAGCAGGCGACGGAACACTCTGGAAGACTGGCGTACACCATCATGCTCATATTCGTTGGTAACCCATGCCTCGACATTGCCGGTGCGTTTCGCGGTGTCCAGCGACAGGCCCGCGTCGACATACATGTCATCAAAATAGACAGCGGCGGCCACTGGGACCTCGTTGCTGGCAAGCCGTGTGGTATCGTAGAGCTGGCTATGGCTCTGGCGTTCGGCCAGAGCACGGGCGCCGGCACGGAATGGTTTGAGAGAACGGATTTCGTCAAACATCCATGAGAACATCATCTCACCGGTGAATTGCAAAGGCCGTTTTGTTTCCTCGAAGTCGGCAAACTCTGCGCGAATGCGTTCTGCTGCCCAATTGGTGGCACCTTGTCCTTGTCCGTAGATGCTTTCCTGCAGCACGGCAAAGAGCGGATTTCCATCATAGGATGTCAGGTTCATCACTGATGCCAGAAAATGATCCGACAGACGATCCTCTGCACTGGACGAAAAAGCTTCATCAACCAGCCAGTGAATGTTTTCAAAGCCGGGCGCCATGCCAAAATCGATGCCAACGGTCTGGAAGCGACGCACGGTCAGACGATCGCCATCCGGCAACCGAACATCATTGTTGGCGATGAAATCGGCAATCTTACCCACTTTGGCGCGATCGGCAGCGTAGCGTTCGTAATAACGAGCCGTTTTGGCAGCGACACGCGGATAGGTGCAGCGGTAGACATCATCTGCCGTCGCATCAATGCCAGCCAGACCACCAGTGACGTAGCAGGCAGACAGACCTTCAGGGGCCTTGGATAGATAGGTGAGCGTCAGGAAGCCACCATAACTCTGGCCAAGCGTCTCCCATTTTTTTCCTCCAAACAGGGTTTTGCGAATGTGCTCGCAATCCGCAACAATGCTGTCCGCGCGGAAGCAGGCAAGATAATCCGCCGCCTGTGCGCCGTCGTCACCAAAACGAGCCATGGTGGCGTTTTCAATGCGGCTGCTTCGTCCGGTACCACGTTGATCAACCAGAATGACACGGTGGCTTTTCAGTGCTTCAGCAAGCCAGGAGGGACCACCATTTGCCGGACGGGGAGATTTGCCGCCGGGGCCGCCCTGCAGAAACGCAAGCAGCGGCAGTGTAGCGTTGCGCTTGGTCGGGTCACATACCTCGCGTGCAAAGACCTCGATCGTTTCGCCATCCGGTTTGCTCCAGTCGAGCGGAACAGTGACGATGTGATCACGAATGAACATGCCGGGAATGACGTATTCGGAAAGAGCCATTTTATTTTCCGTTCCTATCTTCGAACCCTGGGGTCCAGAACAGCGTAAAGAAGATCGACGACGATATTTGTCACGACGATGAAAAGACCACCCAATAACACCACGCCAATGATGATCGGGCGATCCTGGTTGTTGACAGCCTGGACAGCCAGCGCACCGACACCCTGCAGGCCGTAAATCTGCTCGATGACGATGGCGCCGCCCAGAAGCAAGGCGATGTCGGCACCGAGTTGCGTTACCAGCGGCGTCAGGGTGCTGCGCAGACCGTGTTTAAAGAGAACGGTTCGCTCTGAAAGTCCCTTTGACCGGGCCGTGCGGATGTAATCCTCCCCCATGACCTGCAAAAGATGACCACGTGTGAGACGGGCATAGACCGCAGCTGTAACCAGCGCAAGCGTCATCCATGGCAGGAAGAGATGCCATGCCCAGATGATTGGATCTCTCAGGAACGGCTTGTAACCGCCGGCCGGAAACAGGGTGAACCCCGCCTGCTTGGGCAGAAAATAGAACACATAAAGCGACAGCATACCCAGAACGAAGGTCGGAAAACTGAGACCAAGCAGAATAAAACCTTGCCCCATACGGTCGCGAAAACCGCCGGGATGTCGGGCAGACATCACGCCGATCGGAATCCCAATCAGCAGCCAGAAAATCACACCGCCGATAACCAATGAGACGGTGGCTGGAATTCGGTTGACGATGAGTTTGGTAACCGGCTGCTGGTTTCGATAGGAAAAGCCGAGATCACCCTGAACCGCTTTGCTGATGAATTTGAAATATTGCTCGGGGATCGGTCGATCCAGCCCGAGATTGGTGCGAATCTGGACCAGTTGCGCTTCAGTTGCCTTTTCTCCGGCGATGACGCGGGCAGGGTCTCCGGGCGCAACAAAGAACAGAAAGAATACGAAACCGCTGAGGGTGAACAGGATCAGTGCCGAAAAGCCCAGTCTTTTTAAGAGGTAACGGATCATGGCTTTCCTGCCTTTGCGGCTTTTTTCAAAAACCGGCTCATACGAACGGGGCGAGCTTTCGGATCAAGCGCATCACGCAGTCCATCGCCCAGAATGTTGAAGGCAAGTGTCGTAAATAGCAGCGCCATGCCCGGGAACACCACCAGCCACCACGCCACAAGATAAATCGAGTTGGTGGCCGCATCGGCCAGCATGCCGCCCCAGCTCGGCGTTGGTGGCACAATGCCCAGCCCAAGGAAGGACAGGGTTGCTTCAAACACGATGGCGCTCGGGATCATCATCGTGGTGTATACGATGATGGGTACGCTCAGATTGGGCAGAATATCCCGCAGCATGATGGACACCGGACCTGCTCCCAATGATCGGCTGGCTTCGACAAATTCACGACGACGAAGCGAATTGACCTCGGCGCGTATGACACGGCCCATCGTCGTCCAGCTGAAGAATACGATAACCCCGACACTGAGGCCCAGACTTGGCCCGAACACCGAAACGAGTGCCAAAGCGCAAAGCAGGAAAGGCACGCTCATGACGAGGTCCATCAGGCGGCTCAGAACCATATCGGTTGCCCCGCCGACATAACCGGCAATCATGCCAATCGTCAGGCCAATGAAGGCGGCAGCCAGCGATGCCAGAACGCCAACCAGCAAGGAGACGCGCGCGCCGAATGCGAGACGGACAATAACGTCACGGCCCAGATGGTCGGTGCCCAGCGTAAATTCATCGTTCGGGGCGACCGGCAGGCCCATTTCGCTTAGGCCGGTTGTCCGGTACTGCTCAATAGGAGAGTGCCCTGTCGCATTTTCGATCAACGGTGCGCAAATGGCGATGACGATGAGTGCCAGGATAAAAATCAGCGCAATGACGCTGGCACGATCTCTGGAAAAGCGACGCATTGTCAGCTCTAAAGGGCCGCGCTGAATAACCGTCGTTTCTGGTGTGGTTTGTGTTGTGTCGGTCATGCGGCCTCTCCCGGAATGGAGCGGATCAACTGCCTGTCTTGCGCAACAACCGTGTTCGGGGTGTGGATGGACGCGGCAATCAGCGTTTTTGTGTAGGGATCCTGCGGGTCGGAATAGATGCTTTCTGCATCGGCAAGCTCGACGATCTGCCCTTTGTTCATCACCGCGATGCGGTTGCACACGTGTCGTACGACGGAAAGATCGTGGGAGATGAACAGATAGGTCAGATTCAACTCCTGTTGCAGTTCCCGCATCAGATTCAGCACCTGTGCCTGAATGGAGACATCCAGGGCAGAAACCGGTTCGTCAAAGATGATAAGTTCAGGGTTGAGTGCAAGGGCGCGGGCAATGCCGATACGCTGCCGCTGACCGCCTGAAAACTCGGATGGAAAACGGTTATAATGTTCTGGGTTAAGCCCGACTTTTTCCATTAATGTCTGAACGGCCTGCTTGCGCCGGTTTCCCGCAAATACGCCGTGGATGCGAAAGGGGTCGCCGATGATGGAGCTGACGCGTCGACGTGGATTGAGGGAGCCGAACGGATCCTGAAACACCAGCTGAATGCGCTTTCGCATCTCACGCCATTCGCGACCGCTGAGGGCTTGCAGAGATTTTCCTTCGACCATAACGCTGCCGTCGGTTGCCGGTATCAGGCCAGCCAGAACACGTGCCAGTGTCGATTTCCCGCAGCCGGATTCTCCGACGAGGCCCAGCGTCTCTCCCTTGTAGAGATCGAGATCAATGCCCTTCAGCACCTCCAGCGTACTGCCCGGTCCGAAGGGGCCGCCGAGATTATAGCTCAGCTTGACGTTGCGCGCTTCAATGACCTTGGCCGGTGCCGTGACCATGTCGGCTCGCGAGGTCACGGCCAAGGTATTCTGCTTTTCTTTCAATGATGCAGGTATTTCGAGCCAACAGAGGCTTTGCGTTTCGTCATTGAAAATTCGAAGCGGTGGTGGAGTGGCGCAGATTTCCTGCGCCTGCGGACAGCGGGCTTTGAACACGCAACCTTTTGGCAGGTGAATAAGGCTTGGCGGCCGGCCGGGGATCGGCACCAGTTCTGCACCCGGTGTGTAATTGGCCGGAGACGAATTCAGCAGCCCGGCGGTGTAGGGGTGGGCTGGCTGGGAGAAAAGCGCGTTGCTGGAGGCGAGCTCCATGCGATTGCCCGCATACATGACCATGACATGGTCAGCGATACTGGAAAGCAGGCCGAGATCATGGGTGATCATGATGACGGTGGTGCCGCGCTCGCGACGCATCTCATTGAGTAGTTCGATAATTTGCGCCTGAACGGTAACATCGAGGGCTGTCGTTGGTTCGTCGGCAATGACCAGCGGCGGATTAAGCACAAGTGCCATGGCAATCATTACACGCTGACGCATGCCACCGGAGAACTGGTGAGGATAACTGTTAAAACGGCTGGCGGCATTGGGTATGCCCACTCGCTCAAGCATTGCAATGGCCCGCTTTTTTGCCTCGTCGGCCGAGACGCGCTCATGGGCATGGATCATCTCTGTGATCTGCGAACCGATGGTGTAATAGGGATGCAGGCTGGACAGTGGATCCTGGAAGATCATGCCAATGCGCGCGCCGCGATAGCTGCGCATTTCCTTTTGGGAAAGGGTCAGCAGGTTCTTGCCCTGAAACAGGACTTCACCGGTAATCTCGGCGTTGGGCAGCAGGCCCATGACGGCTTGCGTCAAGACACTTTTTCCAGAGCCAGATTCGCCGGCAATGCCGAAAAGTTCGCCCTGTCTTACTTCAAAAGAAACATTTCTGGCTGCCTGAACAATGCCGTCTTCCGTCGGGATTTGGATGTTCAGATTGCGGGTTTCCAGAATGGGCATCGATCAATTCCCTGAACTCAACAGTAGCAAAGGCGTGACCCTGCTTTGACGATAGCTGGTCCAAACCATTGGAACAAACAACAAGGGAGGCGAATGGTCGCCTCCGTATGTCCTGTCGGAACGAAAAAAGGCCACCTGCAATGTGCAGGCGGCCTTTTGTGATTAGCGATCCAGCCAGACGTTGGTCCAGTCACCCTGTGCACCAATGGCATAAGGCTGGAAGTTCTGCACAGCCTCACCATGGTAGAGAACGACCTGCTCGGAAATGAACGGAACGATTGGTGCGTCCTTCATGACCAGTTCGTCGACTTTGGCCCAAAGCTTGGCAGCTTCGTCCGGTGTTGTGGCGTTGATGGCCTGCTGGGCGAAGGAGTTCGCTTCCTCGTTATTATAGTCGGTGTAGTTATAGGTCTGGTGAGTGCCATTATAGGTGAACTGCGGCTGGAAGACCGAGCGTGCAGCACCACCAACCCAGTCAGGAGACCAGCCAACCGGCGCAATGTCCCAGTTTCCTTCCTTGGTGTTGAGCGGGTTGGTCATGAATTTGGAGTAATAGTCGGCAGGTGCGACCGGCGTCAGTTCAATCTCGATACCGGCTTTCTTCATGCTGGCCTGGATTGTCTGGGCGATAGCAGGCTCCGCATTCTGGTTGCGGTAAGGCATTTTCAGCGTGATGCCATCAGGGAAACCGGCCTCAGCAAGCAGAGCCTTTGCTTTTTCAGGATCGCCCTTTGAACCTTCCGACGGGTAGAGGTCGAAGTCGTGATAACCGAGGACACCGGGGCCAAAAATACCATGCTGCGGCTTGGCAACGGTTGGGCCACCACGCTGCTGCACGGTTGCGGCCTTGTCGATGGCATATTGAAGCGCCTGGCGGACTCGCAGGTCTTTCAAAGCGCCTTTGTTGTTCTCGGAAACGGTGTTGATGAAGATGAAGGCGGTACGGCCAACCGACATGGTCATCAGCTTTTCATCGCTGGCAGTCGTCAGCATGTGCAACGTTGCAGGCGGAATAACGATGTCATAGGTCATGTCGCCATCACCCGCCTGCAACTGCTGGATGGCTGCGTCAGGCTGGATGCCGAAGGTGATTTCCACTTCATCGACATAGGCTTTGCGAAGCGGGTCGGATTCTGCCTTCCAGGATGGATTACGTACGAGCTGAAGGCGGCTGTCCGGTACATATTCGCCAATGGTGTAGGGACCGCTGGAGATGAAGTTGGAGCGATAATCCGGACCGTCAGGCATATAATCGAGAACTTCAACCGGTGCCGGAGCTGCTGTTGGCAGGGAAAGCATGTAGACGAAGTCACCGGCTTTTTCGGTCAGGTTGATGACGACAGTTTTCTCATCAGGGCTTTCGATGCCAGAGATGTCATTGCCTTCAATATAGGCCTTCATTGCCTCGGCGGTTGGTTCAACCTTGGCGAAGCCGTCGCAGAACTCGCGCATGCCCTTGATCAGGTCGACGTAATAGGTCAGCGCAGCGGAACCCAGTGATGGGTTGCACATGCGCTTCATGCCACGCTCGAAGTCTTGCGAGGTGATTGCGCGTTCGCCTGACGGTGTGTTCCAGGCCACACCATCGCGCAGGGTGAAGGTATAGGTCAGGCCGTCATTGGTCGGCTGGGGAACTTCTGTCGCAAGGTCGCCTTTGGGCTCAAGGCGGGCGTTCTCATCGGTCGATGCTTCGTAGCTGATCAACTGGCGGCTAACTGCGCGCAGGAAATTGTTGGTGGTCACCAAGGCGCCGGAGGTCGGGTCAAAGTGGTCGACATCAGCTGTTCCGAGAATTCGTAGCACGCCGCCGGCCTGTGGATCGGCTGCCAGTGTCAGCGTCGAGCAGGATGCGGCAAGCATAAAAGCAGCGAGACCCAATGCGTGTTTTTTTGTCCGAAAACTCATGTGTCCAATCCCTCTTTGAAGTTCCCTGATTGTTACGGCGTCTTAGATGAGGCCGCTGACGTCGCATTCTGGACAATCTCAACAGACTGTCAACTTATTTGTCGACAGATTGCCCACAAAACAATTTGGGGTAATTTTTCCAGTGCCTTATCAGCAGGATTGGCGAGCAATCAGGCTGCAATGCAGCTTGCGCGTACCACCAACTGTCGTCTCTCCCTCTGAAAGCGCCAGCACGGCGAGCCCTGCCTGTCTGCCCAACTCCTTCAATTCCATGTCGATCGTGGTCAGCGCTGGCCGGGTCTGTTCAGCGACGATTTCCCAGTTGTCGAAGCCAACAACAGAGACGTCTTTCGGGATACGGATGTTGCGATCGCGGAGTGCATCAATCACACCGCGGGCGATCTGGTCGTTTCCGCAAAATATGCCATCCGGGGCAGGGGTGTCTCGTGACCAAAGGCGCTCGACGGCGTCATGCCCCCACGTCTCTGTCCATTCGCCAAACAAGGTGGGTTCGCTGTCGCCGCAAATCCGGTGATAGGCGCTGGATCGGGCGCGCGCTGCGCGAAAATCTTCAGGCCCGGTAATGTGAACGATGCGTTTGCGTCCCTTTTCAATCAGGTGATTGACGGCAAGTCGTGCGCCCTGTTCATCATCCGGGATGATCGTGACGCTGCCTGGTGGCCCCTCGGCGAAGACATAGACCACAGGAATAGGTAGGTTCGACAAGTCCATTGGTGGTCTACGGTCAAGCCGGGTCGCCGAGAAGATGATGCCATCGACCTGTTTGTCGAGCAAAGCCTCGACATGCAGTCTGGCAAGCTCCGGATTGTCATTGGTGGCGCAGAGAAAGACCGAAACACCGTTGTCGAACAGCGCCTCGGAGGCGCCTGCCATCATCGGAAGCGAGAATCGGCCATAGGTATCGTTGGTCAGCAAACCGATTGTCAGGCTTCGACGGCTTAACAGTCCGCGGGCAAGGGCGTTGGGCCGAAATCCTATTTCTGTAGCAATCCGTTTGACCCGTTCGCGGGTATCCGGATGCATACGGCCGTTGTCGTTGAGAGCTTTTGAGGCTGTCGAAATACTGACGCCTGCCGCTTTCGCGACATCGTGAATTGTCTTGCGTCGCGATATTTGAGGTTTCAACCAATCACTCCCTGTCATTTTGAGAAAACCTTTTATCAAACGATTTCAACGTTGGGAAAAGGTTTTCTCACATTTCTCACATTTTTCTGGCTACACACTGTCGACAACGAAAAAAATCTAGAATAGCGTTTCCCTCACGTCAACCGGACAAGGGTTTTGACGACAACCAAAAGGGGAATGCGATGCACAAGACCAAACTCATGCTCGCGGCACTTTCGCTTGCAGCATCCACGTCTATCGCAAGTGCGGAAGAGATTTCACTGTGGGTGCGTACGTCATCTGCAGCAGTACTTCAGGGGCTGGCAGATCAGTATAATGCAGCCCATGATGACAAGGTTATCGTAACACCAATCACGGCAGAGCAGATGGTGCCAAAGCTGGGTGCTGCCATTGCCGGTGGTGCACCGCCGGATGGTGCTGTGCTTGACCTGATCTACCTGCCGACCTTTGCTGCCAATGAAAGCCTTGAGGACATCACTGACTTCGTGAAGGGGCTGCCTTACGCTGACGCTTTGAGCCCGTCACATATTCGTCTGGCGACCTATGAGGACAAGATTTATGGCGTGCCTGCACTGCCAGATGCCTCAATCATCGCTTACAACACCGAATTGTTTGAAAAGGCTGGCCTTGATCCGAAGAAAGCACCTACCACCCTTGAGGAAGTCGCTGAGTCTGCCAAAAAAATCCACGCCCTTGGTAATGATACCTACGGTTTCTATTTTGTCGCAAACTCCGGTAGCTGGCTGATTTACGACTTCTTGCCGCATCTGTGGGCGGCAAATGCGGATATTCTCTCCGAAGATGGACGTGAAGCGACGGTCGATACACCGGCATTGCGTGACACCTTCGCCGCCTATCGCGACATGTGGAAGGCTGGGGCCATTCATCCGACATCCCGTTCGGGCAATGGCAATAACGCCGTTGAAGCTTTTGCGTCGGGCAAGGTCGGCGTTCTCATGACCGGCTCCTACATCGTCAATCTTTTGACCAGCAAATATCCCGATGTGAAATTTGATGTTGCGCCGATCCCTGGTCCAAAGGGTGGCGTTTCGAGCTTTGCTGGCGGCGATACTCTGGCCCTCATTAAGGGTGTCAGTGAGGAAAAGAAGAAAGTGGCACTGGATTTTGTCAACTTCTACATGCAGCCTGAGCAGCAGGTCTACATCACAAAGGAATCCGGCATGCCGCCGCGTACTGATGTGGCCGACCAGGCCTACGCCCAGTTCGACAAGCGTAACCTGATTGCCTATGACGTGCTGGCAAAGGCCAAGACGCCTTATACTTTCTCGTCGGATGAGCTGTTCGTCAGCCGCACCGGTCCATTCCTGAATCTTATTCAGAGTGCGATCTTCGGTGACGATGTCGATGGTTCGATCAAGAAGGCGCAGGACGAGTTTACCAAGATCCTTGAGCGTACCAATCCGTGACATGAGGGCAGGGCCGGTGATGTCTGCCGGCCCATTCCCAATGAATTGAAAGTTTGTTTCGCCTCGTTTGTTGATGGCGAAATACCGACCGGACATTCTGGTTCAGGCAGCGCGATCTGGACCAGATGATCTGACGCAATCCATTCACGCTTAGAGAAGGACTTTGCACCGTGGTGTCCAAGTTCCCGACCAAAGAAGCGAGTTCCGACAAAACCGGCGTTCATGAACGCGAGCCACACGGCTGGCTCGGGCTTGTTTTTCTGTTGCCCAGTATGGTGCTTATCATCGGGCTGTTTCTCATTCCGCTCATCATGACCGTGTGGATGAGCCTTTACCACTGGCCATTGCTTGGCCGTAAGAAGTTCATTGGCCTTGAAAACTATGTCGAGTTGATGGGCGATACGCAGCTATGGAACTCGCTTGGGTTCACATTGCTCTACACAGTATTGGTAACAGCTGCGATCCTGCTTGTTGCTTTCCCGCTGGCATTGCTGGTTGACCGGCCGTTGCGCAGCGCATCGTTTTTCCGCACGGTTTATTTCATGCCGGTGGTGACGGGTTTTGGCGCCGCGTCGACCTTGTGGATGTGGCTGCTTAATCCCGACAGTGGCGTATTTTCAAGGCTCCTGTTGGGGCTTGGCCTTGTCGATAGCGCGCCGCGCCCGCTTGAAAATTTCTGGCCGGCTCTTGCGGTGATCATTTTGATGGTTGTGTGGAAGACCGCCGGTTTCACCATGGTCATTCTGCTGACCGGTTTGCAAAGCATATCGCCTGATGTCGTCGAGGCTGCCAAGATCGATGGTGCAAGTGTGTTCAGCCGGCTTCGCCGAATTACATTGCCATTGATGCGCAATTCGCTGCTTCTGGCGCTCATTCTCAACATAACATCGTCGATGCTGGCCTTTGACCAGTTCTTCATCATCACGCAGGGCGGACCGGGCAACAGTACCATTTCGGCAGTGTTTTCCATCTACCTGGCATCGTTCTCGTCATATCGGCTTGGTTACGGTTCAGCTTTGTCTTTCGCGCTGCTCGTTGTTCTCGTCGCCATCAGTTCCATCCAGCTCAGCTTCATGCGTCAACGTCCGGAGGAAGGTCGATGAAGATTTTTTATTCCAACGGTCAGGACAAAACCGTCGCGGAACGGCTGGGCCACATCACCTTCGTTCTGGTCTCGCTGCTGTTCGCCATCTTCTTCCTGATGCCGATCATCTGGTCTTTCGCCAATTCGTTTAAACCGGCGGCTGAGGCGCTGGCCAATCCGGTGGCGCTGTTTTCAAAAGCGTTCTCGCTGGAGAACTATCGTCGTCTCGAAGGCGTCGGGGCTGGCTGGTATGTCTATGCCAGCAATTCCGTCCTGATCGCGCTTGGCACAATTTTGTTGACGGTCCTGGTGGCTGTACCCGCCGGTTACGGGTTTTCGAAATTCCGCTTTCCCGGACAGTCGCTGATCTTTGTAATTGTCATGGCAACGATGATGATCCCGTTCCAGTCCATTCTGACGCCGCTGTTCCTGATCCTGAAGTTTTTAGGGCTGCAGAACAACCTGTTCGGATTGGTGCTGGTCTATACGACCTTCCAGCTGCCGTTTTCCATTTTCATGATGCGCAATGCCTTTGATGCGGTGCCCGGCGCTTTGATCGAGGCGGCGCGTATTGATGGCGCGTCACAATGGACGCTGTTGCGTCGCATCCTGCTGCCCCTCGCGCTGCCGGGCGTGGCAACCGTTGCGATGTTTGCATTCCTCAATTCGTGGAACGAGTTTCTGGCGGCGCTGATTTTCCTGTCGGACCAGAACAAGTTCACGCTTCCCATCATGCTCGTCAATGTGTCCTCGGGCATTTACGGCATCATCGATTGGGGGGCGCTGCAGGCCGGTATTACCGTGACCATGGTGCCGTGCATCCTGCTTTTCCTCGCTTTGCAACGTTATTATGTGCGCGGCCTGACCGCTGGCGCCGTCAAGTAAATCCGCAGTGACCCTGCGATAAGGAGTTCTTATGTCTTCATCTCTCAAACAGACCGCCAGCCAGTCAGAGCGCCGTTTCAAGCGGTTGGTCCCGGTTGATCATTCAAGCGTTTCTTTTGACGGCGGTTTCTGGAAAAGCTGGTCAGACACTGTTCGCAACGTCACCATTCCTACACAACACAAGCGCCTTGAAGAAGAAGGTTTTCTTGAAGTGCTGGATTTCGACAAGCCTGCCGGTCCTCTTGCCCGTCCGATCCAGCCGAGCGGCCTTTCCATGCAGCATTTCTTCGATTCCGACTTCGGAAAATGGATAGAGGCTGCAAGCTATACGCTCAAAAAACACCCTAATCCGGATGTGGAGGCCAAGATCGATGCCATTGTCGATAAGCTGGAGCAGGGACAGATGGCCGATGGCTATCTCAACAGCTGGTTCATTCGCAGAGAACCTCAAAACCGCTGGACCAACCTGCGTGACCTGCATGAAATGTATTCCATGGGGCACTTGCTGGAAGGTGCCGTCGCTTATTTTGAAGCAACCGGCAAACGCAAGTTTCTGGATGTAATGATACGTGCAGTCGATCATATTGCCGATACTTTCGGTACAGAGCCGGGCAAGTTGCGCGGTTACGATGCCCATGAAGAAATCGAGCTCGCGCTGGTCAAGCTTTACCGCGTCACCAAGGATCCGCGCCACCTGAAACTCGCCACCTATTTTGTCGATGAGCGTGGCCAGATGCCGTCCTATTATGACGAAGAGGCGCGCAAGCGCGGTGATGATCCGGCAAAATATGTCTACCAGACCTATGCTTACAGCCAGGCGCATATGCCGGTGCGTGAACAGACCCAGGTGGTCGGTCACGCCGTGCGCGCCATGTATCTGTTTTCTGCCATGGCGGATCTTGCCTATGAAAATGACGACCAGAGCCTGAAAGATGCCTGTGATCGCCTGTTTGATAATCTGACGGGTCGCCAGCTTTACGTCACCGGTGGTCTTGGGCCATCGGCCTCAAACGAGGGGTTTACCCGCGAATATGATCTTCCCAATGAAACGGCTTATGCTGAAACCTGCGCGGCTGTCGCGCTTGGTTTCTGGAGCCACCGCATGGCGCAGATCGATCTTGACAGCAAGTTCACCGATGCGCTGGAAACAGTGTTGTTTAATGGTGCGCTGTCAGGCATTTCGCGGGATGGCGAGCATTATTTCTATGAGAATGCACTGGAAAGCCACGGACAGCACCGCCGCTGGAAATGGCATTATTGCCCTTGCTGCCCAACCAATATTGCACGATTTATCACGTCGCTTGGTCAGTATTTTTATTCCGCCAACGAAGAGACGCTGGCGGTTCATCTCTACGGTGAAAATAGCTCTGAACTGACAATCGGAGACAGTTTCCTACGTTTGCGGCAGCAAACCGCCTATCCGTGGAATGGCGATATCAAACTGTCACTTGGCCTGTCTGCCACAAGCACATTTACACTGAAGTTGCGTATTCCCGGCTGGTGCCGTTCGTCGAAGGTCAGCATTAACGGCGAGAGTGTCGACATTACTTCATCTACCGAGAAGGGGTATGTCTCGATTTCTCGTGCGTGGAAGGATGGCGATGAAATTCGCCTTTCCTTCGATATGCCGGTGGAGCGTCTTTATGCCAATCCGGCTGTTGGTGAAGATGCCGGTCGTATTGCCCTGCGACGTGGTCCGGTTGTCTATTGTGTTGAGCAAGCCGATCTTGGCAGCGAACCGCAGCAGCTTCGCGTAACGCCACAGGCCAGCATTACCCCGCGTTTCGATGCGGACCTCTTAGGCGGCGCAACGGTACTTGAGGGAGATGCGCTGGAAGCAGACACATCGTCCTGGAAAGGAACGCTCTATCGCACCGCACCGGCCGAACTGAAAACCCGGTCTTTCAAGGCAATTCCATATCATCTCTGGGCCAATCGTGACGAAGGTGCGATGCAGGTCTGGCTGGCTGAGAAGTAGGAGCGGTCGATGGCAAGATTACAGCTTAAAAACGTCATCAAATCCTATGGAAGCTACGAGGCTGTGCGCGGCATTGATCTCGAGATCGAGGATAAGGAATTCGTGGTTTTTGTAGGTCCGTCCGGGTGCGGAAAGTCCACGACGTTGCGAATGATCGCCGGTCTGGAGCATATTTCCGGCGGTGAGATCATTATCGATGATCAGGTGGTCAATAAACTTGGCCCGGGCAAGCGCGATATCGCCATGGTGTTTCAGAACTATGCGCTTTATCCGCATATGACCGTGCGCGATAATATCTCCTTTTGCCTGGAGCAGCAGCGCCTGCCAAAGCCAGAAATTGAACAACGCATCAAACAGGCCGCGGAGACACTACATATCAGTGATCTCCTGGATCGTCGCCCTGGCCAGCTTTCAGGTGGCCAGAGGCAACGCGTTGCTATGGGTCGCGCCATCGTGCGCAACCCCAAGGTCTTTCTGTTTGACGAGCCCTTGTCGAACCTTGATGCCAAATTACGTGTGAAAATGCGCACTGAAATCAAGCGGCTGCACCAGCTTTTGCCGACCACGACAGTTTATGTGACCCACGATCAGATCGAAGCGATGACAATGGCTGACCGGGTCGTGGTGATGAACCAGGGATTGGTCGAACAGGCAGGTCCACCACAGGAGCTATATCTCAATCCGGCCAGTAAATTTGTCGCAGGCTTTATTGGTTCGCCATCAATGAACTTTCTCGAGGCGAGATTGGAAGGCGGGACCGATGGATTGTTTGTGGTTCTGGAAGACGGAAAACGACTTGCCGTGCCGTCGGAGAAAGCCGCCCGTTACGTGTCTCTTGCTGGCAAGGCGGTGACATTTGGTATTCGCCCCGAGTCCATTTCAGCACGGCAGGAACGTCCAGGTTATGTTCCGGTCGATGTCACGATTGATTTGGTCGAGCCGCTCGGTGCTTCAACCATGATCTATTTTAATGTTGGTGCGGCAGGTCTTTGTGCCAGCATTGAACCGCAGGATGGATTGCGGGCAGGGGTTGTCATGCCGCTGTCCCTCAACATGAACCAGATGCATCTTTTTGATGCCGAGACAGGCCGTTCACTGGCAAACTGAGGTAACAGCATCACTTAGAGTTCTAGGTCAAATCAAAACCCCACGGTCGGGCGACCGTGGGGTTTTCGTTGTTTATCCCGATATTAGCGGAGAAAGTTGCAGGTGGTCGCTACAAGATAATATGATTTTTCTAGTCATGTTTATTGCCTTGCTGACCCCGATCCGTTAAACGCATGCCAACCGCGTTGCCTCGCGGACTTCTCCAAGCCAACTAAGGCCAGATCATGTGGGATAAACCTGCCTCGCGCGTTACGCTCGATGATGCAATGGAAACCTATTATCAGGAATTGTGCCTTGTTGCGCGTCGTCATGGTCATGCACCACCGGTAGCGCATGAGATCGTTCATGATCTCTATCTTCGGCTGACCGGCAACCCAAAGGCACTGGAGGGGCGTGCATCTCTCAAGGCATTTTTGATGCGGGCGTGTATTAATCTTGGAATTGATCGCTTTCGCAGAGAGAGGCTTGAGCGCCGTTTGTTTAATGGGACCGAACTCGAGGCCATGTCGGTTGCTGCGGAGTTGCCGGACGCAGAAGCGCTTGCAGACAGGCAATACCGACTTGGCCTGTTGCACAAAGCCATCCTTGAAATGTCGGTTGAGCGCAGAAGAGTGTTTCTGGCCAGCTGCATCGCCAATCTGACATCGGATGAAATTGCACAGCGTTCGGGAATTTCCCGCAACATGGTCGATCGTCATTTGAGGAAGGCTTATCTCCATTGCCTTCACGCGTTGGAGGACACACTATGACGGCAGATGAGCCAAACATAGGTAAGCTTCGTGAGCAGGCAATTGACTGGCTGCTGAAACTGCATGATGCCCCCGATGATATGAAACTCAATGCCGATTTTGAAGCTTGGGTCGCAAGTGATCCACGTCACGCAGAAGTTTACGAGCTTGTTCGATGTCTGATGGGAGATGCCTCCCGTCTGTTATCAAGCGATCCTGCCTTTGTTCACACTGCGTCGACACGCAAATCGGGCTCTTCCACGGGTCGATCGGTGGCACTGTCGCTCTGTCTAGCAATGATGACCGGAGCATTTTTTGCGCTTGATATGCCATTGCGCTTAAAAGCGGACGCCATCTCCGGCACGGCTGAAAGGCAAACGCTCAATCTGCCTGATGGATCAGAGCTGATATTGAATGCCGATACGGCGGTTTCTTTCAAATTCAGTTCGTCTGAGCGCCGGGTTGTTGTGTTGAAGGGCGAGATTTTCGCCACAGTTGCTGCTGACAAGATGAGACCTTTCGTTGTCGAGGCAAATGGCGGAACAACGACAGCATTGGGCACAGCCTTCGACGTCGAAATGTCGAAAAATGGCACCAATGTCACCGTGCTTGAGCACAGCGTGCAGGTAGAGGCGGGAGATGCCAATCGGTCCATCCGCATCAAGGAGAACCAGAAGGTTGCATATGACGCGGAGGGGTCAATTGGTTCGATAGAAACGGTAGATCCACTTTCAATCGCGGCTTGGCGACAGGGCAGACTGGTGTTTGAAAACCGCCCGCTTTCCTCCGTTGTTGCTGAACTGGAACGTTATCTTCCTGGCCGCATCGTCATTGCAGGAGCAAAGATTGGTGAGCGGCGCATTACCGGAAGTTTTGATCTCGCTGATCCGCAAGCTGTTCTGCGTGATCTGACTGTTGCTTTCGATGTTGGTGTAACGCGGTTGGGACCGTATCTGACGATGCTCCACTAGTGTTCAATATTTTCAATGGCTTGAATATGGAAGGTGAACGACTTTCAGGCAGACACTAACGTTTTTCTACAAAAAAATCTCTCTGGGTATCCCAAATCCGAAAGCTCATTCGTATCCGGGACAAGTGCAGATGATCCTGCACAATGGAGAGCTAGAAATATGACACATATGAGCCGGTCCGGTATCTTTCTTTCATTGCTTTTTAGCAGCGTCGCATTCACGAGCCCGGACTCGCCGGCATATGCCCAGCAAGTTGATATGGTTCGCGTCGATCTGCCGGCTGGTAATATGGCAAGTGCGTTGAACCGACTGGCGTCGCAATCCGGTTTGCAAATGATCTTTGATGCCTCTGTCGCCAGTGGACTCAAAAACCGGCCGGTGGCCGGAAAAATGTCGCCTCGCAATGCGCTCGATAGATTGCTGTCTGGAACTGGCATCCAATATCATTTCATTGGCGAAACCACGGTCAAGCTGCAGATTCCAGGCACGGTCACCTCCGCGGCGGATAGCGACGCGACCAATCT
Source organism: Agrobacterium sp. Azo12 (assembly GCF_029193765.2). Lineage (NCBI taxonomy): Bacteria > Pseudomonadati > Pseudomonadota > Alphaproteobacteria > Hyphomicrobiales > Rhizobiaceae > Agrobacterium > Agrobacterium sp. Azo12. The sequence continues at coordinate 1,219,542 of NZ_JARFYO020000002.1, read as the reverse complement.
GCAGACGATCACCGTCATGAACAATGCGCCTTTCACCAACCCCGGCCTTAACACGGCTGAACTGGATGCAAAGGCTATCGAACGCGCGCAATCTTCGTCAGTGCGAGATCTCCTTTCGAAGATACCCGGTGTCAGTGGTACCGGTGGCGTAAGATTGGAAGGCCAGACGGTTGCGATGCGTGGATTTACCCGTCAGTCTGACGTGCGTATTCTGTTGGATGGTGCTCCTAAAAACTTCGAGCGATACGATCAGGGCACTGTTTTCATTGATCCTGAACTGCTGAAGCGGGTGGAAGTGCAAAAGGGCGCGACCTCTGTACGATATGGCAACGGCGGCTTTGGTGGCACTGTCTCCATGGAGAGCAAGACAGCCAAGGATATGCTGCGCCAGGGTAAGAGCTGGGGTTTCTGGGGGAAGACCGGATACGAAACAGCCAATAAGCAATTTGTCGAAACAGGCACGCTCTACGGCATGTCAGACTTTGGTGGTCCGATAACCTATGACGGCCTCGTATCAGCGACTTGGCGCAAATCTGACAATATGCGCGTCGGCGGAGGCGAGGTGTACGATGCCTCAAATGACGAGTTGGCAACATTCACGGCAAATGCTGGTGCCGAATACGACGGCCATGAATTGCGTGGTTCCGTGGTTTACGGCACGTCAGCAAATTGGGCCCCACCTGCTGCTATCCGCGGTCAACTGTCATTGTCAGATTATTCCATCAAAACATATGGTTATGAGCAAGCCAGACTTAGGCTGCTATCTTGGCGTGAGCTAGAAGATTTCACCTCAACACTGAAGTACAGCTATACCGGGGATAGTGACCTGGTGAATTTCAAGTCAATGGTGAGTTATTCTTCCACCTCACAGCACGGAACACGTCCAGCTATTCCTGGTTTTAACCCATCAGGCTCTTTGGGTGGTAATGAGAATGACACACAATATACCGACATAAAGTTCGAAGCGGAGAATACCTCGAATTTTGAACTGGGTGGCCTGTCGCATATGGCCAATTACGGCATCCAATATAATCATCACGACCGAGATGTATGGATGTTTGAAAAGGGGAGAGCTACCGATCCAAGCTATAACTATGGTTATTATGCGCCATGGATTTTGCCCGAAGGTACGCAAGAAACGATTTCAGCCTTTTTCCGCGATGAGATCAAAATTACCGATACATTCAAGATAACGCCTGGCTTGCGTTATGATCATGTGCGGTCAGAAGGTGTGCCGAACCTGGCGCCACGTTATAATAATCCAGCTGCCGGTCATGATTATTCAGCGATATCGCATGATGGCTTCACGCCTGCCTTGAGCGTGGAGTGGGATGTTACACCGGAGACCAAACTTTACGCCAACTGGGCTTACGCAATGCGTACGCCGAATATTGATGAAATCTATTCGACGCAAAGCGTGGATACAAAGGCGTCGAAGACATCCCGCGATCTCGATGTCGAGCGCAACAATAACGTCAATATCGGGATCAACCAGATGTTTGACGACTTGTTGAGTGACGGTGACAATCTGACTGTTGGTCTGGAAGGCTACTACAACCGCGTCAGTAACCCGGTTAACCGCCGCACGGGTACCAAGAACCTCGCCGGTTTAGCTTATGCCTCTGTTCCATTCTATTGGAATACGCCCGCCTTCAAGATCTGGGGTGTTGAAGCTTCCGCACACTACGAGAATGATATTCTGTTTGCGGATCTCGGTGTGTCCTGGATGAACGGCCGTCGCAATGGCTCACTTAGTGATGTAAATGGCTCAGATACTTACGCGAAAGACCTCTTTCCGCTGACAGCCGATGCGCAGTTTGGCTTTAAACTTGTAGATTACGATCTGTCATTTGGTTGGAACGGCAAGTTCGTAGACAATCAGAACCACACATCAGCTAAAATAGAACCCTTGTATGCACGTCCTGAAAGTGCCGGTTATGCAGTGCATGGATTATTCCTTGATTGGTCGCCGAAGGAGGGTCTTATGAAGGGTGGTGAAGTGCATGTAGCGTTGGATAACATCTTCGATAAAAGATACGAACCGTACCTGTCTGACGGTATTACGGCCATGCCGGGTCGCAATTTCAAGATTTCCATCAGCAGAAAATTCTAATTGAAGCCTCACCATTGATCATTACAAAGCGCGGCAGTTCCTGCCGCGTTTTCATGTTTATAGGGCTGTTGAATAAAACGTTCTGTTCGGCTAATGGAAAGCTGATTATTAAAATCCACTTTTGAACTGTAGGTCTGTGGTGTTGAGAGGCACAAAGAATTGCCATTGGTAATTCATTGTTGATCGGTTCTGAACTACATCCCACTGCCTCCGAATGAACAACCGAATTGCTGATACGGATTTACTGACACTATGGATGACGAAGCCGCAGACGTGAACAATGCGTTTCTGCGCGCGCGCAACTCCCTGTTGTGGAGTGTTTTCCGCATTGTCCGTGACAAACAAACCGCTGAGGAATTGACGCAGGAAAGTTACCTGCGTGCTCGTAAGGCGGCCTCAACCGGCGCACTTCTCAATGCCGAGGCTTTTTTGCAGCAAACGGCACGTAACCTATCGCTGGATTATCTGCGCCAAAAAAAGGTGCGCAGCGCCCACGAGGCAAGTGAAATCAGCGGCGAAGCCATTGATTTGGTGGCGGATGATCAACCGTCTGCCGAAGACAAGGTCATCCATCTCGACCGTTTGCGCGCCTACCAATCAGCGCTCGATAAATTGCCGAAACGTGTGCAACAGGTCTGGGTCTTGAGCCGTGTGGAAGGCTGGACGTACCCACAGATTGCCGAACATCTGGATGTGTCCCAGAACACCGTCTTCAATGACATGAAACATGCCATGGCGCATCTCAACGATTTCAGAAAGAGGCTGGACAAGGAATGATGTTCCGCGAAATAACGAAATCGACAATCTGTCGTTGCGGGGCTGCTTTTTTTTATGAGAAATGGTCCGCTCAAACGTCTGATTCATTGTGGGTACGCGAAGAGACCCTTGGGCAGTGTTTATGAGGAATAATGACGCGCAGATTGTTGGTGTGCAGACTGATGTGGTGATGGACGCCGCATTGGATTGGTTCGTCCATAAACAATCCGGTGTTGCTGATCCCGCATTGGATATCGGTTTTGAAACCTGGATATCCAGCGATCCAGCGCATGCGGCCGCTTATGCGGAACTTGCAGGCGTATGGCACGACCCGGAGCTGTTTTCAGCGTCGCAGCGTCACGCACGGCAAGTCGATTTGCGTACCGTTAAACCTGCATATTCCGTTTTTGGTAGAAAGCGCGCTCACTGGTTGTCACTGGCGGCAGCAGTGGTGCTGTTTGTTGGCGGGTATGCGGCCTATCCGGAAATCATGGTTCGATGGAGTGCCGATTATCGCACCGTCGCGGGCCAGATGCAGAAAATCATCTTGCCGGATGGTTCCCGTATGCTGCTGAATACCGACAGCGCGGTCGAGCTTGCCTATCAAGGGCAGCAACGTGGTGTGCGTCTTATCAAGGGCGAGGCATGGTTTGATGTTGTCCATGATGCTTCGCGTCCGTTCCGGGTCAAAGGGCATTTCGGTGATGTGACCGTGAAGGGAACTGCCTTTGTTGTTCGTGCCGAGGCAAATCGGGATGTGGTTGCGCTTGAGCGCGGGCGCGTTGATGTCACCCGTGATGGCAGTGCGCAAATTGCTGTGCAGCTGCTGCCCGATCAGATGGTGGCCGTGGATGAAAAATCCATCTCAGACATAGAGCCATTTGAACCGGATGAAATGCTTGCCTGGCGCGAAGGGCGCATTGCTTTTTCAGGCAAACCTCTCGGAGCTGTGTTGGGCGATCTCGCACGTTATTATGACGGACGTGTTTTTGTTCTACGCCGAGATCTGCTTTCGGTGGCGGTGAGCGGTAACTATCGAACGGATGATGCGGTCGGCGCTATTGGCAGTATCGTCACCGCTGCAGGCGGCAAAGTCGATACGCTGCCGGGTAATTTCATAATCATTCGTTAAATTCTCAACTTTTTTTGTGAGATTGAAAAGTCTCGAACGTCGAAGGCAATGAGGCGGTACTGGCATGAAGCCAAAACCCCTTGCGTGTCAGGGCTTTCGGGGGACGGAAACTCTGTTTGGAACGACCTTCCGCACGCGGATGCAAAGTGCCGGTGACGTTTAACGTAGCCAAAGGCGTTCAGGAGTAGGGTAATGGCAGTGCAGAGCAGAAAAAGAAGCGGCAAGAATGTTGTCTCGTTGCTTCTTGCGTCGACAATTCTTGGCTACGTAGGGGTGATGGCGGTGTCAGCCGACGCTGAAGCGCAACAAAGCGGTTCAGTTGCCTCTGCAACGGTTGGCTTTAACATTCCTGCGCAGCCGCTTGGCAAAGCTCTGAACAGTTTCATCAAGTCTACAGGTTGGCAAATCGGTTATTCTTCGGCTCTGGTCGATGGAAAGCAATCGGCTATCGTGTCGGGCAAGCTGACGCCTGAGACGGCGTTGCGCACGCTGCTTTCCGGTACTGGCATTGAAATTCGCATGACTGGGCCTAAAACGGCGTCATTGCTTGCCGGCGGACAGGCGGCAGTGAGCGCAGACGGCACGATCCTGCTTGAGGCTATTCAGGTGCAGTCAAAATCCGGTCAGTCTGTTCTTGGCACAAGCTCTATTGCTGACACTGGCACCACCACAATTTCCGGCGGACAATTGAACGGCCGCACAGGCGGTAGCGGTGACGCCAATAGCGTTTTGCGCAACATGGCGAATGTTCAGTACCAAAATGAAATCAACACTGATGCAGGTGAAACAGATCAGTCGGTCATCGACCTGAAACCAAAGGAAATTTCGATTTCGGGCGCGCGTGTCTATGAAAATAATTTCATTCTCAATGGCATGGAAATCAACAATCTAACAGGAAGTGTCGATCAGTTTCGCTCAGATAGTTATTTGAATACGTCGCTTAGTACCGACTTTAATAACATGTTTGGGATGCATTCTCAGACGATATATGTGCCGATCGATTTTGTGTCTGGCACCACAGTTATCGATAGCAATGCTTCCGCCCGTTACGGCAATTTTCAGGGCGGAGTGGTCTCCTATGATCTTGAGAGTCCGTCAAAGGATCGTTGGAGAGCATCTGTTTCGTCTGATTATACAACCAGCGACTGGGCAAAATTCAATCTACTCACACCAACCGGATTAAACCCGAATGGTGTTGCACGGAATGATTATATTCGTCGTCGCTCCTCTGTTTCTGTTAGCGGTCCAATTGCGGAAAATATCGCAATTATTGGGCAATATAGCACGCAAAGCGCTGTAACTCATAAAGACAGAGCGAAGAGGTATGTGGACACCAGCCGAATAGAAGAAGATTCTGAAAGTAATTTTTATAGACTACAAGCCGTAGCTGAAACCGATGTTGGTAATTTTACCCTCGAAGGTATTTACAACAACTACGGCCAGATTTGGGAAAATACACTGTGGCGTAATACTCCCTTAAATATGGGGTCTGATGGTCTGGCAACCAAATTACAGCATGACTATGATTTCACCAATTTTAGTGTGGGCGGCGTTGCGTTTAGCAACGTAAAATTGAAATCTATCCTAAGTTATAAAAAGTCCAAAAGTTTCAATGATGCTGGGCCAAACGAAGCTAGACTTTATAATCAAAATGTTGTCCGCACCGGCACCGGTGAAATTTTGTGGTCATCGACTGAATTGGGTGACTGGTGCCAAAAAGAGCCTGGAACAACATCGATTACGACGATGACCGCTTGTTACGAAGGTGGTTGGGGGTACAAGGATCAGGGGCAAGAACAGTGGAGCCTATCCGAAGAGCTGACTGGTGATGTTTTCCTTGGTTCGTTTACATTTGGAGCCTCTTACACAAACACTGATGCGTACCGTCGCAGGCCAGAGGAATTCACGTATAACCTCGCAAATACGACTGTTTATTCATTCCCGGCACTGATGGCGGGGGATGGATTCGTATGTAACAGCGCGGATAATTGCAGCCCAGAGCAGTTTGCCAGCACCAGGCAAATTTATAGCGCCTACGATATTCGTAAGAGCCTGAACGAATTTAATGTTTATGCTGAGTTGGACCAAACCTGGGAATGGTTCAATGTTCGCACCGGCTTGAGAGTGTCTTATGACGATTATATGCAAAATCTTGATCTCGCTCCGCGTGTCGTGGCGACGGTAACACCCTTTGAAGATTTTTCGATCGCGGCTGGCTTTAATCGATACTACAATGGTGCAACACTTGCGTACGCCCTTCGTGAACGCATTCCTCGGTACCAGATCTTCACCCGTACTCAAACTAGCGGTGTTGTTGGCGGGTGGCGACCAGGGACAACTGTTGCAGGGTATGAAAACCGAGCTTCAGGATTGGACACGCCGTATAATGACGAAATTACGTTTGGAGTTTCTGGCAAAGATCCATTGTTTGATGGTCAATGGCGGTTGCGTTTTCTAGATAGGCGTGGCCGAGATCAGTTCGCAACAGAGAAGTTGTCGACATACGTTAACAAACTTACGAATGACGCTTCTGGTTCTTACCAGTCAATATCTGGTGAATATTCAAAGGAACTGGACACCGGCAATATTGAAGCGCTTGATGCGTTATCTTTCAATGCATCGTTCACTTGGTCACGCCAAGAAAAGAGCAATAATACCTATTTTGAAAATGACTTAACAGATGAATATATTTGGTACAAAGACCAATCATATTCGGAAGCCGGTTTTAGCGTGGTAACAGGCAACATGGACATACCGATCCGTCTTCAGGCGGGCTTTGCCAGCAGTTGGTTTGACAATCGTTTGAATGTTGATGTGTCTGCCAACTACAATTTGGGCTATCGTGGTGCGCGAGATACTGGAGATACGATCACGCTTAGCGGACTACAGCATGCAATTTACGAAGATTACGACTTTTCTCCAACGCTCACCATCGATCTCTCCACAAGTTACGAAGTTTACAAGAATGAAGATCGTGGGTTGATGCTCAATATGAAAGTTGGCAACCTGTTTAATGAGACAGGCAATGCAACAACGAATATTGCCAGACCTTGGAGCATTGGCCGTACCGTTTGGGTTGGTGCCAAGGCGACGTTCTGATCGACTTCAGACATAGGAAAGATCTGCAAACCGGTGGCGAATTTTCGCTTCCGGTTTTGTGTATTTCGGACCGATCAGAAAACTAATTCGAGGTTTTTTGCCGATCATTGACGGGCGTTTCCGTTTCAAAAAAATTCGATAGAGCGCTGCCGCTCAGGAATGTTTCCGGAAAAGCCGGTTTGCCGAAGAAGTACCCCTGAACCAGCCGGATTTTGGTGTTTTTGGCCAGATAATCCAGCTCTTCGCGCAGTTCGACACCTTCTGCCACCATGCCGATGCCGAGTGCCGCGCAAACGGATTCGATAGCTTTCAGAATGTCCTGGCTGCGGGGACGTTCATGAATGGACATGATGAAAGCGCGATCCACCTTCAATTCATCGGCATCAATGTCGGCGAGAATGGAAAGCGATGAGAAACCGGTTCCGAAGTCATCAATTGAAATCCGAACGCCCAGCTGGCGCAGGCTTGGCAAAATGTCATTCTGGAAGAAACGCGCTGAAACAAGCGCCTCCTCAGTCAGTTCCACGATGAGGTTTTGACCGACTCCGGCAGCTTCAATTCTCTGTAGAAGAAGCCGCATGAAATCAGGCGAGTTGGCCTGGCGGGCGGCAACGTTGAGGCTGAGTGTGATGTTGTCGCCAAACTTTTGCTTCATGGCGGGAAGGTCGCGGGTAATCTCATCCAACATGAAATGGGTAATTTCGCCAATCAGGCCCAGTTCGCCTGCAATGCCGATAAAATTGCCCGGCATATGAATGGTACCATTAGGTTCTACCCAGCGCACGAGTGCTTCGAAACCTTCGATCCTGCCGGTTTCAATATCGGTCTTTGGTTGATAGGCGGCCTTGAAATGACGGTCACGGATCGCAGCGCGCAGCTTCTGTTCGGTTTCCATACGCGCTGTCAGCGCGTCACGCATCGTGTCATCAAAATAGGCGGCACTACCCTTATGCGCGCTCTTGGCGCGATACATCGCGTTGTCGGCGCTGCGCCGAAGGGTCTCATAATCATTGCCGTGCAAGGGATAGATGCTGACGCCGATTGAGGCGGAAGAAAACACCTCCTGGCCTTCCAGCATGAACGGCCTACGCAATTCATCGACAATGGCATCAACGATCTTGGTGACACCAGCTTCTGAGGTCACATCGCCGATAAGCAGCAGGAACTCATCGCCACTGATGCGCGAAAGCATGTCGCGTTCGCCAATTATATCCTGAATACGGCGGGTAATGGCCAGCAGCAACTGATCGCCCAAAGCGTGGCTGTAAAAGTCGTTGACCTGCTTGAAGTTGTCGATGTCGATGAAGGCGAGGGCAAACTGTTCGCCCTCTTTTATGGTCAAGAGTTTCCACTCAACCGTTTGTTTCATCAGAGAACGGTTGGGCAGGTCGGTCAATTGGTCATGATAGGCGCGGTGATGCAGCTCGTCTTCCGAGCGCTTTCTCCCGGTGATGTCCATCGACGTGGTGATCTGCAAACTTTCATCAAAGATGTGAGCGTGTGATGAACTCACGAGCATCACACGTTTTTCACCATCAATGACGGTCTCATATTCAAATGACTGATTGAAATCCTGTTCCAAGCTGCCTGTCAGACTATGGATTGGTGAAAGTCCAGATCCCATGCCCTTTGCAGGGTGAATGGCTGACGGCAGTTGCGTCGCATGTTTGCCAAAGGTTTTTTCGGCGAATTCGTTGATGACCAGTGGTTCACCACTCGCGTGCTGTACCAGAACGCCGACCGGCAGGGCATCCACAATCTCCTTTAGAAGATTGGAGTTGCGTTGCGCCATCTGTTCGCTTTTGCGCAACTGCTCTCCCATTTCGCGCAAACGCCTCCCTTCAGCAGCATTCTGGCTGGCGTATCGTGTTGCGAGAGCGTGGGACACAACGACGGAAAAACGCTTGGCCAGTGCGATTTCGTCACGGCTAAAACCTTCCGATCTGGCTTCACGGATCAGCAGCAAAATACCGCGCCTGTCGCGCACGCGCACAGGCACGTAAAGCACTGGGCTTTCGCGTGAAAGTCCATGCGTCTCGGCACCATCCCACTCCGAAATGCCCTTGCTGGAGAAGGTCGTAACAACCTTGCCCGACATGATTTTTGCAAAGAGCGCGCCGACCGGCCACTGGGAGTTCAGAAGTTCTGACCGCTCCGAGATAATGCAGTCCAGTCTCTTATGATCACTGTCTTCGACTTCTGCCAGCATCAGCACATGTGAGAAGGAGAACACTTTTCGTAGCGATGCAAACACCACAGAGAATGGATCGCTATCTTCCTCAATGCCCAGCAGTGTTTCCAGAGCATCTAGCAGTTGTTGCAGGTGAATGCTGGATTGGCGCAGCGTGTCGTGATCCTGATGCAGAGAGAGCAGGGCTTCGCGTAAGGTCTCGTTGCTCTCTTGCAAGCCGGAAAAGCGAGGAAAAAAAGGGCGCGTTGGAAGCATCGCTTATTTTCCGAAGACCACGGCTGAAATCATCAGGTTTCCGTGTACGTTTTTGTCAAGCAAATAGCCCTGTTCGCCAAAGGTGAAGCAGCCAATAAAAGGCGTGCCGCCGAGCGTAAGACCAACTGTACGTGCAACTTCGCTAATATCGTCGCCAACCGCCAGTTTGCAGCCACCGCAATAGATCATGATGGCTCCGGAAATGGTCTTATGCTCCAGCTCAAGGTTACGTTTCGCATGGTCGGCCACGCGTCCTGCACGTGCCACGAGCTGTTGTCTGTCGCCACGCATGGCATGAATGCGCATGCCGGTTTCCAGCTCCCGGAAGGTGCGCAAACCACCCTGCGGTGAAACAGATTCCGGATGGATCAACAGATACTGACCCACGCCATCGATGTCGCCGGTATTGATGGCGATGGGGTACATTGTCGTTTCTGCCAGAATGGAGCCGCCGTCGAGCTTGGACGCTATGGCATTGTTGGCCCACCGGTTGTAAACCTCGGCCGCGGGCGCACCATCGATTGTCAGGACATCACGTCCCGCGCCGTCGGTGACAACACCGCTTTCTCCAGCGCGATGGTAGCCAATGCCGGTTACCGTGCCTTGTGGACCGGACGGTTCGTAACCGCCCTGAAATGCAAAGCCGATTGGGGAGGATGGAAACATCACCGCGATGACCAAGCCATTCGATAATGCGCCGCTTGGGCCCAGAAGGTGCCATTGACCGCTGACATCATTATCTGCCGCCGTTCCACCCATGATGGGGCAATGGTCACCGACGATATTACGCAAACCGCGCATGACTGCTTCCTCGTGACCGGGCGTCTGATAAAGCCAGATCAGTTCGGGCAGTTGGCCGGTGCAGTTACAACTATCCAGCGCCTGCATGAGAACTTTTTCCGCAAGCTTTTCCGGGTTGTCGTCGAATACGCCGTCTGCGACCCCGTATTCGCCAGCCTTATCCTCCAGGACAAGCAAACCGACCGTATCCTTGTCCCAGAACCCATTTTCGGTCATCAGTCCGCCCGATGAGCTGCCGCCTATGATCGCTTTGCCAGAGAAATTTTCTTGTAAAAAAGCGTCAATGAGAATGCCATTGTGATCACATCCGTAAAAGGTGAACACCAGACCGTTTCCGTTGTCGGAGTTTTGCAACTGCTCGGCTAATAACGCCAAGGCGGCTATCGTATCGTGGTCATTGGCTGTGTAGCTCTTGACTTTATCCATGTCGCTCTCCCGCAAGCGCAATTTAAATACTGTGTCGCCAATTCATTCAGCGGGTGTTGCCGTTCATGGGCGAAGTGCCACTCACAACGCCATCCATCGTATTTTGCTAAAGTAAACGCCGGGTGTAATTTTAGCCAACTTGAGATTAGGCTTAAGTATCTGTTTCTATTTTATGTCCAGTTGCACAAACCCAGGGTGAGCGACCGGGGCGTTGGCAGGCGTGAAGAGTGGAAACGATGTGTTGTGTTATCAATGATTGACTTTAAGGTAGGCAAAGGATTGGGAGGACTTCAATTGCCAATAACGCGCGCCATAAAGCTGTTTTGACGTGTTGATATTTCGCGGCGTTTCCCTTGTTTGATGATGTTACAGTTCAGGACATAACCCGATGACCACTATTGATAATTCTTCGCTGGCTGGCGCTCTTTTTGACGCTATGTCTAACGGCAAGGCATTGGACCGCAACGCCGTTGCTCCGCTGGATGTTGAAGCGGCGTATAAGGTACAGGCGGAGGTGCTTGAGCGCTCCGGCCGTCCGCTTGAAGGCTTAAAACTGTCGAAGCGGACAGACGGCACCTATAGCGCTCCGCTGTTTTCGGTCATTCGTGATGACAGATATCAGTATGTCGATGGCATCGTACTGGAAGTGGAACTGGCTTTCACGCTACAGAGCGATCTGCCGCCGCGCGGTGAGCCTTGGACACGCGAAGAGGTTGTCGCGGCAATCGGTACTGTTTCGATTGGTGCGGAGTTTGTCCGCAGCCGTTACGAGGGTGGTGCAGGTGGTATCTTCGCGCTTGGCCTTGCCGACAGCCTCAGCAATATTTCTTACGCAGTCGGACCGGAACTGTCGCGCGCCATATTGGAAGATCCGGCATTCGATTCTCCACTGAAGGTTCTGGGCAATGGCGCAACGCTTTATGATGCGCCTTCAAATCACCAGGATATCGATCCAGTTGCGGGTGTGATCGCTTACGCCAACAGTACGCCATCGCCACTCGGTTTTCTGCGCAAGGGTCAGGTTATCACCACAGGTACTCTGTGTGGTGCTGTCAAAATCGCTGAGCCGGCACGACTTGAAATTCTGCTCGACGGCAAAACCTTCATTATCGAGGTTGCGTGATAGTCTCGCCGGTGTCGTGGTTACACGATGCCGGCATATTGTCTGAACAAGGCCGGGTCGGCACGAAGCTCATCCGTTGGCATGGTTGCCTTAACCGTACCATTCTCAATAAAGCAGACACGGTCAGCCACCGCCAGCACCGCCTCTATTCGTTGCTCCACAAGCAGCACGGCTTTGCCGTTATTTTTGAGTTCGAGGATGACATCGCGAATGGTGGCAATCATTGAAGGCATCAGGCCTTCCGTTGGTTCGTCCAGCAAGACAACCGATGGATCGAGGCACAAGGCACGGGCCATGGCCAGCATCTGCTGTTCTCCACCCGATAGCGTACCTGAAACCTGTGGCAGCCGTTCTTTCAAGATGGGGAACAACCGAAATACTTCGGTCAGAATTTCGCGATCCGTTCCGCGTGCCATCAGGCCAATTTCGAGATTTTCTTCCACCGTCAGTTCTGCGAACAGACGTCTGCCCTGCGGAACATAACCAATGCCGCATTTCGGCACCTCATGCGCTGCCCGTCCCGTCAGTTCCACATCATCCAACGTCACCCGGCCGGAACGAGCCGGTAACAGGCCCATAATGGCTTTCAGGGTTGTTGTTTTACCGGCCCCATTTCGGCCGAATAGGCAGAGGACTTCGCCGCTGGCAAGTGACAGGGACACGCTTTTTAATGTGCGGCTGCTGCCGTGGTAGACATTGAGATCCTCAAGCTTCAGCACGGGTCAATGTCCTCCAAGATAGGCGGTTTGTACTGCGCTATTGTCGCGAATGTCGCCCGGTGTTCCTGTCGCCAGCACCTGCCCGTGGTTCAATACGGTAATTCTGTCAGCCAGTTGCATGACCACATCCATATTGTGCTCTATCAATAATGTGGTGATCTGACCTGAAATGGCTTTGACCAACCCGCAGAAATTGGCAATTTCCGGGTCTGAAAGCCCCTGTGTCGGTTCATCAAGGATCAGAAGCTTCGGCTGCAAGGCTAGTCCCATCGCGACTTCCAGCAGTCGCTGGTGACCGTAAGCCAAGGCGCCTGCCGTCTCATTGGCGTATTGTGCAAGGCCAACCTGTTCGAGTACGGCGTGAACATCAGTCGAAAGCAGATTGGTATCTATTCGGCTGAACAGCCCGGTGTTCCTCCGCTGCGCAGTTTGAGCGGCAAGCGCGACATTGTCGTAGACACTCAGATTTGGATAGATGCTGGTAATCTGGAATGTGTAGGCAATTCCCTGCTTTACTCGCTCGAATGCAGGCATTGCAGTAATGTCTTTTCCGGAAAATACGACATGTCCGGAAGACGGGGCAAGTCGCCCTGACAGAAGGGATACGAAGGTCGTCTTGCCCGCCCCATTAGGGCCGATCAGTGCATGGATTTCACCTGGCGTGATCTCAAAATCCACAGCGTTGACCGCGGTCAAGCCACCGAAGCGACGGGTCAGGTTTTGTGTTGAAAGCAACGTCATGGCAGCCACTTCAACCACCTCTCACGGATGCTTCCCAAAATGCCCCGAGGGAAAAACAGGATAAGAAAGACAAGCATGATGCCAGTCACCAGCATGTAAGCCGGCGTGTAATTGCTGGCGATATCGATCATGTAAAACATCGAAACGGTGCCCAGCAATGGCCCAAGTACGGTGCCGGCCCCACCCAGCAGGGTGAACAACAACGCCTCGATGGAATATTGTATCGATGCAAAAGACGAACCGATATAGGCAAAGAGCAGTGCATAGGTCGCCCCAGCCATCGCCGACAGCGAGCCCGACACTATCAGTGCCACAAGCTTCAGCCGGAATGTGTCATATCCAAGCATCAGCGTCCGGGGTTCGTTTTCGCGCACGGCGATCATTGCGCGGCCCAGCGGGCTGCGCACAATAATAAAGCAGATCAAAAGCGCCACAGTCATCAAGACGAACGCAAGATTATAGCGGGTCGCGGCATCGGTCAGATCAAAGGTCACTCCGGCGAGGTCGAAGCTGCGTGCCGATTGCGGTAAAACCAGCCCTTCCTCACCACGTGTCCATTGCGAAAAATACAAGCTGGCCAGATAGGCAACCTGCGCAAACATCATGGTCACAATCATGAACGCCACACCGGTTGTACGCAGCGAGATCAGGCCAATGAACAGAGACATAACAAATCCTGCCAGGATGCCGCACAGGAAGGCGGCTGGCACGCTCCATTCCAGATGGTAGGCTGCAAGACCCGCGCCATAAAGGCCGCTGGCAAAAAACAGGGCGTGGCCGAGGCTGAGAAGTCCTGTGTAACCAAAAAGAAGATTGTACCCCATGGCGAAAATGGCCAGCACCATAACGCGCGTCATGGCAAGGTGATGATACTCCGGCAGAACAAACTGCAGGCCGAAGAAGATAGCGATGACAGCAATATGGAGCAGCAGGACTTTTAAGGATGGCGCGGTGTTCATCGTGTCTTTGCCCCGAAAAGCCCTTCCGGCTTGAACACCAACACCAGTGCAACAAGCAGCGTCGACAACATCTTGGCGAGTGTTGGCGAAAAGAACATAGAAATAATGCCGTCACTTAAGCCAATCACCAAGGCTGCAACCACGGTGCCACGAATGCTGCCAAGTCCGCCGATGATGACCACGATGAAGGACAGCAGCAGGGGATCAAGCCCCATCAAATAGTGGGCTTGTCGGATGGGTACGATCAAGACAGCAGCGATCGCGGCCAGCATCGCACCGGCTGCGAAGACCAGGCCGTAGACTTTGCCGATTGGAATGCCGAAGGCCTGTGCGGTTTCACTGTCAAATTGTGCTGCGCGCATGATCAGCCCAATTTTGGTTTTGGTGAGCACGAACCATGTGATGGCCAGGACGATGATTGCAGCGGCAATAACGAAGAGGTTATATGCCGAATAACCAAACCATGGCAGTTGCAGTCGATAGTAGAAGGGTGCCGTTACCGGACGAGCATCCGGGCCGTAGGTCAAAAGGACTGTTTGCTGGATAATGTAGAGCATGCCAATCGTCGCGACGATTGTTGCCTCGGGATTGTAGGAGAGGTGTCGCAACACGAGCCTTTCACCTGCATATGCAATGGCGCCGACGGCGAGGGGGCTGATGAGCAATGCGGCAACGAAACCAAGCGCAGGCGGAAGGCCGAGCATGGACGTCACCCACCATGCGATGACAGCACCGAGCATGAAGAACTCACCATGGGCGACATTCACCACCCGCATCACCCCGAAAACCAGCGAAAGACCAAGCGCAGTCAGCGTCAGGACTGCCGCTTGCAGCAAACCTTCCAGTGTTGCCAGTAACAGAAATGGACCGAATGCCAAAACAAGCTCCTGCGCCAAAACAAAATTCATTCAATGCTCGTTAACGCATTGAATGAATTTGCATAAAGTTAAATTAACTCGATGTGAGGTAATTCACGGATCAGAGCGGCATTTTAGTGTAGTCGGCGGTAACTTCATAGGCGCCATCCTCAATTGAGGTCTTGTGGACTACATTCAGTTTGCCGTTTTCGACCTTCGATATGTACTGGTGGCCGTAACATTGGTGGTTCTTGCCATTAAAAAGCTTGTCGCCCTGCGGGTGATCACGGCCCTCATCAAATTTTTCGAAGGATTCCATGGCTTCGATAAAGGCAGCCTTGTCTTGCGGTCCGCGATATCCGGCCTTTTCCATGGCTTTCTTGATGACGAACAGTGTTTCCCAGCATCCAAACATATGGGCGTAGGTGGAGATGTCTTTCGCATCGGCCGTGCTGGCGCCGTTGTCATCAATGCCAATGGCATTACGGTAAAATTTGTCCCATTCGCTCTGATCCTTCTGGGCATAACGCGGCATGCCTTCCCAGAAATAGGTTCCGTCGAGATAGGAAAGTTGTGGCGTGGCCAGA
Organism: Agrobacterium sp. Azo12; assembly: GCF_029193765.2. Lineage (NCBI taxonomy): Bacteria > Pseudomonadati > Pseudomonadota > Alphaproteobacteria > Hyphomicrobiales > Rhizobiaceae > Agrobacterium > Agrobacterium sp. Azo12. The sequence goes on along the minus strand of NZ_JARFYO020000002.1, from coordinate 1,203,783 downwards.
TCAACGGCTTCGAGGCTGTCGATAAACCCGAAAATCTCCGGGCGTTGTGAGCCGTAGAATTGACCGAGTTCGGTCACGAAGGTCAGGACCGATGGGCCGACCATGACGTGGTAGAGAACTTCGGTGTCCGAGGGAATACGCGGCAGATATCGGGTGAAGGATGTCTCAGTTGGCGGAATAGCGATCATTTCGACAATCTCGCCACCCTGCGCTTTCATGGCTGCCGAGAAATAGTCGCGGTGATCATGGCCGAAGGCATAATCCGGGAAAATCATCGTCGCTTTTTTGCCGAGGTTTTGCGAAACCCACGGCGCCATGGCCGTGACCTGGCTGCGAACATCGGTAATGCACGGCTGGAAACAATAACGGTTCAGATTGCCGGACGCGACATGGTAGCCCTCTGAGACCACGATGTATGGCATTTTCAACTCGCCAGCACGCGGCGCGGATCCGATAACGACATGCGAGAAAAGCGTGCCGTAGATCGCATCGACCTTGTGCTGGGTTGCGAATTTTTCGACCACTTCTGCACCGCGTTTGGCGTCGGTACCATCGTCTTCAATGATAATTTCCAACGGGCGTCCGTTAATGCCGCCTTCGTCGTTGATGATTTTGGCAGCGGCCTTTGCCACACGCTCATACCAGCGACCGTAGGATGCGCCGATGCCGGTGCGGTGGAGCTGCATGCCGATCTTGATCGGTTCCGAAGTTTGCGCCTGTGAGTAGCGCACGAAGCCCGGTGCTGCAGTCGCTGCAAGGCCTGTTCCGACAACGGCGCCCATTCCCAACAGGGTAGAGCGGCGGGTAATAATGGCATTCTCGGGCTTAATGATCTTGTCGGACATGAAACTCCCCTCTCATGCAAATGGCGTAAAGATTATCCCGGCAATGCAGCCGTTCTGGCAGCACATTGCGGCTCATGATCATTGTTTGAATTTGCCGCTTTCAAGCGTACAGGCATACTCACTGGCATACGAAACGGCGACAATTCTCCTCTGTCGGACCGTGGCGGCAGGTAAGGCAACTGGTTTGACCAATCTTATGACAACAGCTTTAGCCGTCGTAAACAGAGCATTTGATTTTTGGCGCTTAAAGACCACCAAATGTCGTATTTTCTTCACCTGAAACGTTTGAAGCACAAACTGTTTTAACGCTTAAAGGTTGTTTGCTGAAATTTATTCCAGTTATTGGAGTTTTGTCGGCCTTTTCGCGATCAAATGCAGCTTGCGAAACATCGTGCCTGCGTGAGATGAACCGACTCAACGGAGCGGAAACGGGCGGGTTTTGGAGGAGGAGAGGGTGGTGAGACATTGCGGTAGCGTCCACCTGAAGCAACTCGCTGCCGTGGCGTTTCTTGTGATGATGGCAGGTGACGCCAGTGCACATGGCGCAGAGCGCGGCCTGGTCATGTTGTTGCCCACAGGATTTTATGTCACCGGCGGTGCGCTGGCGGTGTTGTTTTCATTTCTTTTGCTGGCATTTGCGCCGAGCGCCTGGTTTGCCAAAGGCGCCAGCATAAAAATCGCTCCATATTTCGCGGTGCCGAAGACCCCGTTCAGTTGTCTGTCTTTTCTGCTGCTGCTGCTGTGTGTTGTCGCGGGTTTTGTTGCGCCTTCCGATCCACTAAGCAATCCGCTGCCCTTGCTGATCTGGACCGGCTGGTGGGTTGGTTTTACGCTGTTACAGGTGGTCACAGGCAGTCTTTGGCCGTGGCTTAATCCGTGGAACGGTCCAGTTTCCCTGCTTCGCAAGCTTGTTGGGCCGAGGCTAGCTAAAGCCTCACATGTGAATTTACCGGTTTCTGTCGGTTTCCTGCCGGCAATTTTGCAGTTTTCAGCTTTCGCATGGTTTGAGCTTGTCTCGCTCGCACCAGATGATCCGCCTCGGCTTTCTACCGCTGTTATTGTCTATTGGTTGGTAAGTTTCACTGGCATCTTGATCTTTGGCGAAAAGGCATGGCTGTCGAGAGGTGAGCCCTTTTCAGTGTTCTTTCGCATGATCGGTATGTTGTCGCCCATTGGGGTGTCGCAATCGGAAAGCGGCAAGATGTTTGTATTGAGATGGCCGGGCGACCGTTCTCTTGTTGCTGATGCTCTACCACCAAGTGGTGTTATCTTTATTCTGCTGACATTGGCGACCGCGTCATTTGACGGTTTTTCCGAGACGTTCACCTGGCTTGGTTTCATCGGCGTAAATCCATTGGAGTTTCCCGGTCGAAGTGGCGTGATGTTTGCCAATACGTTAGGTCTGCTTGCCTCGCCTATTATTCTTGTCGTGCTGTTTTATAAAGCCGTGATCGCGGGTGCGTGGCTTGCGGGAGAAAGAGATATAACCGGATGGATGGGTCTCTCCGGGAAACTCGTTTATTCCATCATTCCCATTTCGATTGCATTTCATGCGGCGCATTATTTGACGCTTCTCCTCGTCAATGGGCAGTATCTCTTGATCATGATGTCCGACCCGTTTGCACTGGGTTGGAACCTGTTTGGCATGGCGCACTGGCATGTGACGACATCATTCCTGCTCAACATCGATGATGTAAGAATTATCTGGCTGACACAGACCGGCATTATCGTGGCAGGCCATGTGATTGGCATTGTTCTGGCGCACGCAATTGCCTTGCGTCATTTCGGTGAGGCGAAGAGAGCTGTGGTCTCGCAACTTGTGCTGGCGGCTCTCATGGTGTTTTATACCGTCTTCGGGCTTTGGTTGTTGTCCACGCCTTCGGTTGGTTGATCATGCGGGCATATAAAACGGAGTGAAAAATAGCGCCGTTATTCCGCCTTTATTAATGCGCATTGCAGCACATCCACCGAGCTTTTCGGCGTGACATTTCCTGCTATCTTCAATGTAAATGAACAGCAATTCGGTGTTCCATGCCTGCACAAGAACAAGTGCCTGAACAACAGCCCGCGTCCTCGGCGATCTGGGCGTTTCTCATTCGTTTTAAGCCCTATCTGACGTCACTTGCCATCATTGCGGTTTTCGCACTGACGGCCTTCGCTATCTACCACCTAACCTCCGAAGTTCGTTACGACGAAGTCGAGACCGCGTTGCTCAGCACCAGTTGGACCTCGATCTTGCTGGCGATCGTGTTTACGGGTTTAAGTTTTGTTGCGCTGATTTGTTATGATGTAAACGCTATCGATTACATCGGCAAAAAACTGCCATTGCCAACCGTCGCGATTACCGCGTTCAGCGCCTATGCTATTGGCAATACTGCCGGTTTTGGTGCGCTGAGCGGCGGCGCGATCCGGTTTCGTGCTTATTCTCGCCTCGGACTGAACCCCGGTGAAATTGGCCGCATTATTGCGTTTGTGACGCTGTCCTTCGGGTTTGGCCTTCTTGCTGTAACAGCGCTTTCGTTGCTGATGGTCGCACCACGCGTAGCCTCGATTGTTGGGCTGGATCCACTCTGGTTGCGGATTGGCGCAGTTGTTGTCGTTGGTATCATGGTCGCATTGTTTGTTGTGGCCCGCGGTGAGCGCACCGTCAGCATTGGCTGGCTGCGACTGCGTTTGCCGGATACACGTACGGCGTCTCGCCAGTTTCTGGTCTCGGCACTCGATATCGCTGCAACGGCCACGGCACTTTATGTGCTGTTGCCTGACACCCATGTTGGATGGCCATCGTTTTTTGCGATCTTCGCGACGGCAGTTGGTCTCGGCGTTCTAAGCCATGTGCCGGCTGGACTTGGCGTTTTTGAAACGGTGATGATTGCCGGGCTCGGCAATGCCATTGATATCGACACGCTTCTTGGCAGCCTTGTGCTTTATCGCATCATCTATCATGTGCTGCCGCTTATGCTGGCAACTGTCTTGTTGGTGGCGAGTGAAATCCGCCAGCTTGCAGCGAGGCCACTATTTGCCGATATAGGACAGATAACGGTCCGGCTTGCGCCGTCGTTGCTCTCGACACTGGCGCTTATCGTTGGCGCCATGCTGATTTTTTCGAGCGTTACGCCAACACCTGACGATAATCTCGATTTTCTATCGAGCATTCTGCCGCTGCCGATTGTTGAGGCCGCGCATTTCCTTTCGAGCATTCTCGGACTTGGACTGGTCGTTGCGTCACGCGGTATTGGCCAACGGCTGGATGGTGCTTGGTGGGTTGGAATTATTGCAGCATCTGCGGCACTTGTCCTATCGTTGCTGAAAGCTGTCGCCGTATTCGAGGCCATGTTCCTCGGCGTGTTTATTGCGGTCATGTTGCTGAGTGCGGGCGAATTTACCCGCCACGCCTCATTGCTGCGAATGAGAATGGGGCCAGCCTGGTTATCGGCAATAGCAATCATCATTGCCGGCGCCGCGACCATCCTGTTCTTCGTTTACCGCGATACGCAATATAGCCACTCTCTCTGGTGGGAATTCGAATTTTCCGAGGAAGCGCCGCGCAGCCTGCGTGCTCTGCTGGGGCTGGTTCTGGCATCAAGTGCCCTGGCAATTTTCAGCCTGTTGCGGCCCGTCACCTATAGACCCGATGAAATGGGGGGCGCCGATCTCGAAAAGGCCATCGCCATTGCTAAAAAACAGGATATGGCCGATGCCAATCTGGTGCGGATGGCCGACAAGCACATCATGTTTTCGCAAGATGGCAATGCCTTCATCATGTATGGCATTCAGGGGCGCTCCTGGATTGGACTGACGGACCCAATCGGTGAAGAATCCGAAATGTCGGAGCTGGTTTGGCAGTTTGTCGAGACGGCGCGAGCGGCGGGCGGACGCGCCGCCTTCTATCAGGTGTCGCCGAAACTGCTTTCTTATTGCGCGGATGCTGGTCTTCGTGCGTTCAAACTGGGCGAACTCGCAATTGTCGACCTTGAGACCTTCGACTTAAAGGGCAGTCGGCTTTCGGGCCTGCGCCAGGCGCTGAACCGTGGCACGCGTGATGGACTGGCATTCAGCCTGCTGACACCGGATGAGGCAAAGTCTGTCCTTGGCAATTTGCGGGACATTTCAGATGCCTGGCTTGCCCATCATAACACCCGTGAAAAGACATTTTCGCTCGGATCGTTTTCGGATGAATATGTGCTGTCGCAGCCGGTAGCGGTCCTGCGCAAGGATGACAAGATTGTCGCCTTTGCCACTGTCATGGTGACTGACACCAAACAGGAAGCAACCGTAGATTTGATGCGGTTTCTGCCGGAGGCGCCCCGTGGCGCGATGGACTTTCTGTTCATCAGCATCATGGAGCAAATGCGCAGCGAAGGATATCGTACCTTCAACCTTGGCATGGCCCCACTGTCGGGCATGTCTAAACGTGACATCGCACCGGTTTGGGACTGGATTGGTGGCACGCTTTTCGAACACGGCGAAAAATTCTATAACTTCAAAGGGCTGCGTGCCTTTAAGACCAAATTTCACCCGAAATGGGAGCCCCGTTATCTTGCCGTCTCGAATGGCGCAGGCGCGGCTCTTGCCTTGATGGATGTAACGCTTCTGATTGGAGGCGGCGTAAGGGGAGTGGTTGGGAAATGAGTGTATCACGTCTGATCTATGCTGCCCTTGGCTGCGCGTTCATGGCTCTGCCGCATACGGTGAAGGCGCAGGACAAACCAAACTATCAATTGGGCATGCTGCCCCCTGGCCATATCATGCTGCCGGATGGCGATGTGCAGGCCAACATTTTCCTGATCTCTGATGCAGACGGATGGGGCGACGAGGAAGAAAAACAGGCGCAGGCCCTGGTTGAAAAGGGCGCTGCCGTCGTTGGTATAGACTTTCCTACCTACATGAAGGCGCTCAGTGCCGATGAAGGTGACTGCGTCTACATGATCTCAGATATTGAAGAACTGGCGCACGAAATCCAGCGCGAGGCCAAAGCACAAACCTACCGACTGCCTATCCTTGCCGGTGTTGGTGAAGGCGGTACATTGGCGTTGGCTATGATTGCGCAAAGCCCAGCATCGACCATCGGCGAAGCGATCGCCGTTGATCCGCTGGCAGGCATTCCTCTTGAAAACAGGATACTCTGCACACCGGCGACCAAGGAAAAGGTTGGCAACCGCACGATTTATGGGCTGACAGATGGCGATCTGCCGGCGCCCGTAACTGTGCTGTTTTCCCCTGCTGCAAAGCAGGAAGGGCGTGACCATGCCACAGCCTTGCAAACCAAACACCCCGATATCGATATTCAGGATGTGACAGGGCAGGCGAATGATGAACTGTTGCAGGCGCTTAGTGACCGGGTGGATGCGGCCGGAGACACGGATCAACCGCTTGGTTTGCCGCTGACCATTCTCGACGCCAAACCAAGCATGGATACGATGGCTGTTATCTATTCCGGTGACGGCGGCTGGCGTGATATCGACAAGGAAATGGGTGGATATCTGCAAAAGCAAGGTATTCCAGTGGTAGGCGTGGATTCGCTGCGTTATTTCTGGTCGGAGCGTAAACCACAGGAAGCAACCGACGATCTTGCACGGATCCTCGAAACCTACCGGCATCAATGGGGCGTCCATCATGTGCTGTTGGTCGGTTATTCATTCGGCGCCGATATTCTGCCTGCGCTTTACGATCTCTTGCCGGAAAAAGACAAGAAACGTGTCGCCCTGATGTCACTGATGGCACTGTCACATCAGGCTGATTACAAGGTGTCCGTGGAGGGGTGGCTTGGTATTCAGGGCGAGGGTTCTGCCGGCGATCCGGTTGATTACATCAAGAAAATGGATGCCAGCATGGTGCAATGCATCTACGGCAAGGACGACGACGAAAATGCCTGTCCAGCATTGGAAGGTTCAGGTGCCAATGTGGTTGCACTCGAAGGAGGACATCATTTTGACGGTGACTATGAGGCACTTGCCCAACGTGTTCTAACGCTGCTGAAAACGCGGCTTGGCAAATGAAAACACCGTCATCCCCTAGGGGATGACGGTGTCTACAAAAGAAAATCTGTTTAGATTAACAACACGTCAGGCTTACTGAACAGATGTCAGTGTCATCGACGTGCCGGTTACGGCTGCGTTGAGGCCAACCTGGCCCTGGACGCTGATTGTCTGAAGGTGGATGGAACCAGAGGTGCCGCCAACCAGGATGTTGGTGCCGACGCCAACGCCAAGCGTGGCTTCTGCAGACGCGCCCTGATAGAGACCGCTCAGCGAACCGCGGTGGTAACCGGCAGTGGGTGCAAATACGGCCCAGACGATGCGGCTTTTGGCGGTAAAGCCAAGGTCGATACCCATTTTACGGATAGCGCCGGTGTACTGTTCCGTCGCCTTGCGGCCGACGGTGGACTGGAATGTGCACTCTACTTCCTTTGCGGAGCCAAGTACGTAGCCAACGCCACCGCCAACAGAGCAATCGAGATAACCGATCTTCACACCGTTACGGTCGTCGTCGTTCTGATAGGCAGGATATTCTCTCGCCAAATCAGCGGCAAAAGATGAGGTCGCGCCAGCCAAAGCCAACGCAGAACCAAGCAGGGCCATGGTAACGGTCTTTTTCATGTTTTTCTCCTTGTATACCCCCAGCAGGTAAATTGTATTGCGCAATCTTTATTTCAATTCAACGGGGATCGTTTTGTTCCGTAAACGGGACATTATCGTGACAATAAAAATGCAAGAGCTTTTTGAAGGAGGCTTTACTGTGGAGATCTGCTTTCATAGCCGTCAGGCCGATTTTTAGTTTATCTGATTCAGCCTGTTTCCTTGAAAAGTACGTTGTGGTCCAAGAGGTAACGGTCAAAGAGTGGCAGGCTTGCACCGCCTATGGCACGGGCCTGGCTGCCGACCATGCCTTCAATGATATCTGGCACGACAACACCTTGCAGGTCATGCGCGCCGAGTGCCTTTTTTGTTGCATTTACAATGCGTTCGCGTACCCAACTCGGGAAGCCGCCATCGATCACCACGGCTGAAAAATCGATGACAGATGCTGCGGCGATTACCGCTTGTGCTAAGGCTGCTGCGGTATCATCGATCCAGATATCCAGTGGCTTTCCAAAATCGATCCAGTCGTCAGGTGAGAACCATAATGGCTTTGGATCAATGCCATGATCACGCAGAATATTTTCGAGAACGAAAATCGAGGCGATCTTCAAAAGCTGGACGGTTTTTCCGTCCCGTCGCTGGACGGGTAACGGACCAACCGCACCAGCCGTTCCCGTGCGACCTGAAAATAGCGCGGAATTGAGAACGACGCCGCCACCGATGAACGAGCCGATAAACAGATAGAGGAAGTCGGCGTGGTTCTGGCCAGCACCAAATACCAACTCCGCCCCACAGGCGCTTGTGGCGTCGTTCTGGAGGTAGACGGGATAAGGAATGCGGTCGGCTATCTCTTGCTGCAGATTTACGCCATGCCAGGTGTCCATTTCCGCTTGTGGAGCACCAACTTCTTCCGCCCAGCTCCACAATTCGAACGGCGCTGCGATGCCAGCGCCGACGATGCGTTTGCGTTCGCTTTCGTCGAGCTTCATTTCAAGCTCCCGTATGCCGTCCGTTACAAAGGAGATGATTCCTTCTGGCAGCGGATAGGGGTAGGCGCGGCGCAGTTTCAGCCGGATTTTGCCAAGAAAGTCCATCAACACCAGATCAGCACTGCGTCTGCCAATTTTCACGCCAAAGGAATAGGCAGCGTCTGGATTAAGTCGCATGGGGGTGGAGGGTTGGCCGACCTTGCCGCGCTTGGGTTCGTCACGCAATAGCAGTCCGTCATTTTCGAGCGCGCGCATAATGACGGTTACGGTCTGGGCGGAAAGCCCGCTGCGACGGGCGATTTCGGCCTTTGAAAGCGCATGATGGCGACGAACCAGAGACAGGACGAGCCGCTCATTATAGGCGCGGACACGCACCTGGTTAGAGCCGCCGCTGATATCAAGGGTGGCATTCGTTGCAGGCCATGTCGGCTCGGCTACTCGAGACATTATTTCCTCCCTCCCTTCATGACTGCATATGCCGCCAGTAAGGGTTCGCGACAAGCCACCTGATTGCGTATTCGGTCCTGTTTTCCGCTCTTGCACAGGCGAGTTGACCGGACATGCATTGTGTTGACGCGTCCAGAGCATGCCATATCGAATTAATAATTCAATTGGATTTATTTATTGACACTTTGTTCATTTGGTGTTTCCATTTGCGTGGTGGTGCCGCTCACACCTTGGAGGAGGTTGGCCCCCGGATAGTTTCATAAGAAGCATCCGCACGTCTTTAGGAGGACTATATGAAGACGACCGTTTCCGCCTTTATTGGCGCACTTGCGCTTGGCGTTTCCTTTGCAGGCATGGCATCCGCGGCTGATACATCCGTATGCCTCATTACCAAAACAGACACGAACCCCTTCTTCGTGAAGATGAAAGAAGGCGCGACAGCCAAGGCCAAGGAACTCGGTGTTACCTTGAAGGCTTATGCCGGCAAGATCGATGGCGATTCTGAAAGCCAGGTCGCTGCCATCGAAACCTGCATTGCCGATGGCGCAAAGGGTATTTTGATTACGGCGTCCGATACGAAGGGTATTGTACCGGCTGTTCAGAAGGCTCGTGATGCCGGCCTGCTGGTCATCGCACTCGACACACCGCTTGAGCCGATTGATGCTGCTGATTCGACATTCGCGACCGATAACCTGCTTGCTGGTGAACTGATAGGCAAATGGGCTGCCGCCACTCTCGGCGACAAGGCAAAGGATGCGCGCATCGCTTTCCTCAACCTCACGCCATCACAGCCGAGCGTCGACGTTCTGCGTAACCAGGGCTTCATGAAGGGTTTTGGCATTGATGTGAAAGACATCAACAAGATCGGTGACGAAGACGACGCTCGTATCGTTGGTCATGATATCACCAACGGTAACGAAGAGGGCGGTCGCTCCGCAATGGAGAACCTGCTCCAGAAAGATCCGACCATCAACGTCGTGCACACTATCAATGAACCAGCCGCTGCCGGCGCTTATGAAGCGCTGAAGGCTGTTGGTCGTGAAAAGGATGTGTTGCTGGTGTCGGTCGATGGCGGTTGCCCAGGCGTTAAAAACGTTGCGGAAGGCGTAATCGGCGCAACATCGCAGCAGTATCCGCTGGCGATGGCAGCACTTGGCGTCGAAGCCGTCAAGAAATTTGCTGATACCGGCGAGAAGCCAAAGCCAACTGAAGGTAAGAACTTCTTTGATACCGGCGTGACGCTGGTCACAGACAAGCCTGTTGCTGGCGTTGAATCCATCGATACCAAGCAGGGTTTGGCAAAGTGCTGGGGCTGATCGCCTGAATAATATCCCGAAACAGGAAAGGTGCTGAGGCACCTTTCCCTCAATGTGCCCACGTCTCTTCTGTTCGCATATCATCCGCACAGCAGACGGCGAAAAATACGGACGACCGGGGAGGAGTGGTATGGACGACCAATCAACAACACGTGCCCAACCGCACAATGAATTCGAGAAAGTTCTGACGGGCAGTTCTGCGCAGCTTGCCGCGTTCGATACACACGACAAAACACCCATCGAGAAATTCCAGCACTTCCTGCATTCCAGCCCCGCGGCTGTGCCGTTGATCGTGCTGGTCATGTCGCTGGCAGTGTTTGGCCTGCTGTTGGGTGGTAAATTTTTCTCGGCCTTTTCGCTAACCCTGATTTTGCAGCAGGTTGCGATCGTCGGGATCGTCGGTGCTGCTCAGTCGCTGGTCATCCTGACGGCAGGTATCGATCTCTCCGTCGGCGCCATCATGGTGTTGTCCTCAGTCATCATGGGGCAATTCACGTTCCGCTACGGCCTGCCGCCCACACTCTCGATTGTCTGTGGTTTTGCAGTGGGTGCCCTTTGCGGTTACATCAATGGTTTCCTTGTTTCCCGCATGCGTTTGCCACCATTTATCGTAACGCTTGGCATGTGGCAGATCGTGCTGGCTGCAAACTTCCTCTATTCCGCCAACGAAACGATCAGGGCGCAGGATATTTCCCAGAATGCGCCGATATTACAGTTTTTTGGCCAGAGCGTGCGCATGGGCAATGCGGTATTCACCTATGGCGTGATCGTCATGGTCCTGCTGGTTGCTCTGCTCTGGTATGTGCTGAACCACACGGCTTGGGGCCGACACGTTTATGCTGTTGGTGACGACCCTGAGGCTGCAGAACTTGCGGGTGTTAACGTCAAGCGCATGCTCATTTCGGTCTACACTTTGTCTGGTGTTATCTGTGCACTTGCCGGATGGGCGCTGATTGGACGTATCGGCTCGGTTTCCCCTACAGCCGGTCAGTTTGCCAATATCGAATCCATCACGGCGGTGGTGATTGGTGGCCTGTCACTGTTTGGTGGGCGTGGGTCCATTCTTGGCATGTTGTTCGGTGCTCTTATCGTGGGTGTGTTCTCACTTGGTCTGCGTCTTATCGGCACGGACCCGCAATGGACTTACCTTCTCATCGGTGTGCTGATTATCGCCGCCGTTGCAATTGACCAATGGATCAGAAAGGTAGCTGGCTGATGTCGAACGAACCCATTCTCACAGCCCGCGGTATTGTTAAACGGTATGGCCGCGTCACCGCTCTAGATAACGCAGACTTTGACCTCTATCCCGGTGAAATTCTGGCGGTGATTGGTGACAACGGCGCGGGAAAGTCCTCGTTGATCAAGGCGATTTCCGGGGCCATCACACCGGATGAAGGTGAAATTCGGCTGCACGGCCAACCGGTCCAGTTTCGCTCGCCAATCGAGGCCCGGAAGGCTGGTATCGAAACAGTGTATCAGAACCTCGCGCTGTCTCCGGCCTTGTCCATCGCCGACAACATGTTCCTTGGTCGCGAGATAAGAAAACCCGGTTTGCGTGGCAGTCTGTTGCGCACACTGGACCGCCCGGCCATGGAGAAGTTCTCACGGGAAAAGCTCTCCGAGCTTGGCTTGATGACCATTCAGAACATCAATCAGGCGGTGGAGACGTTGTCAGGCGGTCAGCGCCAGGGTGTTGCCGTGGCCCGTGCTGCAGCATTCGGCTCAAAAGTTATCATTCTTGATGAGCCGACTGCAGCACTCGGCGTAAAGGAAAGCCGACGGGTTCTGGAGCTTATTCAGGAAGTTCGGTCTAGAGGGCTTCCGATCGTGCTGATTTCACATAACATGCCGCATGTGTTCGAGGTTGCAGATCGCATTCACATCCACCGGCTTGGACGGCGGTTGTGTGTTATCAAACCGAAGGACTATTCGATGTCGGATGCCGTGGCATTCATGACCGGTGCAAGAGAAGCACCAAAGGATGTAGTTGCCGCATGAGACTGGAAGATTTGGTTGCAGACATCATGAAACGCGCGGCTGAACGCCCGCGTTTCATTATCGCCATTGCGGGACCGCCAGCTGCCGGCAAGTCAACCGTGTCTGAGGCGCTGCGTGAGCGTCTTTTGGCAAAAGGAGTCAGCGCGGAAATCCTGCCGATGGACGGCTTCCATCTGGACAACGGACTGTTGGAGGCGCGTGGACTTCTACCGCGCAAAGGTGCGCCGGAAACCTTTGATGTCAGGGGCTTCCTGGACATTATTGCTGCGGTTCGCAAAGCTGATCAGGAAGTGCTTGTGCCGGTGTTTGACCGGTCACGGGAAATTGCCATTGCCTCTGCTCGCGCTATCGCCGCAGAGACACGTTTCATTTTGGTGGAAGGTAACTACCTCCTGTTGAATCAAGGTCCGTGGACAAAGCTTGATGGCTGCTTTGATTATACGATATTTATCGGTCCTGATGCCGATGTCCTGACTGAACGGTTGACCCAACGTTGGACGGATATTGGTATGGACGCCGACGGTATTGCTCACAAGCTTTACGGCAATGACCTTCCCAATGGCGAGCGGGTGATCAGAAATTCAAGACCCGCAGATTTGCGGGTCGAGACAATTGAGTTGTGAGAAGCGGGAAAGGTGGCTTTCCGTTGCTTAGCCTTCTATAAAAATCGGGTCCTTGACGAACTGACCGCCTTGATAAAGCGATAGCGGTTCGTCGGTGCCGGGACGAGGCAAGGTTTTTTCCAACTCGGCGCGGTAAATTTCTGCATTGTCCTTTGGGCGCCAGCCCAGATACTCCGCTTGAGAATTGTCCCACCAACGACTGTCATTGTTGGAAACGCCCCAGATGATCGGGCAGCCGAGCAGCGGCGCGCGAAACGCACAATTGATCAATGACGCGAAATCATCATAGGACATCCAGCTCGACAGCATCCGGTAATTGACCGGTTTCTCGACGCAGCTGCCGATGCGCACAAGGGCAGTTTCCTGTCCGAATTTTTCAAAATACATCCGGGCAAGCGCTTCACCAAAGCATTTTGAAACGCCGTAAAGCCCATCCGGGCGCATTGGCGCGCTCGCGTCGATATGCTGGTCCTGGCGATAAAAGCCGATGGTGTGGTTGGAGCTTGCAAAGATAATGCGTGGCTGGCCGTTGGCGCGTGCCGCCTCGTAGAGATTGTAGAGACCAAGCAGATTGGCATTCAGGATCTTGGAGAACTTGTCCTCCACTGAAATGCCGCCAAGATGAATGATGCCGTCACATCCTTCCACCAATGTGTGTACCGCTGCTGCATCAGCAAGGTCGCAACGCACGAAGGTCTCGTTGGCCGCCAGCTCGCCTTGTATCTCGACGATATCGGAAAGACGCACTTCGTCTGCCATTTTGGAGAATCTGTCGCGCATGGCGCGTCCAAGCCCACCGGCTGCTCCCGTTACCAGAAGTCGCTTCAAAATTCTTCCTCCCGTCGCCAGCCCTCACAGGCTGTATAATGATTTAATGTAATATGGCTTTGAAGTTATCATACATCTTGATATGGTGTGGTCAACCAGTGTGATTGGTAAGGTGTGGGTTCTGCGTAATTTCTATGATAGCCAACCCGGAAATTGGCATTTGCATGAACGGGATAGGGAAAGAGGCGGGGATGAACACACAGACCAGAATAGAAGGTGGTGCGGGCACGCTGACGGAGCGGCTGGGTGAGAATCTGCGCCAGGCAATCGCCGCAGGGCAGTTTCCTCCCGGCACAAAATTGCCCAGTGAGGCGCAGCTCGTTGAGGCTCATGGCGTAAGCCGCACCGTTGTACGAGAGGCGATCGCTGCCTTGCGCGCTGATAAACTGGTCGAGGCGAGGCGAGGAGCTGGCGTATTCGTTCTGACGACGCCTGTTGCTAATGATAGTCTCCTGTCCTTGCATGCTGTTGATCCAGCTCGCGTTTCTTCAATGATCGAGTTGCTGGAATTGCGTACGGCGGTTGAGGTTGAGGCTGCCGGATTGGCAGCGCTTCGTCGCTCGCCCGCGCAGGAAGAAGTAATTTTTGAATGTCATCACGCCGTGCGTGCCTGTCTCGATGCCGGTACATCCAGTTCTGAGGCGGATTTCGCGTTGCATATTGCCATTGCTGAGGCTGCCAACAATTCGAGGTTTCCGGAGTTTTTGACGATGATTGGCCGCAATGCCATTCCGCGTGCGGCGCTAAGCAGTGACGAGTCAGAGGCTGATCAAGCTGCCTATATCAAGCTTCTTGATAAAGAACATGATCGAATCGTTGTGGCTATTTCCAATGGTGACGAGGATGCGGCGAGAGAAGCGATGCGTGCTCATTTGCGCGGTAGCCAAGCCCGATACAGAGCGTTGCTGCGCGAGCAGCGAAAACATGTATGATAACTATTGACACTTTTCCGACCTAGACGTATGACAAGTTAACTGAGTACGTAGAAAAGGAAATCAGTGATGAATCCGCAAGAAATCAAGGTCGCGCTTGGCTCGGGCCTATTGTCGTTCCCCGTCACGCACTTTGATGCACAAGGCAAATTCCAGGCTGAAAGCTATCGTCGTCACGTTGAATGGCTAGCTGGTTATGACGCTCCTGTGCTTTTTGCTGCTGGCGGTACGGGCGAATTTTTCTCGCTGGCTCCGTCTGAAATTCCCGACATTGTCCGCGCAGCCAAGGAAGCGTCTGGTAAGACTGCGATCGTTTCTGGTTGTGGTTACGGCACGGAAATGGCCATCGATCTGGCGCGTTCCGTTGAAAAGGCGGGCGCTGACGGCATTCTCCTTCTGCCACACTATCTGATTGATGCCCCACAGGAAGGTCTTTACCAGCACGTGAAGCGCGTCTGCCAGTCCATCGGTATTGGCGTTATGGTCTACAACCGCGACAATTCCGTTCTTCAGGCTGACACGTTGAAGCGTCTGTGTGACGAGTGCCCGAACCTGGTTGGTTTCAAGGACGGTACCGGCGATATTGGTCTCGTTCGTCAGGTGAGTGCAACGATGGGTGACCGTCTGACGTATCTTGGTGGCATGCCGACCGCCGAACTGTTCGCAGAAGCTTATCTGGGCGCTGGTTTCACAACCTACTCTTCTGCCGTGTTTAACTTCGTGCCCGGTCTGGCTATGGAGTTCTACAATGCCCTACGTGCGGGTGATCGCACAAAGTGTGAAACTATTCTCAAAGACTTCTTCTACCCGTTCATGGCTTTGCGCAGCCGCCGCAAGGGTTATGCGGTTTCCGCTGTTAAGGCCGGTGTTCGCCTCCAGGGCTTCGATGCGGGCAAGGTTCGTCCGCCGCTTGATGATCTGACCAAGGAAGAAGAAGCAATCCTCGACAAGCTCATCGGTACCTGGAAGCGCAGCGCATGAAAATAACAGCAGTCCGCACACATCTGCTCGAACATCGTCTTTCGGTTCCTTTCGAAAGTGCTTCAATGCGCTTCGATCGTCGCCTGCATGTTCTGGTAGAGATCGTTTGTGATGATGGCACCATTGGCTGGGGCGAATGCCTTGGCCCTGCGAAAGCAAATGCTGCCGTCGTCGAAACCTATGCGGGCTGGCTGATTGGCGAAAACCCGCTGGAAACGGAGAAGCTCTGGGCGAAGCTCTATAATGCGCTTCGCGACCAGGGGCAGCGCGGTCTTACACTGACCGCGCTTTCCGGCATCGATATCGCGCTATGGGATATCAAGGGCAAGCACTTCGGTGTTCCCGTTTCCACATTGCTGGGTGGTCGTTTTCGTGAATCTGTCCGTGCATATGCCACGGGCAGCTTCAAACGTGATGGCGTCAATCGTGTTGAGGACAACGCGAAGGAAGCCGCCCGCTACCGCGCGGAAGGGTTTCACGCCAGCAAGATCAAGATCGGTTTTGGTGTTGCCGAAGACCTTCAGGTCATTCGTGCCGTCCGCGAGGCAATTGGTCCGGACATGCGGCTGATGATTGACGCCAACCACGGTTATGGTGTTCTTGAAGCCATTGAACTCGGTCGCAAGGCGGCTGAATACAATATCGACTGGTTTGAAGAACCCGTTGTGCCGGAGCAACTGGCTGCCTACCGTGAGGTGCGCGCCAAGCAGCCCATTCCGGTTGCCGGTGGTGAGACATGGCATAGTCGCTGGGGTATGAAGGAGCCGCTTGAAACCCGAGCGGTCGATATTATTCAGCCTGATCTCTGTGGTGTGGGTGGTTTTACAGAGGCCCGCCGTGTTGCGGATTTTGCGTCCATTCACGGCGTGCGCGTGGTGCCGCATGTCTGGGGAACTGCGGTACAGATTGCTGCAGCCTTGCAGTTCATGGCATCAATGGTGCCAGACCCTGTTCGCACAAACCCTGTTGAGCCTATCCTTGAGTTTGATCGCACGGACAATCCTTATCGTCAGGCTATCGTCAAGACACCGCTGGAGCATGTCAACGGTGTGGTTTCCATACCGAATGCGCCCGGCCTTGGCATAGAGATAAACCGTGACGCGCTGGCGGAATTCCGCCTGAAGGAGGCTTGATATGGTTGTCAGGACCCTCTCTGGCCCCGCTCCGAAAATTACATTGCCCAAAGGCGCAGTGGACACGCAGATGCACATGTATCTGCCAGGCTTTCCGGCTTTGCCGGGCGGCCCTGATTTGCCGGCAGGCGCGCTGCCGGACGCGGAGCAATATCGCAGTTTTATGAAATGGCTCGGTATTGATCGCGTCATCATCACCCAAGGCAATGCTCACCAGCGTGACAATGGCAATTTGGTCGCCTGCCTCACAGAAATGGGCGAGGCGGCGCGGGGCGTTGCGGTGATTTCAGCTGATACAACTGATCGTGATCTCGATGCGCTGGCAGACGCCGGCGTTGTTGGCGCACGTATAATGGATCTGCCTGGCGGTGCGGTTGGTCTTGAGGCACTGGAAGAGGTGGATGCCCGGGCATCGGCGCGCAACTGGATGGTTGCCGTGCAGTTCGATGGCAGTAACATTGGGGATCACGAAGAACGCCTGTCGCGTTTGAAATCCCGCTGGGTGCTTGATCATCATGGCAAGTTCTTTTGTGGCGTGACACCGCAAAGCCCGCAGATCGATGTGCTGAAGCGTCTGATCGATAAGGGTAATTGCTGGTTCAAATTTGCGGGTGTTTACGAATCCGCCAAAAGCGCTGGTCCTGACTATGAGGATGTTGCTGCTGTGGCACGTGAGATTGCGGCCTACGCGCCTGAGCGCATCGTCTGGGGCACGAACTGGCCACACAATCTGGCGAAAACAACTGCTGACTATCCTGACGATGCGGCTTTGGCTGACGCCGTCCTTGGCTGGCTTGCTGACGATGCCGCCCGCAGGCTTGCGTTGGTTTCCAACCCTGAGACTCTCTTTAATCTGCCTGCATTTACAGCGGCATAAGTTTAACCGCATGCGCCGGGGGAGTGGAGGCTCCCGCGCATTGTGCCCAGAGAATGAAAGGCATTGCATACCCGCCCGAACGGGCAGGACGACAGCGGACCCGGGACCTGGGGAAGGTCGGGCCGTTTTAACGGAGGAGGACTAATAATGAAAAAGATTGCTGGCATGCTTTGCGTTGCCATGGGCATGGCCCTTGGCAGTGTTTCTGCGCAGGCGCAGGAGATTAACTTGCGTTCTGCTGATATCCATCCGGATGGCTACCCGACGGTCGAAGCCGTCAAATATATGGGTGAGCTGCTTTCTGAGCGCACCAATGGCCGCATTAAAATACAGGTCATGAACAACGCTGTACTTGGCGGCGAAAAAGACACCATCGAACAGACCCGCTTCGGCGTCATCGACATGAACCGCGTTAACGCGGCTCCCTTCAATAACCTGGTCAAGGAAACGACCGTTTTGGGTCTACCTTTCCTGTTCCGCTCTACCGAGCATATGCACAACACGGTGGACGGTCCGATTGGTGATGAGGTGCTGGCCGCCTTCGAGCCCCATGGTTTGATTGGTCTGGCATTTTATGATTCCGGGGCGCGGTCTTTCTACACCACCAAAAAGCCAATCGAAAAACTCGACGACCTCAAGGGGCTGAAAATTCGCGTTCAGCAATCCGACCTTTGGATCGCGATGATGCAAGCGTTTGGTGCCAACCCGACACCGATGCCTATGGGCGAAGTTTATTCGTCGCTGGAAACCGGCGTTGTCGATGGCGCGGAAAACAACTGGCCTTCGTACGAATCCGCCCGTCACTTCGAAGTGGCCAAGAACTACACTCTTACTGAACACTCTCTGAACCCTGAAATCCTCGTTATATCCAAGGTGTCCTGGGACAAGCTGTCGCCTGAAGATCAGACGCTTGTTCGTCAGGCCGCCAAGGATTCTGTTGGCAAAATGCGCGAACTTTGGAGTGCTCGTGAAAAGGCTTCCGAAGAAAAAGTTCGTGCCGGTGGCGTCAATGTCATCAAAGTCAATAAGGAGGAATTCGCTGCCGTTATGAAGCCGGTTTACGACAAGTTCGTAACCGATCCGAAGATGAAAGATCTTCTGGAGCGCGTTCAGGCGGTCAAGTGAACAGTTACACGGAGGACCGGCTCATTATTGAGCCGGTCTTTTTTTATCTCCAGCTGCATGGGCTGGAGTTGTGGAGGACGGGAACATGCGAAATTTTATGAGGGCGATACGCCCCGGTCTTGGTGCGCTCAATCGTGCATCGCTTTATGTCGCTGGCGTCGGCATGGTTATCATGACGCTGATTATCGGCTGGCAGGTTTTCAGCCGCTACATATTGAATGATTCGCCAAGTTGGTCCGAACCTTTGTCCATTCATCTTATGGCCTGGTTCATCATGCTTGGGGCAGCTGTTGGCGTGCGTGAAAGCGTACATCTTGGGCTGGATATCATTCGCTACATGATGAGACCCGGCATCCAGAAAATAATGGATATGATCAGTCTCGGCCTCATTGTCTTCTTTGGGGCGGCGATGACCTTTTACGGCGTGCAGCTTTGCATGGGCACATGGACGGCGACGATTCCGGTTCTGGGATGGCCTGGCGGTGTGGACTTTTTCCCGCTGATCGGTGGTGGTTTTCTTATTGCACTCTTTGGCACTGAGCGATTCATTGATGTTGCTCTCGGCGAGGAAATTGCAGCGGATGTGATCGTGCAGGAGGCTGCGTAAATGGCATACACTATTCTTTTCGGGGTCTTTACCCTGTTAATGTTGATCGGCACACCTATCGCATTTTGTCTCGGCATCGCTTCCCTTGCCACCGTTCTCTATATGGGGCTTCCGCCGGTTGTTATCTTCCAGCAAATGAATTCGGGCATGAGCGTGTTTGCCATGATGGCTATTCCGTTTTTCATCTTTGCGGGTGACCTGATGGTGCGCGGCGGTATTGCACATCGTCTCATACGGTTCGCGGCAGGCCTTGTTGGTCACATGCGTGGAGGGCTTGGGCAGGTCAACATTGTGGCGTCAACGTTGTTCGGCGGTATTTCTGGTTCCGCTGTTGCTGACGCATCGGCTGTGGGTGGTCTGATGATCCCTCAGATGGCTGCACGTGGTTATGACAAGGATTACGCCGTCAACGTAACTGTCAATGCGGCGATCATTGCGCTGATGATCCCGCCATCGCACAACATGATCCTTTATTCGATCGCCGCTGGTGGCAATGTCTCGGTCGCGGATTTGTTTACAGCAGGGATTATTCCGGGTTTCCTGCTTGCCGCTGCCTTGATGGTAACCGCCTATATTGTTGCACGTCGAAAGGGTTATCCAGCTGAGCCGTTTCCGGGCTTTTCCAAGCTGTTTTATTACTTGCTTGCTTCGTTTCCAGGCATCCTGTTGATCGGCATTATCTTTGGTGGTGTTCGTTCCGGTGTTTTTACCGCAACGGAAAGTTCGTGCATTGCGGTGCTCTACGCCTTTTTGGTTGCCATGTTGGTCTACCGTGAGCTGAACTGGGAAGGTTTTGTTGAGGCGGTGATGGGGGCCGTGCGTACGACTGCCATGGTGTTGCTGGTTATCGGTACAGCCGCTGCATTTGGGTGGCTAATGGCTTTCCTTCAGGTGCAGACCCTTATGATCAGTGCCATCAGTGCGATCTCGGACAATCCGATCATCGTTTTGCTTGTCATCAACATCATTCTGCTGTTGCTTGGTACATTCATGGACATGGCACCGATGGTGATCATCTCCACACCAGTGCTGCTGCCAGTTGTGAAGGCCTTTGGTATCGATCCCGTACATTTCGGCGTCGTGATGATCCTCAATGCAGGCATCGGTCTCAACACGCCACCCGTTGGTACAGTGCTGTTTGTCGGATGTGCTGTCGGAGGAATATCGATACGAGAGGCGATGCGAACCATCTGGCCGTTCTTCGGCGCGAGCGTTCTGGTGCTACTGGCGGTAACCTATATTCCAGCGCTGTCGCTCTGGTTACCAAGCCTCTTTAAGTAACAGCTTGCAGTATCACAAAAAAACCGCCGCAGACATGGCTTGCGGCGGTTTTTGTTTTGTGATGGTCTAGTTTTATTAGCTTTTATCGATGCGCTCTAAAACGTCACAAGCTTCGTGGATTGCACAGACAATATGATAAAATGTGCTGGCGGGTGCCGGTTCATCAATCATGCCGCCGTCCTTGATCCACTTGTCGTACCAAAGGCCTTTGATTGGTGTCTCCAAAAAGGGTTGAAGTGCATCCAATGCTTTCGAACTGGAGGCAAGGTACCGTTGCCGTTCGTCGCCGGTTGAATTGAGTGCTAGTTGCAATGACGCCTTCAACCATTCGGTCTGCGGCCACAACCGTGCCAGGCTATCTCTCACGGTGAAGTCGTCCTTCAGGCCCATTATGACGATCTTGCGATCTGGGCAAACGCCATGCGTTTCGGCAATTTCGAACAGTCGTTTTGCCTTTTGAATTGCCTCCGGCGAGTGCCGTGAAGAGCCATAACGAACCAGAAGCCATGCCCATTCGAATTGATGTCCCGGTTCGACCACCTTTCCTGCATCTCCTGGCATTGGCTGCCAATCGTGATCGAAAAATTCACGCAGCACGCCGCTGTCTGCGTCAATGAAATGGTTCATTGCAAGCGCGGCGATCTCGTCAGTCAATTCCATCCAAGGTCCGGTCGGATCGACCTTTTCCCAGGCCTGCATTGTCTCGAACAGATGCATGTGGGGATTGGAACCAAGGGGCTGTCGTGGCGGATTGGCTTCCTCGAACCCAGCGACAGGATGTTTATACTCTCTTTTTAAAGCGTCCAGTATGGACAGCGCCTTGGCGCGCATTTCAGCTTTCTTCTCAGGCACTGCGATAGAAAGCTCTGCACAGGCAAAAAGTGCAAAAGCCTGATTGTATAGGTCAAATGTTGGATCAATCAATTGGCCATCTGCCGAGGCGAGATTGCCGTAAAGACCGCTTTCCAACCGATAGGTTTTATCAAACCAAGCGACACCCTGCTCAACGGCTGATTGCCAAGGGCCAGTCCATCCAGCGTGCCCGGCAGCAGCAAAACAATAAGTCTGTCGCGGTTGAACACGCGAACGCCTGTCGTCACTGAATATCGGGATTCCGTCTTGGCCAATGCGCTCATGGAAGCCACGGCCGTCTGCTGCTAGACCGGTTTTGATCCACAAGGGCAAGGCATCCACGTCGAGCCATCGACGTAGTTCAGAAACCCTGTTTTCAAGTGTATTCACCCGGCTCGCCGGTGACGATAAGGTCATATCTATCCTTCCGATCTCGTGCCTCATGTCATCATAATGCATCAATATCAAGGTTGGTTCATCGCTTAATTTTTATGCAATTCATGTGTGGAGTTTACTCGGGGGATAACCGTTTGTCTTGACCCCAAACTTTTCCTGGTGAACATTTATTACGTGTATGCATTTAGGGTATATGTTCAAAATTGTTTTAGAATGGGCTGATTGGTATGAGTGATATGACGGATAAAATTACCCCGGTGCTTCTCGCAGGAGGTTCGGGGTCAAGGTTATGGCCAGTCTCACGTGATCAATTGCCTAAACAATTTCAGCCATTGGTTGGAAATCTCTCCACCTATCAGCAGACGTTGAAACGTGTCTCAAATCCCAAGCTTTATGCGTCGCCGCTTGTCATCACCAACGAGGACTTTCGGTTTTTCGCCAAACGTCAGGCAGAAGATGTTGAGGTGCCGACCACAGTGGTGTTGGAGCCTGCACGACGCGATAGTGCGGCGGCGATGGCGGTTGCAGCCGTCATGGCCGAACGGCGCTCAGCAGGTTCCTTGGTGTTGGCGTTGGCCGCCGACCACGTTGTGCTGGACGAGGGGCTGTTTTCTGACGCCGTGAAACTGGGATGTGAAGCTGCAAAACAAGGCAACATTGTTGTCTTCGGCTTGGTTCCGACTGAACCTAGGACCGCCTACGGTTACATCAATCCCGGTGAGTTGTTTTCCGATAACGAAGATCTGCGCATCGTCGAAGCCTTTGTCGAGAAGCCGAATGCTGAAACGGCGGTCAGTTATCTGCAAAAGGGATATCTGTGGAATTCAGGTAACTTCCTATTTCGCTCCGACGTGATGATTGCGGAACTGCGGGCATTTTCACCCGAGATTTTGGACGCTGTAGAAAAGGCCGTGGACCTTTCAAAACAGGACCTTGGTTTTGTCCGTCTGGATCAGGAAAGCTTTGAGGCATCTCCTAAAAACTCAATTGATTACGCGGTGATTGAAAAAACCAAACGTATGGCGGTGGTGCGTGGTCATTTCCGTTGGTCCGATATTGGCAGTTGGGACGCAATCTGGGAGGTTGCCGACAAACAGCAAGGTGACAACGCAATTGAAGGCAATGGTCTCATAGTCGATTCCGAAGGATGCCTTGTGCATTCACACGGTCTGATGACGACAGTTGTCGGTGCAAAGGATCTTGTTGTCGTCTCAACCAAGGATGCGGTTCTGGTTGTACCGAAAAACAAGACACAGGCTGTGAAAGGCCTCGTTGAGCAGCTGAAGGCCGAAGGCCGGAATGTTGAAACGGAAGTTCACACCCGTGCCTACCGTCCGTGGGGATATGTGGAGAGCATGGATGATGGCGAACGGTTTGGTGTGCGTCGAACCATGCTTGATCCCGGCACTCGGACTTCCTTGCAAAAGCACATGCATCGCTCCGAGCACCTTATCGTTGTTAAGGGCACGGCCAGTGTGACGATCAGTTCGGAAACCCTACTTCTAACCGAAAACCAATCTATCTACATCCCAATTGGCGCGCTACACCGCATCGCCAATGAGGGCCGCATTCCGCTCGAGATTATCGAGGTGCGTACTGGTGGCTATCTCGGCGAGGATGATATTATCCGCGTCGAAGACGACTACAAACGAGATTGAGTGACGAAAAAAGCCCCGGTTTTGCCGGGGCTTTTTTGATTATGGGAACGTGTCTCAGTTCTTTTCCTGAACATGAGCTTCCAGGAACCACAAGGCTTTGTCCAGATCGCGAGACGCTGCCGTGAAAATATCGGCGGTGTTCGCATCACCGGCTTCATCAGCTTCATCAATGGCTTTGCGAACCATGTTGGCAACATCGCCATAACGTTCGATCAGCGCCTGAAGATGGTCGTGCACGGGGTAAATGTCCGTTGGGTACGCAGCAAGTTTTGTTGCTGCAGAAACAGCCTGCAGGCTGCCAAGTGCAGTGCCGCCCAATTGCACAACTCTTTCAGCAATTGTGTCGCCGTGGTCATCAAGCTGGTTGCGGAAACCATCCAGCATCTCGTGAACGGCTATGAACTGTGGGCCCTTAAGGTTCCAGTGTGCCTGCTTGGTTGCCAGTGCCAGATCAATGATCGAAGCAAGTGCCTCATTCAACAATGCGCTTACTGTTGTCTTGGCATTCGATGGCAAATCATTTTTGGTCTTATGGGTTTTCACGTCTGTCTTCCTTCTCTCTTTACTGGCAGTCAGAACTGGCCTCGTTCAAAACTTTTATGGACCCGACTAGGTTCCGTCCTGTCTGAAGGCGCGGTTTGAAAACCATGAAATTATCAAAAAATACATGATCTATCGCGGCGGATGATCACTCATAAAACAATCCGATGCGTCGCCCGTCGATCTCATGAATGGCGATTTGCATATCGTAAATCTCTCTTAGCGCATCGGTGTCGATAATGTCATTTACCGTTCCAGTGCCCCACACCTTTCCGTCGCGCATCGCAATGATATTGTCGGAATACCAGGAGGCGAAGTTGATATCGTGCAGCACCAGCACCACGGTCTTTTTCAAGTCGTCGGCGGCCTTGCGCAATATTTTCATCATAGCGCTGGCATGTTTCATATCAAGGTTGTTCAAGGGCTCGTCCAGCAGCACATAATCGGTGTCCTGGCACAGAACCATTGCGACAAATGCGCGTTGACGTTGCCCGCCAGATAGCTCATCGAGAAAGCGGTCTGCAAGAGGTTCAAGGTTGAGATATTGCATTGCCTGATCGACATGCACCTTGTCTTCGACAGTCGGGCGCCCTTTGGAATAGGGATATCTGCCGAATGTCACCAGATCGCGCACGGTAAGGCGTGATGAAATATGATTGTCCTGTCGTAGTATGGAAAGCCGACGGGCAAGCTGGTCGCTTTGCGTTTTCGTCACGTCCATGCCGTCAACGGTAACCGTTCCCTTATCCATAGCCATCAGGCGCGCGATAATGGACAGTAGTGTCGACTTTCCCGCACCGTTGGGACCGATGATCGAGGTCAAACCTCCGACCGGAATTGTGATGGAAACATCATCGACAACCAAAGAGTTACCGTATGACTTGCTGATGCCGTTGGTGACGATCATCGAGCACCCCGTTTGAGAATGAGAACAATAAAGACGATGCCACCGAGAAACTCGATGACGATTGAGAGTGCGGTGTCGAACGCGAAGACCCGTTCCAGGATCACCTGTCCGCCAACAAGGCAGATGATGCCGATCAAGATTGCGGCTGGCAGCACATGGCGATGTTTGCCTGAGCCGGTGAAGTAATGTGCAAGGGCTGCAATGAGCAGCCCAAAAAACATCACCGGGCCGACAAGGGCGGTGGACACTGCAACCATAATGGAAATGAGCACCAATAGCGCGGTGACAACACGTTTATGCGCGACGCCGAGACTGATCGCTGCAGGCCTTCCTAACGACAGGACGTCAAAGGTATGAAACAGTCTCAGGCCAGCGAGGCTGGCCAATGCAACAATAGCAGCGGAAATAGCCAACAACGTTGTATCAATGGTATTGAAGCTGGCGAACAGTGTGTCCTGCAACACCATGAATTCATTCGGATCCAGCACTCGCTGCATGAAACTGGACAGGCTGCGAAACAGCACACCGAAGATTATCCCGACTAGTACCAGCAGATGTAGGCTTCGCTCGCCGCCAGAAAACAACCAGCGGAAAAGAATGCTGGCAAAAAAGACCAGCAGTAGGGTTTCACCGATAAATCGCAAACGAGGATCGATCAAAAGCACTTCGGAAGATCCGAAGGCGAAGACCATGAATGTGTGCACCAGCACAAATAGGGAATCGAACCCCATGACTGCTGGCGTCAGAATGCGATTGTTGGTCACCGTTTGGAACATGACGGTTGAGACCGCAATCGCATAGGCAACCAGCAAAAGTGCCGCCAATTTTATGCCGCGGAATTTGAGTACGAATGCCCAGCTTCCCTTTGCACCAAGTGTCATGAAGGCAATGATGGCAACAATTGCCAGAGCGGAGAGGACCACCAGGATAATGACGGGCCGTTTCTGCTGCAGATCAGTGGGCATGGTCACGCTTCCGAAGCAAAAGATAGAGAAATAAAGCGCTACCAACGACCCCGACGACGGTTCCAATCGGAATTTCGTACGGTGCACGGATTGTCCTGCCGACAATATCGCAAGACAGCACAAAGATTGCGCCAAGGGTCGCAACCCATGGCACGGAACGGCGCATGTTATCTCCAATCATCAGGCTGACAATGTTCGGCACGATAAGCCCGAGAAAAGGGATCATGCCGACTGTGACCACGACGACGGCTGAAACCAGGGACACAATGACCAGACCGAATGTCACCACGCGGCGGTAATTGAGGCCAAGATTGGTTGTGAAGTCACGGCCCATGCCGGCGACGGTAAATCTGTCTGCTGCCAGATAGGCTGCAATGGCAAAACAAAAGCCAATCCAAAGCAATTCATAGCGTCCACGCAAAACGCCGGAGAAGTCTCCTGTTGTCCATGCCAAAAGGGACTGCGTGAGTTCGTAACGGTAAGCAAAAAATGCCGTTATCGCACTGATGATGCCCCCGAGCATAATGCCGATGAGCGGAACGAGCAGCATGTCACGCAGGGGAATTTCACGCAGTATCCGCAAGAAGAGCGCGGTTCCTGCCAGTGCAAATGCCGCCGCCACCAGCATCTTACCAAAAATGGGAGTTTGCGGTGCAAGAAGAGTAACAGTCAGAAGGCCGAGGCTGGCGGATTCGATTGTGCCCGCTGTCGATGGCTCAACGAAGCGATTGCGAACCAGCATTTGCATTATAAGTCCGGCAATTGCCATGGAGCTGCCGGCAAGTATAAGGGCGAGCGTCCGGGGGATGCGGCTGACGACCAGTACTTGCACGGCGCGCGCTTCCGTATCCGACGACATCAATGTCGAAAGTGACACATTGCTGACCCCGATGAAAAGGCTGGTGACGGCCAACATTAGGGCTGCGAGCAGGGCTAGAGCCAGATATTTCAACGTAGTGTCCTAATGCGCGATTGCTCCCAATGGCATTGGTCATCGGGAGCGGAAATGAAGAGCCTGGAATTATTTCTTTTCGGACACTGCTTTGTAAACCTGATCGATCAGCGTTGTAAGGGCTGTATAGCCGCTGCTGACAATGTAGGCGGCCTGTGGGTCCAGATAGACGATCTGGCCTTTTTTCCATGCTGTGGTTTGGTGAACCAGTTCGTTGTCGAGAACCTTTTGGGATGCATCACCGCCACTGTTGCCCACACCAGCGTCGCGGTCTACGACGAACAGCCAATCAGGATTTGCTTCAAGGAGATACTCGAACGATACGATGTCGCCACCGTGGAAACGATCGTCAATGTCTTCTGCAACCGTCTTGAAGCCAACTTCTTTGTGCAGCCAGCCAACCCGTGAGTTAGGGCCATAAGCGCCAACTTTGCCCGCATTCGTGACAAGGATCATTGCTGTGCCAGCGTCGGCAGCCACAGCCTTGAGGGCGGCAATTTTTTCGTCGATTGTCACATCGAGTTTTGCAGCCTCAGTGTCTTTGCCAAACACCTTGCCGAGCGTCAGGATATTGGCCTTGGTGCTGGCGATGTAGTTTTGTGCATCGACAGACATATCCAGCGCTGGGACAATTGCAGAGACTTCTGGATATTTGGCGCGAGAACGGCCACCAACGATGGCAAGATCTGCTTCTGCTGCATTGATTGCTTCATAATCCGGCTCAAAAAGCGTTCCAACCTTCAAATATTTGGCATCTGAATATTTGGAAAGATATGCTGGCAGGTTGGAGGCCAGGACACCCGCGGGCTCAACGCCCAAAGCATCCATGGTGTCCAGTGAAGGGATGTCGAGAACCAAAACCTTCTGCGGAACGCCCTTGAGTACAGTCTCTCCCTGACCATGCTTGATGCTGATGTCTTGAGCGTTTGCTGTGAGGGCGCCGAACCCGAAAGCTGCGACAGCAAACAGGCGGGCAGGGTGAAGGGGCTTGAAGTTCACTGACATTTCCTTTGTTGTCCCGTAATGAAGAAAGCCACATTTAAGTGTGGTTGGACATTAATATGATATCTTTCGTCATCTTTAATTGCTCAGGTTTACGATGTCAAAAAACCTATTTCAGAACGGTTCTAAATTTCTCTGGTGTTAATTTGCTTGATCGACAGGCAGGTTGATAAAGGGACAAAAAAATAGGATTTGGGCATGGAATGGGTGCGAATAACCTCTGTTACGTGCGACGATATGGCGTATCTCTTTCAAGACAAACAAGCACAGGAGGTTCTGATAATGGATGATTTATTTGCGGAGATGAAATCACCAGAGCCGTCTCGGCAGGACTTGGCAGAAGGCGCCGTATTGCTACGTCAACGGGCGCTTGACGTGGAGGACAAGTTACTGGATGGGGTGTGCCAGATTTCCGACCGCGCGCCGTTTCGCAACATGATGACGCCTGGCGGCTTTTCCATGTCGGTTGCCATGACCAACTGCGGTAGGGCAGGTTGGGTTACGGATCGTCGAGGTTATCGATATCAGGAGAATGATCCGGAGACGGGACAGCCGTGGCCTGAGATGCCTGATGTTTTTTGCGAACTTGCCGAACAGGCCGCGGCAGAGGCGGGATACGAAGGTTTTTCACCCGACGCCTGCCTGATAAACCGTTACGAGCCCGGCGCACGCATGTCGCTTCATCAGGATCGGGACGAAAAGGATTTTCAAAACCCAATCGTCTCCATATCTCTCGGTCTGCCGGCGACATTCCAGTTCGGAGGTCTAAGACGAACAGATGAGGTCAAAAAATACCTGCTGCAGCATGGCGATGTCGTTGTCTGGGGCGGCGCCTCACGCCTGTTCTACCACGGTGTCCTGACGTTGAAAGACGGCGATCATCCCAAAACCGGTCATGTCAGATACAATCTCACATTCCGCAAGGCGTATTAGTTGTCAAACTGTGCCTGGAAGCATTCCGCAAGGTTCAATCGACGCCAAAGATGTCACGCGTGTAAATCTTTTGAGCGACGTCAGCGATCTCAGGCGTAATACGGTTAGCCAGAATGACGTCGCTGCGAGATTTAAACTCTTCAAGGTCTGTGATGACCCTTGAGCGGAAAAACTCACTTTCCTGATAGCTGGGTTCGTAAACCACAACCTCGATACCCTTTGCCTTGATACGTTTCATCACGCCTTGGACAGAGGAGTCACGAAAGTTGTCTGAGCCAACCTTCATGGTCAGGCGATAGACGCCGACAACCTTAGGAGACAGGCGTTGTATGCTTTCCGATATGAAATCTTTTCGCGTTGAATTCGAGTCCACGATGGCCCGGATCAGTGACTGTGGCACTTCGCTGTAATTCGCCAACAGCTGTTTGGTATCTTTTGGAAGACAGTAACCGCCATATCCAAACGATGGATTATTGTAGTGATTTCCAATGCGTGGATCGAGGCAGACACCGTCGATAATGTCACGTGTTTCCAGCCCACGTGATGCAGCATAGGTGTCTACTTCATTGAAGTATGCCACACGCATTGCAAGATATGTATTGGCGAACAGCTTGATTGCTTCAGCTTCGCTTGAACCGGTAAAAAGAACAGGCACGTCTTTTTTGTATGCACCTTGCAGTAGCAAGTTAGCAAAGGCTTTGGCGGCATCTGACTTGTCGCCAACGATGATACGCGATGGATGTAAGTTATCGTGAAGGGCCTTACCTTCACGAAGAAACTCTGGAGAGAATATGATGTTGCTGTAGCCTGTCTGCTCTCGCAAACTTTCCGTAAAACCAACTGGAATAGTTGACTTGATGACAATACAGGCGTTGCGATTAACCGCCAGCACTGCGTCGACTGCTGACTGCACAGCTGTTGTGTTGAAATAATTTGTTTGTGGATCGTAATTTGTCGGTGTTGCGATGATAACAAAATCTGCGCCGGTGTACGCTGCCGCACTGTCGGTCGTTGCTGACAGCTTTAACTCTTTTGTCGAGAGAAATTCTTCGATGTCCTTGTCGACGATTGGTGACTTGCGTGCTGCAACAAGATCAACGCGCTCCTGCAAAAGATCAACGGCGACGACTTCGTGGTTTTGAGCGATGAGTACGGCGTTAGATAGTCCAACATAACCAAGTCCGGCGACAGCAATCTTCATTTCGAAACTTTACTGATGGGCACGCTGAGATGTGTCAGGGAGTGCTAGTTAAGTCGTAAGGAATTATATTGACCTTAGGTGCGGTTTTGTCAATTTGGCCGTGTTGCCAAGCGATGCGATTGAGCCAAACGAATGTTGGTTGAAAATTCGCGGCTGTTTAGTGTCTTATGACACTACAACGTCGTGGCTCAGCTTGCGAGCGCCATGAAAATTACAGCATGGACGGCCTGAATTTCAGACCGTCTCTCGCGAAATGATGAAAGCAAGCCTACAATCTTTTCAGTTCACTTCTTGTGTTGAGCAACAAAACCGAAAACGGCCTCTTGTGCTCTTTCAGTTTGAAGCTTTATAGCACTGTCTGCACTTAATTGCGGATCAAGTTTTGCCAGTTGCAGCAGTCTTTGTGCGGCAATATATGTCAAGATTGCGTTGGCTGGAGCCGCCACTGCCTTTTTATTAAGCCGTCCCACGATGCTTTCCGGCGAGCCGCGTCTCGTTAAGCGGGTATAAAGCTCGGAAATGCTGGATGGCCAAAGTCTTGTTTGGCGCAATTCAATTGACAAAGATTCAGCCCAGTCGAACCATTTGGCATGATGGCCGCTGTAAATTGGTTTTGCCGATATCCAAGGTGTTCTAAGAGCGTCTGCGACGATTGCTCCGTGCATGGCCTCTGTGATCAAAAGCTTCGCGCCCTTGATTTGCGACATGATTTTCTCGAGGTCGTCGGTTGGATCGATAAGTTTTACCCCAGCCAGTTGGCATGCCTTAGGCCAGAAGCCTCGCTCAAGACTTTCATAATGAGGCATGAAGGCAATCTCACACGGATCACTAGGTGGGGGTAGATCAATTGTGCGCAGAAGTATCGCGGTATCGGAGATAGCTTTTTCAGGAGGTAAACCGAGTTTCGCTGCCGTGCGCGGGCCTCTTACAAATACGACATTCCAAGAGCCATCACTGACGGGCGGCGGTTCCCCATATCCAGCATAGCCTGATCCGATAACGTGTTTCTTCGCTTCCTGTGGGTAACCATGCTTATGGAGAATGGAGCCGATACCGAGGAAAAGTTCCGCGCTGTCATTATCCAGAAAACCCTGGGGCAGCAATTTCTCCCACAAATAAGGATTCAATTCGTCGCCGAAATTTGGAACTGTACCTTTGAAATAAACCAGTTTCATTTGAAGCCTTTTATTTGGTCGATTTATTGATCGAAGTTCAATGTTGAAAATTGAGTATCACGTAACACGAGGCGAGCTTTATTGTGGTGCCTACGACCGTGTTTTCTTAAATACAGACTTTAAATTCGATATTTTATCTCGGGCAAAATAGAACGTTATGCAAACATAAATACTCGCTCCAAAAATTATCTCGAGGAGTAGGCGCACAATCTCTTTTTGCGTGCCGAGGTATTCATGCAACAAGCTTGTGCCTAATAGCATTAAGATCGCTGCGGCAAGCGGAACCGTGAAGATTTTCAGATAAGACCATGTGTTCATTTGCAGGATTTTTGCAGTCAATACAGCTGAGACAGGCCAGTATAGCAATGTTTTCAGCGCAATAGCGAAAACCATAACCCCTACGCCAAAACTGTAGGAAATTAATACGGTTAAAGCCGTCAGTAATTGATTTGTCGCCATATACCACATCCACCAATCAACTTTGCCCTGACTGCGGATCAAAGACGATTGCAGCACACCAATTGAGGTTAGAAGGCCTATTACACAGAAAGCCTGCAACGGTAGCACGGCATCAACCCACTGCGTTCCGAATACGAAGGGGATTAAGTCGCGGGCGACAACGGCTAGTCCTAGGAAAACTGGAAATGAAACTGCTGAAGATACAAATGTGGCCGATAAAAATACTTCTCTGAGTTTTGTTTGCTCTGTTCTAAGTGAAGAAAGAAGAGGAAAGGAAACCGAGCTCAAAACACCAACAATAAGCTGGCTGAGTATCTGGTGAATACGCTGAGCAAAACCGTAAAGGCCAAGAGGCGTTGTTCCAAGAAGAAAGCCTACCATTACCTGGTCGACGCTTACTGTTGTAAGAATGCGGTTTCCAGACGCAAAAAGTCCAAATCTTTTCAATTCAGAAAGAGATGCCTTGTCTACGTGCAGACTTGGTTTCCACTTTACAGACAGAAAAGCGGCTACAGAGGCGGCCATTGCCGCTGACAATTGAGAAATAGCTAAGGCCCATGCGCCATAACCCATTGCGAGCGTCGTGAGACACACAACCGCGGAAACAACTGCGGCCAATGTCGTTCGAAGCGCTAGTCGATCAAATGACATTGAGCGAGTGAGCAGGGCATTTGGCACAGTTGCTGCCAGATCGAAAATTACACGAGCGCCAATAACGGCAATAAATGCCGCTAGCTGCTCTTCACCAGACATGCCTGATAATGGCCACGCCGCAAGAAGTAGACCGCCGTATATGATTACGGCTGCCGCTACGCAAAGCCAGAAAACACTGTCCAGGTGTTTTTTTTCGATATTAGTATTTTGTACGATTGCTTCGCCAAATCCAATTGGTGCAATCGCGCTCGCGAAACTGGCAATACCTGCTGCGAACGCAACGACGCCGAATTCGGCGGGCGACAGATAGCGAGAGGTAATCGTAAATACGCCAACGCTCACGACCAGAGGAACTAGGCTGTTCATCGTCGACCATGCGACACCAACGATGGCGGCTTTAGCGCGTCCGGATTTCAAATGCTGATAAGAATCGCCGGCCTGTTGTGAGGGAAGCTTGTCTTTCTCACCTGGCATTGGTGTTTTTTCCATCCGTGAGCGTGGCTCCATACTGTTCGATTTCCTGGGCGCCTACCAACGCGGAGAGCACGCCAATGTGGAGCGCGCCCCTTATATAGTTTCGCCGCCAGGATACGGGAGAAAAAACAGTGAGCGCCGCGCCGGAAAAACAATACGCCGCCTTGAAGCTTGTGATTAGAAAAGCGTAGGCGCGAGCTATGGCCTGCTTTTTCTTTTTCAAGAGGATTTTGCCGTGTGTTTGACCCGAGCGATATCTCCGTGTCGCAAGCCATTTTAAACTTGCCCGAGAAGACGGCACGATCTCCTCCACCCAAGCATTTTCGGCATAAGAAATCCGACCGCCGTTGCTGTAGATCCGATCGAAGAAGTCAGTATCTTCTCCTCCACTTTTGCCCCGACCAATATCGAATCTTAGCTCGGAAAGTGTAGGCTGGCGCATATCCAGAAGGGAGTTGCACGTGTAGCCCGTTATGATTTCTCCATTTACAAACGTGGGGAACGTTGAGTGAAAATTGCCTTGCACCATCCAGTTTGGCGAGTCTTTGGAGAAAATTGCTCTTACGGGACCGAGAACGGCATGGGCATTGTTTTTTGTTGCCACATTCATCAACTCGATAAGCCAGTCAGTGGTAACGGTTTCGTCGTCGTCAATAAATGCCAGGTAATCGCCCTTTGCCGCGCCAAGGCATGCGTTTCTTGCGATAGAGATATTGCTAGCGGGCGCGTGAATGTACCGGATAGGGAATGGAAACCCCACTGCAGATGCCTCAACCAGTTCGCGGGCACTTGGCGTAAAATCATTATCAGCGACAATAACGTTAACGTTCCAGCTCTTGTCCGTTTTGATACCGGAAAGAGATCCTAGTGTAAGTGTTATTTGAGGCCGTCTAAAGGTACATATGCAAATCGTAATTACCGTTTCCGGCACCATGAATAATCATCCACTTATTTGAAATTACGTTTTTTATCAAAGCTCTAATCAATAGGCTTTTGACCATACACGAAGTCGGGTTGTTTTCATAGGACGCATAACGGAGTTCTCTCTGGAACTCACGTTACACGTCATCACAGCTATCAGCTTGTTTAGGTGTAGCTCTTTTTTTGCATGCCAATTATCTGGAGCCAAAAACCAATCGACCATGCCATGTGCATGATCATGATTGGCAGTCCGGACAAAAGGGCGGCAAAACTGCGTTCGCGTGCCATTGTGAGAACCGCAATTGCAATACAAATTCCTGCCCAGAGAGAAAATGGCAAAGCTGCAACCGGGTGGATGACGCAAAGCGCAACAAGAAAGGCAGACGGAGCAACCAACAAGGGTACCATCTGTCGAATTTTAGGAATTGCGCGATGTTTCATGATGTTTCTGGCGCGGCCTCTGCCGTAACCAAGATATTGCCGGAAGAGGCTTTTCGCGGTTCGACGTGGGTAATAAATCATCCTGGTCTTGTCAGTCATCCATATTTTATGCCCGGCATTCAGGAGGCGGTAGTCCAACTCCGCATCTTCGTTGTGCGTGAATGTTTCGTCATAGCCATTCACACTGCGGAACGCATCAATGCGCATTAATGCGTGGTGTCCGTGATCCACCCAGCAACCATCCGAACCTACCCGGTGCTTTGACCCTCCGGTACCAAGTTTGGAGTTTTGAGCAATCGCCGTTGCCCGTTGAAAAAGACCAAAACCTTCTGTTTTCATGGGAACAACAACTGAACTTGCGCCAGTTTTCGTAGCTTCTTCTATCAGGATTTGACAGTAATTTTCCGGATAACCGCCGTGAGCATCAATCCTGATCAGATATTCTGCACCTGCGCCAAAATGCTCTACGGCGAGGTTGATTGCCGAGCTTTGTATTTTCTTTTTGTTGTCCAGAAAAAATACATTGTCGTACTGATTCTCTTTATATTTTATTTCTTGAATAGTCCCGTCTGTGCTGCCGCCATCGACAACAATCAAATCAGCACCGATGAGAGTAGCCTGCTTGGCCATGCTGTCGATGATTGAGCTGATGTGGTTTATTTCATTCAGGCAGGGGATAACGATGATGTTTTTCAATTTTATCTCCTAATATTTTATTCTAAAATCGTGATTTGAGCGGACCCGGTTCGCTCTTTACTAATCTCGTCTACCAGGCTGCTGCATGATGCCTTGGTGAAAGTGAACTTTCGCGGATCACTTTGCTGAACACGTTGCTTAAGTTTGTCTGCTTCTAATGGCGTAATCTGTGAAAAAATGTCCCGTAAAACCTCGGGAGTTGCCTCTTTCACCGTTAGCCCAATTGCACTATTTTTCAAAAAGTTTGCAGTCTCGGTCCCGTTTACGGCAATCGGCACTCTGCCATACCGGCAGCCTTCATAAATTCGATTTGGCAAAAGCCAACTCGAATTCAATCCTTCTTCAAAAAAGTCGATCGCCCAGATGAAGTCCACGTCTTCATAAATCGATTTTAAATCTTCGGGAGACTTGTACGCACCTTCAAACGACAAGTAAGGTTCAGCCGCCACCTCAGCATCGAAGTTATCGAATTCCTGATAAGCAGGCTTTCCACGCAAGACAACCTGGACCTTGCCATCCATCATTCGCGAGAATGCGCTCAATATGGCGAGAGATTTACGGCATCTCAATATACCGAACCAGCCAATTCGCCATGTTGGCGCAGCAGAAGAATTGCGCTCTGTTACAGCGGTAGCATCGTTTTGTTCTAGATCGAGAACCTTGTTTTCGACCAACAATACAGGCTTCGTCAGTTGTTGTTTGGGTTTGAAGTAATTAGTCAAATAAGCAGGTGAACTGGTTATGAGCATTGATGTGCTACGAAGCAACCATCGTTCGACTGCTCTGGCGAATTTTCCTAACGTGCCCTGATTGAGCATGATCCTGTGTATATCCAGGCACTCATAAACGATTCTTGTCGCTGACCTCGAGGAAAAGGTGACGCGTCTCGCGAGCGCCAGCATTTCCAGATTTCTTGCAATAATCACATCGTATTTTTGGTTGTGGAGCTGCGTAACAGATCTACTGAAGAGAACCTTTAGAACTCTGTCGCCAAATTTGCCGTCTCTGGTTGTTCCAAGAACTATCGGTTGGCAGCCTTCAATATCTACGGCGCCGGAAGATTGTTCTCTGACAAAGCCGGCCACCGATACTGTGGCATTGCCTGCCTTCAGCATTTTGATACGTTTTCGTACCGCTGAGTCTGCTAAATCGTGAACAAGATATAAAACGTTCATAACATCAGTTCTTTTGTGTTTTCGTCGTTTCAAAATGATTATGTGCGGCTCGGCAGCGCTGTAGACGATAGAATTGTAGTTCAATAAAGGCGCGCAAGGTCGGAGCAGCGGCTATTATGTAAAATACAGTCCTTGTGGAAAATTAATAAGTTAACGCGGGTATTAATTCTAACCTATACTGATTATAGATATTTATATTTAGAATTTTATCGGCATCTTAGTTTATTGTTGAGCGTTTGGAAAGTTGACATTGCTGTAGAAGTTAACGGGTGTTTTTTCTTACAGTTGAGGTTCCCAAAGCGCCTTTTTAATGTGTAGTAGACTGCTCTTATGAAGCCTGTCTGAAAAGATTGTGTCACCATCACGGCCAGGCCATCGCCGCTTCAACACGAGAGACCAAGCTGTTTGCTCTAAACTCAGTTTCGCAACGGCATTTCATCGAACATCAAGGCAAAGCAGTACGTCAGATTATAGTTCTTACATCAGAGATTTTCGCGGCCGACAAAAAGTCAGGCCGCGAATTCATCGGTAAAACATTTTATTTTAACAGCGTTCTAACCTAAGCGCGACCGGCGACAAATTGATCGAGGGCAGTTGACGCTCTTTCTGTGGCGCGCGCTATGTCGCTATCCTGGCTGAGTTGTGGTTCGACCGAGGTAAGCTTTTGTAGTTGACGAGCAGCGAAATGGGTGAGGATTTGGTTGAAAGGTTTCGCCAATGCCGATTTGTTCAACCTGAATGCCCTTTGGCCATGGTTTTTGCGTGTCTTCGAAAGCCGAAGATGTGCTTCGAGCAGGCTCGAAGGAGCGAGAGCGTGTGGCCGTAAAGAAATATTCAGCGATTCGGCCCAGTCTAGCCACTTCATCTGATTTTCGACATGTATCGGTTTTGCTGCCACCCAAGGGGTTCGCACTGCATCAGCAACAATGGCACCGTGCATCGCTTCGGTGATGAGTGCCTTTGCGCCGCGAATTTCTGACAGGATTGTTTCGACATCACCGCGTGGATCGATGAGCCGAATGCCAGCCAATTTGCAAACCTCGGGCCAAAAGCCTCTGTCGAAGCTGTGAAAATGCGGCATGAAGGCGATATCAAGCTTCTTTTCAGGCGCGGGCAACTCCAGAAGCCTCAGCAAAATTGCGCTGTCACCGATTGCCTTCTCCGCAGGAATATCCAACAGGGCGGCTGTTCTTGGGCCTCGTACAAAAACCACATTCCATGAGCCATCATTCATGTTTGGCATGTCGGTATATCCGCCATAGCCAGAGCCGATAACATGCTTTTTCGCGGTTTTAGGCAGGTTGTTCCAAATGATTGAGCCAATTCCCAGAAACAGTTCGCTTTCGTCTTCATCCAAAAAACCGGGCGGTACCAATTTGTGCCACATATATTCGTTTAGTTCGTCACCAAAATTTGGCACTGTTCCCTTGAAATAGGTCAATTTCATAAAATGATCTCCGTATAATTATTCTGATATTATATGTGGCGACGCGTATCACATTAATTTTTAAATCAAGGACATATTAAGTTAGTACGGCAATTATGGTCGAAGAAAAATTGGGATTAGTAGTTTTTTGCAGTGCTGACGCCTCTTTGACTTTGTTCTAGCCGTTTTAGGGCGTTTGTTGCGGGATGCCTTAGATTGAGTTCAAAGCGACGGATTTTGGGTTGCCCTCACATACACCACTTTTTTATAGTGATTTGCGCACCGGACCTCTCCGACGCGTCGTTCTGTTTTTGGGAGTGTATTACCTGCGCTCCTCGGGTGGGTATTTGACGTAGTGCCCCTTCGTTATGCCAATTTATTTTCGCAGACATAAGCTGCAAAGAAATCCATGTAACCAATCAATTACGAAAGGTAGACAAATGATGACTAGGCTACTCCCGTTCCTTTTCGCATTTCTCGTTCCGTTCGCGGTGTCAGCGCAATCTCTCCCAAGTTGGGCCGGAGTTAAACTTGAAACCTGGAATTACACCAATGATTTTTTTCCTTCGCAATGGGGAGAGGCAAAGCTCGGTGGGTATAACTGGCAGGCTGCCAATGCGAGCATATCTGGCGGCACTCTTCTGTTAAGTGTTTCCGAAAAAGCATCAGCTCAGGTGCAAGCTAATCAATATTATAGCCACGCGCTCTGGGAAATTGACGTCGTCCTACCCCAGATGCGTTCCGGTCTTGTTGCTGCGCCTCTCTGGTTGATGAGCCGCGACAAGTCGGACGAAGTTGATTTCGAGTTCCTTGGCACCAAGGGGCTTACGCTTACAACGTGGACCAATGTTAATGGCGTTAAGTCAGCGGTGTGGAGCAGGGGGCCCAATCAGCCGATTATTCCCGGAAATCTCTCTGGCAAGCGCTACAAATTGGGCATTGAGTACGAGGCTGGTAAGTCGATCACCTACTATGTTGATGGCCAGAAGCTAATAACAATTACTTCAAATGATACCAAAGGATCATTTCCGTCGTTACCAATGAAGGCATTTTTCGACCTTTGGGCCGCCAATGGTGTAGATCCTGGCTGGGCCGGTGCTTGGCAACCCTTGTCAGGTGGCGAACAACTAACCATGCAAGTCCTCGGCTACAAGGTCACCGCATTGTGATAACCATACTTTCGATTTGCGTTCGTATAGGATGGAGCGTGTCGATATCGATTTTTGTGGGTTCCCTCACTGTGTAAGTAAGACAGGGATTTAAGGTGTCGCAAGGTGCAGCGGTGAGGGCTTAAAGTCGTTACCGCTGCGTCGGTGAAACATGACGACAAATTACGTGTCGCGTAAGAAAGTCGTACTATTGCCGATTTCGCGATTATGCTGTGAGTTTGGGGAAAAAATATTATTGGAAATGTGGTCGCGGTTTGTGACGTTATATTGAGGACAATGATTCATTGCTGACACATACACGAACGTCGCCGGATTTATTGCAACAAATTTTTACCTACGGGGTAACGGCTACAATGATTGGAAGTTAGTTTGAATATTGTGTCAAAAAATGCTCGTAGAGGAGAGAGTTCCGGGCTTTCTGTAGAGTTGTGGTTGTTTGCAAACGCTTTTTTTTCGATTCTCGCGTTGATGCTGATTCCACTTGTCGGAAATCTTGGAGCTGCAGGTTTCATTCTGTTCGGGCTAGCTTTTTGTATTGTACGATTTCCATCGATTGTCAGTGATGCCGCGAAATATAGCCATCTTTTGATACTTCCAGCTTACTGCATAATTTCGGCGTTATGGTCTAATTATCCTGACATTACCTTCCGCTATGCAATTCAACTCTTAATAACGTTGAGCATAGCTATAATATTTGCGACGTCGCTGAGTTCGACCAAATTAATACGCGCGATTTTCTACGCCTATCTGATAGGTTGCGTTATATGTGTCTTGATGGAATTGGCTGGTAATCGAGGGCAAGCATGGGCTGGATTTTTTGGAAGTAAAAACGGATTTGCCGCTCTTGCCTCCATTTTGTGGATACTATCTTTTGCTGTTCAAAAAATGCCGGAAATGCGGATGTGGAGGCTTGTTGCACTAGGCTACATTTTTGTTGGGCCGATCTTTATTGCTCTTGCTCAGTCCGCCGGAGCCATTCTGGCAATTATGCCTATCCTGGCGAGTATCGTTTTTTTTCGCATGCTTGTAAGGATGTCTCACACGGTACGGATCATAGCGACCTTCGCTCTGGTGGCTTTTTTTGTAATCATGGGATCAATTCTCTCCACGTACTCAGAAGAAATAACATCGAGTGTGCTGGAGTATTTTGGAAAGAGTCCCGACTTGACGGGTCGCACAGAGCTTTGGGATTACGCCTATTATCTGATCGCCAAGAATCCGCTGTTTGGAGTAGGTTACCGAGGTTTCTGGGTGATCGGTAACGCGGACGCAGAAATGCTTTGGGCCGAATTTGATGTTCCATCTGGTGCCGGATTTAATTTTCACAACACCTATATCTCTAACGCCGTGGAGCTTGGATATGTTGGAGTGGCAATACAAGTAGCAATCTTGTATTTGGCGCTCTACAGAGGTTTCAAGCTATGTGTTTCAGCACCTTCTGCAGACAATGTCCTATGGTTCACGATTGTCGCATTCAGCATCTCTCGTAGTTTCAGTGAGGTGACATTTTTTACTGAGTTTACTGTCCAATCATTCTTGCCATACATCGCGTATATAAAAATTGCGCAAAGCTCTCGCGCTTTAAGAGAAGCATCGAACGTCCCTACGGAGCGCCAAATCATCGGGCGTCAGCCGTATCGGATTAATGGGTTTCGTCGAGGGTAAAGCACGTTGCATGTGTCGTATGAGGAGGCAGCAAGGTGTTTTTTGCAATGAGGCTTCGCGTGCCGGTTATCTAGGCGTTGCCATCAGATTGGCAAAGGGTTACTTCTCGGCAAAGCACATCTGATTATATTTTGTTTGAATTGAATAATCTCTTTTTCCCGTTTTCAGGGGCAAACTATAGGGCAAATTCTAATGTTATCGAATGAATTGGTTCACGTTCGCACTCCAACTTACCGCAGGCCAGTTATGCTGCGTCGTGCATTAGAGTCGCTCATCAATCAGACGTGGTCCAATTGGATTTGTGATGTTTATGATGACGATCCGGATGCCGCAGGCCGAGAGGTTTGCGCTTCTCTCAATGATGACCGTATACGCTACAACCACAACTCACCGCAGAACTTTGCCTCTAAAAATATCGACCAGTGCTTCACGAAAAAGAATCCTCACTCAGCAGATTTTTTCTTCGTATTAGAGGACGATAATTTCGTATTCGAACGATTTATCGAGGAGAATATAGAGTTATGTCATCTCCACAACGTGAATGTCGTTCTACGTAACCAAGTGATTGAAACTGCCAGTGGAACTGAGAATGCCAGATTAAGTGACGTGGGAGTACTGAACCATCTTTTTAAGGAAGGGCTGTATCCGCCAGAAAGATTTCGGCTCTCGCTGATCACTGGTATAGGTGTGTCAAATGGTGGCTTGTTCTGGTCACGGCATACGAAAAGCACACTAGAAATTGGTGTAAAGTGCACCGCTACGGCGCAAGAATATCTCAGAACATACGCTATTAGCGAGCCTGTTTACGTAGCTATGACGCCGCTTGCTGCTTGGGCGGAGAATGCGGAGCAGACAACACGTAATGCCGAAATTGATGCTTCCTATCTCAAAAGAGAACTGGACCTCAAAAGGTGTATTCAAAGCTTGCAGCGTCTGGCGTGGCTTTCTGCGGGCAAAAATGAAAAAGAAAATTATATTACAAATGAAGCATTTCGTTCCAGCATTTCCGAAAGAGAATATGGTTTGTTAAAATCGTTCCTTATCGGATTTCATCAGTCACATGCACTCACGTTCCGTGCGAAGCTGAAAGCGATGTCGCGAGGTTTGTTGATCCGCGTTGTGGGAAAAAATTACCCGGAGTTTTACGAATTCTTGAGTAAGGTAAGGCATCCCACAATCCCGTGAAAAAGCGCAGCGCTAGCAGTGTTTGCGGAGATTAATGCCTGTGAAGATGCGGCGTGCCGTCGGTAGGCTTGTCTAAATTTCATGTCGTTTTAAAGGTTTAGTCGTCCGGTCAACTGTAGGCACTAACGACTTGGCTCTAAGATATCGCGTCAGAGAGGAGCGAGGCGGGCGTCTGTGCGTCGCCCGCCGCTATTCGCCCGTGCCCGTACATGGGGACGAGCATTTCTTCCTTGTCACGTCAGGCCGGCTGCTGCTTTAGCGTTGGGTCGTCGAGCCTTTGTCGTTGGTAACGTAAACATTGCAATTGTATTTGTGGTTTAAGGAGATACAGCCTGGGTTTCTTTTGAAATCTTGAGTGATTTTGTGTGATAATCCATGAATCGCAATGCAGTGTTGTAAGATTTTGTTTTTTTTGTTTGCTGCGGCAGAAAATTAATCATTGATATTAAGCAATACATAATTTTTTATTTGTGTTTTTTCGCACAACATCTAATAAGTCGATTTTATTTGCCGTAGATACTAACGGTCTTTTCAATCGGTATTGTTATGAAATTTCATGCGAAATCTATGGCATTTAGCCTCTTCTTAATGAGTTGCGTCATCAACATTCTGGTGATGACATCACCCATCTTTATGCTACAGGTTTACGACCGTGTGCTTGCCAGCGGAAGTGTGCCAACTTTGTTGGGGCTGTCACTTCTCGCGATCATCCTTTACCTCTTCCAATTTATTCTGGACACAACGAGATCGCGACTGCTTTTACGAGTGGGTGAGTTATTCGATAATGTGTATTCGAAAAAAGTCTACACCGCGATCGTTCGACGTCCATTGACCTCGCGGATGACCGGCGACGGTCTGCAGCCATTGCGAGACTTGGATAATGTTCGAGGCTTTTTTGCCGGCCCAGGGCCCGCTGCGATTTTCGATCTGCCGTGGATGCCATTTTATCTTGCTGTCTGTTTTCTTTTTAACTTCTGGATTGGCGTGACTGCAACGGTTGGAACATTTCTGTTGATCGCCCTGTCTATTCTGAACAGCTTTTTATCCAAAAAGCCCATTCAGGAAACAATTACAAAAAACATTACACGTAATAGTCTTGCCGATTCTGCACGTCGTAATGCTGAAATTATCAAGGCGATGGGCCTCGAATCCCGTTTTCGGGACCAGTGGATCAAATCCAACCTCGCCTACATCGAAGAAAACAGAAAAGTCGGCGACGTTGTTGGCGGAATTGGAATTTTGTCGAAGACTATCCGCATTGTCCTGCAATCTGCGATATTAGCGGTTGGCGCATGGTTGGTCGTAGATAGACAAGTGACGGCCGGCGTTATGATCGCAAGCTCAATTATGATGGGACGCGCACTCGCACCGATTGAACAGGCTGTTGCAAGCTGGAAATCCGTGCAGATGGCATTTCAGAGTTGGAGAAAGCTTACGGCTTCAACTGCAGAAATTGAACTGGAAACGGAACTGACGGCCCTTCCGCCTCCGACCTCGCAACTGAGACTAAGTGGCATCGTCATTGTACCTCCTGGTGAAAATAGACCTTCCGTATTAGGCGTTAATTTTTTTGTTAATGCTGGCAGTGCAGTTGGTGTTGTGGGAGCCTCCGGGTCAGGTAAATCAACCTTGTCGCGCGCCATCGTCGGCGCTTGGAAACCGGCAGCTGGTGAGGTCCGAATGGATGGCGCGAATATCCAGCACTGGGACCCTCGTGCTTTGGGGGAACACGTTGGATATCTCCCGCAGGGGATCGAGCTATTCAACGGAACGATTGCAGATAACATTGCTCGTTTTGAGGAAAATCCAGACGAAGCTGCAATTATTGAAGCTGCCAAGATTTCTGGTGCGCATGAAATGATATTGCAGTTTGAAAATGGCTATCAAACCAATATCGGCGAAGCTGGCAATGCACTGTCCGCAGGACAGCGTCAGCGTGTTGGTCTTGCTCGCGCGCTTTACAAAAATCCGTTTCTGGTTGTCCTGGATGAGCCAAACGCCAATCTTGACGCAGAAGGTGAAGCAGCAGTTGTCCGTGCGATTTTTGCTGTTCGCAATCGCGGTGGCATTGTGATTGTTGTTGCGCACAGGCCGAGCGCAATCAGCGCTGTGGATTATGTTCTGGTGATGGAAAACGGCAGGCAGAAGGCCTTCGGACCGCGTGATGAGGTGCTCTCAAAGGTTCTTCAGTTGCCCAACGCCGCGCGTGCTTCTCAACCGAGCCAAAGTGGGCAGCAATTCAAGATCGTTGCAAAGCAAGATTTGCATATGACCGAAGAAAACAACACTTCGGAGATCCCAAGTGAACGACATTGAAGACACACAAGCCTACAGCTCTATCAAACGGCATTTTCTGGTTGGATTCGCTGCGTCCGTTTTGCTTTTCGGCGTGGTCGGCACTTGGGCTGCCCTGACGAATATCGCAGGCGCTATTGTCGGGTCGGGGCACTTCGTTGTTAATACGTACGTAAAGAAGATACAGCACCCTAAAGGTGGCATCGTTGACGAAATCTTGGTCTCTGAGGGGCAAGTCGTCAAAGCTGGTGAGACACTTATGCGTCTGGATCCTACGCAAGTACAGGCAAGCCTGGCCATCGTGAGCAAGCGTCTTGATGAACTCAATGCGCGCCGGTTACGTCTGGAAGCCGAGCGTGATGACAGAGACGGCTTTGCACCTGACGAAGCGACGGCACCATTCGCGCTCACAAACGACGTGGACGAGGTAAATGCCGAGAAACGTATCTTTACGTTCAGAAAAGAGTCCCGCGAAAGTAAAAAAGCGCGCCTCAGGGAACGTATTATCCAATTCAATCATGAAATTGATGGACTCAAGGCACA
Source organism: Agrobacterium sp. Azo12 (assembly GCF_029193765.2). Lineage (NCBI taxonomy): Bacteria > Pseudomonadati > Pseudomonadota > Alphaproteobacteria > Hyphomicrobiales > Rhizobiaceae > Agrobacterium > Agrobacterium sp. Azo12. The sequence continues at coordinate 1,159,536 of NZ_JARFYO020000002.1, read as the reverse complement.
GGAAGTCGCCTACAGCGATGGACTTTCTGTGCTTCATTCAGAAATTACCTCACTGGAGGGGTTGCGAAACAAGGGCGCCGTATCTGTTCAGAGACTTAACAGTCTGAAGACACAGGCTGCGACCTATGGCGGTGAGCGTGGTGAGAAAGTTGCCTTCCAAGCTCAGGTTGCCGGTAAAATCACCGAAGCTGAGCTTGAAATCCTCGCGATTGATCAAGATTTCAGGACTGAGGTTGGAACAGAACTTAGAGAAGTTCAGGCACAGATCGGCGAGTACGTCGAGCGAAAAATCGCTGCCGAAGACGATCTCAAGCGTATCAACATTATCTCTCCTTTGAGCGGTACTGTGCACGAACTGACCGCTCATACGGTGGGCGGTGTCATCACGCCGGCGGAAACGATTATGCAGATTGTTCCTGTTGGAGACGAGCTTGCCATTGATGTGCGCATCCAACCGAAGGACATTGATCAGGTTAGGGTTGGCCAGTTGGCATTTCTTAGGCTTACAGCCTTTAACCAACGCACTACACCGCAAATGGAAGGTGAAGTCAGCCGTGTCGCTGCCGATCTCACGTTGGATGAGAGAACTGGTATGTCGTATTATGCGGTGCGTATATTCCTTCGCAGAGATGAAACTGAGAAGCTTGGCAGCCTTGTTCTGGTGCCTGGCATGCCGGCTGAAGTTCTTATTCAGACCGGTGACAGAACAGTTCTATCCTACCTGATGAAGCCGCTCAGAGATCAGCTGGAAAGAGCCTTCAGAGAGGAATAGTCAACGTGCTGCACGGCCTGTTGTCAGGAGTTGTACTCGCATCGCGAAAATATGGTAACCTGTCGAGAATTGACACACGCCTGAACAGTCCTCCTTGGAGTGTATTTTAGGCTTCGAAATAAAGCTCTTAAAAGCGAACAAACCTAGCACCCGGTAATTGAGCGAGCGCCTTCTGTCTGCCGAAAGAAGGTTAAATACCTGTTGGCTAGTTACTCATCATTCTCCGCCTGGAGAGAGGTGAGACGACTGAGTTATTGAGATCGTCGAAGGCGGTCTGCGCGGATTTTTGGGTGTGTCACGGTAGGATCGCTAATTCGCATATTGCGATTGTGGAGCACCCCTAAGGCTTGTTGAACCAATAATAAAAATCTGCATACAGCTCTATTTTCTATCTAATACGACGTTATACAATTCGTCCCAATACGCACTCGCAGTATTTGCATCAAAAAAGTCTTTTGCGGTGTTGTGCGCGGCTTTGCGCATGTTAGCGTATTGATCTGGATTTGTGATTTGTGTCAGCTTCTTTACTGCGCCGGTTGCCAACCTTTCGACATTGCCAGCGAATAACTGCTCGAAATCTGCATTACCACGACTATTAAAGTCCGGACGCCAATCTGGTGCGCCTTGGGTCGTGGCTGGTGCCAGCGAAAATCCATTGACGCCGTCCGAGATAAACTCCGGCAGCGCACCCTGGTTTGTGCAAATAACAGGCGTTCCCTTCGCCATAGATTCTATCGCGCTGTAGCCGAATGTATCTGCGAAGGTTGTGAGCAACGAAAAATGGCTACGCTCCAGCAGCTTCATGACTTCAGGGTTAGGTAGCGTCTTATGATGTCTCACATTTGGTAGCGAGAGCAACCGAAGATATGGGGTGTAAAATTCTTCACGCGATGGGTCCGTCCAGATGGAGCCACCGCATTGCAAAGCTGAAACAATGTTAAAAACATAAGGAAGCTTTTGTTCGAAAGCCAGCTCTGCCATTCGCAGAACCGTACACCCACCTTTTCTGGAAAAGTGATTTCCGACAAACGTCAGATTGATTTCACCCTCCCAAACCGGTCCGTGGTTGTTCCACTCAGGAATATCCATATTGGGATATCGTATGTCGAGTTTCCCCCTCAGTAGCGACCGCTCTTCGTCTTTTAGATCGGCGTTATCTAACGCTTCGATGAAGTTGTTTTGAGCGTATCTGGAAATACCAACAATCTTCTTGCAACGTTTAGATAGGAGCTGACCGTACAGAAATTTTTCGTATGAACCGCTATGATTGCCGAAGAAGCGAGGGAGATGAGACTCGTAACCAATCACAAATCTTTTGGCGTTTAACGGTATGCGGTTGAATGCATGAATTAAATCGGACGACCATGTGTCGACCGGATTGAACACCGTAAAGCCGTCAAGTCCACCTCTTATTCTGTTGAAAGGAACGAAACGTTTGCGTTTTACGTTGTTTTTTGAATGACGAGGCCCGCTGAAATCCCAAGGATAACCTACAGGAGCAAGAATATTTAATTTTGAGCGATTAACCACTGACTACTTACCTTGTGAATCGTCTTAAAATATTAGTTTTGGCTCTGGTGTATTTGAAAATTAACGCTTTTCTCTATGTCTTTTGGCCCGCCGGGTATATGCGCTTTAGTTGTTGATCGGCGTCAGTTTGGTTCGTTTCTCAGGTGCAGGGATAAAACCAGAGTAGTAGTAACCTGCTGGATTATTGTAAAGCAGCGCTACGGTGTTCAGGCCCGAGAAACGGGCCAGTCGCTGGTGTTGTTTCTTTTGTACGTCGTATGGTTTTTCCCATAAAGTGGCTGTGTCTTGTAAATCAGGAACCGCTTCGATCAGAAGCGTCGAATTGTGCTTCAATGCGAAGTCATTTGCTGTGGTCAGGTCGACCGGGAGCGTTTGCGTGTCTTCAAAAAAAATCGTAATTTTTGCTTGGGTTTCAGGAGCGACTTTGTCGCGACGCTTAAGTAATTTGGCTGTTCGCTCACCAAATATTCTGGCAAATTTCCCGATAAGCCCCGGGTGGCGGATCGCCAGTTTCGCACCGGAAACAAAATGCCGAGCTTTGATTTCAGCAATGAAACGCTCAAATAAGAGCGCGTTATTGAGTGAGCGTATGTTCGCATCGAAGATTTTTTCGACGCTATTGCTGAATGGTCCGTGAGCAGACCGAATTTTTTCGTGGCTGACAATCATTGCTTCCACGGTTTTCACTGATAATCGATAGGAAATAGAACTGTTGTGTCGTCGATATAGATAAAATGGTTGCGGTATGACGGTATATCGTGCGCCTTTGATAAGCAGCCTCAAAACCAATTCATAATCTTCGCCAATTTTCAAAGTTTCATCGTATCGAACTCCCTTGAGGATCGTCTCACGAAACAGTGGTTTTAAATAGCCGAACGCAGGTGCGTTTTGGTCTTGATCTCCAAGAAAACTGTCCAGTGTTAGATTAAAAGGTTGAGAAAAATACCGTCCGCTTAGGAGAAAGGATACGTCGTTGCTATCGGACGTGTTAAAGTGGAGTAGGTCATCTGCGACGATATCAGCATTAAAATGATCAGCAGCAAGCAACAGTTTTTCAAACCTGCATGGATGGAGCAAGTCGTCAGAGTCAACGATCGATACCCATTCACCGCGTACTTCGTCTAGCGCTCTATTGCGAGCCCTTGCTGGCCCTTGATTGATTTCAGATGTCAGCAACCTAATTCTATTGTCAGACTTCATCATGTTTCGGACGATTTCTACACTGCGATCAGATGATGCATCGTCCGATATGATTAACTCTATCTCTTTGATGCTTTGCTGCAGGACCGAATTAATTGCGTCCTCAATATATAGCTCGCCACAATAATTTGCCATCACTACAGATATTAGCGGTTTAATGAACTCCGTGCTCACGTGAGTTTTGTTTTTGTTTTCCAATGTAAATACCCGTATTTTTATAGGCTATAATATAATGTTTGCACTATGAGATACTGTTCTTTTGTGGTTTGTATCAGGTGTAAGCTGGTGCGGTGTTGTATTGTTTAAAGTCATTAATTTTGAATGCGGGTCGATGTTTGGTTTCCGGATTGCGCGGTGACCGTAAGATAATTGGCTTGAAAATATGCCAACTGCCGCATCGCTGTCAATTTTAGTGGTCGGCGGTTGTCTATTGCGTCTTGCTCTGCTGATCGATATTTCACCATTTTCTGGCATGGACTAGGAGCAGATGCACCCAATTATTAATTTGGTGCATGGTTTTTCTTGGCGATATGACGCCGGAATAACGCCGCTTAAGTGGCTAATGTAATTCATGAAGCCGATCTACTGCTGACTTGCATCGCTTGTTTCGTCCGTTTGGGGCATTCTGAGAGTCCGATAGATCTGCCATCTGTTACGGATGAAAACTACACCCTCTTTTATGGGCGTCATGGTGCCCTTTGTCAGGAACTTTGCGCTCGCATTTATTCATTGCGATAGCATAGATGGAGCCTCGACTAGCTTTTCTTATTATTGTCAGGGCTTTAAGCGTGATGATTGCGGCTTCTTTGGTGGTGGTGCAGAATCAACGTAGAACTGTTGAGGGTATTTCTCAGTTGTTCGTTTGAGTCTACGAACTTGTAGGCAATTTTAATAATATGTTATGTATTTTATTTTTCCGGCTACTTGTTGATTGTTTCAAGTTGCAATGGTTAAATTAATCTTAATGTTTTAAAGTCGACTTTTCTATATTGACACAGGTTGGGCAACGTATAATTAATCACCTATTAAATTTTCTAATTGGAGATTAATGAAATGGCAACAACAGTTTTGACCCCAGGGGATGATACTTTTACCGGTACTGCAGGTAGCGAAGTTATTCGTGGCGGCGCAGGCAACGACAAAATTTACGGTGGTGCAGGTTCTGACCGTATTGACGGCGGCGCTGGTAACGATCTCATCATGGGTGGTAAGGGCGTTGACTACCTGTACGGTGGCGCAGGCAACGACACTTTCGCGTTTTCGAAGAATGACTTCGATTCTGGTCTGGGGCACGGCGCTCAGGACTACATCTGGGACTTTGAGGGTGCTGGTGGCTGGAGCGCTACTGGAAACGATTTCCTTCGCTTCACAGGCTTTGGTGCAGAATCGACATTGGTGAAGAATGTTGCCCTATCGGCTGACGCGGGCGTTCACAATCCAGGTCTAAGCATCTACACGCTGACCGACAGTGCTACTGGCCTTGAATATAGCATCGCTATCAAGTCCGTAAACGGCGCTGATCTCGTCAAGGGCGATTTCGGCTTCTATTGATAGCGGCGGGGCTGCCGCGTCACTTTTTGTGCGGGGCATGTTGGTGTAGCTTTAAGTAGACATGCTCCAATAGGAGGTTGTCTGTATCATGCTTTGCCCAGGCTTTTTGCCTAGGTGATTGTCGATCGACTTAGAGAATTCCTCATTGTGAAAATGAGAGTCTCTCGAGTTTATTGAGTTTAAAACGGGGTTCAGGCCTTCTCTGACGGAGGTCTGGGCCCTTCTTGTTTGATGGTGATGAGCATTTTATGAAGTTCTAGAAAGCTGAATTCGTCGGCTCTTGTTTTTTGATAATGCGATGATTTGCGCTCAATGTCAAAATTTGAACAATATTAAATATTGGGACTTAAAAGTTGGTGTTGGTGCAGATTCGTCTGTTGCGCCACATTGGTGCGTGTATTTCAGGCCCCTGCTCAAGACATCGTGCTTCACAGTCGCTCGAATTTGCATATGATTTAGATAGATAAAATCGAACAGATTTTTTTTGAATTGTTTGTACCAGAGATTTTCATTCAGTTTTTTAAGGACATAAACCTATGCCAACATATCTCGTGACAGGTGGATCCGGTTTCATCGGAACAACACTTACGCGTAGGCTGGTTGCTGAGGGCTCAAAAGTTATTTCGCTGGATCTAAAAGAGCCCAGAGAAAGATTGCCAAACGTTGATTATCGCGTGGCTGATGTTCGGGATCTGTCTGGTTTCAAGGCAGGCATTGAGGTTGATCACATATATAATTTTGCCGCTGTGCACACGACGCCGGGACATCAGCCCTATGAGTACTACTCTGCGAATGTCGCTGGTGCCAGCGAGATCACCAAGTTTGCAGAGCAAAATGGTGTAAAAAAAATCACCTTTACCAGTTCTATTTCTGTCTATGGGCCGAGTGAAGAGATGAAGACCGAGGGCAGTGTACCTGCGCCTCAGTCTGATTACGGGCACTCGAAGTTGCTGTCTGAAAAGATCCATTTGGCCTGGCTCGATCGTGCGGCTGATAATAAGCTGGTTATCGTGCGCCCAGCAGTGGTGTTTGGTCAGGGTGAGGGTGGAAATTTCACGCGTCTTGCGCAGTTGCTAAAAAAAGGCTTCTTTATTTATCCTGGTCGAAAAAATACAATTAAAGCATGTATTTACGTTGAGGACCTCATAAACGCTATTCTCTTTGCTGAAGCGAAAGAGGACAAGTTTGTTTTGTTTAATGGCGCTTATCCCGGCAGATATACGCTGGAAGAAATTGTGTCGGTCCTTATCAAGGATCACTTCCCAACTGCGCGGGAATATATGGTGCCGCGTGGCGCTGTCTCATCTGCCGCAACGCTTATCAAGTCGCTTGGTTTGTCGAAGGTCGGCATTCACCCAGAGCGTGTGACGAAGTTGGTTCGCTCGACTGATATCTATCCTGACTGGCTGAAGCAAAACGAATTCCAATTCCCTGAGACGCTCAATGACGTGATGAGCCGCTGGAGCCGCGACACGAAGGGAAGCTTCGTTTAAAGGGTGTTCTGTTCTTCCAGCTGATGGTGTGGTCGCAGGGCTTCTGTTTGATTTGACAGCAGTAATTGTCGCTGATTTGACTTCGTAAAAGGTGGCTTTCACGCATGTGGGCCGCCTTTTTTTGTGGCTTCTTCAACTGTGTGGGTGCGCAATGCCCTGGGGTACGTTGCGGGCGCTTGGCCAAGATGGTGATGCGGCGCGCTGTTTCTTTGTCTGGTGTCAGGGCAACCAATCCTGGTGTCGTCCCTGTCGAATTGGGCGCGCGCGGGGGCTCTGCCCATAGTTGAAGGTGCTGCGGAATAAGGTGTCCTTGATCCTCGCATGCCCTCACCGAAACGTTGTTGAGTAGTGCGGCAATGAGTTGTGCTCTCTCTCTCTCTCTCTCTCTCTCTCTCTCTCCTTTCAATCACTAAGCGCGTTGCTGTCGTTGGATACGGCGACAAGTTGTCATGTCGTGAGTATAGGGAGATTCGATTTGACTACTCATGACATATGACATATGTCATGAGTTAAGAAGAGGAGGAGCTTTATGACTGATCTGTTTAGCGTTGAGGGCAAGGTGATTGTTGTAACCGGTGGTCTTGGCCAGTTGGGGACAGAGTTTGCCTCATCGCTTTTGAATGCTGGCGCGAAGGTCGCCATTTATAGCCGTCGGCCGATTGATGCTGCGGCAATCGATGAAAAATTTCCGCAACATGGCGGTCGCCTGAAGGTCTATGTTGCGAGCGTCACCGACAAGGAAGCGCTTGAGGCGGTGACGGATGCTCTGTGCTCGGAATGGGGCGTGCCGCACGCCCTGGTCAATAATGCCGGCATCGACAGCAAACCAAACGGAGCGGCAGATCAGAATGGCCCGTTCGAAAGCTATCCCCAGAAATACTGGGATGAAATCATCGATGTTAACCTGACCGGCGTGATGTTGTGTTCACAGGTTGTCGGTGCGCGCATGGCGGAGGCTGGCCGCGGCAGCATCATCAATGTCGGTTCTATCTACGGGATGGTCTCGCCAAATCAGGCGCTTTATGCCTACCGCGAAAAACGCGACGGCGTCCCTTTCATCAAGGCGGTTTCCTACGCGGCTTCAAAATCCGGATTGCTTAATCTGACACGTTATGTGGCCACCTATTGGGCGCCAAAAAATGTCCGTTGCAATCTCATTTCGTTTGGTGGTGTTAAGACCGGCAGCTTCGATAAGGAGTTTGTCGACGCATTTCTGGAGCGCGTGCCTTTGGGACGCCAAGCGGAGAAGGGTGAGTATAACGGTGTTATCCGCTTCCTGGCTTCCGATGCTTCAACGTACATGACCGGCTCAAACGTCGTGGTCGATGGTGGGTTCACTGCATGGTAAACGCAACGGCAATCTCTGCACCTGATCGCGGCAAGCTGCATATGCAGGTGGTCGCGGATATTGAAACCCGCATCCTGACCGGCGAATTGCAGGTGGGAGAGCGGCTTTCTTCGGAGGCAGAGCTTGCTCGCAACTTTGGTGTCAGCACGCGTTCGGTGCGTGAGGCGCTGCAAATCCTTGAAACGAGAGGCTTGGTACGCCGCCGTCACGGTGAACGTGCGGAAGTGGTGCGTGACGATGTCGGGCAGTTCATGGAATCGCTCGTTGCATCAGTCGGTTCGCTTTTTGCACGCGACACGGCCTATCTCGTGCAAGCCATGGATGTGCGGCGCATGATCGAACTGGAAGTGGTTGGACGGATTGCTGCCGGAGAAGGGCAGCTTTCGGAAGCGGTCCTAGCCTCCCTTGATGCCATGCGTAACTCGGTGCGCAACAATGATTTTTCGCAGTTCACCGAAGGTGATGCGTCATTTCACCGGGCACTGGTTCAGTCGCTTGGCAATGAAATCTTATCGTCGCTTCACGGCAATCTGCACACTCTGATTGCCGGGGTCATCAAGGTGGCCAGTCGCGTACCGCGCAAAACCTTGGCCGATGGTTTGGCTGAGCACGAAAACATCTACACGCTGATCCGCAGTGGCAACGTTAAGGGCGCCCGTTCTGCAATGCGTGAACATATCGATAACAGTATGGCCTATCTCGAACAGGCCATGAGCAGATCCGGTAAACGGGAGGAAAAATCTGAATGAGTGCCTATGACTACAACAACGTGAACTGGGATGCGATCAAGCGGCTGTCTCGTTGGTACTCCGGCGATATCCATGACGTGATGGACAATTATGGTTTTTACGGCTTTCTCGACGGCATAACGCTTCACGGTGTTCTCAAGCCAGGTCAGGTGGTTTGTGGCCCGGTGTCGACTGTGCGTTATACACCGAGTACCCGTAAGGGGCAGCCGCAGGATGTCTATCACGGCGCGATCGATGCTGTGGTGAAAGGCGGCATCATTCTGGTGGATGCTTCCTGCGCAGAGGGTTCTGGCACGGGTGAATTGATGTCTACGGGCGCAAAAACCGCTGGTGCTGCGGCAACCATCGTGCACGGCACCGTGCGTGATCTGGCCGAAGTCCGCAAGCTCGACTACCCGCTGTTTGGGCGTGGTGTCAGCCCGGTTGGTGTTTCAGGTCGCATGGAGCCGACGGAAGCGCAGGTCGAACTCGACATCAAGGGTGTGAAAGTGAGACCGGGCGATGTGATTTTTGCAGATATTTCCGGTGTGGTGGTCATTCCTCAGGAACTGGTTGCGGTCATTGCCGATGAGGCGGATCGCAATGGCGAGGGTGAAGCTAAGTGCCGAGAACGCATCCTGTCCGGTGAAAAGCTGAGGGATGTTTGGCCAGTCGGCTCAACCGGGCCGGTTTGATCAAAGTCTGAATAAAGGACTACGGGGCGCCCCGGCGCCTCGAACTTAAACGGCTGCGTGGAGGCGGCCTATTCGGGAGGAGAACCAATGTCATTTTTCAAGAAAGCCGCTCTGGCGGCATGTGCTGTCGTCGCTTTGTCCGGTCAGGCATTTGCGGAATATCCTGAGCGCGCGATCACCATGATTATCCCATGGGCGGCTGGCGGTGGAACGGATGCCACAGGCCGTATCATCGCAACGATGTTGGAAGAGAAACTGAAGCAGCCCATCACGGTGGTCAACCGCACCGGCGGTGGCGGCATTGTTGGTCACCAGGAACTCAAAAACCTCAAATCTGATGGGTATACGATCGGTATCATCACGACCGAACTATCGATGTACAAATCGGTTGGCTCGTCCGATATATCCTACGAAGATTTCACACCGATCGGCCTTTATAATGCTGATCCGTCTGCAATTTTTGTACGGGCAGATTCACCCTATAAAACCATTGATGACCTGATTGCTGCCATCAAGGCGGATCCATCCACCATCAAGGCAAGCGGCGCCAATTTCGGCGGCAATAACCACATCGCCTGGGTAAGTCTGGTGCAGCTTTTGGGTGCGCCGGCAGAAAAAGCCTTTTGGGTGCCAACGGATGGTGCCACCGTGTCGCTGCAATTGCTGGCGTCTAATGCCATCAATGTAGCTGTTTCCCAGTTCCCGGAAGCCAAGGCATTGGTCGATGCGGGTGAGATTCGACCGCTTGCCTATCTCGGAAACGAGCGGAACGAGAAAAACCCGGACGTGCCGCCAATCAGCGAAGCGGCCGGTATCGAGTTTGCTGTCTCCGGCTGGCGTGGCGTTGCGGCTCCAAAGGGCATTCCCGAGGACGTCCAGGCAAAGCTGGCCTCCGCATTGGAAGAGATCGTTACGAGCAATGATTTCAAAACCTTCATGGATGGTCGCAATTTTGGAGTCAACTGGAAGGGCGGGGCTGACTTCGAAACCTACCTGAAGCAGCGTGATGACGCGTTCGGTGCTGCGATCAAATCTGCCGGTATCAAAGCCAATTAATCGGGTTTACGAGCGGCCGGAAGTCGGCCGCTCATCTTCTCTTAAACGATACGTCATGGGAACGCTGACAGTGTTCAGCATCACGCGTTGCTATGCCGACTGTCCCTGCGAACACTTGCAGAAGGAGACCGCGTATGACGACGGTCAATCGACTTGATCTTGTAATATCCGTTCTGTTTGCGCTGGTTGGTGCCTATGTGCTCGTCGGCTCCATGGAGCTGAAAGCCATGCCGGGCATGGCGGTTGGACCTGGTTTATTTCCGGCCATTACCGGTGCCGGTATGCTGTTCTTTGGCCTTGTTATGCTTGCCCAGACGTGGATGGGACGTGGCACGGATGCTTCTGATGAGCTGGCCGTGGACGAACCAGCCGAAGATGACGGTGGACCGATAACTCTCATCGACCGGCTTTATAACCCGCTGTTGTTGTTAGCGATCCTTGCATTGATCCTGCTTATGCCTGTTCTCGGGTTTCTCATCACAGCCTCCATTTTCGTTTTTGCGATGGTGTTGCTGGGTGGCGGCGGATGGTTGCAGGCGATCATTTTCGCAGTGGTCATGACCGGACTGACCTATGCGCTGTTTGTTTATGGATTACGTGTGCCGGTGCCGGTCGCGATGTGGGGTTGAGCCATGAATGCATTTATTGAGGCCTATTTTCTCGTCTTCAATCTTGAGACGTTGCTTGTCATCGTCGCGTCGTCAATATTCGGCCTGTTTGTCGGCGCACTTCCCGGTCTGACGGCGACAATGGCAACCGCCTTGCTGGTGCCGCTGACATTTTACATGTCGCCGATACCGGCCATTGCGGCCATTATTTCCTCAACAGCGATGGCAATCACTGCCGGTGATTTGCCCGGTACACTGCTTCGCATTCCAGGAACGCCAGCCTCTGCCGCATACGTCGAAGATTCCTATCGCATGGCCCAAAAGGGGCAGGCGGGGCTTGCGATTGGTATTGGCGTTATCGGCTCGGTCCTAGGCGGCCTGTTCGGCTTTGTATTCCTGATGTTCACCGCGCCAGCCTTGGCAAAGTTTGCACTTGGTTTTTCCAGCTTTGAATATTTCTGGCTGGCGGTACTGGGTCTGAGCTGTGCTGCTTTGATTTCCTCCGGTGGCGTTGCGAAAGGCGCTCTTTCATTGCTTCTCGGTCTGATGATTTCGCAAGTCGGTGTTGATCCGCTAACCGGCACGCCGCGTTTTACATTTGGTGTTTCCGAATTGACGGGTGGTATCAGTTTCATTCCGGCGATGATTGGTATGTTTGCCTTGGCGGAAGTCATGCGTACCGGGCGTCGCTTCAGGCTGGACATTCCACAGGCCAATGTGCGCAACCCGTTCAAGGGCGTTATGGCCTGCCTGTGGAAATATCGCAAAAATCAGGTTCGCGGTTCAATCATCGGTAGTCTTATCGGCGCTTTGCCGGGTGTCGGCGGCGACCTGGCTGCCTGGGTAACCTATTCACTGGCCAAGAAGACCTCCAAAAACCCCGAGCTGTTCGGTAAGGGGCATCCGGAAGGCCTTGTCGAGGCGGGTGCTACCAACAATGCGGCGCTCAGTGCCTCATGGATTCCGGCCATGGTTTTCGGTATTCCCGGTGATGCCGTGACAGCGATCGCCGTTGGCGTCCTGGTCATGAAGGGCATGGAGCCAGGGCCGCAGTTGCTGACCACCAACCCACAAAACTTCTACGCCGTCATGCTGGTGTTTGTGATTGCCAATATTCTGATGCTGCCGCTTGGATATGTTGCCGCTCGTTCAGCACGGTGGATCTTCGAAGTGCCTCGCGCATTGCTCAATGCGGCAATTCTGTTGTTCTGCGTGGTTGGATCCTACTCCATCAACAACACGATGTTTGGCGTAACGGTCATGCTGGTGTTGGGTGTGATGGCGTTCTTCATGGAGAAGTCCGGCTTTGCCATGGCGCCGGTTATCCTGGGTATCGTTCTTGGCCCTCTGGTCGAACAGAACTTCACGACGTCAATGATCATCACCAATGGCAATGTGTTTGGGCTTTTTGAACGACCCATCGCTGCCGTTCTGGGCGTCGCCTCTATTGCGGTCTGGGGACTTTTCATCTTTGGAGCGGCGCGGAAGACATTTAAACCAAAGGCCTTGGCAGGGCAGGTGATGTAAGGGGAATGGCTTTTAGCCATTTCCCTTGCAAAGATAAGGCGTCATGATCGATGTGACGATACGGGCAACGGCTTCGGGCCGAGGGTGTAATCCGTCAGGAATGGCGGATTCCAGCTCATTTTTTGTCATTTTGGACCAGCCGGGATAATAGTCGATATATTCATAACCGCGGGCAAGTGCCTCGTTGCGTTGCATGTCGATATACCATTCCAGTAATGGGCGCATCGATCCGCGCATTCCGGAAACCGGATTCATGCGCGTCATGATCACCCGGGTCGCTGGCAGTTCTTTTTTGAGACGATCAAAAACAAGTGCGATGTTTGTGCGGCTGCGCTCGCGCGTCATCAAACGGTTGATGGCTGCGTCATTGGCATAAAACTCAATCAGCACAATATCTGGTGCAAGTCGGACAACATCATCGACATGCGAAACGGCCCAGTCTGATGTGCCGCCGCTTTGGGCAACCTTGAGCACTTCAACTTGCCGATTGAGGCATGAGGCGAGTGAGGTCTGTAGCGGCACCTGCCAGCCACCCTGATTGGTCAGGGATGTTCCAAAGGAAACTATCCGCAGTGGCTTGGCGTTATCCTGGGCCTGTGTTGGCGTCATCATGGCGCAACCCCAAATCAATGCGGTGACAGCAATCCTCGAGAGCTTAACCCAGCTTTCTACGGTCATGTGCCTTACGTCAAAATGAGGAAACCACATCAATTCAATTGCGCCTTTTTTATTGGCCACAGCGCGCCGGTGCCAGAGATATTTACAGCATCGCATTAATTACCTGCGATGAAAATAGAAACATAAACAACCGGTAACGAATAATTTCATATTCGCAAAATGCCTGTCATATCATTCATCCACAGGCAAACAATTATTGTGTTTACAACTGACATGTTACCTGAATATATTGCTGCTATCAGACTGGAGGAGCATTCAATTGACAATAGCTTTCGGCCTTTCGGCAGCTCTCACGACGCCTTTTGATGAAGCAGGCAACATTGCTTTCGCAACCATGACGCAGCATGCCAAGAGCTGCCTTTCTTCGGGCTGCGACAGTGTCACGCTGTTCGGCACAACGGGTGAGGGAAGTTCAATCGGCAGCCGCGAACGAAGTGCGGTCCTCAAGGCGTTTGCAGATGCGGGCATTTCTGGCCGTCAATTTGTGGCTGGTGTGCTTGTTGATTCTGCTGAAGATGCAGCGGATCAGTCGGCGCAGGCTCTGGATGCGGGAGCGCGCAATGTTCTGCTGGCGCCGCCATCCTACTTCAAGAATGTGTCTGACGACGGCCTGTTTGAGTGGTTCTCCAAGGTGTTTGAACAGCTTGGCAGCAAGGCAAGAGACGTCATCGTCTACAATATTCCGTCGGTAACGATGGTGAAGCTCTCGGTCGAGCTGGTTGGCCGGTTGCGCAAGGCGTTTCCGGGCGTCGTGACCGGTGTGAAGGATTCCGGTGGTGACTGGGCACATACCGAGCGTCTTTTGAAAGAACATGCAGACCTGATCATTCTGATCGGTGATGAGCGACATCTTGCCCAGGGCACGCGTCTTGGTGGCAAGGGTGCGATTTCGGGCATGGCAAATGTCATGCCGCAGGAAATTCGCGCCATGGCCGTCGATGGCAAGGAAGATCAGCGCGTCGTTGATCTCGTTGTGGAAATTTTGAAGTATCCGGTCACGCCTGCGGTGAAAGTACTGGTTGCCCGCACGACGGGTGACGCGGTATGGCACAATGTAAGACCGCCACTTGTAACGATTCCATCCGAGGAGCGGGAGAAGATTGGGCAGATTTTTGATGGGCTTTTTTCATCAAAAGCGGCTTGATTGACGGCAAGGTTAGAGGATTGCATGGACGAAACCGGCGAGCAGATCACTCTGAGGGAAAAGGCGTATGAGAGCTTCACGCGCCATCTGCTCGCTCGTGATGTCCGGCCGGGACAGTTCATCTCGCAACGGCAACTTGTTGGCCTGACGGGACTGACGCTGGGGGCGATACGCGAGCTTATTCCACGGCTTGAGGCGGAAGGTTTGATAAAAACCGTTCCGCAACGTGGACTGCAAATTGCCCATATCGATATCAACCTCATCCGTGAGGCCTTCCAGTTCAGAATTCTGCTGGAGCGCGAGGCCGTGGCGCTGTTTACGCATTCCGCCAGCGATGAAGCCGTTCAGAATTTGCTGAAGCTGCATCGAGATATTGCGGCGGAACTTCAGGAGAAGGGCGCGTCTGCCGAGTTGGAACAGCGGGCACAGGCAACGGACTGGGGCATGCATAATGCCTTTTTGGATGCGATGGGCAATTCGATCATTTCGAATGCTTACCGCGTCAATTCGATCAAGATGCGCCTCATCAATCAGGAGCGTTTCCGCATCGATGGACGTGTCGGGCCGGTTATGGGGGAACATCTGGCCGTGCTTGAAGCAATTGAAAAGCGCAATGCCGAAGAGGCGGTGCAGAACCTGACCGCGCATATTAACAATGCGAGGGATCGTTCACTGGCAATATAATCAGGGCTTAACAGGCCTTTAGGGTATGAGAAGCAAGCCGTGCGGAGGAGTTGTACGGCAATAAGAGGAGGACTGGCATGACATCGTCATTATTGAGACCAACCCGCCGTACGTTTTTGGCGGCAAGTGCTGCCTTTGGTAGCGCAGCCCTGCTTGGCGCACGCACAGCATCGGCTGCAGTGGACTGGAAGAAATTCTCTGGCACCACGCTGGAAGTCAATCTCGTCAAAAGTCCACGCAGCGAGACGTTGATCAAGCATCTCAAGGAATTCGAAGAGCTGACCGGCATCAAGGTCAACGCCGAAGCCACTCCAGAGCAGCAGCAGCGCCAAAAGACGGTTATCGAGCTCAGCACAGGCAAGCCAAGCTTTGACGTTGTGCACCTCAGCTACCACGTTCAGAAGCGCCAGTTCGAAAAGGGCGGCTGGCTGGCTGATATCAGCGGTTTCCTGAAAGATCCGTCGCTGACCGATCCATCACTTGTGGAAAGCGATTTTGCTGAGGCCGGCATGTTGTTTGCCAAGGATTCCAACGGGGTCCTGCGTTCGCTGCCATTCTCGGTGGATTACTGGATTGTCTACTGGAACAAGGAATTGTTCGAGCAGAAGGGGCTTTCCTATCCGACGACCTTTGAGGAACTGGTCGATGCTGCTGAAAAGATCACTGACCCATCGACAAACACTTATGGTTTCGTTGCGCGCGGTCTGAAAAACGCCAACACGCCGGTCTGGACGTCGCTGTTGCTGGGCTACGGTTCCGGTCCTATTGATGCTGATGGAAAACTGCAGACGACCTCCAAAGAAGCGGTCGAGGCTGCAACGCTCTATCAGCGTCTGATGACCAAAGCGGCACCTCCAGGTATATCCGGCTTCAATTGGGCGGAAGCACAGTCGGCCTTCCTGCAGGGCAAGGTCGGCATGTGGTTCGACGGCGTTGGTTTTGCACCGCCAATCGAAGATCCGCAGAAGTCCCGCGTTGTTGGCAAGGTCGGTTATGGTGTCATGCCAAAGGGACCAGCGACACAGGCTGCCGGTACCTTCGGTGACGGTCTTGGCGTGACCGAGGCCAGCACCAAAAAAGAAGCAGCTTATCTGTTCTGCCAATGGGCGATTTCGCATGAAATGGGTGCCCGCCTGCTGCAGGCCGGTGCCGGTGTACCGTTCCGCCAGTCCATTCTTGAAGATGCCAAAGTGCGTGAAGGCGTGAAAATGCCAAGTGCATGGCTTGATGCCGTTTCCGGCTCGGGCAAGGTATCCAAGCTGGCTCTGCCGGTCATCATACCGGTGACGGAATTCCGCGACATCTATGGTGTTGCGCTTACCAATATGATTGGCGGCGCTGATCCGGCCGCTGAACTGAAGAACGCAACAGCCCAGTTTGAACCCGTACTGGCACGTAGCGAGGGGTAATGACAGCCGTGAGCATCGATAATACGATGACGCAAGGCAAACAGGTAAAAAAGAGCAAGCCTTCACGGCTTGCTCCCAATTACTGGCCTTTCGTTCTTCCCGCCCTAGTGGTCGTTGCGGCCGTGATTGTTTTTCCCTGGGCGTTCACCCTGTGGATGAGCGTTAATAGCTGGACACTCGGCCAGGAACGGGTCTTTGCCGGTTTTGCCAATTATGTGCGGCTGGCCCAGGATATGCGCTTCTGGGAATCCCTGTGGCATACGACGGTCTACACAGTACTTTCTGTCGTTTTACCACTGTTTCTCGGGACACTCGCGGCTCTTGTATTCGATGCAAAATTCCCGCTGCGTGGTTTGCTTCGTGGTGTGTTCGTCATGCCAATGATGGCAACACCGGTTGCTGTGGCGCTGGTTTGGACAATGATGTTCCACCCACAGCTTGGTGTACTCAATTATCTTCTGTCCTTCATCGGTATTGGTGCTCAGGAATGGATCTACAACCAGTCGACGGTTATTCCTTCGCTGGTTCTGGTAGAAACATGGCAGTGGACACCGCTGGTTATGCTGATTGTGCTTGGTGGTTTGGCGGCCGTGCCGCGCGAGCCCTATGAAAGCGCTGAAATCGATGGCGCAAACGCCTGGCAGAAGTTCCGTTTTCTGACATTGCCGATGATCGCGCCCTTCCTGATTATCGCTGTTATCATCCGCTCGATCGATGCCGTGAAAAGCTTCGACATCATCTATGCGATGACACAGGGTGGTCCGGGCACGGCTTCAGAAACGATCAACATATACCTTTATAATACGGCCTTTGCCTATTACGACATTGGTTATGGCTCTGCCATGGCAGTGGTTTTCTTCCTGGTCATTATCGCGCTTTCCTTCGTGCTTCTGATGGCACGCCAGCGTGCAAACTGGTCTAATGCGGAGGGACGCTGATGAGACGCAAAACACTCGACAGCATCGGCATGTTGTTCGTGGCCGTTGTGATGGTGTCGCCTGTCATCCTGTTCTTTCTTTGGATGATATCTCTGTCACTTAAATATGAAATCGACAACGGCGCATACCCGCCCATTCTCATTCCAGAAAACATCGCATGGTCGAACTATGCCAAGGTTTTTGAAGAGAATAACTTTCTGCTTTATTTCTGGAATTCCGTGCTGGTGACAGGTGCTGCGACAATCTTGGCACTCATCATCGGTGTGCCGGCCGGATACGGCATTGCCCGGTTAAAGGCGGAAAAGTCGGCGGTTGTGATCATGATCGCCCGTATGACACCCGGACTTTCGTTCCTCATTCCGTTGTTCCTGCTGTTCCAATGGCTAAACCTGCTCGGTACCCTATGGCCGCAGATCATCATTCACCTGGTGGTAACTGTGCCAATCGTGGTCTGGATCATGATTGGTTACTTCGAAACGACGCCCATGGAGTTGGAAGAGGCAGCCAGCATTGACGGCGCAAGTTCATGGCAGGTGTTCCGTCTGGTTGCCTTGCCGATTGCCAAGCCGGGTATCGTGGTGTCGTTCATTCTGGCGCTGATCTTCTCATGGAACAATTTCGTTTTCGGTATTGTCCTTGCCAGCCGTGAGACCCGTACTTTGCCGGTTGCCGTTTACAACATGCTGTCCTTTGAACAGGTCAGTTGGGGACCACTTGCAGCGGCTGCGCTGATTGTGACCCTGCCAGTTCTTCTGCTGACAATGTTTGCACAAAAGCAGATTGTCGCAGGTTTGACGGCAGGCGCGGTCAAGGGCGGTTAAGCGGGCTCAACGCCCGTTCACGAAACGATTTTCGACAGGAATAGATACATATGGCACCCGTCAGTATTCAAAACGTCCAGAAACACTATGGCGCCGTCAAGGTCATTCACGGCATCAGCGTTGATATCACGGATGGAGATTTTGTTGTCCTCGTTGGCCCATCGGGCTGCGGAAAATCCACGCTGCTGCGTATGATTGCCGGACTTGAAGAGTTGAGCGACGGCGAAATCCACATCGGTTCTCGTGAGGTTTCGCATCTGCCGGCGCGCGATCGTGATATCGCCATGGTGTTCCAGAACTATGCGCTCTATCCGCACATGACTGTGGCCGAAAATATGGGCTTCGCACTGAAGCTCAAAAAAGCAAGCCCCGCGGAAATCAAGGAAAAGGTCAACCGGGCAGCGACCATTCTTGGCCTTGACGCATTGCTGGAAAGATACCCGCGCCAACTGTCTGGCGGCCAGCGCCAACGCGTCGCGATGGGACGTGCCATTGTGCGCGATCCCAAGGTGTTCCTGTTCGATGAACCGCTTTCCAACCTTGATGCGAAATTGCGCGTGCAGATGCGCGGTGAAATTAAGGCGATGCATCAGCGTATTGGTACGACAACCATTTACGTAACGCATGACCAGGTTGAAGCCATGACTATGGCCGACAAGATCGTGGTTCTGCATGACGGGTACATTGAACAGGTTGGCGCGCCGCTAGAACTCTATGACCGCCCGGCCAATATCTTTGTGGCAGGCTTCATCGGTTCACCATCGATGAATTTCATCGATGGTCGTATCGAGGAAGGTATTTTCCGGACGAAAAACGGATTGACCTTGCCACTGCCAAAGGACGTGGCTGCCTCGGCTCATGGCCGCGAACTGGTTTACGGCATTCGTCCCGAACACATCAAGGCTGCTGCTGGCAACATTGAAGGCACGGTCACACTGGTTGAAGGCACTGGCTCTGAAATCTATGCCAAGCTGAATTGCAAGGGTGATGAAATTGCCTGCCTGTTCCGCGAACGTCTCAATGTTCAATTTGGCAGCACGGTCGGCATTGCCGTAGATACGGATCATATTCACCTGTTCGACAAAGAAACTGGCAAGCGTATTTGAGCAACGTGACAAAGCGTATTCTGTGTGTCGGGGCATCCGTCCTCGACACGATCTTCCGAGTTCACGACCTGCCAAAGGGCGAAGGCAAATTATTGCCTTACGACATGCTGGAGATTGCCGAGGGCATGGCAGCCAGTGCTGCTTATGCCATCGTGCGATTGGGCGGCCATGCCAGCCTCTGGGGTGCGGTTGGCAAAGACGAAACCGGTGTCCGGATTTTGCGTGATCTCGGTGACGACGGTATCGACATGTCCGGCATGACGATTGCGGAGGGTGCCCGTTCAGCACTGTCGACCATTCTGGTCGATGATTTTGGCGAACGACTGATCGTACCATTTTACGACCATCGCTTGCATGATACGGCAAAGACCTTTGATGATGCCGAGATCGCCGGATTTGATGCCGTGCTGGTGGATGTTCGCTGGCCGAAGCTGGCGCTTGCGGTGTTGCAGGCCGCAAGGCGCGTCGGCATTCCTGCCATTCTGGATGGAGACGTTGCTCCGGTCGATGTCTTGGAGCGACTGGCACCGGCGGCCAGCCACATCGTGTTTTCCGAGCCCGCCGCGACAAGTCTGACTGGTCTGGACGATGTCACCGATATGTTGCTGGCCTTGCGGAAAAAGTTGCCGGATACACTTTTGTGCATTACGGCTGGCTCAAAAGGCTGTTTCTGGCTGGAAAATGCCTCCAGCACAGTGCAGCATCAGGCGACCTTGACTATCAAGGCGGTTGATACCCTGGCTGCTGGCGATGCTTTCCACGGTGCCTTCGCATTGGCCATCGCCGAAGGTTTGCCACTGCGCGACACGATGCGACTTGCCTCTGTCACAGCCGCACTGAAATGCGAAGTGTTTGGTGGCCGTCGTGGCATGCCGACCAGAGCGCAAGCGCAAGATGCCCTGGAACGTCTGTAAGGTCGCTTTCCAGTTATTTGGCTAGAAGGTCAAAATGGCTTCAAAGCCATCTTTTTTTCCTGATGCGGGTGACGAGAGAGTGAGTTTAGCGTTCATCTTCTCTACGAGATTGCTAACGATCGCCAGACCAAGACCAGAACCGGAGGCCTTGGTTGGCCCACGGGTGAAGCGCGCCGTCAACCCGGCGAGATCTTCTGGGCTGATCAGTTCGCATTCGTTGGCAACACGCAGGCGATTGCCGTTTTCGACAGAAATTTCCACCATGCTGTCTTGCGGGCTGTGCACCAGGGCATTTTCCAGCAGGTTGCGAATGACAATGCCGAAGGCATCCGGATTGATGTGGCGTTCAAGTTGCGCGTCTTTGCCAAGCTGAAGATTGATCCGACCGTCACCAATTGACATTCTTTCGAGGTCGCCTACGACGACCTTTATCACCGGAACGAGGTCTGTCAGCGTATCGGAAATACCGATGCCGGCATCGGCGCGCGACATCTGGAGAAGCTTTTCTGCCAGACGACCAAGGTGTGACAGTGACTGTTCAATCTGGTCGATGCGTGGTGAAAACTCCGTCGGCACTTCTGCTTTCAGACGCTGTGCCTGGGCAAGCGCGCCCGCAATCGGCGTGCGCAATTCATGGGCACTGTTGGAGGTAAATTCCCTTTCCGCTTCGAGGGATAACCGCAGACGTTCAAGCAACAGGTTTACTGAACGGGCAATCGGATGTAACTCGGCCGGCAGGGGGCTTGCATCAACAGGCACCATGTTGCCGCTGTCTTTGCGTCCGATATCGTCCCTCAGTTCCTGGATCGGGTACAAGGTGCGACGAACCACGAAGATAACCGCAGCGATGCTGGCAGGGATCAGAATGATAAGCGGCAGGAACAATGCGACGCTTGCTTCAACAATAGCTTCGCGGCGATTGGCAAAAGCATCTGCCACCTGCAGGAAAATCGCACCGTCAGGGGATACGGCGGTATAGATGCGCTGTGTAGATGTGTCTGCAAAACCAGCAACGAGCGGCACATCAAAGGGCTCGGTCGAACTGTCATGCGAATGAACAAGAACATGTCCAAGCCGGTCACGCGCCTGATAGGTCAAATACTCCTTGCCAGCGGCTCGCTGCGTGAAGTCGAGTTGCGCGGATGAGACACCGCCTTCCTGAATATCGTTCACGACTAGCGGCAACAAGCGCTCAGCCGTTTCTTCAACGGCGCTGTCAAATATCTCTGCAAACTCGTCCTGCATCACCATGATGCCAAGGCTGGAGGCAAGCAGCCATGCCACGGCAACCACAGCGGTCACGGCGTAAACGAGCTTGCGTGTCATGCTCATTTTGGCGTTCATTGTTGCCTCAACGGATTGTGTAGCCAATGCCGCGCACAGTCTCGATGCGGCCATGCCCGATTTTTTTGCGCAGACGGCTAATGTAGACTTCGACCGTATTGCTCTCGATTTCCGCGCCGAATTCGTACAACGTTTCGCTGAGCTGTGTCTTGGACACAAGCGCGCCGGGTCGCTCGATCAATTTGTCCAGAACTGCCCATTCGCGTGCGCTCAGTGACACGGGCTTGCCGTGAACATCAATGCTGCGCACCGCCTGATTGATCTCGATATCCGGCAGGGTAACAACTGAGACCGACCTGCCTTCGTAACGACGTGAGACTGCCAGCATACGCGCCGTCAACTCGCCGAGATTGAAAGGTTTGACTAGGTAATCATCCGCACCGGCATTCAAGCCTTCAATTCGGTCCGATACCTGATCATGGGCAGTCAGAATGATGACGGGTGTTGAATCATGGGCGGAGCGCAGGGTCTTGAGCAATGTAAGCCCTTCACCATCGGGAAGGCGCAAATCCAGGAGCACCAGCCCATAATTGACTGTCTGCGTTGCAGCGATTGAATCCGCCAGATTCTTGAACCAATCCACAGCATGGCCTGCGGCTGCTACGTGATCACGCAACGCCTCTCCGAGCACATAATCGTCTTCAACCAGAAGGACCCGCAAGACAACCCCATAAAGCGATTTGTCATTGCGTATTCTGTAAGAGGGCAAGGCGTCAAGCCATGACCTGTCGTTCGCGGCCGGAACAAGCGCACTCGTCATAAAAACAAGTGGGTGACGACAGCATATAAAAACAGCACTGCATTGGCCGTCAGCAGGCAAAAAACTGCAAAAGAACCAAGGTCTTTAGCATGGCGGCCCGTCGTCGATATCTCCGGGGAAATACGGTCGATGATCTCTTCGACTGCCGTATTCAGCGCCTCAGCCGAGACAAGCGCCAGAAACAGGATGATGGCTGCGCACAGGATCGTCAGGCTGACGCCAAGCGCGAGATAAGTGGCCATCAAAAGCCCGAAGGCAAAGACTTCATGGCGGAATGCGGTTTCCCTCCACGCCCGTTTGGCCCCCGCTGCGGAGTAGCGGGTGGCGGCTAGCAAATGCGTGATGCCAGTCAGTTTTGTATAGTCTGGCATTACACTCATGAGACCTGGTTGCTCCTGCAACGGTTGAAGATATCCAGTTTCGGATCATAGACCGAGGTCTGAACATTCATCATGCTCAGGATGCTGTGGAAAAAGTTGTCGTGGGAGTGAGCAACAGCCGTTGCTTCCTTTGCCATGCAGGCCCGGTCCAATCCCATGGACTTGGCAAAGTCATTATCGAACCAGACGAGGAAGGGGACGTGGGTCTGTTGGTCAGGCGCCAGAAGATACGGCGTGCCGTGCAGGTAAAGCCCGTTTTCACCCAAGGACTCACCATGGTCCGATGCGTAGATCATGCCGGTTGCCAGTTTGTCAGAGTGGGATTTCAGCTTGTCGATGATCGTTGCCAGAAAATGGTCGGTGTAGAGAAGGGAGTTGTCATAGGAATTAACGATCTGCGCGTCGGTGCAATTGGCAAGCTCTGCGGTTTCGCAGTCAGGTGTGAACTTCTTGAATTCCTGCGGATAACGCAGGTAATAGGTCGGGCCATGGCTGCCCATCTGGTGCAGAACGACAACGCTGTCCTTGGTGATGGAGTCGAGCCACTTGCCGAGCCGCTCCATGAAGATCTCGTCCTTGCATTCGCCGCCAGTGCAGAAACGCGGGTCATTTGTTGCTGCAAGATCGGTGAAATCGATACGATCGGCCACAGCCTTGCTGCCGGTATTATTGTCCCACCAGGTGGCGCTGATGCCTGCATGGGACAGAACATCCATCACGTTCTCATTGGCAAGACCCTTGGCGTGGGTATATTCCGCACGTGTGAATTTCGAGAACATACAAGGGATCGATGTTGCGGTTGCCGTACCGCAGCTGGATGTGTTCGGGAAGTAAACAATATCGCGCTTGGCAAGTTCGGGATTGGTGTCGCGGGCATAACCATTCAGCGAGAAGTTTGCTGCTCTGGCGGTTTCACCGGCAACGATGACGGTCACTCGAGGCTTTCTGACACCACCGGCCGATGCCATGACCTTGGCATCTAGGCCGATTGGCTCTGCAATGATTTTTGCTTCATGCCCGGCCTGCGTCAGGTAATGCACGGTGCTTGAAATCGGCGTGAGAGGATTGATGCTTTTCACAATGTCCCGGTGCTGGCGTATGGCGGTCGTGAATGTTTTCGAGTTTGCAAAACCGATGAAACCAACAATTGCCACGCAGCCCAGGACTGTCACGGTGTTGCGCATCAGTTTCTGCGGAAATGACCGGTGCCGGACGCGCAAGAGGGCAAGAAAAAGTATTGGCAATCCTGCAAACATTGCCATGTAGGACCCGAAACCCCATGTCAGCAGATTGCCGGCTTCCGCAGGTGTCGTTTCAAACACGTTGCGCACCATGTCGCTGTCCACGATGACGCTGAAGCGATCAATGAACCAGGACGCCGATGCGGCAATAACGATCAGCGATGCCAGAAACGGCTTGATCAGATATTTGACCGAAAAGATCGTGATCATTGCGATGAACAATGCACTCATCGCGACGTAAAGTGAAGTAATCGCTACCGGGTAGGGCGAAAGATAGATGTGTATCTTGCTCCAGAACGTTCTGTTGAGGAAAAACAGCAGATAAAGTGCGCCCAGCGCGCTTAATGTTCCGCTGCCAATAACAGGACGAAACATTTCGATCCTGTCGGTTTTCACTGTGAGAAACGCCAATTTGCCACCCGTATTTTCGTTTTGATCATAAACCGGGCAATACTCTCCTTCAGATTTTGAAGGTCGTGGGGATGTGCATTTGCAACCGGCTCTGATGGCTAGATGTCCGGCTTTTCTGACACGAACCTGAATGGCGGTCGTGGGGTGTGTCAGTTGCGTCGAAAATCGCGTAACTTACAGAAATCAATTCCGCTTTTGGTTGTGATGTTGTAGTTCGATATCTGGCTAACAGATCTGCTGCCTTCGGGTGTGGCTTCTTGACAAAGCCCGGATGTTTGTGAAGGTTGCAACTATGAGTGAACTGGCTGATTGGTTATCTGATGCAAGTCCGATCAGTCGGAAGAACGCCGCTGAATCGGTGTTCGAAGATATTCGTTCTGCAATAACGTCTGGACGTCTGTCGGTTGGTGCACGATTACCATCCGAAAGCAGCCTTGCGGTTCGTTACGGGGTTAGCAGGCCGATTGTGCGTGAAGCTTTGCGTTCGCTGCAAACGCTGGGACTAACGCAAACACGTACGGGCAGCGGCACCTTCATTCTCACATCTACACCCAGCACCGAACTGAGTTACGGCAGTTACTCCGCACGAGATCTGATTGAGGCACGCCCCTTTATCGAGGTTCCTGCTGCTGGATGGGCGGCGCTGCGCCGGTCTGATGGGCAAGCTACGGCCTTGCTGCAGCTTTGCGACGCTATGGATCGGCAGACAGATCCCCATAAATGGGTGCTGCTGGATTCAGAATTTCATACGTTGATTGCGGAATCGTCCGGGAATGCGGTTTTTGCAAAGATTGTGACCGATGCGCGGGGCGCTATTTCCCAGCAGTCAGAATTGCTGAACATGATGGCCCATCGCCGGGAAGCGTCCAACATTGAACACCGCCGGATTGCTGAAACAATCCAGGCGGGCAATGAGCAGGACGCGATTAAGGCGATGGAGGCGCATCTTGGTCAGGTCAAGCAGGTTGTGACCAGCATTATGGCTGCGGATCGCTCCCGGCAGTCATAAGGTCCTGCAAGTTGGCAAGCCGCTCCGGCTTGAGTGCTTCCAGCAACTGTTCAGCGGTCAGGTAACCGCGGTCGAGTACGATTTCAGGGACGTTGCGTCCTGTGCTGAGCGCCTCGCGCGCAATTTGTGTTGCCGCATAATAGCCGATCAGCGGGTTGAGTGCTGTCGCAAGTCCGATAGACTCTTCCAGACGCAAGGCCATGATCGCCGGATTGGCGACTATGCCATCCACGCACCGTTCTGCCAGTGTCAGGCAGGCGGCACTCAGGTGACTGATGCTGTCGGAGAGCGACCGTACAATGACAGGCTCAAATGCGTTCAGCTGCAATTGTCCGCCTTCCGCTGCCATCGTGATTGTGATGTCGTTGCCGATGACCGTAAACGCCACCTGATTGACGACCTCCGGAATGACCGGATTGACCTTGCCAGGCATGATGCTCGATCCTGCCTGAACAGCGGGTAGGGTGATTTCTCCGATGCCGGCGCGCGGACCGGAAGACAGTAATCTGAGGTCGTTGCAGGTCTTGGACAGTTTGACTGCGATCCGCTTGAGAACGCCGGACAGATGGACAAAAGCGCCAGGATCCTGCGTCGCCTCTATCAGGTCGGCGGCGGTAACGAGCGGACGACCGGTCAGTTGGGAAAGATGTTCACATGCGCGCGCAGCATAACCAGCCGGCGCATTAAGACCAGTGCCGATAGCCGTGGCACCAAGATTGATTTCATGCAGGAGTGCGGCCGATTCAATCAATCTAGCTCTGTCTTCACCAAGCATCACTGCAAAAGTACGGAATTCCTGGCCGAGTGTCATCGGGACGGCATCCTGCAACTGCGTGCGGCCGACCTTCAAAATGCTATGGAATTCAACGGACTTTTTTTCAAATGCCTTCTGCAGCACGCCCATAGAATGAGAAAGGGCATCAATTGCTTCGATCAGGCCGACATTGATTGCCGTTGGATAGGCGTCATTGGTCGACTGACTGAGATTGACGTGATCATTCGGGTGAAGGCGGCTGTAGTCACCTTTTTCATGGTTCAGCAGTTCAAGGGCGCGGTTGGCAATTACCTCATTGGCATTCATATTGGTTGAAGTGCCGGCGCCGCCCTGTATTGCATCAACGACAAACTGGTCGTGCAACGCGCCATCACGAATTTCACGGCAGGCTTTGACAATCGCTTCCAGTCGTTCCTGATCCAGCAGACCAAGCTCGTGATTGGCCAGTGCCGCGGCCTCCTTTACGTAGGCAAGGCCACGAATGAGGTAAGGGTAATGACCGATCGATGTTCCGGTTATCTGGAAATTTTCAACGGCGCGTGCCGTGTGTACACCCCAATAAACATCTGTCGGAATTTCTTTTGGACCGAGCAAATCGTGCTCCGTACGCGTCGTGACCACATTGTCCTCCTATGGATCGTGACATAATCTGTATAGCTGTAAGACAGATTGTGGCTTGTGTATTCCTGTCCGTTGCAAAGGTCAACTGAACAGAATCCTGCTTGACGGCGGGGCCATGCTGCGAATATGAGAAAATATCTGTCATACAGCATTACAGCATGCCAATTGAAATACGGTCCAGCGCAGCCTCCCACGGACGGCAAAGCGACACCGCATTCGCACTCGAAAGTGTAAATCACGATCCATTGCATACAGGGCTCAGAGGGAGGAGCTATGTCAGTCGAAAACTTTCAGAAAACATCCGATGACCGAGCGGTCTTTGCCGAGGAAGACCTCGGATACCATAAGGCGCTGAAACCGCGTCAAATCCAGATGATCGCAATCGGTGGCGCCATCGGCACCGGGCTCTTCCTTGGCGCCGGCGGGCGGTTGGCCATGGCCGGACCGGCGCTGGTATTTGTCTATGCGCTTTGCGGTTTCTTCGCATTTCTAGTGCTGCGCGCACTGGGTGAGCTTATCATGTACCGGCCAAGCTCCGGTTCCTTTGTGTCTTACGCACGCGAGTTCTACGGAGAAAAAATGGCCTTTGCCGTTGGCTGGATGTATTGGCTGAACTGGGCCATGACATCGGTGGCGGACGTTACGGCCGTTGCGCTCTACATGAACTTTTTCAAGCAATATGTTCCGTGGCTTGCCGGCATCGACCAGTGGGTCTTCGCGCTAAGTGCCCTGATCATCGTTCTTGCCATGAACCTTCTTTCAGTAAAGGTGTTTGGTGAGCTGGAATTCTGGTTCAGCCTTATCAAAGTCCTGGCGCTGGCGACATTTCTGGTGGTTGGCGTCTACTTCGTCATCTTTGGGACGCCGATTGAAGGCCACACTGTCGGTTTCAGTTTGATAACGCAGAATGGCGGCTTTTTCCCCAACGGAATATTGCCGGCCTTTGTGATTATTCAAGGTGTTGTCTTTGCCTATGCATCGATCGAACTCATTGGCACGACTGCTGGTGAAACCGAAGATCCACGCAAGGTCATGCCACGCGCAATCCGCACTGTGGTTATCCGCCTTTTGGTGTTTTATGTCGGTTCAGTGTTGTTGCTTTCGCTGCTGTTGCCGTACAGCGCCTATAAGGCGGGTGAGAGCCCGTTCGTGACATTCTTCGGTGCTATTGGCATTGAAGGTGCTGATGTCATCATGAACCTCGTGGTTCTGACGGCGGTGCTGTCTTCGCTGAATGCGGGCCTTTATTCCACCGGTCGTATTTTGCACTCCATGGCAATTTCCGGTTCCGCACCTGCGGCACTTGCCAAGATGAACAAGGCCGGCGTTCCCTATGGCGGCATTGCCGTGACGGCTGTCGTGACTGTGATCGGCGTCATTTTGAATGCGATTGTTCCGGCAGCTGCATTTGAAATCGCGCTCAATCTTTCGGCTCTCGGCATTATCTGCGCATGGGGTGTTATCATTCTTTGCCAGCTGAAGCTGTGGCAGCTTTCTCGTCGTGGCGAGTTGGCCCGTCCTGACTTCCGCATGTTTGGCGCGCCTTACACAGGTATTCTCACGCTTATCTTCCTGTTCAGCGTGCTTGTCCTCATGGCCTTTGACTACCCGGCGGGAACATGGACAATTGCTTCCATCTTGATAATCGCTCCGGCGCTTGTCATAGGGTGGTATCTGCTTCGTGACCGAATCCAGCAAATCGCTAGCGAGCACAATCAATCTGACGTTCCAAGCAAGCGGGGCCTGCTGTGAAGTCGCAAAACATTCTTCCTCTGGTGGCGGTAATCGCCACTGGTGGTACGATTGCAAGCAAAAAAAGTGAGGACGGATCGAGCAAGCCGTCCCTCACGGGCGAAAGCCTGTTGTCTGTTCTACCGGACATGCAGGCAAGGCTAAAGCCGGTCGAGCTGATGGCGAAGGATTCGTCCAGCCTGACGCTCGCCGACATGCAAGACATCAGTGATGAGGTTGGCAGGCAGCTGCGTGACCCTGACATCGCTGGTGTTGTCATTCTCCATGGTACGGACGCCATGGAGGAGACTGCTCTTTTGGTGCATCTTCAGCACAAACTGAACAAACCAGTTATCTTGACCGGTGCGCAGTTTACCGCAGACCATCCAGACACCGATGGTCCGGCCAATCTGGCCGCGGCGATTGCTCTGGCTGTTGACCCTGCCAATGCAAAGCACGGTGTTCTTCTGGGCTTCGGCGGCAGTGTGTTGCCAGCATGGGGTTTATACAAATACTCGGCTGACGAAGCCGATGCTTTCCGACTTGCGCGGCCTGATATCTGTCCATCGTTGGACACCTTTGAAAAGTCCGTCAGCAATATCCGCGTTGATATCGCTGCGATTTACCCGGGCTGTCATGCTACACATCTCGATGCCAGTCTCATTGCTGGTGTCGACGGCATTGTGCTGGCAGCGCTGGGCTCCGGCAACGCCAACCCGGAAGTGGTACAGGCCGTCAAACGTTGCAGCGACACAGGCATTCCGGTTGTTGTTTCCAGCCGTGTTCCGACTGGTCTGCTGGTGCCAGGGTATGGCGGCGGAGGTGGCGGTTATGACATGGGGGCAGCGGGGGCCGTGCATTCCAAAACACTTCGGCCCGGTCAAGCAAGAGTTCTGCTTGCCGTTCTGGTTGCCAATGGTGTGACCACAGAGGTGATCGCCAATTATTTCGGCGATCTGTAAAGCCCTGCAATAGCGTCCCGCACTGCCAGAAAATGCGGCCTTTGGCCGCTTTTTCTTTTTCATCAATTGAATAGCGCGATCCGCTAAACCATTTTCGTCAGGCAGCTTCCGCTGCATCAATACGTGCCATGCCGCCAACCACATCGGCAAAGTCACGCCACACGGCAGTGGCACCGCCCCGCCATTGATCGAGTGCTTCTGGCTCAAAAACCTGTCCGCCCAAGGATGAGGCTACTTTCATTGACGCTGTTTCATCTTCAACGATCAGCTGGTTGAAGTAGTCGGCGCCAGCAGCGGTCTCCTCCGACAAAACGGTCTTTTCCTCATCCGACAGTCCGCTCCAAAATATGTTGGAGAAATACACGACACCGGATGCGCGTATATGTCCGGTCTGTGTCATGCAGGGCACGACCTCGTAAAGTTTGAAACCGGCATAGGCAGATTTCGTCAGATCCATAGCGTCAGCCACGCCAGATGCCAGTGCATTGTAGGTTTCGGTGATAGGGATGCCGACCGGCACCGCGCCAAAAGAGCTCCAGAGTTTTGTATGCAGCGGGCTTTGGATAACCCGGATTTTCTGACCTGCTATATCCTGCGGTGTGCGGGCCGGTTCTTTTGTCAGAAGATGGCGTGGGCCGTAATCGATAAACCCGCCAACCACAAATTGCTGCTGCAGCAGTTCATCCTTCAGGCTTTGGCCGATATCGCTGTTGACGACACGTCTGAGATGTTCCGCATCGCGAAACAGGAAGGGCAGGTCGAGAAGCTGCAACTGCGGTACCCAGCCCGAGAGGGCTGAGACTGTAGAGAGGCTGGCCTGCACGGAACCGAGCCGCATGCTTTCAGCGACTTCCTTTTCGCCGCCCAATGCGCCATTTGCAACGATGTTGAAACGGAAGCGGCCCGGCAGGCGCGTTTCCACTTGTTTTGCGATCTGGCGCCAGATCCTGGTTTCCGGTTTGTCCTCTCCCAGCAGTGATGCAACGGTTATTGTCTGGATCCGGGCGAAGGCCGGTCTCATCAGGACGGGTAGAGGCAGCGTGGCTGTTGCGATGCCGAGGCTTTTCAAAAACATGCGGCGAGAAAATCTATGCACGGAAAGTATCCTTTCAGCGGAAAACAAGCGCGTAGGCGCAAAGAATGGTGAGGGAGACCAAAAGCGCAGTCAGATAGGGGAGAACGGCGCGAAAGAGGGAGGACGCAGGCACTTTCGTCACGCCGCTTACGACAAAAATCAACATGCCGATGGGTGGCGTCAGTCCGTGGATCATTAGGTTCACAACCAGAATGACGCCGAAATGAATGGGATCAATGCCAGCCGCGACCGCCGCAGGCAGTAGGATGGGACCAAACAGCAGAATGGCTGCGCCAATGTCCAGCACCAGACCGGCTGCAAGCAGCACGAGATTGGCCAGGAGCAGCACGGCAAAGGCACTGCCGCCAAGCATGGCTACAAAATCCATGACGTGGCCGGCCACGCCATCGGTTGCGAGCAGGAATGCAAATGGTGCGGCTGTCCCGATCAGTAGCCCAATGGCCGCCGCCTCCGTTGCGGCTTGGCGAAACACACCATAGAGCGTTTTAGCGCCTGTTCTGGCAAAATATGCGAGTGCAAATGTATAGGCCGCAGCGAGAGCGGAGGCTTCCGTTGTGGTGACAATGCCAAAGCGAATGCCAGCGACCACAATAACACCGAGGCCAAAGGCCGGAATGGCTGCAAATGCTGCCTGCCAACGTTCTTTTGCCGGGGCCGGTGGGCGCTTGTTTTTTTCGCGTACGGTCAAATGAATGGCGATTGCCAGACAGCATGCCATGACGCCGCCCGCAAAAAAGCCTCCAACCAGCAATGAACCTATCGAGAGGTTCGTTGCGGCGGCAAGGATGAGAAACGCAATGGATGGCGGGATGACGTTATCCAGCACGGAGGTTGCGGCGATAATGGCGCCTGCCTGTGCAGGTGGATATCCGTGCCGCACCAGTTCCGGCTGAAAGGTCGATGCTCCAAACGCCGCGTTGGCGACCGAAGAACCTGACGCGCCTGAGAAAAGCACGCTGGTCAACAATACGGTTTGCGCCAGACCTGCTCTTTTGTGACCGACCAGTGTCTGGGCAACATGCACCAGCCTTTGTGCAGCCCCTGATGCGCCAAGCAAGCCGCCGGTCAGCAGAAAAAATGGAATGGCCAACAGCAGAAATTTCGACATCCCGGTGACCGTTGTCGAAACAATAGCCTGTTCAGGCAGGGAACTGCCAAATGAAATGGCCAGATAGGCGGCGACGAGAAATGCATGGGCAAGCGGTGCCGCCAGCAATAGACCTGCCCCTGCAATCAGTGCCAGATAGAGACTGGCCGGAAATGAGCTGTCGATAAAGACCAGCGGAACCGCGGTATAGAGCAGAGTTCCGACAATTAGTGCAACAAGGCCTGTCCGCCATTGCCCGGTTGCCAACTGGCGAAGCAACATCATGATCAACAACAATGCGCCGCCGACGCCGATAAAACCGAAACGAATCCATTCCGGTAGACCAAGTGTGGGTGAGTAGCCGCCAAGCATCGTGCTTATGTTGACAGCGCCAAAGGTCAGGACAAACGCTGCCATGACACTGATGCTGTCAGCCGCAATGCGTGTCAGTGCACGCCCTCTTTCGGGCAACACGCGGACCAGCACATCAAAACGCATTGCCAATGCCCCGGTGACACTGAGCGGTGCAGCAAGCGCGATGAGGGCGATATGCAGCCAGATGCCAAGATCTTCGACGCCGACAATGCCGGTATGGAAAAAATAGCGCATGCCGGCAGTGGCAAGAACAGTGACCAGCATGATGGCGAGGACGATAACAGCAAGTGCGCCGAGCATTGCTTCTATGGCGTCGCTGAGACGCTGTGCAACATGCCTGATGTTATCGTCTCGCCAGACCATATTTACCACCAGCCGTGGAAATGGTGTACGGGTCCACGACCGTGCCCAATTGAAAGGCCGACACCCGCTTGCAGTGCCTTGTGCAGATAGTCCTTCGACTGCTCCACCGCATCGGTCAGTGAATATCCTTTGGCGAGATGCGCGGTGATTGCGGCGGCCAGCGTGCATCCGGTGCCGTGATCATTGTTGGTGTCGATGCGCGGTGCGGAAAAGACTTGGATTTCGTTTCCATCGAACAGAAGATCGGTGCTGTCAGGGCCGTCACCGTGTCCACCCTTGATCAGCACGGCGCGTGCCCCTGCTTTCAGGATGACGTCTGCCTGGCGCGCCATCTCACTCTGGTTTGCAGCGATGGGCAGATCCGTCAACAGCGCTGCTTCTGGCAGATTGGGCGTGACGACGGCTGCAAGCGGGACAAGTTCTTGCTTCAGTGTCTCGATCGCTTCCTGTTGTAAAAGCCGGTCGCCGGAGGTTGCAACCATCACCGGATCGAGAACCACGCCGCGTTTGTAGTGGCGCAGTCGCTCTGCAATGGCCAAAATTGTCTCCGACCGGGACACCATGCCGATCTTGACGGCATCGACATCGAGGTCGGAAAAAATGGCATCCATCTGCGCGACGATTAAGGGTACGGAAATGTCTTCAACAGCCGTCACGCCCCTGGTGTTCTGGGCGGTGATTGCGGTCAGTACACTGGCGGCATAAGTACCAAGCGCTGAAAATGTCTTGATATCAGCCTGAATGCCGGCCCCGCCGCCGCTATCGGAACCTGCAATGGTCAAAGCAATGGCGGTCATGGGTGTTTCTCCGCCAGTGTAGCATCCACTGCGTCACGGAAGCTGCGTGTCGCCTCAGCAATGTCATTGGCTCTGAAAATCGCGGAGATAACCGCGATGCCATCGGCACCGGCCGCGACGACCTCTGGTGTTCTTGCCAAATCGATGCCGGCAATGGCGCCGACCGGTAGTTCGGGTCGCTGCTGACGCAGTGCTGCCCGCAACGCACTGAAACCATCAATGCCGACTGGAAGGTCAGGATTGATTTTCGATACTGTTTCGAACACGCCGCCAATGCAGGCATAGTCGACAGGCGCCGCTGCCGCGCGTGCCGCGTCCTTGGCATTTTTGACGGTAAGTCCGATAATCGCCTCGTTGCCCAAAATGCTGCGTGCCGTCTCTGCATCCATGTCGTCCGCACCCAGATGCACACCATCTGCACCAGCCGCCAGCGCGACATCAACGCGGTCGTTGATGACAAGCGGGACGCCGCTTGTTTTGAGCGCGGCTATAATCTCCTTGGCCCGTTCGATCATCAAACGGGTGGATGCCGTCTTGTCGCGGTATTGAATCAGTGTTGCGCCGTTTTCGGCCGCGATACGGGCGAGTTCCCGCAGCGGGGCGATATCGATCAGGGAGCCATCGACCAACGCGTTCAGGCGATAATCAACCTTCGTCATGTTCTATCCTTGCATGGGAAATGATGTCCTGACGGCCAATGGCCGACAGCATGTCGAGAAATGCCGGCTCGAATGTGCCGGGACCATTGGCGTAGACCGCGGCCTGCTCTGCAGAAATTCCCGTCACACACAGCGCCGCACTGGCCGCCAGCAGCGCGTCTGGCTCTACCGCTAGGAACGCGGCGATTATGCCGCCGGAAAGGCAGCCTGTTCCGGTCACTTTCGCCATCCATGGATGACCGTTGGAAATACGGACCGATCGATTTGCGAGAGACAAATGGTCTTGCGGACCGGTTTGAATTCGCAAGCTGTTGCCTGTGTCGTCAAACAGCGCCATTTCAGCCGCATTGCCACGGATGATGGTCGGCGAATGTTGCAGAAGGTCCCTTGCAAAGGCCAGTCGCGACGGAGAGTAGTCGCAGTGGACGGGGTCAACGATCCAAGGTTTGCCATGCGCATTGGCCACCTGCACAGCAAGCAGGACAACCTTGCGACGTTCCGCATCCAGCGTGCCGAGATTAATGGTCAACGCATCGGCTTTGAGAACAAAACTTTCGATTTCCTCCATCGACGATGTCATCGAAGGAATGGCATCGACCGCCGTAATGCCATCGGCAGTGAATTTCTGCACGACGGTGTTCATCAGGCAATGGACGCGAGGGCGGCTTTGCCGCACCCGCTCGAGCACATCGGCTGCCTTTTTAGCTGATATTGTATGGGCCGTAATCATTGCAATTCCACCGCAAGGTCTTCAACGGCAGGCGCCTGTTTCACCAGTTCCATGTCCTGCATGAACTGGCCGAAACGTTCGTAACGGGCGCGATCCAGTGCCGAGGGGCGTTTGGCAAAACGCGGCAGGGTGTCGATGAATGCCTGGCGGTTCAGGTCGTCATTGAGGCTGGGGTAGGCTTTGATGAACAGTTCCCAAGCTTCCTGCGGGTGGTTTGTGATGAAGATCGAGGCTTGTTCGACGGCATCAAGGAAACGCGGCAAGCGAGTGTCCGAGACCAGATCCTTGTTGGTGATGAAGATCAGTTCGTCATAAGCGGGAACACCATGCTCCTCAGGGAAAAAGGAATAACCTTCGTGACCTGCGAGCTTCATCTGGGTCAGTTCAAAATTGCGGAAGCCGCCAAGTGTCGCATCGACCTTGCCGCTGATCAGCGAAGGTGACAGCGAGAAGTTGACGTTGATAAGCTCAACATCGTCAAGGCTGACACCTTCCTTCTCAAGCATGCGCTTCAGCATGGCATCTTCGAAACCGGATACAGAAAAACCGATCTTTTTGCCCTTCAGGTCCTTCAGGCTTTTGATCGGCCCATCAGCCAGAACCGTCACCGTGTTAAGCGGTGTCTCGACAAGTGTTCCAAACCGCAGGATCGGCAAACCGGCAGCGTTGTCGAGATAGAGGTTTGGTTGATAATGCACGCCAATGTCGGCCTGTTTGACGGCGACCAGACGCGGAACGGAAGATGGATCGGCTGGTGGTACCAACTCGACTTCTAACCCTTCAGCTTTGAAGACGCCGCGTTCAGCGGCGATGACCATCGGCGCGTGATCGGGATTGACGAACCACTCCAGCATCACCGTCAGCTTGTCGGCGGCATGTGTCACGGATGCGGGAAGGATCGTCGCAAGTGCGATGGAAAGAGAAAGGGCAAGTTTCTTCATCAGGCGTGTTTCCTTGAGGAATTAAGAAATGGCAGGGAATGTTCAGTCTCGACCGCCCATGGGGTGAGCCCTCTGGTGACGCGGTCGATAAAAAGGCGAGAAAGCACGGTCAGAACCGCAAGAATGGCCATGGCTGCAAAAACCGTATCGGTTTGCATACGGGCATTGGCCTGCACCATGACGAAACCAAGCCCTGAGGACGCGCCGACCCATTCGCCGATGACGGCACCAAGGGGTGCGAGCGGCGCTGCGACCCGCAGGCCCGAAATCAGCCCCGGCAGGGCGAGGGGCACCCGTAACCGCAGCAGGATCTGCCAGTGTGTTGCCTGTGTGAGCGCTGCGGCATCCAGAATTGCTCTTTCCGTGCGTTGCAGGCCGTCATTGAAGGCCGAGGCGACAGGAAAGAAGATGATCAGCGTCGTCATCGCTACTTTCGAGGCCATGCCGAAGCCGAGCCACAGCACGAGGATGGGAGCAAGGACAAACACGGGAAATGCCTGCAGGATCAGCATGGTTGGCCAGACCAGCTTTCCAACTCTCGGAAATGCTGCTGTTGCGAAAGCTGTCCCAACGCCAAACCCAGTGCCCAATACAAGGCCAACCACCATTTCAGTCAGGGTGATCAGGCTGTTTTCGAGCAAGTAGGATGGCTGCCGTGACAGCGCCGAAACGACGTCATAGGGCGAGGGTAGAATATAATGCGCAGGGGCAAACAGCCACGTGCCAACCTGCCAGCCAACGACCAGCAACAGCACGCCGCAAACGGCGGATGAGACACGCATTTGGGTTTATACGAAACGATAAACCAAATGAGGGGGATGGCCGCGAACGGCACCTATAGCAATCTTGAATGTCATCTACGATCTCCAGACTTGTGACAATCACGGAGATCCAGGCAAGCGGAGAAGAGAAAAGGGGGCTTTATGCCGCTGTTTCCGTTCCTACGCCGGTACGACCCGGATCAGGTTCAAGGGTCCGGCTCACCGCCATCTCAGCATCGTAGGATGCCCCCCTCGGAATAGGTGCAAATTGTCGCGTTTTTGCCCTGCTGTCAATGAGATTGCTACTTGTACATGAAAACTGTCGAACATACTGTTTTTAAGGCGTTTTTTTATAACGCTTGGACTGGTTGTAACCGAAAGTTATACAAGTTTTTAATAAATTTCTTTCTATAACGATGTTGAACGACACCTTCCGGGGCTGCATGACGCTTGTTGTTTGAGCTTTTAGTCGAAGCATAGTTTTCCCACAAAAATCGATGTCGGAATGCCGCAGCCTGCGGCACAGTATTCCGCTTGTCCTTTCGTTCTAGGAAGTCCAACATGTTGAAAAACCTCAGCATCAAGTGGAAGATACTTTCCACCTTGTTCATGCTCGGCTTGGTTTCGTTTGGTGGTTTTACATTCATTACCGCCAAGTTCAGTGATGCAAACACCAGCTACCTTGGCTTTATCGACAAGGAAGCAACCTCCGCCATGATGAGCGCCCGTGCCGCTTCCGGTATCTGGACATCGGTTGTCTGGGCAGAGCGTATGCTGCAAATGGATGCTCAGCATCCTGGCCTGCCGGAGATGCGCGAACGCTTCGCCTCCAACTTCAAGCTTGCCAAGGATCGACTGGCCGCCGTGCCGGCGTCGGTTCCGAGCCGCAAGGACGACATAGAGAAGTTGCTGGCTTCGACCAACGAACTGCAAACCATGTATGAAAAAATGCTGCAGCTGCATTTCGGCGGCAATGGCGCAGAACTACCAGCCATGCAGTCAAAGCTGGAAACACTGTTGAAACAGGTTTCGGATCAGGCCGGTGCTAACAACACCGCACTGTCGCAGCTTTTGGACAATGGCAGCAAGTCGCTTTCCGCATCGATCGGCTCGACGATTACACAGAGCTTCATCTTTATGTGTGTTGGCTTGGTGGCGGCCGTTTGTTTTGCGATTTACGTCGCTCACGCCGGTATCACTGCACCGATGGTTCGTTTGCGCGAACGCATGCAGACACTGGCCAGTGGCGATGTGAAGTCTGAAATTGACGGCCTGGACCGCAAGGACGAAATTGGCAACATGGCGGCCGCAGTGGCCGTGTTCCGCGACAACGCCATTGAACGTGGTCGCCTGTCCCGTCAAGCTGATGAAGATCGCGTCAGCACCGAGAATGAGCGCGCTGAACGCGAGCAGCAGAAGGTCCTGGAAGCCGCAGAAATTCAGAAAGCCGTCGATACGCTGGGTGCCGCGCTTGGCAAACTGGCTGATGGCGATCTGGCTGCGCGTATTGCACATCCATTTAACGGCCAACTGGACACACTGCGTCAGAACTTCAACCATTCGGCAGAAAAGCTTGATCTGGCGATGCAGAGCGTTGGTACAAATGCCCGCGCCATCGATGCTGGTGCCAATGAAATCCGCTCCTCGGCTGACGACCTTTCCCGCCGCACAGAGCAGCAGGCTGCTTCTGTTGAAGAGACAGCCGCCGCTCTGGAAGAAATCACCACGACGGTCAAAGATTCCGCCAAGCGCGCAGAAGAGGCACGCCACCTGGTTTCCCGTACCCGTCAGGAAGCAGAAAAGTCTGGTGAAGTGGTGCGTGAAGCCGTCACCGCAATGGAGCAGATTGAAAAATCCTCCAGCGAAATCGGTAACATTATCGGTGTTATCGATGACATCGCCTTCCAGACCAACCTGCTTGCTCTGAACGCGGGTGTCGAAGCGGCGCGCGCCGGTGAAGCTGGTAAGGGTTTTGCTGTTGTGGCGCAGGAAGTTCGTGAACTTGCCCAGCGCTCCGCAAATGCCGCCAAGGAAATCAAGTCGCTGATCACCGCCTCGACATCGCATGTTGAAACCGGGGTTCAACTTGTCGACCAGACAGGCAAGGCGCTGGACGCGATTGTTGCTCAAGTTCAGGAAATCAACCAGCATGTTCACGCAATTGCTGAGGCAACCCGCGAACAGTCGGTTGGTCTTCAGGAAATCAACACCGCCGTCAACACCATGGATCAGGGCACACAACAGAACGCCGCCATGGTCGAAGAAACAACGGCAGCAAGCCATGGTCTTGCAACGGAAGCCACGTCCCTCAACTCGCTGCTCGGCCAGTTCAGACTGACAGGCACCGGCGGTATGGCTGGTTTCGCAAGGCCTGCTGCTCCTCGCGCCGCCGCTTCGGTTTCGCGACCTGCTGCACCGGCACCGGTGGTAGCATCGACAAAGTCCAGGCCGATTGCTTCTCCAGCACGTGCACTGGGCAATAAGTTGGCGAGCGCCTTCGGTGGCGGTTTATCTGCCGCTGCGACTACAGCCAAGGAAGCGGACTGGACAGAATTCTGAGCCTCCAAGATTTTTGAGAATGAAAAATGCCGCCGCCTCAATCTCTGGGGCGGCGGTTTTCTTTTGTTCGGTCTGTTGCAATAGCCTTGACCTTGTCTGCGCCTTGGCCATAAGTGGCATCCGACGGTTCTCCAAAGGGTTGTACCTGGAGGGGATTAATAGGGAACATGGTGCGTTTCTATCGAAGAAACAATGCCATGGCTGCCCCCGCAACTGTAAGCGGATTGCCGCTCATCCTTGTGGTGTAGCTCTTACACCATGCCACTGTGCCCCTGAGTGCACGGGAAGGCAGATGAACGGCGTGAATTCGTGAGCCAGGAGACCTGCCGTTATTTGTTAATCCAACGCACCGGGCGGGGTTGTCCGGAAAGGAATAGTCATGTTATTACATAACATATGCATTTGTTGCCTCCGTTCATCGCATTGTTGGGTTAACCGCGCGTCGTTTTTCTAAACGCTGCACAAACCGGGCAATTCATTCCCGTAATCTCAACTGCATTTCTAATATTTCCAATCGGAAGGCTTCCATGCGTGCCATCATAAAAACTCTCAGTGCTGTAACCGTTTTAGTTGTCGGGTTCTCTGCTAGCGCCCATGCGGCGACCCAATATCCGTTGACGGTTACCAATTGCGGTCAGTCGATTACGTTCGAAAAAGCACCAGCAAAGATCGTTTCGATCGGACAGGGCATGACCGAAATCCTGTTTTCCCTTGGCTTGGCAGACAAGATTGCCGGTACCGCCGTTTGGGTTGGGCCGGTTTTGAAAGAATATGAAGGCGTCAATGCGCAAATTCCGCGCCTTGCAGACAATGACCCCAGCTTTGAATCGGTTGTCGGCAAAGAGCCTGATCTGGTTGCTGCGGAGTTCGAATGGCACGTCGGCACGCAGGGTTCTGTGGGCAAACGCGAACAATTCGGTTCACTTGGCATCAATACCTATGTTTCTCCTGCAGACTGCGTGGCCAAGATCAATGCCGATGGTGGCGATGGCGTACGCAAAGAGCTTTTCACGATGGATCTGATCTATCAGCAGATCAGCGAACTCTCCGATATTTTCGATATCAAAGAACGGGGCGAAAAACTGGTAGCCGATCTGAGGGCACGTGAGGCCGCAGCCGTCGCGTCGATCGGAAACGCATCGTCGGCCAATCTTCCTGTTGTTTTCTGGTTCTCCAGCAAGGAAGTGAAGGGCGACGCCTATATTGCCGGTAAAAACAGTGCTCCGGCCTATATTCTGAAAACGCTTGGTGCCAAAAATGTCGTAAGCACGGAAGAAGAGTGGCCGCTGGTCGGTTGGGAAACCATTGCCGAATCCAACCCTGCTGTCGTCGTTATCGCTACCATGGATCGTCGCCGTTATGCCGCCGATGATCCTGCGGTCAAGATTGACTTCCTGGAAAATGATCCGGTCACCAGCCACATGGATGCCGTTAAGAACAAACATTTCGTCATGATGGATGCACAGTCCATGAACCCGACCATTCGTACGATTGATGGCATTGAAATCCTGGCAAAGGGTATCCAGGCGCTCGGGATTTCCAAGTGACAGAAATGTCTGCACGTCGTTCAGCATGGTGGCTGCCTTTGGCAGTCACCGTCTTTTTTCTAGCTCTTCTCGGCTTCATGATAAGTCTTGCCGTGTCGATCGGCGAAATTTCCATTCCGCTCGATACGACGGTCAAGGCGATCATGAAACGCGCCTTTGGAATGCCGTTTGAAATCAGCCGCATCCATGAAGGCGTAATCTGGGACTATCGTCTGAGCCGCGCCTTGGTTGCGGCAAGTGCAGGGGCTGCGCTGGCGCTCTGTGGCGTGATCCTGCAAGCATTGCTACGCAACCCTCTTGCTGAACCTTTCGTGCTGGGCATTTCCGCAGGTGCCTCGACCGGTGCCGTTTGTATTATGGTTCTGGGAATCGGTTACGGTGTTTTGACACTGTCTACGGGAGCATTTCTGGGCGCCGTCGTTGCGTTTCTTCTCGTGTCACTGCTTGCGGCCGGCGCTGGTGGCAGCAGCGACCGTATCATTCTTGCCGGCGTGGCCGGTTCGCAGCTCTTTAATGCGCTGACATCCTATATCGTCACCACATCTGCAAATGCAGAACAGGCACGTGGTGTGATGTTCTGGTTGCTCGGTAGCCTGTCCGGTGTGCGCTGGCCGGACGTTTATCTCGCTGCACCCGTTGCATTGTTGGGTTTTGTGTTTTGTGCGGCCCATGCCCGGGCACTGGATGCTTTCATGTTCGGTACAGATACCGCCGCCGGACTTGGTATTCCCGTTCGTCGTGTACGCATAACTCTGCTTGGCGTGACGGCATTGATGACGGCAACCGTCGTCAGCATTGTTGGTTGCATCGGATTTGTCGGATTGGTCATTCCCCATGCCGCACGTTTCATTGCTGGCTCCGGACATCAGCGTCTTTTGCCTGTGTCTGCGATGATCGGTGCCATATTCATGGTGGCAGCCGATATCGTGTCACGTATCATCATCCCACAGCAAATCCTGCCCATCGGCGTCGTAACTGCATTGTTTGGCGCTCCCGCTTTTGCCTTTATTCTCTACCGGGCACGGAGGGCCGCATGAGTATTTCGCTGGAAAAAGTTCACTGGGCCTCAGGCGGCAGTCTTATTGTCAATGGCGTAACTCTCGACGCTGCACCCGGCACGACGCTTGGCCTGCTTGGGCCAAATGGTTCGGGAAAATCCAGTTTGCTGCGACTCATCTGCCGTATCCGCAAAGTCCAGAGCGGCGTAATTACGCTTGGCGGCGAGGACATAGCGACCCTTTCTCAGTCACAGATTGCCAAAAGTACGGCCTTTGTCGAACAACAGGCAACGACGGAAATCCAGGTCAGTGTGATCGATGTCGTCAAGCTTGGAAGAACACCGCATCGCAGCCCGATTTCAATCTGGAAGTCGGAAGATGAGGCCGCCGTACAGGATGCGCTGACACATGTCGGCATGCTGGATAAAGCCTCGAGGCTTTGGCACACGCTGTCTGGTGGTGAAAAACAGCGGGTTCATATTGCCCGGGCATTGGCGCAAACGCCGTCACAGCTTCTGTTGGATGAACCAACCAACCACCTCGATATTCAGCACCAGCTGGACATTCTGGCGCTGGTGTCCCGGTTGCCGGTAACGTGTATCGTCGCCTTGCATGATCTCAATCTTGCAGCGATGTTCTGCGACAATCTCGCGGTCATGCATGCGGGGGAGATCGTGGCTTTCGGCCCGCCAGAAGAGGTTCTGACGGAAACACTCATTCGTGACGTTTTTGGAGTTAGTGCGCGTATTGAGCGATCATCTTACCATGGCCGCTGCCATATCCAGTACAAGACGGCTTGACCATGAGCATCGACAACTTCCATCTCAAGGACGATATCAGGGATTACTGGTCGAAACGGTCGGAAACATTCGATCTGGTATTCGGCCATCGTATTCCACCCGGACCAGAATTTGACGCCTGGCAGCAGCCAGTGCGCGACGCTTTAGGTGAACATTCATTATCCGTGCTGGAACTGGCCTGTGGCACGGGCGAGGTGACACGGCTTATTCACGACATTGGTCACAACGTGACGGCCCTCGATTTCTCCGAAGCCATGTTGTCAGTTGCGCGGCGCAAACACGCGGGAAAACCGCGTCTGCGTTTTGTGCTTGCGGATGCCGAAAACACGATGGAGCCTGACGACATCTATGATGCCATCGTGTGCCGTCATCTGGTCTGGACGTTGACGCAGCCTGAACAGGCGTTTCAGGAATGGCACCGTGTATTGAAGTCCGGTGGCCGTTTGCTGGTTTTTGACGGGGACTGGGCACAATTGACGCTGGTTGGTCGCATCGCGTCAAAGCTGATTGCGCTTCTTGGTCGGTTTTCCCCGCCCGATCCACATTACGACAGTGCTCAAAGCGCCAAACATAAACACATCATGGAGCAACTGCCGTTCGGGGGCGGGCTTCGTCCTGAACGCATCATTCCAC
This sequence comes from Agrobacterium sp. Azo12, assembly GCF_029193765.2. Classification (NCBI taxonomy): domain Bacteria; kingdom Pseudomonadati; phylum Pseudomonadota; class Alphaproteobacteria; order Hyphomicrobiales; family Rhizobiaceae; genus Agrobacterium; species Agrobacterium sp. Azo12. The sequence goes on along the minus strand of NZ_JARFYO020000002.1, from coordinate 1,116,754 downwards.
TGCTGAAAGATGCCGGGTTTTCAGATATTCGCCTGCACTCGCACGACCCGATCGCGGTGGCGCAGCGTAAGCAGGCGAAGTTGCGTGATCGTTTGAGAACGCGGCTTTATCGACGGTTTATTCTGACCGCAACAAAGCCGTGATGTTTAACCGAAGCGGCCAGCCCGGAATGGATCGATGGAAATTGATGGTTCCCGTCCCGCAACGAGATCGCTGACCAGTTTGCCCGTTGCCGCCGACTGCGTCAGCCCAAGATGCCCGTGCCCGAAGGCATAGATGATGGCGGTGCTTACCTTGGAGGCGCCGATAACCGGCAGGCAATCGGGCATGGATGGGCGGAAACCCATCCACTGTTTACCGCCTTCGGTTTTCAGACCGGGCATGAACTTGGCGGCTTTTCCCAAAAGTGCTTCCGAGCGTCGGTAATTTGGCGGCAGTGAAAGGCCGCCCAGTTCGACGGCACCACCCACTCGAATGCCGGTGGAGAGCGGCGTCACGACGAAGGCGTGGTCATTGAAATAAAGCTGGCGGGTCAAGTTGAAAGACTGGTCGGGCAAGGTGGTGTTGTAGCCACGTTCTGTCTCAAGCGGCAGGTTTTCGCCAAGGCTGGCACCAAGGTTCTTTGACCATGCGCCACCGGCGACGACCACCTTTGCCGCGTCGACTGTTTTGCCGCCCGTCAAGGTCACGCGCGCCTCGTCGCCACGGGGCTCAAGACGTAGCGCTTCGCCCTCAATCAGCTTGCCGCCTCGTGCGATGACCAGTTCCGCAATCGCCTTGGTGAATTCGTATGGCTCGGAGACCTGCAGGCCGCCAGATGTAAACATGGCGTGCTGGAATTGTGGTGCCAGACCCGGCTGCAATTCGTTGATCTCATCGCGCCCAACACGGTTGAAGACAAAACCGGCTTTTTCCTTTTCCGCCCAATCGGCAGCAGCGGCATTGAAGCTTGCTTCACTGTCGTAAAGATCAAGCGTTCCGGTGTTGTTAAAGAAACCGGAGAGTTCGGGCGTCGCGCGGATCACTTCCATCTCCGCGGCAGACAGTTTCATCATCGAGATCTGGGTTTTTAGGCCGTGCCGGAAGGCGGATTCGGAGCTCGCGCGCCAGAAACGCCACAGCCAGGGAGCAACCTTCAGGGCATAGGATGGTGGAACGCTTAACGGGCCCAGCGGATCGAAAAGCCAACGCGGCGCCTTTTTCATAAGGCCCGGCGCAGGAATGGGAATGATCTCAGGGAATGCTAGAATGCCGGCATTTCCGGAGCTTGCGCCCCGTGCAATTTCTCCACGTTCCAAAAGGGTTACAGAACGACCTTGTGATTGCAGATAAAGTGCCGACATCACTCCGATAATGCCTGTGCCAATCACAAGCACATCATGTTTTTCCTGATCGCTCATAAGACGCTCCCGCCGATTTTGTCACCCTTCCCAACCACGGAGGAAGTGCTTTTGGCAAGCACTAACATGAGGTAATACATACTGTCGACATAAAATGTTTTCTATGATTGGATGACGCAAAGCCTTGAGTGTTAGGCGAAGAGATTGTCTTCTTGGCCCTTTTTACTGTTGCGTGCACGACGCGATGAGCTTTTCAAATCAACAATAGGTTTTGGATAGGTTTTATCCAGTACTACACCGGCTTTTTCCAGTACGGTGTCTGGTGCTTCAAACGGTTTGTGTATCCATTTGTTAGGCATGTCGGCCAGTTCAGGAACCCATTCACGGACGTAATCGCCCGCAGCATCGAACCGTTCGCCCTGGACAACGGGATTGAATACGCGAAAGTAAGGGGCAGCATCCATGCCACAACCGGCAACCCACTGCCAGCTGCCGGGATTACTGGCAATGTCGCCATCCACCAGCGTATCCCAGAACCACTCTTCACCATGTCGCCAATCGATGAGCAGGTTTTTGGTGAGCAGGGAGGCAACCAGCATACGGACGCGATTGTGCATCCATCCGGTTGCCCATAATTGCCGCATGCCCGCGTCGACGATTGGGAAGCCCGTCTGTCCTTTTGTCCAGGCGCTGAGCGCTTTTTTGTTTTCCTGCCATTCGATATGGGCAATGGCGTCGCGCATATCGTAACGCGCAATATCCTTGCGGTGGTAGAGCTGGTGGTAATGGAAGTCTCTCCAGATCAGCTCGGAGAGAAATTTTTCGACGCCCGACGAGACGGAAGGGTGTTGCTCGCTGTAATGAAGAGCACTGTGCCAAAGCTGTCGGACGCTGACTTCGCCAAATCGCAAATAGGGTGAGAGCTTGGACGTTCCCAGCTTGCCGGGAACGTCGCGGCTTTCGGCATATGACTTCACGATCTCATCAAGAAAGTCGTGGAACTGCTCGTAACCGGCCTCTTCGCCAATCTGCCACGAGCCTTCCATCTTTTCAGCCCAATGCGGTGGGGATGGACGCTCATAGCTTTTAGGCTTGGTAAATGATGACTGCGCTTTGGTGTCGCGCAAACGCAGGGGCGTGGGCACACCCTTCTGACGCAGTGAACGGGCAAACGGTGTGAAGACCTGATAGGGGCCGCCACTGCCTGTTTCGAGTTGCCAGGGTTCAAGGAGAAGATTGCCATGAAATGAGGTTACCGTGAAACCCGACTGGCGAAGCTCAGTCTTTATCTGCGCATCGCATTCCCGCTCAGCTGGTGCGTACCGACGGTTCCAGAAAACCACCTCCGGCTTTATCTCTTTTGCCAGCTTTGGCAGGATGTCCGCGGATTTTCCTGTTTCAACAATGAGGGTTACGCCTAGTTTCTCAAGTCGTTTGCAAAAGTTGGCAAGACTTTGTTCCAGCCACCATTGTACCGCGGCGCCTGGTTTGCGCAGGTTTTGGTCCGTTTCATGTATATAAACGGCTGTAACCGAACCGCCTCTCGCAAGCGCTGCATCAAGTGCAGGGTTGTCGCCAATTCTCAAGTCGTTGCGAAGCCAAACGACTGCTCGTGAAACCATCTTCCGGCTCCTGTTTCATAATGGTGGAGAGGAAGCATACTGCTATGCTTGTTATTCTAATCGAAAGTGAAACTGGCCGACATCAATGCGGCCGGAACGGAAACCTGCGGCGCAATAATGCAGGTAATAACGCCACATGCGCTTGAAGCGGCTATCAAAGCCAAGGGGTTCGATATTGTGCCACTGCGCGGAAAATGCGCGGTCCCACCACAGGAGCGTTTTCTCATAATCCAAGCCGAACAAATATTGGTCACTTAGCTTCAGGCCGTGGTGATTGGCCACGCTGACCAATGCTTCGTTTGACGGCAACATGCCGCCTGGGAAGATGTAGGTCTGGATGAAGTCTGCGGTGTTGCGGTAGGTTTCAAAACGATTGCGGGAAATGGTGATAACCTGAAGCATGGCTTCACCACCTGTCTTGAGCAGATGTTTGACCTTGTCGAAATAGATCGGCCAGTTTTCCTCGCCAACTGCCTCGAACATTTCGATCGAAACGATCTTGTCAAAGGAACCCTCGCAGTCCCGGTAGTCCTGAATGCGGATCTCCACACGGTCCAGCAGTCCTGCACGGCGCATGCGTTCCTGCGCATACAGTGCCTGCTCATTGGAAAGCGTAAGGCACAGGATGCGGCAACCGGTGGTGAGTGCAGCATATTCTGCAAAGCCGCCCCATCCACAGCCGATCTCCAGTACGGTGTCGTCTTTCTGAATATCCAGCTTTTCGACAATGCGTGCATATTTGGCAGTCTGCGCCTCATCGAGTGGCTGATCAGGGCGCTGAAAGATGGCTGAGGAATAGGTCATGGTACCATCCAGCCACTGATCGTAAAATTTGTTGCCGAGGTCGTAATGGAAGGCAATGTTACGACGGCTTCCACCCTTGGTATTGGCATTTTTGCGGTGCCGGTAATTGGCCATGACTTTGCGCATGAAAGGAATAGCAATCAGTCCAGACAGGACTTTCTCGTTGGCCAAACCCAGATCGAGAACAGCGCCAATATCCGGGCTGTCCCAGGTGCCATCCATATAACCGCGCGCCAGTCCCAGATTGCCTTCCGTCATGATCTGCCAAACGAAGCGGCCTGATAATATCGAGATTGTGGCCGCTGGCCCCGGTTGCTCTCCGGCTACATGATGCATGCTGCCGTTGGGGAACCTGATCGTCAGACTGCCGATCACGATACGGTTGGCCCAGCCCTTCACCAATCTTGCCCAAAAGGGCAAGTTGTTCAGGCGGCTTTCAAAAGACTTTTCTTCAGCGTGAGTCATGAGCCTGATTTCCTGCGGATGAAGGTCTGACGACAGTGCTTGCAACCCGGTTGGTTGCGGCACTATGGCGATAGATCGGAGCGCCTTTGCGCCAGAGGAGCAGGGCTTCCCAGTAGATTCCGGCGGTGATTTTCAGTGTCATCAACGGATGGCGCACAAAGGCGGATAGAAGTGTACGGTTGTTCAACTCTTGCCGGTTGGCGGCAAAGGATGCGACCAGCAGCATGCCATCCGGGTCTTCTTCATCGATCCGCACCAAAACGTTTTCACCGGGTGGTTCGATGTGAAAATTATAGTGGCAGTTCATCGGCACAAAGGGTGAGACGTAAAAATCCTTGGCACAGGATTGGCGAATGCTCTCCTGCTGCGAGGCCCCAACCGCGATTGTGTAGGTATGACGTTCACCGAATGTGTTGCACACCTCGTATAGAACGGCGCGCAAGCCATTTTTTCCATGGCAGAAATAGAGAGTGAGTGGGTTGAACACATAACCCAGGATACGTGGATAGCACAGCACACGGATTTGCATGCCAGGCTCCAAAAGACCGGCTTCATCCAGCCGGATTTCTACCCAATTCCGCAAGCCGTCTGGCTGACCATCGCCATGGTCCTTGTCATGGAAGCTGATCAACGCACGGCGATTGTAACCAAACAGCCGCAGTTTTTTGTCTAGTGCTGGAAGTTCATCCAAATCCAGTAAAAGCGAGAAGACGCTGTATTGCAGGCGATGCCGCTTGGGGCGGTACCGCATGTGCATGACCTTTCCTGCAAAAAGCGCCGAATGCGACATTACTCTGCTGCCTCCAATTTGGGAGGTAAATGAATGCGACCGGATTCATCCGCCACGGTCCATGGGCGTTTTTGCCCGGTTATTGCCTCTGCAACCGCCAGACCGGATTGCAACCCGTCTTCATGAAAACCATAACCACAATAGGCCCCGCAGAACCATATGCGGTTTTTACCCTGAATGCGCCAGAGATTGCGTTGAGCCTCCAGTGCAGGGCCGTCGAAAAGCGGATGCATATAAGGAATGAGCCGCAGTATGTTTTCCGGCGCAATTTCGCGAACCGGATTAAGGGTGACGAACAACGGGTCGGACATTGGAATATTCTGCAGACGGTTCATCCAGTAGGTCACGCAGAGTGACTGGGCGCCATCCTGTTTAGTTTCACCAATATAATTCCAGCTTGCCCATGTGCGTTCGCGTTTCGGCATCAGTGACGGATCTGTGTGGAGAACAGCTTCGTTGTCGGTGTAACGGAACGATGCGAGCAGATTTTGTTCTTCGTCCGATGCATCGGACAGCAGAGCCAGCGCTTGATCGGCATGGGTTGCCAACACGACATCCGAGAAAGTCTCTCGGTTACCGCGCTCGTCGGTGATGTGGACCCCGTCTTTGTTTCGCTCAATCGAGACGATCCGGGTCGACATGCGTATGTCGGGTAACGTCTCGATCAGGAGCTTTACATATTGTCGGCTGCCACCTGTTACCGTGCGCCAAAGCGGTCGATCTTTCAGGGTTAGCAGGCCATGGCTTACGAAAAATCGAATGAAAGCCTTGAATGGGTAAGCGCGCATTTCCTGTGCGCTGGCCGACCAAATTGCCGCACCCATTGGCAACAAATGGTTGTCGATAAAGCCCTGACCATAACCATTCATGTCGAGATAATCGCCGATCGTCAAATCGTCCATCTCATGTGACGACAAGGCCAAAGGCGCTTCGCGATAAAAACGCATGAGGTCTCGTAACATGGCCCAGAATCGGGGCTTCACAATATTTCCGCGTTGGCCCATCAGTCCATTGAGACCAGAACCGGAATACTCCAGTTTGCCACCGTTTAACGATACGGCGAAAGACATGTTGGATGGCTGAGTTTCAACGCCGACAGTCTTAAACAGTTCAACAAGGTTCGGATAGTTGCGTTCATTGTAAACGATAAAGCCGGTGTCGACTTCAATATTGCCACTGCTGCCGGAAACAGTCACGGTGTTCGAGTGGCCGCCGAGCCTATCGTCGCTTTCGTAAAGCGTTACCGAGGCGCTTTTTGAGATCAACCATGCCGCAGAAAGACCGGATATGCCGGAGCCAATCACAGCAACGCGTTTCGTCTCGTTCGTGGATCGTTTTTCGGTCGCCACTGCTTACCTCATTTTTGTAATGCATGTTTTACGCAAGGAAATGCAGGTTGGATCGCTACAGATCAAAAAAAACTGAGTCAGGTGATCTATTGTTCAAGTCGTGACGTAAAAGCGGTATGAACACACATATTTCCATAGGCGCAGCGACGTGGCAAAAGGAAGCTGGAATTACATTCCGGCGGTCTGCTCCATTACGTCGAAAGAGCCGAGGAAATAGTGCAATGGATGATGGCGCCGCAGATAGCGGGCAGCATGAATTTGAAAAACTGATGTTCGCGATTAGCGCGCAAAAGGACATTCATGCCTATGAGATAATTTTCCGGCATTTTGCGCCACGCGTTCGTTCATACATGTCAAAACTCGCTGCAGATAGCCAACTGGCAGAAGAGCTGATGCAGGAGACAATGATCGCTGTGTGGAACAAGGCGGACAGGTATGACCGCTCCAAGGGGTCGCTTTCAACATGGATTTTCACGATTGCCCGTAATTTGCGTATCGATGCGGTCCGTAAAGAGAAACGGCCGGAGTTTGATGCTGATGACCCGGTGTTCGTGCCCGATGCAGAGCCATCCGCCGACAATGTGCTGGTCGCACAACAGACCGCTGAACATTTGAAGGCAGCACTTGCCGGATTGCCGCGAGAACAGGCGAAATTGCTTGAAATGTCGTTCTTTGAAGATGCAACGCATAGCGTGATTGCCCAGAAGCTCAATATACCGCTTGGAACGGTGAAGTCGCGTATGCGGCTTGCCTTTGCCAAGTTGCGCCTCGTCCTTGGACAAGGAGACGACGCATGATTGAGATCAGACATCATCTTAGCGACGATCTCCTGTCGTCTTATGCGGCCGGAACGCTTGGCGAAGGATGGAGCATCGCAGTTGCCTCCCATCTCGCCTTGTGCCCCGCCTGCCGCTCGAGGCTGAGAGGTTTCGAGCAACTTGGCGGACACATGATCGACAGACTGCCGGCTGATAATGATGTCGACTCTGCCTGGGATAGCATCAAGTCACGGATCACCTGTGAGGGTGATGAGCCAGCATTACCCGTAAAACGCACAGCTATTACGCGTGATGCCACTGTTCTTCCTGAACCTCTACGCTCCTATGTTGGCGGTGATCTCTCGGATGTGAAGTGGAAGTCATTGGGGCGTGGCGCCTACCATTTGCCGATTAAAACTGGCGATAATGAAACCAGTGTGCGTCTGCTGCGTATACCTGCCGGAAAGCCGGTGCCGGAGCATGGTCATGGAGGGCGGGAACTTACTCTCGTTCTGAGTGGCAGCTTTACCGATGAAACAGACAGTTATGGCCGTGGCGACATAGAAGATGCGGACTCAGAACTGGTGCATCAGCCCATCGCTTCGGCGCAAGCTGATTGTATCTGCCTTGCGGTGACGGATGCACCTTTGAAATTCAGAAGCTGGGTTGTCCGTCTGGTGCAGCCGCTTCTTGGCATTTAACCTGCGAAAAAAAGGAGAGATGATATGGTGAAATACCTGACGGCCTATTTTGCAACGGCTGTGGTATTCTTCGGCCTGGATTTCATCTGGCTTTCGACCATGACCCGCACCTTTTACCGCAGCCGCATCGGTTCACTGTTGCTGGAGCAGCCGAACTTTACGGCTGCCGGTATATTCTATCTTTTCTACGTGGCCGGTATTGTCTATTTCGGCGTTTGGCCTGCACTTACTTCCGGCAATTGGACAACCGCGCTTATCAATGGCGCACTGCTGGGAATGCTCGCCTATGGCACATACGACATGACCAATCTTTCTACCCTAAAGGGCTGGTCGGTGTCGATGACTGTGGTTGACATCATCTGGGGTACATTCCTGACAGGAATTGCATCCCTGTCAGGATACCTCGTCACGACAGCGCTTGTTGGAAAGCTCAGCGGGCCGTAACGTTGGCGCGATCGAGACGCAGAGCACCAGTCTCGGTCACTGTAATGTCCAACTCGTCATAACTGTCGATGGCAAGATGATCCGTCTCAATTGGATGTGAGTGCGTTGCGCTGATCACCACAACGTTTGCGCCCATGCGTTCGCCTGCACTGATACCAGCCGGTGCATCCTCAAATACCACACATTGTGTCGGATCCACGCCAAGCAGCTTGGCGGCTTTCAGGTAACCTTCAGGGTCTGGCTTGCCGTTTTCGACATCTTCACCGCAGATCATGATCTCAGGTGGAACTATGCCGGCTGCGGCGAGGCGAAGGACGGCAAGCGGACGAGGGGCTGATGTGACAATAGCCCAACGGCCCTCAGGAATTTTCGACAGGAAGCCTGCGATGCCCGGAATTTTGATGATGCCTTCAACATCATCCATTTCGCGTTGCAGCAGAATGGCGGCCTGCTCTACAACGTCGAGACCAGGCACAGCTTCGCGGCGAACCACCTCGATGGCGCGGAGGCCATGAATACGCTGCAGAAATGCAGTCGGTTCAATGCCGTTATCAACGGCCCATTCACGCCACACGCGTTCGACGACGGCAATCGAGTTCAACAGGGTTCCATCCATGTCGAACAGAAAAGCGGCGTGAGCCTCGCTCAGGGAGGAGGGAAGGGACCGCATTTCATTCTTCATGGCATGTTTCCATTCATTAGTGGTGGGAGGTTCCGCTTATCACATTCAAGCAGAGTCGCGCAGCATGATTTCAGCGTTGAGCAAAATACGTTCGTCAGACGGAATCTCGTTTTTTGCGTCGGTTGCTTCGCCAAGTTTTGACAGCAACAGTTCGGTCGCCAGTCGGCCAATCTCATTATAGTTCTGGGCAACCGTGGTGATGGGCGGACAGGCATAACGTGACAGTGGGTGATCGTCATGGCCAGCGATACGAATATCGCAATCCACACCACGCCCAACCTTCAGGCCGGATTGCCATGCCGCAGCAATGGCACCAAATGCCACGCGGTCGTTGGCGCACAAAACCGTCTTTGTCGGGAAGCGCCCATGCTCCTTGAGGGTGCGCATGGTTTCGTCATAACCGAATTTTTCGAAGTCCCAGTCCCGGCCTTCTGATGTTATAACGAGTTTGGGCTCTATCCGTAACTGTTCCATGGCATCGATATAGGCCAGCCGACGGCTGGTGGCATTGTTGTTGACGCCTGGCATGCCGAGATAGCAGGGCGGCTCACCCGAGCGGCACAGATAATCGACAATCAACTGGAAACTTTGGCGGTTATTGGTTCCGACGAACGACGAGGTCTCGTCCAGTGGTGAATCGACGTAAATCAGTGGAATGCTGGCGCCAAGCTGCGCAAGCGTCTGGTGATGTGACTTAACGCCAAGCGGTGCAATGATGGCACCGGCGACATTCATGGACTTCAGTGTTTCAATGGCCCGCTGTTCAATCTCCGGATTGCCATCCGATGACAGGATGAAGGCCAGAAAACCGGCTTCATTGGCCAGCAGCTCCACACGGCGCGTGAGGGCCATGTAGAAGGGGTCGGTTGAATTGGGAATGATGATCCCCAATATGTTGCTGCGGCGTCTATTGAGATTCACCGCAAACATATTCGGCCGAAAACCGGATTCCTTGATGGCAGCCTCGATCAGATCGCGGGTCTTGCTGCGAACAGACGAGGGGTCGTTGAAGTATTTGGAAACCGTCGGCCGAGACAGGCCGACGAATTCGGAAAAATCCTCCATCGTTTTGATCGGCGCTTTATCCACGGTATGAATTCCCCATTCGTCAATCCGGCATAAATCGATTGAATTTTTACATCTACCTCCCCGCAAGGGGACGATCAATCTGCCGGAATGATTTTACACGATAAGCTTTGTGCCGCTCCTTAAGAGCGGCATGCCTTGAAATAAATATCCAGAACGGCATCAACTGCAGCAATGGAAAGGTCATGTGCGTAAGGGCGCACCTTGCCGTCGCGAACCCGTTCATAACTTCCCTGAAGGTACTGGCTGATAAGCGTTTCCGGAATTTCCACGCCATCAAGCAAAGCAAACAACGCATTGATTGCCGAGGTAATTTCGGGATTTGGCCAGTAATAACGAATGCGGTCGCTATAGCTGAAGTGGCGCTGCAGACGCTGTTCGTCTGATGTGCCGTGGTAGTATTTTTCCCAGTTTTTCGGATCTGCTGTCAGCACACGCTCGATAACCTCGATGAGGCTTTCCTTACGCTGATCAGGAAACAGGAATGCGGCGATGCGATCCAGTCCGTAGAATGCTTCGCGAAGGGCGAAGGTAAGGCCGGGACCCACCTTCAAAATGGCAAACCCGTCATTGACTAGCGAGGACAGTGCCTCCTGTGTCTGGTAGTCGGTGGAATGCGCTTCGAAGACAAAACCTGGCATGTCTGCAAGTGTCGCACTCAGGTCGCGGGCGGCCTCCGAAACATACGGAATGACATTGTGGTTGCCGAACTCGACACCCGGCTGCACGACCGCGCCAATAGCGCGTGAAAATGCCTCTTCCACGCCAGCATCGATAAATGCCTGACGATGAATGTTGACAGTTTCGAGTGCTGCCTGCGGTGAGGTGACCTCAAGCGTCTCCAATTCTTCCATGGCTCCGCCCGGAATTGGCACCTCTGTGCCGATGATGTAGACCGGTTTGATGCCGTTTTCACCACTGATGGCAGCTTCAGCAACGGCCGCAAGGTTTGCTGCGCGTTCGGCAGTAATTGCATCTGGAAGGGCAACAGGTTCACCGGCGCATCCCATGCTGGTGTCCAGATGAAGTTTGGTGAAGCCCGCCTTGGCAAAGGCTGCAATCATCACCCGTGCCTTTTCCATGGCTTCGGATGCAACCAGGTTTTTCCATGGATTAGGGCCAAGGTGATCGCCACCCAGGATCAGTTTTTCCAATGGAAATCCGGCGTTTGCAGCAATCTTTTCGACAAAGGTGCGAAAATCCGCCGGTGTCATGCCGGTATAACCGCCATCCTGGTTGACCTGATTGCAGGTTGCTTCAACCAAGAGGTAATTGCCATCTTTCAGTGCACGCAGCATTGAAGCTTCGATAACCAGCGGGTGGGCCGAGCAGATGGATGGAATGCCGCGAGGACCGGTACGATCTTTCCACTTGGCGATATCGAGAAGCGGGTTCTGGCTCATTATGCTTGTTTCCTTGCCGTATTCGCTATGAAGTCTTCTAGCTCAGCCTGCGTGGAGGCGCCTTCCATCGGTCCTGCTTTGGTAACCGCACGGGCACCGGAGGCATTGGCCAGCGTGAGCGCTGCCGATGGTTCTTTCCCAGCCAGCCAGAAGGTGACGAACGTCGCACCAAAGCTGTCGCCAGCACCGGTTGGATCAACTTCCGTGACTTCAAATCCGGGCTGCGAAATGGTCTGATGTGCGTCGAAATAAGTCGCGCCTTTTTCACCGCGTTTCAGGACAATGGCCTTGATGCCGCCAGTCAGAAGTTCCGATACTGCTTCCTGTTCGGTTTTGGCATTGGCGAACAGGAACAACTCTTCGCCGCTCGGCAGGAAAAGGTCAGTCTTCGACAGGACCTTTGTCAGTGCTTCACGCATGCCTGGGCTGCCCAGAATTTCAGGGCGGAGGTTTGGATCGAACGATACAGTTCCGCCCTTTGCTTTGATGCTCTCGATCGCTTCCAGAATGGTTTCAACCACGCTTGGAGCGTACAGGGCTGTGCCCATGACGTGCAGATGGGTGCAGTCGTCCAGCAGAGCCCGCGTTTTGTCGTTGAGGCTGATCTGGCCACATGCGCTGTGGCGAATGTTGAACACGAATGCCCGGCTTCCATCTTCGCGGTAGCGAACAAAGGCGCTGCCTGTCGTGCCCTGCGGATCGACTTCGATACCCGAGATATCAACGCCGTCTGCCTCGAGGCGGTTGAGGTTTACATAACCAAAATCGTCTTCCCCGACGCGCGAAATAATGGCGCATTGCTGCCCAAGCTTGCCCACCTGATCAATGAAGATGGCAGGAGCACCAGAAGGGAAGGGGCCGATCAGCGGAACAGGCGCACGAAAGCCGTCTCCGCGATCTGTTGCGATGATTTCGACAAGGATTTCACCGATGGTCAGTATCTTGCTCATGTTATCGTCTTTTATGCGGGATTAGCGTTTTGCCTGCTTGGCGCGAACGTCGAGCCAGACAGCAATGAGGATGACCAGACCCTTGGCGATGAGCTGGTAGAAATAGGGCACGGACAGCATGTTCATGCCGTTGTTCATCACACCGATGATCAACGCGCCAATCAGTGTGCCGACCATGGTTCCGACGCCGCCAGCAAGGCTTGTGCCGCCAAGAACCGCTGCAGCGATCGCATCGAGTTCAGCGCCTGTACCGGAGTTGGTCTGGGCGGATGACAGGCGGGACGACAGAAGAATGCCTGAGATTGCGGCCATGATGCCGGAGATCATGAAGATGGTGATCTTCATGCGATCAACTTTGATGCCGGAATAAAGAGCTGCTTCCTTGTTGCCGCCGATCAGATAAGCGCGGCGACCGAAGGTCGTCTTGCTGAGCAGGATGTGGTTGAACAGGAAGAGTGCCACTACGATCCAGATAATGATCGGCAGACCGAGGAAACTGTCGGCGCCAATCGCCGACCAGCTTTCATCCATGATCATTGCCGGCGCGCCATTGGTCGGCAGGCTGACAAGACCGCGATAGATGCCCATTGTCGCAACGGTGACAATGAAGGATGGCAGCAGCAGCTTGGCCGTCAGCGTACCATTGATCATGCCCATCATGGCGCCTGCACACAGCGTTAGCAGAACGGCCGGGAAAAAACCGAAGCCGAAGGCAAAACACTGCGCGCCGACCATGCCGGCCACGGCAATGATTGAGCCGACAGACAGGTCAATTTCACCGAGCAGAATAACCCAGGTCATGCCGAAGGCCGCGATGGCGATAACTGCCACCTGCTGCAGGATGTTCATGAAGTTGGCAACCGACATGAACCGCTGATTATAAGAGGAAAAGACAACGCACAAAATGATGAGCGCGAGAAGAATGCCGCCATACTGCTTCATGATCTTCATAAAAGCGGCTGATACAGAATTGGTCTGGGTCATGATTGGTGCCCCGTCGCGAAGGTCATGATGGTTTCAGGATTAAGATCTGCGCCGCAGGCAGTTGCGATCATGCGGCCTTCGTTCATCACGACGACGCGATCGCTCATGCCCAGCACTTCCGGCAATTCCGATGAGATCAGCAGGATAGCTGTGCCCTCGGCCGCAAGCTGGCGAATGATCTTGTAGATTTCGAATTTGGCGCCGACATCGACGCCACGGGTTGGTTCGTCAAGTATCAGAACCTTAGGCTTGGTAAGCAACCACTTTGCGAGAACGATCTTCTGCTGGTTGCCACCGGAAAGAGAGCCCGCCGTTGTTTCCAGCGATGCGGTCTTGATGGAAAGGCGCGCCACTTCCGCATTGGCGGATCGGCGCTCTTCCTTCCGCCGCAGAAATCCGAACTTGCCCGCAAAGCTTTGCAGCGCGGCCATGCTGATATTGGATTCTACACTCTGGCTGAGAACCAGGCCTTCTTCCTTGCGGTTTTCAGTCACGAAACCGATGCCGTGTTCAATGGCCGAGACTGCCGAGTTGATCTTGACGGTTTCACCGTTCAGACGAACCGTGCCCGTCGAGAGTTTCATGCCGAAAAGCGCGTTCATGACCTCTGAGCGTCCAGAACCAACCAGGCCAAAGAAACCGAGAATTTCACCGGGACGCACGTCGAAGCTGATGTTTTCGAATTCGTCCTCGCGTCCCAGGCCCTCTACCGACAACATCGGCGCAACCGATGCTTCCGGAGCAGGGGTTTCGCGCTGCGGATAAATCTCGTCCATCGTGCGGCCGACCATAAGTGCGATGAGCTCTTCAATGGTGGCCTCTTCACGCTGACGCGTTGTGATGTAACAGCCGTCACGGACAACGGTGATATCGTCGCTCAGCCGCATGATTTCTTCCATGCGGTGCGAAATATAGATGACGGCGACGCCCTGCGCCTTAAGTCGCTCGACGATGCCAAATAGAATTTCGGCTTCGCTGTCGCTCAAGGAGGATGTGGGTTCGTCCAGCACCACCACACGGGCATCGATGCTAAGACCTTTGGCAATTTCCACCAACTGCCGCTGGGCAATCGAAAGGTCGCCGACCTTGTCCGATACGTCGATCGGCAAGCCAAGTTCCTTCACGATGGCGCGCGCTTTGGTCTCAAGTGCGCGGTCGTTGATGAAGCCGGCAAAGGACGGTTCGCGCGTTGCCAGAATATTTTCAGCCACGGTCAGGTTGTTGCACAGGCTCAGTTCCTGAAACACGATGGTCAGGCCCAAACCTGCCGCATCCTGCGGGTTGGCTGGCTGGTAAGGCTGGTTGTCCAGACGAATGTCGCCGGAGCTTGGCTGGTAAACACCGGCCAAAATCTTCATCAGCGTTGATTTTCCTGCACCGTTTTCGCCCAGCAGTGTATGCACACGGCCACGCCTGACGTTGAGCCGCATATCCTTCAGCGCCGTAACGGTGCCGAATGTTTTGGTGACATTGCTGATCTGGAGAACAGTGTCCGTGCCGGCGTCTGCCATGCGGCGTCTCCTCAAACCTGTTGCGTCTTCTTTTTGTAATTTTATTCAACGGTCCCGCGCAAGGGAGATTGGGGGGAAGCGCGGGACCGTCGAATGGCGTGGCCAATTGCCCTGAAGACAAGGGCCAGCCAGCCTTGGGAGGCTTACTTCTTGGTGTAAACACCAGGTACGATTGGCTGGTCCGCAGGAACTTCCTCGCCAGCAATAACCTTGGCGGCTGTGTCAACAGCGGCCTTACCCATCTGGTCAGGGAACTGCTGGATAACGCCAACCATCACCGGGTTGGAGTCAACTGCCTTGCGGGCCTCTTCCATACCGTCAAAGCCGATGACCTTGACCTGGCTTTCGAGGTTGGCAGCCTTTACAGCAACGGCAGCAGCAAGAGCCGCGTCATCACCGAAACCGAAGATGCCGTTGATATCAGGGTTTGCCTGCAGCATGTTCTGTGCAGCAGCCAGGGCTTCAGCGCGCGTGATGCCGGTCTGGATCGAGACGATCTTCATATCAGGATGCTCAGCAATCGCCTTTTTGAAACCTTCAACGCGGTTCACAACCGACTGAACGGTCGGGTAGTCGATGATTGCGACGTTGCCCTTATTGCCAAGTTCCTTCGCCATCAGTTCGCCAGCCTTCACACCACCGGTGTAGTTGTCGGTACCGATGTGCGAGGTAACTTTTGCGTCTTTGGCAGGAACGTCAACGGTGATGACCTTGATGCCAGCCTTTTCAGCCTTGTTGATAGCGGCGAGTACGCCCTGGCTATCAACCGGCGAAATAACGATGACGTCTACGCCCTTGACGATGAAGTCTTCAACGTCTGCAAGCTGCTTGCTGAGGTCCTGGTTGGCAATGGACACTTCCAGCGGAATATTCTTTGCCTTGGCTTCATCCTTCATCGCGTTTGCGAGATCGATGTAGAAGGGGTGCTGCTGTGTGAGAAGCGAAGCACCGATACCTTCCGCATGTGCGGAGACGGCTGCAACAGACAGCATGCCAAGTGCGAAAACAGACTTCAAAATACGATTGCGGATCATTCTTTCCTCCCGAAACGTTTTCGGCGCGGGCCTGTTTTTGATTAGCGGCCGAAGTGGCAGACCCTCCCCGGTTTCGACCGCAGCGGCATCAAGACCACAAATATTTACGCGCGTCAAATTTAAATTATGTGCGCGACAAATATTTGTGTGGGTGCGTGTGAAGGCTCTCTGCGGAAATTGTGTTGATCCTATGTTTCGAGGCTCGAAGGGCCGTTACCTCCCTCATCATCAGTGATCAGGCAAAGTTGCTTGCAATGTTATATTCGATGCTCTTCAGTGTGCTGCTGAGGCGGATCTTTGAAGTCTGCTTGTCACGTCCGCCTTATCTGTTTTCGATTGGTGAAAACGAGTCGTTACGCGAATGTCTTTCATCGATTTCAACGCTCACCTAGACCGTCATGGGCGCAATGTCCGGCTTTACGTTTCTGCGTGTTGATGCTTACTACCAGGAAAGCATAAAGGGGCTGATTATCGTGGCGGCAGTTGTCGCAGACGTGTATCGCCAGAAGGCACGGGTGAAGAAGGCATAACCTTCTCGCCATCAAACTGGTATTTGGCTCCAGGGGCAGAAATGAGCTACGGTCTCTTCAATTCGACACTGGAACTGTCAGTGACAATATTAGCCGTCTTTCTCGTCGGGCTCTCCAAAGGCGGGCTCGGCGGGATGAGCCTTCTGGGCGTCCCCCTGATGGCGCTTGTAATGTCTCCGGTGACAGCAGCAGCCATACTCCTGCCCATTCTGGTCGTCATGGACGTGGTCGGCGTTGTTGCATGGCGCAAATGGGTTGACTGGAAGATCATGGCTCGGATTTTGCCAGCGTCGGTATGCGGTATTGCACTGGGCTGGATGACCGCGCATCTCACATCTGACGCGATGATCCGACTGATTGTCGGTGCAGTTTCAGTGTTGTTCGTTCTACGGGTTGTCTTTGGGAAAACAATCAAGGCAGACTATACCGAAAACCGTCATTCGGCAGGTTTCTGGGGCATGATGGCCGGTTACACCAGCTTCGTTGCGCATGCTGGTGGACCGCCATTGCAGGTCTATCTTTTACCGCGTCGGCTGGATCCAAAAATCTTCACGGGAGTGACCGTGATGTTTTTTGCGATCACCAATGCTTTGAAACTCATTCCTTATGCGGCGCTGGGTGGCTTTACCAGCCAGAACCTCGGTCGCGCGGCACTCATGACGCCGCTGGCCATCGTGTCGACCTGGCTGGGGGCGTGGGTTGTCCGACGCATGAGTGCGTCTGTCTTTTATCCCATGACCTATATTTCTGTAGCTCTGGTTGCCGTCAAACTCATCTGGGATGGTGTCACAGGCCTATAGCTAAATGCCAGTTACGGTGGGAGTCCGTACTTCTGTACACGAGTGGCCACCGCAACCGTCAGTGCCTGAGCCAGACACATCGGTGCAGCAAGAGAACGTGAGGATGCGTAGTCATTCGTGCGAACGACAACAGAACCTTCTATCACTGAACCAATGTCGAAAGCGTACCGATCCGCTTAACCTCGTCAACGATATTCATGACTGCACTGCGTAAATGCGGAATGAAATGGTGAAGTGTAAAAACGGAACGTCGTATGGCCCAACTCGCTTATAAAACGCCTTGATTTGAAGCGAAAACGGAAGGCCCGAGGCCCAAAACCGAACGTAGCGTGGCCCAATTTTCACTGGAATCTAGATACAAAAAAACCGGGTCGAAACCCGGTTTACTCATAGTGCAGTGTGGAGTTTTAGATAGGGAGGTCAGTCACCAATTTTGGATATCTTGATAGTGCGACTTCTTCGAGAAATTTTGCGAGATCAAAATATCCTGGCTGATCATATCGTTCGACAAGCTCCGCCGATAATCGACCGAAAAACACGGAGGCTCTAATTCGATGCCCTGTCGGTTTGAAAGCAAGAAACGCCTTCAGGGCGGTTCTCACGGCAGCTTTCCCCTTTTTTGCAATTTCGAAACCAATATCGGCAACCTCTATCCAGTCATTCGATATGAAGCTCTCCAGATCAGGTTCTGAACCATCTCGGATCACGGCTCCCAGGAGTTCGGTAAAATGTGCCGCTGCCTGAATGGCGAAACCGTCCAACCAGATACTTTGCAGCTTACCTCCACGGACACGGTTGATGACGTAGTTCTGGAGACCAGTGGGGGAGTTCGATAGGGGTTCATTCGCATGAAACTCAATGGTACGGATTATCGCACGCAATTGTGTCGCGAAGTCGGATGCAATCCTCCGATCACTGGCGAGCCTGATCAAAGGAATTCCATGATCAGGGCAGGTGTGGACAAACCGCAGCATCCACTCTGCTCGGCCGTAAGCTCGATGGAATGCGTATTTCGGGCCAATGTCATTGAGGATGCACGCCGGGCAGATGCGACACCGGTCGGTGTCGATAAACTCACGTGTGAATACTCCGCCATACGTTTCGACGGTCTTTCTGAACTGTGCGAGCTGACTCAAATGCAACTGATTGGGCCGTTTCCCAACAAGCTCAGCAAAGATTTCCATATCCGCGTGCCAACCTTTCGCCAGCCGGTCGAAGCTGAAGCCGAAATGCGCCGAGAATTCTGATGCGGACCCAATACCGTTCACAGCAGCAATGCGCGAGCAGTAGCTTGGCAGTGTCTCACTGGGCTGAATAGGCAGTGTCAAAGAGAGTTTGGCCATCGTATTCACCGCGCTCTCTTCCGCGACCCGCGCTGCTGATGATACCGCGCTGTGACCTGATTTTCCGATGCGTTGTAAGGCTTGATGTCCTCCCAATCCTTGGCCACAAACACATTCTCGACGTCATCACGACCGGTGTTGGTTTCGAAGCAGTCTGCAAAATGTTTGATAGTGATCACCTTTTCGTCTGCGTATATCGCAAGCTCAACGGCACCTCGGATCATTTGAACCATTGTGCCAAAATCCTTATCGCATCCATGCATCAATCGTTGAATGAACTCCTCGTCCTTATGCAAAGATGTCTTCATCTCGGCATGCTCGAAGATGATCAGGCGTGTTACAACAGCCATCGTCGTTGCCC
Source organism: Agrobacterium sp. Azo12 (assembly GCF_029193765.2). Classification (NCBI taxonomy): domain Bacteria; kingdom Pseudomonadati; phylum Pseudomonadota; class Alphaproteobacteria; order Hyphomicrobiales; family Rhizobiaceae; genus Agrobacterium; species Agrobacterium sp. Azo12. The sequence continues at coordinate 1,097,797 of NZ_JARFYO020000002.1, read as the reverse complement.
CGGTAGAACCCTTCATTTTACCAAACGGAATCTTCGTGCAACGATTTGCCAACTGTTTCCTTGAGAGAAACGCTTCAAGCGGTGCGACACCTGCCAGAACAATACGGACTGGCCAGTCCGGCATCTGCACAAGGTTTTTGAGAGCGTTACCAATTTTGGTAACTTCGACCGCATTAGACGCGTCCACCGCGTGTTGGGCTTCGTCGATCACAAGCCACATGACGCCATGCGCTTTCAACACATCACGAAACAGCTTCCACATCTCGTTTTCCTTCAGGCCTGGGCGAACGGGGTAACCCATCGCATGAAGGCCTTCGTACGCCAGCAGCCTTGGAGTGCATGGACTGGGCGCGGTCATCATAAGGAGAGGCCGGATCGTATTGCCATCCTCGTTCACGTAAGGCTGCATGATCGCACACTCAGAGGTATGCGTCAGAAGGGCAGTCGTTTTCCCTGCTCCGGATTCACCACACAGCGCCACAATACGACGCTTGTCTGGTTTAGCCATGTCGGAAATGCCGATAACTGCAATGCTCGCGATCATGGCGTCGAACGCTTTCTTGAGCGTCGCATCCCGTGAAAGTCCAATGTATCGACCATTGATCTGCGCGATACGGTCTGCCTTCGCGAGCATGTCTGGTGGCATCATTGCGCGGATACGAGCGATTTCGGCGTTAGGAATTTGGGCAATATTCATGGAATTCTCCTTTCAAAGAGACAGGCCTTCACGCTTCACAAGAGGTTTTGCGAAGATCGTTCTCAGCGGTTGAAATCGGGATTGAGGGTGTTCAGTCTGGAGGAAGTCGAAGGACGCAAAGGTGCAGGCTCCGGTGCCTGTTCCACTTTAGGGTCCTGCCTGATGCCGTACATGTCCCAGTTCCTGATGGTGGTAGCGACGTCTACCTCTTCAGGAATGGCATTCTCGTTGGCACGCGTTTCCTCAACAATGTCGATGGAATAGGCGACCTTCTTCTCAAAACGCATAATGTCTCGTTCGGTCAGAATTGCGCTGCCAAGCTCCGCTTCGGCTCTTGCCATTTGCGCCTGATCGCGCAGCCATTCCTTTGTTCTGTTCACGATTGCCTGAGAGACCTCGACGTTCTTGCGATTGGTGAGCCGCAGGCGATCATTGAAGGCAAGCCACTTCCAGATACTCATTCCGATGAGATCGTCATGGACTGCCGGGACTGTAAGCCAGCCTTCCGGATGCCGCACTGAAATCGCACCGAGGTCGAAGCGATCAATGCGTACCTCGACCTCCAGATCGTCCTCACGGAACAGCTTCTGGAGCTTGCTGGAGGAATATTGAATCCCGAGAACACGAATACCTGAACGGGAGATTTTTCGGCGAATCGTGATCCCGAAAATGTTACGGCGCAGACGGGAAGAAAGAGGAGGCGCAGGTTTGTAGAATTTGTTCAGTCGCTCCCACGCCTGTCGTGGCGTTTCGCCATTCAATCCGGCATGCGGAGTATTATGGAAGACATCCACAACAAAGCGCATCAGAAGTTCTGCGGCCTGGTGGAATACAACACTTGCTTCCCCCTCAGCGTCATAATCTCCCTTTTCTGCAGGGGAACCCCAAGTGCGGCCGGTGAAAAAGAGCAAGGCCTGACGGTTCATGGTGCGGAAAAAACGCTCCAGAGTTCCACGCGCAGCAGCATCACCTGATTTCGGCTGAAAGAGGATGCCGCCCAAGTCATTTACAGCGATCCGGACTTCGTTACTGGCGTTCCAACTCGCGGAATCCAGTGAGACTTCGCCGAACACTCCATGCTGATCCCAAGGAGTTTCGCATCCAATGCTTTTCGCGAGTTCAGTTTTGTCGCGCGTCACCATCTCCAAAGTAGAGACTGCACTGGCAGTGTTGGGCGATGTATGGTGGATGCGCATGCCAACGATGGATTTCGTAGCCACGTCCTTTGCCGCAGTAACGTACAGCCTGACACGGGCTACGAGCTTCCTCTCTTTTGGACTGAGGTTCTCCCACTCTTCGGCCTGGATAAGAAGCGTTTGAAGGTCGATCCAACATTCATCAAGCTGGATTTGTTCGAGCGGCCTGAGCACGTCGATACCTGACATAATCGAACGGTACTTTGCGGTGGCGTAATCTGCGCCGTGTTGACCCAGGTCAACATGAGACGAGGGGAGTTTACGGATACGTGCGCTGAACGTATCAATGTCCGGCACCCGAAGTTTTGCCAAAACTTGCGCGCCCATCTCCGCATTTTTCTGCTCGCGTTTCGCATTATCTGCCTCGATTGCACGCGAAAGCAACCGGTGCAGCTCTTTGATAGGAAGGCGATCTGGCGACGCGTACATCCACACGTATTCATTGATGTACTTCAGCTCCTCCGGCGTGAAATGGTCACGGCGGCGTCTGGCACTGTTATCGTTGCAGAGGGCTACCGGGTCGAAGTTCGATTTTTCCAAAGTCTCCACCCATCGGCGCAAAGTACGAGGTGCGGGCGGTGCATGAAGCTTTGGGGCCGTGCGATGGGTACGTCCGGCCGCTTTATGAGCTTCGTCGGATGCTTTCTGCAGGGCCTCTTGAGTGTCGTTCAGGTATTTCGTCAGTTTGGCCTCAGAACGGGTGACTCGCAGGGCCATCTCAAGGTCCTTTGTATCGTCTTCCGTTTTCAGGAAACGCAGACACCAGGCGTGCTTGAACAGGACGTCCTGCTGCTCGTCAGGCAGGAGATTACTGAGAAGTTCCGTTCCTCCGGAGACTGTCTCGTTTTCGGGACGACGACGGTGAGGCAGATATCCCATGGGATCGCGCTTTTGCTGGAAAGCGCGTGAAACCTCTTCAAATGTGTAGAATTCGGGTGGGAGATTGTCATCAGTGCGCTGAAACCAGTACCCAGAATTCGTGGTGCTCAACCAGTTGTAGACGGCATGTTTGTATTCAACACGATCACCGCGATGGAAGTCATAGAGCTTTGTTTCATGAGCATCTGGGGCATGCAAATGACGGTGTCGGAGCATCATATTCATCGTCGAATTCCTGTCGGACACAGCGGTCCGTTTCCGCGTGTGGCGGATTGAAATTTTATAAAAATGGGAAGCAGTGGTTACTGGAGAGAGGCCAGCATTATATGGTTGGCGACCACCATAGCGGCGGTTTCCAGTATCCAGAAACGATGAGCATTGAGGTCAAGGTGTTGGCAGGTTTCATGGCGTCAGTTCCTGCCGTGACGGATTTTCACCCACGGTGCGTCGACCAACTTTTTACCAGGTTCGGCCAACTCAAGGACACCATCATAGACGAGGCACCAGATTGCATTCAGCCCGTCAGCAAACCGCTCGAATTTACGGGCAAGCTCGTAGGCACTGACAATTCCATTGATGTCAGAAACGAGGGTGCGCAATTTTTCGCAGTCAGCTTCATCCCGGATTTTCAATGCACGCAGGGTCCACTTTGCGTTCCATGCTCGGTCCCGGGTAAGAGTCCGATCCGTGATAAGGACTGCGGCGTCAGCAAATCCACGAAGGTTTGGTTTGATCCGCTGGATAACATCTTCGATGCCCGAAGACTCCACCTGGTCCCTTGGCTTAACCGCGAATGCAATCCGCACTCCATTATGCAAGGTCGCACGATAATCGAACGTGTGTTTGTGCTCGGTCCCATCAGCTGCGATATAATGAAGGGCTGGAGGTTGATCCTCGATATCGACGACTGAAGAATTCGTAAGCAGCATCAACGCGCAGGTCAATTCGTACGTGCTGGCAAAACTTACAGCACGGTTGGTTCTGGTATCGACGAGATAACCACGACTGTGCCCCTTGGTGCGGGCAGGGGGCAGCCTTGTCGCGGTCGACGCTCCCGGTGGGGCCCAGAGTTCGATGTCTTCAATCACACCATTGTCGTCAACCGTCGACACCAGAATAAGCTGGCCTGCGGGAATAAATTCAATCCCGCCTTTGGTGTTGTCATTTGTGTACGGCAAGTCATCGACGTAGTTATCGATGCCGTGTTCAACTTCCGTAACATACCGAAGTACCCGTTTTGCTGGCATGGTACACCCTCTCTCGACGCCTTAAAGCGCGCCGCTAACTCATTGCTTTAAATTACGAATACAGCTCTGAAATCAGATGCAGTGACGTAGGAGGCAGCGAGATATTGAGAGGACGGAGAACGCCATGACGGCGCGAATGCGCTTCACGACGGAGGTGGAGCACAATTGAATTTCATACATCGGCGATGGAACGGAAGTGAGGGCAGTGTTTACCATTGGGCCGCACTCGCATCTGCGATTACGTCCGCGTCCAGTGCGATGTTCCTTGACACCTGAACGCCCGAACTGACGTCCGCTCCGTGAGCAGAACGCAATTGGTTCAAAATGGCAAAACGCATCAACAGGTGATGAGATTCAGTTTGGGATGGGCGCACAGAAACCTCCGAGGGCGCACAAGGGTGGCAGCCCATCCGGAGGTCAGGACATGTGTCCTTACTTCAGATGGAGCTGAGGAAGGTCTTTCCTAGAATGCGTATCATCGTGGGGCTCCGCGTTTTAAACTGGGACGGAAGATAGTCAGAGGTGGTACCGGGAGTCTACCGGGGATTTCAAAGTGTTAGGAATATGGTTAACGTATCACCATAGCACGGTCAGAGGCACAACTTGGGTGGGGAGCATGTATTCACACGACTATTGCGAAAGAGCGCGCCGAAGTCAAATTTGAGTCGGTTTACACTGAATATTCGCTGCTTAATCATGCCGGGTGTAACGGCCAGTTCACCAATTATTGATTGCAATGCAGCTATATACCAAACATCAATTATTGACTTACCGGAAGCTCTGTGAGGTGTTTTAATGTCCCCCAAAAAACGTAATAGTGAAAAGCATTCTGGACCATGGGAAATCGTCAATAGCTCTCTGGCAGCATGTCGCAAACAGGTATCTCGATGCGAACTTGTACAATATCCTGGTGAAGATGCTAATGGCAACTTGATTTGCAGCGAGGAACAGGAACAGGAAACTGAGTACCTTAAATACCTTATTGAAAAAGCGTATGTTCAACTGCAGCTTCTGATAGAAAAGAACGGTTGTCTAAAATATCTGGATCGCTTTAACGATGGGTTCGATGAGTTCGATAATCTGTCAGACGTGATGCCCAACAAATACTTCCCGGAGCAACTTGAGAGCCCGGCGCTTCTGTATCTTGAAAGCGCGTTTTCGTCTTTCACCGAGATGGTAGTGGGATTGGATAGCAATACAACCGAACTATCTATTCTGGAACGGATTCTTCAAAACACTCCATATATTGTAAAAGACTACGGAAATGACCCCCATTCCGAGAAAGACATAAGGGCTACGTTGCTGGCATTCCTTAGTCATCTATTCCCGGATGTAATGCGCGAAGTCGCAATACCGCACGTGCATAAGACGTATAAGGCAGACTTAGCCATCCCGTCGCTTAAGGCAGTTGTTGAGGTTAAATATGCGCATAACTCACAGGAGTTGAAGCAAGAACTGGATGGAATTTATTCTGACATGAAGGGCTATTCGGGCGATGCACGATGGACGCATTTCTTCGCGCTGATCTACACTACGGAGCCACTCATGTCACAGTCCAAGCTCGACGCTGAGTATGCTTTGGCGAGAGTTGATGTCATGTGGAAGGCCATTGTGGTTCACGGTGCTGGTGACCGACAGCGGCCAATTAAGGTTTCAAAGAGCGGTAAGATATGAGGCGAAGTAAAAGAGGCTTTCTAGACCTACACTATTCCAGCTCGCTGAAATCCTGATGCTTTATGTATACGAGGTCTCGATCTGGGGAAAATGAATAAATGATCCCAGACCCTATACGGCGTTGATAGGCCGAAATGGATCAGGGGTCCGACGGGCGCGAGGAATTTTCGTCAGTAAATTGGCCTTCCTGTATTACAAAGATAATATTTTCGCATAAGGTCTATGACGAAGTGACCGAACTCGCACTTTCTTCGAACCAGTTAGCACCTTCATCTCATCAAGATTGGGTTGCTCGGTGATACTCCAAAGTACGCACAGAAGGTCGTCGGGATAGCCTTCTTTTTAAGTGCCGTTGTAACCACCATTTGGCGAACGGTTCACTCTCATTGCCACATCCTCGAAACCGGAAACGACAGCTTCCGCTTCACAACAGCTCGGACCACGAACCGAAAGATACGAAGGAGCAAAGCCGACTTGACTAAATCACCAGCGCGAAACCTATCTACAAGGCGGATCAAATCTCGTTGGAAATACCCGGTCAGTTCTCAGTGAAATTCAACGGTGCGAGGCATTTTTCTAGGTATGCTGTAAAATAGCTTTCCATAAGTTGCGCTATCAATTCATCTAGCCATCGAGCGGTACTGTCGTTTCAGTATGATGCTGACGAAGTTTATACGTTTTATAGCCAGTAAATGAAACGGGCTGAACTCTGGGCTTCAGACGAGACGACCCAACCAACATCTTCCTCAGTCATTGCCATTCAGGCGGTGATCATAGCGCCTTGTGGTTGCTTTCGGATTTTTCCCATTCGTTTTGGTGAATAGCAATCAGGTTTTCGATTAGGCCCCGGCCGAGGCATGAAGAGAATTCGGAAAGTAACCCACCATTTTCTTCTTCGTTCTGGAGGTCGCAAAAGCGCTTTATTACGCTTTCTGTTGATGTCACATCTTGGAAAACGATAATCCCTTTTTTACAACCGAGGCGCTCAATCCAAAGTTCTGGAAAGCGGAAGCGGAATGCGTCGTAGAAGAAATTTATAGAGAATTTCCAACTCCCGCCGTTCGGCGTTTCATACAGATAAAAACCAGATGGCTCAAATTCGACTGATTGGATAAAGTTCACAGAAATCGTTCCCGAATACTTGTGTGGTTAATATCAGAGTGTTTTTTGCAAGGGACACGCATTTTGGTTCTAACCGTAATCCATCGCCACCCAGTTACCAGACATGTACCCATGAGCGGGGAGGACGAGGAAATCTTCCGGGAAGGCCTTGGCTATTACGCCGCTGCTGAGCTTAAGCCTGCGGCTATCGATTTAATTAATAAATACAGTGGCAATAAACTATGGGTAGGTTGTGATTGCCAGCCTTCCAAAGCAATTAGTCCGCGACTTTGGCCAGTTGCAAAAAAAGGTTTTCGGCGAAACCTAAACTCAAAACATACTCAACATTCGACAGAATGCGAATTTAACCAAGACGCAGTTCCTGCGAAGCGCGTGCGTGCGTCATTCCAACGCAAGACTCGTTCAGAAGGAATTTTGAAGTTTAGGCTCGCAACGGGATTTACTGAGAAGAAGCAGGATGACCTTCCCCCACCCAGCAATAAAATTAATAGATCGACTTATCGACCCGGTCTTGCACGGTTGCTTTGCGAGCTGCTGACCGACGCGGGTGTTCAAGAGATCAATCCCCAGGATCACTTTCCTGGGAAAGCCCGATATGACACGATGATTAATGATATTATGCTGGCTGCCGCCAACTTTGAGATCGCTGAAAACCGGTATCTTTGCGACTGGATTGCGGTTGGTCTCGATGGTTTACCCGGTCTAAAGAGGCGAATTGCTGCAGAGCAACCTGAAAATTGGGCAGGCATGAGACCCCATGGAATTCTTATTTGTAATATTGCGGAAGCTGGTGACAAAGAGCTGATGTTTGATAGCGTTGAGCTTGATCCGTTGCCAGTCTTGGGACGAATCGCTGTTTTCGGCGAGCGGAATGCAAAAGATCGCGCGCCATATTTAGCTATTTGCCTTGTTGCAAAGGACGATTATACATCGTCTTATCCAGAGGTCCTGCGGGCGTATGTCCATCCGTGCCTGAATTGGTCAAAGTGGACCCTGGTAGACAGTAAGCTCGAACGCGAGACGGTAAACAGGGCCCAACGTTGTCGCTTTGGTCTGTCGAAAAATAAGAATATAAGCGTAAAAATCACCAAGCCGCTGTTCGATTGTAATTATCGCGATCCATCTGAGTATGAGCCGGTCTGCATTCCGGATTTCCTTGTCGAACTCCTAGGTGAAAAAAAGATTCCTACGGTTGTGGTGGAGACGATGGGGTACACAGACCTTCGTTACAGAAACCGGAAAAAGCGGATGCGGGAATATTTTGAACGAATTGATGTTCGAGGTTCGGGTGTTAATGCAAGCATGGTGTATCACGATCCCACAGCTTTCCCTGACGATGAAAGCGCTCACGTAGGATTTTATGAGGAATTGTTCAAATGTTTAGTCGAACTCTCAATTGGAGGTTAGCACAGTCCTTCTAGAGCCTACTCGGTGGTGGCACTACAGAGCCAAATGAGAAATGTTTGAATTTGGGGTCAACGTCCTCCGTCGTTATATTTCTCGTGTGATTTCCATACCGACGCTTATCCACCCGAATTTTGGAAGCGTCGGCAAATTGTTGTCGTGTCTTTAAGCACACGCTGCACGGCCCAGCGACACTTGTCCCTTGCTCGCGCTGGCTCATGACGGCAATTTGCTCGCACTTTTCTCCACTGCTTTCGACACTGGTGCTATGCGATTACGCCATGGTTGGCGGTGGGAGAGGCCTGATGGTGACCAGACGCTCATTCAACCTCTTGAACTCCCCTTCGAGAGCTTCCTTTGTCATAAAGCCTTGAAATTGTTGGTGAAGGTATGGCTCCATGAAGCCATTTAGAACGTTCGCCAGTGTTTCCATATAATTGTTCTTCAAGTCAGATGCAGAAATTATTTTTCGGGAAGGATACCGGTCACTTGTCACACCATGCCCAAGCACTCGCCGGTCGTAAGACTCGCCGCTTATAAGCTTCCTTCCTTCCACACCAACGGGTTCCGAGAATATGGCGATTCGCTCGACGTTTGACACTTGGCGGCTGATGAGACCCGCGTGTGCAAGAATAGAATGCATTCTCAATACGAACATGCTTGTTGCAAGGTAACGTTTAGGTTTTGCATCATTGCCAGGCACGTCCTCGTCAAAGCTTTTGCAGGTGACGAAAACACCATTGGAGTAGGCCCTCCAATAGTCGAGGCAATGCGAAAAGACATTCCGCTGCTCATGACGTATGCCCTCGATGCCGGTGAGCTTACGATTGTCAATGTTCCAAAAACAGGCTCTAGGCGACACCGAAGGATCGCCCAGTGTTAAGAAGTCTGCCCAACCATCGTACGAAACTTCTCGCATCGTGTTACTCGTCTTTCGGAGCTTTTTCTGAAGTTCGTCTACCGAAACCAACTCGTCACTCGCAGTCAGTAGGGCGTAGCCGTCCAAGGTATTATTTTTCGCCATGCTGTTGATGAATTGCGTTTCCCGCTCATACGCTGCCATGTCTCCTTTGTAATCCATCTTGCGGAAATTCCGTGCCGCACTGACCTTCCGTATCTGCTCAATAAATGACTCTCTGGTCGCTTCAGCGAGTGCTTCGATGGAACGCCAATCGGGTTTGGGGGGAGCATCTGCTGCTGCCAGCAGTCCTCTGAGTTGCTCTGCAACCAGACCCGCCATTTCCTGCGTTCTTGCGACGATACCATCCTCCAAGGACCGCACGGCCTTCTGCTCGCGCACTTGCATCAGGCTTTCTAGCAGTTCCGCCCATTGCTCTGGAGTGGATGGGGTCACGGTTTCAGGTTTGATGCTACGAATATAGATGCCGCCAGTATTGCCGTGTTGATCAGGGGCTATCCATGGAATGTCACCATGGCGGGGAATGTGCACAACAGGATATACCGCGCCTTGGAAATCTGTCATTCTCACTTGACACTCAAGCTCGCCGACATAGCGGCGCAAAAGGATGTGAACCGTTTCCTGTGAGAACATCTCCAGCGCAAATTCAGAAGATGGTGCCAGTGCAATCCCGCCATCATCTATGCCGAAATATAGTCGACCACCACCCGAATTCGACAGAGCCGAGATGCTGCGAGCGATCTTTTGCTGCCCGGGGCCCTTCGTAATATCCATCCAACGTTTGAATTCGACCCGGCGACTCTCCCCGTTTGCCAGGTCTTGCGCCATTTGTTCTACGTCTGTCAGCATTTTGATGTCTTCATACAAGCTTGATTGCCAGCAACGTGCCAAAGGTTTGCATAGCAGTCCACAATAAATGTGAACGCAGCACGGCCAACTTTGCGTTATCGAAGCACAACCTTGATGAGAAAAATATAAACATTCATGAGAATGACAGCTATTTGCGGACAGATAGTCATTGACCTTCTAAAACCAGTAAATACTGCCGCAATTAGGAAGCGATGGAACTAGGTAGTGCATTATAAAATGACGCAGCTCAGGAAACAGGACATTGCTGAGGAAAGGGTAGAGCTTTCTTAGGGTTCACAACTGCCCCAAATGGCGTGCTCGCAATATCTCGCCATTGGCAAATTCTTTCACAACAACCCCTGGATTTCAGAGGTCAGTGCACTTGGCAAGACGGGGTTTGGCTGCCGGTCTACATTCAGGATGTTGAGATTTACTCTGGAAGAGTCATTTTGGTCAGTAAAGAATTCATCTAAGGCCGCTTGCAACTCGTCTAAGTGGCCACATATGATCCGAACGTTCGCACAGTTTTTGGTGCTGCAATTTTGCATGTAGAACTCAATAGTATCATCGTCTTGTCGCCCAATTAAAAGTTCGAGCTTCCAACTTTTCCAATTCTTTGGATACCAAGCTATCGAGCTATATAGGTTTTGATGATCTAATCGCTTTGCAAATTGATCCGCTCCTGTGAAGGAGGTAAAATTTGATTGTCCTGTAGTTGGCAAGTGGCAAGACATCGATATCCAGTATCCCGTGATGTCTCTTAAAGGTGCGCGAAGGGCTCGCAAGTGACCAGCAGGATCGCGACTACCATCGTTTCCATTACGTCAGTAAGTACAGAGTGCTCTATGTCTGCAGCATCGTCAGATTGCTGATGAAGGATCGTCGACTTCTTTGGCGGCCATAGCTGCATCTTCAGGAGACGTGGAGGGACTATCGGGGCATCGTGGCAAGGAAGTCATAAATTTCCTGATCGAGGATTTCGGAAGGCCCGTTGCCGCTCCATTCGGAACCGGCACTAGTAACTTGCGCATCGCGAATGCTCAGCATTGTTTTCAGTATTTCGTCATCAAGGAAAATGATTAATTTCCCTGTTTCGCGCATAGCGCCTTGCGCGGCGACCTTCGCGTGAGGATGTGCAGGGGTTCGGCTGAGAACAAAGCATACCGACCTCAATGCCACGGCGCTCATGTAGCGCTCTGTGGTGAATACCTGCATTGGACCAACTGGACCTTGGTAATTCTTGCATTCAAACACAATAACGCGGGCTCGGAAATCGCGTGCTAGTGCGGCCCAAAAGGGAGTTTGTGTTTTTACGCGGTAAACGATATCGAGGATACTTAGTCCATCGTCGAGACGCGACTGCCTTCTCGCATCGGTTAATGAGTCACCGAATAGATAATCGAGTATCTCTTCACAAATCCTCTCAAAATCGGCGGAATTTGCGTTACCAGTGTTGATCCCGGATAGCTGGTCGGCCAACTGCTGACCCTTTGGAAAATCCGGCGCATCTTCTGGAATTTGATCGCTTAACTGAGTGTCAGAAGCGTCCGTTGCCGGTAAGCTTTCGGGCAATTTGAGATTTGTTACTTCATCAAAAAAGGTTAGAAATTCGTCCGAAAGCTGGTGGTCCGAGCTTTTTTCTAACAGGTACTCTCGATCCCAAATTTCAATTTTAAATTCACGTTCAGCCCATTTTTTCCTCGATGGCGCAATGCGGCCAGATGAGATCAAAACTGCACGCTTTCCGCTTCTCGAAAACCTTGCAGTTTGGGCAGCCCAGTCTCTAATCAGCTTCAGCGGTATGTTTGGGGACGAAGCCCACTTCACTTCGGCGTACAGTGTCGTCTCTATGTTCGATGCACTGATATCAGGCTGCGGACCAGTCAGCTCCCCAAGCATCTCCTGTTCACGAGTAACGTCGTAACCCATTTTAATAAGCAGTTGCAGAACTAATTCTTTAAAGTCTTGGTGTTTGCGCATCGACATATAATAGTACACGCCTCAACAGAGTTGTCGTTTTAGATAAACTACTAAAAGTCACAATTCGTCTTTCGAATCAAGCGCAATGGTTGTATTATTCAATTCTAAATTGGGGGAGGCTGTAATGCGATTGAAGAGTGTTAAACTGTCACATTTTCGAGGATATCGAGAGACGGTGGTAATTCCTATTGAGGAGGCCATGACGGGCATTGTTGGTCGGAATGACTACGGAAAATCCACAATTCTTGAGGCGTTGGCTATTTTTTTTGAAACTGATGGGGCTAAGCCAGATAAATCTGACGTCAATTGCTTGAGTTTTGCGGAGGGACTTGAAAGTTTTGAAATCGCTTGCGAATTTGACGACCTACCCCACACGCTCGTTCTAGATGAAAATGTTGAAACGACGCTTGGCAGCGAATTTCTAACAAATGGATTAGGAAATCTTGAAGTATCAAAGACCTTCAAGGCAACGACGGGCAAGCTAGAGAAAACTGCAATTAGATGCATGCACCCTGCAGATCATGCTCTGAGCGGATTACTCTCATTAAAGATGGCCGATTTGAAGAAGCTGGGCGACGATAGAGGCGTTGCTGCTGAAGTTCAAGACAAACGTGTAGCGTCTCAATGGCGCGCCGCTATACGGGCGGCGGCCGGTGATATTGCACTACAGGAGACAATGCTCGATATCGACAAAGGGCTCTCCTCTGAAAGCAAATCAATATGGGGAAAAATCCAGGATCAGCTTCCAACGTTTGCCCTGTTCAAATCAGATCGCGAGAGTAATGACGGGGATAATGAGGCGAAGAACCCGCTGCAACAAGCGGTACGGGACGCACAGGCCGCATTGCAGAATCGTATCAGCGCCCTTGAGCAGGAGATTGAGAAGAGCGTCCTTGATGTTGCAGGACGCACACTCGACAAACTGCGGGAAATGGCACCTGAGTTGGCTAGCGAACTGGTCCCACGCTTTAAAGAAAAGCCTAAGTGGGCATTTAGTTTCACGTTGGATGGCGAGAATGGCATCCCAATAAATAAGCGCGGAAGTGGCGTGCGACGTTTGATCCTGCTGAATTTCTTTCGAGCCGAAGCGGAGAGGGTGGTGACTGGCACCAAACGCAATGTGATCTACGCCATTGAAGAACCAGAGACATCTCAGCATCCCAATTATCAGATTATGTTGATGAAGGCTCTTCTTGCGCTTGCTGACCAGCCAAACCGGCAGATTATCGTCACCACACATGTTCCGGCGCTCGCCGGTTTGATGCCGGTCGAGGGAATCCGGTTTGTCACCAAGGATGACGCAGGAATGCCTGTTGTTAAACTTCCTGACAATGACGTGCTGAGGGAGGCTGCCGAGAGCCTGGGGGTGCTGCCAGAAACTGGGATGGAGAGAGCGAAAGCTGTGGTCTTGGTTGAAGGTAAGTCCGATGTGATCTTTTTGAGGCACGCGGCCAAAACTCTAAAGGACGGCGGTTACGTTGCGTCAAGCCTAGAAGACGTCGGGGTTGTTCCGATCCTTGTCGGTGGCTGCGGGAGCGTTAAGCATTGGGTTACCCTTAACCTAGCCAATGACCTTGGCCTGCCGTGGTGCGTTTTTCTTGATTCAGACATTGGTGGTGACATTAGCCAATCTAAGTCAATTCAGAAGCGACAACGCGAGGTTGAGGCGCTTGGGAGGCCCTTCTATTCCACGCAAAAACGCGAGATTGAGAATTATTTGTGCCCCGATCTAATCAACGAATTGACCGGTGTGCAGGTGGCTTACACTGCCACCTGCGACGCCAAAAAAATCATCGGCAACGCTGTAGCTATGAAGCCAGACGACGTAATTGAACGTTTTTGGCCACACATGACGGCGGAGAAAATCATTGTGCGCTCGGAGTTTCAGATCGGTGGTGAAACACGCTCAGAAATACAGGATGTCGTGAAAAGGCTGCTAGAATTGGTGTAGTTACGTCCTTTGGACAACGTCAGACAGCAGCAAAAGAAATATTGTTCAAAATCCTTATTTCAGGCCTGCTAAAGGCCTGAAAGCGATCTCAGGCGGCGTTCCCGTGTCTATGCTGGTGCCGCTCAAGCAGATTGCCCCTCGTATAATCTGGTTGTGCAGTTCCAAAATGTCGCCAGCTCGGCCCGCGTTGGTTGCAGGTTCTAAAACACAAGGTCTATTGGCGAGCAGCTGCAGATGATCAGGAAGCGGGAATATGGTCGAAAACTATAACTGCTCCATCGCAGATGGGTTAATAAATATTTATTAAATGCTTCTGTTTTCGTTCGGTACACACATGCAACTAAATGGTGCACTTAAATATGAAGCCTCTATACGCCACAGCCATCATTATTCCTCTGATGACTTCACCAGGAATGGCCTTTGAACCACACGTTGAGCGGTTGCTTGGTCAGTATATAGCCTACGACGATATCTGCCGTGGGCACGCAAGTGACAGCCCCATAGCCGAGTACGCTTGTAACAGCCGGGAAGAAGTCGCGACGCTGCTTGGGAGAGAAGGGATGTGCTACGGCAAGGAAGAGCAAGCGATGTATCAAATGAAGTGGCACGTATGCGGTAAAGGATCGATCAAGCCGTGAAGAAGATATTCACTTTGATGAATGCGGCGGTGTTGGTGACAGTTCTGTACGTGGGCTTTGTTGGATATGAGGCATACAATCAGCAGATTACCGGCAAGTGGGTTGAGCAAAACAACCTGAATGAACTCGGTGACTTTCTTGCAGGATTATTCGCACCGCTTGCATTCTTTTGGTTGATCATAACGGTGCTCATTCAGGGCAAAGAATTGGCTCTTACACGTCAGGAATTGGCTGACAATCGCAAGGTGATGCAAGAGCAAGCCGATGCCACAAAGGCCCATAAAGAGTTCGTGGAACAACAGACTTCAATTATGAAGCAGCAAGCCGATCTTGCAGTTGAAGCACACAATAAGAACCTACAGGTGGCTTTGTACGATAAGAGAGTCGCGTTCTATAGCAAACTGCGAAAATACGCGGACTTGGATATTGGGGTGTTGCATAGGGAGGCGACCTACATAGATTTCCTCCATCTAAATATCGAAGTGCAAGCGTTGTTCGGCAAGAGTAGTCCGCCTTCGCTTTGGGTGAATCATCTTACGGAAATCCTTCAGGTGCTGACTTCCGGTGCCACGCTAGATGAAGAACAAAACATCGAAATATCGTGGTTTGAAAACACCGTAGTCAGTACCTACGAAGGTCACTTTCTGCCGTACCTGAAACTTGTCGATTAAAAGGAATTGCCAGTGCCATATCTTGAACCAATTGGAATGGATGCAGACGACGTTTCATCCGAATTTGATCTCAAGAATGCAAAGGTACTTCTTGCCGTTGAGCCGCCAGATGATGACGACCATTCCAAGTTCATCGAGAACGGAAATGTGTTCGCTCTAGATCAGGGTTTCGCCAAGATATATGTCGATGGAAAGTTGGTTACAGTCGGTGTTGCTATGCCAACAACTGTCAATACCGCTTTGTATCTGATCGGTGAAGATGGCTTCCATTGGGATGATTATAGGCACGATGGACCACGCGATAACACGCTCTATCAGGTGCTTCTTCATATCAGCGATGTTGCACCAGAAAGTAGTATGACCAGTGAAGACAAAGACGGCATATTCTTCCTTGAAGACGGTCAATTCGAAGAGATGGAGAAGGCCTCTCCCACGTGACTTGATGCGACACCAGTAACTGAAGTGCACTAAAGATCATTGTGTACAGCACGTCATACGGAAACAACTTCGACTCCGATGCCTCGTGACCAGACCGTCACATCGACACATTGAAAGCGAAGAGCCGGAACCAGAATAGGCGGTGGTAATTACGATTGGAGTACAGCCTACGCTTGTTTTCAATGAGCGTTTGCGCCAATGTTCTATTGGGGGAACGTGGGGATGAAAAAGCGGTACTGGGCGCTTGCAGGAATTTTCCTGTACGCCATCATCAACAACACTGGCACAAAATCCGACAAGGACGTCGCTCATTCCGTTGCGACTTCTCAAAGTACGTCCCAGCAGAGCCACTACACCCCGCAACAAACTCCCCCCGTCAAGACCAACGCTCCTCAGGGGACGGACGAGATTCCAACACAAGCTGAAGCGTTTGAGTTGCGGTTTATTATCGGCTCACGCGTCGCTTTCCGCAAAGGACCCTCCACATCCGACGGGATCATTGACCGTTTAGATAATGGGCGAGAAGTTCTCCTTATTAAGCGATCCAAGGATTGGTCCCGCGTCCGCGATAAGCTCTCCCAACGCGAAGGATGGATAGCCTCACGATTCCTGGTGGAGAAGTACGAGGCTCCTGAAGAGAAACCCCGGCAGGAGGTTTCTAAGTCCAAAGAACTCCCGAAGATAGCGCCAAAAATACCGGACTCAGTGATCGTGCAACGGATCATTGCGGAGTCCTTGGCCAGTTATCCGAGTTCTTGTGCCTGTCCTTACAACACAGATCGTGGCGGCAGACGGTGCGGAAAAAGAAGTGCGTACTCTAAGCCTGGCGGGTATTCGCCGATTTGTTTTTCGCAAGATGTGACCAGTGCAATGATCGATGCCTACCGACGACAGTAGGTAATCGTCACGTTCGGTTCTTTACCATTTGCACAAGTAATAGTCATACTGTTGTTGCTATCCCCCTCTGGTTGAATTAGCGTCCGCTACAGGGCTAAGGGGTTGGTTTTGCGAATTTTGTACATATTATTCACGTTGGCGTTCGCCAGTGCGACGCATGCGGATGTTAATACCCGCGTTGTGGACGGTGACACTCTAAAGATCGACGGGATTACCTATAGGTTGCACGGGATCGATGCACCTGAGGCAAGCCAATTGTGCAATTTGCCAAAAGGTAAAATGTGGGCTTGCGGTCAAAAGTCGACGGAAGAACTGCAAGACCTTATCGCCGGACAAACGGTGAGATGTGAAGATCGGGGTCAAGATGTCTACGGGCGCGTGCTTGCTGTCTGTTGGGCTGGTGATCAAGAAATCAACGCGCATATGGTCAATGTCGGCCTTGCTTGGGCATTCCGCAAATACTCCATCGACTATGTTGAACATGAGGATGCGGCGCGCCAGCATGGCGTCGGAATCTGGCAGTTCAATACGGAAACTGCTTGGGATTTTCGTGCTCAGAAATGGAATGTCTCTGTAACGAGCGGAGACAATGGAGATTGCCCGATAAAGGGTAACATCAACCGGAAGAATGAGCGGATTTATCACGTCCCGTGGTCCAAAGATTACAACAAAACCAGAATTGACACCTCCAAAGGCGAAAAATGGTTCTGCTCTGAAGCGGAAGCTATAGCCGCTGGGTGGCGTGCTCCCCTGTGGGGGAGCCAGTAACGCTACCCTTTTTTGCTCAACCCAACATTTCAACAAAGACAATCGTGAAATAGATGGCAAAACGCTTCGAAGCACTAAATCGCCTGATGGACAGTGTACGTGATTCAAATCACGACTTTCGCATCACGACCGATCCATTTCCTCCGCTTGACGCCGAGAAGGTGGAGAAAACACTCGATATCTTGCGAAAAGGCACTGAGAATGGCGTGGAGAACATGCCTGTGCCATCTGCTAAATCTCGCAACGAGGCTGAACAGAGCATCGTTGCGCGCGTGGAAGCGGAACGTGACGCATCCTATCAGATACTTGAAGACCAACTTCATACCTATAGCTCACGCATGCGGAATCTTGACTTCGATGGGCATTTCGGGCGCATCCGCCAGGCAAATGTTTCCTCGTTGACAGATTTCAAAGCTGACGTCGCTGGCGGTACCGACGTGCTTTTCGGATTTCGTAAAAAGCTTCGTGAAGCTGACGAGGAGTTGGTTCACTTCAAGGACCGGAACGGGCTTCGCCGGGTTGCGCAGACCAAATCGCAGTTCGCGACAATCGTGAAATGGCTTGTTATCGTTGCGCTCTTGATTTTTGAGACCGTTGTGAATGGTCTCTATCTGGCCAAAGGCAGCGATGAGGGTGTGATCGGTGGTATCGCTATCGCGATGGGATTTGCTATCACCAATGTCTTGGGAACGGTAGTGATTGCCTGGACGATGATCCCAAACATCGTTCACAGGTCATTCTTCCGTAAATTATGGGGCTTTTTGGGAGTTCTTCTCTGGTTGGCCTTGGCTATAGGCATCAATCTGGCGATGGCTCATTATCGAGAGGCTTCGACAGGTGATGAAGTTCAGATAAGCGCGCTTGTCATGGATCGTCTAAAAACTGCGACTTTCAACTTCCAAGAAATTGATTCCTGGATGCTGTTCGGCGCGGGCTTCATGTTCTCCGTAATTGCGATGTTGGATGTCCTCAGCATTCGCGATATCTACCCCGGATATGGCGGTGTCTATCAACGGTACGTAGATGCCGAAGAGAACTATGCCTTTCAGAAAGAAGACTTGATCGGAGAGCTGAAACTTATCCGTGATGACCATAACGATAAAGTGGAAATGATCATCCGTGACCTCTCAATTCGGCGTCGAGAGAGTGCATCAATTATAGAGAACCGAGCCAGGATCATCCGACTGTTCAACGAACAGCAGGATCGTCTTGAAGAAGTGGCTCGGACCCTCATCGCGACTTATCGGGAAGCCAATCGGCAAGCTCGCACGAAACCCGAACCCAAATACTTCTCAAGCCAATTCAAGCTTGAGCGCCGTAAAGCGGTGATCTCCTCAGCAAATGAATGGACCGACCAAGAACTGGCTGACCGTATCAAGCATGCAGAGGCGGAACTCGCGGAGCAGATGAAACAGATCGGTAATGAATTCGAGGCCGCTGTATCAGCTTACCGTCAGTTGGATGACCTCTTCCCGGAGGCTAACAATGGCAAGGCGTAGATCAAGAAGAAATGGACCTTCAGCAGGTGCTGTGATTGGCGCTGTTTCACTCATCGTGTGCATATTGGGTGCTGGTGGTGGATTGCTGTATCTATGGAGCAAATCCGGGACGGGAGCCTTAGACGCTGATCTTTGTTCCGTGGCAGATGGTCCAACTTCAGTCACGGCAGTCCTATTGGATGTTACTGATCCAATCTCCGATATCACGAAGGTGGACTTACAGCGGAATTTCCAGCGCATTGTGTCCACAGTGGAAAAAGGTGGTCTCGTCGAGGTTTACTCACTCTCTGACGAGTTAGGTACACTCAAACGAACTTATAGAGGCTGCAACCCGGGCGACGGCGCAAGTGCCGATCAACTGACCTCTAATCCCAAGCGCATTCAAGAGCGGTGGGATAAAGCGTTCAATAGACCTCTCAAAGAGATTGAAGACCAAATGGGCGCGGCCGCAGAGGGCAAGCAATCTCCTATTATGGCGGGCGTGCAGCGAATTGTAATCGAAAGTTTTTCCGATCTCCGAAATGAGAATAAGCCAAAAACATTGATCGTTGCTTCCGATATGATCGAACATACGGCTTCGTTCTCAATCTACAAAAGCGGTGTCGATTACGCCGCCTTTGAAAAAAGTGACGCTAAAGAGCGGTTTAGAACGCCATTGGACGGAATCACGTTTGATGTCCTCGCGTTTGATCGTGAAAGTCCGCTGGAATTGGCACGGCTGCCAGAGTTCTGGCTGCAATGGGTTCGGTCAAACGGCGGCGAATGGGGCGGTTACAAACGCCTGGTGGGAACGAAGTAAATGAGTACGCGAAATTTTGTTCGTAAAAACGGGCCAATCATTCTGTTTGCCCTCATGACCTTAATCGGTGCTGTGATCATCTGGTTTGGAAAGCTGTACGGAGTTGATACCGTAACGATCACGCTTATCCCGCTTGCGATGATGGCTACCTATTTTTTGATTTCATTCTTCGCAGCTGGACTTACCCTCCACAATGAACAAGCAGGCGATAACCTCTACTACATGGGTTTTTTGTTCACCCTGACCAGCCTTGGCGTATCTCTTTACCAGTTCACTGGTGAAGCCTCTATTGAGGACGTTGTGCGCAATTTTGGTGTTGCAATCTCATCGACTATTGCGGGTATTTCGCTTCGCATTCTCTTCAATCAGATGCGTCGTGATCCAGTCGATATTGAACGAGCTGTCCGGCACGATCTGGCCGAAATGACGAGGCGCGTTCGTACGGAACTCGACACTTCTGCAATGGAGTTTTCGACCTATCGAAGAACAAGTCAGCAGATGCTGCTTGAAGGTTTCGACGAAATCGCGAAGCAGGCTGAAAAGAGTGGCGATGCCGTGCGCGCGTCTATCGAATCCATGTCGCTACAAGCAACCAAAACCATTCAAGAAGCCGCTGACAAGCTGACTGCAACTTTGAATACAACACATCAGCAGATCATTGAGTTTGCCGCCCTGAATGCAAAGTCGGTTTCAGAGATGAGTGAGAAGCTCAACGCTTCTGTTGCGACGGTACATGAAGGAACGACAAAACTTGGCCAAGCCGTCGATGATGTTGTTGAACGCCTGAAAACCTCAAAGTCGCCGAATGAGTTGTTCACTGAACAGGTCGCTCCCGTTGTAACGTCGCTGCGATCCATCATCGAGGAGCAGAGCAAGGTCGCTAACGAAACCGCTGCTGCAAACCGCGACGTGACGAAGAAGGTCCTCACTGCGATCACCCCGTTCAAACAAACGAATGCCACCCTTACAGCTTTGGGCGCAAAACTGGAGAGCGTGAACGCCTCGGCAATTGGTTCAACAGAAGCAATCAAATCGATGCTGGAGCGGTGGGAAACCATTTCTGCAAATACTCAGTCCGTCGCAGACGCATCAACGGCTCTCGTTTCGGATATAAAGAATTACAACACAATTTCGCAGGATGGGTCCAAGGCGCAAGTGGAAGCTACGTCAAAATTGTCGGAGTTCCTGACTTCGCTCGCTAACCAATCGGCATCAATTGCAACGATTTCAGCGAGTGTAACGAATTTGGGAGCGGCCTCTACGCGACAATCCGCCTTGCTTGAGAATGTACTGGCGACAGTCAAAGGCTCCGACGCTTTGACAGAAGCGCCTGATGACCAAGGAAGCGCACGTTCCAACGGTATTACTAGCGGCATCAATATTGAAAGCATCCCGATACCCGCGCCAACAGCTGCCGAGACCGAAAAGGTTAAGAAGGGTTGGTTTAGATGACCAATCAAGAAACGGCGACGAAGTTAGAGCACAAAGGCTACAATCGAGGGCTCATCCTTGGATTCACGATGGCCGAATCCATGTTGCTGCTCGTGTTTTGCTTGCTCCTTGTCGCCGGGGCTATCATTTCGAATGAACGTCTTAAAGCCACCACTGCCGTTGAAGAAGCAAAAAGGTTGCAGGCACAGCTAACCGAGAAGATTGTTCAGGAGGAGGTGTTCAAGGCGAAGCTTGAGGCGCTTTCAAGTCAGTTGTCACTGGTCGATAAACGAAAATTGGATGAAGATTGGCGTGAACTCGTTGAGGCGAGGACGGCTGTCAAACAACTGACTGATACCGGAATCGAATCCACGCAAATTGAAGAAGTTGTCTCCAGTATAGAAATACTGAAAAAGTTTGGGCTTGATCCAACAAAACCAGTTGAACTTGAGGAAAAGCTGACTGCCTTGGCGGATGCAGGTAAATCCCTTGAGCTTTTGGCTCGTTTGGAGGAAAAATTAAAGGCTTCTGAGGCTTCGACGACCGACCTCGCTGCCCGGCTTGCGGAGGCCGAGAAGAAACTCATTGAGAGCGGCGCATCGAAGCCGCACGAGTGGCCTCCAATCATCAGTCTAAGCGAAGCCAGCGGTTATTACTTCAGGTCAGGTAGTGCAGAGTTGACTGATACCTTTACCAGCAATCTTAATGGTCCGGTTGCTGCCCAGATTGCAGATAGTCTGGAACGGTACGGCGTAGATATCGTAGAAGTGATTGGGCACACTGATGAGCAACCATTAGGTCGTGGAGAGTCCAACATGGACAACATCTCGCTCGATGTGTTGTCTTCGAAGGCTTCAGTTAAGCAGCTGGCCCCGGCTGACAACGCAGGTCTTGGGTTAGCGAGAGCGATTTCCGTTACGAACATCTTGCGCAAAAACCCTGATCTTGCGAACGTCAAAATCCTACCTCTTTCCGCAGCGCAGTTGGTATTGCCTGGTGACGAAATTAGCACCGGCCAAGCAGGGAACGTCGAGACACGTAGGCGCATCGAAATCAGGATTCGGCGAGGCGAAAACACAACTATAACGCAAAACGGGGTGGCTGCCGGACAATAGTTTTGACCATTCCAGGTCGGTCAATTCCAGCAAGAAACTTTAGTTGTGACGTTCAGATATGGGGAGAGTTAGTAATTCTTTTCATGTGCTGGTCTGGTCTGGTCTGGTCTGGTCTGGTCTGGTCTGGTCTGGTCTGCGATGTAGTTCGCAGAAGTTTTGGCGGTAATAAACTCCCCTAACGGGCATGGTTGGTTTCTCGACGTTAGAGCAAGCGCCACTCACAGAAATAGCTGAGCGTTTACACAGCATAAGAGCGTAGTGCTAAAAATGATTGATCTCAATTTTAACTTGTATTTTCGGCGGTAACTCGCAAGATTTAGCTTTTGCGTTAAGACCGCATATTATTCTTAGGAAGTGAAAATTGAAGCTCACCCACAACGATGGTGTTTACGGTCCGTTTCATCGAATAAAGACAAGGAAACAGGACTACACAGTCGCAAAAATGCAGATCGAATCACAGGAGATATGGGGGCGAGCTATCGTAATTGGCGGCAAATTCGCGAAGGCGAAGGCCTACCTGTTGCCACTTTGTTTTGGACAAACAGTAGCGGTGGCATGCGCTGATGAAGAAGGCGTTGAGTTCACCACGCACGTTAAGCCCGACGTGGTGACACCCGGAGGCACAGTGTATTGGGAGTTTAAACCAGAGCGTCCCGGTGTAAGGAAAGTCGATGACGAGTTTGTAGCTTTGGAAGCTAAGGTGTATAAGCTGAACTACAGTGAGGAAAGGTAGAGCAGTCGTGGCGCTCCAAGAAACTTTCTTATTCATCAATCGAAATATTGAAGATGTCGTGAAGACCTTCACGGCACTCGAATTGCATAAAATTGAGGATGACGAGCAGATCGTATATCTTCCTTCCACAACTGACCCAGAATTCGGCTTGCTAGGCGACCTTGTATCAGAAGGCGAAAGAGCTTGGACGCACGTACTCTTCCACGACCCCTCAAATAGCGTTGCTTTGGCTGCGACATTGAAGCTGCTAAACGTGAAGGGCAACGAGCTTAAAGCTGCTACAAAATACGATGGTGAGCCGCTAATTGATGTCGACGAAATCAAGGTTGCGCTTGAAACCTCAGCGCCGATTGCCAAGTCGAACGATCACGCACACTCACGTACATCCGTGACGGATGTAGTCCGATTGAGGCCAAATGGCTCCCAAAATTCGGATCGCGGCAAAGCGACTTCTGGCCAGCCCAAAAAGCCCGGTAAGTCGTCATATGAGAGCGCTCAGAGGTGGGTGATAATAGATGCCAACGGCACCGCTCTCGGTCAGTTGGCTAGGGTCGTTGCAGCGACGCTCGGTCAAACGAAAGCGAGGAAAGGTGGCACCGTAGGCAGAGTTGTTGTGGTCAATTCGTCGAAAGTAGAGACTTCACTTGCGCAACAACGCGTGAACCGCTCACACATTTTTGCTCAGCGTTCTTCTCGGCTGGTCGGGAAGCCCTTAGCAAAGCTTCCAAAGCAATTCCAAATTCGTCAAGCCGTTCGCCGGGCCTTAAGTGGCAAGCAAATGGAACGTGTGCTCATCAAAAATCTCCTCATTTATTCTGGATCGGAATTCCCCGCGACCGACAATTGGAAGGACCTTCAGGAAATCGAGCTGATCAGCGATGACCCGCTACTTGCGAAAACAATTGCTGATAAGACGGGTGTCCGGGTTGAGACTTCCTCTCGTGGACATATCCTTGGAGGCACGGTCCTACGACGTTGACGTCGATGCATTGGGACTACGGGCAATTCGTCGACTACTGATCGTGCCCGACGCAGATGCGACCTTTAGACCTCTTTTAGTATGACTTACGCCATCGCTGTCGCCAACCTTAAAAGGTCGCGCGTCCGGGGGAGGTTATCGGTCGGACGGTTACTAAATGTGTAGCACCAGTTGGGAAGCGAGCACTCTCATTGCTAAGGATTTTAGCTGAACTGGAATGCTTGGGCGAAATTCTTTAGGCGATGACAATGATCTGTTCTGGCAAAATCCCCAGTCGGTCCATCGGAAATAAAACTTGAAGGTGAGCCCGTTCAATAATGCTTGTGTAGGCGGACTGTCTATTGCGACGACTGCTCAACATAACAGCTCGTTGACACGGTATACCGCCCATTCGGGCTCATATTCCTGCTCGATCATTCGCCTCCAGTCGCCGCTTATATCAATTTGAAACGAGCTTATAATTTCGTCGCTATACCAGACCTCAGACTCAAAATGCTGCCCGATTAGACTGTCGCAGCGATAGCAGCCATTGCTCAAATACCTGTCCCCAATGGTATTGCTGTAGCGTTTCTTCAACGTCCCAATATTTAGGTTCTTGGGCAGGTTTTCGATGACTGAGTGGAGAACTGACGGAGGTGCCCCATCAAGGGTTTTCACGATCCAAGAGTATGTTCGCGACCCAAATATCACGTCAATTCCGGTGATTATTTTGGTTGTCGCCTTACATTGAGACTTCCAACATTCAATGTCTCCCGCTTTAATCTGGACAACCGCTTTGCCAATTGAAGGCAGTCCAAACTTCAATCGCCCATCAAACGCCGCATCAAGGAATGTTTGCAACGGCATACTAATGTCTGAGAGGCGCGTGGCATATCCATCATCTACTGCGGAAACTTGCACGGCGGGAAGCTCAGCTGCAATCGGAAACCCTGCATGACGGAACAACCACAGGCAACGTACGCCAGACTTACGATAGCGCTCTTGACGGCGTAAAGTTTCTTCCGGTGTTTGCGGTGACCATTGAATTTCGATTGCGACTTTGGCGTTGTTTTTGCGCGCTAGTACGTCGGCGATCCATTCCTCTCCGTCGGGAGTGACGCCTCTCACCTCCGTTTCCACTGTCCACCCATAACGGCGTGCAACTTCAACTGCGATTTCCTTCAGACGGAGATGGTGCTCGGTTTCCGGAGCGGAGGTGCAGTTACCAATCACTTTGTGCACGAAGTGTTGGATGCCTCGCTTTGATCTCCGTAATGTCACACCAGCATTACAGCACGGCATTCTCAGTAGGTTGCTTCTGCGGTTAAGAGACGCGAGTGATTTCCATTCGATTGAGTTGAGGTCGAAGGCGAAAATGTCAGCACCATCTTCACCTATACAACGTAGTGGCATCGTACCTCTCGCGGTCTACCTTCTATCCGGTTCAACTAGCAATCTAACTTCTATTTGCCGATTATAGGTGGTCGAAGGAAACCTATTTCCATTTCTCCGCCCATTCGCGCAGTGCAAATTTCGCTTTGTCCGGCCATTCCTTCACAGGCGGACGAACCACGATCTTTTCACCCGAAGGTTTCCACGCAAGAAACACCTTCTTTTCTTGAATGCCAGCAACCAGAAGAGCTTCCTGTTCATTACACATGTGGCGTGTGCATGCGGAACCAACGAAGTAATCTCCTTCGAACGAGCCAGAGCCGACTCCGAGGATAATGTCGGAATAGAAGTCCTTTTCAGTCGCCAGAAGTCCGTTGATCTGTGCTGCAATCTCTCCATATGACAAAAGGTCGCTTGGATGCGTAGCTGTCTTTTCCCGGAGCGCAGACCAACCCTTTGATGAATCCGCAACGAACTGTTGGTCTGCGGATTTCGCAAGACCATCTTTCGGTGTCCACGTCCACGTTTGACCAGGAGAAGTTGGCAGCGCTCTCGTTGAGAATACGATCTTGTCAGGTAGAACGTCTGCGTTCACCGGATAGCAACTCTCTATCGGGCCATCGACACGAGGATTCCCGTCGGTTGGGAATGACACAACAAAAGGGGAGGAGTCACAAGCGTTTCCGCCTGGTGAAGACGACCCGATGATCGTTGGAATTCCCGAGATCATACGAACATCGTCCACGGTGAGTATGGAGTCTTTCAATACGTCGCGGCCGTCGATGGATAGGACTTGCTCAAAATCTCGTTGCTGAATGATGACATGATGTCCGAACATTTTTATGTCGATGGAGGCAGCAGTGGCAATACCCGGACCACCTGCTAAGACGGACGCGATTATGAAAAAAAAGACGTGAGCAAACCGTTTCAAGCAGGCCTCCGGAGATATTTGGGTTCTACTTTATGTAATTGTTGCACTGATAATGCAATCAATTGAGCTTTATTCCAAAAACGCCCCGGAAGGTAGTTTCCCCCTTCAACACCAGTACAACCGTTAACTGTTTGTAGAGCATTTTTGCCGGGTAGCAGGAGACTGCTTTGGGTTCATGAAGAAGCCATTCAAATCAATAATTCGGCGATTTTCATGACCAGTATTTTGACCAATAGCGCTGCAACTTCTGCTATCGAAACTCTGCGAACAATCAACAGGCAACTTGGTGCAGCCGAGAGCGATTTATCGACCGGACTCCGAATTGCAGGTGCCGCAGACAACGCAGCGTACTGGTCAATTTCATCAACGATTCGGTCCGATGAAATGGCGATGAGCGCAGTTCAGGATGCAATAGGACTTGGAGCAGCGAAAGTTGACACTGCTTACGCGGCGATGAGTTCAACGGTGGAAGTTCTGACAAAATTTCAAGCCAAATTGGTTGCGGCAAAGGAAGAGAGCGCCGACCGCAATAAAATTCAGTCGGAACTTGATCAACTTAAAGACCAAGTCGTGAGCGTTGCAAATTCCGCGAGCTTCAGCGGCGTAAATTGGCTGAACACCTCATTTGAGAACATTTTTGACGTCGCGCAGTCCACAGATAAACTGATCAGTTCCTTTGTTCGGTCAAATAACGGTTCCATTGCTGTGAAAACTACTGACGTAGATTTGTCGCGCCTGTCGTTGTTCAACTCGACGGGAGGCGGCCTGCTTCAAGCTGATTACCGTAGCCCTGGGACAGTTGGCGGCATCCGGAACACAATGTATTCCTTCGATCCTAGTGGACAGTCCGCTTGGGAAAATTACATTT
Source organism: Agrobacterium sp. Azo12 (assembly GCF_029193765.2). NCBI lineage: Bacteria > Pseudomonadati > Pseudomonadota > Alphaproteobacteria > Hyphomicrobiales > Rhizobiaceae > Agrobacterium > Agrobacterium sp. Azo12. The sequence continues at coordinate 1,070,741 of NZ_JARFYO020000002.1, read as the reverse complement.
TCGATGGACCGTTGACGTTTCCAGATAATAGCACTGCCATCTCCTTTACCTTGAACTTGGATGCTGATGATCCATCGAATACCACCGGCGCACAGACAGGGACGACGCAAACATACACAATTGATCGCAGTGCTATTGATACGGTCAACTCAGGCTGGAATGGCGTCGTGTCAACCAGGGCCCAATGGCGACAGGTATTGCAGTCGGTGATCGGTGGTTCAGTACGAATCTTTCAAGACGTGTCGAATCCCGCAAAATACTCAATTGAAACTACTGAAACGTCGGGGCGGGGCGCTTCCTATCAAATGAGCGTAGTGACCTCCACGCTTGGTGGAGGCAAGACGGGTGGGCTTCAAGATAGCCCAGCGATCATTTACGGCACCCGGGCGTATTCCTACAGCATATGGGATGATGCATTCGAGCTTAAGCCCACAGTCGAAGCGTACGTCTCAGTCATTGAGAACCATGGCAGTAAAACGCTCACACTGACGCAAGATACGGTGATGGCCGCCCTCGGAACTACGAACGGCAAGGTGACGTCTATTGGTGACTACATTCAGGTACTCAACTATGCATTTTCCGATCAGGGTTTCGGAATTGAGGCTAAGAACCTTGGATCAGGTCTCATTCGTTACGATCTAATCGAGACTGTAAATCCGGAAGCGGGCAGAAAGACGTCTCTGGGCATAGTCGGGGTTACTGATAACGTCGGAGACGTTCCGGAGTTCGGATTGTTGGATATCGATATCACTGGCAGTTACAGCATCGACAGGTATATCGATGGCATCCAGTCCATGCTTTCGAAGACGGTTGATGGCGCGGCAATTCTAGGTGCTCTGACAACCAGATTAGCAATGCAGGAGAGCTATAACCAGAGCGTCATCGATTCCGTCAACCGGGGCATAGGCCGATTGGTCGACACTGACATGAATGAGGCGTCGACGCGCTTGAAGGCGCTTCAGACACAACAACAATTGACAATCCAGTCGCTGAGCATAGCGAACGCCGTATCCGAGAACATTATACAATTGTTCCGGTAGTTATTCCTGATTGGGCATCAATTCATGCTTCGTGAGATAACGGTGGATCGTGCGGGGGTGGACCATATACCGCGTAGCTATTTCATGGAGCGACAGTCCATCGTTATTGTGGGCTCGTCGTATCTCGTGAAGCAATTCAGGTCCCAAGCTCGGGCGTCGTCCCAAGCGTTGCCCTTTCGCCCGTGCTGCAGCAATCCCAGCGGCGGATCGCTCCGAAATGAGACCTCGTTCAAATTCAGCAAGCGCAGCGAAAATATGAAAAATCAATGCTCCGGCCGAGTTGCCTGTATGGATCGATTCATTTAACGACAAAAATTCCACGCCGCGTTGGCGGAGCTTCGTGATGATTTTGATGAGATGGATAAGCGAACGCCCAAGCCGATCCAGTCGCCAAACTACCAAAGTGTCCCCCTTTTTTAGTCTGCGTAATGCCTTGGCTAGACCTGGTCTTTTCGTGCTTTTACCTGACACTCCGTGGTCTTTAAAAATGATCTCACAACCGGCTGCGGCTAAGGCATTTAGTTGCAAATCCAGATTTTGTTCAACGGTCGATACCCTCGCGTAACCTAATCTCATCGCGTTTCCAGATTTCCTTGGTGCCATCACCGTTGACACAACCAACCAATTTTGTCCGGGTGGGTTATTCGACGTGGTGAGTTTATGTTTGTTCAAGGCTCTCAAGGAATTATGCAAACAACCAGATGACTATCGGTTGGATGGCAAAATTGGTTCATTTTGTCAGTCTTGAATCACGTCGAGAATCAAATTCCTGGCACAAGGTCACTCTCGTGCGGGTCGTGAAATCCTTTTCAATGTGCGTGCAGGACCTGATGGATTCTTGGATCGATAGTGGAGATGCAATCGCGGCTCTTGACGTCTACAAGGCCGTGGTCGGCCCAATGGAGCCGAACGTAATCCTTGCTGTGATTGATTGTAGAGATGCAATAGCTGGTAAATTCTCAGTCGAATTCATACGACCATACAGCGTCCCAACGACTGCATTGGATTTCCTTGCTCTACAACGGCGAGGGCCGCTTGATCTCCAAGATTTAGCTGATTCCGACTATCTGAAAAGCGCCGCCATTCCCGCGTTGATTGAGGTGATCCACAACAAGCGACCATCGTTCACGAAGGGAAACGCAACGTTTGAGAGCTGCAAGATTATATATGAACAATTACTTATCCCACAGAAATCGTCTGTTGGGCGAGGAGAGTGGTGCATCTTGCTCTCAAAGATTGACCTGTTGCTCGCGGAAGTACCAAAGTTTCATGCGGAGGGCTTCGATCTTTGTATCCTCCAGCTCCTAACTGAGGGTGCGTCGCAAAAGGAAATCGCTGCGAAGATGGATTTATCTTACCGGACAATCGAACATCGCATCGAACGGCTAAAGGCGAGGATTGGTGCGAAAAACCTCCAGCACCTGGTAGCACTGTGGATTACCAGCAACCTATAGTTTGCAGCGCATTGGGCTATCTTCGAAATCAATTGAGCAAGAATTGTTGGCGACTTTTTAACTTTAAAAGTCCCACACGGTTGCGCCACAGTTGTGATTTATGTAACTTTCGGTTGCGCTTCTGGTGAATCACATTTCAACATACGCTTCCAATGGTTCGTGACAACTCGGTGGAAAGTAATTGAAATTTGAGACAGTTCGAAGTGAGTTAATGGCAGGGCAGTCGTATAAGAATTTGAATTAAATCAATTATTTCAATTTCCACTTCCCCTTCTAGTAAGCCGCGCTTCTAAGGCCGTATGTAATGGCTGAGGTGTCCTGTGAGGATGAGTAGCTGATATCAGTTACTTCGAAGCATCTATATCAATACAATCTATAGATGTTTTGTGCGGAAGCTATGGTTCTTGCAGCTGAAATTCTTTCCGTGTCTTCAAAGACGCGTCAAATACTACTTCTGATCTTGGTGGTTGGGCTAAGTGTACTAACACTCAGGCCAGCTTCTGCGGAGGTTTTCCAGGACTGGGAATTAGTGTGCAATTCTCAAAACTCTGATGCCCCGTGCCGTCTGCAGCAGGCTCAGGCGGTCAATGGAGGAAAGGACGTTGTATTCCTTTTCAACGTCATCTCCCAAGGAAAAGCCAACGTAGGATTAATTTCTACGCCTCTGGAGGTGTATCTTCCGGCTGGCATTTCCCTACGTGTCGATAAGGGTAAGACACGCCAGGCTGCGTTCGAGACATGCAATTTATCAGGCTGCCATGCTGGATTTCAGTTGGATGCGCAACTTCTGTCGGCGCTGAAAAGTGGCGCGGTCCTTACCGCGACATTGATGGATACAAAATCTACGAAAATTGATGTTGCCGTATCTCTCAAGGGATTTTCTGCAGGTTTGAATGCTTTGTCAGAGCAAAAGGCAAAGCAGCCATGAGTGCAAGGCTTCAGCACCTCAGTACGTTGAAAACTGCATGCAGCGTAATGGTGATTACGCTGGCGGTCCCGTCTGTAGCCTTGGCACAAGCCATCATTGATGGTGGAACTGCTACTACCATAACGACCAACCCGGGTGGACACCAAACGGTTTCAATTGCGCAGCCGAATTCCTCGGGCGTAAGTCTGAATACATATACGCAGTTTTCAGTTGGTGCTGCAGGCTTAGATTTAGACAATCGAACTGCGGTTGCTACTACCATCGTCAATGAGGTCACCTCATCGAGGATTTCCGAGTTAAATGGGCGACTAGAAGTGCTCGGTGCCCGAGCCCATGTCATCATCGCAAACCCCAATGGGATATCCGTTGATGGTGGAAGCTTTGAGAACGTTGGCGGGGTAGTCCTTGCAACCGGCCGTTCAAGCATCGTTTCCCATCAGATCGCTCCTGGAACAATATCTCAAAATGTCGTGCTGGACACTGCTGAAGGACGCATTGACGTGTCGGGGCTAGGTCTATCCGGAGCGATGACGACGCTTCAGCTATACGCTGGGAGTATTCGAATTGATGGACCTGTCACGAACAATTCTGAGAATTCGCGCTCCGATATCCGGCTTGTGGCAGGATCAAGTCGTGTAGAATTTGATAGCCGTGTTTTGCCAAGCTCCGATGTTGAAAATTGGGGAACACGGCATGCCGTGACGACCACCCCCGATGCGTCGGTTGCTGTCGAGATTACCCAACGTGGGTCGTTGAAAGCCAACACAGTACGAATTGAAACCACAGCACAAGGAGCAGGCGTTAGCCACGCGGGCAATACCTATGCCTCACTTGGTGACTTCAGTCTCGACAGTAGTGGACGGATTTCGGTAACAGGCTCTGTAAAGGCATTTCGAAATGCTACGGTCACTGGTTCAGAGATCGAGGTGAGGTCTAACCCTGGCCAAACCCAGACAAAACTTGAGGCCGTAAACGGGGCGCTCACTCTCCTTGCTTCCACAGGAGACATCGTCAACACCGGTGCGTTGCTCTCGGGCAGCCAACGCGCAGCAACCAACACAGCTTCAAAGGGTGGTGTCACTCTACAAGCTGCAGGGTCGGTTCGGCTTTTGACCGAAAGCGCCGAACAGTTAGCCATCGTCTTTTCGTCGCAGGATGATCTCGATGTTCAAGCTGGCGGCAACATCGAGAATAACACAGGCAGATTGCTATCGAATGCCAAAACCAGTTTGGTTGCCGGTGGCGCAATCGAAAATACGGTTGATGTATTGCCTGGTAGTGACGGTATTCGTGAATGGACGTCCACCACCCAGGGTAAGAGACTGTGGTACACCCTTTGGCAGAAGCGTGAGACCGTTCTCAAGAAGGAAATAGATTACGGACGAGAGCGTCTCGTCGGTCAGCAGGCCTACATCGTCGGGTCCAATGTCCATCTTGTGGCTGGAGCCGACCTAATAAATCGTGGCGTCATTAACGCAAACGATGGTGGCGTCGAGATCGCTGCCGACAGAGTGACGATTGAAACTCTCAAAACAGGAAGTCTCGATTACACCCGTGTATGCAGACTAACGTGCACAGCATTTGGAACATCTGCCATTGGAACGACTGGTGGACAGATTAATGCTACCAAGGATGTCAGTGTTGTTGCCGCAACGAGCATTATGAACCAAGGCCAGATCGTTGGTTACGGTGACATCCATCTAAGCGCTCCGAAAGTCAGCATTGAGGGCGTCAGGACAGCAACCGTATTCACGCGTCCGGGTGGTGTCTATAATTTCTGGAGTGGTCCCTACGCATGGATTGGTGAGGGAGATTCTGGAGGTTTGGTAAGCGCTCCTCTTGGTTCCCTCCATATCGATGCCTTTGAACCAGTTAAACTCAAGGCTGGTGTTTTAAGCGCTCGAAATGGCACTGCTGTACCGAACGGCATAATGGAGATGGTCGCTCCACAAACTGGTGTGAAGCTCTGGCAGTCACCTATCGGGCTGTTCCGACCTTTTGTACCTGGAGAGAGCCGATGATCAGTGCTTCTCCAAGGCATCTTTGCATTCAAGCAACTTTCGCAAGCGCTCTGATGTTGACTGCAGCTTTTCCAGTTTCTGCGAGTACACTTTACATCCCGACAAGCAACCACCCGGACGACGCTGCCACATCGTGTTTTGAAGTGAAAACCATTAAAATTGATGGGTTTCAGGACGTTGCTAAAGAAAACCAGATTGAAGGAATCGTGAAGCCAATCGCTTTGGCATGCCAAGACAATGAAAGTGTTTCTGCCATTTTGAAGGCGGTGAATGGTTTCTTGTCTGAGCGTGGTTATGTGACGACACAAGCATGGCTTCCAGAACAAAACATCGCGGAAAGCCGAGAGCTTCTTGTCCAGATTGTACCGGGACGTATTGATCGAGTTGAATATGTTGAAGTCCGAGCTGATCAGCAAGGAAGGTTGAGTAAACTTTTCCGGGGCAAGACAGCGAGGGCGGAGCGGATAAAATCTCCAGAGACTGTGCTGGGCCGCATAAGCGCGTGGTTTGAATCTCTCGACGACGATCTCGACAACTTCACAATACTTGGGCCGAATGTTCGTATCGCTGTCGCAAAAACCGTGAAACCTGGCGACATCCTTACCATGGATGAGGTCCAGAATACCGTCGACAGCCTCAACCGGGTCCCCTCGAACAAAGCAAAAGCTGAACTGAAGCCGGGAGAGAAACCTGCAACATCCACAGTGGTAATCCAAAATACCATCAAGGATACCTTCCGACTTTACGCGGGCTATGACACTGAAAACGTCCAAGGTTTCGATCAGTTACGCTTCGGTCTGACCTTGGAAAAAGACAACCTTTTGGGCGTAAACGAAACCTGGCGTGCGACAGCAAAGACGGGTCTGTACAGCAATGAGTTAAGTGGGGCGTTTGCCATTCCTATCGGAAACCTGAATTTCCGATTGAATGGTACATGGTCAGATTCACTCGTGAACTTGTCCGATCTTGCAGAATTCTATTCAACAACGCGTACTTTTAGTGCGGGGGGCGACTGGACCCTCAGCGCAGCAAAAGATCACAAGCTTATCGCCGATTTTGATCTGCAGCGACGTGAGTTGCTTAGATACATAAATGGCACGCCTTTAACGCCTCAGGTTTTGGCACAAATCCGTTTGGGGTTATCGTACAGCCAATATTTCGGCAACTCATCGATTAGCGGACGGGCTGGCGGTAGCTTTGGACTAAATGCGTTCGGAGCCAATGAAGATTTTTCTGACCCTACAGGCACAGTGCCTCGTGCACAGTTTTCGAAATTTGAAGGGTCACTGTCGGCTGAGCATGTCATTCCGAACATTGCGTCACTCAATAGTGTCTTGTCGGGTCAGTTCACAAACGATGTTTTGTATTCCGATGATCAATTGACTTTAGGGTCGAGAAGTTCTGTTCGCGGCTATTCGGGCGGAAACTCGAAAGTCGACAGTGGCGCAATCTGGCGTAACGAAGTTGGCTTTGCCCTTTCTTCCTTTCCATTGCCATCGAAAGAAGATCATCCGGTTTGGTTGCGCGATCTGACCTCCCGTACAAACCTGTACGTCTTTGGCGATCTTGGCGCTGGCTATGACAACGCCAACAAGCGCACCCCGTACAGGATTTCTGCAGGGGCAGGCGTTCGCTACGCTGCTTCCCGCCTTTCATTTGACGTCGGTTACGGGTTCCGGCTCGCGGAAGACCGTACCGCATCAATCGTCATGTCGCCGGATAGAGGCGAACTATTTTTCAACCTACGTTTCAAGGCACTCTGATGAATACACATGCTTCCTCACTCAAAAAAATGAAACGTGCTCTGTCTACCGGTCTGGGTGCGCTTGCCGTGACCTTCGTGTTGTCTGGAAACGCGCTGGCTGAAGATGAGGTTTCACAAGGTAGGGCTTTCCTTGAGAAGCAAGAATTCACGCAAGCTGCAGCAACCTTTGCGAAGGGCTTCGATGCGGGGAACGGTGAAGCCGGGTTCTATCTCGCGCGTATGGTGGAACTGGGCGTCGGCTTCCCGGCCGATACGAACAAGGCGAGAATTCTATATCTGGCATCCGCAGAGAAAGGTTCTGCTTCAGCATTGAACCGGCTTGGACTGATGCATCTGCGTGGGGAAAATGTTCGCCAGGACTACGTCGCGGCTGCTGAACTGATCTGCAAGTCTGCCGACCTCGGCAACCAGGAAGGCCAGTTCAATTGTGCTGGCCTGGAACTGGATGGCACAGGGTTGAAACAGGACCCGGCTGCTGCACTCAACAACTACAAGAAAGCTGCTTTAACCGGCCACGTCGGCGCGAAAAATATGTTGGCGGTCATGACCCGGCAGGGCACGGGCACACCTGCAAACGCAGAACATGCCTTCAAACTGTTCGAAGAAATCGGCGCTTATGGAAATCCAGTGGCCCTCTTTAATCTCGGCGAAATGCTTGAGAGCGGTGAGGGCACGGCAGCTGATCCGGTAAAGGCTCATCTCTACTTCAATCTTGCCAACGAACGGGGCCATCCATCGGCCGGAACGGCGCTTGAGACGATTACCGCAGAAATGTCCAAGGAACAGATTGAAGAAGCTCAAACGCTGGCCCGCGACTGGAAACCTGCCAGCAATGAGCAGAATTCTCAGTGAGGCAGGATGGAAGAAGCGGCCCCTGATTTCCTCAAACACATCCAAAAATAATAACGCGTCGCGGGTGTTGGCCTCTTGAAACGAGGCCAACCAAATCGAATTTTCGAGTTCATGTAAGGTTTTGAGTTATGTCACTCGTCAAACAAAGTCAGAATGTTAGCTCTTTCCGCTCCGGCGTTATGACTAAAATGACAAATCGTTTCTTTGGGCGGTTTGCATCTTCAGTGACGCTGGTGAGCTTCGTCTTCACCACATTGTTTGGCAGCCTTGCACCCGCCTATGCTCAAACAATTGTCGATCCAACCGCACCCATAACATTCCAGCCTTCCATCTCGAATTCGGCGAATGGAACTCCAACGGTCAACATTGTGACGCCGGGATCAAATGGCGTCAGTCATAACAAGTTCCGTGAGTACAACGTCGACACGAGCGGCATCATCCTCAACAATTCCTCCCTTGGTGGTCAAAGTATCATCGGAGGAACAGTTTCAGGTAATCCGAACCTCGTCGGTGGAAATAGCGCCAAAGTCATTATCAACGAAGTGAACGGTGTGAACGCATCGCGTCTAGCCGGTCCGACGGAGGTATTTGGTAGCAAAGCTGACATCATTGTCGCCAATCCAAATGGGGTTGGTTGCGTAGGATGTACATTTATCAATGCGGCTGGCGTAACCCTGTCGGGTTCTACGCCTCAAGTCGATCCCGTGTCCGGTGCAGTTACACTCGCTAACCCGACAGGAGATGTCACAGTTTCCGGCTCTGGAATTAGTGCTCCTCAAGGAAAGATGCTGGAGGCAGTAACGCTGACTGGCCGCACTGTATCCCTTGATGGCGCGGTTAAAGCTTCCGGTAAAGTTACACTTGCTGCAGGGCAGACGACATACGACGTAAATTCAGGCGTTCTGACGGCTTCAGGATTTGGAACTGGTGTTTCAGCGCCAGGGCAGGCGATAACGTCCACAAGTGCGGGTGTTGTGTCAGCAGGTTCAATTGGCATCCTGTCCTCCGACGTAGGGATGGGCGTCCAACTTAAAGGAAGCTTGCAGGCTCTCGCTGGAAATGGCACCGGCAAAATCTCGATCAAGTCTGCTGGCTCCATTGACCTGACCTCCGCAGAATCCTCCGGTGACATCGAGTTTGATGCAAACGATGATCTTGAGCTTAGGCGCGATTTTACTGCCGGTGGTAAAATCACCATTACGGCCAGAAGTGCCAAATTCCTGGCATCATCGGGGCTCACTGCTGGTGGCGATCTCTCAATCGTAACTCGGGACGATATCGCCGCAGCAGGTCAGGTAAAATCGGGCGGCGACATCAATGTTGAAGCCGATGGCACGAGCACCCTTTCCGGGCTGATCGCAGCACGGGATGCATTGTCTATATCGGCTGGCACCATCACGACCGACATGTTGGGGCTTACTGGCTCCGAAGTGTCGATCATGGGGAAGACAGTAGATTTAAGAGATACCTGGCTCACCTCGGATAGTGAAACGCTTGTTAGTGGCGACGATGTCTTCCTACGTGAAGGCACGGCCCTAAGCGACACCAAAACGAACATTCAAGCGAACAACACACTTACGCTTGGAACTGTGATCGACAAGAAGCTTTATCCTTCGCTGGCTCTCGCATTTCACAACCTTCACATCACAGAGACCGGCGTCTTTGCAGATGATAATGTCGCCCTTAACGTTGCAGGCCAGCTGACAAACGATGGTGTCGTTCTCGGCCGCGACAAATCGGAAATCACCGCAGGTTCGTTTGCAAACACCTCTTCGGGTGTTGTTCAAAGTGCTGGGCCATTAGAACTCAACATCACCGGAAGTCTTCAGAACCTGGGTTCAATTCTTTCGTCGTCTACACTGAATATAATTGCGGAGGATTCACTCTCCAACTCCGGCACTATCAAAGCAGCAACAGACGCGTCGGTAGTCGCTACAACAGCCGTCGAGAACACGTCCAGCGGACTGATTGAAACTGGCGGTGATTTGGACATTAAATCGTCCGGTAAAGTCGCAAATGCTGGCGCTTTCGCAAGCAGCAAAACGCTTACAATCCAAGCCCAATCCTATGAAGGTTCTTCACAGCTTTCGAGCGTAATCGCTGAAAATCTAGCGCTTATTGTCACCGGCGATGTCCTGAACCATGGGCTTCTCGGCGCTATTGATGAAGTCAAAATCACAGCCGGTGCAGGTGTTACGAATGCCCAGAACGGGATTATAACCGCACAAGAGATTGACGCTGCCGTTCAAGGTGATCTTTCGAACCTTGGTAAGTTGGTCTCATCGTCCACATTGAACATTGTGGTCGGCGGGGTTCTTAGCAACAAAGGACTTGCTCGTGCGGCTGATGGGTTTTCACTCAATGCAAACGTGTTGTCCCAACAGGGACAATTGGTTTCCGGTAATCGTCTGGCTGTTGACGTAAATGCTCTAGAGGCGACAGCTGAAAGCCAAACTGTTGCACGTAAACTCGACCTCATCTTAGCTGGGGACTTTTCCAACAACGGCATTCTCGAAGCGACCGATGAGCTTTCCCTCAAGATTTCTGGGAACCTCGTTAATCAGGAACTTGGTCAGATAAACAGCCGCCAAGTCGCACTTGATATACAAGGCAACCTGCGAAACCTTGGCGATATTCTTTCAAATGGGGCGATGGACGTCGTCATCACAGGGATTCTGAGCAACAGCGGAACTGTCGCGGCTCTTGAAGACCTGTCTCTTGTCGTTGGTAAGCTGGAAAACGATGGAGACGATGCACGTATCCATACGTCTGGGAACCTCACGGTAAAAGCTGAAAATCTCACCAACAGCTTCGGTGAAATCGTTGCTGCCAAAAACGGTACGATCCACGTCGACAACTTATTGGCCAACCTTTCAGGCCGGATCGAAACAGGTGGAAAGCTCGAACTCAAAGCGACATCCATTACCAACGATGCCGTCGCGGGAAGTGAAGGCGATGTCACGCGTGTTGAGAAGCTCGGTGTCGCAACTGTCGCCTATATTCTCAATCGGCCTAGCAGCTACAATACGGTCCACCAAGCCTATCAGGATGAGTTCTCAGGTGACATCGTCACGCAAAAATACGGAACCATTCGCTCGGGCGAGGACCTCGACATCGAGGCAGACAATCTAAGTAACACAGAGGGAAGGATTCTCTCTGCGGCTAACCTTTCAATCAAGGCCGATAGCCTTCGCAACGACGCTAAAACCTATGCACTCAACCACTACCGGAACGTCTGGGGGTCTGAACAGGTTTGGACGCAGCCATTCTACGCACCCACAGACATTGGTTGGTCCACCCACCAGTTCAAAGCATCAGCGTTCCGCGACCCCTCGCTCCTGTCACGGGCGCAGAGTGGCGATATCACAATTATCATTTCGAAGGGTGCGGCTCCCGTCTCGAAGACCTATAACGGTAAAGAGAAGTACAGAAAACGTCTGAACGAACACGCTCATTTTGAGACTTTCGAGTATGTCGACGCAGCACAACTCCTCAATCTCGAAGTGCTGGGTATCGACCCAGATAACATTCCCGATACCATTGTTATCGGCACGCGTTTCACGACACTCGGCGAATATTACTACACCAAGCAGAGCAAACAGCTGGTTGGAAAGACAACAGTCTCTCTCGGCTCGGTGATCAACGCCAAGGCTGTCCTGGACATTGATGTCGCAACGGTTTCCAACGTTGGTACCATGTCTGGTGATACGGTCACCATCGACGCTGGTACATTGCAGAATGGACTGCCTGCAATTGCGGCAATCGACGGTGCGGCGGTCGTCAATTCATCCGGCAATACTCGTCCTATAAATATCGTCCTGGACGACGTTATCGTTCCTCCTCTGAAATTTACGGAGGAGCCTGTTCTTCCAAGCATTCCAGTCAATCGTTCTGATTTCGGCAAGTTGGAGGAGCTAACGGGTTCGACCGAGGCCGCCACTTTGTTGGCTGGCGTATCCGTGCTTGGACAGCAGCTTTCTATTTTCTCCGACCCTCAGAAAGAGGCAACAGCGTTTGCGGACGCAATGGCACGGGCGAAGGGCAACTCACTTGTCACCACAAGTCAGGCCCCCGAGGATATTCGCTCTGAACTTTATAATAACGCATTGGAGTTCTCGAAGAAGACCGGTGCGTCCTATGGTACGTCTCTGACAGAGGCGCAGCGTGCGGCTCTTGATAAGCCACTGGCTTGGTACGAAACTCGTATCGTTGACGGCCAGCAGGTCCTTGTTCCCGTAGTTTATTTACCTGCTAAGGATGACCTGCTTCGGGGAAGTCGTGGTCCAGGCCTAATCGAAGGCAACGACCTTATCGTAAAGGTCAAAGACACTCTCACCAATACGGGCTCGTTGGTCGCGAAGGATATTGCAAGCATTTCGGCCAAGGAGATCGTGAACGAACGGCTCGCTGACCTGGAGGCCAAACGTCGGGGAGACACAGAGTTTGGCGGTACCTACGGTGGCGTGCTTGGTAGAAACGACAGCGGTCTTATCTCTGCGGGTTCGCTGTTCGTACAAACCGACGGTTCCTTCACCAACAGCGGAGGCAAGCTTACATCCGCCGGTCAAATGGACCTCAACATTGGCGGCGACTTTGTCAATGAAACGTTGAAGGTCAGCCGAGCAGTTGATTTCCTTGACGGTTGCGAAGGTAAGGGTTGCGGAACGCAACGCACTGCATGGAGCGTTGGCGAGATTGCCGCTGGCGAAGATTTAACCCTCGTCGCTGGTGGGCAATTGCTCAATATCGGTGGTCGTATCGGCGCGGGAGAGGATGCACTTCTAGCAGCAGCAGGCGATATCCGTATGGAAACACTGCAGGATTCTTTCCTGCAGAAAGACGTCAAAGCTAGAGGACGGTTCTCAAAGAGCCACATCATTGAGCATGTGATTACCACGCAAGAGGCTGAGGTTCAGTCGCTCACCGGCAATCTCTCGATCCTTGCAGGATACTCTATCTGTGATGGCGGCAAACTGTGCGCCTCTGGAAACCCTCACGCGGACGCCATTCTTAATGGTGCGGTCATTTCTGCCTATGAAGATGTGACCATCGCTGCGGCAGGCGACGTATCGCTGGGAGCTGTCACCAAGTCAGTCGACAACAAGCTCAAGCAAAGCGGTTTTGCAGGCCTTTCCTGGAGTAAGGTCAAGCAAAACTGGAACACAGTAGATACGCGCACCACCAGAATTGTTGGTGAAAACGTCACCGTAAAAGCTGGCGGCGATATCAGTGGTATCGGTACCAAAATCGCGGCAACCAACGACCTTCTCATCCTGTCAGATGGTACGATCAGCTTCAAGGCAGCCCAGAGTGACAAATACTTTACGGAGAAGGGCTTCTCTATTGGGCTGTCGTTCCCTGGTTCTGCAGGTATCGATGCCGCCCTGCGCGGTGCCAGTGGCAAGGAAATTCTGCAGGGTCTAGCTTCCGTTAATTCCTTTACGGAGACACTTGCCCGTGTCTCCCAATCGGAGAACGGCATCGCCGCAGCACTTGCCTCCGCATATGTCACCGTTGGCGGTTTGAATGGCCTGAAATCTGGACCGGATGCACTTAAAAGGCTGATTGACCCGACCGGCAAGTTCAGCGTGAACGGTGAAGTTACCGCTGGGTCCGTTGCATCAAGCATCAGCATCAATATCAGCAAATGGAAAACCGAGCGTCATTGGTCTGACAGCAATAGTTCACAGCTTGCTGCAGGAAACGATGTGATCATGAAGGCTGGCCTCGATGCTATCCTTGGTGACGGTACTCAGCTGATTGCAGGTGGCGACGCAAACGTCTTTGCTCAGCGTGACATTGTTCTGGCTGCGCTTGAGGACTACGTCAGCACGCGTTCGAAATCCTTCAGCCTCTCGATCAAGCCATTTGCGCTCGAAGCAGGGTTCAACGTCGGAAATACAAAAGGCAACGACCTACGTTACACCAACGCGGCCATCGAGGCTGCTGGCATTGTAAATATTCAGTCAGGTCGTGACGTCACGCTGACTGGTGGCAACATCATTGGAAAGAGTGTCCTTGCGGACATCGGTCGTGATCTGAATATCACAAGTTTGCACGACACCAGCATCTATCGCGAAAAGAACTTCGGCGCATCGATCAGTTTCTCACCGGCAGGTATTGGAGGTTCGGTCAGTGCCAGCAAAACAACCGGTGACTTTGCCAATGTCTACACTCAAAGCGGTATCATCGCTGGAAAAGATGGCTTTGATATCGATGTTGCAGGCACGGTTGACCTAACAGGCGGTCTAATTGTCTCATCTGCCTCGGAAGATAAAAATACGCTTTCTGCGACAGAACTGAGATACCGTGATCTTCAGAATGTTTCGAAGTCTAAAACGCAAGGCGGAGGGATCAGTTTATCGCCCGGAGGTCTTCCGACACCAATCGTTGATCGGCCGACAGAAGAGAACGCGTCTGGCACTGCTCGTGCGACAGTCTCACCGGCGACCTTGGATTTAAGGACGCAACAGCAGGAGTTGGCTTCCCTTAATAGGGATGTGACGCGCGCCAATGAACAAGTGCCGATTTTCGATATTGAGGCACTAAAGCAGCGCCAACGAGATGCTGCGATCATCAGCCAAGCGCTAAACCTTGCCGTGGGCGATATCGCTATGGAACTCGGCTGGGACGAAGGCAGCGTTGGTAAAGTATTCGCCCACGGCGTCGTCGGCGCTGTGGTGGGAGCGATATCTGGTGGTGATATCGCACTGGGAGCACTCTCAGCTGTGGCCCAGGAAATAATTGGCGACATCATCCGTTCTGAACTTGCTAAAAACCCCAACCTGACTGACGCGCAACGAGCCACTCTTGGCCAATGGGCCGCTGTCGCTGTTGGAGCCGCTATCGGAGGTGCTCAAGGTGCTGCAACTGCACTAGATGCCGAGAAACACAATTATCTCACTCATGAGCAACTGAAGAAAGCTCAAGCTGCAAATCGCAGGTTGAGAGATTGCAACAACGACAACGAATGCTCAGCCGAGGCACTGGCAGAGGCTGCCAGCGAAGTGGCTTACTATCAGAAGCTTTCGCAAAAAAACACGCAGGACCTGATAGCAGTCTGCTCAAAAGGCGTGAGTGCCGAATGCTCTCAGAGAATGAATGATTTACAGACATTTGTACTAGAGCTAGTTGAATACGCCACTGACCCGAACAGTGATAACGGGGCTTCTCCATATGTCTTTAGTGTCGGACCAACCTATCACGAACAAATCCTAGCTAGACATCTTAAGCAGGCTATTGATGGCGGGAAAACACCCCAGGCAGCGCTTGAAAGCGCGTTCGAAGAGATTCACCGAACTGCCGGTGGCTTAAATGCCTTTTTGAACACTCTAGGTGTCGTGGGTATGGCAGCGTGCGGTTCTGTTTCAGCAGGAGCGTGTGTTGCTCTTACAGCGGGTGCTATTGCGAGTGCAAATGAGCTGTATGGGAACGCCCAACAGGTCATTACCGGTAAAGAGGCCAAAAGTGCACTTATTCAGGGCCTTGTTGCCTCTGGCATGAGTGAAGCCGAGGCGGAAAAATATCAGTCCTACGTTGATACTGGCGTTCTCGTGATCACAGTCGCTGTCGTCGGTGGGGAAAAAATTTATCGCGTTGCTTCGCGCAGTAACTTGGCCGGTATCGGTAAACTCGATGGTTTTGAGTACAACGCCAAGACCGGAAAGACTATCGGTGGCGGTGGCGGTGGCGGTGGCGGTGGCGGTGGCGGTGGCGGTGGCGGAAATAACCTCTCCCTACAATATCACGCAAACGGAAAACCTATCGATTTTTACAGTGCCGATGGAACCGCAACGCATTGGCGCAATCCGCTAACAAATAAAATAGAACCTATTCCAGCCGACGTAGTATTTCATAAGGACCACATATACCCTAAATCTGGTATCACTCGTTTAGATGGTTTCTATGAACTCGATGCACAACAAAGAGCAAAGCTGTTTAATGATCCAAGAAACATACAGCCATTGGACGGAAGCATGAATTGCTCGAAAAGCAATTGCATAATGGACGGGACAAAGCCATGGCTGACCTACAAGGGACAACCTATTGATGCCAATTACCGAGATTGGCTTCGTAAGGCGCAGGCAGATTTAAGGGACATGTTCCAAATTCAGATAAATGAAATGATTAGCCAGAAAAAATAAGCCCGTTGCTTGGACTGAAGAGAGAATTATATGTCAATTTCTAAAGAAGCTTTCATCGACGTAAACGATCTCGTCGGCATATGGCAGAGAGCGGAAGATGTGCCGTCTGGGCTTCGTGAAATCATGTTGGTCGAGTGCAACAAGGATGATTATTTCACACCGTTGCACGATGGTAAGAAAAAGCTATTCGAAGGCTTATGTCGCTACCAACCCCGCACTGGTAAATTGTTGATGGATGCAGGCCCTTTGCTGCTTCGCGCCATCCATATGGAAAATTACCCAAAAGACTACACGGCCAAGTGGCTGTTGAACTTTGGCTTAGAGGTCAAGGGGCAAATGGTAATGGTTGAGCGCCTGTTTCACGGGAGAAACCTCAATGATCCTGAATACAAGAAACGCGATCCGATATCCTTAGAGTGGTCGTTGCCGACTGCTTTGCGAGAGGCTTATTACACGAATTTCAGCGGTATGAACCTGCCAGAATCTCCGGTGGTGTCTGTCTTCGGCCGATTTTTGCCGAAGAATATCAATAATTGGGCCCTCTGGGATCAGTATTTAGGGCAGTTCAGAGGCTACAAAAAAAAATACATTCCATGGCTGGAAGAGCGACTTCCACTCGTCAAACCATCCAAACCGTCGAAGTACGGCTACTTCGATTTCCGCTGCTTCCTGGAAAGCGTGCCGGATGAGAAAACCGGTGAAGTGGACTATCTCTGGGTGAAGAGTTTCCACGAGGATGGGACCGTTTACCACATCCGAGGAAAAGACGTAGAGAACATGCGCATCCTCACAGAACCCGCTGAAGCAGTCGACCGCTATTGCGAACATGTCCTGCTTCGTAAGCCAGGCAGTTTTGATTTCCTGGAGTTTACGTCCGAGTTGTAAGAGACAAACTGTACGACACGAGTGTTCGTCTAATGGAAAAAGATGCGATACTGCACGAGGTAGAAATCGAATACAGTCGACTTTGCGATGAGTTTGGCGGTATCACAGGCAAAATTCCATTTTCTACAGCTGTCGATGAATTTGGTGTGCCGTACATTCGGATAGTAGCTCAAAACGAACTGTACCTCTCAGCAAGAGACAGAGGGGCGATCTCAATGAACAAATTGGCTACTTCGCCAAGTGAGTTTGCCAGATTGTTGTACGAGTTCGTGCGCAAAGCCTCCGCAGCTCGCCGACCGTGATTGTTTGTATATCCCAGCAGATAGCTCAAACTCCATAAGAAATGTCGTAAAGGTCAAAGGGCGGGATTTAGTATCCTATCTGACGACGGATCATATTGATCGAGCTGTTTGAGGGGCACCTACGAGACGAGCCGAATGTAACTTCACAGCAGGGCATATGCATTATCCTACAATTACCCAAACAGAGTTCTTCGATGTTCCTGAATTGATAGGCTCTTGGACGAACGCAGTCGACGTTCCATCAGATTTGCGTGACCTGATGTTGAGTGGCCAAGGCAGATACGATTATTATACACCTTTGCGAGATGTTAAGGAGATTTTGTTTGAAGGTCTGCTTCGGCACCAACCACACACCGCCAATCTGTTGATGAATGCCAAACCGTTAGTTCTGCGAGCGCGCTCATACTACGACAAACCATCCAATTCCCCGTCAGGTTGGGCCTTGGATTTCGGCTTGGAGGTGGAGGGGCAGATGGTGATGATTGAACGGCTGTACCATGGCCAGAACCTCAACGATCCTGGCTACGAAAAACCTCAGCCGATAAGCTTAGAATGGGCACTGCCGCCTTCGCTACGAGAGTCTTACTACACCACTTTCAATGGAATGAAGGTTCCTGACGGCGAATATGTATCTGTCTTCGGCCGATTTATGCCAAGGAACGTTAGTAACTGGACGCTCTGGAATAATTACTTAGGGCAGTTCAGAGGCTACAAAAAAAAATACATTCCATGGCTGGAAGAGCGACTTCCACTCGTTAAACCATCCAAACCGTCGAAGTACGGCTACTTCGATTTCCGCTGCTTCCTGGAAAGCGTGCCGGATGAGAAAAGCGGTGAAGTGGACTATCTCTGGGTGAAGAGTTTCCACGAAGATGGGACTGTTTATCACATCCGAGGAAAGGACGTCGAGAACATGCGTATCGTTTCTGAGCCTGCAGAAGCAGTCGACCGTTACTGTGAGCACGTCCTGTTACGTAAAGAGGGACGCTTCGACTTTCTTGAGTTCACGTCAGACCTCTAGCCAATGGTTCGTGTTTTAACCAGCGACGAGCGGATGATAGAGGCTATGATCAGAAACGGCTTCGCGATGGAGTTGGCCAATATGCTTCTGGGTGAGGGCGAATACGCTGACTTTGAAGCGCTTGCGTCACTCGATAAGCACTCCTACCGATTAAAAGGGATGGCTGCCCGGCACCTCGAATTCGTCGCGGAGTTCGGTGATATCTCAGAGCCAGTCTGGAAAGGGAAACTCCTGCTCTCTCCATACCCTGAATACTATGAGGCGTGGAAACTTGCTGGTTTTCCGGGGATAAGCTCCGCAACATTGGAGCGGCTTCATGATGAGAGGGCCAAAACCCTATGACAGCAAAAACGCTCCACGCCGAACACATAATCAGGTCAACATGAGCCGTTTAGCGATTTCCCGAGGAGACCTTAGCATCCCGTCGTCTGATGATTTTATTGCGACGTTTGGTTGCGTTTTCAGTTTCGATGAACTGTCTTACACAGAGAATTACGTGTTTGCGGATGACTATAACAGTACAATCTACTTGTGGATCGGGATCGCTGACAACACGTTCAGCTTGAGCATCAAGTCAGATGATTTTGAGACGGTGAAAATATACAGCGAATCCCTGCAGAAAATATCCTTAGATGAGAAGCGTCAGTCGATCATTATCGTACCTGGGACAAGTGACTTGTTCCAGCAGATGCAACTTAAAATCTGGCCGAGAGCGTCTCTGCACATCACAACGACCAGACGTGAAATTTGATTTCATGGGGGAGAGAACTTGCTCTGATCAAAGTATTGGACAAACACGCCACAACTTCAGACCGATGCCTTAATGGCTTACAAGTGAGGTTGTGGCACTCGTCACTTAGAGACCTAGGAGCTTCGTGTGTTATCCAACGCGGACATGATTGATTACTTGGCAGACAAGGGCTTCGCGCTAGAGTTAAAGCGAATGCTGACCGCCGAAAACGAGTATGCAGATGTTGAGGCCTTAGAGAAACTCGACAGGCATTCTAATCGGCTTCGCGGAATGACTATTTTGCATCTTGAATTCGTCGCAGAGTTCGGCAACGTTTCTGGGCCTATTGAAAAGGGGAAGCATGTGCTCTCTCCTTTTCCTGAGTTTTTTTTAGCTTGGAAATTAGCTGGTTTCCCAGGGATGGCTGGAGGGCAACTGGCCAGGCTCTACGAAAAATCAAAGAAGTTTTAGACGCCGCATAGTTATCGGCTGGCCCGTTGTTCGAATGACGAAAGATTCAATGCCATCAATCATATGTAAATGCGGTACACGGCTTCGACTTGGCGAAATACCAAATCCCATAGAGTGGCTAGCAATATCTGACACGAACTATGATCGGTTCAAAGATATGATCCATGCCGAGGAGCTTTACGATGAGTTTAAACATATACTCAAATGTCCAAGCTGCAGACGCCTTTGGATATATTGGAACGGATTTAGCAACGATCCGACTTGTTACGCTCCGGAAAGTGAATAGGCGCTCCAAGCGAACCGACACTATAATCTAACAATGCCTATCCACGCGGTTGAGAAAGAGAAATGACAGTATTTGAATATGGAAAAACCCATTATCCGCAAGTTCAAGACCCTATCTTTACGGACACTCTAATCAAAGGCGACTGTTGGAAAATTGAACTTATCAAAGGCGTTTACGAACTTTCGTTTATTGCTGCCCGGCATGGCGGAGGAAGCATAACGCATATCGTAACGAAAGAGGAGTTCGAAGCTGTAAAGGAAGGTAAACTCGGAGGGTGGGACTTGGTGAAAAAATACGAGTCGATTGCCTACGAGAAAAATCGATGATTTCGCATGAGAACTTTGTGTTTGGTGGGTGCAGGGAGATGGGGGGAATGAAACTTGTGATGGTTCTCGATAGGGGTGGTATGTGAACCGGCAAACGGGCGGTTAGCAACAGATAAACATTTCATCCCCAGATACTATGAGACTAAATGAATAATATGAGCATTGGTGATAGAATACTGGAAATCGGCCACAAGTTTTCAAACAGAATTGATGTCGGAATTCTTAATGGCGCACTATCTTACGTCGATCACAATGAAGATCATCTGGCAATTGACACTTTTTGCGAGCACTTGCTTGAATTTGAAACACGAATTCAACGCGATGAGTACGATGAACTATGCAAACTAGTCGCCGATATGGGATTGGATGAAAATGCGCCGCCGTATCGTTACCTCTCGCAGCTTCTTGTTAGCTAGCGGTAAATTCGGCGCACTGTCTGCTCTGATATCTCAAGGCGCGGGCGATACTTGGGACCAGTGGCGCATCCAGAAAGTCGGACGAGTGTTCGAAGTATGCACGCCGCTATTCGTGACTCCATGCGAGCATGCCAAGGTCTCTTCGAGTGCCCTCACGGTCGAGGCAGACACTCATTTTACGAACTGGCTTAAATTTCATTTCTTCCGCACCCTTTGCCGCAGAGGGTGCCCGACGATCTCATCAATTGTTCGCTTTGGGCGAGGAGGAAACAGGTTTTCGAATTCAGATTCTGCCTCCAGTATGAAGGCGATCTTCACCAGCGCTTCGAAGGAAATCTTTCCTTTTTCCTCAAAGAGCCGAAGTGAGCCGTACGATACGCCGGATTTCTCTGCCAGTTCCTTCTGTGTGAGGTTCGCATCAATACGACGGCGCTTCATTCTGGTTGCGAGTTCGTTAATAACACTAGCAGGGGATGTGAGAGTAAATGCGCACATATTAGCCTTAAAATGAAAATTCCGCCTTTATTGCGCATATAATAGCAATTGACTGAAATTTCCATCGCGATTTGTTCTTTAGATCGAATAACGCGCCTTAGAAATAGTGCTCGCTGGCGCTTCAGAGATTTCGATTAGAACCCTTTGCTCGGCGATAAGGTCTTCGGATTATTATGTGGAGGACGGCAACCTTTATAAGGCGCTTTGATTGGTTGCGCACCTTCAGCAGCCGTCCTCGTTTGACGACGTGTGGAGCTATCTCCTGCGCTACCCTCCTAAAGCGGCACGGCATAGACCGTCCCTGCGTCAGAAGCGCATTCTCTAAAACAAAAATCGCCGAGTAGTCCCGTTTGAGATCAGCACCGCATCTGAAGCGTTGCTGACGCTCGGGTGCTCAACCAAACCCTAGTAAAAATCTTGTTGACTCATTCAGGTGCGTTCTCTAAATGTTCCACCATGAAAAACGTCATTGTGCACCTAATACGAATATCCCGCTAATCCGCCGCCTCGTAGAGGCTACGATTAACTGTGTGTATTCGAGTGTTGCAGATGAGTATTCAAGTGCGGTCCCTGGAAGGGACATCGCAAGCTATTTTCCAACATAAATTTTTCAGATGCGTCGGTCCTATCCGCTTCAGAAGCCAGTTGGCCCGAGACGTTTCATGTCTTTTGGATTTTGACGACACAGCTTCGGCATGGGCATGCCAGTCGCTGGAGTTCCGGAGGGGCTTTGATACCCACCGCCCTGATTTCGTTATCGAGCGCGATCACGATATCTTGGTCGTTGATGTCGCATCAAAAGGCGCTCCACCATCATGGATCGCTGAGGCCGTCCGAGCAGGAAATTACTCTTATCAGGTCTGGTCACGCGGCGAAATTGATCCGATCCGTCTAAAAAATTGCAAAGACCTGCTTCGTTATTCAGGACCCGATGCTCGTCTTGGAGACCGCATCCGTTTGCTTTCTGCTTTAGAAGATCAAGGCACCCTGACGCTATCTGAGTGCCTGCAACTCTTGCAGGAGAGCCAGCCGATAGTCGCACTGGCAAACATGATTTTAGCACGGTTCATTCAGATCGATCTCGACACCGCGCTTCTAGGGCCTGAAACCAGCGTCCGCAAATTTTCCCGCTAATTCCTTATTGCATTTTCAGATCACCAAGGGACCACCATGTCACGCAGCAAAAAGCAAAGCCGTGCGCCTAATTCCATGCGCAGATACGTATTCGACAGCATCATCAAGCGTGCGCTGAGAGAGCATTCGTTGTTTGAAGCAGGAGGGCCTGGATTTTTGGTGCTCGTGACGCCTGAAGGATACTCCCCATCCGATTACCAATCATCGGTACTAGACCAACTTTATGATGACGACAGATTCTACCGAAGAGATGGCGTAGGTTGTATCCTTGTTTTTCTCACAGACAAATCGTCGAAGTTCGAAGATGAGTATTCCGAGTGCTGTAAGAGGGAACGCGTGATCGCTGTAATCGAAAGGGGTGTTGAGTTGCCTCCGATCATCCAGCTTGCTGCAGACCTGGTAATTCATATTCCTCCGATTACGCCAGACGATTTGAAGGCTGCAGCAAGAGCAGTGGTACGACGTCCTATGACGGATGAAGAAGCAGAAACTGCACTCAGTTATCCTCGGGAACATCTCTGGGCGGCTTTCCGTCCAATGCGCTCAATCGGCGAGGCGATGCGACGGTTAAGGGAAGTGGAGGTTAATTCACCAGTTGAAGGGACGGATCAAGTTAAGATGCGATCAGCGCCCGAAACTCCCATGCTCGCAGAGATGCATGGTTACGGTCCTGCAAAAGAATGGGGCACCCAGCTCGCAACCGATTTGGCGGATTGGAAGGCCGGTACGATTGATTGGGGTGATGTCGATAAAGGCATCGTACTCAGTGGCCCCCCGGGCGTTGGAAAAAGCATTTTTGCCAGAGCGTTGGCGAAACAATGCAATGTTTCTCTCGTCGCATCATCGCTCGGGCGTTGGCAGAGTAGAGGGCATTTGGGTGACTTGCTGAAATCTATGCGAGCTGATTTCGACCGTGCTCGTAACAATGCACCGTCTATCCTTTTCATCGACGAAATCGACTCCTTTGGATCAAGGGACAGTTTCGACCATGAAAATGCGAATTACAGCATCCAAGTTGTAAACGCGTTGCTCGAATGTCTGGATGGCTTAGATGGAAGAGAAGGCGTTGTGGTGGTGGGGGCGACCAACAACACTGATCGTATTGACCCAGCAATCACTCGGGCTGGTCGCCTTGACCGACATGTCGAAATCCCACTGCCATCAGCTGCGGATAGAATTGCAATCCTTTCCCAACTGACAGCACATTCTATCCCGGTTTCCGACTTGCTGCGGCTGGGAACACTTACGAGAGGTATGACCGGTGCAGATTTGGCAAAAACAGTTCGAGATGGACGCCGACTCGCAAGAAGGGAAAGGCGGGAGCTGACTCTAGAAGACTTGAAAGCCGGACTTCCAGAAGGAACAAAAATTTCTGGTGAGCATCGTTGGGGCATTGCTGTGCACGAGG
The DNA here is from genome assembly GCF_029193765.2 of Agrobacterium sp. Azo12. Lineage (NCBI taxonomy): Bacteria > Pseudomonadati > Pseudomonadota > Alphaproteobacteria > Hyphomicrobiales > Rhizobiaceae > Agrobacterium > Agrobacterium sp. Azo12. The sequence continues at coordinate 1,047,063 of NZ_JARFYO020000002.1, read as the reverse complement.
CTGGGCACACAATTGTTGGAATTCAGCTGGGATACGGCACTTACATTCGCACCAACATCGCGGATGTCGTACGGCCGGACTTGAAACATCAGCCAGGTGGGGCAGCTTATTTTGACATTCCTCGCGTTGCTCGTCGCGACCGGCAATTCTATCTCAATTGCGTCGCGGTCATGCTGGCTGGCCTGGCTGCCGAAAAACTGTATCTTGGCGACTTCAGCGATGGAGCAGGGGGAGGCGAACAATCTGATCTTGCCGTAGCTACACGTCTTGCGACTTTCTTGGAAGCTAATCTGGGAATGGGGGCGTCATTTCTACACAGCAACGCACAAACCGATCAGGAACTCGAAAAGCTCAGATTGAGTGATGACGCTCTGAAAGCCCGCGTAGAAAAAATCCTCGCAGACCAATATGAGAGAGTGGAAGGCATCTTGGAAAGCAGACGAGCATTGCTTGAGTTGCTGGCGAAAGAGCTGGATGCGGTAGGTTTACTTACTCCACAACGTGTCAGGGAACTTGAAAGCTCACTCGAAGATCGAGGCTCTTTCAACTCTCAAAGGAAAGGAATTTCCTGATGTGTGATCAGTCGCTTCCGATCTTTTCGGGGTGAATGAGTGTGTCATCCGTTGCGTGCCAAGTATCGCTAACAGGATTATAGATTCCCGGAAGTGGGTAACACGAGTGAATCAGAAGAAAGTCCTTAGTATTGAAAGTTGCAATTGGCGTTCTATGTACCAAAGCTGTAGCTGCAATATGGAGGTCCTGACCATGCCTGAGACGTTTTGCACCGGGGTGGGAAACGATGAGATTGCGTAGCCTCTGATCGGCAGCTAAAGTTCCCCAAGCTTCGGCCACCTCTTTACCCGTTTCTAGGATGGGCATGCCTAACGCCATTAGATTTTGGTACCAACGCGTCAGGCGAACTGCCTTCACCGGATCGCGTGAACAGAGTTGGGTTATGCCTTGTTGGAACTCCATGATTGCGGCGGCTGGGATAAACAAATTTGAGGCCGTCTCGATGAAGCGGACAACGCCGGGGTTGGGCCTTACCCTGCTTGTTTCGCTAAGAACACATGTGTCCAGAATATATCCTGCTGCCATCGAAGTATGCTCACCTGAAAAATGCGGGCACGGTCCACAATTATAGTTAAGGCAAAGTTAATCGCATGTAGTGGTAAGTCACACTAGCGGCACTTTATCATCTAGGAAGCTACAATGACTGAAGACGAGCATTTCTCGCCATCGGACGGCACCAACGGCAACATAACCGGTGAGGAAATTACTATTCCTTCCGAGGGAGACCTCCGGCATTTTTTTGAACTACTGCTCGAAAAAGGTGAGCTTACCATCAACGACAACGGAGACCACTATACGGTCCAGGTTTCGCAGAGGCGCATTTCCGGCGACGCGAGGAGGTTTCTCGCGGGGGGAGGGCCTGCGTCCTAGTTGTGAAAAGAGCGATTACGGGAACATGTGTTTGTTGCTCTACCAATTCGCGAGTGATCTTTATCGCACGGTGTTTTTCGCAGAGAAAAAATATGAGTGTCATCAACCTTACAGGAGCTGAAATCCTCGCCATTAAGTCAATTGATGAACTGCAATGGACAAGCAAATTGACGTGGCTGAAGAGAATCTCGACGGTCTCCCACGTGAGGTTTTACTAAAAGCGGGTGATTATATCGCAACGCAGTTGCGATCATTCCAGGACGCATTGTCTCGATACAAACAAGCTAAATCAGCGCAAAACAGAGAAAACAAGTTCTCTGAGGTCCACCGTTACCGTCATCGTTTATTGTTCGCCGTTAGGCAGATGAAGGATCGGGTGGAGACAGAGGAAAAGCAGCGACTGTTGTTCTACGTTGATGACAACGTTTACCCGCCCTTCCGCTTCACAAACGACCTCACAGCAACGGTTTCGTACCGGTGGCGAGAAAAGGTGGAAGACGATTGGATACTTGGACAGACTACCTTCAGGCATAGGGTTGTCCGCGATCACTCTTACGTCCTTACGAAGCCAAAGCGGAAGCTGAGTGCTGCCATGCAGGCGCAATTAAATGAGGATGCACTGGTCTCCACCTGGGAAGGCATGGTGAGTACCATACTCTGCACGTTGCGCGATTATTTCGCCGAAGGAGGAGATGGCAACGCTATACCCGAGAACTTTTTGCTCAAGGTGGACCGCTCTGGCGGATTGAACAACTTCAGTGCAAGGTTTTGGGATGATGAACACGACAAGAAAGGGAAGGGACAGTCAGGTGAAGTGCAGTAGCATCCAGCTTCTGGCTTAAATCTCTTTCATTTGCTTGTCGAAACGGCGCACTTCACTCAAGCTTGCGGTGACTTGGCTGACAAGAAATCCATCCAGTTCATCATCGACGAAAATTGCAGCGGCGATTTTGTTAGTTCGGTAAGACCCCACGTCGAGCGCTATGCGATTTTCATATATCTCGGGCAGGGTGCTTCCTGTGATCGTGTGTCCGTGCACAACGATCTTCTCCAAGACTTTGGTACTGTCCAGAAAACCTTTTCTGATCCACATCAGAACATGATTGTCCTGTTCCGATAAAGGCACAGACGGGTCCACACCAGCATGCGTGAAGAAATACCTCTGGGTTTCGAAATAAGAGCGCGCGTTTCTAAAGAGCGACATGTGTCGTGGCTGTGATCGGTTAAATGTCTTTCCAGATTCGATCAGATCGTCGGGATCAAGGCCGTAGGATTCAATCGTCGTCTTTCCTCCTAAACACATCCAGGTGGCGGCTTCGTCAGGAGCAATCGACAGGTTGGACATACTGTCCATGTACATGTCGTGATTTCCACGAATGCACAAAGAACCTGGATAGTGGTCGATTATTTCGCAAACGAGATCGACAGCCTCCAAGGAATTCGGACCGCGATCAATCAGGTCACCGAGGAACACGAAGCTGGTATTCTCCGGCTTAAATTCCTCCGTCAGAGTCGAAAGAAGGAGTTCCAGTGTCCGGGCCATTCCGTGGATGTCACCAATAGCGATCAGGTTCTTTTTCAAGGCCAACGCTGATCTCCTTTCGTCAGATGGTTCCAAAAGTGAACCAATTAACAGTCATATTCTACAAGGAACCTCAGCGGACGGATAATGCATTAAAGCGGTCCTGCAAAGATGTGCGCGACGCATCAGGACGCAATTTAAAACAGTTGCTACAACCATAAATACACCCTTGGGTCGGCTCAATCAGTATAGTATCAATTTTAATAAACAATCGATTTTCGAAAGGCAGTTGCGGTGCAATTTGTAGCGAAAGGTCCTAACGTTCCGGAAGAGTTGCTTCAGGCACATGAAGATGGGCAAGTCGTATTTTTCTGCGGTGCTGGTATATCTTATCCAGCCGACCTGCCTGGGTTCAGCGGTCTCGTTAGCCTAATTTACAAGGAGATTGGTGAGGCACCATCACCGGTTGAGCAGTCGGCACTTACAAATCATTCGTATGACATGGCAATCGGCCTATTAGAGAACCGCATTGTTGGACATCGTCAGCGGGTTCGAAGCGCAATCGCGGAAATTTTAACTCCAAATTTGTCAAAGCGAAATGCACTTGCGACCCACGAGGCGCTCCTATCGTTAAGCAAAACTGCCGACGACCGCGTCAGGCTCATCACAACGAATTTCGACCGTCTCTTCATTGAGGCGATGAAGCGATTGAACGTCGATTATCCGTCGTATTGCGCTCCACTTCTTCCTGTGCCGAAGAAACAGAAATGGGATGGTATAGTTTATCTTCATGGCCTCTTAGCTGAAAGTTCAACCGCCAGTGACTTGGAGCGTCTGGTTGTTTCCAGCGGTGATTTCGGTTTGGCTTATTTGACAGAGCGTTGGGCTTCTCGGTTCGTTAGTGAGCTTCTACGTGGCTACACTTTGTGTTTCGTAGGGTACAGTATAGATGACCCTGTTCTTCGATATATGATGGACGCGTTGGCTGCTGACCGGTTGTTAGGTGAGAAGTCACCGGATGCGTACGCTTTCGGCGGGCACGCTCTAGGCAGAGAAACAGAAGCAGCTGAAGAATGGAAAGCCAAAAATGTCCGGCCAATTCTGTACAATAATAGTAGCAAAGACCATTCATTACTTCATAAGACGCTTAGAGCATGGGCCGATAGCTACCGAGATGGAGTGAGAGGGAAGGAGGGGATCGTCTCCAGACATGGTCGCTCGCGGCCCCAAGGCAGCACGAGACAGGACAACTTCGTTGGACGAATGCTTTGGGCGCTAAGTGATAAGAGCGGATTACCAGCAAAGGCGTTTGCCGATCTTGAACCCATAGCACCGTTTGAGTGGCTGCAGGAGTTCGAGATGCCTTACTTCAACCACAGGGACCTCATCCGTTTCCAGGTTACGCCGACCATGGAAGAAGACAAGACGCTTAAGTTTAGCCTGATCGAGCGACCGTCATCTTATGACAAGGCACCTTGGATGCGGCTGGTGCATCGGCGAGCTTCCTGGGATAGCTCTGACCAAGTGATGCGGCATATCGCGAGGTGGTTTTCCAAGCACGCAGACGATCCGCGATCTCTGATATGGCTTTCGAAGCAAGGCGGAGCGATCTCTGATCATCTCCGGTTTCTTATCGGAGAGGCGTTAGAAGATGGCGTTATCACGTCTCCAAGTATGAGGGTCTACTGGCAAGTGGTGCTTGCGGGACGGCTCTATCATCCAAACGATCCTTCCGATCTCTACACTTGGAGCAAGGAGCTGAAAAAGGAGGGGCGACTTACGCCACTCCTACGCTCAAGGCTGAGGGAACACCTGACCACTCTTTTGAAAATCTCGGAAGGATACAGGCTATCCGACGAGGAGGACGGCGTTCAGGGCAACGGCAGCATTGACTGGGAGCTTACTTTTTCAGGAGCCCACACCGCATATGCTCTGCGGGATTTGTTCAAGACACAGGCTTGGAAGGACGCGCTGCCATTGCTCCTTACTGATGCGACAGACCTGCTGCTTGACGCGATGGATATGGCCTTTTTGGTCGATGGTGGAAAAGGGAAGGTGGACCGAACCTATTTCCATCGCCCTTCTATCGCGGACCACAAACAAAACCGAGCCTTCAGAGACTGGACGGCGCTTATTGATTTTGTGCGTGATGCATGGCTTTCCAACGTTACTAACTTTCCCTCCCGAGCTATTCGAGAGTTTGATCGATGGGGCGAGTTTGAACACGTCATATTTCGACGACTACGATTTTTCGCGCTGGCAACCAATCTCGACCTATTCGGACCGCAGCAAGCCGTTGACGTACTGCTTGACGACAACGGAAGGTGGCTCTGGTCAATAGAAACTCAACGAGAGGTACTGCAGCTCGTCGCTGCAATTGCTCCTGTTCTAGACCAACAGCAAGCCGATCAGTTCAGCGCATCTGTTCTCAATCGCCCCCACCAGCCGTGGGATGAGGGCGATGCGGATCGGAGGGAACGGCGAAATGAGCGGGAAACTTGGCGGATACTGGCCTTGTATCAGCAATCGGGAGGGCGAATTAATGGCCAGACGCAAGCAAGGCTCGAATCAATTCGGGGAAAATACCCACAGTGGGGAGAGGTTCGTGAGAGAGATCAGTTCCCGATCTATATGGATGCTGGAAACTTTGAGCAGGCCTTTGAAGCCGCGCCAGTAAGTCGCAGAGAGCTGAAAGAATGGCTCAAAAACCATCGTGGAGCTGCTGATTTTCACGATAGCGATGACTTCTTGGAGCGATGCCGCCGAGATTTCCCAAGAACTTCACTCGCCCTTTTAGAGCTTGCCCAAGGAGGTGATTGGGTCACTGCGCGTTGGCGGCAGGCGTTACAAGCTTGGTCAGGCGATGACCTTGCAGCTCGTTCATGGCGATGCGTAGGCCCTAGAATTATCGATGTCCCGTCCAATGTCCTTTCAGACATTAACAGGGGCCTTAGCAATTGGCTTCAGACCTGCGGGAAATTTGCAGCTGTGCATCGTACTGCGTTCCTACAACTTACCGGACGTCTTCTCGACCATAATAGGAATACTCAGGAAGCCCCTAGCGATTCACCTCTTTCTGACGCTTTGAATAATCCTATCGGCGAGTTGACCGAGGGTTTGATCAAACTCTGGTATTCGCGGGACTTGGATGACGGGCAGGGGCTCGACGAAGATATCGAGCCTTTGCTGACGGCACTGTGCGACTCAGAAATTCCAGCCTTCGCAAATGGTCGGCTATTGCTTTGTGCGAATGCCATTTCACTTTATCGAGTAGATCAGGAATGGACGACGGCGAACTTACTACCGCTCTTCGATTGGAACTTGTCAGCGTACGAAGCGAAGATCGCCTGGTCGGGGTTCCTTTGGTCTCCTAGGTTATTTCTACCACTGATTAGAAAACTGAAGGATGAGTTTTTACACACGGCGACACATTACGATGCCCTTGGGGAACTTTCGGATCAGTACGCCGGGCTACTTACTTTCGCAGCTTTGGATTCCGTGGAAGGTTTTCTGAAATCCGAGTTTTCTTTGGCGACGGGCACACTTCCCGAAGCAGGGCTTGTTCAAGCAATCCAGACAGTGACTGATGGCTTGGACAGTTCAGGTGGGAAAATCGAGGAATTTTGGGAAAACCGTGCCAAACCTTACTTTAGATATGTCTGGCCAAAGTCGCAGGCTCTATTAACACCCATGATTTCAGCTGCTTTTGCTAGGCTAATTGTCTCAACTGGTGACAAGTTTCCTGAAGCCGTGGATTATCTGAAAGACTGGCTTCAAAGAACGGAACAAGCGGATTATGCTCTTCAACTCTTGGATGAAAATAATACTGCAACACGCTTCCCTGTCCAGGCTCTAAATTTTCTCGATCTGGTTGTTAACCGGGAGGTTAATTTCTCACTTAGCTCAATAGACAACAGCCTTAAAAAAATAATAGCTGTAATGCCGGACCTTGGACGTGATCCTCGGTTCGTGGCCTTACAACAATTGCTCCAGCAACACGGAAGAGTTTGAAGCTGGATAAATTGCCAATCTTGTGGTGCGAATAGCATTTAGGCGTGCCTGCTATCTCGATGAGTACGGTATTCCTTGAAGAAGATTGATCGAAAAAATGGTCATCGCTTTATTTTTCGCTAGTGAGGAACGCCATGCTCGACGGATATCGTTGTTTTACGGCGAAAATCCGCTCTCGTTTCGTAAGTGTATATTTTCCCGTCGCGCCGACACATCAGGGATGATGGCCACGTTGGTATGGCCGGTTGCACGGGTTTTATGTGCGTTAGAACGCGCTCGTGCGCAGACGCTCATTCCAATTGCTAGGGCAATTTAACGCAAGCCCTCACGACGCAATTCTGTGCCACAAAGCCAAGTGCCGATCCTAAGCTGATTATCATGCTACTCGAATAGCGCGATCTATTTTTCAACCTACGCTACTCGACGCGGATGTTGGTATCAGCCAAAGTACGCGAGATAAGTAACTGGGATATCCACCTAATTGAGTCGGGGAATCCAGTTGCTGAAACAGTTGTTTTAGCGGTTGGATTGTAAAGGTGTAATGTTTATGGCCAAGATAAAGTTCAGCTCTCGCTACCTTTCGTCGATAAAGTCGGGAGAGATCGAAGCGAAGTGGAACGCCGCAAATACCAGAATACTCCGCTATATGATCGACTTCTGGCAAAATGATCTTGGTCTTCATAAGCAGGTTAGTGCACCAGAGATTTACCTTCTGGAAATTAAAGTACAGGAGTTGCTAATCCGCTGGGACAAAATGGCGGATGATCATTTTCACAAATCGAGGCTTGCAGCCAGCAAAGAGGCCTGCGACGCCCTTACTATTGAAGCCGTCTCAAAGCTCGAATCGCTTCGCAAAATCCTCGTTAAAACGCTTACGGTCGACGACCGGGTAGATTGGGAAACCCTTAAGGATAAGTTGCCTTATCACGGAAATGCGAACTTTCCCGAGCTTGCTCCTAAACAAGTTACAACAGCTAAACCAATATACATGGAACCAGTGATTGGCTTCTGGGAGGGGCTTTTCGGGAAGAGAGCGGCCAAACTGGAAGATGCCAGACGTCATTACGAGCTTAAAGTACATGAGTGGGAGAAGATTCAAGGTGATAATCTGCGACGTCATCAGGAAGCTTTAACGCAGTGGAACAATCGGAAGTCTAATTTTAAGCTGGAATATGAAACTGCGAAAGCTGCGTTCCTTGCCGAACAGCTTGCGCAAAATTCTAGCATCGACGAACTCGCACTGAGCGTTAAAACTGGCGACGTTCGCTCCGTGATCGAGCATGCCAGTTTAGTGCTCGATGCTTCAGATTACGAGGGGCTTTTCGAAAAGTCTTACGAGATCGACTATCAAGCTAATCCTAAGCTTCTTTTGGTAGAGTATGATTTGCCATCACCAAATGTCATGCCGACGCTGAAAAGTGTTCGTTTCACCGCTTCGACGGGCGAGGTGAAGGAAACGTACATTTCTGATAAGGAGCAAAGGAGCAATTTCGACTTGGCGTGCTACCAGATTGTCCTTCGAACCTTGCACGAGCTGTTTGAGGCTGACGAATCCGGAAATCTCGATGCCGTTTTGTTCAATGGTTTCTCGACTGCAATCAACCCGGCGAACGGCAAAAACACACGTAGTTGCATCATGTCCTTGCTCGCAAGAAAGACTGAATTCCTAGAAATCGATCTATCGCGCGTCGATCCCAAATCGTGTTTCAAATCGTTGAAGGGTGTCTCGGCGTCCTCACTTGCCGCACTTGCTCCTATCGCCCCGGTAATGGAGATGAACAAGCAGGACAAAAGATTTGTTGATGCCAGGGAAGTAATTTCGGCCATCGATACTGCGACGAATCTCGCGTCGATGGACTGGAGCGACTTCGAACATCTCATTCGTGAACTCTTCGAAAAAGAATTCGCCTCGCGAGGAGGGGATGTAAAAATCACCCAAGCCAGTAGCGATGGTGGAGTTGATGCGGTGGCGTTCGACCCAGACCCAATCACAGGCGGCAAAATCGTTATTCAGGCTAAACGTTACACGCGCACGGTTGGGGTTTCCGCAGTTCGCGATCTCTTTGGCACGGTTCAACATGAGGGGGCGTCGAGAGGAATACTGATCTCCACGGCCGATTACGGTCCGGACGCTCATCAATTTGCGGCGGGAAAGCCAATCAGCCTATTCTCTGGTTCTCATCTCCTGCATCTAATGGAAAAGCACGGTTACAATGCGAAGATTGATCTTCAGGCAGCAAGGAAAGAGCTGAATTTAAAATGACCTAAAAGAACTCGGCCGTCGATTTGGACCGACTAACTAACGAGCATTTCCTTGAAGGGTAGGTGGCGCTTCAAAGGTAATTGCTACGTCGAAACACGTCCACGTCTTGATCGACAAATTGACGGTTAGCGGTCACTCCGATATGCCGTCGGCGATGTTCACGGTCACGCCGATCTGCGTGAAAAGCTCATCTAACCGATTAAGAAGGACGCTGCTACAGTCAGCACCAAGCAGACCTTCATTTTCCTTGGTGACATCATCGACCGGGGACCTGACAGCCGACAATCCATGGACCTAGTCCTTAGTGCCACGAACGATTACCCCGGTTCGTCGCGTATCCTTGGCAACCAAGATACAGCAGCCATCATCAGGAGTCGCTCAACGGGACAGCCGACAAAGTCGTCAACGAGGGCAGGGACAAGAGGTGAATAACAACCTGAGAGAGCCCTATAAAAACAATTTGCAACTAATTTGAAATCCATTTGGGTTACATCGGCAGCCACTAGCAACGTTCTTTTAAATTTGGAGAGACTTCGTGCAACTCAGTCCGATGCATCTAACATCTGCAACGCTATTTTCTGGTCGCTTATTCAGGATACCTGAATATCAACGAGCGTATGCTTGGGGTAGCCGTCAGCGAGCTGATCTATTCGGGGATATTCTGGACATACATCGGTCCGGACGCGAACACTTTATGGCGACAGTGGTTGCTTTAGCACGCGACGCACGAGTCATCGGTGCGGAAAAGTACACGGCCGTCGAGATTGTCGATGGCCAACAACGGATCACAACTCTTGTAATTCTTCTCAAGGCAATTGAGAAAAGTCTTGTTCCTGGTAGCAAGGCACATCGTGACATCTCTGAGCTACTGGTCAAAGATGATGATCGAACCCTTTTGCTCCTTCAGACAAACCACGACAGCAGCAGTGTCTTTACGCGATACATTTTGACAGGTGATATTGCGGAAAATGAGTCACGGACTGCAGCGGACCGGAACGTTCTAGACGCGGCAATCGAGTGTGAAAAGTTTGTTGAGGACTGGAAGGTTCAATGTGATCTTATCGAATTAGTTAGCATAATTCGAAACCAACTCTCATTCGTATACCACGAGCTTGCAGACGAAGCGACTGTTTACCGTGTATTTGAAGTCCTCAACAGTCGCGGACTTGAAGTGAAATGGATAGACAAACTAAAAAGCCAGTTAATGGCGCTTCTTTTCGAGCATATTGAAGAAGGATCACGCTCTGAAGCCGTCAAGGAGATGCAAAGAGTATGGGGTGATATTTACCGCACGCTTGGTCTGGATAGCAAGCTGGGCGACGACGCGTTGAAGTTTGCAGGAACGTGGGCGCAAAAGACGCAACCAAATCGTGTTTCATCGCAAGAGGATGCAGCGGTAATCTTAACACAACTAGCTGGCACTAAACTGAATACGATAATGGAGTCTGGGGAACGGCTCAAGTTAGTCGTGGGAGCAATCAAAGAGCTTGACGAAAACGTCCGCCTCAGGACCGTCACGAAAATAGCCCACGCACGGTTCGTTGCTACTGCGATATTGCTCCGCCGCTTTGACTCTACAACTCGTGAAAGGCTTCTGGGAGCATGGGAAAGGGTGACATTTAGAATTTTCGTGTTAGCTGAAGCTGACACGCGCCACAAGGTCGGAGAATATATTCGCCTTGGATACGCGATATTTTCGGCCAATCTTGATGCTGACGAAATTGAAAAGCGACTTTTTAAACTAGGGAGCGATTACAGCCTTGCTGAGAAGCTTAATCAACCTAGTTACTGGAATAATTCCTACGAAGGTTGGGCGGAACCTCTCCGTTACATATTGTTCCGTTATGAAGAGCATCTCGCAGAAGCCAATGGACAGAAGTTAAACAAGTCGCAGTGGAATAAAATCTGGGCTGAAGAACCGTCGAAGTCAATCGAGCACATTGAGCCTCAGAGTAGTGGTGCTTCGTACATACACCACCTTGGCAATCTCACTATGCTGCCACCAGGAGTCAATTCCTCATTGAAAGACAAGCCTCCAGTTGAAAAAGCTGAACGCTATCTCATCAGTGGTTTGACTATTACAACGCTTGTCGGAAAAAATATCGTGGCGAAATCAGCTTGGACGGAGGAAGATATTCTAGCCCGAGGCAAGGATATTGACGCTTTTGTACGCAAAGAGTGGGGCTAAAAATCCATTTATTTAATACCAAAGCAATACATAAACGAATAAACTTCGATTTTCGGGTGGATAAAGGTCCACCCGAAGGTGGGCATTGATACACTAGACGCTTCTTGAGAGTTCGAACCCGTATGTTTGCATAAACACGAAGCTTTTTGGACCTTGAAAACAAGGAACAGCTTTTCTGCCATACTTGGTCATAGCGTCAAACTTCATTTTGTGATCCTCGTTCATAACCTCAGCAACGACCAAGCGTTCAAGCTGATCGTCAAAAATGTAGCCGTACGAACCGTACGAATGAACCCGCATCAGAGGCGACGCGGTTTTGATAATCTGACAGAATGTTTAGGGTTATGGAGTGACGATTAACTACGAGCCTGGTGATTGCGACGGGCGAAGTGTACATCACGATGCCGAGCCTTGTGGACGGTAGCATACTACTAAAAAGATCGTTTTTTCGACCGCAATGAGTGGCTGGGCCACGCTACGTTCAGTTTTGGGCCACGAAAGCCCGGTTTGGGCCATACTTGGTTCCGTTTTTACATGAAGAGACAGAAACAACTGACAAATAAAGTTCCATAATCAAGGTTATGCGATTTATGCATGTAAGGGCTATTTAGTAATGCGACAGTTGGGCCAGTTAGAGATGCGACAGTCTCGCCTCTCGTCGCACTGGTCAAAGCCAACGTTGGGAGCAAGGATGACGATCTTCAGCCTGGTTGAGACCATGAGCGTTCGGAGTCGTCATGTCCTTTATGATCACCATGTCGCAGAAAGAATTGCATCGCCTCGAACTTATCCAGAAGATCCATGATGGACGCCTGAGCGTTGTCCAAGCAGCCGAACAGCTCGGTCTTAGTCGAAGTCAGGTTCATCGGCTGCTGCAGGCCTATGACCGGGATGGTCCGGCCGGCCTTGTTTCCAAGAAACGATCGCGGCCGAGCAACCGCCGCCATAGCGAAGAGTTTCGCAATGCGGCGCTGGATCTGATCCGGGATCGCTATCTGGATTTTGGTCCGACACTGGCGCGTGAGAAGCTGATTGAGCTGCACCATATCTCTGTCGCCAAGGAGACGCTGCGACAATGGATGACTGAGGCTGGTATCTGGGTCTCACGCAGAGAACGCAAGAAGCGGGTTTTCCAGCCACGCGGCCGACGTGACTGCTTTGGCGAACTGGTGCAGATCGATGGCTCACATCACTGGTGGTTCGAGAACCGTGGCCCCAAATGCGCCCTGCTCGTCTATATCGATGACGCGACTGGCAAGCTGCTGCATCTACGCTTCGCCGGATCGGAGAATACATTCGACTATCTGCATGCGACGAAGGCCTATTTGCAGCAATGGGGCAAACCGCTGGCGTTTTACAGCGACAAGCACGGCGTTTTTCGCTCACTCCACCCGTCGAAGAAAGACCGGACGAGCGGCCTGACGCAGTTCGGCCGGGCGCTTTATGAGCTGAACATTGACATCATCTGCGCCAATACCCCGCAGGCCAAGGGCCGCGTAGAACGTGCCAACCAGACGCTGCAGGACCGGCTGGTCAAGGAGATGCGGCTTCGCGGCATCGACACGATCGAGGAAGCCAACGCCTATGCGCCTGAGTTCATTTTAGATTTCAACGCGCGTTTCGGCAAGGAGCCGCGCAATCCGAAGGACATGCACAGGCCATTGGCCGATCACGAGAACCTCGATGCCGCCATGTGTCGCAAGGAAGTTCGCACGCTGTCGCAGGCTTTGACGCTGCGCTATGACAAGGTGCTGTTCATCCTCGATCCGACCGAGATTTCCACGCCTTTGGCGGGTAAGAAGGTGATCGTCTGCGACTATCCGGACGGACGGCTAGAGATCATGCATGAGAGCTTTGCCCTGCCCTATCGAACCTTCGATACGTTGCGCTCGGTGCATCGCGCTGAAGTCGTCGACAACAAGCGACTGGATGACATGCTTTCGCTTGTTGCCGAGATGCAGACCGGCAGAGAACAGCAGCGCAGCAAGGGCGGACCACGGCGCACCGGGCAGAAAGATCATATGTTCGGTATTCGGGACGGCAGCACGGGTAACGGCTATCAGAAGCGTGGCCGTAAGCCGAGGACAGATTACATGAACGATCCGGCGGTGATTGCACGGCGAGAGAAAGCGTTGATGAGGCAGCCGGCGGCAGAATAACGATCTCAATGCACGCCGATGTCGCTCTGCGTATCTGACTCCAGTTGCAGGCACGCTGGCCAAAGTGGCGTCTTGTGGAAGGATCCGTCCTGGAGGAGCGTGAGCCCCTCTCGTGCCTCGTAGAGCAGGCCCAGCCAGCACAAGCGTCGAAAGACACCATACTGAAGATCGGATTTCAGCTCCCAGGCTTCCAGGGTCATTTCGGTCTCAGACAGGGGGGCGAAGTCTGGCTTGAGGATTTTTACAATCTGCAATGGCGTGCAGCCCTCTCTCGCCTTGATGTTGAGAAGATTGAGGAGCATGCGCCACCAACGTAACCGAGCTTGGACCTCCTCCTCCCTTTCGGTGTCATGGACATAGGAATAGAGATAATCCGTGGCGACGAGATCGAAGAAGGCTTGCGGGTTCATCAGGAACTCCCGGCCGCGTTTGGTTGGCAGCAGCACATTCTTTTTCCGGCGAAGGAGTTTTAGATGACGAGTCATGTCGCGCACGACCCAGAGCGGCGGCATGTCGCTTTCGTTCAGCACTTTGTTCATGCTGTAGAGGTCTACGGCCGTGAAGTCGGGCCAGAGGAAGTGCACGGCGGCCCAATGCACGAACTTGCGGTTCATCGCGCCGGTCGCCGTCAATCCTATGCCACCTTCGCCGTCAGCATAGGCGACGGATAACAGCATGCCGCGAAGAAGTGGTGACAGCGCGGCGACATCGACGTCACCGTGCAACTTGATTTCCGGAAGCATCATGCCGCTTTGATCCCTACCCGCCCGATGCAGGTGCAAAACGATTATCATCCGGCAACGAGATAATTGCTACTGAGGAAGCTAAAGCCGAAGAGCGAGTTCATCACCCGCCCCCTCCCTACCCTTGCAACCCCGCCCAGCCGGTCCGGTCGGGGGCTGACCGTCAGAGCCAGTGTCGCATCTCTAACGGGCTGGCCCTGTCGCAGCCCTATCCAGCTTTGACAATGCATATAGCCGGGGTAAATTCTATTTCCAAGTGCGACATGCAATAAAGAACAGCAGGTACGCCATGATCCAATGCAGCGCCCGGCTGATCAATCCGTAACGGTGGCTTGAATCCAGCCAGATGTTTTCAGTCTTGAGGTGTGCTGTTTCGTTCATGCATGCATTTTGTTCTTCTTAAGTTTGTAAGGCGGCTTGCTAGTATCGGAGAGACGGAACCTGTCATGCTCCAATCAGTAAGAATGGCACTCACACTAAACGTCCGAAGCCCAAGGAAGACTAACGAGAAACGAGCTTAAAACCCGCCTTATTCGGTGATGTCGCACGACCGTCTTGTCTTCTCCGCCAGATCGCGATCAAGAGAGCTTACGGCGGTCATCACCAAGCTGCGCAGCCTCTCGGAGATCGCTGATCGATATTAGGCCGTCAGCCGTGTATTGAAAATTGCCTCGTGAATATCGACATTCAGGATAACCTGGAGGTCGAAATGTTCTACGTTATCGTTGCGATTTGCGCACTGGTCACAACATTCTTTGTCTGTCGTTATTACGCCGCCAAGACCCTCGTTGCCGAAAAGGATATCGAGAAGGTCATCGCAAGCAAATTTGCCTCGAGTGGCAAAGCTATTGAACTTGCAAAAATCCGTGAGGAAAACGCTGTGATGCGAAACCTGTTACTGGACCTTTTGGAGAACGAAGCGGTGTTACCGATGCATCAGTCCTCCGTATCGAAGGATGATCTAATCAGAATGAAAACGACCAAGATTCAGAGATATCGCGAGATACTGGCCGAAAGTCACCATGTCTTGCAACGTCGGGAAGCCAGCCATGTTTTGGCGGGCTCCAGTTCAACTGGCGTCGACAGGCGCGGAGCCTGAGGTTTTAAAGAGCCAAGTTGTGCCGAACGCCCTGTCGGCACTCACTTGCTCTCTGGTCCAGTTAGTCAGGCATGCATATGAAGCGCTTGCGCCGCATCCACTCACTTTGCGGTAAATCGCTTCAGAACGTCCTGATAATGTCACCAACTTTCGCGGTGAAATCTTCCAGCACCTTGCGTTGTTCGATCCGTTGACCCTCGATGGCAGTCAATTTGTCCTCCAGCACGTTGAGCTGCTTGTCGAAGCGGTTTTTCGTATCGCCATCGCCGACGGCCTGCAGATTCTCACGCACCCTCGCCTGTTCGTCTGACGTGCGGCTATAATCCTCATCAAGCACCTGCAGCTTCAATTGCGCGTCATTCTGGCTGCGGCGAGCATCGGCAAGTTCGATCAGTTTGGCCTTTGTCTCGTCATCTGCGGCAGCCTCCTGCCAAGCAACCAGCGTAAAGGCGTCAGCATCAATCAGTGAGACTGTCTCGTCATTGACCAACTCATAGCGGGTTTCGACCGTCTTTTTTTCCCCGGCCTTCAGGCTGGTTTTGATGCGGTAGTCACTGGCTGTCGCTTCGTCCTGTCCCTCAGCGCTAAACGTCCAGCCGCTGCGTTTTGGAACCTCGACCACGACTATGCGCTCACCGTCTTGCGCGCCTGTTATGTCGTAGGTCGCTACCTCAACAGTCGAGGACTTGGTGTGGATCATGCCATCGACAACTTTCAGGCTGACAATGTTCTGGCTTGTTTTCACCGTAGTACCGATATTGACCTTCTGGTCCACGGCAAAGCTGACCGATTGCTTCTGGTCGCGTGGGAGGCCATTGATTTGGGCGTCCCCAACATAACCGACACTGTCGTCATAAACCGTCATGATGCCGGGCGGCAGGCTGATGCCGGCATTGTTTTCAATCAGTGCCGCAGCCACCGGATGTTCACCGGCCATGCCGGCCCGGTAAAGCGAAACCATTTCTGCCTTCACGCCCTGATCAAGGATCGGCACAGAGATCGTGTCGCCATTCTTGATGTCATAGCTGCCTTGCAGCGCGAAAGTTGATGTTACATCCTGCTCGGCAGCACTGGCCTCTTGGCCGCTTGCCATGGCAAACGGTGCCGGCGCTTCAGCAGCCATTGCCTCTGCCATGGGGGCGGATGCCAGAAAATCTGCACCGCCCATGCTGTTTCGCGCCACCATGGGTTTTGCCATCGAACCCGCTGGCAGGCTAGCTGCGGCAGTATCAACCGGCACCTCTATGCGCTCACGCATGAAGTGCCGATGGAGCGCCTGTTTGAGAGTGACCGGCTTGCCGGACGACAGCGTGACGCCAACACTGTTCCAGTCCTCTCCAGAGGCATTTTCAAAAACCGCCCACGCCTGTAGGCGCACCTCACCTTCCTTGCTGGTGACAAGGCGATAAGATGTCTTCCAGATGGGCGCTGGCACGACATAGGAGATATCAACCTCCCTTTGGGCTGCGCCACCCAGTTTCAGGGTCACGGTTCGCGCGCCATCCGTGTTGCCCTTGGCAATCACATCCATTGCGGTCTTGAGTTTGTCTTTGACGGCAGCATCGAGAATTTCAACCTTGGTGCCGGGTATCGCCGCCATGGCGATTTCGCCGTCATCGGTCATCAGTGATAGTTGCCAGCTCTTTGCCGTCTTTTCATTTTCACTAGCCGTGACACCAAGAACAACGCCCTGTTTGTCGCCCGCCTTCACCCGCGTTCCCTTGATGGCATCCAGTAGCTTCGGCATGGAGGAGAGATCGGATGCCTTGAACGGCAATGTGCGGAATGTCTCTTCCAGCGGGTTTGGGCCAGCCAGCGACAGGTTCTTGACCCTGCCCTCCTTGTCCCGAACCACGAGGCTTTTGAGAACATCATCGATCTGGTCGAGCGGTACTTCTATGGTGATTTCAGAATCCTGCCTCACCTCAGCGGACCGGACAATTTCCGCAAGCCCCCCGGACGACAGCGTCACTGACTTAACGGGTCCATTGACGGCAGCAAAGGCTGTGGTTGAAACAAGTGCGAAAAAAAGGGCTGGAAGAACGCGTTTGGTGGTGATCATGAAAACTCCCGACTGTAACTATGGCAAAAAGCCACGCAGCTCCCAGCTGCATTCACCGCATATGATTGTAGGTTTTGGCGCTATTTGAGGCAAATAAAACCGCAAACAGCTGTCATCGACCTGTTTTGATAACAAGGCATTGGTTGGTGCTCCTGCGCAAAGAATGCTGGAGCGCTACAAACGGTGGAACAAATAAGTCGAAATTGCCGTTCTGCTTGGCGATAATTCCTTTGGAGACATCAGATGAAACTGAAGCTTGTTTTGAGCGTGGTATTGGGTGTTGGCTTTTCGGCAGCAGCGGCGCAGGCGCACAACAACTGGCATCTCTACGGCGCGGTTCCCGTGGCGGGTGATCCGGTGCTTGAGGCCGCCTATCGCGCCGCTCTCGACCACTGCAGCTATGAGGGATATTACAGACATCAAAGGGTTGGTTTTTACGGTGGAGACTACGGTTCTGCCGAAATACGCCGTTGCATGTCGCGCAAGGGCTTCATCTTGCAGGATGGCCAGCCACACGCCTACCCCGCAAGCAAGGCAGCCTACCATGTGAGGTAAAAGGCCAGCGTAATTCGTGGTTTTGCATCTTCAGGCGTGTCATACCTCTCCAAAACGCTAGACCACGTTTGGGCAGCAATAGTGGGGTTACGACAGTGTAGTTCCGCTCATCTATAGACTCATCAAATAGCTGGAGCATGATGACGCGGTTCGATCTTAATATGTAGGGCAAGCCTCTTAAGGGAATGGAATTTCAGATATTTTTGAGTTTCTGGTAGGGCATTGATAAAGTTTTAGCTTTTAGGTATGTTATTCCTACCACGTGTATATTCTGAAATTTTTGGGCGGCACGATGATAAAGTTACAGACGGCTGTTAGCAGGGCAGCTTTATGCCTTTCGACAGCAATGCTGCTTTCTGCATGCACGAGCGCACAGACCGTTTCTGTGGACACCAGTCACCAGTCGACCAAGCTGCCAGTTGAGCCTCAAAAGACGGTTTACAGCTATACGAACAAAGATCGTGAGTGTTTGAAGCGCGCGATGTACTTCGAGTCAAAACGATCAAGCGAAAACGGGTTCCTTGCTGTCGGTAGCGTCATCATGAACCGGCTCACTTCCGGCATCTATCCTGAAAGCATTTGTGGCGTTGTCAGCCAGAAGAATCAGTTTGCACCTGGTGTCATGACACGCAAAATGGATGAGTCGACCGCACCCAGCCTCAACATTGCTGCAGATGCTGTTCTGAAGGGCGCCCGCCATCCTGACGTGAAGAACGCCATGTTCTTCCATACCGAGGGGTACACTTTCCCCTACAACAACATGCATTACGTTGCCGCAGCCGGCGGTAATGTATTCTACGAAAAACGCGACGAAGACGGCAATCTGCAAACCGTAGCGCCCAAGCCTGCCAACAGCTACATACTCGCTTACTCGTCCAATGATCCAGAGCAGAATCCTGCCCTATCTTCATCGATCATTGCAGAAGCGTCAGTTGCAGCCGCGACAGGGACGGACGTGGCCAGCGCATCGGCGACACCGACCCAGACACAGGCTGTTACACCATTGGAAAACACTGCGTCCGCTGATGCTGTGCAGGTCGCTTCTGCATCACCGAATCCATCGGCGGCGCCGGTCATTACCGAAGAAATTATACGTTCAGGCATCGAAGAGACTTTTGCGACCGATCACGCAGTTCCGCAGAATTCCTCCTATAATTCTGGTGGTCTTCGTCAGGTCAGCCTTCAGAGCGGAGCACGCGTTCCATTGCCTGCAGCACGCCCGGATGCGCAGAACCGGCCAGTTGCGGGAAGCGCAGCGGCAAATGGTTCACCACGCCTTAGTCAGGCAAATTGGGCTTTACGCACAAGCAACAGCTGGCAATAGACTCACACCGTCTTCTATCGTGGCCTGAATGTGTCTTTGTCGTTGTGCTTCAAGACTGATGTGTTCTATCAGGACGGTCAGCCCGGAACTACAGCTTGAAATTCTTACGGTCGTATGCGCGCCGAAATCCAATTTTTCTCAGGTTTTCGTAGGAAATGTTGGGTCTGCCTATTGATGGCGCCTCTGTTTCAACCACGAATGTAGACACGCCATTCGCGATGCCCTCGTTAATGCGAGCGGCGATGAGCGCCTTTTGAGCGCCGCGATTTCGAAACTCAGGCACTGTCGTACCTCCGCCCAACCATGCATATGAACCTGACACATAGATGGCGCCGGTGCCGACAGGCGTTTCACCGTCCAGGGCAAAAAAACACAACCATCCTTCTTTCCCGACGATGGCCGACCAAAAGGCCGACAAAGTCGGTGGAAAGCTGAACCCGCTACACATCATTGATCCGAACTGCGGAGCTTCGGCGGCGCGCACCGTTCGGGTGCTGACACGAACTGGCATATCGATGCTGTGTAATGACGCGTCTAGGGTAAGCTTCGACCAGCCGGGACCATGTTCATGAAGTCCCTTTGTGCTCACCCAGCTTCTCACATCATCCGCAACGGCTTCAAGGTTCAATTGCAGATACCTGTTGCCGGCCCTGCCCTGCATCCAGTCATATGCCTTATCCAGATCATTGACCGTACCCAAGCCGAGAATACGATTGAGACCTATTGCAGGGGCATTTGGCAGAGAGATTGCGCATCCGCCGTTGATGGTGATGCAGTCAAAAACTTCCCTGGCACGGAAACTGTTCGGTGAGAGCTTGTGCAGGCTCAAGAAGGCCGCGGCCTCGATAGCCTCTTCAGCCGTTGGGACAAAGCTTTTTGAAGACTGAAAATTCAAGACAGGCTCCTTAAGCCGTAACGATTGGGGTCATATGAGCGTTAGCAGGGTACTTCGATTAAAAGCCAAGTTCACTGAGACTGGGATGGTCATCGGGTCTTCGGCCGAGTGGCCAGTGAAAGCTGCGGTTCTGGATGCTGATCGGCAGGTCATTGATGCTGGCGTAGCGTTTTCGCATCAAGCCACGATCATCGAACTCCCAGTTCTCGTTGCCGAATGATCGGAACCAGTTGCCACTGTCGTCATGCCACTCGTAAGCAAATCTAACTGCGATCCGATTATTGTCGAAAGCCCAGAGTTCCTTGATCAATCTATAATCAAGCTCTCTCCGCCACTTCGTCGCTAAAAACGTCTGTATTGCATCCCGGCCAGTCACAAACTCGGCACGGTTCCGCCACCGGCAGTCAACGGTATAAGCCAGTGAGACCCTGACAGGGTCTCTGCTGTTCCAACCGTCTTCAGCCAACCTGACTTTCTGGGCCGCACTTTCTGATGTAAACGGAGGATTAGGTGGTCGTTCAGCGTCGCTCATCTCAAAGGTCCTCCAGACGTGCCCGCAAGGCGGCGTTCTCCGCTTCCAGTTGCTGCAGTCGGTCGCGAAGTGGAGCGATTGCTTGTCCGACCTCGTGCTCGGTGTAGCGCGGGGTGATGTGCTGCGGGCAGTTCCAATCAAAGGCCTCAAGTCGCAGCTTGAAGATACGCTCTGCCCTGCCCCTGTAATCCGAATCGGAAACAAACTTTGCGAGCTGCTGGTCCGCATCCAGCTCCACTTGTTCCACATAGGCATAGATTTTGAGCCGGGCTCTCCGGACATAGTCCATTAGAAACAGGCAGGTGCGATCATTGGCTGCAAAATTGCCGGCACTGATGTACTGGCGATTTCCGCGATAGTCTGCGAAGGCCATGGTCTGCTGGTCGACGACCTTTAGGAAACCGGCTTTGCCTCCTCGATGCTGAACGTACGGCCAGCCCGTTTCGGAGACGGATGCCATATAGAAGCTGTCGCGTGTCGTGATGAAAGCGATTTCGGCGTCTGTCAGGGTATCTGAAGGACGGTCATGAGATCCCAGCCATATCTGATCCGCGCCCATGTCAGCTTGAACTGCCCTGACACTCGGTGTCACGGCCACCTCAAGGAAATGATATGGCATGCCTGATCTCCTTGTTCGGCCATGCACGCATCGATTTAACACGATGCGTGCATGGATATGTCTTTTGGCAACGCCTCTTGTTAGGAACTTTGTGTCCTCCGAGGCCCCTAAAACAAAGATTACTCCTGCAAGGCCCAGTCTGCTACCTCCCACCGCATCTCCCCACGATCAGCCACGACGCGACCGAGACCGGGAAAAGGCATGTGGGTGGCGGCGATAAGCGCACCCTCCGATGCCGCAAGCGGAAAGAAACGATCGCGCATGGCTTTTGCTGCGACACGGTCCTGCTCAAACAGGAAGAACACATCGGTAGCGGCGGGATGTACAACCGGGAAAATCATGTCTGAAACCATGATCAGGCTCCTGCCGCCATCTTCGATCCGCACGCCGATGTGGCCCGGCGTGTGGCCGGTCAGGTCAACAATCGAAACGCCCGGTGTGATCTCGCGCTCTCCATCTATTGCCTGGAGTTTCGGATATAGCCGCACCACTTCTTCTGCCATGTTGAAACTTGGCTGCAGAAAATCAGGAGCACCGTTTTTCTTGGCTGGGTCGGTCCAGTGGGTAACGTCGCGACGATCTATAAAGAGTTCGGCGTCAGGGTAGTTGTTCTTGCCTGCCAGTACCAACCCGCCCATATGATCCTGGTGCATATGCGTCACGATGATTGCGTCGATCTGATCGGGTCGAAGACCATAGTTGGCGAGTGCTTGTGGCAGTTTTCCTGTCTGGCCGATAGAGCCTGCCGCACCGGCGTCAATCAGGATGCGGCGCTCACCATCTTCGACGAGATATTGATTGAACAGGAAACGTACGCCACTTGGCCTGGCGGTAAATTGTGCGCTTGCCGCCTTCTCGACCTCCGGGGCTGATCGTCCCGGGAAGTAGTCATAGGGCATGTCGGCATATCCATCCGTCAGCGCTGTAACAGTGAAGCGACCGATCCGTATCTGTGCGAATGGGGTTATTGCAACAGGAGTTTTGTCGACTGCCTGCGTCGCGGCTTGCACAGATGAAGCACTAACCAATCCCCCGCTGAGGAGACTTCCTCCAACGAGGCCAAGAGGCAAGGCACTGGCAAATGCACGGCGTGAAAGTTGCGGCATGGCGTCTTCCTTCATATCGATTGATGATGTGGTGGCGTCGGCAAATGTGCCGGTATATTGGCTGCGATTGGCAAACGGGTTTTCGCCCAAGCCGTCATTGTTCGGCGCCAGGTTCAACCATCTTTTTTATGAATAGGTCGGTTCAGGCCCGCCCTCAATTGCGATCTAGGTCACAGCAAACTAGACCAAGGCAGTGCGAAAATAGACCATCGTCTATCAATCTCGCCTAACACGGTGGCGAGAAACAGCGTAACCTGACATGGGGCGTTTACGCTCAACGAAATGGTAGGGGACCAAGTTGGACAAGCATAAGGATACCGATGCGATCATCGACCTTATCCCGGCAATGGCGTGGTCGACGACGTCTGACGGCATGCTCGATTTTGCCAATCAGCATTTTCTCGAATATGTCGGTTTGCCGCTTGCAGACATTGCGGGTGAAAATTTTTACCTCCTATTCCACCCCGATGACACAACTCGGCTTGCTTCCGAGTGGCGCGCTATCATGATCTCCAAAATAGGGAGGGAAGTCGAAGGCAGGTTGAGGCGTGCCGACGGCGAATATCGGTGGTGTTCGCTTCGGCAAAAACCCCGGTTTGATTCTGGCGGAGATGTCATCAAATGGTACGGTGTCGTTCTCGATATTGAAGATCGGAAACTGGCTGAAGACTCTCTCAGAGAGACCAAATCTGCGCTTGCTGCAAGTGAAGAGAACCTGAGGCTTATCATCAATTCGCTTCCAGTCCTGGTCTGGTCCGCACGCCCGGATGGAAGTGCGGATTTCGTGAACCAGAACTGGCTTGATTATGCCGGATTACCAGCCGCCGAAATTCTCGAATGGGGCTTTCTGGACCTCTATCACCCCGACGATATTCCAGAGATGGTGGAAATCTGGAAACGAGACCTCGAACATTCAGATCATACCCGATTGAAAGGGCGCATTCGTGGGGCAGATGGAACCTATCGCTGGTTTTATTTTGCGGGACGAAAGCTGATAGATGCGAATGGTGTCGTGCGCTGGTTTGGTGTCAATATCGACATTGAAAACCTGCAATGCGCTGAAGATGCCCTTCGATCAAGCGAAGCGGCACTTAGGGAAAGTGAACATAAGCTCAGCCTCATCATCAACACCATTCCTGCCATGGCCTGGTCCTGTACGCCGGATGGCCGACTTGAATACTGGAACCAGAATCTGATCGATTTTGTGGGCCTGCCATTTGAAGAGATTGTCGGATTCGGGTTCTACCGCATGTTTCATCCCGATGATGTCGAACGGATGCGTGAGAGTTGGGAAGAGGTTGTCACGACGAAAAAACCCAAGCCTGTTGACGCCCGGATCAGAAGATTCGATGGCCAGTACAGGTGGTTTAATCTGCGACAAAGCCCACTTCTGGATACTCACGGCAACGTCGTTCGGTGGTATGGCATCGTTGTCGACATTGAAGACCGCAAACGTGCAGAGGACTCGCTTCGTCAGAGTCAAAGTCAACTCGCACACGTTACCAGAGTGACGACGATCGGAGAGCTTGCCGTTTCGATTGCTCATGAGATCAATCAGCCGCTCATGGCAATTGTAACCAATGCAGGCACCTGTCTCAGATGGCTTCAGGAGGGACATACCGATCTTGAACAAGCGCGATTGGCCGCCGGACGGATCGTTCATGACGGTCATCGTGCCGGTGAAATCGTAACAAGCATTCGCTCCATGGCGCAGAAGACGCCAGCACAAATACAACGCACGGATTTCAGCCTCGCGCTAAGGGATGTTTTGGATCTCTTACACGGCGAATTGCGGTCGCGTGGCTTGGGCGTCATTGCAGAACTGAAGGCTGAACCTATCGAGGTTCTCGGCGATCGTACTCAACTTCAGCAGGTCCTGGTAAATTTGATCATGAATGCCGCTGAGGCGACATCACAACGTCCGGAAGCTGTTATCAAAATCAGTTGTAACGTGGGCCAGATGGGTGACGTTGAGGTCAGTGTTTCCGATTTCGGCAATGGAATACCTACTGACGAACTCGATAGAATATTCGAGCCGTTTTATACGACAAAATCTGATGGGATTGGGATGGGCCTTTCCATCTGCCGCTCAATAGTGGAAGCGCATGGAGGACGTATCTGGGCAACCGCTAACGATCCGTGTGGAAGCACGTTAACATTCACGCTCTCTCATTTTAAGGAAACACCCGTTGATCGATGAACGGAAGAACCGGCAACCTACCGTCATCATCATTGATGACGATCAAAACGTACGCGAAGCGCTGAAAGGGCTGTTCGAATCGGTGGGGCTTGCTGCCGAAACGCATGGTTCTGTCACGGAGTTCATGGCGGCAGATGATCCTGAAAAAGCCGGTTGTATCGTGCTCGACATCCGGCTTCCCGGGCAAAGCGGCCTGGAATTTCAGGAAGCGTTGGCGAAGAGCAACCTTCCGCGGTCGATCGTCCTGATTAGCGCCCATGTTGATGTGCCCATGGCAGTGCGGGCCATGAAAGCTGGCGCTATAGACGTTCTCAGCAAGCCGGTTCGAGAACAGGATCTTTTGGAGGCGGTAAACCGTGCGATCGCCAACGATGCTGCGCGCCGCAACGAAAGAAAAGCAAAAGCTGTGACCCATTCAAGATATATGACGCTGACGGAACGTGAGCGGCAGATCATGACATTTGTCATTGCCGGTAAGCTGAACAAGCAGATCGCGGCAGAGCTGGAGCTCGCCGAGCCTACGGTGAAACTTCACCGAGGGCACATGATGCGTAAGATGAAAGCGACATCGGTGGCGCAACTGGTCAAAATTTCCGATGGGCTTGTATAGACCGATTAGTGGGCTGTTATGGGCTCCGGTGAAATCTAGCTTGTAGCGGAAAGTATAGGGGTCGACCACGGCGCCTCAGCGCCGATAATCGGTCCTTCATGGTCGCAAACTCTTGCGCCAGGATACTGCTAAGGAGCAGGCTGCGAACCTCAGGCTCCTCGACCGACCACGCGTGATGGTTGATTTTCACCCCAGTGGGAAAGCAGCTCACTCAGCGTGTCGATAAGAAAACCGACGTCGTAAGGTTTTGGAATAAATTTCACACCGTTTGGCAGCTCGTCAGCGCCGATAGATCGACCACCCGAAGTCACGATAACGGATATGCTGGCTTTGGTGGACCTTATATGTCGGGCGAGATCGACGCCATTGATGCCGCAGGGCATTTCTACATCAGTAATAACAGCATCGACTTGGCGCGCTTCAAGAGCGACGATCGCTTCCAGAGCGTTTTTGGCCTGGATTACTTGATAGCCCTCATCTTCGAGGACTTCAGTGAGCATTATTCTAATCAGAGGCTCGTCATCGACGATAAGCACGGTACGCAGAAACATGGGTCGGCTCCATTGTGATCACGCATACAACGTGCGTGTTCAGATTAAGATCGCCCCCGTGAGGTAGTCTTTGGGAACAAACTTAATAAAATACGAACAATCTCATCGATTGTCCTTTATCCACAGCCGGCAGCCTATTATTGCTTTCAATTCTTTGGGTGGATTGAACCCTGCTCCACATTTCTCACTGATTATTGGCCAAGAACGTTATGACGATCCGAGATCAGCTGAGGATAAATTTCATCTGTGGCTTACTCATCAGCCCGAACTCATGCCTGAAATTCTTCCTCGGGGCGGCCCTCGCCCGCGATATAATAAAATCTGGTGCTTTGAATCATGATCGCTGGTCCATCAAGGCGGTGAAGCTCGCCATTCAAGTACCACTGTTGATCACCGTTAGGCCACTCTATTGCAGGCCCGTCCTTGCGATGGCGTTTACCATCAAGCCACCACTCACAATAGCCATTTGGTGAAGATAGGGCTGGACCATCAACACGGTGATGTCGGCCGTTTACCAGCCATTCCTGTTTGCCATTATTGTAACTGATGGCAGGCCCATTATCGTTATGGATCTGGCCATTTACATTATACCATTCCGTTCGGTTCTGAAAAATCTTCCTGTTCAACCTGTTTCCTCTCCACGGATCCGCTTTACCGCGATGTTTTAGAGATGAGTATGAATGGCCCGGAAACATTTGCAAGGCTCGGATCATCTCAATCGGTCTCGGTACGTCAAAGGACAATCGACTGGTAGTATGCCAATAATTGAAAGGGAATGTCCCCAATCGCGGCAACTGGCAGAGTTTATCTCATGCTTTACGCCGGGCGCTCGTAACGTGGCCTCCACCCCCGAACCATTCCATGGCTCATGACCTTAGAGGCTCGATATAATTGATCGCGCAAGAAGTCGGCATCTGCCATAAGGTTTCTGATTGCAGACAGCGCATCCCCGTCATGGGCCGCCAGCACGGCCGCAGCTAGATCGACTTCGCCAGAGACGGGCCCGGTGATGTCATCAGGATAAATATTAAAAGCGAGTTGTTGAGACATGGAGAACTCCCGAGAATAACATTCCGTGAATGTTCTCATTTTGTTCTATTTTAGCACAAAGTCAACCCTGAGAAACTGTACCTCTATGCAGGGCTGCAGCCGAAGCGGCAACCATCGACCTCAAATGTCACATAAGTAGTGCCCCCGGGGCGCTGTATTGACATTCGACAAGCCAAACCTGTCAATGCTAGGCCTTTTAATTCGACAGTTTATGGAATTGCTTTGAGCACCGACAGCCTGTTCCCCGGTAAAAAGGCAAGGACTTTATCTTGTTCGAGCGCATTCAGGACAGCCGTAATTTCGTCGTCGGTGAACCCATCTGCCTTTAATGGCTCATCAATATCAGGCCGATTGAGTGTTTTGTCAGGCTTTGCCTTCAACGCTTTAAGTCGCTGGGAAATGGCGATTTCAGTATCTTCAAACCGGCTCATGAGTGGCGATTGCCCTGTTGTGATTGTCCTGTTGCGAGACAAGCTGATAATCTCGTTGTTGATATTGAATCCAAGGGATGCACTGTGGCCTTGATTTCTCATTGCGCACAATAGTGCAATGCGCCGGTATAGATATAGCCACCCGCATAAGCTTATCTGCGGGTGGCTATACCATTGCGGCGGTGTTGAAAGATGATCAGCAACGGTCGATGTAACGATTTCCGTTGCGGTCACGGTAGTAGCACTGGCCTGGCTGGTCCGCGACGCTACCGATCAATGCGCCCGAAACACCGCCTACTGCAGCACCGACAGCCGCACCGCGCAGATTGCCGGTTGCTGCGCCACCTATGATGGCGCCACCTGCTGCGCCGACGGTTGCACCGCGCTCCGTTGAGGAACATGCTGCCAGCGACAGAGCAACAAGAACTGGAATAATGATTTTTTGCATTGTGGTCTCCTTCTCTCAAAAACCAAACCATGCCAGAGGCGTTTTGTTCCGATTATTTTAGGTTTGGACTCTAAAGCAGCAGCCGATCATCTTCAAAAAACCTCAAAAACAAGGAAGTAGCGATATTTGAGGCGTCTGTAAGTTTTCTCAACTTTGCCAGTTTTAACCTGCTTGTAAGCAGCCGTTCTCTCCTTTGTCGTAAGGCATGCAACGGGTTGTCCTGTAATATTGATATTTGCATGTGACCACTGATCGGAAGAGGGAACGATTTTGCTCCTCTCCCGTTCACATCGCGGTCGTACGCGCGTGGGGTATTCAAGCACCGAAAGTCCCTAATCGAGATTGAAGTCGAAGTGTCATTCCGGTCGTGACGAGCAGTTTATGTGTTAGCATTTTGAAAAGGTGGCAAAGTGTCGATTTTGGTGGCTGGCGAAACATGTTGGCGCTTGATTAAGGCAGATCGCGCTTCGGTGATCGTCGATGCGGACAAATTCTTCAGGCATGCGCGCAATGCGATGCTGAAAGCCAAACGCAACATCATGTTGATCGGATGGGATTTCGATACCCGGATCGAGCTTGCACATGATGGCAAGGATGATGAAGCGCCTGTGAAAGTAGGGCCGTTGCTGGATTGGCTGGCGGCGCGCAATTCCGATCTCGAAATACGGATTCTGAAGTGGGACCTCGGCGTGATCAATTCGCTGGCGCGAGGAGAGACGCCCTTCTACGTTTTGAAATGGATGTTTTCCAATCAAATCCACCTGAAGCTCGACGGTGCGCATCCCGCAATGTCGGCTCATCACATGAAACTTCTTGTCATTGACGATGAGCTCGCATTTTGTGGCGGGATCGATATGACTGTTGGGCGTTGGGACACAACTGACCACCGCGATAATGAACCTCGACGTCGATCACCCATGGGCTTTGCGCAAGGTCCTTGGCATGACGCCACGACGTGCGTGTCAGGCCCGGCGGCGGCAGCGCTGGGTGAATTGGCTCGAACTCGTTGGTATTATGCGACAGGTGAAAAGCTTTCGAAAAGCGAAGGTGCAGATCAAATCTGGCCGGATGGTCTCGATGTCGACTTGTCTGGTGTCGAGATCGCCATTTCCAGAACCGCACCGCAGTACGAAAGCAGACCGCAGATCAGCGAAGTTGAGACGGTCAAACTCGCAATGATCGCGTCGGCGCGAAAATCTCTATACATCGAAAGCCAGTATTTTGCATCGAGGCGCATCGCAGAGGCGATTGCTGCGCGTCTCGGAGAGCAAGACGGGCCGGAGGTGCTGGTCATCAATCCTGAAGGCGCAGGAGGTTGGCTCGAGGCAAAAACGATGGATTCTGCTCGCGTTCGGTTGATGAAACTTGTTACGGATGCCGATATTTTCGACCGCTTCCGGGTGCTGTACCCAGTGAATGAAAATCGCTCACCGATCTATGTTCATGCAAAGATCATGATTGCCGATGAGAATATTCTGAAACTTGGTTCAGCCAATCTCAACAATCGTTCAATGGGTTTTGATACGGAATGTGACATCGCGATTGAAGCAAATGATTACTCAACGCGTGCAACAATCACCAGAATAAGAGACACGCTTATTGCCGAACACCTCGGATGCGCGGTTGAAAGGGTGTCTGAGGAGATCAAAGCCTCGGGCTCATTGATCAAAGCTGTCGAGACCCTCAATCAGCATGCAGGCCGCGGCCTGATTCCTGTGCCTATCCGTGAACTCACCGCTGCTGATGAGGTGTTCGCTGAATCAGAATTTGCGGATCCGGAAAGACCTGCGGGAGTGCGGTACAAGACGGCAAGTTTTCTGCAACAACGTTTCCGTCGTCCTACACCGCTGCCGCTCAGTTAAGGTCGAGCGCAAAAAAGTGGCACGTCCTGTTGAAAGACGTGCCGAGATCGCATCGAGAGCCACACCCCGGGGGGAAAACGAGGTTTGGCTGTGTCAAAACTTTCGTTTCGACTTTTTGTTCCATGCGTCCCCAGGCGGTTTTTATCAAATCCTGGCGTGATTAGTCCGCCGAGGACTTCGATGCGCTCTCAATGTAAGCGATGAGATTGTCGAGGTCTGCCGGTTTGCTCACTCCGGCTGAAGACATTTTGTTACCAGGTATTTTCTTTTTGGGAGCGCTGAGAAACGCCTTCAATTCTTCCGAGGTCCAGATTTGGCCTTCTTCACCCGCCTTTTTCATGGCGTTGGAATAATTGTACTCCGGCAAGCTGCCAGCAGTACGGCCAATGATAGCATTGAGTTGGGGACCAACTTTGTTTTTGGCGCCCTCCCCGATGGCATGACAGGCCGAACAGCGTTTGAATACTGTTTCACCCTTGGCGGCATCGCCCTCGGATCGCGCCGGCATAGCGCTCGCAGCCATCAAGACCGCTGCCAACAATATTGAAATACGCATTTTTTCATCCTTGTCTTGCAAATCAAAAGTCCCGCACGCGGGGCGCGCGGGACGAACGGACATAAACTCAGGCTGTGCCCCAAGCGGGCGTACCCTTTTTGTAAGGGACGCAGGTTTCGTATTCGCCCGGGATTTCGTCATATACAAGAACTTCGGTTGCACCGATTTTCGATGTGAAAAAGCCGAACAATGTCAGCTGCTTGACGAGGGTGAATGCCTGTGGATTGGTTGGGGTCTGTTCTGCCCTGGCCTTTTTGTCCAAAGCCAGAATGACATCCTCCCGCTCTTTAGCTGTCAGGCTGAGAAATGGCTTTTTATGTTTTTCCTGGCTGCTGCCTTCAATCTGTGAAATTGAAGAATGGAAGAGCTTCTTTTGGTCTTCCGTATAACAATCGGCAGCATAAACAGCCATGAAGGCGCCGACCTCGGCGTCTTTCGCGCCGGGGGTGGATGTCCGAGGGATGATGGTTTCAGCCACCTCATCCAGGAAACGGATGTCCTCCGGAGTAAACAGTTGGTCGGGCTTTGCCGCAGCGGCTTTATCCAGACTGAAGGCGACATCGGCGCCGACGAGAGAGATGCCTGTCGCAACCGTGATAAGTCTTAGCAGTTCACGTCTGTTCATTACAGATTTCCCTTCTTGAGCTCTGACACCGCAAAATCGGCAGCACGTGCCGTCAGCGCCATGTAGGTGAGAGACGGATTTACACAGGCGGCAGACGTCATGCAGGCACCATCTGTCACGAACACATTAGGAGCATCCCACACCTGGTTGTTGCCATTCAGAACCGAAGACTTTGGATCGCGGCCCATGCGCGCCGTTCCCATTTCGTGAATACCCATACCGGGTGCATAGCTGCCTCGGGTCGGTTTGACGTTTTTGATGCCGACGGCCTCAAACATTTCAACAGCGTCATTCACCATGTCTTCACGCATATCGAGTTCGTTTTGTTTCAACTCGACATTCATCGAAAGGACCGGCAGCCCCCATTTGTCCTTTTTGTTCTGGTCAAGCTTCACGCGATTTTCGTGGTAGGGCAGCATCTCGCCAAAGGCTGTCATGCCGATTGTCCAGCCGCCTGGTTCAGTCAACGCGTCTTTATAATCTGCTCCAATATTCATCTCGGCGATTTCGCGCTCCCAGCGGGAGCGGCTTGCCGAACCCTGATAACCAAAACCACGCAGATATTTACGCTTTTCATCGCCGATGTTGCGGAAGCGAG
The DNA here is from genome assembly GCF_029193765.2 of Agrobacterium sp. Azo12. Classification (NCBI taxonomy): domain Bacteria; kingdom Pseudomonadati; phylum Pseudomonadota; class Alphaproteobacteria; order Hyphomicrobiales; family Rhizobiaceae; genus Agrobacterium; species Agrobacterium sp. Azo12. The sequence goes on along the minus strand of NZ_JARFYO020000002.1, from coordinate 1,015,611 downwards.
GAATGTAGAAACCTGCCGGGCGGCGTCCCTTGAAATAGAACTCGTCAAATCCTTCGACCTCACCCGTCGCACCCATGCGGAAATGATGGTCCATGACATTGTGGCCGAGTTCGCCGGAACTGCTTCCCAATCCCCCTTCCCACACGTCGGTGGCTGAGTTCATCAGCACCCACGTCGAATTCAACGTCGAGGCATTCAGGAAGATAATGTCCGCGGTATATTCGTAGGTCATGTTGGTTTCGGCATCGATGATCTCGACACCGCGGGCCTTCTTCTTGTCCTTGTCGTAAAGGATTTCCTTGACGATTGAGAACGGCCGCAGGGTAAGATTGCCGGTCGCGACGGCTGCAGGCAGGGTCGATGACTGCGTGCTGAAATAGCCGCCGAACGGACAGCCCAACCGACACTTGTTTCTGAACTGACAGCGGGTGCGATCCTGATCAGGGAGTTCCTGCGTGATGTTGGCGCAGCGGGAATTGATCAGGTGACGCGTGCCCTTGAACCTGTCCTTCAGTCGACGTGCCACATCTTCTTCGACACAGTTCAAAGGGATTGGTGGGAGGAATTCACCATCAGGAAGGATATCGAGCCCTTCTTTGCTGCCGGAAATGCCTGCAAACCGTTCAACGTAGTCATACCATGGTGCAACATCCTGGTAGCGAATAGGCCAGTCGACTGCGATGCCTTCCTTGGCGTTGGCCTCGAAATCGGTCTGTGACCAGCGATAGGTCTGGCGTCCCCAAAGGAGCGAGCGACCACCGACATGATATCCGCGGAACCAGTCGAAACGTTTTTCTTCGACATAAGGCGTTTCCTGTTCATCGGCCCACATGCCGAGTGTGGCTTCTTCCAACAGATAATCGCGGCTTAGAACCGGATACTTTGCCTTCATTTCCTGCGTGGCACGATTGCGGTGAGGGTAGTCCCAGGCTTCCTTGTCCGCATTCTGGTAATCGGTAATGTGTTCGATGTTTCTGCCACGTTCAAGAAGAAGAACTTTTAGACCCTTTTGTGTGAGTTCTTTTGCGGCCCAGCCTCCGCTGATCCCCGAACCGACAACAATCGCGTCGTAATGATTGTTCGCCATGATAATCCCTCTAACTGTTGTTTGGAAAAAAGGCGCAACTCATCGGTCCTGCCGAGATATCGACGGGAAAAATTATGTTGATCACATGCGCCTGCTATTCCCCGGTAGTGTGACCACCGGGGAATGGTTGTTGCATTACTGAATTGTTGGCAGGTGTTCGTTGAGGAAGGAGTTGCCCTTGGTCAGGACGGCTTCGGCATCAAGCGGCATGTCGTGTTCAAGGATGAACCATTTCGCGCCGGCCTTTTTGGCCGCTGGCAAGATTGTTTTCCAATCCAGAACGCCGGTGCCGAGGGTGGCAAAACCACGTTCATTTTCCGCTGTGCCCGCAGGTGCATTATCCTTCGCGTGGATCGCAAATACCCGCCCGTTCAATGTGCCGAGAAACTCTGCCGGGTCCGTGCCGCTGCGTGCTACCCAGGCAACATCAAGCTCGCTCTGAAGCTTGGGACCGGCAGCGTCGAGCAGAAGCTCAAGTGCTGTCTTGCCGTCAAACTTGACCATTTCAAAGTCATGATTGTGATAGGACATGGCCAAACCGGCAGCAGCCAGCTTGTCTGCGTAACCACCAAGCTCCTTGCCAAATGCCGTCCATGCAGCAGCATCCGCTGGGCGATCTTCCGGCTTGAGGAATGGCACGGTCACAACCGGGTTGCCAACGGCCTTCTGCTCGGCAATGACGTCGTCCAGATTGCCGCGCAGCTTGTCGATAGGCACATGTGACGAGATCACCTTGATCTTGTGTTTCTCAAGCAGCGCGGACAATTCTTCTGCGCTGACCTTCTGCATGTCGACGGTTTCCACTGCCGAGACGCCGGCGCGGTTGAGAATGGCAAACTGCTCTTCAAGCGTGCCTGCATCGCGCAATGTGTACATCTGCGCTGCGATTGGCAGGGTTTTGTTGTCGTCAGCCAGAACAGGATTTGCGATAACTGCCGCCATTGCTGCGACAAATGCCATACCTGTGAATGTTGATTTCAAGGATTTCAAACGCGTAACTCCCTTTTCGTTTGAGCGATAAACGACACGCAAGCGCCACCCTCCCCGGCCCTGCAGCCGGAGGTGAAAAAGCAGCCTCCAATGTGTGGTGTCGTCTGTTTCAGATAGACTGCGGGTTAGATGTCGATCCCGACCCAAGACGTGGTCTGACTGGACCGTACTGCCGCATCAATGAACAAACGTCTGCCCCAGCTTCCATTACGTCGAGGACGAAATCGAAGAAGTTGGGACAACAATGTCAAAAGCGGACGTTAGTCTGCGCAAACTTTTGTTGCAGCAAACCTCAAGTGTATGGACATGAAAATTTTGCTCCTCCAAGCAACGGATTTTCCAATGAAACCGTTTACATCGGTAAATGTAACCGGTTTCATATATGTGTCAATCTACAAATTTTGGTTTATCAATTCTTGGCTCATAGACCGGGAGCTGACGTTGTACAGAAATCGGCTCTAAGCACTGAGTTTCAGGGAATAAGAGCCAAGGCAGCCTTTCTGCTTTTTTCGACATCGCCGCTTCTCATGCCACGCCATCTATGACGGGAATTTTGACGGTCGCATGAAGCCGCTCATTCACAGAAGATCGTCAGCGGTCGGTTTGTAAGACAGCCCTATCTGACCTAAGGCAGGTCTATTCGCTCGGGCAAATAACAAGTCGGCTCGTTGCCAAATCCGTCGCAGTAAATCCAAAGCCGACCGCAGTTTTGGCATTTGAGTATATGCGTGAACTCTGAGTAAAGCTGTTCAGCTTCAACGGTGTTTGTGAACTGATCGTAGTTGGTATCTGAAATAGCCAACCACTCTATAGGATTTGGTATTTCTCCGTAACGAAGTCTTGTACCGCACCGGCACATGATTGATGGCATCGTATATTTTCCTGTATAAGCTTGGCAAACAAACTTTCTATTCAATTGATCTAAAAACTTTCGACAATGCCGTGCCAATTGAAACTATCTGCAGGTCTCATGCCGACAGAAGCCGTCATACCGGTGGTTCTGACAGAATAGATGTCGCCAGGCGATTGAGCATTGCCCTCGCCTCGTCGTGGTGCTCAGGTTCCCAGTTGGCAACGAGCTTTGCGAAGCGGTCTTGATAAATGGCCACTATTCGATCGTAGATGATGTGTCCCGCCTGCGTGAGTTCAACATCACTGCCATCGATTTTCCGGAGTAATGTCAGATCAATCAGCGGTGCAGCCATGGCGGGATCGTCAGGTGAAATTGCGCCCTCCTTTCCGGTTTTTAGTAGAACCCAGAGTACAGGCGGGGGCATGTCGAGATTGGCCGTCAGGGCTACATCCTTCAGCACTGCAGCCCTGTTTTCCTGCTGCTCCAGCGCGATTACGATCCGCTCCAACTCGTCAACTGAATGCGCGTTGCGCGGCATGGCCAGCGTTGTCACGATATCTTCGGATCGGTGTGATGCGCGAAGTGGGATGTCCTTAAGAAGAAGCGTCAGAAGAAACGCCACAGCAGCAATGACCGCCGCCGTCACAAAAATCGGATGTAATGCTTCTGTGAATGCATGGTGGTAAAGGTTACGTGTTTCCTGCGGAAGCGCAGCAATTGCTGCCGGATCCAGCCCTGTTGGTATGTTTCCACCGAGCCCGGCAATGCCGGCTGCTAGGGCGGCGACAAAGATTGCCCCGAAGATCGAAACACCGACAGAACCGCCAATCGAGCGGAAAAGCGTAACACCCGAGGTTGCCACGCCGAGATCCTCATAACGGACGGCATTTTGCGCGGCCAGTACGAGAACCTGCATCACCATGCCCAGACCAAAACCCAGCACCAGCGCGTAACCCGCCGCAGTCCAGACGGGCGTATCGACAGACAGTGTCGATAAAAGCCAGAGACCTGTTGTCATGACCGCAGTCCCGACAATAGGGAACAGTCGATAGCGCCCGGTACGACTGATGATCTGGCCACTGGCAATCGAACTGACCAGAACCCCTGCCATCATCGGCGTAAGGTGCATGCCAGCCGATAGCGGCGACAAACCTTTCACAACCTGCATGTAAAGCGGCAGATAGGTGACGGAGCCGAACATCGCCAATCCGACGACCAGGCTGACCGCTGCGCAAACCGCGAAAATCCTGATGGAGAACAGGTGCAACGGAAAGATCGGTGCTGTCGCCCGACGCTCCATGGCAATAAATGACACGAACGATACGATCATCACCGCAACGAGTCCAAGCGCCCCCGCAGACGTCCAGCCCAATGTTTGTCCACCAAGGCTGGTCAGCAATATGAGTGACGTCAGGCATGTGGCCAGCAGCACCGCACCGGCATAATCAATGCTCGGGCGCGATCCAACTGTTGTGCGAGGCAGGACCGCACCAATGACAAGCACGGCAATCAGCCCGAGCGGCAGGTTGATGTAGAAGATCCAGCGCCATGTGAGATGATCAACCATAAAGCCGCCGATCAGCGGTCCCAGCACCGTTGCCAATCCGAACACCGCGCCGAAAAGGCCCTGATACCGCCCCCGTTCCTTCGGTGGAATGATATCTCCGACGACTGCCATGGTCGTGACCATCAGGCCGCCACCACCAAAACCCTGAAGAGCCCGGTAGACAATCAGCTCGAACATCGAGGTGCTCATGCCGCAAAGGGCCGAGCCGAGAAGAAACAGCACGATTGCCGTCTGCAACACGACCTTGCGACCGTAGAGATCACCCAATTTGCCATACAGCGGTGTCACCACCGTTGTCGCCAACATGTAGGAGGTCACGATCCAGGACAGATGTTCCAGACCGCCGAGTTCACCGACAATGGTTGGCAAGGCGGTTGAAACGATCGTCTGATCAAGTGAAGCGAGCAGCATCACCACCATCAAGGCAGCAAAGACCGTGCGAATGCGGGGCTGGTTTTCTCCGGCGGCTGTCATGACATCTCCGTGCGCGTCGTCAAAAACCGTTCCGCCGGCGATTTAGTTCCGTAGATCCGCGACAACGTCGGTTGTCGCGGTATGTCGTCTGATGATGGTAGTTTAGACTATTATGTTTTCGCGAGAGCTGATGCCGGAGTTATCAGCTGATTGCCTTTCTCACCCCGGCAAAAATCCATTCAGACACAACCACGGTGGCAAGAATGACGACAAAGATCGTTGTGACTTGTGGCCATGCCAGCATATTCAGTGATGACTGCAGCTTCAGACCGAGACATAGGTCTGAATGATAACTTCTGGGGATCAAAGCCAACCGCGTCTGAGGGTCAAAAGGCCAACGGCAGCGCCGAGCGAACAAAAGACAAGGAAAACCCAGCCAGAGACAGCGCCTGCCTGAATGCCGGAAAGCAGAACGCCGATTGTGCAACCCAGTCCGGTCATTGCCCCCCAACCCATCAGCACCCCACCAATGAGCCGACGCGCCAAGCCCTTTCCATCCGGCCAGGACGGTTGGAACTGTCTGGCATTTACTGCGCTTGCAAAAGCACCGATGATTAGACCGATGACAAACACACCATTGGGAGACAGGAGTGTGATTTTAACGGCCGCAACACAGCCTCGCAACGTATCGAGACCAGCGAGGGTTTGCGGTGCGAAACCGGTGGGTGTGGCGGCTGTGCGCACCAGACTGCCGAGTTCTGCAGTGACGCCGATAGGCGCAATTCTGAGATAGGCGAACGCGCCGATTGCGGCAACGAGGATGCCGGTCAGGACCGGCGGCCATCGGTGTGAGAAGACCGCCTGTCCTGCTAATGACAGGTAGTTTTTGTTGTCATCGGAAGGAGGCTGTGGTTGCCGTTTGCCAAGCCACAAGGTGATGATGATGAGTGCAACCACGCCGATAAGCCCGGCGATAAGTGCGCCGCCATGCCCGAATATATGGGGTAACCACAGAGGAGGGTCATCATGCACCGCCAATGTGAACAGACTGTTCCATGTCAGGAAGCCGATCAGAAAACCCAAGGCAGCGCCAAGGATGGCAATAATGGATCCGAAAGCACCCTCGCCAATCCGGTAGAGATGTCCTGACAGGCAAGAGCCGGAGAGGGCTGCACCGAAACCAAAGGCAGTCGACGCAAGCGCCATAACCCAACCGACTGGACTGATATGGGCATTGGGTGGCAGACGATCTGGCTGTGGCACAGGAACCCAGGCCATGATGATCACAGTGTAAAAAACGATCCCAAAACCGAGGGCGATCAGAATGGATAGAACACCATCTATTTTACGGTGCTCGATAAAGTCTCTGAAATTGCAGAGAAAGCAGAAACGTCCGCGCTGAAGGACGATGCCAAAAAGCAAGCCAAGAATAAGAGACAGCGAGAGTATTCGGCCAGTGGCATCTGTTGCGAGAGAAATGGACCACCAACTGACCAGAGCGATCAGCAACAGAGAAATGGCCGCCCGGCCGATTGATGGGCTCATAAACACTCTCATTATGCTTTCAGAGCCACTTTACTGCATCAGGTCCGCGTGGACCGCTCTGATCAATCGAATTTACACATTGACGAGCGGCGCAGAGATCACGCCGCTCGTCATATTGAAAAGCCCATGAAAAGCTCAAGCCGAAATGTGTTTATTTGCCAGTCCAGACGGTGCCGGATGGATTGCTGATGGGAACGCCAACGGCATTGCCATATTCCGTCCAGGAGCCGTCGTAGTTTTTGACGTCGTAACCGAGGATCTTTTTCAGCGCGAACCATGTGTGGCTGGAACGCTCACCAATGCGGCAATAGGTAATGATGGGCGCACTGCCATCAACACCTTTGTCTGCGTAAATCTTTTTGATTTCATCAACGCTTTTGAAGGTGCCGTCCTGATTGACGATGCTGCCCCAAGGCACGTTGACCGCGCCGGGAATATGACCGGCACGTACGGACAACTCTTTAACACCTTCGGGGGCGAAAATCTTCCCGGAATACTCATCCGCCGAGCGGATATCGATGAGCTTGATGTCGTGCTTTCCTTCGGCCACGGCTACGACGTCTGTAAAGCGCGCACGAATTGCGGTGTCACGCTCCGGCAGTGCCAATGTGGTTGGTGTCTGTTCCTTCGCTGCCGTATCTATAGGCAGGCCCTTGGCTTCCCAGAGTTTGCGACCACCATCGAGCAATTTTACCTGCTGACCAAGACCGTAGGTTTCGAATATCCATGCACCCCAGGCTGCAAACCAATTGTTGTTGTCGCCGTAGAGGATGATCGTTGTGTCCTTGTCGACACCGGATGCTTGCAGAAGCTTTTCAAAGTCCTCTTTCTTGGCGATGTCACGACGTTCCTTGTCGACCAAATCTCTATGCCAATTGATATTCAAAGCACCGGGGATGTGACCACGTTCATAAACGCCGGTATCAACACTTACTTCGAAGACACGCACCTTTGGATTGTCGAGGTTTTTCTGTAGCCAGTCGGCGTCAACCAGTGCGTCTGACGCGGAAGCCTGTCCAGCCAGCAAGAGCGCGGCAAGAGTTGTCGTTGCGATGATGCCCGGCTTCGTAATTGTTGTCATGGTGTCTCCTCAATATGCGTGGTGTGATTGGTCAGTCCTCCAAAGCATCGATGAAACAAGGTGCAGGTTGAAGTTATAAAATTCTATAGTTTGTATCGATTTTGAACATTCATGTGCACAAGTGACGTTTTGCGGAAAAACACGCAATGATAGCAAAATTGGCAAAAAGTCTGATCGGTACGATATATGGCTTACGAATTGCAATTTACTGTTGATTTCCTGATGAACTGTTAGCTGCATAGGGTGATGGCAAAGAACATACCTTGTCCGTTCTGGGCACCGTGACAAACTGCCCTCTTGTCTGGTCATCACGGCCAATTTTCCAATCGATATACGTTTGCAACTTGACAGTTCGTCAGGTTCGAATAATTAAATGTAACGTTATAACATTTTAGAAAGATAGCCGATGCCCACAGCAAATATCATTGATCGCAGACTGCCGGTGACAGTGCTCTCCGGCTTTCTTGGTGCGGGAAAGACGACACTGCTTAATCACATTCTCAACAACCGTGAAGGAAAGCGCGTTGCGGTTATTGTGAATGATATGAGTGAGGTAAACATCGACGCTGAATTGGTTCGTGAAGGCGGTGGCAACCTGTCGCGTTCGGAAGAAAAGCTGGTCGAGATGACGAATGGCTGCATCTGTTGCACATTGCGTGACGATTTGCTTGTTGAAGTCCGTCGATTGTCAGAGGAAAAACGTTTCGACTATCTTCTGATCGAGGGAACCGGGATTGCAGAGCCTTTGCCGGTTGCTGCAACCTTTTCATTCCGCGACGACAATGACGCCAGCCTCTCGGATATTGCGCGGCTGGACACCATGGTTACGGTTGTTGATGCGATCAACCTGCTGAAAGACTACGGATCGAATGATTTTTTACGCGAACGCGGTGAATCAAACGGCGATGCTGATGAACGGACGATTGTGGATTTGCTGGTTGAGCAAATCGAATTTGCCGATGTTATCGTCCTCAACAAAGTTTCCGATATCAGCGAAGAGCAACGCGATGTCGTGCGCAAGATCATCATGGCCCTTAATGCTGATGCACGGATTATTGAAACCGACTTCAGCAAAGTCGCATTGAGCGACGTTCTCGACACCGGCTTGTTCAACGAGGAAAAGGCCGAGACACATCCTTTGTGGTTCAAGGAACTGTATGGCTTTGCCGATCATGTGCCAGAGACTGAAGAGTATGGCATTCAGAGTTTCGTCTACCGTTCACAACAGCCCTTTCACCCGGAGAAATTTCAAGAATTTGTCGACAAGACATGGCCCGGTTTGATCCGTGCCAAAGGACATTTCTGGCTGGCGACCCGCCCGGAATGGGCTGGCGACTTTTCGTTGGCCGGTGCCATTGCCCGCGTGTCGCCCATGGGGCGTTGGTGGGTGTCGGTGCCAAAAAACCGCTGGCCGGACCATCCCGATTTTCTCGATGCAATGGAGAAGCGCTGGCATCCGGTTTGGGGTGATCGCCGACAGGAATTGGTATTTATTGGTTCGGGTATGGATGAACAGGCCATTCGTGCTGCGCTTGACGCCTGCCTCGTCGGAACGGATCTGCAGCATTTTGAAGCCGAGATGTATCGCGACCTGCCCGACCCGTTCCCGATCTGGGGGCGTCCGCAGGCTGCGTGAGCCTGCGGTTACCTGAAATTTCAGGCGTCAAACGGCTCCGGTCACCGCAACATAAACCGAATAAAGCGATTTGGTTGCGGTGATGAACAGGCGGTTCTTGCGGGGACCGCCGAAAGTGACATTGGCAACCGTCTGCGGCACCAAAACCTTGCCGAGCAGTTTTCCTTCTGGCGAGAAGCAGTGCACGCCATCGGCAGCGCTCGTCCAGACATTGCCGAGCGTATCGAGGCGGAACCCGTCTGGCAGACCATTGTCCAGTGCGCAGAATTCCCGGCCATTCGCCAGGGTCTTGCCGTCAACAACGTCAAAGACGCGAATATGGCGTGGGCGAGTGATGTCGTGGCTGGATGATGAATCCGCGACATAAAGCTTTGTTTCATCGGGCGAGAAGGCCAGGCCGTTCGGCTGCCCAAAGTCATCCACCACGATGGTGATTTCACCGGACGCCGGGTCGAGGCGGTAGACATTACGTGTCTGCTGTTCGGGTTCTGCCTTGTAACCCTCGTAGTCGGAGAGGATGCCGTAGGTCGGATCGGTAAACCAGATCGTGTCATCTGAGCGGACGACGACGTCGTTGGGTGAGTTGAGCCGCTTGCCGTTATAGCTATCAGCCAGAACGGTAATCGATCCGTCTATTTCGGTGCGTGTGACACGTCGGCCGCCATGTTCGCAGGATACGAGCCTGCCCTGGCGATCACGGGTGTTACCGTTGGTGAAATTGGATGGCTGGCGAAAAACCGAGACATGTCCATCAGGAACCCAGCGCAGAATGCGCTGGTTGGGAATGTCGCTCCACAACAGGCAATCCATGTCGGCAAACCAGACGGGGCCTTCTGCCCAGCGGCAGCCGGAGTAGAGTTCTTCCAGTCCGGCATTTCCAACAATGTACTGACGGAAACGCTCGTCACGGATGTCATAGGGGAACGAAGGGTCGAATTGCATGGCTTTATCCATATTGTCTTTCGCAGTCAGTCGCGCAGGGTCGCCTGATCAGCGGTTAGGTTTGGGCCCGCCGGCCAGCAGGATGACGGAGATGATGATGAGACCTGTCAGAATGAGGCGTATGCCAGCCCCGAAACCATAGGTGTTGAGCATCGAGACCACGAGGAACATAAACAGCGACGCTCCCCAGATGCCCGGCACGTTGGAATCTCCACCTGCCACGGCAGTGCCACCAATCACCACGACGGCAATCGACATCAGCAGATATTCCGAGCCCATATTGAGGGCCGCGCCACCGGAAAAGCTGGCAAGCAGGTAACCGGCGACAGCGGCCAGAACGGCGCAAAGCACATAGGTGACAAAACGTGCGCCATCGACGGGAATGCCGGTCATGCGCGCTGCAAAGGTGCTTTGACCAATGGCAGAAATCCAGCGGCCATAGAAGCTGCGATCGAGCAACAGCCAGGCAGTGACGGAGAGCAGAAGCGCAACCAGCGCGACATTCGGAATGGCAAGCGTGCTTCCTGTTGCAAAGCTGGCAAGGCTTTCCGGCGGCTTGATGCGAAGGCCCCGGTTTGACCAGATGGCAATCGACTGCACGATAAAGCTCATGGACAGTGTCGCAATGATTGGCGGAATGCGCAGCGCCTTGATGAGCAGGTAGTTGCCAATGCCAACGCCGATGCCGATCAGCACGGCGATCAGCAGACCTGGGAGGATCAGACTGTCGGAAACATCCATGAATTTCAGGGCAAGCGTGCCTGACAGTGTCATAGTCGCGGGCACGCAGAGGTCGATATTGCCGGGACCGAGCGTGATAACAAACATCTGGCCAATACCGACAATCACCGAAAATGCAGCAAATGTCAGAGCCGCGTGCGACAGGCCGAATGAACTAGCACCGCCAGTGAACATGACCGTTGCCAGCCAGACCACGATTGTTGCCGTAAAAGACCAGATCCAGGGTTTGCGTGAGATGGTTTGAAAAGCACTCATTGATTTTTCTCCCGCTTTTCAAGCCGGTTGAGCAGAATACGCAGCGCCAGGACAACGATCAGGATGGCGCCCTGTGCACCGATCTGCCAGTCCGGCGAAATGCGCATGAAGGACAGGAAGGAGCCGGCAAGTGTCAGGGTCAGCGCGCCAATAACCGCACCAACCGGCGACACACGGCCGCCCACAAATTCACCGCCTCCGAGGATTACACCGGCAATCGACAACAGCGTATAACGAAGTGCGATATTGGCATCGGCCGACGTCGTCAGACCGACAAGTGCGATACCGGCCAACACTGCGAAAAAACCGGCAAGCGCGAAGGTTGCAGCGCGAATACCAACCACGGACCAACCTGCCCGTTCCACCGAGCGGAAATTGCCGCCCACACCGCGCATCAGCACGCCGAAGGACGATCGGCTGACGATCAGATGGGCAATGATGGCGATCAGAATACTGGCAACGATCGCCACTGGAATGAGCGGTGGCTTTGACGTCATCAGCCAGCGGATCCAGCCCGGTGCCGTGCCGCCGGGAGACGGAAGGATAAGAACAGCAAGGCCACCCCAGACGAAACTCATACCGAGTGTCACCACGATGGATGGCAGCGAGCGTATGTGAATGATGGCGCCGATTGCCGCGTAAACCGCGATTGCGCCTGCGAAAATCAGAATGCCGACCACAGGTGATGTTTGCAAAAAGGTCGCGGTGACGCAGGCGCAAAAGCTGACAAATGTGCCCATCGACAAATCAAGGTCATTGACCGACATGATCAGCATCTGGGCGATGGTCGCCAGAATGATTGGAACGGCCAGATTGAAAAGAAGGTTCAGGCCTGTGTAGCTCATGGCCCGCGGCTGCATGTAAAAGACTGCGGCCAGCAGCACGGCAAGGGATGCCGCCGGAATGACAAGTCGCATGGTATTGGCAGAAATTTTCATCAGTGGCCTTCCCCTGCAAAGGACGCTGCAAGCACGTTCTGTTCAGTGATGTCGTCACCGACGAGTTCCGCGTGGATGACGCCGTCGCGGAACACGTAGACGCGATCACAAAGCTGGATTTCGTCCATCTCGGTCGAGTACCAGACGAAGGTGCGGCCATGGCGCGCTTCGGTGCGCAGGATTTCATAGACTTCCTGTTTGGTGCCGATATCGACACCGCGCATCGGGTCATCCATCAAAACGGTTTCGGCTGTCGTGGCTAACGCGCGGGCAAAGAGCACTTTTTGCTGGTTGCCGCCGGACAGCGACAGGATCTTGTTGCCCATGTTGGGCGTGCGAATTTCGATGCGCTTTTTCCAGTTGTCGCCAAGTTCGTCCTCACGCTTGTGGTTGACGAGACTGAGACTGGAGAGGTCGCGTAGCGATGCAATGCTAAGGTTTTTCAGAATGCTCCACAGCGGGAACGTGCCATTCAGGCTGCGATCGCCAGCAACAAAGGCAATGTCCTGCTGTCTGGTCGGAAACCAGTTGCTGTTGCGCGACAAATAAAGATCGAGCAGTGCTTCGGTCTGGCCGTGGCCGCCCAATCCTGCGAGACCAATGATTTCGCCTCTATAGGCTTTGAACGTATGGCCCTCGCCCTTGCGGGCAGGCATGGATAGAACAGGTTGTCCGGTTCTTTGAATTGTCGATCGCTCCCAGCCGCTTTCCTTCACCACGCTGCCCATGGTTTCGACAAGGCTGCGGGTGCTGAATTCCGAAGCGGGGCGGTCTGCAACCACCTTGCCGTCCTTCATCACAACGATGCGGGTGGCGGTTGAGAGGATTTCTCCAAGGATATGGGAGATCAGCAGAACAGAGCCGCCGGAGCGCACAAAACGACGGACATAATCCATAAGCTGTTCTGCAAGGCCGGCATCAAGTGACGAGGTCGGTTCATCGAGAATGACTAGCCTTGGCTTGTTTTCGACACCTGCGAAATTGATGGCGATTTCGACCATCTGCCGTTCGGCAATGGAAAGTTCGCTAATGGTTGCCGTGCAGTCAATGCCGCTGCCGGGGAAAATATCGTCGAGTTGCTGCTGAATGAGGCTGGTCGCGCGACCGCGCCATCTGCTGCCCTTCATATCAGCATGCATGATGCGGACATTCTCGCCAATCGTCAGATTGGGACAAAGAGACAATTCCTGAAACACACAGCGTACGCCATTGGCGCGTGCCACGGCGATACCGTGTTCTCCCTGGCCGCCACGATAAGACAAGGTGCCTTCATGGGGCGTGAGATTGCCGTTGATGACGTTGACGATGGTGGACTTGCCGGCACCGTTGTGGCCGACGAGACCAAGACATTCGCCAGAATGAATAATGAGGTCGGCACCATCCAGTGCCTTTACGGCACCAAAGGTCACCTTGACGCCACGTGCGGCGACAACCTCTTCTCTCGACAGGATTTCGTTCATCAGCACGACACAGATTTATTGGGATAGGCGGTACACGGCGCCCTAAAGCGGCGCCGTGCGGTGATATCGCGGTATCGGAAAAGTTATTGGGCGATAACTTTCTGGGCGTCTTCCTGCGAATATTCGATGTTGGAAACGCCGCCCTTTTCGGTCTTTGCCAGACCGTCTTCAAGGTTTGCCTGATCGATACGCAGAACAGGAACAACCAGATCCTTCTTCACGTCCTTGCCGTCGAGGATTTGCTGTGCAACCCAGAAAGCAAGTGTTGAAACGCCTGGTGCGATCGAAACTGACATCGTTTCATAACCGCTGGCATCCTTCTGCTGTTTCCACCACACCAGCTCGTCTTCACGGTTACCCATGACGATGGTTGGGGTTGGGCGTTTTGCAGCTGCAAATGCCTGTGCAGCACCGTAACCATCACCACCCTGTGTCACCACAGCGGTGATTTCCGGCAGGCTTGGCAGAATGCCGGCAACGGCACGCTGTGCAACGTCCTGCGCCCAGTCACCGTTTACAGAACTGGCAATTTTGAAGTTTGGATGCTTGGCAATGCCGGCCTGGATACCTGCGTGGATTTCATCATCCACGAATACGCCGGCCAGGCCGCGAATTTCGAGCAGGTTACCGCCGTTAGGGTACTTTTTTGCCAGGAAGTCGACCTGGCTTTCGCCCATCGACTTGAAGTCAACGGCGATGCGCCATGCGCAAGGCTCCGTCACCACACCGTCAAAGGAAACGACGGTAATGCCGGCATCACAGGCTTCTTTTACGGCGCCGTTGAGCGCAGTTGGCGAAGCCGCGTTGATGACGATTGCGTCATAACCCTGAAGAATGAGGTTCTGGATTTGCGCTGCCTGTTCGGTCGCCTGATTTTCAGCCGTTGTGAAAGCGTCTGCAGCAGCAACCGTTCCCTTGGATACAGCCTCTTTGGTGATCTTGTCCCAGCTGGTCAACATGGCCTGACGCCAGGAGTTGCCGGCGTAGTTGTTGGACAGTGCGATTTTCTTTGCGGATGTGTCCGCCTGTGCCACCATCGGCAAGGCAGCGCATGCAAGCGTGACTGAAGCCATAAGCATTTTTTTGATAGCCATTGATTTCCTCCCTGATGGCTCACAAAACTATAACCGGGGCATAGAGATCCCTCCGCAAAAGACGCGGATTTTCAACGGATTTTTATGGCCCTGAGGCTCCTCCCCCAGTAAACGCCAGCATGACCAACAAAGGCGCAGTTGTATAGGCTGATCTTGGCAAACCATTTGCGGGAACCCGCACATAATGTGCGCAAAAATGCAGTACGAGGCTCGTTACAAGGCGCACAATGACAGGTAGAAGCATGGTTCTTCGCATGTGTTGAAAACTGTGCCGCAGGTGCTTGGGAGGGCGCCGAGAATGCTTAATTCCCTACGTAGTTCGTTATTCGAGCATTATCTCGGTATTTCCCGTTTGCTGGCGGGGCAGTTGGAGTTTAACTCCATCATTCAGGCTGTTGCGACGGAAATATCCCATATCATTCCGCATGATCATCTCGACGTCTGTATCAAGCTGGTCGATGACAAATATCACATTGCCTATGAAAGCGGCCTGGAAAGCGACTGGAGCAAACATCCGCCTGCGCTGTTGACCGGTAGTCCGATCCGTTCGTTGCTGGCTGGCGAGGTCGAGTTTCTGTTGAGTGGCAATGCCTGCGTTGATCCGCGCTTTCATTTCGAGGGAGCGTTTTCCAGCCCGATCATTACGCTGTCATTGCACAGCCGCTTGCATGTTCCCTTGAAGGTGCATGGCGACATCATCGGTGCGCTGAGTTGTTCGTCTCACACGACAGACGCTTACACGATGGATGATGTGTTTAATGCACGTGCGGTGGCAGACCTGTTGGCGCCCTATTTCTTTGCAATTCGCGCTGCCGAGCAGGCAAAACGGTCTGCCATTGAAGAGGCAGAAGCGACTGCGCGTGAGGAAGGACTGCGCTCCGGCGCCTTGAAACTCACCCAGGCATTGGAAGCGGAAAGGCAGCGTATCGGCATGGATCTGCATGACCAGACGCTGGCGGATTTGACACGGCTGACTAGGCGTGTTGAGCGCATGACCCATCTGCCTGAAGTAAGCGGTGAAATGCTGGAGCCACTGGCGCGCAGTTTGCAATTTTGCATGCATGATCTGCGTCAGATCATCGAAGAGGCAAAACCTTCGATCCTGCAACTCTTTGGAATGGTGCAGGCGATTGAAACATATTTGGATCGCTCCGTCCGCGACAGCGGTGCGTCAATCCATTGGGAAATTGTGGATGACAGCAAGGGCATGGTGGATGAACTGGAGCAAGGTGTCGCTACTTCGCTGTTCCGGATCGTGCAGGAAGCCATCAATAATGCCATACGACATGGGCAGCCAGATCGTATTTTAGTGACGCTTCGCCGTCGCGATGACTGGCTGACGGTTGAGATAAACGATGACGGAGCCGGTCTTGATGCATCCGGCAACTCAACTGGCCATGGCATTGGCAATATGAAAACCCGAGCGAGGCTGATATCGGCCCGTTTCGGGATTGGAAAAAATCGTCATGGGCCGGGGACTTGCGTCGGTGTCAGCGTAAAGCCCGGTTTGGCGGGAAAAACGGCGGAGGAGAGTTAAATGGACGTGCTGATCGTTGAAGATGATGTTCTGCACCGTGCTTACTTGAATGAAGTCGTGCGCAATGCCCTGCCGGAATGCGCAAGGGTGCTGGAGGCGGAGAACGGTAAGGTGGGCGAAAAACTGGCGCGGGAAAACCGCACAGCCCATATTGTCATGGATTTGCAGATGAATGAACGCAATGGCATCGAGGCTGCCCGCACCATCTGGAAGGAACGCCCCGATACACGCATCCTGTTCTGGTCGAACTATGCCGATGAGGCCTATGTTCGTGGCGTGTCCCGTATCGTTCCTGAAGGTGCGGCTTACGGATATGTTCTCAAATCCGCATCTGACGAACGTTTGCGGCTGGCATTGCGCGGTATCTTCATCGAAGCACAATGTGTCATCGACCGTGAGGTGCGTGGCCTGCAGGAAAAGAGCCTTGGCAAAGTCAATGGCGTCAGTGATTCTGAATATGAAATACTGATCGATATCGCGCTGGGTCTGACCGACAAGACGATAGCGCGGCGGCGTAATCTCTCGCTGCGCAGTGTGCAGAACCGTCTTCAGGCGCTGTATGAGAAGTTGAACGTCTATCAAGCAACCGGTGAGGATGAGCCGGATGGTCGCTATAATCTCCGCACTCGCGCTGTGACGATCGCAATCCTGCGCAAGTTGTTGAACTATAACGCGCTTGAAAAAGCCGAAAAAGATCTGGCGGAATGGGTCAGCCACCATTGACGGCGTAAAGAGCCGTGATCTTCTGTGAAATCATGATGATGAGGGGCATAAAGCCCCCACTCCAACTCCAGCCATATTGCCCAACATGGCTGGATATGCCCCTCATCACCTTCCCGCCCCCCTTAAGTGGCAGGAATTCCGTACATACATACATTCAATCTTGGCGATTGAAAGTACTTTTTACAACTTAACGTGCCATCCAGCCGCCATCGACGGCGAGGATCTGGCCCGTGACGTAGCTGCTTGCTGGTGCTGCAAAAAACAAAAGTGCAGTATCGAGATCAGAAGGAGTGCCCCAGCGTCCAGCCGGAATACGCTCCATGATGCTGCGGTTTCTGTCAGGGTCGTTACGCAGTGCTTCAGTGTTGTCCGTTTCCATATAACCCGGTGCAATGGCGTTGACGGTGATGCCTTTAACAGCCAGCTCGTTGGCCATCAGACGTGTAAGGCCAGCGACCGCATGTTTGCTTGCGGTATAGGATGCCACACGAATGCCGCCCTGAAACGACAGCAGCGAAGCAATATTGACGATACGGCCAGCTATTTTCTGATCCGTCATATGGCGTACGACAGCCTGCGAGAGCATGAAGATGCTTTTGAGGTTGATGTTCATCACATCATCCCAATCCTGTTCGGAAAACTCCGTAAAGTCGGCGCGGCGGATCTGGCCGGCATTGTTGACCAGAATGTCGATGTTGCGTCCGCCCGTGGTGAGAGACGTGACCACATCCGCCAGTCCCGAGGGGTTGGTGAGGTCGTAAACGACCTCCTCAAACTTGCGTCCGAGTGCCTCAACCTTTTCACGGGTTTCCGGCATTTCCTGTGAGCCAAGCGCAATGATGTCAGCGCCAGCTGAAGCCAGGGCAAGAGCCAAGCCCTGGCCCAATCCCTTGCGTGCGCCCGTCACAAGCGCACGCTTTCCAGTGAAATCAAAAAGGGTCATTCGACGCTCCTTACTTCAGGTCGCCCATGGGCACGAAGTCCATGTCCTTGAAGGACTGATTATCGCCAGCCATGCTCCAGATGAAGGCGTAAGAGCCGGTGCCTGCGCCACAATGGATGGACCAGGAAGGAGAAACCACAGCCTGTTCGCTGCGAACGATCAGGTGGTTGGTCGCCTGTGGGCGCCCCATCAGATGTACAACAAACGATTCTTTTGGAATTTCGAAATAGAGATAGGCTTCCATGCGGCGGTCGTGCAGGTGGGCTGGCATAGTGTTCCAGACGCTACCACCTTCAAGACGTGTCAGACCCATCAGCAATTGGCAGGTTGGGAGGACATCCGGGTGCAAGTACTGGTAAAGTTTGCGCTTATTGGATGTCGCGCTATCGCCGAGATTGTTCTCGATGGCTTCCGTTACGCTGACGGTCCGCGATGGATACGTTGCATGGGCTGGTGCACTGTTGATGTAGAACTTTGCGGGTGCTGCTTCGTCAACGCTTTCGAAGCTGATTTCCTTGGTGCCCATGCCCAGATAAAGTGCATCCTGGAAACCGATCTCATAGGTCTTTCCGTCGGCAATCACGCGGCCTGCGCCACCGATGTTGATGAGGCCAAGCTCACGGCGTTCGAGCAGGAACGAGGTGCCGACTGTCTTGGCAATCTCTTCGCCAAAGCTCAAGGAGGAGGCAAGCGGAATGATACCTGCCAACAGAAGGCGGTCGTAATGGGTGTAGACGGCATTGACTTCACCGGCGACAAACAGGCTTTCCATCAGGAAGTTTTCGCGTAGTTCGCCGCTCGTCATGCGTTCCGACTGGGTGTAGTGAACGGCGTGGAGTGTTTCGATTTTCGTTGTCATGGGTTTTAAACCTCCCTTGGTTTACTCAAAAAGATCAGGATGTTTTGCTTCCAGCCTTGGCAGGTCACGAAGCAGTTCGGAAAGGTGGGCTGTCATCGCTTTTTCTGCAGCCTCTTCGTCTCGCGCATCAATTGCGGTGAGAATGGCGCGATGTTCGCCGATGAGCCGCGTGAAGGAGGACGCATCGTGGATCGACAGGCTGCAGGCCCGGTCGATATGCGCCTTCAAATCCTCGACAACCGGCCAGGCCATTGGAATACCAGCTCCCTCGGCTAGAATTTTGTGAAACAGATCGTCGTATCGTCGAAATTCGACATGGTCGCCAATCTCGGCCGCCCTTTCCTGCTCCCGCAGACAGTCTTCCATTCGTGAACGAGCATGGAAGTGAAAGGTACGGCTGGCGGTCTTTGCGACGGCTTTCTCGATCGTTTCGCGAATGAAGGCGGCTTGCATCAGCTTGGCGACCGAGATTTTCGCGATAACAGCGCCACGCTGCGGCAAAACCTCGACCAAGCGGCTTTTGGTAAGTGCAATCAGCGCTTCGCGCCCCGGTTGGCGTGAGGAGCCGTACCGCTCGCCGATTTCCTGTTCCGAAATACGGGAGCCCGGCGGCAGGGCAAGCGAAAGAATATCGCCACGCAATTGCCGCTCCACCTTGTGGGCCATGCTTTCTGACGCTGTTTTTCCGCTCATGGCGCTCGCCTTCGATGAGGTCATCAATAATTGACGACACTTCCATACAATGAACGACAATACCATGCAACTGCGCTTAACTGCATTTCGCACAGTCCGCTGCTTTCGGCGTGCGAGCCATGCCTAGGGCAACTTTTGCTTGGGGATTTCAGTCGTGACTAAGTTTGTCAGCCATTTGCAAATCCTGCAGCGATGGCTGTGTTCTGTTTATTTTGGGGTAATTGACTTGCCCATCTTCTTCGCCGCGCGGGAACTGTCCGTCCCTGTTGCGCCGTTCTGCGGCTTTGTAGCCGGCTGGACTGACACCGATATATTGCCGGAACATGCGTGAGAAATAATAGCTGTCGCTATAGCCAACCAATTCAGCGGTTTTTTTGACCGAACTGCCACCTGCCAGAAGCCCCATGGCGCGTTCCATGCGCTTGAATTCCTGATATTTTGCCGGCGTTAGCCCTACTTGTTTCCTGAACATTCGACGGAAATAGTCGGGATTGTATGGCGTTGCTGTCAGCGATTTTTCCACGATCTCATCGTCGAGTGGCTCAGCGGCGATCTGGCTGGCAGCCACCATGATCGCCAGTGACAATGCATCCGGATTGTCGACGGGAGCCTGTTTCTGCTGTCGCCAACCGATAAATGCTGTTTCGAGAAAGTCGATCAGAAAAACCATGAATTGGTGATGCTGAACAAGTGTGGTCGATGACAGGGGCACGGTTTCGCGAAAGTGCCGTACCAGCGGTTCCAGCATGTGCCAGCGTGGCATCATCACCCAGCGGCGCTTTTCCATCTGTGAAATCATATCGATGCGGCCAAACACATCCAGCGTGAAATGTTGCGCGACGCCGGTGTATAACTCCCGCGACAAAGCTTGACCGACGAAACGGGTATTGGCCTCAATCAGCATGGCGCAGCCGGGCTCCATCACCACTCTTTCGCCCTCGATTTCATACTCCGCACGACCGGTCAGGCAGATGACAAGGTCATGAACACTATTGGTTTTATCGATCCGCCAGCTTGATGAGTGCTCCATCTTGATGGCGGAGCGCGTCAGGGAAAGGCTGAGCGCCTGAACAGGAATGCTGCCGAGAATACCTTGTTCGCTTTTGTCCATCTTTTTGTCCCGAAGAATCTATTCTTTTTCACAAAACATCGGCTGATATTACCCGGCAAGTGTCAGATTGACCAGATTGACGGCCTTTTCAATGGGAGGAGCGAGGCTGTTCTGGGAAATTACCCTGTATGGGGTGATTCTCCTTGTTCAGCCATCGAAGTGAGGATGCACAATTCGGAATATACAAACCCTGTCCGTATCGTCCATGTAGGCGGCGGATCTCTCAACTGGGCGACGAAACTGATGGGCGACCTCGCCCATGACGGTACTATCCCGGCAACAATCAAACTCTGTGACATCGATCATGCGGCAGCTGAGCGAAACGCGGCAATCGGCACGCGATATTCTGCGGCGTCGGACGGCGAGAAGGTCGTATATCACGCAGAGCGTGCCGAGGACATTCGTGCGGCAGATGCTCTTTCCCATCCGCTTGTCCAGCCTATAGGGCCAGACAAGACCACGACAATGTTCCGGGAAAGGGTGGCCGCTACACGTCACTACCTGCCGGAAGAACTGACCTCCGGAGTTGCTGCATGAGTGGAGACAACCGTTTTCTCGGGCTGTTCTATCTGACGCCCTACATCATCGGGTTGCTGGTCTTCACGACCCTGCCCTTCGTTGCATCGCTCTATTTGAGCTTTACGAACTACAACCTGCTGGACTCGCCCACGTTCACCGGACTTGCCAATTACATCAAGCTGTTCACCAGTGACCGTACGTTCCGCAAGTCGCTATGGGTGACACTCATTTATGTGTTCACGACGGTGCCGCTGAAGCTGGCTTTTGCGCTCTTCATTGCGGTGATCCTGAACTACAAGCTGAAGTTCATCAATTTCTTCCGCACGGCCTATTATGTGCCGTCGATCCTCGGCGGCTCCATCGCTATCGCAGTTCTGTGGCGCTACATCTTTGCCGATACCGGTCTGGTCAATATGGGCCTTGCGGTATTTGGCATGGAGCCGATCAATTGGTTTGGTGACCCCACAAATGCGTTGTTCACCATCACCATGCTGCGCATTTGGCAGTTTGGTTCAGCCATGGTGATCTTCCTTGCGGCCCTGCAGAGCGTTGATAACTCGCTCTACGAGGCAGCATCGATTGATGGTGCTGGCAAGTGGAAAACCTTTGTCCACATTACCCTTCCGCTGATCACGCCAGTAATTTTCTTCAATCTAATCATGCAGATGGTTCAGGCATTCCAGGAGTTTAACGGCCCCTACATCATCACGCAGGGCGGCCCGTTGAAGTCGACTTATCTTCTGCCGCTGTACATCTATGACGAGGCCTTCAAGCGGTTCGATATGGGGTATGCCTCGGCAATCGCATGGGTGCTGTTCGTCATCATCATGGTTCTTACGGTTGTTGCCTTCTGGTCCTCGCGCCACTGGGTCTACTACGCCGGCGACAAGAGGAGCTGATTATGGTCGATCAGACTGTTTCAAATATTCAGGGTGTCACGGAAGCAGAGCGCATTCGCGACAAGGAAGTCCGTCGCCAGCGCATCGGTGCAGTCCTTCGTTATGCCATGTTGGGAGGGGTTGGTTTGCTGATGCTTTACCCGCTGATCTGGCTGGTTGGTGCATCCTTCAAGACCAATGCCGAGATTTTCAATAATCCAGGCTTTTGGCCAGAAAACCCAACGCTTGACGGCTATATCAATGGCTGGAAGACATCGACGCCGTACACATTTGGCACGTTCTTCCTGAATACGCTGTGGATCGTATTGCCAAAGATGATTGGTACAGCGATCTCCTGCACGGCAGTGGCTTACGGCTTTGCGCGGTTTGATTTTCCGTTCAAGAAAATCCTCTTCGCAACGCTGATTGCGACACTGCTTCTGCCGAATGTCGTCACGCGCATTCCGCAGTACCTGCTGTTTCGTGATCTCGGCTGGCTCGACACTTACCTGCCGCTTTGGGTGCCATCCGCTTTTGCTGGCGACGCATTCTTTGTGTTCATGCTGGTGCAATTCCTGCGCGCCATCCCGCGCGACATGGAAGAAGCTGCCCGTGTGGACGGTGCGTCCACCATGCAGACATTGCTGTTCATCGTCGTGCCGCTGCTGATGCCGGCCTTGATATCGGTGTGCCTGTTCCAGTTCATGTGGACAATGAACGACTTCCTCGGTCCGCTCATCTATCTGTCGTCGGTCGAGAAATACCCCGTCTCGCTAGCCCTCAAACTGTCGATCGATACGACAGAGGCATTTGACTGGAACCGTATTTTGGCCATGTCGGTCCTGGCCATCACCCCTGCACTCGTCGTGTTCTTCGTCGCGCAGAAATACTTCATCGACGGCATCTCTGCTGGCGGCATCAAAGGATAACAAAATGGCTCGTCTTCAACTCAGAAATCTCGAAAAAGACTACGCTTCTTTCCGCGCCGTGCATGGCATCAACCTCGACATCGAGGACGGTGAATTTATGGTGCTGGTGGGACCTTCCGGCTGTGCCAAGTCGACGACCTTACGGATGATTGCCGGTCTGGAACGCATTACCGGCGGGGAAATTCGGATCGGTGGTGAACTTGTCAACGACAAGCCACCGGGCGAGCGTGGCATTTCGATGGTGTTTCAGAACTACGCGCTTTATCCGCATATGAAGGTGCGCAAGAACCTGTCGTTCAGTATGCGTTTGAAGCGTCGCCCGAAGGACGAAATCGAAGACGCAACGCAGGATGTTTCCAAAACGCTGGAAATCGAAGCTTTGCTGGATCGCCTGCCCAAACAGCTTTCCGGCGGTCAGGCGCAGCGCGTGGCGGTGGGCCGCGCATTGATCAAAAAACCGCAGGTCTTCCTGTTCGATGAGCCTTTGTCCAATCTGGACGCGAAGCTGCGTGCCTCGATGCGGGTTCGTATTACCGATCTGCACAAGCGTCTGAAGGCTGAGGGGCAGCAGGCAACCGTTGTTTACGTGACCCATGATCAGACCGAAGCCATGACGATGGGTGACCGGATCTGCGTCATGAAGGAAGGCCACATCATGCAGGTGGCTGATCCGGTGACGCTGTACAACAAACCGGCCAACTCATTCGTGGCAGGTTTCATCGGTAGCCCGGAGATGAACCTGATCGATGCGACGCTTGATAGTGATAGGTCGATCAATATTGCCGGTCAAAAACTGCAACTTGGTCCGCAGTTGATGGATCGCCTGGCAGCAAATGCGCCAAAGGACATCATTCTGGGCATACGTCCGCAGCATTTCAGCCTTGCTGCACCAGATACCGCCAACGCGTTGTCCGGCAAGATCAGCCATGTCGAATTCATGGGTCATGAAGTCTATTTGCATGTGCAGGCCGGTAAAAATCGTCTGATCGCGGTTGTTCCGTCGCATGCCTATGACCGCAAAAGCCTTCGCGATGATCAGGTTTGGCTGAGCGCCGATGCTGCATCGGCCCACATTTTCAACCGCCAGTCCGGTGACAACATTAGTCTGGACTGACCCATCCATCATTCAACAGTCATTCCTTGGGAGGAGTTATTATGAAAAGAGTACTTATTACAGCGGTGCTGTTTGCTGCCACGAGCCTGAGTAGCGCCACTGCTGCCAATCTGCGCATGTCGTGGTGGGGCAGTGATGACCGCCATCTTGCGACGCAGGAAGCGCTGAAGGTTTGCGGCGCGAAGTTCGGTCACACGATTTCGCCAGAGTTTACCGGTTGGGGCGGGCACCAGGAAAAGATTGCAACTCAGCTAGCTGGACGCACCGAAGCTGACATCATGCAGATCAACTGGCCATGGTTGCCGATTTTCTCCAAGGGCGGTGAAGGTTTTGCTGACCTCAACCAGTACAAGGATGTAATCGACCTCAGCCAGTGGACAGATGCCGATCTGGAAAGCGGCGCCGTCAAGGGCAAGCTCAACGGCGTGCCGGTCTCAACGACTGCCCGTATCTTCATGTTCAATAAGACTACCTATGAAAAAGCTGGTGTTGCCCTGCCGACCACCTGGGATGAGCTGTTCGCATCCGCTCCTGTTCTTAAAGAAAAGCTGGGAGCGGACTATTATCCGTTTGAGGCTGCTCCTTCTGAAGGGAACGGTCTGAATGCACGTATCGTCGTTATCCTGCGCGCAACGCAAATGACTGGCAAGAGCTTCATCGACCCTGAAACCAACAAGGTCGCATGGTCGCCTGAAGAACTGACCGAAGCGCTGAACTTCTACCAGTCCATGGTCGACAAGGGTGTTATCGAATCCTGGAAGAGTTCATCGGCTGGGGGTAACCGACCGCTGTTTGAAAACCCGAAATGGGCAAATGGTCGTTATGCCAGTTCCTACCAGTGGGACAGCACCTACGGAAAAATTGCCGGTCCGCTTGAAGCGGGTCAGGAACTGGTCCCAACCAAGTCGCTGACCTCAGAGGGCGGCAAGACCGAGGGTATCTACCGTAAGCCGTCCATGCTGCTCGCCATTTCCAAGAACAGCAAGGAACCAAAGGCCGCTGCGGAGATCATCAATTGCCTTCTCAACGATCCTGAAGCTGTCACCATTCTTGGTGCGACACGCGGCATTCCTTCCAGCAAAGTTGCAATCAAGACGCTGACCGATGCGGGCAAGATCAAACCCGTGCAGGCCGATGCCTACAAGATCGTAATGGAATCGGAAGGTCCGAGCGTTTCACCTCTCAATGAACATCCGCGCGTCACGGATGCCTTCGATACCAACCTCGAAGCCTTCGCCTATGGCCAGCAGTCTGCGGAAGACACGGCGGCAGAAATTATTGCAAGCGTCGATGACGCCCTTGGCGGCATCTAATGCAGAAATTGCGGTGGGCTGAGATAGCCCACCGCATTGAATGAAAAGGAATTTAAACAGCATGGCGCGCATAGATCTGTTAACCGCAACGGCACGCACCGCCAGTTTCGCCTTTGGTGCTGGCCAGTATCTGCATGCCCTGACCCAACCGGTGGTCTGGTCTTTGCTGGGTGGTGATGGTCAACCGCTCGCCAAAGGGGAAAGCAATACCGTTGTATTCACTCTGTGCGATCTTGAGCCGAAATCGACATACTGGCTGGAGATGGGCGGAGAGAAAATCACCTTTGACACGGCTGCGGAAAGCCGTGTGATCGATATCTCCAAATTCGGCGCCTCACCCCAATCGCCCGACAATACAGCAGCCATTCAGGCAGCAATCGATGCTCTGCCGGATTATGGTACTTTACGAATTCCAGCTGGCGAATGGCAAAGCGGACCATTGTTCCTGAAAAGTCGTATGACGTTTTTGGTCGAGGATGGTGCCGTACTCACTGGCCTCTCGGATCGCGCGGCCTATCCAATCCTGCCACCAAGACATGATGATGGACGTGTGCTTGGCACATGGGAAGGTGTTTCTGAAGCCTGTTACGCAAGCCTTGTTACGGCAATCGACTGTGAAGACCTGACAATCACCGGTGCCGGCGTAATCGATGGCGGCGGAGATCGTGGCGACTGGTGGACATGGCCCAAGGAAACACGTGATGGCGCACGCCGTCCACGCACGATTTTTGTCTCCGGCAGCCGCGGCGTAACGATTTCGGGCATCGTGGTGCGCAATTCCCCTGCATGGACGGTTCATCCGGTGTTGAGCCGCGATGTCAGAGCCATCGGGCTGACGATAGAGAATGATCCCAACTCACCCAATACAGATGGTCTTAACCCGGAATGCTGCACCAATGTTTTGCTGCAAGGTATTCGTTTCTCGGTTGGAGATGATTGCATCGCAATCAAGGCTGGCAAACGTGACCCAAAAGGTGGGCTGGACCAGCCGTGCGAGGATATCCGCATTGAGAATTGCCTCATGGAACGTGGGCACGGCGGTGTCGTCATTGGCAGCGAAATGAGCGGTACGGTCCGCAACGTTCAGGTTCGGCGCTGTGAGATGGTCGATACTGACCGCGGTCTGCGCATCAAGACGCGCCGCGGGCGTGGCGGCCTTGTTGAGAATATCAGCGTTGAGGACTGTGCCATGCGCGGTGTTCAGGCGCCGCTGGTCATCAATGCATTTTATTTCTGTGATGAGGATGGACGATCGGATTACGTACAGAGCCGAGAGGCTTTGCCGATCAATGATGCGACCCCGCGTGTTTCGGGAGTTACCGTGCGCAACGTCGTGGCCGATCGTGTTGCGATTGCCGCCGCTGCATTCTACGGCCTGCCGGAAGCGCCGGTTGAAAAAATCACTATCGAAAATTATCGCGTGACATTTGACCCTCACGCGGTCGCCGATGCCCCCGACATGGCTTGCCATATGGAGCCTGTCCGCCACGCGGGCATCATCAGTGAAAACGCTGCATTCCTAAAAAAGGAAGGCATCGTCTTGTCGACTATCAGCCAGAGTAGTGCCGTATGACCCTCAATCTTGATGAATATTTCAACGCCTATGCCAGTGACTACAGCTATTACAAAGGCGGAAGCTGGTGCTACGAGGATGGTTGCCTCTATCGCGGGCTGATCGCCCTTTTTGGGGCAAGCGGAAACCGGCAATGGTTCAGCCATATGAAACGTCTTGTCGATGGTCAGATCAGCGACAATGGAGAACTGCGTGGTTATTCCATTCCCGAATATAATATCGATCACATTCTGCCCGGCCGGGCACTGATTACACTCTACATGGCAGATCCACAGCCCCGCTACCGTAAGGCGCTGGACCACCTGCTTCGCCAGTTGCAAAGTCATCCGCGCACATCGGCGGGTCCGCATTGGCACAAGCTGCGTTATCCGCATCAGATCTGGTTGGACGGCCTTTATATGGCCCTGCCCTTCAAGGTCGAATATGCCGCGCTTATAGGTGACAATGCCTTGGTGGATGAGGCGCTGGATGAAATGTTGACAGCGCTCGAATTGACCTTCGATGCGCCGAGTGGTCTTTTCCGTCACGGCTATGATGAGGAACGTCTGCAAGCATGGGCAAACCCGCAGACCGGACTTTCGCCGGCCCATTGGGCGCGGTCGATTGGCTGGCTCTGTATGGCGCTTGCCGACACGATCGAGGTTGCGCCGCCCAGTGAAAAGCGCGATGCCTTGTCTCAGTGGTTTGCAAGCCTTTTGGTGCGGCTTGAGGCATTGCGGACAGCCGATGGTCGTTGGCTGCAGGTTATCGATCAACCGCAACTTGACGGCAATTATGCCGAGAGTTCCGCAACGGCAATGTTCGCCTATGCCTTCATCAAGGCGGCACGCCTGGGCGTCAAGAATGGTGACGCGACGGTTGGGATAAAGGCACTCACAAGTCTGGAAGAGAATGCCCTGAAGCCAAATGCCAGCGGGCGTATTGTTCTTCAGGATATATGTTGTGTGGCGGGTCTTGGTGGTTTCGAAGGCAACTACCGTGACGGGACGCCTGCCTACTATGTTTCTGAAACCCTGAGGGATGACGATATCAAGGGTGTTGCTCCGCTAATGATGGCACATGCGGAGCGTTTGCTTGCAATGGTTGGTGTCTCGGAACAGACAGCACGTATAGCCAGCTAACCCTACTGTTCGTCACACAATAGCAATCTATACAAAACGCCGGTGAAGAACCGGCGTTTTTTTGCCTATTTATCATACTTTTAATTCGTGACCGCGTAGGTTTTCGTGCTGTTGTCGTTGAAGGTTTTTGTTGCAAAAGTCATACTAAATATCTGTTTTTATGTTGTTTTGTTTTGCATTTTTTTGAATTGTCGCAGGAATTGTTTGGAGGCACATAAAAACTTCTTCCCAAGAGTAATACTATATGCTCATATGGTTGTGTCATTGCTACTATCATCTCTGGGAGGATTTAAGGTGAGAAAAGCACTCGCGGCATTTACTGTCGCTTTTTCCGTGTGCCTTGCATCAGGCGTTTCGGCTCAATCGCTTACAGTTGGCTTCTCGCAGATCGGATCTGAATCCGGTTGGCGTGCTGCTGAAACTACCGTCACCAAGCAGCAAGCGGAGAAGCGTGGCATCACACTGAAGTTCGCTGATGCCCAGCAAAAGCAGGAAAACCAGATCAAGGCCGTGCGTGGCTTTATCGCGCAGGGCGTTGATGCCATCCTTATTGCGCCGGTTGTTGCAACTGGCTGGGATGCTGTTTTGAAGGAAGCCAAGGAAGAAAAGATTCCGGTAATCCTTCTTGACCGTCAGATCGAAGCTCCGGATGACCTTTATCTGACTGCCGTCACCTCGGATCAGGTTCATGAAGGCAAGGTCGCCGGTGAATGGCTGGTCAAGGATGTTGGCTCCAAGGACTGCAAGGTGGTGGAGCTTCAGGGCACAACCGGTTCGTCCCCTGCCATCAACCGTAAGAAAGGCTTTGAAGAAGCCATTGCTTCGCAGGCAAACATAAAGATCGTGCGTTCGCAGACAGGTGACTTTACCCGTACCAAGGGTAAGGAAGTCATGGAAAGCTTCATCAAGGCTGAAGGCGGCGGCAAGGACATCTGTGCCGTTTATGCGCACAATGATGACATGGCTGTCGGTGCCATCCAGGCAATCAAGGAAGCTGGCCTCAAGCCTGGTACGGACATCAAGGTCGTATCGATCGATGCCGTGCCGGATATCTTCAAGGCAATGGCTGATGGTGAGGCCAACGCGACAGTCGAGTTGACGCCTGACATGGCTGGCCCTGCCTTTGATGCGCTGGATGCGTATCTGAAGGACAAGAAAGAGCCTGCAAAGTGGATCCAGACGGAATCCAAATTGTACACCGCTGCTGATGATCCGATGAAGGTCTACGAAGCGAAGAAGGGCCTCGGCTACTAAGTCGCAGGAACTTCCCGTCGAAACAACAAGACAAAAGATAGGGCATTCCCGTGATGCGGTTTTGAGCGGGAGTGCCCTACCTGCAATCGAGAGAGATGCGGTGGGGGCAGCTCACCGCGTCTTCCCTACAGTGCGAGGACAATGCCGCGCCGTTTGTGCGTGCCGCAGCCCTGGCTCTGTAACGTGTTCGAAATGCTGCGTAATCCCTGGTTATCCGCGTTCCCAAGGGTTTGATGCAGGCAGTTGGCAGGAACCTGATATATGGCAGTAAAGGCCCCACTTCTTGAAGCGCGCACCATTGGAAAATCATTCCTTGGTATTCCCGCGCTGGATGGAGTTGACTTCACGCTGAACGAAGGTGAAGTCCATGCCCTTCTGGGTGAAAACGGTGCAGGAAAATCCACTCTCATCAAAATTCTGACTGGCGTTTACACGCGTGATCGCGGTGCGATTTTTTTGGATGGCGATGAAATCTCCCCCTCCAATGTCGGTGAGGCCCAGCTTCTGGGGATCGGTACGGTGTATCAAGAGGTGAACCTTCTTGAGAACCTGACTGTCGCCGAAAACCTGTTTCTCGGACGCCAGCCACGACGTTTCGGTCTGGTTGACCGCAAGGAAATGAACCGCAGAGCGACTGTTTTGCTGGCCCGCTACGGTCTGTCGATTGATGTCACGTCATTGCTTTCCAGCTATTCTGTCGCCGTACAGCAGATTATAGCCATTGCACGTGCTGTTGACCTCTCAGGGAAAGTGTTGGTGCTTGATGAACCGACTGCCAGTCTCGACAGCCATGAGGTCGAGATGCTGTTTGCGGTGCTTCGCCAGTTGCGTGATGAGGGCCTTGGTATCGTTATCATCACCCATTTTCTTAATCAGGTATATGACATTGCCGACCGTGTGACAGTTTTGCGCAATGGTCGTCTGGTTGGCTCTCGCGAGATTGCCAGTCTGCCGCGCTCGGAACTTATTTCCATGATGCTGGGCCGCGAGTTGCAGCAGGTCACACATCACAGCCATGCGACGGAAGAAACCGTTGCGGATGGCACGGCGCCGATCCGGTTTGAAGGATATGGAAAGCGCGGCAGTGTTGCGCCGTTCAATCTGTCCATTCGCCACGGTGAGGTTGTTGGCATTGCCGGTTTGCTAGGATCAGGCCGTACTGAAACGGCATTTCTACTATTTGGCGTGGATAAATCCGATAGTGGCACTGCCACGGTTGACGGACAGCAGATCAGCCTTTCGACACCGGAAACGGCGATTGCATATGGCTTTGGCTTCTGTCCCGAAGAGCGCAAGACCGACGGCATTATTGGCGATTTTTCAGTGGCTGATAACATCGCGCTTGCCTTGCAGGCACGGCAGGGTTGGGCAAAACCATTGTCGCGACGCCAGAAGGCTGCCTTGGCAGATGATTTTATCAAGTCACTGGACATCCGCCCTGCTGACCGTGAGCGCCCGATCAAGTTTTTGTCCGGTGGCAACCAGCAAAAAGCCATTCTGGCACGGTGGCTTGCCACCAATCCACGGCTGCTGATTCTGGATGAGCCGACACGCGGCATCGATATTGGTGCGCATGCGGAAATCCTGAAAATGATCGAGAGGCTCTGCGAACAGGGCATGTCTCTGGTCGTCATTTCCTCCGAGCTGGAGGAGCTGACGGCGATTGCGCATCGTGTCATCGTTCTCTCTGATCGCAAGCACGTCGCCGAATTGAGCGGTGATGCCGTCAATGCGGATGCCATCATGCAGGCGATTGCAGATGCCGCTGCCGCATCTAGAACGGAGGCCGCGTGATGACCATGATTGTTTCGCGCTTCAAACGTCTTGCGCCGCAGCTTTGTGCGCTTGCCATTATCCTCGCAGTCATTGCGGTCCTATCACCTGGTTTCCTGACGATCTCATTTCAGCAGGGCCGCCTTTATGGCAGCTTGATCGATATTCTGGTGCGTGCTGCGCCTGTCGCACTTCTCACCATTGGCATGACGCTCGTGATTGCGACGCGTGGTATCGATCTTTCGATTGGGGCAGTGATCGCGATCTGCGGCGCAGTTGCCGCCACGCTCATCAGTGATGGCCACTCGTTGCCTGTGGTTATCATCGTTTCATTGGCGGTCGGCATTGCTTGCGGTCTCTGGAACGGCCTACTCGTGGCGGTTCTCGACATCCAGCCGATCATCGCCACCCTCATCCTGATGGTTGCCGGGCGTGGCATTGCACAGCTGATTACCGAGGGTGTTATTCTAACCTTCAACAACGACACTTTTGCAGCCATCGGATCCGGGTCATTTGCAGGCGTTCCACTGCCCGTGTTGATCTGGATCGGTGCGGCGCTCATCATCGGCATTCTTGTGCGGCGAAGTGCGCTTGGCTTGTTGATTGAAGCGACCGGCATCAATCGCCGGGCTGCTTCACTTGCTGGCGTCAAAGCGCGTGTGTTGTTGTTTTTTGTCTATGCTATTTCCGGGCTTTGTGCGGCACTGGCAGGACTGATTGTGACCGCCGATATCAGAGGTGCGGACGCTAACAATGCCGGCCTGTGGCTGGAATTGGATGCAATCCTTGCCGTGGTTATTGGTGGCACCTCACTGAATGGCGGTCGTTTTTCTATCGCTGCGTCATTGATCGGCGCCTTGATTATTCAGGCGATCAACACCGGCATTCTGGTTTCCGGTTTCCCGCCGGAATTCAACCTGATCATCAAGGCCGGGATCATCATCATCGTCCTGACGCTGCAGTCGCCGGCGATCTCGACTTTCATCAGTTTTCTGAGACCTGAAAAGCCAAAACAAAAGACAACGACATCAAATGTTACCAGAGAAGGGCCGGCACAATGATCCACACCCGCAATCTGCCCTTTCTGGCCGCTCTGGTAATCTTTCTCATCGCTTACGCGCTTTGCGTGGCGCAATTCCCCAATATGTTGTCGACCCGTGTTATCGGTAATCTTCTGACGGATAATGCGTTTCTCGGCATTGCCGCCGTTGGCATGACCTTTGTCATTCTGTCCGGCGGTATCGATCTGTCCATCGGCTCTGTCATTGCCTTTGCCAGTGTCTTTGTCGCGGTGCTGGTTGGATCGTATGGCGTTCATCCGCTGGTCGCTTTCGCAGCGGTTCTGGTTATCTCGACGCTGTTCGGATGCCTGATGGGCGGCATGATCCGCTTTCTCGGCATTCCCCCGTTTGTTGTAACGCTGGCTGGCATGTTTCTGGCGCGTGGCGCTGCCTATCTCATTTCCACCCAGTCGGTGCCGATCTCGCACCCGGTTATTGACGCCATTCAGGGCTTCTATTTCCGTTTTCCTGGCGGCGGCCGATTGACTGCACTGGCAATCGTCATGTTGCTGGTGTTTGCAGCTGGCATCATCATTGCCAGCAGAACCCGCTTTGGTGCCAATGTTTATGCGCTGGGCGGCAATCAACAGTCGGCGGAACTGATGGGTGTGCCGGTTGGCGCTACCACCATTGGCATCTACGCTTTGTCCGGCTTCCTGTCGGGTTTGGCAGGAATTGCCTACACGCTTTACACATCGTCCGGTTATTCACTGGCAACCGTTGGTGTTGAGCTGGATGCTATCGCGGCCGTAGTGATTGGTGGCACACTTTTGACAGGCGGGGCCGGTCTGGTGGCGGGCACCTTCATTGGCCTGCTCATTCAGGGATTGATCCAGACTTATATCGTGTTCGAAGGGACGCTGTCGTCGTGGTGGACAAAGATTGTCATCGGCATTCTGCTGTTTGTCTTTATTGTCTTGCAGCGAGGAATTGTCTGGTACTCCAACCGCAAGCTGACTGCAGCAGCGCATGCCTGATAGGTAACGTTCCCGTTGCAGGCCCTTTCTTGACAGTTGAAAATTAAGGCCGTCCAGCCGTATAAGGCTGAATGCATGAGCGGGGTGCTGAATAAGGGCTAAAAAGGCAACCCAGGCCATGATTTGCTTCAAATCTGGAGATGGCACATGGGAACGGCAACTCGGCTTCCGCCGCTGGAGGCTCTGGTGGTTTTTGAAACCGCTTCGCGGCTCGGCAGCTTTTCCCGTGCGGGCATTGAATTGGGCCTGACGCAGAGTGCCGTCAGTCGCCAGATCAGCAAACTGGAGGCATTCATTGGTTCCAAGTTGTTTGATCGCGTACCGACTGGTGTCCGTCTGACGACGATGGGTGAAAACTATTCGATCGACGTCTCACGGCTCATTTCCGAAATAGCCAGCGTGACAGATAGTGTGCGCTCATGGTCTGGCGCACGACAGATCACCATCGCCTGTTCACGCGGTATTGCTGACCAGTGGTTTTTACCCCGCCTCTCGAAACTGAAGCAGGACATCGCCGGTGTCGAACTTAGACTGCGGGTGACCGATGATGTCGCGCATCTGCGTCTTGATGAATTTGATCTGGCAATTTTCTACCGCAAGGAACGCCCGATCGGTGTCTGGTTGTCCGAACTTGGGCGGGAGGAAGTGGTGCCGGTTTCCAAGGGGGGGATGCCTGACCTCATGGACCAGAAAGCGCCCGTTCTGATCTCGATTGAAGATTCGATGCGCGAATGGCAGGACTGGCGCGACTGGTGGCATTCATCACAGATCACCCCACCGCAGGACGCTATTCAATGGCGGCTTGGCGACTACGGTCTTTGCGTTGCTGCGGCATCGCAAGGGCTTGGAGTAACCTTGGGCTGGACATGGCTTATCCGCGATCAGCTGGATAGCGGTGCGCTTGTTCCCATGCATTCGCACACCATGCGCTCTGAGGGAAAGTTCTATCTTATGCGTCCGTCAGATCGCCATCAGCGCAAAATTGTGCGCGAGGTTTCAGATTGGCTTATCGCCAATAATCAGGAAACTACACGGGAAAATTTGTAATACGGCACAGTTGCGCTGTTTGCTAAAACCATACGTAGAAACCAAAGCGCAACATGTCTTTGACGCGCTTTGGTGGCGGTTGACATACGTCAACGATCAATCCTAGACAGGCACAACACGGGCTTTACGACGCTTTTCCATCAGGAAACGCGTGTAGCCGATAATCGTAAAAATCAGCCACGCTACCTGCGAGATGAGTGAGCCGATATTGAAGTTCCACATCAGCGAATAGATGAGTGCAACACCGCC
Source organism: Agrobacterium sp. Azo12 (assembly GCF_029193765.2). Taxonomy (NCBI): domain Bacteria; kingdom Pseudomonadati; phylum Pseudomonadota; class Alphaproteobacteria; order Hyphomicrobiales; family Rhizobiaceae; genus Agrobacterium; species Agrobacterium sp. Azo12. The sequence continues at coordinate 981,334 of NZ_JARFYO020000002.1, read as the reverse complement.
CAGAACGTTGAGAAGCGTGTAACGCCCGTCTTCAATCGTCAGGAAACGCAGCTGCAACAGAGCATAGGCGAAGAGATAGAAAAAAGCTCCTGCAAGGCCAACAAAATCAGCAAGCCCCATGGTTCACTCCATACGCGATAACCCCTGTGTCTCAGGGGAATAATGACACCGGACAGGCTCCGGCGTTGCTCATCTACTCCGCTTGAAAAAGAAACCAATACATTGAGATTTCATGCCCCCATGCATAAAAATCATACCCCCTCGGAGCGTCGCTTAGCTAGTACCGAACGATGGAGTACGATAGGGCAATGGCCTCGGCCGAGCCTCGCTGCGGCTTGGATAAAAACAGGGAACCCATAGTATGACGTCTTCACCCTTATCCTTTGCAATCAATCGGCGAGGCTTCCTTGCTGGTGCCGCCGGTTTGACTGCGCTTTCTGCCGGTTTCATTACCGATGCGCGCGCCCAAGGTGCCGAAACTCCGAAAAAAGGCGGTGTTTTGAAGCTTGGTATCGGCGGTGGCAGCACGACTGACAACCTCGATCCGCGCATTCTGAAAGACTGGGTTCCGGTCAACCAGGCCTTCATGATCATGAACGGCCTTGTCGAAATCGATGCCAACAATCAGGCTGTTCCTGAACTGTTTGAAAGCTGGGAAGCGCAACCTGGTGCGGTTGAGTGGACCTTCAAACTGCGTCAAGGTGTCACGTTCCACAACGGCAAGGCCCTGACAGTTGAAGACGTCATCTACTCGATCAACCTGCACCGTGGTGAAACCACATCAGCTGCTCGCTCGGTTGCGGCAGCCTTGAAGGCAGTCGAGAAGGTCTCCGAAAGCGAAGTGAAGATCGTGCTGGAAAGCGGCAACGCTGACCTGCCTTACATTCTATCCGATTACCACTTCCTGGTCGTTCCCGATGGCTGGACGGATTTCAGCAAGCCTGTCGGCACAGGACCGTTCGTTTACGAGAGCTATGATCCAGGCGTCCGTTCGCGCTTCACCCGCAACCCAAACTACTGGAAGCCGAATGCGGCCCACGTCGATGCGGTAGAAGTTATCGTTATCAATGACATTTCGGCCCGTACCAACGCCATGATGTCCGGTCAGGTTCATGCGATCAACCAGCTCGACTTTAAGACCGTTGACCTGCTGCGCCGCAACCCGAACCTCAATATCGTTCAGTCGGCCGGTGGCCAGCACTTCACATTTTTGATGGATTGCACACAGGCGCCTTACACGGACAACAACGTCCGTCTGGCACTGAAGCACTCGATCGACCGTGAGCAGTTGCTGAAAACCGCGCTGCGTGGGTACGGCCGCATCGGTAACGACCATCCGATCCCAAGCTCGGACCGTTTTTATGCGGCGGACCTGCCACAGCGCCCTTACGATCCTGAAAAGGCGAAGTTCTACCTCAAGCAGGCAGGTCTCGACAGCCTGAAGGTTGAGCTATCTGCGTCTGAAGCAGCGTTCTCCGGTGCTGTCGATGCGGCTGCGATCTTCCGCACAGCTGCTGCTGCAAGCGGCATCGAAATTTCGCTGAAGCGCGAACCAGCTGATGGTTACTGGGATAACGTCTGGATGAAGGCGCCGTTCTGCATGTCCTACTGGGGCGGCCGTCCGACTGCAGACCAGATGCTGACCATCGCTTATGCCTCGACATCGGCACAGAACGATACGCATTGGAAAAATGACAGCTTCGACAAGAAGCTGGTCGAAGCGCGCGCATTGCTCGATGATGCAAAGCGCAAAGAAATCTACGCTGAACTTCAGGGCCTGATTTCCGATGACGGCGGCGCGATTATCCCGATGTTCGGCGATTACCTTGACGCTGCTTCCAAGAAACTGAAGGGCGTGACCACCCACCCCATGTTCAACTTCATGGGCGCACGCCTTGCTGAAAAGGTCTGGTTGGAAGAATAATGACAAAACTTATCCTGAAGCGCGTTGCTTTGGGTATTTTGACGCTACTGCTGGTGTCGGCGCTTATTTTCGCCGGCACTCAGCTTCTGCCCGGTGATGTGGCGTCAGCGATACTCGGCCAGAACGCTACGCCTGAATCCCTTGCCGTCCTTCGCGCCGATCTCGGTCTGGACCAGCCTCTCCTGCAACGCTATTTCACTTGGCTCGGCGGTTTTGTAACCGGCGATCTCGGAAACTCTTTGGCCAACCGTCAGCCTGTCGCGGATCTTCTGTGGCCACGCTTTTGGAACACCATGGCGCTGGCGCTTTATGCCGCTCTCGTCAGTGTACCCGTTGCCATCCTTCTCGGCCTCCTCAGTGCTATCTGGCGCGGTAGCCTTTTCGACCGGATCGTCAATGTCGTTGCGCTGGGATTTGTTTCCCTGCCAGAATATTTTCTCGGCCTGCTGCTAATCCTGTTCGTATCGGTGCATTACAACCTGCTACCAAGCCTTGCTGATATCTATCCTGGCATGAGCTTTACCGATTGGTTAAAGGCGACAACATTGCCAGCCTTGACGCTGGTCCTGGTTACGGTTGCCCAGATGCTGCGTATGACCCGTACTGCCGTTCTGGCGGTTATGGATCAGGCCTACGTGGAAACGGCATACCTCAAGGGTTTGCGTACCAAACGTGCTGTGATGCGTCACGCACTTCCCAATGCTGCGGCTCCCATCGTCAATGTTGTCTCGTTCAACATTGCCTATCTCATTACCGGCGTTGTGCTGGTGGAAGCGGTGTTCAACTATAACGGCCTTGGCCGGTTCATGGTTGACGCTGTTTCGAAACGCGATTTGCCTCTGGTTCAGGCGGCTGCACTGGTCTTTGGTGCCGCTTATGTCATTCTGAACATCATCGCCGATGTTTCGGCAATCGCCCTCAACCCGCGTTTGAGGCATCCACGATGAAAACCATTCGTTCCATCACTCCGACCGCATGGGTCGGTCTGTTTATCATTTCCGTCAACATCATCCTGTTTGTTCTGGGGCCAAGCATTGCACCATTTGGACAGGAAGAAATTGTTGGCGCACCGTTTGACGCTCCGTCGGCTGCCCACTGGTTCGGCCTTGATCAGAACGGTCGTGACATGCTGTCGCGTCTGCTTGCCGGTGCACAGATTTCGATCGGTGTTTCCCTTGCGGCGTCACTTCTGTCCTTTACCATCGGCATCACCTTCGGTTTTATTGCTGCGATTTTCGGTGGCTGGCTGGATACCGTGCTGTCGCGCATTGTCGATACGGTCATGTGTATACCGGTTCTGATTTCGGCACTGGTGGTTCTTCAGGCGCTTGGTTCATCCATTCCGGTGTTGATCATCACGATCGCGCTGCTGGATTCGACCCGTGTGTTCCGTCTGGCTCGCATCGTGGCGCAGGGCGTCAACGTGCTTGAATATGCTGAAACGGCGCGTCTGCGTGGTGAAGGTCTGTTGTGGCTGGTTTTCAAGGAAATCCTGCCCAATGCCTTGCCTCCATTGATTGCTGAATTCGGTCTGCGTTTCTGCTTTACCTTCCTGTTCGTTGCGGGTCTGTCCTTCCTTGGACTTGGCGTGCAGCCACCATTCGCCGACTGGGGCGGTATGGTGAAGGATAACCAGCAGGCTATTCTTTATGGTCTTTACGCGCCGCTCTATCCGGCTGCTGCCATTGCCATTCTGACGATTGGCGTCAACCTCGTGGTTGACTGGTTGCTGGCTGGCCGCAGTTCAGTTCAGGGAGCAGACAGATGAGCGATAGCAATGTTCTGCAAATCCGTGGCCTCAAGGTTGCGGCTCCGAATGGCGCCATTCTCGTCGACAATGTCGATCTCGACCTGAAACGCGGCGAGGTAAAGGGACTGATCGGTGAATCCGGTGCGGGTAAATCCACCATTGGCCTTGCGGCCATGGGTTATGGCCGTAACGGTTGCCGTATCGTCGACGGCGAAATTCTCGTCGACGGCGTGTCGCTGATGAGGGTAACGCGTGCAGGCCGCGAGGCTGTGCGCGGTGCACGGATCGCTTACGTGGCACAGAGTGCTGCTGCGGCTTTTAATCCGGCCATGAAAATTGGCGAGCAGATCATGGAAGGTCCGCTTTATCACGGTATCATGAACCGGCAGGAGGCGCAGGCCTGGATGCTGGAACTGTTGCAGACGCTGCAACTGCCGGATTACCAGAACTTTGGCAACCGGTATCCGCACCAGGTGTCCGGTGGTCAGTTGCAGCGTGCCATGGTTGCCATGGCCATGTCCTGCCGCCCGGATATTCTGGTTCTGGACGAGCCGACCACAGCGCTTGATGTAACGACGCAGATCGAGGTTCTCGCGCTGCTACGTAGTCTGATCCAGCGGTACAACACCGCGGCACTTTACATTACGCACGATCTGGCTGTTGTTGCGCAGATTGCCGACAGCATTACTGTTCTTCGTCATGGAAAACAGGTTGAAGCAGGTTCTGCCGAACAAATCCTAGAGCATCCGCAGGAGGACTACACGCGTCGTCTTGTCTCGGAGCGTGAAGCCAGCATTGCCGGCAGTGGTGCGCACCACAAGGGCGGTGAAGTGCTGCTCGATGTGCGTGACGTCACAGCCTACTACGGCAAGAAGAAAGTGCTGACCGACGTAAATTGCCAACTTCGCAAGGGCGAAACGCTTGCGGTCGTGGGTGAATCCGGATCGGGTAAATCGACCCTCGCCCGTGTCATTGCTGGCCTGCCTCCACACTCCTCAGGTGTTATCTCTCTCGCTGGCCAACGACTTGCCGACAACTACACCAAGCGCAGCCGTGAAGAATTGCGTCGCATCCAGCTGGTTTACCAGCTTCCGGATGTTGCGCTGAACCCGCGTCAGACTGTTGGTGAAATCATTGGTCGTCCAATGTCGTTCTACTTCAGCATGAATGAAGAGCAGCGCAAAGCAGAAGTGGCGCGCATACTCGACCTGATCGGTCTGCCGCAGGATTTTGCCGAGAGACTGCCAAAGGCGCTGTCTGGTGGCCAGAAGCAACGTGTGTGTATTGCACGTGCTCTTGCTGCACGGCCTGACCTCATCATCTGCGATGAGGTGACGTCGGCTCTTGACCCTCTGGTGGCTGAAGAAATTCTGAAACTTCTGCGATCCTTGCAGGACGAGTTGGGTGTTTCGTACCTGTTCATCACCCATGACCTTGGTGTTGTTCGCCGTCTGGCTGATCGCACCATGGTGATGCAGCATGGGCGCATCGTTGAAACCGGTACGACGGAGGAAATCTTCAAGCCTCCTTACCAGCCTTACACCGAACAGCTGATTACCTCTGTTCCGGAACTGCGCCGCGACTGGCTCGATGACGTGCTGGCAAAACGTGACGGCGTCACTGCGGCCTGATTTCAAGTGGCGGCTGATTTCAGGATCGGCCGCCACTTCTGCTCTCCTTTCGCGGTGGCAAGCGCCTGACCGCAACAGCTTCAATTGGAATATCCCATGACAGTACGTGTTGAAGAACATATCTGGATCACGATGAGCGATGGTGCGCGCCTTGGTGCCCGCCTCTGGCTGCCCGAAGATGCAGAAACGTCGCCCGTTCCGGCAGTTCTCGAATATATCCCTTACCGAAAGCGTGACGGCACCCGCGGTCGTGATGAGCCGATGCATGGCTATTTTGCAGCACAGGGTTTTGCCGCCATTCGTGTTGATATGCGCGGAACGGGTGAATCCGACGGCCACATGGCGGACGAGTATCTGAAGCAGGAACAGGATGACGCTCTTGAGGTGATCGACTGGATCTCGCGTCAGCCATGGTGCAGCGGCAATGTCGGCATGATGGGCAAAAGCTGGGGTGGCTTCAACAGCCTTCAGGTTGCCTCCCGCCGTCCACCGGCATTGAAGGCAATAATTACGACCTATTCGACGGATAACCGTTACACCGACGACATCCACTACATGGGTGGTCTGTTGCTCAACGACAATCTGTGGTGGGGCACGATCATGCTTGCCTACCAAAGCCGTCCGCTTGATCCAAAAATCGTTGGTGACAGCTGGCGTGACAGCTGGCTGGAACGGCTTGAAAAGCTGCCGTTTTTCCCGGCTTTGTGGCTCGAGCATCAGCGCTACGATGACTACTGGAAGCATGGTTCGGTTTGCGAAGACTGGAACGATATCCAGTGCCCTGTTCTGGCAATCGGTGCCTGGGCGGACAGCTATACAAACCCGGTATATCGCCTGCTTGAAAACCTCACAGTTCCGCGCCGCGGCATCATCGGTCCATGGGGTCACATCTATCCACAGGACGGGGTGCCTGGCCCGGCAATCGGTTTCCTGCAGGAAGCGACACGCTGGTGGGATCATTGGCTGAAGGGCAAAGAAACCGGCATCATGAATGAGCCGATGATGCGCGCCTTTGTGTGCGACACCATTGAGCCGACCGGCACCCGCACCACAACCAATGGTCGTTGGGTTGGTGAAGCCGAATGGCCGTCGCCAGCGATTTCACCCAAAAAACTGCATCTTGGTGCAGATCGCAGCCTGACCGAAGCGGCGACAACAGAAGGTGTTCTGTCCATTCGTTCACCGCAGAGCCACGGCAAGGCTGCTGGCGAGTGGATGTCGACCGGTTGCCCGGGTGAACACCCTACGGATCAGCGCCTCGACAATGGCGGCGCGCTTGTTTTTGAAACCGCGACATTGCAGGACGATCTCGACGTGCTTGGAGCGCCTGTTGTGCGCCTGCGCATTGCTGCAGATTGCCCTGTTGCGCAGATCAACCTGCGTCTTAACGATGTCCTGCCGGATGGGCGCGTCTCCCGCACCAGCTATCAGGTGTTCAACCTGACCCACCGTGACAGCCATGAAAATCCGGAAGCGCTTGTCCCAGGTCAGTTTTATGACGTTGCTATCAAGCTGAATGATTGCGGTTATCGTTTCGCCAAGGGGCACAAGATCCAGCTGGCAATTGCAACGGCCTATTGGCCGATGGTCTGGACCGCTCCTTATGATGCCACCTTGAGCATTTCGGTTGCCGAAAGCGCGCTCGAACTGCCGCAGCGTGCTGCCGGCGACGGCATTGCCGTTTCCTTTGCCGCACCTGCTCATGGCCCATTCACACCGGTCACACAAACAGATGCTGGCACGGTTCGCCGTTGGACCGAGCAGGACCATGAAACCGGCATCAATACCTACATTACTGAGGGTGTTGGTGGTCTGTTCGGAGAAGGTGTGCTGCGTTTCGACGAGATCGACACCGAGTTGAGCCATAGCTTGCGTCGCGAGTTGACCATCCAGGATAACGACCCGCTGACTGCAAAATACGTGCTGACGCAGACCTATGAAATGGGTCGTGAAGGTTGGCGCATCAAGGTTGAAAGCCGCACAGCAATGACCTCCGATAGAGATAATTTCTATCTGACAGGCACACTGACGGCTTATGAAAATGGAGCTGCGGTGAAAACTCGCGAGTGGGACGAGAGTTTCAAGCGCGATCTGATGTAAATGAATATCCCCGGACAGTTCCAGAAACTGTCCGGGGATTTTTTAAGGACAAGTGTTGGTTGGCGCAGCCTTAACCAGCGGAAAACAGCCTTTCCATTGCTCGGTACGAGGTGGCCATGGCGTCAAAGTTTCAGGGCTTTCTTCAAGCTGCAAAACGCCCTGCGCCTGCAGGTCTTTGACCCGTCCGTCGAGATATTCCTTGATGACGCTGATCTTGCCGTTCTTGACGTGGGCGATCCAGACATCATTCACCACCTGGCGGTTGCCACGCTGAAACGTGCGGAACTGCAATTCGGCTGCGATACGACCCTTTTCCATGTCGATGAAGAATGCATCAGCCGGAAGGTAGATACTGGTATCCTTGGCATTTTTGCAGAACTGTGCGAGATCCTCCAACATCTTGTCACGGCCGGAAACATGATTGGTCGGGTAGGAAAACTCCACATCCTCGGCCACCGTGTTTTTCATCAGACTTGCGTTGCAGGATGCCCAAGCTGCGGCTAGGTCGAAAATGAGGTTCTGCATGGCAGCGCGGCCCGCATTCTTCTCGACCTCTCCGGCATATGTAACACCAGTGCGCACTTCAGCGGCAATGCCCATTGCAGGCGTAAGCAGGCATACGACCGTAACCGCTGCCATTGTTTTTATTGTCCCAAACATGTCGTATTCCTTCCAGCCTCACCCGCGAGCCGGGATATGCTCGACATAAGAATACGTTTCTTCGCTACAAATCAAACGATACTCGAAGCTGCTTCTGCTGCTTCCAGAATATTTCGAAACAGGCATGCTGTGGTAATGGGGCCAACGCCATCAGGCACATGTGTGATGACCGAGGCGATGCCACTGAGTGCTGCCTGATCCGCATCTCCGACGAGCCCTGTTGCGGTGCGATTGATCGCAACGTCGATGACAATGGCGCCTTTGGCAACGTGGTTTGCATCAAGCAATTTTGGAACGCCAGCGGCCGTTATGATGATGTCCGACCGGAGTGTGTGAGACGGTAAATCCCGGGTTGCTGCATGTGTGATGCTGACGGTTGCTTCGTGATCCAGTAATATCTGTGCAAGTGGCCGCCCGACAATGCGAGACGCACCGATGATGGTGACGTTTTTCCCTTTTAGAGAGCCCGCCAGTTCCTGCGCCATAAGCAGGCAAGCCTGCGCTGTTGCAGGAGCGCGGGATGGAACCCCAAGTGCGAGTCTGCCCGCATGAAGTGGATGCAGACCGTCTATGTCCTTGTCGGGACCAAGGGCCAATGCCAGATCGACAGGTTCAACGCCTGATGGCAGTGGATAGAGAGTGGCAACGGCATCAACAACAGGGTCGTCCCTTAAAACGGTGATGCGTTCAAAGAGGTCCACCGCATTTGCCGGATATGTTTCGGTTTCCAGCTTTATGCCCGCTTGCAGTGCCATCGAACGTAAGCGTTCTGTATAGGCATTCATGCCGGCATTTGTCTGATCCAGCAGGATCGTGCAGCACGGTGGCCTTGCCATTGCAGATGAGCGCTTTAGCGTTTCCGCATTGATCCCTGCAGCGATTTCGAAACCGGTGACAATACTGGTCATGAAATTGGGCCCCACTTTATGCCTGCCACGGCTTCTGACGCGGTTTTAATCTCTCGCGCAACAAATTTGATATCAGCCCTCAGAGGGACATTTCTTTTTCCGGGATAATTTCTTAAAGCTTCGGCAATGAAAGTACATGTCATCTATGCTCACCCGTTGAAAGACAGCCTGAATGCCAGGCTGCATCAAGTCGTTGTCGAAAGTCTCAAGGCCGCCGGCCATGAAGTTGACGACCTCGATCTCTATGCTGAAGGCTTCGACCCCGTTTTGTCGGAAGCCGATCGTCGGGACTATCACGATGTCAGCATCAATCGCAGTCGCGTGGCACCTTATGTTGACCGGCTGAAAAATGCCGATGCGCTGGTACTGTGTCATCCAATCTGGAATTTTGGCTGGCCTGCCATTTTGAAAGGCTATTTTGATCGTGTTTTTCTGCCGGATGTGTCCTTTGTATTGAAGGATGGAAAACTCGGTCCCGGTCTTGCCAACATCAAGAAACTGGCGACGGTGACGACCTACGGTTCACCGCGTTGGCGGGCAATTTTTCTCGGTGATACACCGCGTCGCAATGCGACCCGTTTTCTACGTGTTGTGTGTAATCCCCGCGTAAAGGTGAGTTATAATGCCCTTTACAACATGAACAACGCCAAGCCTGAACGGGTAGAAGCATTCATTGAAAAAATACGCAGGGACATGTCACGGTTCTAAGCGATAACAAGGCTATCTACCCATGAACCCATCAATGCCATGACGACAGGAGACAGCACCTTCCCGTCACATTTGCCACAGGCCAATACCGCTCTCGCCTTCGATCAGGTCTCGCTGCGTTTCCCTGATGGTGTGCAGGCGCTGCAAGATGTCACATTGTCCGTAAAGACCGGTGAGTTCATTTCGATTGTCGGGCCATCGGGTTGCGGAAAATCGACATTGTTGCGCGTGGCGTCCGGTTTAGTGCGGCAAACGGCTGGCGATGTTTGGGTGGACAGGCAACAACTGGGTTACACTTTCCAGGATGCTACACTTCTGCCTTGGCGAAAAGTTCAGGCTAATGTCGAATTGCTGATGGAACTGAGGGGCTATTCCCTAACGGATCGGCAGAAGATTGCCCGTGAACAAATTGATATGGTTGGTCTTTCCGGTTTTGAGGATTATTATCCCAAAAGTCTTTCCGGCGGCATGCGTATGCGCGTTTCTCTGGCCAGATCGCTTGCACTCAACCCCAATGTCTTCTTGTTCGATGAGCCCTTTGGTGCATTGGATGAGATCACCCGCGAACGCCTGAACGATGAGGTGATGGCCCTTTACCTCAATCAAGGTTTCAGTGGTCTGTTTATTACACATTCCATTGCGGAGGCCGTCTATCTCTCCAGCAAGGTTGCGGTGATGTCGAATAGACCCGGCCGCATTGTCGAAGTTTTCGATGTGGACTTCACCTATCCACGCGAGCCGGATTTGCGTTACACGCCTGAATTTTCAGCTTTGTGTGGCGAGATTTCCAAATCACTGCGCAAGGTGATGGAAGCGTGATGAAGCCCCAAAAACCTTTGTTGGAACGCCAATCCGCCATATCACCGGCCAGACCGTCGGGCTTTGCACGTCAATTGCTGAAGGCCTTCTTGCCACCCCTGATCATGGGTGGCGTCCTGTTCTGTCTATACGTCTTTGTGCGTGGTAATCTTGAGCCGCATCGACAGTTCCTGATGCCAGGTGTCAGCGATCTCTGGTCACAGGCATTTGGAATTGCCGCTGTGCGCGAAGAGCTGCTGGAGCGATCCATCACCACCATGTCGATTGCGCTTGCAGGATTGGGTATTTCGATACCGACAGGTATTTTCCTCGGCATCATCATGTTCCGGTTCTATGTGATGGAACGAGCGGTTTTCCCTTACCTGGTTGCCTTGCAGTCCATTCCGATCATGGCCATCATCCCGCTCATTCAAAGCGCGCTGGGGTTCGGTTTTTTTCCGAAAGTGCTGATTGTTGCACTGTTCACTTTCTTTGCCATTCCAACCACGCTTCTTCTGGGGCTGAAAAGCGTTGACCGTGGTATCATCGATCTGTTCCGTCTTCAGGGCGCCAGCTGGTTTGTCATGTTGCGCAAGGCAGGGCTGCCGTCAGCAGCCCCTGCCCTGTTTGCGGGATTACGTATTTCCGGCAGTCTGGCGGTTATTGCGGCAATCGTTTCAGAGCTGTTCTTCCTGTCTGGACGCGGTGGACTGGGCCAGATGCTGATGAACACCAAGATCGACTTCAAATACGAACAGATGTATGCGGCGCTTATCGTGGCGTCGATCCTGTCGATCTGCGTGTATGTGTTCTTCAACTGGCTGGGAAACCGGCTGTTTTCACAGTGGCATGAATCGGCGCGCCGCAATAAATAGACTGTCCGCTGCGGAGGCGAACGGATGAGGGAAACGACCATGAAAAAAACAAGCGCATTTTTTCTGTCAACTGTGATTGCGGCAACCGCAGCCACATCGCTGCGGGCGCAGGAGCCCGGCGCATTTGCCAAAGAACATTACACGACCTCGCTGAAGGACGTGTGCCCCAGCCCGCTTTACATTCAGAAGGACTGGCTGGCGCAGGCCGAACATGGCGGGCTTTACCAGTTGATCGGTGCCGGTGGTAAAATGGAAACTGGTCGTTACTCCGGCCCACTCGGCGCAACGGGCATCGAACTCGTGCTGCTGGAGGGCGGCAGCGGTGTTGGTCTTGGCGATGGCGAGACCGCCTATTCCGCGCTTTACAACGGCAACTCAAAAGCCGGCGTGACACCGCAGATCGGTTTTCAGGAACTGGACAACGCGTTCATTTTTTCCAAGCGTTTTCCTGTCGTCGGTGTGATGGCGCCGCTTGATAACTCCCCGACTGCGCTCTTCTGGGACAAGGCAACCTATCCAGACGGCTTCAAGTCGATCGCCGATCTGAAGGCCTTTGCAGAAAGCGACAAGGGCAAGATCTATGTATCCACCATCAAGCGGACCTTCGGGCTCTACCTTGTCGAACAGGGCGTGCCGAGCGATGTTTTTGTTGAGGGCTATCGAGGTGACGGCGAAAACTTCGTTACGAACAACGGGACATGGCTCAATCAGGGTTTTGTGACCAACGAGGTCTACAAGTTCAGCCACGGCAACAACTGGGGCAAACCGCTTGACTATCTGCTGATCGATAGTCTCGGCTACCGCAATTATACCGGAATGCTGTCGGTCGCGACAAACCGTCTGGAAGAGCTGGCGCCATGCCTCGAAAAACTGGTTCCTTTGATCCAGCAGGCCCATATCGACTACGTGAAAGATCCGGCCGAAGTAAACAAGCTGATCTTTGAATTCAACCAGGCCGGACTTGCTGCCAGCTGGTGGAAAACACCTATGGACCTGATTGATAACGCGTCCAAGGTCATGGTGAAAACCGGTGTTATCGGCAACGGCCCAAATGCGACCATTGGTGATTTCGACATGGAGCGCGTTGCGGAAATGTTGAAGATCGTCAAGTCACGGCTGGATGAGCGCGCCAATCCAGATGTTACACCGGAGCAGATCGTTACAAATCGCTTTATCGATCCGTCCATTGGTCTGAAGTAAGGTTTTGCAAATGGCTGGTAGAGCAATCGTCCTGGATGGTGATCTCCTGGCCATTAAACTGCGACGGGAGATGAAGAGCCGTGTTGCGGCTTTGCAAACTGCCGGAGTGACACCAAGGATTGCCACTGTGCTGGTGGGGGATGATCCCGCCAGCCACAGCTATATCGCCCGCAAACATGCCGATTGTGTTGAACTGGGCATTGAATCCATCGATTTGAGGATGCCCGGCGACGTCGACATGTCCGGTTTGCTTGCTCAGGTGTCCGATCTCAACCGGGATAAAAGCGTTCACGGTTTTTTGGTACAGCTTCCATTGCCATCCCACCTGGATGGGGAGGCAATTCTTGCAGCTGTTGATCCTTCAAAAGACATTGATGGTCTGCATCCAGTCAATCTCGGTGCGCTATGTGCCGGTTTTCCGAAAATCACCGCCTGCACACCCTCCGGTATTCTGACGCTTCTTCGTCATTACCAAGTACCGCTGGGGGGTAAAAACATCACAATCATCGGTCGCGGCATGTTGACCGGTCGTCCTCTTGCCATGCTGCTGTCGCTTCCCGGTATTGATGCGACAGTGACGCTGGTTCACAGCAAAACACCTGATATTGCCACTCACACAAAACTGGCTGATGTGGTGATCTCTGCGGCCGGAAAGCCTGATCTGGTGACCGCTGATATGATCAAACCGGGCGCTGCTGTTGTCGGTGTCGGCATTTCTTATAATGCCAATTCCGAGGCGGTTTCTGATATTGCTGATGATGTGGCCGATGTTGCCGGTTGGGTTACGCCCCGACACGGTTCTGTTGGCGCGTTGACGCGCGCAAAGCTGCTTTCAAGCCTCATCGACTGTGCGGAACGAGCCGGTTAAAGTTTTGCCAGTTCGGCATTCACCTGATCCCGCCAGGAACGGGCATTCACCAATTCCGGCGGGAACAATCCCGGTATCGCGAAGTATGGTGCGCTGGCATCTGTGGGATCAGTGATCGCAGCCGCGGCGAGAATTTCTTGGCCGCGTGGATCATCGAGATCACCACGTTTCTGGATTGATTTGATCCAGAGGGCGATCACATAGGCAAAGGTGGTTGCATCTCTGCCTGCTGCCAGTGTTTCAGATGCGGCTGACAAAATGCGTTGTGGCAGTTTCTGGCTAGTGTCCAGTGCAATCTGTTCGGTGCGGTGGGCGATGGTTGGATTGGCAAAACGGTCCAACAGTTGTTTGCGGTAGACCGGCAGGTCGATGCCGGGAACCGGATCGAGCGTGGCGACAACAGCCTCCATATGCCGTTCAACCTTTGCAACGAATTCCGGCACGGCCATCACGTCGCGGACAAATTCCAGGTCATGCAAAATGCCGAGATGGGCAATCAGCGTATGAGAGCCGTTGAGTAACCGCAGCTTCATTTTTTCATATGGTTCCACATAGGTGGCGAACACTGCACCGCCAGCCTCCCATGTCGGACGTCCGGAAATGAAATCATCTTCGATGATCCACTGCATGAAGGGTTCGGTTTCTATGGCCAACCGATCATCGACGCCAAGCAGAGAGATCGCCCTCTGCCGCGTTTCTGCTGTTGCAGCAGGCACAATACGGTCAACCATGCTGCAGGGAAATTTGCCTTCTTGTTCAATCCAGCGCGCGAGCTCTGGGTCTCGCTGCTCAGCCATTTCCAGCACAAGGCGACGCACCACGTGGCCGTTGGATGGCAGGTTGTCGCAGCACAGGATCGTGAAAGGCAAATGACCGCGTTCCCGGCGTCTGACGAGACCTTCGACCAGAAAGCCGACCACGCCAACTGGTGCATGCGGGTTGGCCATATCGGCCTTGATTGCAGGATGTTGCAGGTCAAGACCGCCCGTGACAGGGTCAAGCCCATAGGCTTTCTCACTGACGGTCAAAGTCACGATACGGGTGTCCGGGTTTGAAAGGTAAGCGATAACGTCGCCTCCCCGTTCTGCCGCACAAATCCAGTCAACCGTCACGCCAATGATGTCAGCCTTGTCGCCATCTGCGCTACGGGTGATGACCGAGTAAAGGCCTTCCTGTTGTTGTAGTGCCTTGACCGGCTCAGGCGACCGCAAATTGACTGCGACGATACCCCAGGGGCCAAATGTCTTCTCAATGGCTTTCTGGGTGAAAACCGCCTGATGGGCGCGGTGAAATGCGCCAAGGCCAATGTGGACGATGCCCGGCTTGAGCAATTTTCGATTGTAAGTTGGTTGCGAGACGTTGTCCGGTAGAAGGCTGGATGACGAGAGTGTCTCCATTGTCATACACGCCCATACTGCGAGTGAAGCAAGGTCCGCTCGATGCCGCGCAATTCGGCCAATCCCTTCAGGCGGCCAATCGCTGGATAACCCGGTTGCGCACCGCGTGTTAGGTCATCGAGAATTTCTTGGCCGTGGTCAGGGCGCATAGCGATCCGGTGGTCTTCACGCCCCTCCTGCTTGCGTTTCTTTTCCTCCGCCAGCAGCGCTGCAATGACGGCGACCATATCCGTGCCACCCTCAAGATGTTCGTCTTCAAAGAACGAGCAAGGCACAGTGTCAGTGTCGCGTGTCACATTGCGCAGGTGAACGAAATGGATACGGTCTGCAAAACGTTTGGCGATAAACGGCAGGTCATTATCCGCTCTTGCTCCCAGCGATCCCGTGCACAGGGTTACGCCGTTGGCGCGGCTGTCGACCTGTTTCAGCATATGCGCGTAATCGTCTTCAGTAGAGAGAATGCGTGGCAGCCCCAGAAGTGGCCAAGGTGGGTCGTCGCCATGGGCACAAATGTTGATGCCGACTTCTTCAGCCACAGGAACCACTTGTGACAGGAAATCGATCAGATTGGATTGCAGCTTGGTGCGATCAATGCCCTGATAGGTCCGCAACTTCTCCAGCAATTGCTCAAGCGTGTAGCCATCGGCAGACCCCGGAAGGCCCGCGCCGATGTTCTTGCCAAGTGCAGTAATCTTGGTGTCGGGCATATCTGCAAAACGTTTTGCCGCATCGTCGATCAACCATTCCGGATAGTCATTCTTGGCGCTTGGGCGTTTGAGGATATGGATGTCAAATGCTGCAAAATCGGTCAGGTCAAAACGCATGGCCTTCGCGCCATGACGGGTTTCCCAACGCAGGTCGGTGCGTGTCCAGTCGAGTACGGGCATGAAGTTGTAGCAAACGGTACGGATGCCGGTGGTAGAAAGTCGACGCAGTGTTTCCTGCCAATTGGCGATATGATCTTTCCAGTCACCTGTCTGTGTCTTGATTTCTTCCGACACTGGCACGCTTTCCACGACGTCCCAATAGAGGCCGCCAGCCTTGATTTCTTCGTGCCGTTTGCGGATTTCATCGATTGGCCAGACGGAACCGGTTGCAATGTGGTGCAAAGCACTGACAATGCCTTCTGCACCGGCCTGAGCCGCATCCCGAACGGTTACCTTGTCAACGGGGCCAAACCAACGCCATGTATGTTTCATTGCAATATTCCTTTAGAAATCAGTGAGGTCAGCTGAAGGTGATCTGCACCTTGCAGGCAACGGAACGGTCGCCAGCCTGTTCAAACGCTTCAACAGCGTTTTCCAGCCGAAAGTGGTGCGAGATAATCGGCCGAACGTCGATGGAACGCGATGAAATGGCCTGAACGGCTTGCGCGAACTCTTGGTCAAACCGCTGTGAGCCACGCCAGATGACCTCCTTGCCGACAAGTGCATTGAGTGGAATGGTCATGTCTCCAGTAACGCCGACCTGCACAATTGTCCCACGCGGTTTGATAACGGCGAATGCGGAACGCAACGCCGGGCCAGCGGCTGAGCAATCAAACACCACGTCGAATGTGCCCTTGCCTTCCTGATAAGGTGCAAGGCCCTGCGGATTGGAGATGACGTTTATTGTCTGGGTGGCGCCCATGGCAGGCGCGCGGGACAGTGCTGCGTCGGCAAGATCTGTCACGAAAATTTCACTTGCGCCGGCGTGTTTTGCGGCTGCGACAGTCAGCAGCCCGATGGGGCCGGCACCGGTCACCAGTACTTTTTTGCCAGTGAGATCTCCGGCCTGGGCGACCGCATGCAGGCAAACGGCCAGCGGTTCGGCGCAAGCTGCTTCTGCTGGCGTGATGTCACTTGGAAAAGCGAAGCATTGTTTTGTGGGAACGACCAGCCAATCCCGGAACATGCCCTGTTCGTGCGGCAGGCGCATGGCGCTGCCCATGAAACGCATGTCGAGGCAATGAATAGGTTCGCCATTATCGCAATACTGGCATGTTCCACATGGTTGGGATGGATTGACGGCGACCAGGGCGCCAATCGTCAGTTCGCTTACGCCATCTCCCAGTTTGTCTACGTAACCGGAAGCTTCGTGGCCTGATATGATGGGTTCTCGCACCTGAATGGGTCCAAAGCCACCATCCTGATAATAATGCAGATCCGAACCACAAATGCCGCCGACGGCCATACGAAGCAGCACGTTGCCGGGTCCGGGTTCGCTGAACTCCTGGGTTTCGACCTTGAGATCCTGTTTGCCGTAAAGACGCGCAACGCGAGTGAGCATTCAATCTGCCTTTAATCTTAAAAAAGGAAATGCCGCGCGGCTTTCACCGCGCGGATGGTGTGTTAGCGGATCAGGCCCATCTGGGTCGGCAGCCACAATGTGATTGCGGGTATGAAGGTAATCAGCAGAAGGGCGATAAACAGTGGGATCATCCAGGGAAGGATAGCTAAGGTAGTTCGTTCGATAGACATTTTTGATATGCGTGCCAGAACGAACAGCACCATGCCGACAGGTGGGGTAAGCAGACCAATCATCAGGTTCAGCGTTACGATGATACCAAGATGAACCGGATCAATTCCGTACCGTGCTGCAACAGGCATCAGGATCGGAACAAGGATACTGATGGCGGCAATTGTATCAAGAAATGCACCAACAATCAGCAGCAATACGTTGACAAGAATGAGGAATGTCCACCAGTTGTCTGTCAGGCTGAAGATGAAATCCGAAAAAATCTGCGCTGCCTGGCTAACGGTGAGCAACCATGCAAAGATCGACGCCGCAGTCACGATGAACAATACGGACGCGGTGGTTTCAATCGTGTCGAAGGATGCCTTGGCAAGGGTTCTGAACGTCATTGTGCGATAACGGACAAGTCCGAGGAACATAGACCACATCACGGCCGCAACAGCCGCTTCAGTCGGAGTGAACCAGCCCATGGTCATGCCACCGATCAGCAGTACTGGCGTCATCAAAGCCATAACCGCCGAGAAGTCGAAGTACCAGTCGAGTGCAACCAGAGCTACGAGACCGATAAGAACAGCAAGATTGACAGACAGACCGGCAAGAACAAGGAGATAGACTGCTGCCGGGAAGGAAAGGACTATCACGACCTCGAGTGATGCACCCATAAGCTGCTTCAACTCGAAAGGCGTGTCCGAACCCCAGCCCTTGCGGCGTGCAAAGACATAAACGGTCAGCATCATCAACACAGTCATGACGATGCCAGGCACAATACCGGCCATGAACAATGCGCCAATCGAGGCATTGGCCATCATGCCATAGATCACGAAAGGCAGTGATGGTGGAAAGATAGGGCCAAGCGTTGCAGATGCTGCAGTTACGCCGACGGCGGCTTCGACGGGGTAACCATGGTCCTTCATCGCCTTGATTTCGATGGTACCAATACCGGCCGCATCAGCGAGTGCTGTGCCGGACATGCCGGAGAACACCACAGAACCGATGATATTGACCTGCGCCAGACCACCCTTCATCCAGCCGACGAGCGACAGGGCGAAGTGATAGATACGACCGGTGACGCCAGCGCTGTTCATGAGGTTGCCAGCCAGAATGAAAAAAGGCACGGCGATAAGCGGAAAACTTTCCACGCCGGCGATCATGCGCTGGGCGGCGATGATATCAGGTGCAACGCCATAGAGGACAAGATACAAAAGCGAGGAGACTGCCATGGATACGGCTACAGGTGTGCCGATGATCATGAGCAGCAGAAATGAGCCAATCAGAAGCAGCATTGATTAAATTCCCTGTGTATTGATGGCTTCATCAGCCTGCTCGCGGACGGTTTTTTTGCTTGTCATGTCCTTGATGAAGTTCTGAAGCGAACGCAGGAACATCAGCACGTAGGCGGCAAATACGGTGTAGAAGACAATGCCGCGTGGCAGATCGACGGTGACCATACGTTCGTCGCCAACGATTTCGAGGTAACGCCACATCAACCAGGTGATGTAGGCAAAGAATCCGATGTTGATGAGGTCGACAACGACCTCCAGCACCCGGCCAGTTTTTTTCGAAAGAAAACGATAAATCAGGTCGACCTGAATGTGCCGAACCTG
Organism: Agrobacterium sp. Azo12; assembly: GCF_029193765.2. Taxonomy (NCBI): domain Bacteria; kingdom Pseudomonadati; phylum Pseudomonadota; class Alphaproteobacteria; order Hyphomicrobiales; family Rhizobiaceae; genus Agrobacterium; species Agrobacterium sp. Azo12. Next base: position 962,457 of record NZ_JARFYO020000002.1, on the reverse strand, counting down.
GCGTACACACATGACGGAGCCGAGAAACACCACGACCACAAGGCAGTTGGCGGCAATCTCTTCTGTCCAGGCAAGGCTGTTATTCAGGGCGTACCGTGTGAAAAACTGCAGGAAGACACTGGTTGCCATGCCCCAGAACACCAGCATGGTCAGCCAGTCTTCAAATGCGTAAGGAGACAGGTCGACATCGCTGACCTCGTCCTCGAAGGCATGCGCCATCTCTTCCACGCTGATGGGCGCGTTTTTTTGATCTGTCATTTGGAAAGCTCCAGTGGACTAGGCCAAAGGGATGTCCGGTGCCGGGTGGGCACCGGACGGTGCAATTACTGGATGGCGCGAATGGCTTCCCAGTCAGCTTTTTCGTAACCGAACTCTTCGAAAGTCACTTTGTCCAGCACGTTCTTTTCAAAGTCGGCCTTGTCAACTTCAGTCACGGTGAGGCCACGCTTTTTGAAGTCTTCGACGAGGGCGTTTTCACGTTCTTCGATGATTTTGGTTGTGCGTTCTGCCGCCTGCTGCATGACTTCCACGAAGATTTTCTTGTCTTCGTCCGACAGGCTGGCCCAACGGCTCTTGGAAATCAGGGTGTTGAGGTGGTCAACGATATGGCCGGTCAATACGATGTTTTTCTGAACTTCGTAGAACTTCTTGGCATCTATGGTTGTCAGCGGATTTTCCTGGGCGTCCACTGTGCCGTTCTGGAGCGCAAGATAGACTTCCGCAAAAGCAATCGGCGTAGTGTTGGCACCGCATGCACGTGGCATGGCGAGGTAAGCGGGAACATCAGGCACGCGCATTTTCAGGCCAGCCATGTCACCGCATTTTTCAATAGGCGTATTGGATGTGGTGTGGCGTGTGCCGTAGTAGCTTACAGCGGCGATGATGTTCCCGGTCTTGTCTTCGTAGCCCTTTGCCAGACGCTTGAACACATCGCTTTTCGTGTAGGCAATGAGATGCGCTGGGTCGCGGAAAATATAAGGGAAATACGTCACGCCAATTGGCTTGTAATCACGGGCTGCAAAGCTTGAGCCGGAGATGATCATATCAACAGTGCCGAGCTTCAGGCCTTGGTTGATGTCGGCTTCCTTACCGAGCTGTGAAGCTGGGAACACGTCGATCTTGTAACGTCCGTCGGTGCGTTTTGCGATTTCCTCAGCGGCCCATACCGACTCCGTATGGAAAGGCTCTGTTGTTTCATACACATGCGCCCACTTCAGGGCCGTCTGTGCCTGCGCCGCGAGTGCCGATGCCATGATCAGAGCAGTTGCACCCAGCAACGTTTTTAATCCGAATTTCATCCTCAAATCCTCCCAAATTGATTTCAGATTTCGTATGTTCATGATCCCGTCGCAAGAAGCACGACAGGGTTATTCTTCTCCTCCCAACTCCTCACCGAAGCTCTCAGAGAATCTCTTTTGCGCCCGTATCATGTGCAGGCGCATGGCCTCACGCGCGGCAGATGGGTCATTGGTCGCAATTGCGTTGCGGATCGCCACATGTTCTTCCATTGCCAGCTGCCAGGTATGCGGGCCCTCAAAGTAACCTGCCAGCTTCTCGAAGTAAGGCGTCATCCGCTGATCGTAGATCAGGCCCGTGAAGCGGTTCAGTGTCGCGTTGCCGATGATGTCGGCGATGGCCGTATGGAACTCCCGGTCCACGGCCAAGGCACGTTTTGCATCATGAAGCGACTGCTGCATGCGCTTCAGATTGTCGTCGAGTATCGCCACATGCTGTGGGGTCGCCAGGCGTGCGGCTTCTTCAGCAATTGCACTTTCGATGATGCAACGCGCCTGCAAAATTTCGAATGGGCCGTCACTGTCATCTGCGGGCAAGACAACCTTCGTTGGGCTTGTCTTGCGGCTGATATAAACGCCTGAACCCATGCGGATCTGGATGTATCCCTCCACTTCCAGAACTATCAAAGCCTCGCGAACGGTCGGGCGCGATACCGAAAATCTCTCTGCAAGCTCGCGCTCGGCAGGCAGGCGGGCTCCATCGGAAAGCTCGCCCGTTTCGATAAGCATACGTATCTGGTCCGCGACCTGCCGATAAAGGCGGCGCGGTTCCAATGCCACAAACATTTAGATCCTCCCATGCGCCACTCCCCTGGCGCACACCTGGTAAGATGGCCTTACCAATTTTTTTATTAAAGCTGCTTCAGTCGTTAAGTCAAGCGATAAAGTAAATAAATATTACAATTAAGTATATGTTTTTAAACGCAAAAATTCTTGGCGGCAAACTGGTTGCCGCCGGTATTTTCCAGCGATGGAGCTATGGTTGCCTCTCAGATCAGAGGCATTTCCAAGCCATATTTTTCGGCAAGCTCTTCGAAAGCCTGCCTTGTGGCGGGGTCAACAGTAACCCCTTCTCGTTCTCTTTGCGCTGCGACAAGCCATTCCCGGTCGCCGGGCGCCATGACCTTGCAGTCTTCACGGGTTGGTGACGTGCGCAGCACCTGCAGATAGCGCTGCATGCCCGACTCAAATGTCTGCCGGTCGACGAATGCTTCCGGCTTGATAGCCAGTACGAATGCGCCCATGCCGCGTGGCTTGGAAAAATCAGGGCCACCCATCGGGGCAATATCGAAACTCAGTTTCATTCCGGTCAACACCGCGCTGAAAATTTCTGCGACGCCTGCCAAAGCAGCGCCCTTGAAGCCGAATTCGCCACCGAGCGGCGCGAGCATGTCAGCAGCATTGGCATCCGTGGTGTCAACGCCCGTTTCATCAGATGCAGTAGCGTTTGGTAGAGCTTGGCCGAGGCTGCGATACAGCAGAACACGGTTATAGGGGACGGAACTGGTTGCCATGTCGAGCAACCACGGATCATCCCCGGAAACTGGCACGCCAACTGAAATCGGGTTTGTGCCGTGGAAACGCATCGCACCGTCATGCAGGCGGACAAAGCTGTCCGAGTTGCAGAATGTGATGCCGATATAACCTTTGCGGGCCGCTTCGATGGAGTAGGCGCCAGCCGGACCAAAATGTGAGGTGTTGCGGATAGCAACTGCGCCAATTCCGAACTTACTGGCGAGGTCGATCGCGTTGTCCATTGCCGTATATGTGGCAAGGGCACCGTGCGCGTCATCTGCATCCAGCGTTTCGATGGCGCCAAAGCTTGTTATTTTTTTGATATCAGGTGCGCCGTTGATGCGGCCGCCGTTCAGCGCTGTGATGTAGTGGGCAAGAAGGCGGACACCGTGGCTGTCGACGCCGTGACGGGTGCCATGCATCATGGCTCGCGTTGCAGCGTCTGCCGTTGCCGTGTTTGCGCCAGCGGCGACAAACACGGCACGACAAAACCGGTCGAGCTCGTCCAGCGACACATTGTTCTGTGCGTTGGTTTGCAACATCCCGGTTCCTCCCCTCCAAAATGTACTATGTGTACACTAGACATTATTTTTGAGTCACGCAATGCCGCTATCTGCAAAAATCTGTTGTCAAAGCTGTTGCAAGGCAAAGCCGCTTCCCGCATCTTCGAACCAGAAAAACCAGAGCAATATCATCCATGTCCACCACCGGTTCCGGCACAGCTCCCAAACTCTACCAGCGCGCTTGCGAGGTTTTGGCCTTGGATATCAGCAATGGCGCCATCGGGGTTGGCAGTCGCCTGACGGAAACAGGGGTGGCTGAACGCTTTGGAATCAGCCGCGCACCTGCCCGGCAGTCGTTGATGGAACTTGAGCGCATGGGGCTGATACAAAAAGCCTCATCGCGGGGTTATGATGTTTTGGCACTCACCAATCCGGCGGCTGTCAGTATGGCCCCCAAATCTGCGGCCAATGACGATCCAAAGATACATTTCCTGCCAAGTTGGGAGTTGATCTACTCTGAAATCGAAATGGAGATTGTCTCACGGACAACCTTTGCCAGCTGGCGCATCAATGAAGCGATCCTGGCGAAACATTACGGTGTCAGCCGAACGGTTGCACGCGATGTGGTGGCCCGCCTGCAGCAGCGTGGCATTGTTCAGAAAGATGACAGCGCACGGTGGTTTGCACCCGCACTGACCATGCAACACATTGATGAGCTCTACGAATTAAGATGGGTTCTGGAGCCACTGGCGTTGGAAAAAGCCGTACCCAATTTGCCTGAGGGGTTTCTCACCCGGGTTCGCGGCAATATCGAAACAGCAATAAACTGCCAGATGCCGCAAGTCGGCAGCACATTGGACAGGTTCGAGCAGGAACTTCATGTCGAGCTTTTGGGGTATTGCGGCAACAGTTCACTGATGCGCGCGATCAGCCTGCCGCAGTCACTGCTGATTGCCCACCACTTCCTCTATCCCCGTACCACCGATCTGTTCGAGACGGAGCCGTTTCTGCCGGAGCATCTGGAGATACTCACCCATATTCAGGACGGAAATATCGTCGGCGCCAAGGACGCGATGACGGCGCATCTGCAGATTTCCCGCGAAAGAGCCATGATGCGTATTCAGGCGGTGACCCATTCGATGACGCCAGATGAGCTTCCCTATCTGGACCTCATGGAGTCGCTTTGACGCGGTGACGATTCCGTGTTTCCTGTTGGTTTGGATTGATACTCCGCACCCCCCGACAAACGCCGTGCTTGTGCCTTAATTCATTCAGCATCCATTCAGGCAGCGGGAACTATTTCTTATGCCATGATGTTTTAACGGGTGACAAAACACCCTCTGGATGGACGAAGACAATGTTCACAGTTGCAAAGAAAACAGTACTGGCACTCGCGGTCGCCGCCACAGTGATTGTTCCACTGCAGTCAGCGAACGCCGGTGACTGGAACCGCCGTCACCGCAACGAGGCAGCTGCCCTCGGCGTGATTGGTCTTGCGGCTGGCTTGGCTGTCGGTTCAGCGCTCGCACGTCCGTCTGAACCGGATGGTCCTGTTTACATTGACCCGCCGCGCCGTGGTCCGGTTTATGCCGAACCTGAATATGTGTATCAAGACCCATATGCGAATGACGGTTATTATCCTGAGCCTCCGCGAACCGTTTACCAGCGACCGCGCCCAGTTTACGAGACACGCCCGGTTTACGAAACACGTCCCGCCTATCAACCGCGGACAGTTTACCGCACGATCGAACCATGGTCGCAGTCTTGGTATGACTATTGCTCACAGCGTTACAGAAGCTTCAACGCTCGCACCGGCACCTACACCGACTATAGTGGCCAGCGTCACTTCTGCACTGCTGGCTAAACAGCGGTCTCAAACATGTCAAAAGGCTCGCAGGCGGACGTCTGCGGGCCTTTCTTGCGATTAAAGCACCGCCAACTCGAAACCCTCATCCAGCCAGCCGGTAATGCCGCCAGCCATGATCTTTACCGGCCGCCCCAGTTGAGCAAGCCGCAAGGCACCTTTCGCTGCGCCGTTGCAATGCGGCCCCGCACAATATGTCACGAAAATAGTGTCTTCAGGCCAGGCTGCCATTTTCGATGCGGTCATTTTGCCATGCGGCAGGCTAATGGCACCGGGAACGTGTCCCTTGGCGTAGAGCGCTGGCCCGCGCACATCGAGAAGCACAAAATCTGCGCCCTTTGACAGCGAGTCGTGGACATCCCAACAATCGGTTTCAAAGCTGAATTCGGCTGCGAAATGTTCAACAGCCAGATGGCTTGGTGCAGGTTTTACGATGGTAACGGCAGTGGTCATTGATCTGTCTCCTTTGCGTAGCCCATTTTGCAAAGATGGCTCTGATTGCAAAATGGCGTAAATGCCAATAAACGTAAAAATCATGCCAAATGTATCAGACAGTCCGCAGCCTCCAAACGGCCCTCTCGTTGTAGCCTTGCTCTATGACCAGCTTTGCACGTTCGAATTTGGGATCGTTGCCGAAGTTTTTGGCCTGTCGCGCCCGGAGATGGGGGAGAACTGGTATCGGTTCGCCAGTTGTGCGGTGGAGGACGGGCCGATGCGTGCCCATGGCGGGCTACGTGTAACGGCGGATGCGGGTCCCGAACTGCTTGACATCGCCGACATTATCATTGTGCCGGGCTGGAAGGGGGCTGATGCTGCTGTCCCGCCGGAGCTCTGTGATCGTTTGCGGGCTGCGCATGCGCGGGGAGCGCGTTTGGCATCAATATGTTCCGGTGCATTTGTGCTTGCTGCTACGGGCTTGCTGGACGGTGGGGTCGCGACCACCCATTGGCGTTACGCGGAGGCTCTGCGATCGCGTTATCCGGACGTGTCAGTGGATGATGCGTCCCTCTATCGTTCCCATGACCGCATCTATACTTCGGCCGGCAGTGCGGCTGGTATTGACCTGATGATTGAAATTGTACGTCAGGACTTTGGTGCCGTTGCGGCCAATTCAGTGGCAAGGCGTCTGGTGATGCCGGCACACCGTACTGGTGGGCAAGCTCAGTTTCTGGAACGCCCGGTTGCGAAACGTGAAGGTGTAGAAATTTCTCCGCTGCTGGATGCGGTGCGGTCCGATCTCTCCCGCACGTGGACCATCACCGAGATGGCGCGTTTCTGCCGAATGAGTGAGCGGACGTTTCTCAGGCGTTTTACTGAAGCAACCGGTGCCGCACCGGGCCAATGGCTGACACACGTGAAGGTCGATGCGGCAAAACAACGCCTTTGTCAGGGGCGCGAGCAGATGGAAGACATTGCAATGGCGGTCGGGTTTGGAAGTGCGCACACACTTCGTCATCACTTCCGGCAAACCATGGGCATCAGTCCGGTAGAATATCGCGCCCGGTTTTTGAACGAACAGGTCCGCTTGCCAGTGTAATCAGGCAGAGGCGTTCTTTTTGGCCGTGTAATCGGCGCGATTTATGCCATGCCGTTGCAGCTTGTCGTAAAATGTCTTGCGCGCAATGCCGAGCGCGGCGATGGTTGAAGCGACGTCACCATCATTTTGCACGAGAGTTTCATGAATAATCTGTGCTTCATGCCGATCAATGCGCTCTGTTAGCGTGCCAGACGCTTTGGCTTCTTCTTTCGGAGGGATGCCAGACAGTGTTCCACTTTCCAGCCCAAGAGCGACGCGTTCGGCGAAATGGCCTAGTTCACGGACATTGCCCGGCCAGTCGTGATCTGCCAGATGACGCGACACGCTGGCGGAGATTTGCGGAACAGGCATGTTGAAGCGTTTGGTGGCGCGCGACAGAAAATGGGAAAACAACATCGGAATATCCTCCCGGCGCTCCCGTAACGGCGGGATAGACAATGTGACAACGTTCAAACGGTAATAGAGGTCGTCCCGAAACTGGTCGCGGCGTGCTGGATCGCCAAGATCGACTTTGGCGGCTGCAACAACACGGATGTCTACGGACCTTTCGTCATTGGATCCAAGTGGAGAAACCTCCCGCATTTCAAGGACGCGCAGCATTTTCACCTGTACTGCCAGCGGCATGCTCTCAATTTCATCCAGGAACAGCGTGCCACCACTCGAGTGCTCAATACGGCCAACGCGTTTTTTCTGCGCGCCGGTGAAAGCCCCTGCCTCATGACCGAAAAGCTCGCTTTCAATGACGCTTTCCGGCAGTGCACCGCAATTCAATGCGACGAAGTTGCCGTTCGAGCGCTTTTTGCTCCAGCGGTGCAAAGCCGTCGCGACCACTTCTTTGCCGCTACCGGTCTCACCTGCCACGAGGACGTCGACGTCGGCGTCGGCGATATGGCGGATGGTGTCGCGAAGGTGCTGCATGGCAGGCGTTTGGCCAATCAGCGGCAGGTCGCCTTCCGCCTGTTCGGCTGCCAACTTCAAGGCGCGGTTTTCCATGATGAGATGACGTTTTTCCAGCGCACGCATTGCGCTTTCTACCATGCGCTCGGCGGCAAATGGTTTGGTCATGAAATCATAAGCGCCGTTATGCAACGCTTCGACGGCCATCGGGATATCGCCGTGGCCCGTCATCAGGATGACGGGCAGATCGGCATCGACACTGCGGACTCGCTCGAAAAATTCCAGTCCATCCATCCCGGGCATACGCACGTCACTGATAATGACACCGTCAAACTCGGCAGATAACGCATCCAATGCCAGTTTTGCAGCGGGAAAGGACGTTACCTCAAGGCCTGCCAGTTCCAGTGTCTGGCGCATTGCCTTGCGCAATGCGGAGTCGTCATCGACGAGAAATACCTTGCCTGAAATGCCCATGATCATGCCTTTTTGAGATAGACGGAGAAGCAGGTTCCACTCGGATTGCTTTCCACCTCGATGCGTCCGCCATAGTCAGCGGCAATTTCGCGGGAGATGACCAGCCCAAGCCCAAGTCCACCGTCTTTCGATGTGTTGAAGGGCGTGAACAGGGCCTCAAGAATGTCTGGCGCAATGCCCGGTCCGTTGTCTGCAACGCTCAAGACCACCCGATCGCCAGCTTCGCGCACGCTGATCGTGACCTGACCACCGGCCTTGTCTTCAACTGCTTCGAGCGCATTCTGGAGAAGGTTGATCACAATCTGCTCCAGCCGGATGGGGCTGCCAGACACCATCAAGGTTTCAGGGGGAAGAGCGATATCCAGCGCCTCCATATGACCAGCGAAACGGCTGCGCAGCAGCACGACTGCACCTTCGATGACAGCCTTGACGCTGACAGGCTGTGCAGCCGCTCTGCCCTTGCGGGCCAATATCTTAAGATCACTTGTGATGACACCAATGCGCTCCGTCAACGCAGCAATGTCTTTCATGTTTTCGTCGGCTTCTTCCAGCCGCTGGCGGTTCATGAGAGTGCGTGCATTATCCGCAAAGGCGCGGATCGTCGCGACAGGCTGGTTGATTTCATGGGCGACGCCAGCCGCCACCTGTCCGAGAATGGCCAGCCGGTTTGCCTTTACAAGTTCCTGCTGGACAGTTTGCAATTCTCGACCGGTCTGCTGGTGGCCGCTGATTTCTGTTTCCAGCTGGTCCATGGCACTTTGCAGGTCACGTGTTCGTTCATCCACCCGGCGTTCCAGCTCTGCGCGGGCCCGGGCGGCAACCTCTTCAGCTTGCCGGGCTTTTTGGCGCCGTCGCAACCATAAACCAGACAATACGATCAGCGGCATCATGCCGGTCATCACCAGCAGACGCATCCGCTGCACCTCCACCATCAAGGTAGGTTCAACCGGCAAAAGATAATGCAAGTGCCATGAGGTGGTTGGAACAGGCAGGATGAAGCGTAGGTAGTCACCACTGTTGACGGCGGGTGAATTGATGTGGATCAGCTCTGTCGAATTGTCGATAAAGCGCAACGGGGAAAATGGCAGCAGATCAAGTGTCTCATTACCAAATTGCAGGCTGTCGGCAATGGTGCGGCGGGTCTGTTGGTCTATGGGTTTGATTGTGTCAAAGCGCCATGCCGAAATACTCGTCATCAGCACAACGCCGTTGGCATCAGCGACATAAACCGGTTTGCCACCTATTCTCCAGTCAGCCTCCAGACGGCTGAATTCGACCTTCGCGATGACGACACCGAGCGCTTTGCCGTCTTCAGAATCCACACGTCGTGATATGTAAAGGCCGGGTTTGCGGCTGACATTTCCCAAGGCGTAGTGCTCGGCCATGCCTGTGCGCATTGCAAGGCTGAAGTAGTCCCGGAAGGAATAGCTGGTGCCGACAAAACTGTCTGCGGCACGCCAATTGCTGGATGCTATTGCGACGCCATTCGGCCCTGTCACGTAAATCACCGAGGCCTGTGTGCCTTCGATCAGTCCCTCCAGTTTGCGGTTAAGCCGATCTACTGCGGCACCACCAGTTTCCAGAGCGGCAACGAGGTCCCTGTCGCCTGATAACACAAGCGGCAGGGCGCGGGGCCGCTCCAATGCAACATTCAGAAGCGCGACTTTCAATTGCCCGTCAGTTGAGGCGTCCTGCTTTAAGGCCTTGATGGTTTCTGTTCGGCCAAGTTCGCCTGCGACATAAATCGCCACCACCGCAATTACAGCCCAGATAAACGCAAACAGCCACCACGGCCGTTGAGCGGCATCGATATGTTTGAACCCGGATGCGGTGAATGTAGTCATCGTTTATCTTGTGCGTATTTTCACACAAAAGGCAATATTTCTGTGCGGAAGTCTACACGATTCCAAATTTCTTGAAGCTGCTTCAAGAAATTAAATCGATTTATTTCAGTTATTTATCTGATTTTTTCTGCCTTGGCACGGTGTTTGCAAAACCGTCATCAAGCGGTCGCGAGGCCCCAGACCAAACAAGGCTGACCGGGAGGCCCCTATAAAAGGCAGGTCCAGCCGAGGAGGAGAAAATCATGATTGATAGTACAGCTGTGGCTGCAAGCCATGTCCGCATGCCATTTTACCGTCACCTGTATTTCCAGGTGCTGGTTGCCATTCTGGCCGGTATTCTTCTGGGCCATTTTTGGCCGTCCATCGGTGAGCAGCTGAAGCCATTGGGTGATGGTTTCATTCGTCTGGTCAAGATGATCATTGCACCTGTTATTTTCTTGACAGTTGCGACCGGTATTGCCGGTATGAACGACATGAAGAAGGTCGGACGTGTTGCCGGCAAGGCGATGATCTACTTCCTGACCTTTTCCACGCTTGCGCTGGTCGTTGGTCTGATTGTTGCAAACGTTGTTCAGCCGGGTGCCGGCATGAATATCGACCCTGCGTCTCTCGATGCGACGGCGGTTGCGACCTATGCCGACAAGGCACATGAGCAGACGATCACCGGCTTTTTGATGAACATCATCCCGACCACCATTGTCGGCGCATTTGCCAGCGGCGACATTCTCCAGGTGCTGTTCTTCTCCGTGCTCTTCGGTATTTCACTTGGTGTCGTTGGTGAGAAAGGCAAGCCGGTCGTCGACTTCATGCATGCCATGATGTACCCGATCTTCAAGCTGGTCGCGATCCTGATGAAGGCTGCTCCTATCGGTGCTTTCGGGGCCATGGCGTTCACAATCGGCAAATATGGCATTTCGTCGGTGACCAATCTGGCTATGCTCATTGGTACCTTCTATCTGACATCGCTGATCTTCGTGCTGGTTATCCTTGGTGCGGTCGCCCGTTACAATGGCTTCTCCATTCTGGCGCTTATTCGCTACATCAAGGAAGAACTGCTGCTGGTTCTCGGCACATCGTCTTCGGAAGCTGCGCTTCCGGGCCTGATGAGCAAGATGGAAAAGGCCGGCTGCAAACGCTCGGTTGTTGGTCTGGTTATCCCGACCGGTTACTCCTTCAACCTTGACGGCACCAACATCTACATGACGCTTGCGGCTCTGTTCATTGCGCAGGCAACAGGTATTCACCTGTCGTTCGGTGAGCAGATCCTGCTGTTGCTGGTTGCGATGCTCAGCTCGAAGGGCGCTGCTGGTATCACCGGTGCCGGTTTCATCACGCTTGCTGCAACGCTGTCCGTTGTTCCTTCCGTTCCGGTCGCTGGCATGGCGCTCATTCTCGGTATCGACCGCTTCATGTCCGAGTGCCGCGCACTGACCAACTTCGTTGGTAATGCCGTTGCCACTATCGTCGTTGCTCGTTGGGAAGGTGAACTTGATCAGGCTCAGCTTCAGCGGGTTCTGAACGGTGAAGAAATTGCCAGCATCGATGTGATCGACAGCACGCCGATGCCGCAGCCTGCCGAATAAAATCGCGCAAGGCGAAAGAACAGAACCCGGCTTCCTCAGGTGGCCGGGTTTTTCTTTGCCCTGAAAACAGACTTGCGGCGGCTGCGTTGCGGTGCAATGACTGAACCCGAACCTTCTGCTGTTTCCGAGATCAAAAAATGAAAAGTGTTTTTGCTTCATGGCCTTTCTGTGCATTGCTGTCGGCTGCTTTCGCCGCCTTGACGGCGATTTTTGCCAAGATTGGTGTCGAGAATGTCAATTCCGACTTTGCAACATTCATTCGCACCATTGTCATTTTTTGTGCCGCCGGTCTGATGGTGTACATCACCGGTAACTGGCAGCAACCATCCGGCATTTCCGGACGGACCTAGCTGTTTTTGGTGCTTTCCGGCCTTGCGACCGGAGCCTCGTGGATTTGTTATTTTCGTGCACTGAAGCTCGGTGATGCCGCTCGTGTGGGACCGATCGACAAACTCAGCGTCGTGTTTGTAGCCGTATTTGCAGTTCTGTTTCTGGGGGAACGATTGTCGCTGCCGAACTGGCTTGGCGTTGCTCTCATCGCGTGCGGCGCGGTACTGGTCGCTTACCGAGGATAAGGCAGTGAGGGCGCCATTTCAGAGCCAGCCGAGTGCGGTGGCGGCTCTGATTGCTTCGGCGCGGCGGCTGCAGTCGAGCTTTCGAAACAGGTTTCCAAGGTGGAACTTGACGGTGACTTCCGAAATATTAAGGGCTTGAGCGATTTTTTTGTTGGACATGCCGCCAGCCAGAAATTGCAGCATCTGTACTTCGCGTTGAGACAATCCGCCATGGATTGCGCGGGCTTGCGGGGAGTTCACTGAAGCTGCAAAAATCGCCAAAGCAGCGCGCACATCAGACGAGGTTTCGATGAAGCTGCGTATTCGACGATTTTCGAGAAGCGGCGACAGAAAGATTCGTTCTTCGGAAAGAACGCCATTGCAGCCGAGGCGCGTTGCAGTTTCCAGTGCCAGCAAGATATTGGCGCGTGCCGCGGCATTGTCACGGCGTTGATGGGCCGTATAGCTTTGCCAGATCAGCAGCGCCACCCTCTCGCGATTGGTGACTTTCGGATTGGCAATTAGTGCATCGATCTGTCGTGGCAGATAGTTGCGGGGCGTCCAGACGTGAACCGCATCTCTAAGCCAGGCCATGACGTAGGTGATCTCGTCACGCCGCGTCAGTCGGGTCAGTTCTTCTTCGGCACTTTCGACCCAGTTTTTACCCATCGGCATACGGATGGAAGTCAGTGTCGCAGCAGCTTCCGACCAGCGGTTGGTATTTTGGTAGGCTATCGCGGTGCGGATTTCCATCATCGCATGAAACTGCAATCCTTCAGACAGGTGTATCCACAAGCCATCCAGAAATCCCGGCCTTATGGTCATCGGGAAATGGTCCATGACGATCTGGGTCGCATAATGCAGAGCAAACTGCATGAGGCTCGGCCAGATCTCAGCGGCCGCGAAGTGCTCAAAGTCTTTCTGGATGAATTCCAGCAGATCGCGTGGGCGGCCTGATTCGTAGTTTATGCAGGCTTCCGCCAGCCGCAACATGCGCCTTTCTTGCGGGACTTCGTGCGTGACCTGCTCCAATCGTTCACGTGCATCTTGCGCTGCCCGCCGTGCCATCAGCGCATCGCCGCTCATCAATCGCAGCACGATCTGGTGCAGGTGGATGAAGAATTCGAGAAGTGGTTGACCGCCCATTTTGCGCAGATAGATAAGCGCTCGGGCAGCCGCAGCTTCCGCCTCACGGAAGTTACGGCGGCGGATTTCGAACTCAAGAAGGGCGTTGTAGTAGCCGGCCCATTTGCCATGGTCACCCATTGGGTAATCCGCCATGAATTCACCAAGGCGGGTAATCATCGCATCGTTGGGTGTCAGGTCTTCCGTAATCATCAGATTCAGACGGAAAGTGCGGGCAGCAAAGGAAAAGCGCGAACCGTTTGCCAGAGCCTTGAATGGATCAAGGTAATCTGAACCAAGATGCTTACCGACGAGATGGCGCACGCGCTGCAACTCACCCTGCTTGAGCAGTGCTCTGCATACCGCAAACAATACCGTTTCGTTAGAGGCAATCATGTCATGCGAGAAGTGCATGATGATGTTTTGAAACGCATTGACACTGCTGCGATAGATAAGTTCACGCCCATGAGCGCGCGCTAGAATTTGCGCGGCATGTGTTTCGTATCCCTTGTCCAGCAGCAGAGCCATGGCTTGTAGCGCGCGGCCCGCCTTTTCCAATGCGGAAGCCAATTCGACGACTGCGATGCTGTTTTCCAGAACTTGGAGACGTTCCTGCACTGCAATCGTCAACAGTCGTATCAGGTCTTTGTGCTGTTGCGGATGACGTGTCAGAAACGGCGGTAACTGACTTGCCCAGGGTTGATGCGCGGCGCCATCAGGCGCTTCAAGCCATATCGAAAGCGCCATGGTCTGTTCCGGCGAGAGATGGCTTAAGAAGGTTTCGCGCAAATAGTCGCAACAGGTGTCATCATCGATGTTGCCCTGAAGTGGCAAAAAGGCTGGCCAACCGGCGTAACCTTCCCGCATCGATGCTGCGCTCGCCGCTGGTAGCGCATTAAGCTCTTCATCGGAAAAGGTCAGGTCTTCAGCGCCGATCGTTGTCGAGCCATGATGCAATATCTGCCGACCAAGACCGCTGATACGTTGTTCGGGGCGACAGGCGATAATGACCGTGGTCACGGTTTGAAGGGTTGCGGCCGGTATCTTGGCTGTTCGTGCAGCGACCGGGACATCCCATAAAAGCCAACCGTCTTTTACATCCTCAGTTTTGGGATGTGTTGACGTGCAAACAGAACGTTCCGTCAAGCCGGCGAACAGTTTTAACAGGCTGGTTTTCCCCGCTCCTGCCGGTGCCCGCAAAAAGATGACGCTTGCAGTTTCCTGCAGGATGCGTTGGCACAGATGAGGGCGTGGAAGCATGACATTCATGCCGAATGGATAGGCTATAGGCATGCAAAAACCTATACCATAACGACAAAAAACTATACTTTTTTGTGGTTGCTGATCCCTTGTTATCTGGTGATGTTGATGCATCAAAAAGCCGATGCACAAGGAAACACCCGCTGATGCAGCAACATCCGTTGATCGCAATTATGACCCGGCTTGGTACATTCGTGCTTGTCATGATTGCCCTGTCCATCATGATTTTTGCATTGGCGCGTGTGGTGCCGGGCGATCCAGCCCGTATGGCTCTCGGCCCTGCTGCCACGCAGGAACAGGTTGAGGCGCTACGCCTGCAGATGGGTCTGGATAAGCCTCTAGCCCTGCAATATGTCGATTATGTCAAAAATGCTCTGCACGGGGATCTCGGCATGTCGCTGGTGTCGCAGCGCCCGGTCACGACGGACCTTGCTCAGACTGTTCCCGCGACCGTTGAACTGGTGCTGGTATCCGTCATATTCATGTTTCTGGTCGCAATACCCCTTGGGGTCATCACCGCGCATTATCGCGATAGAGGGCTCGATCATCTCGGACGCATTCTGTCCCTGACCGGGGTCACCATTCCGAGCTTTCTGTTTGCCATTACCCTGCAGCTGCTGGCTGCCAGGTACATCAGTGGCTGGCCAATCATTGGGCGGCTGGACCATTCACTTGGCTGGCAAGGTGGACCAACCGGTTTCATTCTGGTCGATGGTCTACTGGCCGGTCGTTTTGATGTGGTCGGCGATGCTCTCAAACATCTCGCACTGCCAGCATTTGCGCTGTCCATGGCCGGTATCGGACAGATCACCCGCATTACCCGCTCCTCGATGATCGAAAATCAGCGCAAGGATCACGTGCTGACGCTGCAGAGCTTCGGCGTGCCTGAACGGGTCATCATCTTCCGTTACCTCTTGAAGCTGTCATCCATCGCACCCCTGACAATCATGGGCCTGGAATTCGCCTCGCTGATCGGCAACGCCTTTGTTATTGAAATGGTTTTTGCCTGGGGCGGTTTTGCTTCCTACGGCCTGAACTCGATCCTTCAGAAGGACCTCAATGCCGTTACCGCCGTGGTTCTGGTCGCCGGTCTGTTCTTCATCGTTGCAAACATGATCGTCGACGTTCTGATCTCGATCATCGACCCACGCCTGCGTCACAAGGAGGCACGCTGATGGCCGATATGAAAATGCTCGACACATCCGACAAGGCGCTGAGTGCCGGTTACATTCTGTGGTACAGGTTTAGCCGCAACCCGGCTGCCGTTATCGGCGCGCTCATCCTGCTCTCGGTCGTTATTCTTGCTGTCTTTGCACCATTTTTGACGCCTTATCCGAAGCATGTTGGCGCAGTGGTTGATTTTCGCGCCAGACACCTGCCTCCCGATGCCCTGCACTGGTTTGGCACGGACAAGGCGGGCCGCGACATCTTTTCGCGCACTGTTTTTGGTCTGCGCATCTCGTTGCTGCTGGTCATTGGCGTGCTGGGCATTTCCGTACCGGTTGGCACAATTCTCGGATTGGTGGCTGGTTACGTCGGCGGCTGGACAGAGAAATTCATCACCGGCCTTACCAACGTCATGCTGGCGATGCCCCCTCTGGTAATGGCGCTTGCCGTGTCTAACCTTCTCGAACCGACACTGATGAACGCTATGATTGCTATTACGCTGTTGTGGTGGACATGGCACGCGCGCCTCATCTATTCGGTATCGAAGTCGATTGCCTCGGAAGATTACATTGAGGCGGCACGCCTTGCCGGCGCCGGTCCCATGCACATTCTTTTCCGGGAAATATTGCCGAATTGCGTGTCGGTTATCTCGGTCAAGACCACGCTTGATGCGGCATTCGTCATCCTGTTCGGCGCGACGCTCAGCTTCCTCGGTTTCGGCGTGAAGCCTCCTATCCCTGACCTTGGCTCGATGGTGGCTGATGGCCGTCAGTTCATGCCTGAATTCTGGTGGGAAGTGCTCTGCCCAGGTGCCGCTGTTCTCTACGTTACTCTTGGTTTCAACCTGCTGGGCGATGGCCTGCGCGACATGTTCGACGTGGAGAATTGATTGATGACTGAACCGCTTCTTCAGGTTGAGAACCTCAACGTTTCCTTCACGACGTATGGCCGTTCGCGTCAGGTGTTGCGCAATGTGGGCTTTACCGTTGCTGCTGGCGAACGTGTTGCACTGATTGGTGAAACAGGTTCGGGAAAATCCGTAACCGCCAAGGCAATCATCGGTACCTTGCCGAAAAATGCTTCGATCACATCCGGCTCGATTGTGGTGGGTGGAAAAGATGTTCTTACCCTGCCAAAAGCAGAACGTGAGGCACTGAAGGGTACGGCATTTTCCCTGATCATGCAGGACCCGCTATCGTCCTTCAATCCGGTTTTCAGGATTGGTACGCACCTAGATGACGTCATGCGTTTTGCAGACAAACGCAATGGCATCTCGTCATCGAAGTCAGAGCGTCGCAACCGTATCGCCGAGGTGTTGCGTCGCGTGCAGCTGGCAGACACCGAACGTGTCATGAATGCCTATCCGTCGGAACTGTCCGGCGGCATGCGCCAGCGTGTTCTGATCGGTCTTGCCTTGCTGCACCGTCCAAAGCTGCTGATCGCCGATGAGCCGGGTACGGCTCTCGATGTGACCACGCAGGATGAAATTCTCAATCTGATCAATCGCCTGGTCATTGAAGAGAATATGGCCCTGCTGATGATTACCCACAATCTTGGCGTAGTTCGCAAGGTGGCAGACCGCGTGGTGGTCATGCACCATGGTGATATTGTCGAAACCGGCCCATGCGCGGAAATTCTTCATGCGCCGCGCGAGCCCTATACCAACTCTCTACTGAACGCTGTGCCGCCGCTTTACGGCCCACGTGTTGTTGATGCGCCGGAAAGTGATCGCGAGCCGATTGTCCGGCTCAATGATCTCAACAAGATTTTTGGCAAGCGTAATGGTTATCACGCCGTTCGTGACGTGACCCTGACATTGCGTGAAGGTGAGATATTTGGCCTTGCCGGTGAATCCGGTTCCGGCAAGACGACTGTCGCCAGAATGATCATGGGCCTGTCTTCACCGACGTCTGGCAGCCTGTCCGTTGATGCGCCAGCACCGGCGCGCGGTAAACGCCTGACCCAGATTGTTTATCAGAACCCGGGCACATCGCTGAACCCCAAACGGTCTGTCCGACAGACGCTGACCTTGCCTTTGAAATCGATTGGCATGGACAAGACCGCCCGCGAAGCACGGATGCTGGAGTTGATGGATCTGGTCCGTCTGCCACAATCTTATCTCGCCAAGTATCCTCACGAATTGTCGGGTGGCCAGAAACAGCGTGTCGCGATTGCACGCGCTTTGGCGGCCGAACCGAAGATACTCATTCTGGACGAGCCGACGGCCGCTCTTGATGTGTCTGTTCAGAAAACGGTCATCGAATTGCTGGAGCAGCTGCGGCAGGAACTCGGACTGACCTACCTGATGATTTCCCATGACCTTTCGCTCATGCGCAACTTCTGTTCGCGCATCGCAATCATGCTGCGTGGCGAAATCGTCGAAGAAGGTTCAACGCGCGAGGTGTTTGCCGATCCGCGACACCCTTACACCCGCGCACTAATTGCCGCGATCCCTGTCGTTACCGATGAGGAAGAGCGCGAGAAACCCACCGTCACCGAAGAAGAGCGCTTGCGCTTTCTGGTGAAAACAACGGACTGATGAGAGGAGCTGACGTGTATCGCGTTGGAATTGATGTAGGCGGCACCAATACGGATGCTGTAGTCCTGAAGGATAAAATTGTACTGGCGGGAGTTAAGGCTTCCACCACGGAGGATGTGACATCCGGCGTTCTCGAGGCGCTCGAAAAGGTTATCGAGGCTTCGGGTATTGATCGCAGTGTGATCTCCGCTGTGATGATCGGCACGACACACTTCACCAATGCCGTCATCGAGCGACGTCATATGGAAGAGGTGGCCGCTATCCGTCTTGGTTTGCCATCGGGCGCAGGTTTGCCACCGATGGTGGATTGGCCAGACGATCTGCGCAAGATCGTCGGCAATCATGGCTATCAGGTCAAGGGTGGTTACGAGTTCGATGGCCGCGAAATTTCGCCGCTCGACGAAGATGCCATCGTGCGCATCGCCAGCGACATTCGCGTCAAGGGCCTGAAGGCTGCTGCCGTGACCTGCGTGTTCAGCGGTATCAACGATGCCATGGAACTTCGCACCAAGGAAATTCTGCAACAGCATTGCCCAGGTCTTCCTGTTGTCATGTCCAAGGACATCGGTCGCCATGGCCTGCTGGCGCGTGAAAGCGCCGCGATCATGAACGCAAGCCTGCTTTCTCTGGCAGACCGTACTGTTGCGGCATTTGGCAAGGCGCTTGCCACTGCTGGCATCACCTGCCCGTTTTACATCACACAGAACGACGGCACGTTGATGGCTGCCGACGTTGTCCGTGCCTTCCCTGTTCTGACATTTGCGTCTGGCCCAACCAACTCGATGCGTGGTGCGGCATTCCTGACAGGTCTCAAGGACGCAGTTGTGGTTGACGTGGGCGGTACAACATCGGATGTCGGCTCCCTGTCGCATGGTTTCCCGCGTCAGGCTTCGACAACTGTCGACATCGGTGGCGTACGCACCAACTTCCGTATGCCAGATGTGTTCTCCATCGGCTTGGGTGGCGGTTCGCTGGTATTGAACGGTGCTTCGGAAATCACCGTTGGACCGAAGTCTGTTGGTTACCGTGTCCGTGAAGAAGCTCTGTGCTTTGGCGGTGCGACATTAACCGCGACCGATATCGCTGTTGCTTCCGGCAAGGCCGATGTTGGCGAAAAGGCACTGGTTGAAACGCTCGACAGCAAGCTGGTCAAGGCTGCTGCTGCCAAGATCAATTCCATGCTGGAAGCCTGTGTTGAGCGCAGCCGTATTTCCTCTTCTCCAGTTCCGGTTATCGCCGTCGGTGGCGGTTCCATCCTGATGCCAGAGCGGATCGGTGATCTTGAAGTGATCCGTCCGGACAACTTCGCAGTTGCCAATGCCGTTGGTGCAGCGATTGCGCAGATCAGCGGCGAAACCGACCGCGTTTTCTCGCTGGTTGAAGGCCGTACACGCGAAAGTGCACTTGCAGAAGCGGAAGCTGAAGCCCGTGAAAAGGCAATTGCTGCCGGTGCCCTGCCTGAAACGCTTGAGGTTATCGAACGTGAAGACATGCCGCTGGCCTACCTGCCGGGTAACGCCACCCGCATTCATGTGAAAGTCGTTGGAGAAATGGGAGGCCATCATGGCTGAGACGCGCAAGTTGAAATATGACGAGGCCAACCTGCGCACGCTGACGGTTGAAGATCTTGACGCGCTTGAAATCGGCTCGGGCATTCTGGGCACGGGCGGCGGCGGAAATCCCTATCAGGGCAAGCTGTTGGTGCTTGAAGCGATGAAGGCCGGTTACGAGATGAAAATTCTCGCAACCGACGCCATTGAGCCCGACGCGCTCTGCATGTCGCTTGGCGGTATCGGTGCACCAGTGGTTGGTGTCGAGCGCATTCGTGAAGGCCGTGAAGGTCTGCGTTGCCTGCGGGCCATGGAAGAACTTATCCGTGCGCCAATCGACGCAATCGTCTGTGAAGAAATCGGCGGTGCGAACTCCATGAACCCGCTGGTTACAGCGGCACTTGGCGGTTTGCCTATTCTGGACTGCGACGGCATGGGCCGCGCCTTCCCAGAAATGCAGATGACAACCTTCTCGATCTATGGCCACAGCTCAACGCCGTCTGTGATGTGTGACCTGCATGGCAATGCAGTGATCTTCAGTCACGCGGTATCGGAAGTCTGGCATGAACGTATGGCGCGTGCCTGCGTTGTCGCGCAGGGTGGCGGCGCCATGTTGGCCACCGCGCCGATGCAGGCGCACTATGTGCACCAGTACGGCATTCCGAAAAGCTACACCAAGGCAATCGCCATTGGTGAGGCGGTTATCCGTGCCCGCAAGGCACAGGAAGACCCGATCGAAGCCGTTTGTGAACTGGAAGGCGGTCGCCGCATCTTCAACGGCAAGATCACCGATTTGAAGCGTCACCTGCGTGGTGGTTTTGCAGTTGGTGAACTGGAACTGGCAGGTTTCGACGACTTTAGTGGCCAGACGGCTGGCGTCGCAATCCAGAACGAATTCCTGATTTTCCGTCGTAACGGCGAGGTCGAGGTTTGCGTGCCTGACCTGATCGTTCTGCTGGACGTCGACACCGGTTATCCGATCACCACTGAAATGCTGCGTTATGGCCAGCGTGTCGCGGTTATTGCCATCCCTTGCCATGATTTGCTGCGGACTGCCCGCGCCCTTGAGGTCGTTGGTCCTGCTGCATTCGGCTACCCGGACATTGCCTATTCACCCCTGCCTGCGCCGGTTCGTGAGGCTGCGGAATAACAAGCGGGATTTTCCCGCATTACAAAGAGGAGAACTTCCATGAAACTGCATTCCAGACATTTGCGTTTTGCGGCATTAGCGCTTGGCACGGCAATCGCCCTGCCTTTGGGCTTCTCCGCGCAGGCGGCTGATGAAAAGGTGTCGATTGCCGTCAACACCATGCAAATCTTCAGCTCGCTCGACCCTGCCAAGGTCACCGACTACACCGGCTACATGGCCGTTGTGAACATGTATGACGGTTTGACCACCGTGAGCCCATCGGGTGAAGTGGTTCCGCATCTCGCGAAGTCCTGGGACATTTCGGAAGATGGCCTCACCTACACATTCCACTTGCGTGATGACGTGAAGTTCCAGGATGGCACGGCCGTTAAGGCGTCCGATCTGGTCTGGTCTATCCAGCGGCTGATTGGCATCAACAAGGGCCCATCGAACCTGCTGGTTGGTCTGGTAAACCCTGATAACGTGACCGCGCCTGATGAGGCCACCGTTATCGTAAAGCTTGACCGCCAGTTTTCTCCTTTCATGTCGGTCACACCTTTGATGGTTGCGCTGAACGAGAAGCTTATCACCGCCAATGCCAAGCCTGACGACAAGTGGGGCGAAGCCTATGTCGGCGAGCATTCATCAGGCTCTGGCCCCTACAGCCTTGTTAGCTACAACCGCTCTGCCGACATGGTTATTGCCCGTAACCCCGATTATTTCCGCGGCTGGAACAAGGGCAAGCCGATCGATGAAGTTCGTTTTGTCCAGACAAGCGACGATGCCACAGTAAAGGCTCTGGCTGAGAAAGGTGAACTTGGTCTGACCTCGCACGGTCTGGGTAACGACACCTACGAGTCCATCGGCAAGATGGATGGTTACAAGATCATCCAGACCCGCACTGCTGGCGGGTTTGTCATCAAGCTAAACACCAAGGCATACCCGACTGACGACGTTCATGTTCGTCGCGCCATTGCCTATGCAACGGACTACAAGACGATCCAGGAAGTTATCTATCCGGGCTTCGACATGCAGGGTCCACTTTCGGACGCCTTCAAGGATGCCCATAACGATGGCATCGAGCCGGGCGTTTTTGATCTGGAAAAGGCCAAGGAAGAACTGGCAAAGTCCAAATATGCCGGTCAGCCAATCACGCTCGTCAACAGCTATGTTGCCTCTCTGGCCTTCGAGGCCGAAGTGGCCTTGATGCTGCAGGCCAATCTGGAGCAGATCGGCATCACGCTTGATATCAAGCCTGAGCCATGGAACCGTATTGTTGAGCTCTCTTCGAAGCCGGAAACCACTCCAGCCTCAACACAGGTCAACATTTCGCCGACCTACCCTTCGCCGGATGCAATGTTCTACAACCAGTACCACTCGAAAGCGTCTGGCACATGGATGTCGATGGAATGGTTGCAGAACCCGGAAATCGATGCGTTGATCGACAAGGCGCGTGCGACGACCGACGTTGCTGAACAAAATGCAACCTACAAGGAACTGCAGACGAAGATTGCTGAGCTGCAGCCGGATGTCTGGGCTGTTGCACCTAACCGCCGTTACGGTGCGAACAAGTGCCTGCAGGGTTACGAGTTCGTGCCGATGCAGAGCTGGGATCTGAACTTCTCCAATTTCCATTGGGATTGCTCGGTTAACTGATAGGCATACAGAAAATCCGGCCCCGTACATGCGGGGTCGGAAACACAATTTCCCAGAGCATTTGCGCATTTTTTGATTGCGAAAATCGCTCTATCTCCTTGTTTTCACGCAATTCCTGAATTCGAGGCGCGCTGCGCTATTTTGCCGGAATTGCTCTAGGGTGAGACATGCTTCAGGAATTCGCAGAAGAAAACATTGAACCGCTGGCCACCGGCGCATGGATTTTAGGTACTGGAGGCGGAGGCAATCCTTACATCTCCACCCTGAACCTCAGACGTCTCTATGCCGAAGGTCGCCGCGTCCAGGTCATGGACCCGATGGCACTTGAAGATGACGACATGGTTGCAGTTGTCTCCAAGATGGGCGCGCCGCTGGTCGGTCAGGAGCGTCTTGGAGACCCTGTCCATCTTGCCCGTGCGGTGGAGGTGATGGAAGATTATCTGGGCAAGCCGTTCCGCGCTATCATGAGCGTGGAAATTGGCGGTTCCAATGCTTTGTCGTCGTTCCTCGCCGCTGCAATGCTGGACCGACCGGTTGTGAATGCCGATGCGATGGGACGTGCCTATCCCGAAGCGCAGATGACGTCATTTGCGATTGGCAATCTACCGATGTTTCCGCTGTCACTGGTTGATGTACGCGATAACGAGGTGATTGTTACCCGTGCCGCATCGTGGAAGTGGATGGAGCGGATTTCCCGTAAAGTCTGCACCGAGGTTGGCTCGACGGCGGCGACCTGCAAAGCGCCCCGCACCGGCAAGGAAGTCAAGGAGTGGGGTATTCACTACACCGTCACCAAGGCGGTGGAACTTGGACGTGCCGTTATGGATGCGCGTGCACGGCATGCTGATCCGGTACAGGCGGTTCTTGACCACGAAGGTGGCAAACAGCTTTTCCGCGGCAAGGTAATTGACGTTGCGCGCGAAACTACCGGTGGCTTCCTGCGCGGTAGCACGGTGATTGAAGGCATGGATGCCGACAAGGGTTCGCGTATGGAACTGGCCTTCCAGAATGAATGGGCTGTCGCCTTCCGCGATGGTTCGCCTGTCGCCATGACGCCTGACCTGCTTTGCCTGCTCGATACGGTTTCCGGCAGTGCTATCGGCACTGAATCGGTGCGCTATGGCCAGCGCGTAACGGTCGTCGCTCTGCCCGCACCGGAACTTCTGACAACACCAGCTGGTATTGCTGCGGTTGGTCCCCGCGCCTTTGGCTATGATATAGATTTCAGATCGGTATTTCCATGAAACGCATCGGTATTGACGTAGGCGGCACCAACACGGATGCCGTGCTGATTGATGGCGAAACAATTATCTCTTCCGTCAAGGTTCCAACCACACAGGACGTGCTTTCGGGTGTGAAGGCGGCGTTGGCACATGTCTCCGGGCATCCGCAGGCGGCTGGCACGCCAATCGATGCGGTGATGATCGGAACAACGCATTTTACCAATGCGGTGATCGAGCGTGCGCGGCTTGAGCGAGTTGCCGCTATTCGCATAGCGCTACCAACCGGCCGTTCCTTACCACCGATGTGCGATTGGCCGGATGATCTGCGCAGCGCTGTTGATCCGATGATCTTCATGGTGCATGGCGGCCATGAATATGATGGCAGCCCGCTTGTGCCGATGATCCCGGATGAAATCCTTGAAGCGGCAATGAAGATCCGCGACGCGGGCATCACTTCCATTGCGATCTCGGCTACATTTTCACCGTTGACCACCGAGTGTGAAATCAAGGCCGCAGACATTGTCCGTTCGGTTATTCCGGATGCGCGGATCACGCTGTCGCACACGCTGGGTCGCATTGGCTTGCTGGAACGTGAAAACGTTGCACTTTTGAATGCCGCGTTGCAGACCCTGGGGAAAACGACAGTACAGGCATTTTCGGATGCATTACGCGAAGCGGGCGTAACGGCTCCGTTCTTCCTGACGCAGAATGATGGCACAGTCGCTTTGGCAGATGTCGCTTCGGCAAACCCCGTGCACAGCTTTGCGTCCGGGCCAACCAATTCCATGCGTGGCGCGGCTTTCCTGACCGGATTGACCGATGCGATGGTGGTGGATGTCGGCGGCACGACATCGGACATTGGTTGCCTGATTGGCGGCTTCCCGCGCGAGGCAAACAACATCGTTCATATCGGTGGCGTGCGTACGCTGTTCCGCATGCCAGACCTGTTGCCAGTGGCGCTTGGTGGCGGCACCATTATCGACCCTGAAACAGGAACCATTGGTCCTCGTTCGGTGGGTTACCGTATCCTGACAGAAGCACGAGTGTTCGGCGGCAATACGCTGACCACGTCGGATATCGCCGTCGCTGCAGGTCTGATCGAAATGGGTGACATGGATCGGGTCAAGGATCTTGATCCAACTTTCGTCAAGTCATGCCTTGGCCGCATCCGAGACATGGTCGCTGATAATTTCGATCAGATGAAAACCTCTGCTGAAGATGTGCCATTGATCGCCGTTGGCGGCGGTGCATTTCTGATTCCGGAAAGCATACCAGGTGCGTCGGAAGTGATGCGTGTTGAAAATGCCGGTGTGGCCAATGCCTTGGGCGCTGCTATGGCGCAAGTCTCTGGCGAAGTCGATCAGGTGTTTTCCGGCATGAGCCGTGATGAAGCGCTTGCAAAAGCGGAAGCTGAAGCGCAGGACGCCGCAGTTGCCTCCGGTGCTGGCCGCAGCACTCTCAAGACACTGGAAGTCGAGGATATTCCGATTGCTTACCTGCCGGGCGGCGCACGTCGCGTTCGGGTGCGGGTTATCGGCGATATCGACTTCACCTGAACCTCTTCACCCGCTGATAGCAGGGCATGATTGGAGCATGACATGACTAAAATCGCACTGGCCATACATGGTGGTTGTGGCGTGCTGCCACAGGATAGCATGACGGCGCAGGAATGGGCTGAGGCGCGGCTGGATCTAGGGCATGCTTTGCGTGCTGGCTACGCCGTGTTGAAGGCGGGTGGACGGTCGGTTGACGCTGTTGAAGCTGCCGTCGTCGTGATGGAAGACAGCCCGCACTTTAATGCCGGGCATGGCGCGGCACTCAACGAACATGGTCTGCATGAACTCGATGCGTCGATCATGGATGGGCAGACGCTGGAAGCTGGAGCGATCAGTGCTTCGCGCGTCATTCGCAATCCGATCAAGGCGGCCCGCGTGCTGATGGAAGACGGTCGCGCCGTTTTCCTGACCGGTCCTGCGGCTGACACCTTTGCTGGAGAAAAGGGTCTGGCCGTTGAACCACAGTCCTACTTCACAACCCCGAAACGCGTTGAGGCCCTGCAAGCGATGAAGGCTCATGCGGCCGCTGGAACTGAAGCAACCGAAAACGAAAAACACGGCACTGTCGGCGCCGTGGCACTGGACGCTGACGGGCATTTGGCCGCCGCGACATCAACAGGTGGTTACACCAACAAACCGGAGGGCCGTGTGGGCGATAGTCCAGTTATCGGTGCGGGCACCTATGCCCGCGATGGTGCTTGCGCTGTTTCTGGTACTGGCAAGGGCGAGTTTTTTATTCGCTACGTGGTTGGTCATGAAGTGGCGGCGCGCGTGTCTTATCTCGGGCAGGACCTTGAAACCGCAGCCGGTGGACTGATAAACGACGATCTCGCCGCTCACGATGTTGGCGCCGGATTGGTTGCTGTTGATGCCACGGGTAACATCAGTGCACCATACAACACGCCGGGCATGTTTCGTGGCTGGGTGACAACGGAAGGTAAGGCCTTTGTTGCCACGCATGAAGAACTTTATGAGATTACACTGTAAGGACGCTGTGAATGACTGCTGATCTGGTACGTGTGCCCGTATTTGACGGCCACAATGATATCTTGTCCCGCTTGATGCGTGAGGGTGTCGAAGGGGCTGAACAGCGCTTTCTGCAAGGGCAGAACAATGTCCATATCGACATTCCGCGTGCTCGTGAAGGCGGTCTGGCCGGCGGGCTTTGTGCCATCTACGTTCCATCACCTGCGGGCGGTCTTGATGCCAATGGTGATCTGCCACGTGTAGAACTGCACAGTGCAATCGACCAGACGATCAGTCAGGCGGCACTCCTCGGGCGGATAGAGGCGCAGTCAGAGGGTGCTTTCACCATCTGCCGGACAGCTGCAGATATCCGCAAGGCCATGGAAAAAGGCAGCTTCGCCGCGGTGTTCCATATCGAAGGCATCGAGGCCGCAGGCCCAGACCTTGATATCGTCCACGTTCTCCACGCAGCAGGCCTGCGGACGCTTGGACCTGTCTGGAGCCGGCCAAACATATTTGCACACGGCGTTCCCTTCCGCTTCGGTCACGACCCCGATATTGGACCTGGTCTGACGGACGCTGGACGTGATCTCATCCGCCTCTGCAATCGTCTGAAGATCATGGTCGATCTTTCGCACATGAATGATGCCGGTTTCCGTGATATCGCAAAAATTTCCGATGCGCCGCTTGTGGCGTCTCATTCAAACGCATTTGCCGTTTGCCCGCACAGCCGCAATGCCACTGACTGGCAGCTTTCGGCCATTCGTGACACCGGTGGTCTGATCGGTCTGAATTTCGGCGTCAAATTCCTGCATCCGGAAGGCAAGGCCGACCCGAATATGGACATTTCCGTGATGGTGCGGCACATCGACTATTTGGTCGAACATGTCGGTATCGATCACGTCGCATTGGGGTCTGACTTTGACGGTACGCTGATCTCACAGAAGATTGGTGACGCCACGGGCCTGCCGCGATTGCTGACCGCATTGCGTGATGCTGGTTATGACAAGGAAAGCCTTGTCAAAATTGCGCATGGCAACTGGATTGCGTTGCTCGAACGGACTTGGGGCGCTTGATCCTGCCCTTTTAGCAGGTGTGTCCAATATTCATGTCCCGCACGATACTATCGTGCGGGATTTCTCGTTCATCGACCTCAGGCAAAAATACGTTTGAAACGCGATGCCGCAAAGGCTGCAATGTGCTGCGAGGTTGGTCTACCTGATATGAGATCAGCGACGATGCGCGCACTGGCCGGGCCAGTTGCCAGACCGACATGGCCGTGCCCGAATGCATAAATGATGTCACTGCTAACTGACGACGGGCCAATGACCGGCAGTCCGTCCGGCGTTGACGGGCGATGCCCCATCCACCAGTCGATACGGTTTTCATCAAAGGCTTTTGTCAGAGCTGGATAGGCACGTTTGGCGTGGCCAAGCAGAATGTCGGCGCGGCTTTTGTCTGGTGACGTGGCTGTACTTGCCAATTCCACCTGCCCGGCAATGCGAAGACCCGCCAATGTCGGGTTGTTTCCCATTTTCCCATCACCAGGCATGATAGGCATCGCACCTGTTACGACGTCATGCGGAATGACCACGTGATAACCGCGCTCGCTTTCCAGCGAAACCTTGTCACCGGCTTCGGCAGCCAGTGTCTTGGAGTGGATGCCAGCGGCGATCACCGCTCGATCGCAGGCGATGCTGCCGGCGTCTGTTTTCACACCTTTCAAGCGACCAGCCGATATATCAAAACCGATTGCCTTGCCATTTATCCTGACGGCGCCGAGCGCCACTGCATGGTCAACGAGGGAGCCGACATATCCACCGGGATCGATGCAATGCCCACCCTGTTCTACCAGCACGCCGAAAGAGTAGGCTTTTGACAGTGCCGGTTCCAACCGATGCAATTCGTCAGATGAAAGCTCGCGGTAAACTACGCCATTGTCGCGGCGCAAACGCCATGCAAGCGCTTCTGCTTCAAACAGCGACCTGTCTGGATATGTGTAGATAAGTCCTTTGCGGACAATCAGATCAGAACGACCGGCCTCCTTGGCAAGCGCTTCATGTCGTGCCGGTGCGTCATGCAGCAGCGATGACAGAATGCGGGCTGTTCGCTCGACTTTGGCAATGGTGGCGCCAGCCGATACGAAGCGCAAAAGCCATGGCGCCAGACGCAGGATATGGCGCCAGCGAATAATCAGCGGGCCGTTGGGGTCAGAGATGAGGCCGGGTACTTTTTTCCACAGGCCGGGCATCGACATGGGGATAATCGAGGCCGGGCTCAACCAGCCGCTATTTCCATAACTTGATGCCTGACGCCCGCCCGGCTGTTCCGGTTCGATGATGGAAACCGAATGCCCATCTCTCAGCAATTCAATAGCGGTTGCTGCACCAACAATGCCTGCACCGATAACGACGACATGCGAGGTCATTCCTGGAACGCCTCCTTGCGCACCGAGCCGAATTTCGGCAGCACGATCAATGCCAGGACGACAACGGCGGCCACCAGAAGACCAGCAGAGATTGGCTTGTCGACAAAAATGCTGAGACTACCGCGTGACAGGAACATGGCGCGACGGAAGTTTTCCTCCAGCATCGGTCCGAGAATAAGGCCCATGACCAACGGCGCAGCGTCGCAATCCAGCTTGGTGAAGATATATCCGAGAATGCTGAAGATCGCCAAAAGCCACAGGTCGAACACCGAGTTACCAAGCGAAAACGCACCGATGGCACAGAACACGATAATCGCAGGATAGAGGTACTGGAACGGCAACGTCAGCAGTTTTGTCCAGATGCCGATCAGCGGGAGGTTCAAGACCAGCAGCATGAAGTTGCCGACCCACATGGAGACGATAACGCCCCAGAAGATTTGCGGGTGATCGCTGATAAGGGTCGGGCCTGGTGCGATACCCTGCATGATAAGCGCACCGAACATCAGTGCCATCACAGCATTTGCCGGAAGACCAAGCGTCAGAAGTGGCACGAAGGATGTTTGCGCACCCGCATTGTTGGCGCTTTCAGGTGCGGCAACACCCTCGATAGCGCCGTTACCGAACCCTTCCGGTGGTTTGGCAACGCGTTTTTCAATCGCGTACGCGGCAAAGGCCGCAAGCAGTGCGCCACTGCCGGGAAGAAGACCAAGCAGGGAGCCAATACCCGTGCCGCGCAAGATCGGAGCGGCCATGCGGCGCCAATCCTCACGCGATGGCAACATGGAAAAGAATGGTGCCTTGATCGCGGTTCGGTTTTCTGTGTGTTCAAGGTCCTTGATCAGTTCGCCTATGCCGAAAAGGCCCATGGCGACCACCACGAAGTTCACGCCGGTTGCCAGCTCTTCATAGCCCAGCATGAAACGCGGTGCAGCCGTTTGCACGTCCTGCCCGATCATGCCGATCAGAATACCGGTGAATACCATCGCCAGGGCTTTGGGCAACGATCCGCGCGCAAGAACGATTGAGGCGATAAGGCCGAGGATCATCAGTGAGAAATATTCAGCCGGACCGAAAAGCAGACCAACTTCAGCCAGCGCTGGTGCAAACAGTGCCAGCAGCAACGTCGCAACCGTACCGGCAAAGAACGAACCAATGGCAGCCGTCGCCAAAGCCACACCAGCGCGGCCTTTCCGGGCCATCTTGTAACCATCAATGGCTGTGACCACCGATGATGCTTCGCCCGGCAGGTTCAAGAGGATTGCCGTGGTCGAGCCACCATATTGCGCGCCGTAATAGATGCCCGCCAGCATGATCAGCGATGTCACCGGTTCGAGACCGATGGTGAATGGCAGAAGGATCGACATGGTCGCCGCAGGTCCAAGGCCGGGCAAAACGCCGACCAGTGTGCCGAGCAAGGCGCCAATCAGACACCAGAAAAGGTTGACCGGCATGATAGCCTGATCAAGACCGAGGAGAAGAGCGTTGATTGTTTCCATTGGTCTTTCCTCAGTAACCGAACCACGGACCGATAATGCGTACCGGCATGCCCAAACCTAGGATGAATGCGGCACTGCACGCCGCACCCAGGCACAGGCCGTATAGCCCCATGGCAATTGGTCGAAACGGACGCGAAGCGAAGGATGCAATCAGACTGCAAAGCGCGACGGATATAAGCAGGCCAGCGCCGCGAACCGTGAGGCCGAATATCACGATCGATGCGATGATGATGACGACGCGCGAAGGATTGACGCGCAAGGCTTCACCAGCCGTGCCCATCCTGATGCCTTTCAACGCAACGATCACCCCCATGATGATAACGCCAACTGCGACCATCGCTGGAAAGCCACCGGGGCCAATTCTGCGCAGTGTGCCAAACGACAAATCGAGGCTGCCAATCAGAAACAGACTGCCGATCAATATGAACAGCAGACCTGAGAGTAATTCGGTGTTCAGACGTGAGGACATTATCTTACCTCGTTTTTTCTGGTGGTCTTGCGCGGATCTGGGACCAGATCCGCCGGTCGGTAGGCACGGACTGGTGGTGCGATACCGTCAAAACGTGCTATTTCGACGAGGCACGAATTGGGGCTTGGCCCCTGTGCCAGACGTGAAGTGCCGTGATCAGCCGTCAGGACATTCGGGTTGCCGTTTAATTCTAGTGAACCGGCAACGGAAGGCTCGGACGGGTCAAACCATGCGCCAGTTGCGAGTTGCACGACCCCTTCCATCACAGCGTCCGTTATCGAAACGCTCGCAAGGCATGCCCCGCGTGGGCTCGTGATCGTGACTGTGTCGCCATCTGCCAGATTTCGTTTGGCGGCATCTTTCGGGTGGATGCGCACCGGTTGACGACCTGAAGCCTTAGTACGACGCGACGGTTTGGCATGGTCCCACTGACTATGCAGCTTGTCATGCGGCTGGCATGACAAAAGATGAAGTGGGAACTGCTGCGCAACCGGTGATCCCAGCCACTCCTTCGGTTCCAACCATGCCGGATGTCCGGGGCAATCATCATAAGCAAAGCTGGCAATTGTCTGTGAGCCGAGTTCAATGCGGCCTGACGGTGTGCGGAGTGGATGCGCCCGCGGATCGGCTCTGAAATCTGCAAGCAGCGCGCGTTCCGGGGACTGTGCTGCCACTTCAACGATGCCGGTATTCTGGAATGTCTCGATATCCGGCATGTTGATACCACGTGTGGCGGCGTTCACGCATGCTTGCCCATACAGGCGCTCAAGCCACTGGTCCTCGCTCAGGCCCTCGGTGAACTCAGCCTCAACTCCCAATCGGCCAGCAATGCGCCGCAGGATTTCGTGGTCGGTCACAATGCCCTCAGGCGGCGCTGCAAGACTCGAAGACCAGCCGATAAAGCTGTCGCGACCGCTGGCGATGACGTCATTGCGTTCCATGAACGTCGAGGCCGGAAAAACGATATCCGCATGGCGCGCATGTGCGTTCCACCAGTGCTCATGCGCAATGATCGTGTCAGGCTTTTGCCAAGCTTCGACAAGACGGTTGAGGTCCTGGTGATGATGGAATGGATTGCCGCCAGCCCAATAGACAAGCTTGATATCCGGATATGTACGGCGGGTGCCATCATGGTCGTATTCGGTGCCGGGATTAAGCAGCATGTCTGCAATACGGGCGACCGGAATGTAGTCGGTGATTGGGTTTTTGCCCTGAGGCAGGGATGGCCAGTTGATCGGCGATGCGGGCTGGCCGATGCTGCCGACTGATGCGTAACCGAAACCGAAACCCTGACCAGGCAAACCAATGCCACCCAACAGACTTGCGAGCGCAATTGCTGCCCAGTAGGGCTGCTCGCCGTAATCGGCGCGCTGCAGCGACCACGACATCATGATGAAGGTCTTTTTCCTGGCCATCATCCGCGCCAGATCGGAAATCACTGCTGCATCTACATCGGTTATCGTGCTGGCCCAGACGGCATTCTTTACGATGCCATCCTGCTCACCCATCAGATAGGCGCGAAATGTCTCAAAGCCTTCTGTGTAGCTTGCAAGGAAATTCTGGTCATGCAGATCCTCGGCGATCAGCGTGTGGGCCAATGCCAGCAGCAATGCCGTGTCGGTACCGGGTCTAAGTGGCTGCCACTCGGCAGAT
Source organism: Agrobacterium sp. Azo12 (assembly GCF_029193765.2). Taxonomy (NCBI): domain Bacteria; kingdom Pseudomonadati; phylum Pseudomonadota; class Alphaproteobacteria; order Hyphomicrobiales; family Rhizobiaceae; genus Agrobacterium; species Agrobacterium sp. Azo12. The sequence goes on along the minus strand of NZ_JARFYO020000002.1, from coordinate 930,174 downwards.
AATTCGGCTTCTGTATCATCGCGCACCGGCGAGATATTCAGCAAACGTGCACCGGAATCCCGGCAGGCGAGAAGTGCACTGCGTGCGGTATGGCGTGTGATGCCACCGGCATTAACCTGCGCATTGCGCAACGGGGTGCCGCCAAACATCACAATAAATTCGGAATGCCCGGCTATCTGTCCCCACGGCGTGTGGCCGCTGACAAGGCCGTTCAGATTGCCGATGACATGCGGAAGAATGACTTCACCCGCTGCGTAACTGTATGTCTGAACTGAGCGAACCGAGCCGCCCGCCATGTTGAAGAAACGCTTGAGCTGGCTCTGCGCATGATGGAAACGTCCTGCACTCGACCAGCCGTAGGAACCTGAAAAAATCGCGCCATTGCCGTAGGTTTGCCGGACACGGCTTATCTCCGAGGCGACGAGGTCAAGAGCCTCGTCCCAGGATACTTCGACGAATGGCTCGGCACCCCGTCTTCCATGATCCGTTCCTGGGCCATGTTCGAGATAGGAGCGCCGTATTGCGGGCCTGAGGATACGCGATGGCGACAGCCGGTCTTGCGTCAGTTCCGTGCCGAACATGGCCGGATCCGGATCTTCACGAAAAGGCTTCAGGCCTCCCGACTTGCTGTCATGTTCGTAAAAACCCCAATGGCTCCCGACAAGCTTCTGCTGTCGGGAGGGCTCCGAAAAATCCGTATTTTTCATGGGTTTTACCGGAGCCTTGCTCATTTTACTCGACCTTGATGCCAGCCGAATCTACGATTTCGCCATAACGCTTGGTTTCGTCGACAACGAAAGCCTTCAGGTCTGCACTGTTCTTATACATCGGCTCGAAACCGAACACAGTGAGTTTTTCCTTGAACTTGTCGGAGTTGACGACCTTGGACACTGCGGCGTCGAGGTATTCGGTAGCCTTCGGATCAAGGTTCTTGGGTGCCCACACGCCGTACCAGGACACCATGTCCAGTGGCTGCATGCCACTTTCTTCAACGGTCGGGATTTCTGGAGCAAGAGCCGAACGCTTGAGGCTGGTAACAGCCAGAGCCTTCAGGCGACCTGCCTTGACGTGTGGCAGCGACGACAGCATCGGATCAGCCATCAGCTGAACTTGACCACCCATCAGATCGGTAAGAGCCGGACCTGCGCCCTTATAGGTCACGACATCAGTATCGACGCCAGCCTGTGCCTTCAGCACTTCGACGGCAAGGTGGCCTGCAGAGCCGTAGCTCGATGTTGCGAAGTTGAAACCTTCTGGATCAGCCTTCACTTCTTCAAAGAATTCCTTGAGAGTGTTGGCTTTTGTGGATGTCGGTGTAACGACCAGCAGCGGACCTGCGGCGATACCGGCGATGTGGGTGAAGTCGTTGAGGACGTCAAACGGCACGTTCTTGTTGATCAGCGGCGTGACCACATGGATCGATGCATTGAGAAGCAGCGTGTAGCCATCCGGCTCTGCCTTGGCGACTTCTGCGGAGCCAACAACACCACCTGCACCACCGGCACGGTTATCAACGACAAATGTCTTGCCTGTTGATTCAGACAGTTCAGCGGCAAGCACGCGGGCTACACCGTCAACGGCGCCGCCTGGTGGATATGGCACAACGATGCTGATTGCGCGTGCAGGGAATTCCTGTGCAACGGCAACGCCACCGGAGATGGCAGCGAGCGATGCGGCAAGAAGCAATGATCCAATATTTTTCATGTCTGGTGGCTCCTTCTGAATTCAGGATACAGATGTACGTTCGCCGCGGAAATGCGCAGCGTTAAACAGTGCGGTGGCTTGTCAGCTACCGTAGAATGGGATGTGCCGAAACCCTAGTAAGTTCCGGGGTATTGACCTCCGTCAACGAGCAGGTTTTGTGCGGTGACAAAACCGGCCTTCGTTGAACACAGGAATGCAATATAAGCACCGATCTCGTCCGGATCGCCGTAACGACCGGCCGGGTTCTGTGAGGCGCGTTCTTTCCAAATGTCATCGAATGGGCGGCCACTTTGCTCTGCCAGTACTCTGACATGCTCGCGCTGGCCATCCGAGGCAATAATGCCGGGAAGAACATTGTTGATCGTCACATTGTGACTGACGGTCTGGCGCGCCAGGCCAGCGACAAAGCCGACCAAGCCAGAACGCGCAGCATTCGATAGGCCAAGTTCTGGCTGTGCGATCTTGACGCTGCGCGATACGATATTGACGATGCGACCGAAACCCCGGTCCATCATGCCATCGACAGTCAGACGTATCATGTCGATCGGCGTCAGCATCATGCGGTCCATGCCGCGCAGCCAATCTTCGCGTTTCCAGTTGCGAAAATCGCCAGGCAACTCCCCATCTGCATTGTTGACCAGAATATCTGGGTTGGGGCATGCCGCGAGCGCGGCTTGCCGTCCTTCAGCACTGGTTATGTCGGCCGCAACGGTCGTGACGCGGGCGCCGGTCTTGGAGCGGATTTCCGCAGCCGTTTCTTCGAGCGTTTCCGCAGTGCGGGCAACAATCGTCAAATCCACATTTTCATGTGCAAGCGTCATCGCCGCTGCTTTACCCATGCCACGGCTTGCACCGGTGACGAGAGCTTTTCTGCCAGAAATCCCGAGGTCCATCTGTCTCTCCTTAAGCGGCGAGAGCTGCGGTGTTGATCTTCCAGCCGTACACCTTGTCGAGGCCAAGTTCCTGCACGATGCGAACGCCGCGTGCCAGTGCTTCACCTTCGAGGCCAGTCAGCGGGCGGCGCAGTTCACCGGCAGGCAGACCAACAGCCTTCATCAGCGACTTTACGGCAACCGGGTTGATGGCCGAGTAATTGTAGTGCAGCAGCGGCAGCAGGCGCAGGTAATTGTCACGGAAACCTTCTGCTTCAGTGTAGCTGGTCCATGGACGCGACATGACGGCCACTTCGGCAGGTGCAATGTTACCACCCATGTTGGCGGTGCCGTGGCCGCCGAGGCTCATTGTCGGAACGACGAGGCCGAGGTTGGGGCTATCGCAGCACATGACAGAAACGTCTGGGCGTGCCGCGAGAACCTGGGCAACCTGACCAACACGTGCCGTCGATTCCTTGTGAATGACGTAGTTCGGGTGCTTGAAGATGCGCAGCAGGTGGTCCCAATGCAGGTCGCTCTTGACGCGTGGCGGGTTGTTGTAAAGGCCAAGTGGCAGGTCTGTTGCATCAGCAATTTCAAGGAAGTAACGCTCGATGTCAGCTTCCGGTGCGCAGATATAGGCCGGCGCCGCGAGGATCGCGCCATCGGCACCGTTATCCTTGGCGAACTTCACGTTGTCGATTGTGGTGTCGGTGTTGTTGCCCGTGCAGCCAAAGAAAATTGGCATCTTCTCGGACTTCATTTTGGACGTCTCGACGATGATTTTGCGCTTTTCGTCCTGCGACAGCATCGACACTTCACCTGTCGAGCCCATGATGAGGACGGCAGAGGTGCCATTGGCCTCATGGAACTGCAGCAGTTCACGGAACGCGCCGATATCGACAGCGCCAGAGCGATCAAATGGCGTGATAAGCGCGACGAAAGAACCGGTAATTTTCTTGGCTGCTGCGGACATTGAGGCTGCTCCATCGGAGAATAAACAATGTTTCAAACATAGTTTTAATTCCAATTCAGTCAACGACTATAAATGGTCAAAATGCCCATGAATGCAGCATGGTTTGCTCAATATATTATCAGAAATAGAAAACTATTCCGACTGAGCGAGAGCTGCATCTTTTTGCTTGATTTTGACAGCTGGCGCCAGGAATCCGGCGCAGACGAATGCAGTCAGTTGCGCGATGATCTGTTCATCATCGTCAGTGTCACAAAGGCCGCCGGACAAGTTCTTGAGACGGTAGGTTGCGTGGTCTGAATCCGTCAACACCTGCATGACAGAGCCGATTGAAAAATTGTAGCGCCAAAAGATGTCGCGGCGCTCGAGCGATGGGACGGCGTGCCCGAAGGCATCGATAAAACGAAATACCGCCGGGTCGACACGTCGTAGGAAAAAACGTGTGGTGATTTCTCTTGGACGTGAGCGAACCTGCTGGATCATTCGGATCAGCGGACGATCACCAACGGCGTCGCGGCTGAACTGCACCATCGGGCGCACCAGCGCCTCCGCAACATCCTGCAGTGTTGGCAGGTTTGGATGCGCCGATTTCTGACAGGCCTCCAGTGCGGCGATACGCGCAGTGGTATAAGGCTCCATCATGATACTCAGCACTTCGCTGATCAGCTCATCCTTGGAGCCGAAGTAATAGTTGATGGCGGCGACATTAACGTCGGCGCGCAAAGTGATCTCGCGCACGGTAGCCAGATCGAAGCCCTGTTCGATGAAAACGGCGCGTGCTGCGGCAATAATACGCTCGCGCGGATCCTCGGCACGCTCGACCGGCCCATTGGATGACGCTGGAGTCTTGGCTTTTTTTGCCATCTGTTTTGGCTCTCTCGTTCCGTCTGGCACCCGGAATCGGAATTGCCCACTCTATTGAATGCTCTGTAGCATGTTACAACAAATAGGTGCGACCCCCATAATTTGACGAAAAATCTGTGTCGCGCACAGATTTGGGGCAAGCTGTTATCTTGTCCGTATCTCGGGCGCAGGCACGATCGACTTGTTACGAATGCGCGATGCCGTCCTGTAGTCACGCGGCGTCAAGCCCGTCTCCATGCGGAAATAACGGTTGAAGTTGGACAGGTTATTGAAGCCTGCTTCAAAGCAGATGTCTGTAATCGGCATCTCGGTTTCGGCAAGCAAGGTGCGGGCGCGCCAGACACGCACCGAGCGAATATAGGTTGAGAAGGTCATGCCGGTCAGCCGTCTGAATGCGCGGGAAAATGCCGAAGGGTCTAGCCCCACAGTCTCGGCAACCTCCTGCATTTGTGTATCCGGTCTGGATTGTAAAATCTGAATTGCCTGGTCAATGCGGCGATGGCGTTTGTCGGATAGCTCGCCATAGAGCGATATGAAATGTTCTGTCGCCAATGCGCGCTTGCGCGGTGCAGCTTCAATGGCATTCAGAATTTCCAGAAACAATCCAAGACCAACGGCACCCTTGTGGTCATTTAACTCAACAATCATCTCACCAATATCAATGGCTTCCGGCCCCAGAATCTCTATGCCTCTGCGAGACATCGGTTTCAGACGGTGCAGCACGTCGAGTTCTGGGCAGATGGCGCGGGCCTGCATCAACGTATCCGCATCGAATTGCAAAACGAGGTCACGACCCGGCAGGTTTGGGGCGCCGGGGGTGATCCAGTTATGCGGCAGGTTGGTCCCGGTCAGAACAAGGTGACCCGGTTTGAACGGGCCGACATAATCGCCGACATAGGCAAAGCCTGCTGCATCAGAGATGTAGTGAATTTCCCACTCCGGATGATAGTTCCAGATACAGATTGGGTTGGGATAATCATCCCGCCGGATGAGGTAGGACATGTTGTCCGGAAGGATGATTTGTTCGCGCGTCGCGGTGTAGGTATCTGACACCGAGTGGGGAAAATCTGATGATATACGCATGTGTATCTCTCATCATTGGCGTGATAATGTCAAAATAGTATCAGTTAACGGTAAAAAGCCAACTAGTTCCCAACCAATGTTTTTCGAAAATAGGTGCGTGGGCTGTACAGGAGTGCAGCTTCTGAGGGAGGAAATCATGTTGAAGACTTTACTCCGCACTGGTTGTGCGGCGATTGCGCTTTTTGCTGCGTCCAATACTTTTGCTGCCCAGTGCAGCGCGGATGTGCGTATTCTTGCACAGCCACGTGACGGCCTGACGCTGCTGGAAGACTATGTTGATGAGTTCGAAAAGCTGTCCGGTGCAGGCTTTGAAATCAGCTATCTGAATGAAAATGACCGCCGCGCCAAGTCGCAGGCCGACGCATCGACTGTTGGTAGCTTCAACGTTTATTACGTTGACGAGGCAAACCTTGCGCTCTTTGCATCTTCTGGCTGGATTGTGCCGCTTGATGGCCTTTATCCGGCTGAATATGACTACAACGACTTCGACGCAGGTATGCGCGCAGCTGCTTCCTACGACGGCAAGCAGTGGTTTGCACCGGTACAGGGCGGCGGCGACCTGATGGTTTACCGCACAGACCTGCTTGAAAAGGCTGGCATCCAGCCACCAAAGACATGGGACGAATATCTCGCCGCTGTGAAAAAACTGCATGATCCGGCGAATGGTATCTACGGTACAGCACTGCGTGGTCAGCGCGGTTCGGGTGCCAATGTCTGGCGCTGGATGCCACTGTTCAAGGCCAATGGCGGCGAATGGTTCAAGGATGGTCAGCCTGCATTCAACTCCGAAGCAGCTGTAAAGGCCACGCAGACATATCTTGATCTGTTCAAATATTCCGCTCCAGGCACTCAGACCGGTTCGTGGGATGAATCCACCGGCGCCTTCCGCGCTGGCAAGGTCGCTATCCTGGTAGAATCCGCACCACTCGGCGGCATGTCCGTCGACAAGGCGCAGAGCCAGGTTGCCGACAAGGTTGCATTCTCCGTTCCACCATCTCCACTGCCAGGCGCTGGTTATGCGCATGGTTTCGCAGTGGCCTCCAAGGCAAATGCGACGGATGAGGAAAAGGCTTGCGCCGGTCTGTTCGTTGCATGGGCGACCTCCAAGGAACAGGAAGCTCGCCGTCTCGCTGCCGGTCAGCCGGGTGAGTTGACCAGAACCAGCACCTACCAGAGTGCAGAATATGCCAAGACATTCGGTCAGAACCTTTCTGACGCGATGGCAGAGACCGGCAAGCACACACAGGTGACGTTCTGGCAGGATGCTCGCTGGCAGGAGCTGGGCAATCAGTGGGGCATCATGCTTGAAGAGCTGATCACCGGCAGCCGTACCGACATCAAGGGCACTCTGGACGAACTTGAAGCCTTCGCCCGCAAGCTCTGATGCTGCATAATCAAAAACAGGGCGCGCTTTCATGCGCGCCCATCTCTTCAGCCTAGGATCTGCTGTGATGCGACGCGGACGTTCACTGCCCTATGTATTTCTGGGGCCGACCCTTTTGATCCTGGTCGTGCTGGCACTGGTGCCCACGGTCTATGCGGTCAATATTTCTTTGCAGAACCGGACACTTTCCCAACCGGTGGCCGACTACATCTGGTTTGCAAATTACATTGCTCTCTTTTCGGATGCGCGTTTTCTCAATGCCCTCTGGGTATCGGTAAAATGGGAAGTCATCAGCGTCAGCTTGACCATGTTGACAGGCATCGGACTTGGTATTGCGATGTTTGAAGCTGCTGGACCGCGCATGCGCAATGTGCTGTGTCTGCTTTTCATCATTCCGGTTTTGCTGCCGCGCGTTTGTGCTGCATTCGTCTGGAAATTCGGCTTTCATCCGCTTTACGGTGCGTTGACCTGGCCGGTGCGTGAATTGACGGGCAGCACCCCGGATATTCTCTCTACACCTTGGGGTGCCCTTCTGGCTGTTGCCTTCGTTGATGTTTGGCAATGGGGATTGTTCTTCGCGGTTATCATCTTGAAGCTGCTGGAATCTCTGCCGCCGCAACCGCTGGAAGCTGCGCGCATTGACAAGGCAAGTCGTTGGGAAATTCACCGCTTCGTGACATTACCGATGTTGAAGGCGCCATTGATCAGTCTTCTGCTGGTGAAGGCGATTGAAAGCCTGCGCTCTTTCGATCTCGTCTACGTCATGACCCGTGGTGGTCCGGGCATTTCAACCGAAACGCTCGATATGTACGCCTATTCGCAAGGCTTTATTGAATCCGGTAAGATTTCCTATGCGTCTTCAATGGCGGTCATCATGATGGTGCTGACAGTCGTAACCTTTACCTTTACCTGGAAGAGGTTGAACCGATGAAGATTTCCACCATTCTCCTTCGGCTGGTGCTGGTCGTTGCTGCGGCGTTTGTCGTCCTGCCGCTTCTCTGGACGCTACTGAATGCGTTCAAAACCAATGCGGATCTGCTGGTCAGTACACCAAAGGTGTTTTTCCAGCCGGTCTGGGACAATATGAGTTACGTGTTGAACCGTCGCTCTGTGGCACGGGCTTTGACCAACTCGGTCATTATCTGCTCGTCGGCCGTGGTGATCGGTGCCATCATTGGCGTTCCCGCGGCTTATGTGATCGCCCGCTTCAAGAACCGACTGACCGCAGAAGCGCAGTTCTTTGTTCTGTCGCTGCGCTTCCTGCCGCCTGTCGCGATTGCTATTCCCATGCTGGTGATCTGGCTGGGCCTCGGTCTCTACGATTCACGCCTGTCACTGATCGTAACCTATCTGATCGTTACCGCGTCGATTACGATCTGGTTGTCCGTTCCTGCCTTTGAGCGTGTGAGCATTCACGTCGAAGAAGCGGCCCGAGTTGATGGGCTTGGACCTTATGCAACATTCTTCCGCGTGGCATTGCCAATCGCTCGGTTCCAGATTTTCGGCGCGATCGCCTTTTCTTTCGTGCTCGTCTGGAACGAGTTCCTCTTGGCAATGATGCTTACCACATCCAATGCGAAAACGTTGCCAATCATCGCATCCGAAATGTCCCAACTCGGCATGAACGTGCCCTGGGGTATTCTAAACGCAGCCGTCGTTCTTTTGTCCCTGCCCCCTCTTATCCTGCTTGGATTGCTGGCGGGCGGTCTGAATGCCGCATTCTCGAAAAAACAAAATCAGGGTTGATTATTCAATGAAAGCACTTGTCCTGGAACGCGTTGGCGAATTGAACCTGCGCGATATCGATCTGCCCCAGACCATGGGACCGGATGACGTCCGTATCCGCCTGCATACGGTTGGTGTGTGCGGCAGCGATGTGCACTACTACACACATGGTCGTATTGGTGATTTCGTGGTCAACGAGCCAATGGTGCTCGGTCATGAAGCTGCCGGTACGGTCATCGAGGCTGGTGCCAATGTCACCCATCTCAAAGTCGGGGACCGTGTCTGCATGGAGCCTGGCATTCCTGACCCGATCTCGCGCGCCTCGCGTCTCGGTATCTATAACGTCGACCCTGCCGTTACATTCTGGGCCACACCACCTGTTCACGGCATTCTTTGCCCTGAGACCGTGCATCCCGCCGGTTTCACTTACAAGCTGGCTGACAATGTTTCCTTCGCGGAAGGTGCGATGGTCGAGCCTTTTGCTGTTGGTATGCAGGCAGCTGCCCGCGCCCACATCACGCCCGGCGATACAGCCGTCGTCATGGGCTGCGGCACCATCGGCATCATGGTTGCTCTGGCGGCACTGGCTGGCGGTTGCTCGCGCGTATTGATTTCGGATTTGTCCGAAACCAAGCTGAAATTGGCGGAGACCTACGAAGGCATCACCGGCATCAATCTGCGCGAAACAGATATTGTCAGCGCCGTGAATGAGGCGACAGAAAATTGGGGCGCAGACATCGTGTTTGAGTGCTCCGGTGCACCTGCTGCCATACGGGACCTGTTCAAGGTCGTGCGTCCGGGCGGCACTGTCGTTCTGGTTGGTTTGCCACCGGAGCCGGTTCCTTTCGATATCGCTGCTGCCTGCGCCCGTGAGTGCCGTATTGAGACCGTGTTCCGCTACGCAAACGTCTTTGACCGTGCGCTGGCGCTGATTGCTGCTGGCAAGGTCAATCTCAAGCCGCTCGTTTCGGACACATATAATTTCGATCAATCGATTGCCGCTTTTGAGCGGGCTGCCGAAGGGCGCCCTGAAGATGTGAAGCTGCAAATCGTGCTGGATAAGGAAACGAGCTGATGGCTACAGTCGAATGCCGTTCCATCCGTAAGGTTTATGGTTCGCTTGAAGTCATGCGAGACTTCAACCTGTCGATCAATGACCATGAATTCGTGGTTTTCCTCGGCCCATCGGGCTGCGGAAAATCCACCATGCTTCGCATGATTGCCGGCCTGGAAGATATCTCTGGCGGCGATCTTCTCATCGGCGGTCAGCGTATGAATGACCGCGATCCCGGTGATCGTGGTATTGCCATGGTGTTCCAGAACTACGCGCTTTATCCGCATATGACTGTTCGCGAGAACATCGTATTCGGTCTTGAACGTGCGGGTGTTGCAAAGGATGCCATCAACGCACGTCTGGCACCGGTCGTCGAAGCGCTGGGTCTCAACGTCTATCTGTCGCGCAAACCGACAGAGCTCTCCGGTGGTCAGCAGCAACGCGTGGCGATTGCGCGTGCTATGATCAAGACACCGGAAGTGTTTCTGTTTGACGAGCCGCTTTCAAACCTCGACGCCAAGCTGCGCGGAAGCCTGCGAGTTGAAATCGCCCGTCTGCACCATGACCTGAAAACCACCAGCATCTATGTGACGCATGATCAGCTTGAGGCCATGACGTTGGCTGATCGCATCGTGCTGATGAAGGATGGTCATATCGAACAGATGGGTACGCCAGAGGAGATCTATCAGACGCCTGCCACATTGTTTGCAGCCGGTTTCATTGGTACGCCGAACATGAACTTCCTGGAGCTACAGGCATCAGATGGGGTTTTGGCTGGTGATACAGTCAACCTGGGCGCACCTTTCAATGTCCGCCCCGGTGCTGTGACAGTTGGTATTCGTCCTGGCGCTTTTCGCCTGAACGAAACGGCCGGAACCTTCCGTGGACAGGTTGATCGCAACGAGTTTCATGGCGAAACACGTCTGGTAACACTGAAGAGTGGTCGGCATGAATTCAGCGTCGCAATTCCAGCAGAAACGCGCCTGAATGTGGGACAAAACATCGGCTTCGACGTTGATCCTGCAAACCTGCATCTGTTCGATACGACGAGCGGACAACGTCTGTCGGCCTGATCGATTACGCCATTCCGGGCAAAACAGGAATTAAAACGTGTACCCCCACCAGACAGTCTGTCAGGTGGGGGTATTTTATTACCAAGTCCGGCGCAGTGTGACGGCGAACGACCGGCCCGGATTGTAGAAGTCAGCTCCAAAACCGCCATAAGCGACGTACTTCTTGTCGAACAGATTGCTGACATTCAGATCCAGCGATGTGTTTTCCTGAATCTTGTAGTTGAGCGACGCATCGAAAACGACGTTGTTTCCAGTTTTTTGCGTGTTTGCATCGTCGAAATAGTAAGATCCAATGTAACGAGCACCCAAGCCAAAAGTCATGTCGCCAATGGTGTCGTTGCCCTCGAGAGTATAATTACCCCACAACGAAGCTGAATGACTGGGTACGAATTGCAGTTCGTTGCCAATGTTCCCGCCAGTGCCATTCTCAGTGATCTCTGATTTCAGGTACGAGTAGGCTGCTGTCAAACTGAAGTTGTTTGTCAGCTCTGTTTTTGCCTCAAGATCCAATCCCCGAACCCTAACTTCACCGATGGTCGACGGAAGATTTGTCACTGGGTTCGTGACAGTAATATTTGACTTGGTCAGGTCGTAGATCGCGGCAGTAAATAGACCCGGAAAGTCTGTCGGTTGATATTTTACACCCAATTCAATTTGGTCGCCGCGCTCGGGTTGAACGCCTACTGTTGGTGGTGCCACCGACTCCGCGTAGCTTGCATAGGCGGCAAACGCATCAGTAAAGCGATAGGTGACGCCAAAGCGCTTAGTAAGCTCACTCAAGCGATCTTCATCATTGCTAACAACTTCGGACCCTGTCCAATACGAAGTGGAGTGTTGCTTCAAATCAAGCCAATCATTTCGAAGCGCGACGGTAGCTATGAGTTTTTCGGAGAACGTCAAATCTTGTTGTGCATATATAGCCGCAGTGTATTGGCGATTTCGCGTTATTTCACCCAGAGGAACAGATGTTGGCGCGCCCGAATATATCGGGTTGGTCCAATCAATACCGGGTGCGTCACCGAAGTTGATCTGACCATCAGAGGATAGGTTATTGTATTCGACGCCAAACAGGGTCTTACTTTCGACTGCGTCAAAGTTCGCCTCGTATTGCAGGCGTGAATCAACGATGAAATTCTCATCTGATGAATCGTCTACGAAGAATGAACGCTTAGCAGTTGTAGAGCCATTCGTTGGCGTCGACGCAATATATGCGTAACCAAAATCGGTGTTTGCTTTACTATATCGGGCATTTGTACTGAAGCTCAGACCTGAGCCAAAATCATGATCGAACATGACGCTCAAGGAGTTTCTGTTGACTCCGCGATAATTGAAATCCGGCTCGCCGAAGAAACGACTTCTGCTGAAATCCGTCCCAACAGGATGACCACCACTTCCCGGTACGCCATCAGTATTAAGATGATCGTAAACGACGGTCAGGCTGGTGACATCGGTAGGACGCCATGTAAGGCCGCCCATAAAAAACTTCTCGTCATCATTCGAGAAATCGAACTCGGCCTTTGCATTTTTGACCTTGCCCGTAATGCGATACGATAGCGTGTCGTCTTCAGTGATGTTGTCACCAAAATCGATCCCTGTTTCGGCGCGGTCGTAAGATCCCCCGGTCACATAGGCTTCGCCAAACCTTTCGTTTTTGGGTCGCTTCGTCATGTAGTTGACGGCGCCACCTGGGTCAGAAACGCCGAATGTTGCCGAGTTGGCGCCTTTTAGCACTTCTACACGTTCGTATGCGAAAGGCTCTTCACGGAGACCACCAAAGGGACGACCGATCAAAAGGCCGTCTCGATACATATAGGCATCGAAACCGCGAACCTTGAAATAATCAAACCGGTCGTCTGAGCCATAAAAATCAGTCGTGACGCCAGCGGTGTATTGCAACACTTCTTCGACGTTCTGCGCGCCACGTTGCTGGATTTCTTTTGACGTGATCACAGAAACGCTGGCAGGCGTGTTCATGATGTCCGTAGCAATCTTGCCGCCACTGGTTGTTTTGGTAGCAACAATGGATTTGCTGTCATCATCCGCGCCGGCGCCATCAATAGTAATGGTTTGCAAGACGGTATTGGAACCTGAACTGTCTGCATCTTGCGCCAGCGATGTTACCGGCGAAAAAGCGATCAGTGCCGTGCATCCAAGAAGGGCAGCATTGCGATAATGAAGACCGGACCGTTTGCCTGTGCTGCCGTTTTTTTTGCTGTGCATGTCCAAATTCCAGAGGTTGGCGTTGTTGTTGCTGGTCACCAACAGGGTGCATTTCTTAGTCCTTTGCCAAAGCGGTTCTGTGCGTCGCTTTGATGCAGAATGGCACGGACTGTGGCGATACCCTGTATTCACCTTCCGCGCTTGTTAACTTGAGGCGTACAGTCTGGTATTGTAGATTCCTCTGGTTTTGTATGAAACTCCGGAAACTTTGACGCGCTGCCGGTTGGTCGTTTGCGTAAGCCTTGACGCATCCCCATTAAACTGGAACTGGAAAGCCAACTTTAAATATCAAGGAGGGTTGGCCGTGCCAAGGTTCTTCGATTTTTACGCAATGGTGGTTGTGACATGCCTTTCATTGCTGGCATTCACACAGGTCCGTGCAGACGAAACCACGTCTTATCCGATCGTCATCAAACATGCGTTGGGAACAACCACGATTGCCAAAAAGCCAGAGCGCGTCGCGACTGTCGCTTGGGCCAATCATGAAGTTCCGTTGGCATTGGGCATTGTTCCCGTTGGTTTTGCTGCAGCCAATTTTGGCGATGACGATGGCGACGGTCTGTTGCCATGGGTCGCTGAAAAGCTGAAAGAGCTTGGTACTGAAAAGCCTGTGCTGTTTGATGAGGGGGATGGAATTGACTTCGAGGCCGTCGCTGCAACCCAGCCGGACGTCATTCTCGCAGCCTATTCCGGCCTCAGTCAGGCCGATTACGACACGTTGAGCCAGATTGCACCGGTTGTTGCTTATCCGGAATCATCCTGGGCGACTGACTGGCGCGATATGATCCGCCTTAACAGCGCAGGGCTCGGCATGGCGAAAGAAGGCGATGCACTAATTAAGCGGATTGAAAAGGAGATCACTGATACTGTCGCTGGGCATCCTCAGCTTGAGGGCAAGTCGGCAATGTTTGTGACGCATCTCGACACCACGAACCTCAGCATCGTCAATTTTTATACCGCCAATGACACTCGTGTGAAGTTTTTTGCCGATCTCGGTCTTAAGTCACCCAAGAGCGTTTTGGATGCAACCACCAAGGGCCAGTTTGCTGCGGGCGTCAGTGCAGAACGTGTCGACGCCTTTGATGATGTTGATATCGTCGTGACTTACGGCAGCCAGGCCTTGCTGGATGCGGTGAACGCTGATCCCCTGCTTTCGCGAATGCCCGCTGTCGCCAATGGCGCAATCGTCATGCTGGGCCGCAATCCACTCGGTACTGCATCCAATCCAACACCATTGTCGATTTCGTGGGTGTTGAAAGACTACGTCAATCTGCTTGCCGAGGCGGCGGGAAAGTCCAAATGATATTGAATAAAGGGTCCTCGCAGGCTGCGAAGGCTTTTCCGGGAAATATGCGCCGTTCGCGGTTCTTGGGTTTGGTTCTAGTGCTGGCAGCACTTGCTTTTTTGTGCGCCTTGTCGGTCGCGATCGGTACACGAGACGTGTTTTGGAGCGATATCGTAATGGCATTGCGTGGCCATACGGATAATATAAGCCAAGCTGCTGTCGCAGTCCGACTGCCAAGGACTCTGCTTGCATTGCTTGCGGGCGCTTCACTCGGTTTGGCAGGTGCGATCATGCAGGGCGTTACCCGCAATCCTTTGGCTGATCCCGGCATTCTCGGCGTCAATATGGGTGCGTCTTTGGCGGTCGTGGTGGGTGTGGCGTGGTTCAGTATCGCGTCGGCATACGCCTACATCATGGTCGCCATCTTAGGTGCCGGCATTTCAGCTGTTTTTGTTTACGTCATCGGCTCGATGGGGCGCGGCGGTGCGACACCGCTCAAATTGGCACTGGCTGGTGCCGCGACATCGGTCGCTTTTTCCTCTTTGGTTATCGCTGTAGTCTTGCCACGCAATGATATTGCGGGCGGCATTCGCGCCTGGCAGATCGGTGGTGTTGGTGGGGCGACATTTGAGCGTATTTCTCATGTGCTGCCGTTTCTGATCGTTGGTTTTGCGATCAGCCTATTGTCGGCTCGCAAGTTGAACTCATTGGCGCTCGGCGATGAATTGGCCGCTGGTCTGGGCGAACGTGTTGCGACTGCCCGGGCCATAGCGTCATTCGGGGCAATCCTCTTATGTGGTGCAACGACTGCGATTTGTGGTCCGATCGGTTTCCTTGGTCTCGTCGTTCCACATCTGTGCCGCCTGCTGGTGGGGGTAGACCACCGTTGGCTATTGCCTTTCTCGGCCTTGAGTGGAGCTTGCCTACTACTGGCCGCGGACATTATGGGACGCATCGTGGCACGGCCTGCCGAGTTGGATGTGGGCATTGTCACTGCACTCGTCGGGGCGCCGTTTTTTATCTGGATTGTCAGGCGGCAAAGGGTGCGTGAATTATGAGCATGCTTTCCCCTGTCATCACCTCGATCGCTGGAAACCGGCGTCAGCGCGCTAGTGGCCGGTGGCTTGTTATCTCCGGTCTGGTGGTGTTGTTATGTGCCGTCTTTGCACTGACGCTGATGTCCGGCCAGACGTTTACGCCGCCGAAAGACGTTATCCGTGTGTTGCTTGGTGAGAATATCCCGGGTTTGAGTTTCACCGTTGGTCAGTTGCGGTTGCCGCGCGCTGTCCTGTCCATTGTTGCGGGACTTTGTTTTGGCATGGGTGGCGTCGCCTTTCAGATCATGCTCCGCAACCCACTCGCCAGCCCTGACATTATCGGCATCAGTTCCGGCGCAAGTGCCGCTGCGGTTTTTGCCATTGTTGTCCTGTCGCTCAGCGGGCCGATCGTGTCAGTTTTCGCCGTCGTCTCCGGGCTTGGTATTGCGCTGTTGGTCTATACTCTGTCGTTTCGCAACGGTGTTGCAGGGACGCGATTGATCCTTGTCGGCATTGGTGTCTCTGCCATGCTGCAGAGTTTTATTGCTTACATATTGTCTGTCGCGCCGGCCTGGAGCCTTCAGGAGGCGATGCGCTGGCTGACGGGCAGTGTGAACGGTGCACAGATGTCGCAGACACTGCCGCTCATTCTCGCCTTGGCTGCCTTCGGTGGACTGCTGCTGACCCGCGTTCGTGATCTGGAAGCCTTACGGCTCGGCGATGATACTGCCGCAGCACTTGGCGTGCGTGTCGCCAAGACACGGATCATCGTTATCATCGCATCAGTTGGAATGATCGCATTTGCCACAGCAGTGGCCGGGCCTATTGCATTTGTTGCTTTCCTCTCCGGGCCGATCGCTGCAAGGATCATGGGTAACAATGGTTCGTTGCTTGTGCCTTCGGCACTGGTCGGCGCAACGCTCGTTCTGGTTGGCGATTATTGCGGGCAATTCCTGTTGCCCAGCCGTTATCCGGTCGGTGTCGTTACGGGTGCGCTCGGCGCCCCCTACCTCATTTTCCTTATCGTGCGCGTCAATCGCGCCGGAGGTTCACTATGACTACCTATTCACTTGCCGCCACGAAACTTTCAGCCGGGTATGGCGATAGCGTCATTCTGAATGACCTCGATCTGGTGGTGCCACATGGCAAAATCACAGTGATTGTTGGCGCCAATGCCTGTGGCAAGTCGACACTGCTGCGCACCATGTCGCGGCTGATTACGCCGCGTGCAGGCCACGTGCTGCTTGACGGCAAGTCCATTCACAAAATGCCATCACGGGAACTGGCGAAAGTGATGGGGCTTTTGCCACAATCCCCTATCGCGCCTGAAGGTATCATGGTGGCAGACCTTGTCAGCCGTGGCAGGCATCCGCATCAGGGCATGTTTACGCGCTGGACATCAGCGGATGATGAAGCTGTCGCGACAGCGCTTATTGCCACCAAAACTGTTGAGCTGGCAGAACGACCGGTCGACGAACTTTCCGGCGGGCAAAGGCAGCGTGTCTGGATTGCAATGGCACTGGCGCAGCAGACTGAAGTCCTGTTACTGGACGAACCAACGACCTTCCTCGATATCAGCCATCAGATTGAGGTGCTGGATCTGTTGACCGATCTCAATCAGTCGCGTGGAACGACAATCGTCATGGTTCTCCACGACCTCAATCTGGCGGCACGATATGCCGACTATCTTGTCGCCATGGCATGTGGACGACTGCACATCACGGGAAAGCCGGAAGAGGTTCTGACAGAGCACAATGTGCGACAGGTGTTTGGCCTTGAGAGCCGCATCATAACCGACCCTACCTCAGGGCGGCCGCTGATGCTGCCGATGGGCAGGCATCAGATGGTCGGTGATAAGGCCGTATAATTACGGAGCAGACGCAGCAACTATCAACACGCTGCGTCTAGCGATCTGAGCGTTGCAATTACTGCGCCTTGGCCAGAGGCAAGCGGGTCAGCACAGCTATATTATCTGTTTTAAACACCTGCTCGGCATAGGTCTGCAACGCGATCGGCGTCAACTGTTCGCTCAATTTTGGCATGTTGCTGAGGTAGGTCGGGTCGCCGTAACGGCGGTAACTCAAAGACAGTCGGCGCAGCCAAGTGTTGGCGTCACTCATACGCCCGCTTTCGGCAAAGTCGATGTCTGCCTGCAATCGCTTGAAGTCCACAGCCTGTATGTTCTGCGGCATGTTCTTCAGGACATTTATGGCAGCGTCTGCCAGCTCTTCTGCCCGCTCCGGCGCACAAATGAACGACAAGGTACTGATGCTGCGGTTGGTCTCTGGGTCCATGCGCAACTCAAACTGCAGCGTGTAGATGCCACCAAGATGATTGCGCAGTTCATTTTTCAGCGCCTGCTGTGCGAGTGGTGTCAGCGTCGAAATGAGGAAGGCTTTTTCTGGCGTCCATTCAAGGGCTGTGAACGTAGATATTTCGACCTGGGCCCGATGATCCCTAAATGTTTGAATGCTCTTTTTGTGTATGCCGTCTTGCTGCCTGGCGGGTGCTGGTGTGAGAGACGGAGCGCGTGCCAACGCACTCACTGTTTTTGCAAATGTGGTTTTGGTCTCAGGCGTTGGGGCGGGACCGACCGCAAACCAGGTGACCGGTTCCGCGACGAGCGCGCGAGCTGCTTTTTCCAACGCCTGTGCATCAATCACTCCAATGTTTGCATCGCCGGGGTGATCGGCAGACTCTCCGTAGAGCAACTGCGAATATTCATTGGCAGAGGTGAGGTTGCTGGCCATCTGGGTGCGGAAAGCGTCAGATGCCTCTTCACGAACCAGACCAAATTTTATACTCGCTGCATATTGACGCAACAATTCGGGGAGTTGTTCCGGTTTTGCAGCCACGGCAACGTCGAGCATGCTGTCCTTCAGCGCCCAACTCCACCTCGCTGGCTGGGCTTTTTTCCAAAGTTCATATTCGTCCTGTGACCAGAAATTAAAACCGCTTTGTTCCCAGAGTTGAATGGCAGCCTGTGAAACTGTGCTGCCGAACTCGGCATTCATGAAACCCGGTCTGGATTGTCCTGATAGATAGACCTTGCCATCCGTCGTGTCGCGCGCCAGCCAGACCACGCGATCGCCGTTCGAAAGGACCCATTCCTGTATCGTTGGGTTGTCATGGCGGGTTTCCGAAACGATTTCTCCCGTTTCATCAACCGTCGCGTCTGTTGGCCATATTGGCAGCGGTTGCTCTTTCGCAACCGGCGCCTTCGCTACAATCGCGGGCAAATCGGGGAGTGCTGTAACCGTGGACAACGCCTGACGTTGGGCACTGATATCGTCGACCGATGGAAGCTCTACCGTCTTGTCGCCCGGAACCTGATACATCATCACCTGGTCGGGCGCGCGCAGCATGTCTTGCATACGGGCAGACAGGCTTTCGAAGGTGATCTGCTCTAGCAGGGCTTGTGTGTCCCTCGCCTTTTCAGCTGCGTCTTGCAGCACGGAATCCATCATCACCGCGCTGGTAATACGGTCTTCCCACTCCGCATAGGTTCGCTGGGCTGCGGCGTCAGGATTGCGACTGTTGATCCGGACAGCATCTTTCATCAGAGCGTCGAAGCCATCCCGAGACAGGCCCGTGCGCCGCAGTCGCTCGACACTTTCAAGCAAAATGTCTTTCGCTCTGTCATGATTTTCGCTTCTGGCGTTGAAGGCCAGAATAAGCCGCCGCTCTACAGGTTCTTGAATGACGAAACTGAGAGAATTGACCATCTCACCGTAATGTTCGCCCTGCGTCTGTATCGCGTCGCGCATCAGGCGGGTCAGGAAATATTTCTCGAGATAGGCAAGTCTGCCGTCATCGCTTTGACGGGGTGGCATTTCCAGTCTGAAAGCATAGGTTACTTGCGAGGTGGTGCCCTGTGGGTCCTGTACCTGGCCGATGGAGAGTTCATCTTTCAACGGGAATGCCACGTAGTCTCTGGATGGTTGTGGCTTGTTCGGTGCTGAGCCAAACAGACTGATAATCGCCTTCTCAGTGCTTGCCGCATCTATCCTGCCAGAGACGATCAGGGTCATGTTGGACGCGACATAATAGGTATCGTAAAACGCCTTGATGTCAGCGATGGTCGTCGCTTCAATTCCCTCACGTGTGCCAATCGTCGGACGATCAACATAACGCGAACCTGCACGCAGCAGCTCTTTTTTCTGTCGGTTGATGCGTTCAGCCACCTTGTTATCATGGCGCAGTTCTTCAAGAATGACGAAACGTTCTTTGTCCCAGTCCTCGGCCAACAGTTTCGCGCCAAAGGCCATGTCAGCAACCAGCGCCAAGGACCCTTCTACATCGAGCGCATCATTCGGGCGGGTACGAACCATAAATTGGGTCTCTGCTTCGCGCGTGACTGCATTGATCTGCACGCCGGTGCGCCACCCAAGCTTCTGAAAGTAGGTGTGTAATGTCTCGGGGTGCGCCTGCGTCGACTGGAACACCATATGTTCAAGGATGTGGGCAGTGCCACGGGGTATCTCTTCATCAACAGATCCGGCGTGCACAACAAGGCGGATGTTGAACGGTTCATCTGCGCGTTTGCTGTCGTAGAGAATGTAGGAGAGGCCGTTATCCAACTTTCCGTGCGTCACCTTCTTGTCCCACTCCACACCATTAGCCTGAGCAAACTGAAGTCCGGCAAAAAGGGTAACTAGGGCAAACACGGCGCGCACAAAGATCATAACGTCACTTTCAAAATTCCACGAACGAATGCGTTCACTGGTATTCGACGTTTGATCTCGTTTGATCTCACAAAAAATCTGAGTATTTGGCGAATGATTAAAAGCGAAACCTATGGTCCTCCGATATCATCAACGGACCATAGGGGTGCTAGCGTCTGCGATCAGCCGCCATATTCGATTATTTCAAGGCCAGCATTGTAGTCGGTTGCATAGATCAGGCCATTGGCATCAACAAAAACGTCAGCCGACTGGATAACCCTAGGCCGATTTGGTCTCCGGTCCGTCATTGTTGTTGGGCCAGCCGGTACGAGCGCGCCCGTTTCAACGGGGTGATAGGGGTCGGATATATCGAATGCCCGGATACCGGCATTCTGCCATGTCGCAAAAATCAGAGTTTCCGACACAAACGAACCGGGGCGGTTTTCGTGAAGATTGTGTGGACCAAAATGGCCGGCCTTTTTGGTGTAGTCGATCTCATTTGGGATCGGGAATGTCGAAATACTGATCGGGTTTTCGGGAACCCGGATGTCGAATACCCACGTATGTTTGCGGCCGTCTTCTTCGTTATCAAGTACCGCCTCGTCGGCGACGACAAGCAGATCGCGTCCTGGCAATGGCAATGGAGAGTGCGTGCCACCGCCATAGGGAGGGCACCAGTTGTGGTGTTTGATCAGCTTTGGTGCGGAATGATCCGACACATCAAGAAGGGTCAGGCCGCCATCGCGCCAGCAGGCATAGGCTGTGTTGCCATGCACAAGGGCGTGGTGAAGTGCATAACGACGCCCCTCACCCCAGTTTGGTGTTTCGCCAGCCGCAAGGTTCATGCCCGGCAACCACCAGCGACCGACAAGTTCGGGTTTCGCGGGATTGGCAAGGTCGATAGTCACGAAAATATAATCCGAAAAACCATCCAGAAGCGCTGAAGCATAGGCGTAACGGCCGCCGACGTACCAGATGCGGTGCAGACCGACGCCGTCGACATCCAGTTGGCCGATTTTGCGGGGCTGAGCGGGGCTTGAAATATCGTAGACGCTCATTCCAGCCGTCCAGGAACGCTCGCGTTTTGTCGCCGCGACGGTTTCACCTACCGACTTGGTGTAATAGGCCTTCTCATCGGTGAAGGTTTCGACGTCGGCAAACAGGTCAAGCGCATTGATGACCAAAAGCAGATCGCCGTGTGTCTGCAGATGGATGTTCCAGGTGTTCGCAGGCGCCGCTACATAATTGACCGTACGCGGGTTCTTGGCGTCCGAGACGTCGACGATTGAGAAGCCCTGCGACCAGGGGTGGGCAATATACGCGTGGTTGTGGTGAACCATAAGCTGCAGGCCATCACCACGACCGCCAATATCGCTATGGCCAATCAGTTTCATATTGCGGGCGAAATCCGGTTTTGGCAGGTCTGTCATGGCCATTCTCATTGCTTGGTAAAGGGAAAACGCCGCCTTGCGGGCGGCGTCATTTTCATCTTTGGTCTTACTGCTTTGCAGCAGGAATCCATTCGGCAGAGGCAGCGTCGCTCTTCTGGAATGCCGGGAACTTTTGTTGAAGCTCCTCGATCGTGCCGATGTTGTTGTTGACCAGATCGTCACGGGTGATCAGGGTTGGCTGAAGGAGGACGGAACGGCCAGGGAACTGACCGGCAATCGCCAGCGATACGGCGCGAACAGAGACTTCACCCACAACAGCGGCGTTGGTGGCGGCAGTTGCAACCCATGCGCTGTCTGGCTCGGTGATCAGCTGAATGTCAGCGGTCGAAATGTCGACGCCATAGATTTTGACCTGCTGAGAAAGACCCAGCTCATCGATAGCCAGCTTTACGCCCTTGGCGAATTCGTCCCAAGGCGTGAAGATGACGGAGATATCCGGGTTGGCGCGCAGGATTGCCTTGGTCTGGTCAGCTACTGATGCTGGTACCGTGTCGTTCACGACGCCCCATACGGCCTTTTCAGTCAGCTTGTGCTTTTCGACAAATTCTTTCCAGACGCCATAACGGCGATCAAGTGGTGCAAAACCTGCAACATAAACGGCGCCGCCGACAAATGCCTCGCCCTTATCTTTCACAGCCTGCTGAAGAACAAGCTTCGCCATATCCTTGTCGCTCTGTTCAATCTGCGGGATCTGCGGGTTATCGAGGTCTACGTCATAGGCGACAACCTTGATGCCGGCATCAAGCGCCTTCTGCGCTACGTCCTGCAGAACCTCAGGGCGACCGTTATTGATGATGATGCCGTCAACGCCGAGATTGATAGCCTGCTCAACCAGATTGCGCTGGGTGTCATTGTCGTTACGTGCCTGCGAGACTGTCAGATTGATGCCGAGTGCATCAGCCTGCTTCTTCACGCCAGCTTCAAATGCCTGCAACCAGTCGCCGCTACCAAGGAAGCTGACGACGGCTATGTTAACAGTCTTGCTGTCGAATGGTGCTGGTGCACCGGCGATACCGGCAGCGGACGCCGGTGCGGTGAAAATCGAACCGGCAATTACAACGGCTGCCAGCCTTTTCAGTGTCTTGAACATGGTTTTTCCATTTCGTTGCTAAGAATAATTCGAGAGAATGCCTGGTTAGTTTTGGGAGCGGCCAATGCCGTAGGTCAGCGCCAGTGCCCCGACGAGCACAGCACCCTTGATGAAGTCCTGCGTGTAATAAGGGGCGTTCAGCATGGTCAGGCCATTCAGCAACACACCAACAAACACAGCGCCGATCAGGGTGCCGAGGACGTTTGGACGTCGCAGGCCGAGAACCGCGAAACCGATCAGCGACGCGGCAACAGAATCCATCAACAGCGATGCGCCTGACGATACGTCGCCTCTGCCGACGCGTGCGGCAACGATAATGCCGCCCAACGCAGCAAGAGTGCCAGAAAGCACATAGGCGAAGGTCTTTATGCGGTTGACATTCGCACCGGCCAGTCGTGTGGCTACTTCATTGCCACCCGTCGCATAAAGCAGGCGTCCCAATCGCGTCCGCTCCGTCAATACAAACAGGATGAGGGCGACCAGCAACATCATCAGCACGGAGAACGGGATGGTGCCAAACAGGCTGGAACGGCCAATTGTCAGAAATGCCGGATCGTATTTTCCGGTGGCTGTCGTACCATCGGGCAGAATGAGGCCGACCGAAATCGAGCGCCCGGCGGTTGGAATAAGCTGCAAGCCGGTCAGCAGGAACATGGTCGATAGGGTCGCCAATAGGTCTGGTACCTTCAGCTTCACAATTAAAAATGCATTGGTGAAACCGACAAGCGCACCGAAGGCCAGCACCAGCGGTACGGTCTGATAGGCATTCAGGCCAAGCACGATCATGGCGTAGCTCGCGGCCATCACACTCGAAGCAGCAACTGCGCCGACAGAAAGATCGAAGCCACCAATAGCAAGCGTGACCGTGACACCTGCGCCGATGATCGCGACGACGGATACCGCCTGCAGAATGCTCATCAAGTTGTTGATGTTGATGAATGCGGGTTGCGCCAGTGAGAAGCCGACAACAAGCGCGATCAGCAGAATGAAAACCGCACCACGGCGAATGGTTTCTCGAACTGTCTCCAGACCATTGCCGCCGCGTGGATTTTCAGAAGTGTGTTGGGCGCTGTTGGTCATTAGACAGTGTCCTCTTGATAGCCGGTGAAGGCCGAATGTTTGGTTTCTTCGCGCAGCGTATGGTGGTCCATCACCAATACGCGGTCCGCAACTTCATGCGCTTCTTCCGCATCTGAGGTTGCGATCAATGTCGCGCGTTCGGTGTGGCCGCGAATTGTTGCGATGATGTCCTGACGCGCACCGACGTCCACACCCTGAAATGGCTCGTCCAAAAGCAACACCCGGCTTGGCTCCGCTTCCCAACGTGCAATCACTGTCTTTTGTTGGTTGCCGCCAGACAGCGACCACACTGACGCGAGAGAGTCGACTGCCTTGATGCCAAGCCGTTTGATGGCGGCATTGCCCTCATTTTCTTCGCGTTTCGAGAACATGAAACCTGAACGATACCAACGGTTCAGATGCGGCAGGCTGATGGTGGAGGCGATGCTTTCACCGGGCCAACCTGCATGTATCAGCGACGAAGTGTGTCGATCTTCAGCCGCCATGACCACGCCTGCGGCAATGGCGTCTGCCGGCTTGCGCGCATTGAACGGCCGTCCGTTCAATGTGATGCTACCCGAGACGAATGAACCGACACCGAACAGACCGGAGAGAAGACGACTTTTGCCGGCACCGAGCACGCCGGTTATCGCAACGACTTCACCCTTGTGAACGGTCAGATCGAATGGCCGACTATCGGGTAATAGCTGAATACCTTTCAGCTCCAGAACCGCCTGTCCAAATTGCCGCTGGTCGGGCCGTGCCGATTCAAGCGACCGTCCGATCATTGTCTCGATGGCGGCTGAAAAATCAATTGGTCTGCTGAAGGCACCGACATTGCGACCACCACGCAAGATGACAACCCGGTCAGCCAACGCCTCCAGATCTGCAGTGCGGTGTGAGATATAAAGGACGGCGATGCCGCGTGCCTTCAGTTGCCGCAAAATCTCATAGAGACGCTCCGCTTCCCGTACCGAGAGACTTGCAGTCGGTTCGTCTAGAATAAGTAGACGTGCGTTTTGCGAGAGCGCGCGCGCTATAGCCACCATCTGTCGGTCCGCAGTGCCAAGCGTCTCGAAGTCGCGATCAAGGGGCAGATCAAAACCCGCTTCCTGCAGAATGCGTGCTGCTTCGCGCCGTACTGTTCTGTGAGAGAGGAAAAACGGATAACTGCGATCAACGAATTGATTGAGCAAAAGCGCATCTGCAACGCTCAGACCGGGAATGCCGACCACGTCAGTGGACTGATGAACGGTGACAATGCCGCGTGCGGCGGCCTCGGCCGGGTTTTGCGGTTTGTAGTCTGTATCTTCCCAGACGATTCTGCCAGAATCTGCCGTGTAGAGACCGGACAGAATCTTTACCAGCGTGGATTTTCCCGCACCATTGGCGCCCATGAGGGCTACAATTTCGCCGCGCTCGACCTGCAAAGAGGCATCCCTCAAGGCGTGCGTCGAGCCAAATGCTCGCGAAATATTTTGAACGTCCAGAAGAGGCATGATGGAAGAAAACCTGCTAATATTATCAGGATTTCGTAGCCATCCTTTGTCGGCAAACAAGGCCGTGAATTCTATTCTCGACCTAATCCACGGAATAAATTTCCAACAGTCCGTCGGGCCATTGCGAGAACTTGAATTTTGCTAAGAAAAACAAGTGAATTGCCTGTGCTGTGGCGCAGTATTTTATCTCGCGTCGTCTAGTGTACTGCCTCAGCTGTTACCCAGTTTACAATGTAATTCGGGTCTGCTGGCAGGATTTCCGCGCAGCCATCCGCGAAAGAGAGAAAGGCTTCGAGATTGAGTTTGTTGACACCGATGACTACGGGAATGTCCCGTTCCATGGCGTCGATGATCATCGAAACAAAGCCGCGACCCTCGGCTTCATGTTTGCCAAACTTGTTGACGATCAACACGGAGGCGCCCTCTGCGCGTGCAGCAGCTTCTGTTGTTGCTGCCTCCAGAGCAGCACTGTCCAACCGGCATCCGGTTGCGAGTTCACCTAAGTTCTGGCTGATCCGAAACACTGGCCCATCCGGTAAAATCTGAAGGTCCATGTCGCATTTGCTGCGGTTTGGACCTTTGTATGGTGCATGAATTGCGCCTGAGGGTTTCATGCCAGCTTCTTCGAACAGCTTGACGAGCTGCGACAGGCATTTGTCCAACTCATCGCCGTCTGTCAGGTTGATGTACCCAAGCCGCATGGTCATTTTCCTCACATTTCCGTCATACCAGACATTGGCCGATATTCTGAAATGCATGAACCATGCGGTGTTTCACGTCGTCAATAGCCGATGCTGTAAACGGCTTGTCTTGTCTGGTTTGTGGCTGTGAAAGACTGGACGTAGACAATGCGCGAAAAGAGCGTCGCTCAGAAACCTTGCCTATAAGGTGAAGGCATTGCGGAAGGCTTCAAGCGCATGCTCAGGATCACCTTTTGCAAATGCCTCCATGCCGACCGGTCCGCGATATCCCATGTCGTTTAATGCTTTTGCGATTACCGGATAGTTGATTTCGCCGGTGCCGGGTTCACATCGTCCAGGTACGTCCGCCACCTGTATCTCGCCGACCCATGGCAGGCAGGATTTGCAGGTTTCAATCAGATTACCCTCACCGATCTGCACGTGATAGAGATCAAGATTGAGACGCAGACGGGAATGGTTGACGGATGACACCAGAGCAAGCGTGTCTTCTGCCCGACCAAAAGGTGTGCCGGGGTGATCGACCGGAAGATTGAGGTTCTCAAGCGTGTAGACGACACCCTCCTCTTCCGCCATCTCGGCGATACGTGCCAGAGTATCGCGTGCCTTGAGCCACATTTTGCCGGTGACGATCTCAGTGGGTTGAGCCGGCAGGCCGCCCTCGCCGAGGCCAGTGCCATGCAGGTTAAGCCGGGCGACACCAAGCCGCTTACCAATTTGGGCGGTTTCCCGTGCTGAGCGCAGCAGTTCAGTGGCTCCTTCATCGTCGGCCAAACGGCCAGTGAGGTAACCGTTCATGATCGAAAAACTGGCGCCGGATTGTACCAAGGCTTCCAGGTCATGATCCGGCCAGTTCCAAAGGCCGACGTCAAACCCCATTTCGGCAAGGCGTGCGCAACGCCATTCAATCGGCTTGTCCCGCCAGATCATTTCGGCGCAGACGGCAAGTGTAAACGGCTGGGTCATGATAAATACTCTGAGGTTCTGCGGTTACTTCAAGAGATGTTCGACATTGGGTGCAGCAACGAACCGCCATTTGCGCAGTGGGCCAGCCATCACATTGAGATAATACATTTCGAAGCCATAGGGCGCGCCGCAGGGATGGTGGCCACGTGGCACGCAGACGACGTCGCCGTCGTGAACTGCCATGGTCTCATTCAATTGCAGGTCATCTGTATAGACCCGCTGCACGCCAAAACCGTCCGCAGGGTTCAGGCGGTGATAATAGGTCTCTTCGAGATAAGTGATGCGCGGAAAATCATCTTCGTCGTGGCGATGGCTTGGATAGCTTGACCAGTTGCCAGCGGGTGTGAAGACCTCGGTGACCAGCAGCGAGTCACAATAATCCTCGTTTTCCATGGCGATATTGTTGATGTAGCGGGTGTTGCTACCTTCGCCGCGCTGTGTAAGCGTAATGCTGTTTGGGTCAATCAGGCGGGCTTCGTGACCACTCTTGCCAGGAGCGGAACACACGGCAATCACGCAATCTGTTTCGGCCGTCGCCTGCCAGTTCGAGCCATTTGGCAGATAGAGCGAATGGGGAGCTGTCTTTTCAAATACATTCATGCGGTTGCCCAAGATACCCCAATCCCGGCCGTTCGAATTTATCGCGGCTTTACCCTCGATCAGGACAAGGATCACTTCACGATCACCCGTTGCCTCCGCGGCTTTTTCACCTGCTCTTAAACGATAGAGCGAAAAACCGACATAACGCCAGCCAGCCGAAGTGGGAGTGATTTCGTGCACCTTTCCGTGGGTGCCAAAAGGCCGATGGAGAAGATTGGGCATCGTGTTTCCTCCTGGGAATATCACCCGCTTGAGCCGCGTTGGGTGATGCATGCAATAAATTATTGAGGAGAGAACGCTGCTTACGGTTCACCGGAGCAGCGTTCTTGCGCAAGTGTGTGTCAGGCGAGACCTGTCTTTGCGGCTGCTTCTTTCAAGGTTTTGAGGCCGAGTGACTGGTATTGATGCGGATTGCGAACCTTTGGATCCTGTTCGGCTTCGATGACGATCCAGCCCAGATAACCTTCATCCTTGAGTATTTGCAGAAGCGGCAGGAAATCGACGCCACCTTCGCTGTCGCCCGGAACGGTGAATACGCCTGCCCGCACACCATCCATAAATGACAGGCCGTTTTCGCGGACCTGTCGCATGATGGCAGGACGGACATTCTTGGCATGGAAGTGCGCGACGCGCTTTACGTATTTGCGAAGCACGGGTGTCGGATCGGCGCCGTTAGCACCGAAATAGCAATGTCCGGCGTCAAAAAGCAGATGTGTTGCCGGGCCGGTCGCGGCCATAAAGGCATCGATCTCTTCCGGTGTTTCGACAACAGTGCCCATGTGATGATGATAGACCAGCGTAATGCCTTGGGACGCCGTGAATGCGGCCAGTTCTTCCACCTTGGCAGCGAAAGCCTTCATCTCGTCTGCTGAAAGGTGCGGGCTTTCCGAAAGTGCTGTCTGCAGCCCTTGAATGGAATTGGAGGTTTCGCAAACGATGCAGACTTTGCAGCCATTGTGCTTCAGCTTGTCGAGGTGTTTCTGAATTGCTTTCTTTTCGTCTTCGACAGACTGGGTCAGAAGGTTGAGCGAATACCAGCCGGAAACGAAGGAAAGACCGTAGGAACCAAGAAGGTTTTTCAAAGCTTCCGGTTCATCTGGCCAGCGATGGCCGTTTTCAATACCATCGAAACCGATCTCGGATGCTTCCCGGAGGATCTGTTCTGTCGGTATATCTGCGCCAAGGGTCTGGTCGTCGTCATTGGCCCAGGCGATTGGATTTGTTCCGAAGCGGATCATGCTCATTCCTCAATTTACCAGTGTTTGCCGTGCCATACCTTCAAGGTAGCGGGCATAGGCTTCTTTCAATTTTTCGGTTGTTCCGACTTGCGGCACGGCAACATCCCACCAGTTTCCAGCATCGCCAAAACCAGGCCCATTGGTCGGATCGGTGTCGATGACAATAACGGTTGGAATGTCGCGCTGTCGGGCCTGTGCAATCTGCTGTTCAAGATCGGCAATGTTCTTCGCCTTGATGGCAACGGCACCCATAGACGCCGCGTGGCCGACAAAGTCGATTTGCGGCTGTTGTTCGATGTTGCAATCGGCGTAGAGGTTGTTGAATGCGGCACCGCCGCTGGCCTGTTGCAGACGGTTGATGCAGCCGTAACCTCTGTTATCGGTTAGAACCACCGTAAACGGTACCTTGCGCATAACCGCAGTCGCCAGTTCGGAATTGGCCATCATGTAGGACCCATCGCCGACAAAGCAGATGATTTCCCGTTCCGGCCGCGCCAGCTTCAAGCCCATCGCACCGGCGATTTCGTAACCCATGCAGGAGAAGCCGTATTCCATGTGGTAGCCGCCCTGACTTGGCTGCCAGAGCAATTTCAATGCGCCGGGCATTGTGCCGGCCGCGCACATTGCAATCGCGTCGTCGTCTGTTGCACGTTGTACGGCCCCAATGACCTGTGCGTCGGTCGGCAAGCCGTCACTCTTGGGCGCTGCACAGTGGAGATCAACAGCCGCCAGCCACTCCGAGCGCAAGGCGCCGTCTTGCTGTTCCGACTTGTGACCGCCCAAGGCTGCGCTGAGTGCTTCAAGCGCAACTTTCGCATCGGCAACAAGACCAATGGCACCGTGTTTGTCGGCATCATATGCCTGCACGTTGATCGAGATGAGTTTGCGGTCCTTTGCTTCAAACAATGTCCAGGAACCTGTCGTGAAGTCCTGAAAGCGAGTGCCCACGCCGATCACGACATCAGCCTTACGCGCAACAGCATTCGCTGCCGCTGATCCGTCGACGCCAGCAGCACCGAAGTTCATCGGGTGTGTTTGCGGCAAAGAGGATTTACCTGCTTGCGTTTCGATGACCGGAATGTTGTGGCGCGTTGCGAAGTTGGCCAGTTCTTGCTCCGCCCCGCTGTAGATCACACCACCACCTGCCACGATGACCGGGTTGCGTGCTGCGCGGATGGCTTTTTCGACCTCTGCAAGGTCGCGTGTGTCCGGCGCTGGACGGCGTATGCGCCAAATGCGGCTTTCAAAGAACGCTTGCGGCCAATCAAAAGCTTCGGCCTGAACATCCTGGCAGAATGACAATGTCACCGGGCCGCAATTGGCCGGGTCTGTCAGCACGCGCATGGCGCGTGGCAAGGCAGTTAGCAGCTGTTCCGGCCGGGTAATGCGGTCGAAATAACGGCTGACAGGACGCAGGCAATCATTGGCCGATACCGTGCCGTCATCGAAGTCTTCGATTTGCTGCAACACCGGGTCAGGACGACGATTGGCAAAAACATCGCCGGGAATAAGCAACAATGGCAGACGGTTTACGTGTGCCAGAGCAGCAGCAGTGACCATGTTGGTCGCACCGGGGCCGATGGATGATGTCACCGCCTGGGCACGTGTGCGTTTTTTTGCCTTGGCATAGGCGATGGCCGCATGTGCCATGGTCTGCTCGTTTTGCCCGCGCCAAGTTGGCAGGCTGTTGCCTGCCTTCTGCAAAGCTTCGCCAAGTCCCGCAACGTTCCCGTGGCCGAAAATCGCCCAGATACCGTCGATGAAACGTTCGTTATCTTCCGTCAACTGTGCAGAGAGCCACTTCACCATGGCCTGTGCCGCTGTCAATCTTATGGTCGTCATGCGGCATACTCCTTGGCGCGTGCATTGTCCCAAACCCGGCACAAGCGGGCGTAACGCGACACCATTTCATCTGTGGCGGCAGCGTCTGTGATCTCGCCTGCCAGCCAGCGTGTTGCGACATCTGCAAAGATCGTGCGACCGACTGCAAAGCCCTTGACCAGATCGAAGCTCGCGGCGACCTCGAAGCTCTGTGAAAGCTCTGCTTCGGGCGCTTCAAGTCCCAGAACAACGATGCCTCTGGTGTGGCGATCGTGTGCCTCAATGGCGTCGATCGCATTGCCCCAAGCCGCATGTGTCTTCAGCGGTTCCAGTTTCCACCAGTCAGGGAAAATATCAGCTTCATAGAAACGGTGTACGAGGGTTGCGACCGTGTCGTCATCGATTGTTGCCACCTTGGATGGAATGATTTCCAGAAGGAATTCCAGCCGGTTACGGCGAGCAGATTCAAACAGACGTTTTACGGTTGCGATCTGTTCGGACCATACCTCTGCGCTATCTTGCGGATGGCAGAAGCACAGAACCTTCACGACGTTTTCGCGTGCCCATTCGACCAGTGTCCCGCAATCCGTTCCAAGCTCTGGTTCAAGCTTCAGAGGTCTTGATCCCGGAAGTTCTGCAGGACGGCCAATCCAGAGACCTGTTCCAGAGGCGCGTTGCAAGGCGGAGCGGCCAATGCGGTTGTCGCAAAGAATGCCGTAGCCAGCCTGGCCATTTTGCACTTTGAGGACTGCATCAAGGCACAGTTCCTTGAAAGCACCGCCCTTTTCCAAGGTGTAGCCCGGCATATTCTCAAGCTGCATGCGGTGGTCAAAGGCAAAAACCCGCATAGTTGACCAATCACCATTAACGCGCGTGTGTCTTGTGGTTGACCAGTGCAATTGTTCCAGAACCGGATCATTGCGCAAGTCAGCTCGTACAACGCCTCGCTCAAGGAAAAATTGCAGCTCTTCCCAGCTCGGGTAGGCTGGCGTGCAGCCATGTCGGCTGACCGCAAATGCGCCGCAAGCGTTGGCGT
The DNA here is from genome assembly GCF_029193765.2 of Agrobacterium sp. Azo12. Lineage (NCBI taxonomy): Bacteria > Pseudomonadati > Pseudomonadota > Alphaproteobacteria > Hyphomicrobiales > Rhizobiaceae > Agrobacterium > Agrobacterium sp. Azo12. Next base: position 898,778 of record NZ_JARFYO020000002.1, on the reverse strand, counting down.
ATTTGAGAGATGTTGGCCAGTCCTGATCGGTCATCCAACCGCGCAACAGGCCGGAGAAAAAGCCGTCGCCGGCACCCAGCACATTAAAAACTTCAATCGGGAAACCTTGGCCGGACTGCCCCTTGTCGAGACTGTCAGGAATATCTTTTTCAAATGCGACGGCACCGAGTGCACCGCGTTTGCAGACGAGGGTTGCTGGCGTCAGCGCCCGCACAGCCCTCAGGCATGCCAGTGTGTCGGTGCTGCCGCCGGCAATATGAAACTCTTCTTCGGTCCCGACGATCAGGTCGAAGTAATGTAGCGATGCCTGCAGTTTTGCGGTGACCTTCTGGCTTTCGACGAAACGGCTTTCACCATCGCCATGACCGGCGACGCCCCACAGGTTTGGACGATAATCAATATCAAGCGCTGTCCGCAGACCATGTTTACGCGCGAGTTTCAGCGCCTTGATAACGGCGGCTTCAGTGCGTGTGTTGCTGAGATGCGTGCCGGTCACGACGACGGCGCGTGCAGAGGCGATAAAGGCCTCGTCAACATCATCTTCGCACAATGCCATGTCTGCGCAGTTTTCACGGTAAAAGATTAGCGGGAATTGTTCGTCGTCGCGGATGCCCAGAATAACGAGAGCAGTCAGTCTCTCAGGATCGATTTTGACGCCCTTGGTGGAGACACCTTCTCGGGCCAACTGCTCAAGAATGAAGCGGCCCATATGTTCGTTGCCAACACGGCTGAGAAGCGCTGTTTTCAGACCAAGACGTGCGCTTCCGCAGGCAATATTGGTGGGAGAGCCTCCGATGTATTTTTCGAAAGACCCCATATCTTCCAGACGGCCACCGACCTGTGCACCGTAGAGGTCCACACCTGCGCGACCGATTGTAATGACATCGAGTGTTTTGGTCACAGCCTTACCTTTCAATATGCACGACACTTCCATGGGACGTTGCCATGGCGTGAATTATCTTTTCGATTTCCAATCCCTGAATGAAATCAGGGCCACAGGCAGCGCCACCTGCGATCGCGCGCAACAGATCGCGTGCCTCAACGACCTTCTGTTCGTTGAAGCCGAAATTGTGGCCCGGTGCCGGGCAAAATGCTGCGAAATCAGGCTGGTCCGGTCCGGTGAGATGACGGGTAAAACCAGCTTCGCCATGGCGATGCAGCCAAAGTTCGTTCATGTTTTCCTGATCGAAGACGAGCGTTCCATCCGTGCCATGCACTTCCCACTGCAAACGGCATTTGCGGCCACGAGCGACACGTGACGTGGCGAACGAACCTTGGGCACCAGAGGCGAAACGCAACAATGCGAGTGCGCTGTCTTCGTTCTCGACCGGCTTTGGACCTTCGGGAGAGTTGCGGGTTGAAACAACGATCTGTGTCTGTGCCACAACTTCTGTGACAGGACCCATCAATGCGATCATTTGGCTCACGAGGTGGCAGCCCAGATCCCCAAGAGCACCCAGACCACCACCTTCGTGAGTCATCCGCCATGACCAAGGGAGGAGCGGGTCAGCGGAATAGTCTTCGTCATAAACGCCGCGAAATGCCACGGGCTTGCCAATGACGCCATCGGTAACCATCTTTCTGGCGGATTGGAATGCCGGGCTGCGCAGGTAGTTGTAACCAAGAATGGTTTTCTGATCGGGATGTTGTGCGGCAAGCGCCGCCATGGCGCGGGCGTCGTCAAGTGTCAGCGCCATCGGCTTTTCAAGCCAGACATGTTTACCGGCCCTTAGAGCCGCCTCTGCCATTGGGCGGTGCATGCCGTTCGGCGCAGTGATTGAGACGACATCGACTTTGGGGTCATTGATCGCATCTTCCCAACGAGCAGTCGCGCGGGCAAATCCGAACTGACGTGCGTAATTCTGCGCTGCCTCTTCCGTAACATCATTCAGGATTTCCAGTCGGGGATGCACCCCGCCAAACACGGCTGCCACATTACGCCAGGCCATGGCGTGACACTTGCCCATAAAGCCGGTGCCGATCAGGGCTATGCCCAGTTCTTTTGCGGGCATTGGATAAGACATCTCTGTCACCAGTTCACTTTCTATGGATAGATACGGGGACGTCTGTTGACGGATCAGATCGTGCCGCCGAGAGACCCCTCAAGCTCTGCAAGCTGCTGGCCACCGGCCATCAGATCCTGCAATTCCGGTGCTGTGATTTCGCCCTTTTTCGCCGTACCCAGCGTCTGGCCGCGGTTCAGGACAGTAAAGCGATCACCGACGGCCATGGCATGGCGGACGTTATGAGAGATGAAGACGACGCCAACACCCTGTGCGCGTACCTTCATGATGGTTGCCAGGACATTGGAGGTTTGTCGCACACCAAGCGCCGAAGTCGGTTCGTCAAGGATCAAGACCTTGGCACCAAAATAGACCGCTCTTGCGATGGCAACTGTCTGACGTTCACCGCCAGACAATGTGCCCACAGCCTGGTCAGGTCCGCGCAGATTGATGCCCATCTTGCGCATTTCCTGGACAGTGATCTCGTTGGCACGGTCGATGTCGAAGCGCTTGAAGATACCCTTACCCGTTGTCGGCTCGCGGCCCATGAAAAAGTTGCGGGTAACTGACATCAACGGGATCATAGCGAGATCCTGAAATACGGTGGCAATTCCGGCTTCCATCGCGTCACGCGGCGTGTCGAAAGACATGGGGCGTCCTTCGAAGGTAATGCTGCCCTCATTGGGTTTGTGTACGCCCGACATGGTCTTGATGAAGGTGGATTTGCCGGCACCGTTGTCGCCGAGCAGGCAGTGGCATTCTCCGGGCATGACATCAAAAGTCACACCGTTCAGGGCAATGACATTGCCATAGTGCTTTTTGATGTTTTCCATGTGGATGATAGGTGCAGTCATCTCAACGCTCCCCGGTTACGCGTTTGCGGATTGCATTGTTGAAGATCACAGCCAGCAGCAGCATCGCGCCAAGGAAAATCTGGAACCAGTCCTGGTCGAATTTGGTGTAGGTGAGGCCAATGGTGACCATGCCGAAGATAATGGCGCCGAAGAATGCACCGACAGCCGAGCCATATCCGCCCGTCAACAAGCACCCGCCGATAACGGCCGTGATGATGGCTTCGAATTCCTTCATGAAGCCGCGCCGTGCATCGGTAGAACCAGCATCGATAACAGTGATGATAGCGACCAGAGCTGCAGCCATTGCTGTCAACATGAACAGAGAAAGTTTGACGCGACGGACTGGGACGCCCGAGTTCTGTGCGGCCACGGAGTCACCGCCTGTCGCGAAAATCCAGTTGCCAAAAGGCGTGCGCAGAAGGACGTAGGTTGCGATAATAGCAAAACCGATGAACCACAGGATTTCAACGGGCACACCCGGTACTTTGGGCGCGCCGGTGCGCAATGTGTCGATCAGCCCCTTGTCTGCCATCCACTGGAAGAACCAGCCGAATGCATCTCCGGAGAAGATTGGTGCAATGAAGTCGCCGCCGACTGCTTCACGGACACCACGCAGCTGTGTCGAACCCCCTGTGACGATTTTCAGTCCAACAAGTGATGCGCCGCGCAGGATGAAAAGACCAGCAAGCGTGACGATGAAAGAGGGTAGCTTGGTGCGAAGGACGATGAGTCCGTTTGCAATGCCAAGAGCACCGGCAAGGCCCATGGTCAGGGGAATGGCAACGATCAGCGGCAGGCCGATATTAACGGTGAAAGCACCGAACAACATCCCGGCAAAAGCGACCATCGAGCCGATGGAGAGGTCGAACTCACCGCCAATCATCAACATGGCAGCGGCGATGCCGAGAATACCCAATTGAGCTGCAGGGGTCATGAAATTCATGATGCCTGACAGCGTGAACATGGTGCTGTCGGCGGTAATCAGGAAAAAGATCGTGACGAGGACGACGCCTCCGATTGCTCCCAGTTCTGGTCTTTTCATGAGCCTGGTCACAAAGGACTCAGCTTTAATGCGTTCATCCACCATAGCAAGCGTCTCCGTCGTCATGCTGTTCCTCCGATAGAAAGCCGGGCCACACCAGTGCATGGCCCGGCTGGTGCTTAGCGGATGCCCTTTGCGGAAAGCTCGATGACCTTTGCGGCCGAGTCTTTCATCACAAGGTTCGGGCCGGATGGTACGTCACCGCCCGGGATCAGGCCGTATTCGGCATGAAGCGCCAAGAAGGAAACAGGTAGATAACCCTGAAGGAACTGCTGCTGATCGATGGCGAAGGTTGCCTTGCCGTCGACAATGTCCTGCAGGAAGCCAGACGACAGGTCGAAGGTAGCGATCATGACTTTGTCGCGGCCGATTGCCTGCGCTGCCTGCACTGTGGGTTCACCGACCAGCGAGGCGTTCAAAGACAGAACCGTGTCAACGTCGGCGTCGGATTCGAGAGCGGCGCGAACCTTGGCCTGCACTTCTGCTGGGTCGTTACCGGTTGGGATAACGGTGACTTGCCCGAAGCCTTCAGCAAAGCCTTTGCAACGCAGGTCGAGGGACACGTTGCCGACTTCCTGGTTGATGCAGATGCCTTTCTTGCCGCCCAGTTCAGCGAGCTTGGCACCAGCTGCCTTGCCAGCGTCGAATTCAGACTGGCCAACGTGAAGGAGGGCGCCAAGCTCGTGAGCGACATCGGAACCAGAGTTCATGGAAATGACCGGAATACCGGCTTCCACAGCGCGCTTGATGGATGGGCCAAGTGCATCGGCGTCAGGGATGGAAACGACAAGGCCATCTGGCTTCTGGTTAACTGCCGCATCAATCATCTGGCTCATCTGAACCATGTCGAAGGTTTCAGGCGAACGGAATTCTACGGTCGCGCCTGTGTCCTTGCCGGCTTTTTCCACGCCGTTTTTGACGACCGACCAGAACGGGTCGTTCGCCTGTCCATGTGCAACAACAATAATGCTGGCGGACAAGGCCGGACCAGCCATAGCAATGATTGCGGCTGTTGATACCGCGGCAAATAACTTCTTCATGATATCCTCCCGTTAAGTTTCGCAAGGCGCCCCGTCTGACGCCTTTGCCTCCCGGCCCTCCAAGCCGGATTTCGAGACCGGGTGCGCGTTCTCCCTACGCACTCCGGCCAAAAACTCATGCATCATGACGAGTGGTCAGATGCCTACAGTGTCAGTTCAACCGAACGACCTGTTTGCGCCGATTGCGTTGCCGCTTCAGCAAGTGCCAGCGCCTGAACGCCATCTTTCAGTGTGACTGGGATCGCCGCACCATCAAGGACTGCAGCGACAAATGCATTCCATTCCGCAACATAGGCACGCATGTATCTTTCAAGGAAGAAGTGCTCTGGCTTCGCGCTCGTCACGCCGGCCTTGGTGGCCTTGGAAACTGTGTTTTCCAGAATGTTGGCGGCCGAAAGCAGGCCTTCTGAACCGAGCAGTTCCAATCGCTGGTCATAACCATAAATGGCACGGCGGCTGTTCTTGATCACTGCGATGCGGCCGTTTGCGTAGGTCAAAGTCACCACCGCAGTGTCGACGTCACCAGCCTTGCCGATCTCAGGATCGACAATCGATGTGCCAACAGCATGCACGGTCTTGGGTGCGTCGCCCATAATGAAGTTAGCCATGTCGAAGTCATGGATCATCATGTCGCGGAACAGGCCGCCGGAAACCTTCACATAGCTGACAGGTGGCGGCGCCGGGTCAAATGATGTGATCGACAGCAGTTCCGGTTTTCCGATTTCACCGGCGTTGACCGCAGCTTTTACAGCCGCAAAATTTGGATCGAAACGGCGATTGAAACCGATCATCACCGGCAGGCCCGAGGATTCGGTTTTCGCCAAGCAGGCTTTCGCACGCTCGAGCGACAGATCCACCGGCTTTTCGCACAGCACAGCCTTTCCGGCTGCTGTCGCTTTCTCGATAAGATCAGAGTGGGTATCGGTCGAAGTTGCGATAAGGACTGCATTAATGGCTCTGTCGGCCAGGATATCCTCAATCGAACGTGCCTGCGCACCATAATGTCCGGCTAACTCATCTGCGGCCGCTGTATTAACGTCCGCAACAGCGACCAGCTCGCTTCTGGTGTTTGCGGCAATATTGACCGCGTGAACCCGACCGATGCGGCCAGCGCCGAGCAATGCAACTTTAAGCACTCTATTCCTCCCGAATTGGAAGCCCTCCTGCTCCCGTGAGCAAGACCTAGCACTCATTTGCTCCCGTGAGCAACAGCAATTTGCTCCCGTGAGCAAAATAAATGGAAGCGTGTGCAAAAAGGAGCTATCAATGAAGCGCGATACACGACATAAGGTTAGGAGGAGACGATTATGCCGCAAGAGAAGAAACCTCTATTCGCCGCGAACGTTACCGCGGATGACGTAGCGGTTGAGGCTGGCGTATCGCGGTGGACGGTCAACCGTGCGTTTCGCAAAGACGCCTCTATTTCCCCGAAAAGCCTGGCAAAAGTCATGTCTGCGGCGGAACGACTTGGTTATGTTCCCGATCTCCGGGCAGCGAGTCTCTCCTCTGATCGGACCAATCTTGTTGCTTTGCTCATTGACGATTTCGCCAATCCTCATAAGCTGGTGATGATGGAGCGATTGACGCGGATCCTGCGTCGTGAGGGATGGGACATTCTCCTCGTCAACACCCTCAACAAAGACGATGCTGGACATGCTTTGCTCAATGCCAGCCAGCGGCGGGTTGATGCGGTTATCCTGATTGGTATTCAGTTTGATGACGAGGTTCTGGAAACCGCCCTGCACGCCCGGCGGTTTCGTAAGCTGATCATTTTTGCCAGAACATCTCGTAACCCGAATACAATTTCTATTGCCGTCGATGACGTGCATGCAACGACTGAAATTGCCAATTACGTCCGTGATCGCGGTTATAAACGTCCGATGTTTCTGGCCGGACCACGCACCTATTCCGCACATTTGTTGCGCAAGGAAACCTTCGTTGACCGCTGGCGGGATTATTTTGGCGTTGAACCGGAAACAGCAAGCGTGCCCGCCTATGATCCTGAACTGGCAGCTGACGTCATCATGAAGGCGTTCACTGGACGTGATTTGGCCAATCTGCCTGATATCATCGTTTGCGAAAACGACGCTCTGGCGCTCGGTGCTGTTGATGTCATCCGCCATAAACTTGGTCTGCGGGTGCCGGAGGACATCGCTGTGGCCGGTTTTGATGATGTGCCACAGGCAGATAGCCCGAATTATCGTTTGACGACCTATCGCCAACCACTGACCGATATGGTCGAATATCTCGTTGAGGTGCTTGGCAGTTCCGAAGACAAGGATTTTGACAGGCTGTTTTTGGGCAAGCTGATTCCCAGAGAGAGCGCCTGAACGTAAGATGCGCGGTGCCTGACATGTAACTGCCATTAGAAATCGGCAGATTGCATACATGATTTGCTACGCTAGCTGCAAAGCTTAGACATCTTTTTCATTCAACACAGTGTTCAGCGTATCGATCATCTAAATATCGATTTTTAAATCAACACGCCTTGCATTTCGCCAGCCTATGCACTTATCTTCAGCCTGTTCTCAGGGCGGGGTGCAATTCCCCACCGGCGGTATCGGGAGTAATCCCGGAGCCCGCGAGCGCTTCCGGTTCCGCCGGAAGGTCAGCAGATCCGGTGAGATGCCGGAGCCGACGGTATAGTCCGGATAGAAGAGAGCAGGTCACGACAGCCATCCTTCGGGGTGGTTGGGCAGTGTTTGTTCGCCCAAGGGAAGTTTTGCCGAAGTGCCCCCAAGCACGGTTGGCGCAACATAAGCCGGACTTCTGGCTCAACCCTTGAAAGACTATGAAATGACTATCTCTAAAATTGAAGATGCTATCTCGGCCATTGCTCGCGGTGAAATGGTGATCGTTGTTGACGATCAGGACCGCGAAAATGAAGGTGATATCGTTTTTGCATCGCAGGATGCGACTGCTGAAAAGATCGCCTTCATGATGAACAAGGCCCGTGGCTTGATTTGCGTGTCTATGGAAGGTTCACGGCTTGATGAACTCGACATTCCATTGATGGTGCCAAACAATACAGAGTCTCTGAAAACAGCATTCACAGTGTCTGTCGACTATTTGCCCGGCACGACCACCGGAATTTCTGCAGCGGACCGCGCAGCGACCGTAAAGGCTTTGCTTGATCCTTCGGCAAAGCCGGATGAGTTTGCGCGTCCGGGCCATATTTTCCCACTGCGTGCCAATCCGAATGGTGTTTTGGGTCGTCCTGGGCACACCGAGGCTGCCGTTGATCTTTGCAGACTTGCCGGCAAGTCGCCTTCGGGCGTCATCTGCGAGATTGCCAATGATGACGGTACCATGGCGCGTCTGCCGCAGCTCGAGATCTTTGCGGAGCAGCACAATATCCTGCTCGTTACGATCGAAGATCTGATTGCCTACATGCAGAACACCGTGACGGAAGTCGCAGCCTGATGAGGCGATAAAATTAAACCGCTCCGTTTTCGCGGAGCGGTTTAGATGACATCAGATGGTATGGAGCGGAGCGTTACGCCGCATAGCGACGATACGAGCCGTTTTGCTGGGGGTTACCCTCCTGCATTCTGAACTGCGCAAGAAGGTCGGAAAGACGACCACTTTCTTCGGCGAGATTTGCGCCAGCGGCATTCATCTCCTCAACCATTGCGGCGTTTTGCTGTGTGACTTGATCCATGTGATTGACGGAAGTGTTGATCTCCGCCAAGCCTGAAGCCTGCTCGCGGGCCGCTGTCGCAATGGCGTCCATGTGTTCATTGATAGCGGTCACAAGCTGGGCAATTTCGGTCAACCCGCTCCCGGTATCATTCACCAATGTAACGCCCTGATTGACGGCAGCTTCGGAGTTACCGATCAGCGCTTTGATTTCTTTGGCCGCATTGGCAGAGCGCTGTGCCAGTTCGCGAACTTCCTGTGCAACCACCGCAAAGCCCTTGCCTGCTTCGCCGGCACGCGCAGCTTCAACACCGGCATTCAACGCCAGAAGGTTGGTTTGGAAAGCGATCTCATCAATGACACCGATGATATTGCTGATCTGCCCGGAGGCCATCTCTATCTTCTGCATGGCTTCGACTGCGCTAGATACAACAGTGCTTGAAGCAACTGCTCGCTGGCTTGCGTGACGTACCATCTCACGGGCTTCACCCGCACGCTCGGAGGTCTGCTTAACGTTGGTTGTGACCTCTTCAAGCGCGGCTGCGGTTTCTTCAAGCGATGCCGCCTGTTGTTCTGTCCGCTTGGAAAGCTGGTCCGACGCAGTCGAGATTTCGCCACTGCCATTGCTGACGCTCTGCGCGGTCTGGTTGACCTGCTCCAGCGTAATGCGAAGCTGATGGACGGATCTGTTGAAATCTTCACGCAGAGCTTCGAATTGCTCGCTGAATTTCTCATTGATCTCACAAAGCATGTCGCCGGAGGCAAGGCGCTTCAGACCATTTGCAAGGCCGGATGTTGCCTTTGTGAGACGCTCTTCTGCTTCCTGTTCAGCACGCTCCTGAATTGAGATGCGTTCGGCCTCAGACGCACGACGGTTTTCGTCTGCCTGTCTCTCGAGTGCCTTGTTGTGCAGGGCCGCCTCTTTGAAGACTTCGACTGCGCGTGCCATTTCGCCGATTTCATCCCTGCGTTTGGAACCCGAAACCGTGACAGACAGATCGCCACCGGCCAGCTTGCGCATGATGGCCGTCAGCTCAGCGATCGGATTGGTGATACGGAAGATGATTGTTAGAATGCCGACCAGTGACAGGGCCGTTATCAAGAGCGTGGCGATGGAGTACGCGATGATTGATCTTGTGGCCGATGTTGCATTGGCAGCGGTGAAGGCGGTCATCTCGACCAGCGCTGCGGATGCGATATCGGCAAGCGATGCCTGTGCCGGTGCTGCATCTTTGCGCCAATCATCGACATTGATGTCGACGGCTACACCATCCTTGGAGGCTGCGAGGGCTTTGGCTTTTTGCGCCGCGTAAGGGCCGCCGAAGTATGAATTTTGCGCAACGTCGAACAGCTTTTTGAGCTGTTCAGGTGCGGTTGGGCTGGCGACGATCTGGGCAATGACGTCGCGTGCAAAGTCAACCTTGGCATCCTGTACGGAGATTTCCGCGAGCTTTGCAGCGCTCAGAGGTTCTTTGGCAATCAATCCACCGACCAGCGTCGAATTCGCCGCGCCACCGTTTGTGCGAGCCTGCCATCCAAGCGAGCGCAACTGCGTGAACATGATCATGCCGGGCTCCCGACCGTTGATTGTCGCTTCTACCCGGTTGGCGGCCTTTTCCAGGTCCGACAACATGCCGTCAGCAAAAGTCAGCACTTGTTTGCCCAATGCTGGATCACGGCTTGCGACAGCCTGCTTCAGCGCATTGTCGATGTCCGCGCGCTGGGACGTCCATTTGGCATAAGCATCCAGCACCGGCGTGGTGGCGCTTTGAATTTCGCCGGAGCCGATATTGTCGACCAATGTGCGAATTGTGCTGAAGGCACCATCGACCTGCTTGCGGCCTGTCTCGAGATTGACGAGGCTTGACTGCATGGCAGAAGTTTCGAGTTTGATTGCCGAGGATATGGCGCCACGTTCGCCTCGAAGGCCAAGCAGGCCATCAAACAAGCTGGCGTCCAATTGTGCCAGTTCTGAAAGTCGGGAGGAATTATCGTATGTTTTAATTTCCTGGACAAGCATTTTGCTCATCAAACCAATAACAGCGAGGCTTAAGCCGACAAAGGCAAGCACAAGAGTGTGTTTTATTGAAATTTTCATGCGATTCCCCCGAGATATGAGGTCGTATTCGGGTTTTCACGTTCCACACGACAGCAATACGAGCTGTGACAGGAGGTGACAATGTCGCCGAATACTCCCTGAATATCAGGCTTTTCGCATGACAACGCTAAAAATTGAATTAATTACAATCTACAACTTATTATCGGTGTGCATGTATAAATTTCATCTTGCTTGAATTCATTGCACGTCCGGGGGAATTATTGATACCTGCTTGGAAGAGATTGTTATAGGATTTAAATCTCTGCCTTCAGGTTGTTTTTTAGATGACGTTGTCATCTGCAGCACTTCCACCCTCACCTTCCCAACCAACGATTTCTTGTCTTTCCTCGCGGTCAAACTTTAGGCGAACGCCAGCGCCATTACCTTCCTCAGGCAGAAAGACAGCGCCGAGTTCCTCAAGCGCGGATTTCAAGGCGCTCAGAACGCTCTGGGGAGGTGTTTCGATGCCGCTTTCAAACCGTCTCAACAGGTTCAGTGGAACGCCAGATGTCTCGCTGAGCAAGGCTTGATCGGCCTTAACTAGGGCACGTGCTGCGTGACAGAGTTCAGGGGTCAGAATGGGCATTTTGCTTTCCCTTTCAGTGTCAAAAGGTCAATGCAAAGCAGTATAATCTCGTTTAGCCTGAAAAGGAAAGAATGAGCATCACCGCACCACGATGTAACGATCGGCGCGGTGATTGATGGCAAGGAAGATGTTCAGCACGACCGCACCAAGGATGGAATAGGTAACGGTGATTGGATCGATCACAGTGAAGGCGCACAGCATGACAACCGCATCGAATGCCAATTGTATCAGGCCCGCGCGAATGCCGAAGCGGTCCTGGATATATATTGCCAGAATGCCGATGCCCCCGAGACTTGCCCTGTGTCGGTAAAGTGCCAACAGGCCGTAACCCAAAAGCAGGCCGCCAAGCAGCGCCGCCCATATGGGGTTGATGCTTTCAATCACCAGCATCCGGGATTCCAGTTCGGTAATCACCGATACCAGCGCAATGGCAATGAATGTTTTCAGAGAAAAAGCCGCACCCAGACGTTTGAACGACAGGTAGTAGAATGGCAGGTTGACGACAAAAAATAGCAGGCCGAAGCTTATGCCCCATGCATAGTGCATGAGGAAGGCGACGCCTGCGGTGCCGCCGGTCAATAGGCCGACTTTATTCATGAAATAAAAGCCCAAAGCGGAGATCATGCTGCCGGTAAATATGCCCTGTATGTCTTCGGCCGCAGAGTGATGCGACGGATCTGATTTCCACATACCATAGACGCTTTTGGACTTTACCATTCCCCATCCTTTCGGGCTAATGCATGCTATTTTGCATTGCGCCCTAGGGTTCATCAAGCAGGGTAAGTAAGCAAAGCTGACCTATCATGAAAAATGCAAGAAAACATTATGTCACAGGGCTTTGCGCGAAATAAACAGAATGTTGCAGACGGCTTTTTTAATATCCGTGAGAACGGCAAAAATGAAAAACGGCGACGCGTTGTGTTGCTTGCAGGAGCAAGCAGCAAATCGGCGCGTTTTTGAACACCTTATTGGCTTGCCCAAATGATACGGGCGATCCACTCAACTTCGCTGATGTCAAATGTTCGGTTGGGGTGTGCCGGGTTCAAGGACAGCAATTCAATAGAGCGCGGGCTTTGACGGGCGAGAAGTTTTGCCATGACTTCGCCGTCACGGCTTTTGACCACCACACGGTCACCACGTCTGACTTGGGCGCCGGGTTCGACAATTAGAATATCGCCATCTCTGTAGAGCGGCATCATGCTTTCGCCCTGTACTTCCAGAGCGTACACACCTGCCTTGTCGGCCGGAGAGGTTGGAAACTCAACAACGTCCCAGCCCTGACCAGCAGGAAAGCCACCATCGTCAAAAAAGCCGCCGGATCCAGCCTGCGCAAAGCCTAGCAAGGGTATTGCCCTAAGTTCAGCTTGTGAAAATGCGGTGTTTTGAAATGCAGCGTTTGTATCACTGTTGGTTATGACAATGCCAAAAAAGTCGTCGACACTTGCGCCGGTCGCTTCCAGCACCTTGGATACTGACTCTGTCGATGGCCAGCGCTGACGACCATCAGGGCCCAGCCGTTTGGATTTGTTAAATGACGTAGGATCAAGCCCTGCCCGCCGCGCAAGTCCGGAAGGGGTCAACTGATTGCGTTCAGCAAGGTTGTCGATAGCGCTCCAGATCGCATCGTGTGAAAGCATTGGCGTATGGACCCATGAGTGGGGTTGTTACGTGAGTCACCCCTATTGTCATCTGCCCCATGTTAGACATTGGTACGATAAAGTAAAGTGAAGAAGGAATAAAATCCTTTCCTCCCTATGCCACCATGGCTGAGCTGTTTATTTTCGACAGCTGTATGACCGCCTGAGTACGGCTATCCACCTTGAGTTTGAGCAGGATTGCCGAGACATGCGCCTTTATGGTCGCTTCAGACACCCCCAGAGCATAAGCGATCTGTTTGTTAAGCAGTCCTTCGCCAAGCATGCCGAGAACGCGGCTCTGTTGTGGGGTCAATGTGCGTAGTCTGTTGATGAGGTCTGCAATGTCAGGATCGTGTTCGCGTCCGTCCTGATAGCCGTTCGGTGTTGAAATTCCCCCGTTCAAAACCGTCTGAATGCTTTTGCGCAACTCATCAATGCCGGCAGATTTCGAAATGAAACCAGATGCGCCCAGTTCAATAGCGCGGCGGACTGTTGTCGTGTCGTCGGTGGCAGACACGATGACAATCGGCAGGCTTGAGAACTCGGCGCGCAATGCCATCAGACCTGAAAAGCCGCTGACCCCCGGCATGGCGAGATCGAGCAGCAAAAGGTCAGCATCTTTCTGCTCCTGCGCTGCGGCATGTGCCGTTTCGAAATCCCCGGCCTCCACAATGGTCTGGTCTGCATCAATGCCGTTGACGGCTTGTTTCAACGCACCTCGAAATAACGGGTGATCGTCCGCGATGATGATCGTGAGTTGTGTCATGGGAAGCCCCCTCCCAAGGGCACGGGCACACTTTCGCTTGCCCTATAACGGGAAAGTTTAATCTTGCCCGCCAGTAGATACAACTGATTGCTGACTCTATGGCGCATGATGTTGCTGTATGGCGCGTTTGAAAAGCGTGTCTTTGGCTATTTCCAAAGGAAATCGGTAAAACTTGTCGATGAAAGATGGACAAGGGCATCCCTTTGGGGCAAATCGGCTGGCATCATTGACCCCACACAGAGATTTACTGGCATGGTGGCTTCCGTCATATACAAGATTGTGCCGCAAGCACTCTGGCAGCCTGCCCGCCAGAAAGGTGTTTTTGACGGAGCGTCGATCGACCTTGAGGATGGATTCATTCATTTCTCGACGGCTGCCCAGGCTTTGGAAACAGCGGCACGGCACTTTTCCGGTCAAAACGATCTGCTGCTTATTGCAGTAGAGGCGGCGAAACTGGGTGAGGCTCTCGTCTTTGAACCGTCAAGGGGCGGCGATCTGTTTCCGCATCTCTACGCTGCTTTACCGCTTGATGCTGTCTTGTGGGAAAAACCTCTGCCACTTGGTGCAGATGGTCTTCATGTTTTTCCGGAGCTATCAGAATGAACGATTTTCTGTCGTCGATTGGCCGTCGCGGTCTGTTTATGCTTGATCCTGAAACAGCGCATGGTTTGTCGATCAAGGCGCTGAAAAGCGGTCTCGTGCCAAGCTGCGCGCCTGCGGCAGATCCCCGTCTGGTTCAGACAGTTGCCGGAATTCGATTTTCCAATCCGCTGGGCATGGCTGCCGGTTACGACAAGAATGCTGAAGTGCCAAATGCGCTGTTGAAGCTGGGTTTTGGTTTCACTGAAGTTGGAACTCTGACGCCGAAACCACAGGACGGTAACCCGAAACCACGCATTTTCAGATTGACGCAGGATAATGCCGTCATCAATCGCTTGGGTTTCAACAATGAGGGCCATGAAGTGGCATTTGAACGCCTGTCAGCGGGGCGGTTGAATGGCATCGTCGGCGTTAACATTGGCGCCAACAAGGACAGTGCAGACCGGGTTGCCGATTATGTTGCCGGTATCGACAAGTTCTATTCGGTTGCCTCTTATTTCACAGCCAATATCTCTTCCCCAAACACCCCTGGTTTGCGCGACTTGCAGGCACGGGAAAGCCTTGCCGTTCTTCTGTCGGCCGTGCTGAGCAAGCGAGATGCACTGGCGGCAGCTAGTGGTAAACGTATTCCGGTTTTTCTGAAGATCGCGCCCGATTTGACGGAGGAAGGGTTGGATGACATTGCGGCCGAAGCGCTGGAACACGACCTCGACGGTTTGATCGTGTCCAACACCACGCTATCTCGGGCAGGTTTGAAGGCTGGCCCCCATAATGGCGAAGCTGGCGGCCTGTCTGGTACACCATTGTTCGAGCGTTCGACCGCCGTGCTGGCCAAGGTTAGACAGCGCGTTGGCAAGTCCCTGCCGATTATTGGTGCAGGCGGTATTTCCTCTGCTGAGACAGCCATTGAGAAAGTCCGCGCTGGCGCTGACCTGCTGCAGCTTTATTCGTGCATGGTCTATGAAGGTCCAACGCTGCCGTCACGGATTATCCGTGGTCTCTCGAACCTGATGGATCGAGAAAAGGTCTCGTCGATAACGGAGTTGCGCGACAGCGCAGTGGATAAATGGGCCAGCAAACAGCTCGATTGAGCCATTTGCTGATTTTGCAGGTGGTTTGAATTTGTCTCTATTGGGCGGTTAGCTTGAAAGCACCATCGCCCAATAAGGCCGATTTCCTGAAGACGCATCCCGTGCCACGGCAACGCCAAGACCATGATAATTGCCCAGCATGTTTTCCAGATGCTTTGGAGAATCAATCCAGGCCTGAACCGCTCTCTGCACCTCTGCCTGGCCGCTGGCAATATTTTCCGCAGCAGGAAGTGGCACAGAGTGGCTTTTCATACGGCTGAGGAAGCTGTCGCCCAAACCGATGAGATGGGACATCTTGTCGGCTTTTGCCATGCGAACCGCCTGGCTTGCAGCCGCCTGTCGCGCACTTGTGTTGGCGCTTAAGGGCGAAAGTCCGCGCCCTTCACGAAGCTTGTTAACCATCGCCAATGCGGCGCCGGTTTCATCCGAGGTATTACCCGAGAGCTTTGGTGCGCGTGATGATACGCAGGCCGACAGCAAGACAGTTGCTGAGACTGCAAGAATGTTTCTGCGCGAGATTTTTGGTATGTTTTGCAAGGTCATATCAACGGCGGTAGTTGAAAATTCGCAGGATGATGAAAATAGGAATGACGATGGTCGCTCCCAGTATCAGGTAATCGCCAATTTTCCCGAGTGCGGCAAAACCACTGTGCCAGATATCGAGAATGAAATTGCGGATGCTGTAGACGAGATCCCATGGGTCGACGCCAAAGATCGCCATCAAAAAACCGACGATCAATGATACGACCACCAGCTTCAGTACGGTGCGAGCGGGACTATCCCCGAGGAACCTGTTCACATCACCAGCCATTGTGTTCTCCTTTTGGGACAGAGATATGAAAGGCAACGCCTGCCTGCAACCCTATTTCTATATGTATGAGCGCTGCGTGAATGAAATAAGACTTGAGTTTTTTTATGACTGCTGCAATTAGCGCCATCGCTTCAGGATATTGCTATGGCCTCAACCCAATTTTCTTCCGGTGACGTAATCGTAGACCGCCGGGCGGATTATGCCCGAATGCTTGCTGAAAGCGGCGATCACCTCGCCGCGACCGAACTTATGGCGCAAGCCTTGGAACTGGCCCCCAACTGGCCGGCGGGATGGTTTAAACTGGGGGAATATCAAGAGAAATCCGGAGATAAGGGAGGCGCAATATCTGCCTACGAAAGGGTGGTATCCCTGGACCCAGAGGGGATATTTGCAGCCAGCCTGAAGCTCGCTGTTCTTGGGGCCGCGGAGGTGCCCGATCAACCCCCCAGCCGTTATGTCGAGGAATTATTCGATGAATATGCCGTACGGTTTGAAACGGCACTGGTTGAAAAACTCGAATATTCCGTTCCGGCCAAACTTACGGCCCTGATCGAAAAAAACATCCCCACCCCTTCGTTTCGCTGTGTTGTTGATATTGGGTGTGGAACTGGCCTGCTGGGTGTTGAAATCAAATCCATGGCAGGCAGGCTTGAAGGCTTTGATATCTCTGCCAACATGCTGTCCAAGGCAGAAGAAAAAGAGATATATGACTATCTCGGACAGGCCGATCTGGCGTTGGGGCCAGAAGAATCCGCCTTATTTAGTGAAAGTTTTGTCCAACATCGTGCTGATCTTGTCGCTGCGGCCGACGTGTTGATGTATCTCGGAAGCCTAGCGACGGTATTTGACCTGACCGAAAGCCTGTTGATGCCACAAGGCATATTCGCTTTTTCCGTTGAGGATGCTGGCGATGAAACTGGCTTCACGCTTCGCCCTTCGCTGCGATACGCTCATTCCTTCGATTATGTCTGTGATCTCTTGGCGAAAAAAGGTTTCGACCTGTTGGAGAGCGTGCGGACCACCATCCGAATGGATGCAGGTAAACCTATCACGGGTATCCTGTTCATTGCACGTAAGGCCGATTGAAAGAGCTTGAAGCGTGATGCCTCAGTAAAGGCCACGCGGAAAATAGCGGCGATAGATCTCGTCCAGCTTACCATTGCGTGACAAGGTCGCCAGCGCCTGATCAAAAGCCGGGATGAGGACATTTTCGGGATCATTCGCCATAATCGTCAGACCTTCACCCAGGAATTTGTCGGACATATAGGGCCCGTCAAACAGCTCACAACAATCCGCTGACGCTGCGCCAGATACCCAGAATGGCAAACGCAATCCATCGGCAAAAATGGTATCTACAGCACCGGTTTTGACAGCCTCGAACAGCTCGTCGTAATTTTTATATTCGGTGCTGGTAATGTCAGGGAAAAAGGCTTTCAGCATTGCCTGCTGGCGAGAGTCAGCGACAACACCGACCTTGCGTTTGGCCAGTGCAGTTGCTGCACTACCTTGCAACTTGGCATTCTTGTTGGCGACAAAACGCGCTGGCAGCATCATATAGGGACGGGAAAACGAAAAACGCTGGCGCAGCGAACCGGTGACCGCCATGCCAGAAACGACCGCATCCCCCTCACCCATCTCCACGGCCGCTTCCAGCTCATCAAACGGCAGGGCCTGCATCTGGCACTTTGCGTCCATTTTCAGCTGCGCACAGACTTCGCGCACCAGATCGACGTTAAAGCCGGTCAGGCGGCCATTCTGGTCGGTGAAATTAAACGGCGGAAAATCAACCGACATCAGGAAACGAATGCTGCTTATGTCAGCGATATTGGCGCTAGGAAGACGCTCGCGTGTATCAAACAAGACCGGAAGCATGCCATCGGTATTCTTCTCAGCGCTTTCTGCCGGCGCACTGAACAGAATGCCCAGCGTTGCTAGAAATATCGAAACGCTCGGTAACTTCAGCGATGCAAGCTGGCGGGGCATGGGCATGATCCATCTTGGATGTAGGAGGCATCAGTTCGGTGGCAGTGTAACAGAATGCTACATACTGAATATACACCCGAACGGTCACTATCCATGTCTAAAAATTGTCAGCTGTTTTTTGCAGCGATAGGTGATGATAACCGAAGTGAGCCAGAAAAGCTGGCCCACCTGAATTTTGGTGCCGATCTGATCAGATGCCTGCTGTTTGTTAAAACAGCTCCGCATCAAGCGCCATGATTGAAACCGCGCCGTTCTCAATGGCTTTGGCCAAAGCCTCGGTTTGTGGCAGCATGCGATGGGCAAAAAAATCTGCAAGCACAGTTTTTCGACGTTCGAAAGCGTTTGTTTTGCCGGCCGCTTCTTTCGCCATTTTTGCCCACATCCAGCCGAAGCACACAAGGGCAAACATCCTCTGATAATCGGTTGCCGCAGCGCCGGTAAAGGCGGCGTCACTCTGACGCGAAAGCAGGGTTTCGGTAATGGCTTCCAACTGCTTTAACGCGGCAAGAGAACTTTCAGCGATTGTTTTCGCTGCGTCTGTCTTGGCAGCACTTTGCATGTCCTGGCGCATCGTTTCGAACAGACCTCGCACCACTCCACCGTTCTCAAGTGGTAACTTGCGGCTTACGAGATCAAGGGCCTGTACGCCATTGGTACCCTCATAAATCTGGGTAATTCTGGCATCTCTGACAAACTGCTCCATACCCCATTCGCGGATGTAACCGTGCCCGCCAAATACCTGCTGGGCCAGCACTGCAGTTTCGAAGCCGAAGTCGGTGAAAGACGCTTTCACGACAGGTGTCAAAAGTGCCACTAGATTGCCGGCCTCATGCCTTGTCTTTTCATCCGAATGCCGGTCTGCGATGTCCATTTGCAAGGCTGTCCATACCGCCAGAGCGCGCGCGGCTTCGATAAAACTGCGTCCGGTCAACAGCATCTTGCGTACGTCGGGGTGTTCGATAATGGACACTGGACTGCGCGCGCCATCTGCTGAGCGGCCTTGTAAACGCTGACGTGCATAATCGCTCGCTTTTTGAACGGCCGCTTCGGCAATGCCCAACCCTTGAATGCCGACCATAAGTCGCTCGGCGTTCATCATCGTGAACATGGCATTCAGTCCACGACCGGCCTCCCCAACAAGCCAGGCTGTCGCTCCGTCATAATTCATGACGCAGGTTGGTTGGGCGTGGATACCCATCTTGTGTTCCAGCGAGCCAACGGACATTGTGTTGCGATCACCGAGGCTACCATCAGCGTTGACAAGGAATTTCGGTGCCAGAAACAGGCTTATGCCTTTCACGCCCTTCGGTGCATCTGGCAAACGTGCCAATACCAGGTGGATGATATTGCCGCCGAAGTCGTGGTCGCCTGAGGAAATGAATATTTTGGTGCCTTTGAGCTTGTAGCTGCCGTCACCAACCGGTTCGGCGCGTGTGCTCAGCAGACCAAGGTCTGTGCCGGCCGACGCCTCGGTTAGAGCCATTGCGCCTGTCCATTCACCTGAGGTCATTTTGGATAGGTATGTCTGTTTCAAGGTGTCGTCAGCATGGTGGGCAATTGCTTCAGCGGCGCCCCGGGTCAGGCCTGGGAAAAGCCCAAATGACAGATTGGCCGAAGCCATCATTTCATCCAGCAACAGTTGCAGTACTCGAGGAAGCCCCTGGCCGCCAAACTCCGGATCACCAGATAGCCCGCCCCAACCCGCTTCGACGAATGTCTTGTAGGCGTCCGCCATTCCTTTTGGTGTGCGGACCACGCCGTTTTCCAGAGTGGAACCTTCCTCATCACCGGCTCGATTTATCGGTTCCAGCACACCCGTTGCAAACTTACCGGCCTCTTCCATGACGGTAACCGCAAGTTCTGCATTGACCTCCTCAAATCCCCGCAGGTCTTGCATAACACCATCGAAGTTGAAAATTCTCTCCAGCAGAAACCCGATATCATCGACCGGTGCGGTATATGGCGCCATTTCAGATTTCCTCCACCCTTGGAATGCCGCGTCCTAACAGGGATGATGGCACACCACCTGTTTGACCCTCAATGTACCAAACGACTGTTACACTTTTCAAGGACGAAAATTTCACAAATCTATACCGGTTTCTCGATTGGAGGGACGACGGTTATGTGGCTCTTTGAATGGCGTCTCCATTACTGAGTCAGGCAATATGTGCGGAAACAGGGTTCTGCTGACGTGTAAGTATAATGCATTCTTGTTGCCGCTGACCCCTGCCAGGGGCGGCAATGATTCGCGGTTTTTGATGAATGAACTGTCTGAATTTGTCAGTCTGATGATGAAATGGCTAACGGCTGGAGGTTTTGCCCTCAAAAGGCGGGTATCTGCAGGTTCCTATGTTTTCAAGATAAAGTCACTCAAGGGTGACATGAGTAATTAATTGAATTATATATAGAAAGATGATTTTGCTAATTTAGTTTTATTATACAATTCTCCCGATTTCCGCCTTACGTGTAAACGGCTAGAGCGTTGTTTTCTGTGGTGTAAAAGCACTGTTAACCTTCACTTCTGGACGAAGTGTCAGAATCATGTTCTACGTCTTGGCGGGCACAGGTCGGCAAACCGACAAAATGCCGCCAAGGGGAGAATATGACGATAGTTGAGCGTGCAGGCGCCAAAGCTGTAGTGAAGGAAGACGCTGGTAGTAAAATCATGCGTCACGCTACCGTGTTGTCTGGTCAATTGCAGCAACTCAGAACTCGTATGTATCCCCCAAAGGCTGAAAAATCATTGCGTCATTTTATGACCAATGAGGTTTCCAGATTGACGTCCATTCCTGACTCCACCCTGAAACTGATGTCCAGCGAAGGACGTGGGCCCGTTCCGAGTCGATTGGAGAACAATCACCGAGTTTACACTCTTCCGCAAATTAATGAGCTGCGCGAACTGTTTGCCAAGCAGAAGCCCGCCGATGCGCTTCGTTTTCTGCCGCGTCGTCGTGCTGGTGAACATTTGCAGGTGTTGGCGATCGCCAACTTCAAGGGCGGTAGTGCCAAGACGACAACCTGTGTCCATCTCGCGCACTACCTCGCTCTGCAAGGCTACCGGGTGCTGGCGCTTGATCTGGACCCACAGGCTTCCTTGTCGGCAATGTTTGGTGCGCAGCCGGAAGTGGATGTTGGTGCAAACGAGACAATATATGCGGCGCTGCGCTACGAAGATGCTGAGCGTCGTCCAATTCGCGACATTATCCGCAAGACCTATTTTGACGGTATTGATCTGATACCCGGCAATCTTGAGGTCATGGAATATGAACATGAGACACCGCGTGTACTCGCCAATAAGTCCAGTTCAGGCGCGATCTTTTTCGAACGACTGAGGTTGGCTCTTGATGAGGTTCAGGACGACTATGATATCGTTATCCTGGATACGCCGCCATCTCTTGGCTTTCTGACGTTGAGCGCTATCTACGCTGCCACCAGCATGATCATCACTGTGCATCCTGCCATGTTGGATGTCGCGTCGATGAGCCAGTTTCTATTGATGATGGGTGATTTGATCGGCGTTCTCAACGAGAGCGGCGCGCAGCTCGATCAAGATTTCATACGGTATTTGATTACACGTCATGACCCGAATGATGGGCCTCAGTCCCAAGTGGTGGCGATGCTACGTCACCTGTTTGGCACCGATGTTCTGTTGCCAACATCGATTGAAAGCACTGCCGTGGAAGCGGCCGGACTTGCCAAACGTTCCCTCTATGAACTCGAGATGGGACAGATCGGCCGGGATACTCATAAACGTGCTCGCGAAGCCGTCGATGCCGTGAACGAAGCGATCATTGATTTGATCAATAGCAGTTGGGGGCGCAAATGAGCAAAGGATCTCGCAAATCGATCGTGGCCAGTTTCGGACTGCTTTCGGCTGAGTTGGAAAATCACCTGAAGGGTGAGGTTTCTGCACCGGCAGTGGCACCTCAGGCTGCCAACAATCGTGTGGGAGCTGGTGTCATTGGTGCTGCACATCGTGCCATCGATGATATTCGTGCCGAGCGTGACCGTTTGAAAGCTTTGGTAGAGGCTGGTGGTGGTTCACTGCTGATGCTCGACACCGCCGTTGTTGACCCCTCCCCCTATCCGGACCGTTTGCCGGAAGATGACCCGGATGCATTTCAGGCCTTCAAGACGTCGATTGAGACTGACGGACAAAAGGTACCTATTCAGGTTCGCAAACACCCAACGGCAGCTGGCCGCTATCAAATTGTCTACGGTCATCGCCGGTGGCTCGCCGCCAAGGAACTGGGCAAGCCGGTTCAGGCAATGGAAGTGGATATTTCCGACCTGGATCTTGTGGTCGCGCAAGGTATCGAGAATGCCAGCCGGCAGGATTTGAGCTGGATCGAGCGTGCCTTGTTTGCATCGCGTATGGATATGGCTGGGATAAAGCCGCGCGACATTTATGCGGCGCTTTCAATCGACGACGCCGAACTGGCGCGGATGCGCGGCGTTTACCGCACAGTACCAGCCGACGTGATTGAGGCCATCGGCCGGGCGCCAAAGATTGGTCGACCGCGTTGGGTCGATTTCGCTAAGCGCATCAGCGCCAACAAGAATGCTCTGGAGGTAATCCGGAAAACTCTTGCCGATGGCAATGATAAGTTGCTGACATCAGACAAGCGGTTCCAGAATGTGCTGGAAGCCATCAAGCCGACGGTCACCGAAAAGGCACCGACCGAGATACTCGACGCCAATGGTGATCGTCTCGTGGCACTGAATACGTCCGCAAAAGAAGTTCGCATTTCTGCCGAGGATCAGCTTGGCAAGGAATTTATCAAGTTTGTTGCTGAGCAATTGCCGACACTCGTCGAGCAGTTTTCGCTTCAACGCGCAAAAAAGAACAACTGATAGCACAAGCTATCTTGTTGATCGAAAACGAAGAAAGGTATTTACCGCAAAAGAAAAAGGCCCCCAAACGTTGCCGCATGGAAGCCTCTCTCAGATTTAGCACTTCGAGAATCGCATTTCCATGATTCACAGTCAAGAGTTTTCGGCATCTTTTTGGTGAGCGGATTTCTGTTGCCTTAAAAGAGGTAAAAGAAGATGCAACCTGTCAATGTGACGACGCCCTTTGGGCGGCGGCCGATGACGCTTGACCTGATGAAACGGCAAGTCGCTTCGGCTCAGATTCAATCCGGTAAAACCGCCGATAAGTGGAAAGTGTTTCGTGATGTGTGCGAAGCTCGAGGTATGCTCGGCGTGCAGGACAGATCACTTGCTGTGCTCGACGCGCTTTTGAGCTTTTATCCTGAAACAGAACTGCGTCAGGGTGACCAGCTCATCGTATTTCCATCAAACGCGAGTCTTTCAGTTCGCGCCCATGGCATGGCGGATGCAACATTACGCCGGCATTTGGCAGCATTGGTTGGAGCAGGGCTTATTGTCCGCAAAGACAGCGCTAATGGCAAACGGTTCGCCCGCAAAGGTCGTTCAGGGGAAGTCCAGGACGCTTTCGGTTTTGACCTTTCACCAATACTTGCACGAGCAGAAGAATTTGCACACCTGGCGCAAGAGGTGGCTGCAGAGCGTGCGAAGTTCAGACGGTCAAAAGAAGCTCTAACGATATGCCGACGCGATGTTCGCAAGCTCGTCTCGGCCGCGATCGACGAAGAGGCAGACGGCGATTGGCATGCTGTTGAAGAAGTTTACAACGAGCTGGTTGCGCGTATTCCAAGGTCGCCGACGACCGATGAACTGAATTCGCTGCTCGATGAGATGCAGATGCTCAGGGCAGAGGTACTCAATCTGCTGGAAACACTAGACAATTCAAATAATATAAGCGGCAATGCAGATCATTTTGAGCGGCACAAACAGAATTCAAATACCAACTCTCTTAATGAACTTGAAACTAGCTCTGAAGAAGAGCTCGACCCGAAACTTGGTGTCAAAACAGCCAAGCCGAATGTGGAGTTGAAGGCATTTCCTTTGGGTATGGTGCTTCGCGCCTGCCCCGAGATTGTGCCCTATGGTCCGTACGGCGTTATTGAGAATTGGCGCGATTTGATGAGTGCCGCGGTGACTGTTCGCTCAATGCTGGGTGTCAGCCCGTCCGCCTATCAGTCGGCGTGCGAAGTCATGGGTCCTGAAAATGCGGCGGTTGCTATCGCCTGCATTCTGGAACGAGCACAGCACATCAATTCAGCTGGCGGGTATCTGCGCGATTTGACCAAACGCACAGCACTTGGCGAATTCTCATTGGGACCAATGTTGATGGCTCTGCTGAGAGTGGCTGGGACTAATCAACGCCAGGCGGGGTGACGCGGTGGTGTCATGTGCAAATGAGCTTGTCGGGGTTTGTCTTTATAAAAGTCCAACGTCTGATTTCCGAAATCGGTCGGTGGTTCATAGCAAGACGATGGTAGTCGACTGATGTCGGAAGCATTAATCGCTGGCAGCCGAGTGTGGAAGATTGCAGCGAACCGGCGGGTTTAAAGTCGATTTCGCAAGTGGCATTAAATGGAAACAGAATTTGTTTCGAAATGCCACTGCTACTGTTGGTGAGATTTTGGCCCGATGGCTCGGCATATTTCCAGGCCGAGAGAAAATAGTGAGGTCAGCTCTCGCTTAGCGAGATTTGCAGTGGAGGTGATTATCAACCATCGATCAACTCAACTGTACAAAATGCAATGAGCCACTGAAGTGGCTGTGACGTTTTTAATTGTCGGTAGAAAGGGGAAAAAAGACGCGGCCAATCTATTGGCGATATGGGACGACAGTGACGGCTAATGTAAAGCCGCCCGTTAGGGCAAAATAAAACCCTGTCAACTGACAGGGTTTTAGGTGTTTCTGTTTGCCTGAATCAGGGGCCTTCGCTGGTATCGAGGCTATGCTGAATATAAAGTGAACGCAATTTTTGGCTTATAGGACCAGGCTTTCCGTCGCCGATATTTTGTCCGTCGATAGCGATGACGGGCATAACGAAAACCCCGGCCGAAGTGATAAATGCTTCCGCGGCTGATTTTGCTTCATCAGGTGTGAAAGACCGCTGTTCCGTCGGAATACCGGCCTTCTCCGCGATATCAAGAATCGAGCCGCGGGTAATTCCATGGAGCAGAGCATTTGATAATGCGCGGGTTATAAGTTGTCCATCGCTGGTCACGATATGAAAATTGTTGGATGTGCCCTCAGTGATGAAACCATCCTCGACAAAGAGAGCATCATCTGCGCCCTTGCGTTGGACTTCCATCTTCGCCATCGACGAATACAACAATTGTACGGTCTTGATCTGGCGATTGGACCAACGGCCTTCAGGGACCGTGGCGACCGAAATTCCGGTTTCCCATCGTGGATTTGCCAAGACATTGCGGGCTTGGGTAAACATCACAATTGTTGGCTCAAGACTGGCACTATAGAGAAAGTCGCGATCTTCCGCACCACGCGAGATTTGCAGATAGATCAAACCGTTCGTAAGTTCATTTCGGCGAATGATTTCGAAATGGAGCGACTTGAGAACATCATTGGTCACCGGCGGTTTGATACCGAGCGCTTCGAGTGAACGGGCGAGACGTGCCGCATGGCCAGTGAAGTCGATCAGCCTGCCGTTAGCGACTGCGGTTACTTCATATATCGCATCGGCGAAAAGATAACCGCGATCGAAGACAGAAACCTTAGCGTTTTCTTCCGCGACCCATTCACCGTTGACATAAACGGTCCTGCTCATTTCGCTTTTCCTTTAATGAATTTTGAAGCTCACCCGTCCTACAACATGTGTGATTAACGGGGAATTGCTTTCCTTCCGCAGACCGGTTGAATACGGTTTACCCAGTTACACTCACTTCCAAAAAAGGTGTTTTTGATAGATGTCCCAACTGCCGCCTATTGCATTTGTCTCGCGGAGTGATGCCGCCTCCGAAGCCGTCTGGATCAGTGCCTTGAGTGCGGCTTTACCGCAAGAGACAATCATCTCTTTTTCGGCAATGTCGGATGATGAAAAGCAGCGCGCAGAAATTGCTGTTGTCGCCAATCCCGACCCCGAACACATCGCAGCACTGCCAAACCTGAAGTGGGTTCATAGTCTTTGGGCCGGCGTTGAACGTTTGGTTGCGGAGTTAGGTCCAAAGGCTCCCCCTTTGGTTCGACTGACTGATCCGGAACTTTCGCGGGTTATGTCTGAGGCTGTTCTTGCCTGGAGTTATTACCTCCAACGGGATATGCCCGCTTATCGGAAGCAGCAACAGCATCGTGTCTGGCAGGAACTAGAATATCGGCAACCGAGCGAAATGGCCGTTGGTCTGATCGGCCTTGGCGAGTTGGGTGCAGCTTCTGCCCGAAAACTGAAAGATGCGGGTTTCAACGTGATTGGCTGGAGCCGCTCGATGAAATCGCTAACCGGAATTGAAACAGTTGCCGGTGATGATGGGTTGAACACCATGTTGCAGCGTAGCGATATTGTTGTCTGCCTCGTGCCACTCACCGAGCAGACCCGTGGATTGCTCAATGCATCTCGGTTTGGAATTATGAAAAAGGGCGCCAGCCTTATCAACTTCGCACGCGGACCGATTATCGTGACTGATGACCTCTTGGACGCTTTGGACAGTGGTCAGCTTTCACACGCTGTCCTCGATGTTTTCGAAGTGGAGCCGCTACCCGATAATTCTGCGTTTTGGGATCATGAAAAAGTGACAGTGCTACCGCACATTTCCGGACCAACCAGTCGCGAAAGTTCCGCGCGTATCGTTGCTGGCAATATTCGCAACTGGCGGCAAAATGGCACCTTGCCACCGACTGTCGATATTCAACGGGGATACTAGATTTTGGGCAAAAATAACCCGGCTTTGATGACGCCGGGTTATCTTGAAGCGTGACGCGATGAAGCGCAGCTGTGCTCTTAGAATTTCGTGGTTACGCCAAGGAAGAATGTGCGGCCATTTTCCACAAAATTGGATTCGCTCTTCGGCTGCGCATCGAAGATGTTATTGATGCCAGCTTTGAAGTCGACATTCTCATTGAAGCTGTACCTGGTCGAAATATTGGCAACAGAGTAAGGCTCGACGTTTTGAGCGATGAGCGTTTCAGGTGTTGTGACATAATCGACCTGTTTTCCGTAATAGTCGCCTGAGAGTGTGAAGCTCAAATTCTCACGGGCCTGCCAAACCAGTTCCGTATGGACGGAGATTTCCGGATCCGCAGACAATGGCAGGTTAGTTTCGAGGTTCTTCGATTCAAACAGCCAGGTAAACGAGTTTGTCCAGGTCAAAGTGTCGTGTAATGGAATGGAGAAGTTACCTTCCAACCCCTGTGATCTGGCACGGTCAACATTGATCTGTTGAACATATTTCGTGCCGCCGGCAGTGATTAGGGAAGCTACGCGGGCAGAGGTAATTTTGTCTTCAATTTCATTGAAGAAATAATTCAGGCCTGCCTGCAATCCAGCGGAGTTTTCGTAGAAAAGACCGCCTTCGAAACTGTTGCTGGTTTCCGGTTTGAGGTCTGGATTACCGACCATTTCGCAAGGGCCGCCGACAGCACCGCAGCCACGGCCGCGGGATGTTTGCACCCAATTCGGATTGAGTTGGCGAAGATCAGGCGCTTTGAAAGCCTGAGCCCAACCGGTTTTGAAGGTCAAATCCGGAGTGACATCCCAGGTGATGTAAGCGCGTGGAGAAAGATGACTACCAAACATGTCGTGGTAGTCATAACGCAGACCCGTTGTCAGATGGACAGTTTCGATGATGTCGAGCTTGTTTTCGGCAAACAGCGCAGCTGTCCAGTTGTCGGTTTGTGGAGAGCCACTTGTTGCGGTTACGGTATTGGCCTTGCCAAGATTTTCCGGATCGTCCAGTTCTTCGTAGCGGAATTCGCTGCCAATAGTCAGGCCATCGGTCCAGAAATAATCCAGCGGCATGGCCAATTTACCGTCCAGCGTGTAGCTGCGAACGGTGATGCTGTTGCCGAGAACATCGCCCAAACGATCGGTGATGGTGTGTTTGTTTTCGGCATTTTCCATAAAGCCGGTGACTGTCGAGGTACCAAAGTCCCACTCGCCGACATGGCGAAACGAAACTGAGGTGCGCTCAATTGTTGTCGGTGTGTCGGCCTCGCCCGGTTCAAGATACGGGATGTAACGCTCACGCCCAAAACCCGCTTCAAGATCAATAACTTGATCGGCAGACGGGGTCCATGTCAAACGACCTGTCAGGTCGAAATCACGTGTGCCGCGTGGCGTTTCCACACCGCCGCCCAAGCTCTCATCAGCTTCTTTTTGTTTACTGACATTGCCAAATGCGCTGAAGGACAGGACATCAGGGATGATCGGACCACTGACGTAACCGCTGAGTTTCTGTTTGTTGCCGGTCAGGGCATTGCTGGGCAACAGCGTTTCTGCGGTCACCGATCCACGCCAGCGATCACTGTTTTTCTTGGTGATGATATTGACGACACCGCCCAATGCATCGGAGCCATAAAGTGTCGACATCGGGCCGCGCACGACTTCAATACTTTCGATTGCATCGATCGGCACCCAATCAAGATCGCCGTTATATTTGCGCATTGTTGTCAGGCCGGCGTTTACGCGCTTGCCGTCTATGAGGATGAGTGTGTAGCTGGAGCCGAGGCCACGTATACTGACACCGCGTGTGCCATTACTGCCAAATCCGACATTAACGCCCGGCTGAGTGCGGATTGCCTCGGAAATATCAGTGACGGCTTTTCGTTCAAATGTATCAGAGTTGATAACCGATACACTGGCCGGTGCATTGCGCAAATCGGTTGCGACCGACGAGGCTGTCACGACAATCTGTTGAAGCATAAGTGCTTCTTCATCTGTGGCTGTGTCAACTGACTGCTGCGCGTAAGCGTTTTGAACAATGAAAATGGCTGTACCTGCGAGGCACGCTAAGGCAATTCGGTGCTTTCCGGCTTTCAGGTTTTCGCTTGGATGCTGGCGTTTTTTTGCGCGCAACATCGTCCCCTGCCCGTCCCCTCGACGGTCAGCGATCAACTTCATGTGACACTCCAGACAATTAACTTGAGTAATGGTATCCACATAATTAACGGGTCTGATAAGAGCAACCGTGTTGTTTTCGAATGATTCCAAATTTGAATATGAGGAAGTTACGGGGCAGAACGGAGATGTCGTGACAGGGGAAAAAAAGCGACGCGGGGGCGTTGATCAACCACAAGATCGATCAGGACAGTTGCGTCTTTTGATCGTGCTGGACACTCTTTTGCGAGAGGGGAGCGTCAGCCGCGCTGCGGCAAGCATGGGTATACAGCCACCTGCAATGAGCAGAATGCTCGGTCAATTGCGGGAAATTTATGGCGATCCACTATTCCATCGAACGGCGCGAGGGTTGGTGCCGACGCCACTTGCAGATTCCTTGCGGGTTCGTGTTCGGGCACTTGCGGCAGAAACGGATCGGTTGTTAGCGCCGCAAAAGGAGACCGTCTCCTCCTCCAGGCCCGGCGAAACCGGTTGGAGTGGCCCTGCCCTGTTGGATGCACCACCGCTTGCGGTTCGGCCCTCGATGCTTCTGGATGGACAGCCATCACCAGAGCACATCGCCGATAAATTATCCCGGATAGGGGACAACGCACCGCCGATGCAGCGACTTGCGAAATATATCGCACTGTCCGGCGCAGGCGTAGGCCGCAGCCGCTCGCTCAATCAGGAAGAAGCGCAAGACGCCTTATCCATCATTCTCGACGGCGAGGCAGATCCGATCCAGATTGGTGCTTTGTTGGCGACAATGCAGTTCCGCGGTGCAACGACATCGGAATTTGCAGGTTTTGTCACGGCACTTCGTGCTCATCTCAAGGCATCGGATGTCGGGACCACGACGGCTGATCTTGATTGGCCGGTATATTTATCACCGAAGTTACGCACCTCTCCCTGGTTCATGCATGCCGTGCGACTGGTTAATATGGCTGGTTACCGCGTGGCAATGCACGGTTCTGCCGGCGGTGGTCAGGACGAAGCAAAATTTGTTATCGCTGCGAAGATGTCGGGCATTCCCGTTTGCGCATCGATCAAAGATGCAAAAAATGCGCTGAAGACGGCTGCGAGCGTCTTTATTCCAATGGAAACCCTCGACGCACAAATTACCCGGCTTATCGGTCTGTATCCGTTGATGGAAATGCGCTCGCCCCTCAATACGATTCTGCAGTTGATCAATCCACTGGGCGCGAAGGCCAGCATCATGGGTGCGTCGGGATCTGCGCGACGGGATCTACACCGCGATATTGCGATGTTGCTGGGTGTGCAGCAACTGTCCATCATCGGCAATATCAGGGATATTCCGGAATTTGGCCCGTTCAGAACGACGACAATCTATCGTTTGCTGGATGGTGCGTCCTATGATTTTTCTATTCCGGGCATGAAACAGCCAGGTGCAGAACCGGACACGTTGATGACGATGCGGGAATACTGGTTTGCGGTTTGGACAGGTGCGGCGCGTGATGAACGCATGGAAATGGTGATTTGCGCGACGGCCGCCATGGCGCTGATGACGATTGAATGTGCATCGGCCGATAGTTTTCTGGAATACTATCAACGTGCGTTGAGACTATGGAAGGACCGTCTGGTGGCGGCTGCGTAACCATGGTCATGAGTATGACAGCACCTTCAAAATCCCCAATATGATGCAACAGCTATAAAGTGGCCGCGTTAAAACCCAGCGTCTGAAATGTATTGTGGAAATATGGATTGAAAGATTGGCGAGATATTGAAGTTGCCGTTAAGGCCATGATCTAAAAGGATAAATCCCGTTTCTTCGATCACGGTCTTGCCTTATGTTGTGGCACTTTTTATCTCAAAAAATGCCACAACAAATATCGTTCGGATGTCAAATTACCGGATAGAGGGACCAGAAAAACAGTTCGTGTTCCTGCTCCACATCCTTACGAGATGCCTCGTCGCGCGAAGTGCGTGCCGCAGTTTTTTCACTGCCCGTTTCTGACTTGTTCTCGGGCATTTTGCGGCCGAGACCGAAGAGGTCAAAGGAAAGCATGTTCATACCTGCTACCATTTACGTATCTCCTGTCTAATCGTTTACGTCCGGTTAAGTGTGCTTTGTTGCCACTTTTTCGTCAAGATTGGTCAGGCAATCAATTTTCTATTTTTTCTGTAGACTATAGCAAGAATGTTTACTGATGGAACGCGAGAGAAAATGCGGGCTTAATTTGGGTCTTCGTAGGTTTTTGCCAGAGCTGAGTGGGCAGAGATCGCGTCATGTGCGACATCAAAATGTTTGATTAGGGAGATATAGGCATCGATATTGGCGGTGACTGCGTCTCGAGCGGCGCGACGTCCTGTGTGGTTGAAGCGGAGAAGTCGTTCCGCGCCAGGACCTACACCCGATGTGAGATCAGATCCTGCACCCCATGATCGAGCTGCGAAGTCATTCAACGCGATTTTTTCTGGTAATATGACGGTTGTCACAAGCGCGGATGCCTGGTCTTTTTCCACCCATAGCGTGGCGCTCAGGGCTTGCAATGCACTGCGGGTGGCGCTTGCCGCGCGCTTATGACGCGCCACAATGTGGGCAATTCCCTCTTGCTCCACACGCTGCAAAGCTGCTCTCAAGGCATAGAATTCCAGTGGCGCCGGTGTGCCAGGGAGTGCACCTCTCCCTATCTCAAGCCATTGTTTTTTCTGGTCAATCAGCGACAACATGGACTCGCGTGGGGGATTATCATGATCAAGAAATGCCCATGCCGCTTTGCTAATCGAGATCGCAGATAGTCCGGCTGGACCTGCCAAAGATTTTTGCGGGCCAATGACGGCGATGTCTAT
Source organism: Agrobacterium sp. Azo12 (assembly GCF_029193765.2). Classification (NCBI taxonomy): domain Bacteria; kingdom Pseudomonadati; phylum Pseudomonadota; class Alphaproteobacteria; order Hyphomicrobiales; family Rhizobiaceae; genus Agrobacterium; species Agrobacterium sp. Azo12. Next base: position 866,890 of record NZ_JARFYO020000002.1, on the reverse strand, counting down.
GCCCAGCCTGTCGACCTCCAATGCGTGGCCGCCGACGGAAGCAACGGCATCCACCACGGTGACAATGCCGCGTTTTTTTGCAAGGGCAACGATCTCCTCCAATGGATTGAGAATGCCACTGGCCGATTCCGCGTGCACCACTGCAAGGATTTGGATGTCAGGTTCTGCATCAAGGGCGGCTTCGACAGCTTCGATTGTGATCGGTTTGGCTGGGGCAGCCTGCAAGTTGGTCACTTGCACGCCGCCGCGCGACAGCCAGCCGCCGAACCAGCTGCCATAGGGGCTGGTGACGATGTTGAGTGCGCTGAGATCTGGTCGTGCCAGACTGGTCGCAACGGCTTCAAGTGCCAGCACCGCTTCTGCCTGAATTAGGAGAACATCGTTTCGAGTGCCAAGTATCGCTGCCAGCTGGTCCGCCAATGGCGCATAGGCATCGGCCGGGAAAGGGGGTGTGTCGAGCAGGAAAGTCCAGTCACGGTTCGGCATTGCGGATGTCCTCATGCAATATATTAAGCCGCGGAACGGCCTCAATCAGTTGTTTGGCGGCGGCAGATTGCGGTGCGGCAATGACTTTGCCGGTAACACCGCTTTCAACGATATGCCCTTTTTCCATCACCGCAATGCGATGGCAGACAGCTCGAATAACGGCAAGATCGTGTGATACAAAGATGCAGGTAATGCCGGTATCACGCTGAATTTCAACAAGAAGTTTCAAAATTCTGCTGCGAACGGAGACATCAAGCGCAGAGACGGCTTCATCCATCACCAGCAAATCGGGGCGTAGTGACAGGGCCCGGGCAATCGCGACACGTTGGCGTTGCCCACCTGATAGAGCCATGATCGGGCGTACGGCGTAACTGGCTGGTAGACCCACACGTTCCAGCAATCGGTGAATTTCACGCTCACGTCCCGTGGCTGGCACAATATTGTGGATGCGCAACGGATCGCCAATCGCACTTGTGACCGTTGCGTGTGGATTGAAGGCCCCTAAAGTGTCCTGAAACACCATCTGCATGTGCTTGCGCTGTTTTCGAAGCGCTGCCTGCGGCAGAGCCAGCCAGTCCTGTCCTTGAAAACGAATAGACCCGCTATCCGGTGGAACAAGCCGCATCAAGATACGGGCTAGTGTCGATTTTCCGCAACCTGAAGCGCCGGCAAGACCCAACGTTTCGCCTTTTTCGACGCTGAAGGTGATATTGGACAGTGCCGTCACCTTGCGTGGTCCGCCGTCATAGGTTTTTGACAGTCCTGTTACCTGCAGCAGTGGTTCGGTCATTGTTGGGGCTCCAGCACCAGCGGTGGCGTGGAAAGATCAATATGCGCGGAAATCAGTTCGCGCGTGTAGGCATCTTCGGGAGAGTTTATGACCTCACTCGCCCTGCCCTGCTCTACAAGCCGTCCGGATTGCAAAACAGCAATGCGGTCCGCCAGACTGCTGGCCAAAGCGATGTCGTGAGTGATGAAGATCAGCGTCATGCCTTCCTCTTGCACCAGACCATCGAGCAGTCGGGCAATTGCCGCCTGAGTGACGCTATCAAGCGCACTTGTGGCCTCGTCGGCTATCAATATGGATGGCTGTGCCGCAATGGCTGCTGCAATTGCTACACGTTGTTTCTGGCCACCTGAGAGCTGATGTGGATAGGCATTCACCAAGCGCTGAGGTTCCGGCAATTGAACCCGTTCCAGCAGGTCCACAGCCTGTCTCAACGCCTGTCGATAGGAGATATCGAGATGCTGATGTGCAGTTTCGGCGACTTGCTCGCCTATTTTCAGCACAGGATTGAGGCTACTTCCAGGATCTTGAAAAACATATGCCAGTTCACGACCGGCTTGTGGGCGGGCTTTTATGCGCTTTCCATGCAGGGCCCAATCAATTGAGCCGCTCGATTTAGCGCCCTGCGGTAAAAGTCCCGCGAGAGATCTGGCCAGTGTCGTTTTGCCAGAACCGCTTTCACCGATGATTGCCAGTCTCTCTCTTGCATAGATCTCAAGGTTAATATCTGTCAATGCCGGAGTTCGTTGTTTGGGGTAGGTTATGCCGAGATTTTGGATATGGCACAGTGGAAGCGTCATTGGTCCCCTCCCCTGTCGCTTTTCGACAAAGCCTGATTGATACCTTCGCCCAGAAGATAAACACCCAGCACCAGTGTCAGCAAACCAAGGCCCGGTATGATGGAGAGCGATGGTGCTGAGCGAAGCACATTACGTCCCTCGGCAATCATCGATCCCCAAGTGACGATGTTCGGGTCTCCCAGTCCCAGAAACGACAAAGCGGCTTCTGTCAGCACGGCTGCTGCGACGATGATGGCAGCCAGTGCCAGAACCGGTGGCAGGGCATTGGGCAATATCTGCCTGAAGGCGATTTCAAGCGGGTGCATGCCGATCGTGCGGGCAGAGGCGACGTAATCGCTTTCACGAATGGACAACACCTGTGCGCGCGTCAAACGGGCGGGATCAGCCCATGCGCCGAGTGCAATTGCGATGACCACAATTGGCATGGAGGTACCGATGGTACTGACGAAGGCAAGTGCCATGAGAAAGCTGGGCACGATTTGAAAGGCGTCAGTGACACGCATCAGTGCCTCATCAATCAGGCCACTGGCGAAACCGGCAAGGGTGCCAATGATCGTACCGAGGGTTATTGCGGCGATAGCTGCGGCCAGTCCGACGGCGAGTGACGCACGTGTGCCATGTACCAGCCCGGCCAGAACATCGCGGCCCAGCCTGTCGGTTCCGAGCGGAAAGCTCATGTCAGTGAACGGCGGAATGAGTGGCGCACCGGCAATCGACAGAGGATCGGCAGGAAAAAGATAGGGCGCAGCCAGCGCAATCGCGCTCAGTGCGAGCAGGATGATCACGCCGGCCAGTCCCGATGCGGAAGCCATGAGAAAACTGAGCTGTTTCATGTGCCGGTGGTCCCTGCCCCGACGCGCGGATCAAGCGTGGCATAGAGGATGTCGACAAGCAGGTTGACGACAATCACGAACACGGCGCTGACAAGAATGATGCCCATCAACAATGGCGTATCTCGTCCCGACACAGCTTCCTGCGCTAGACGTCCAAACCCCGGTATGGCAAACACGCTTTCAATCACCACGCTGCCCCCCAGCATCGCCGCTGACTGCAATCCAAGCACCGTGACGAGTGGCAACAGGGCATTGCGTGCGACATGGCGTAGAACGATCCTGCTACGTGAAAGCCCCTTCGAGCGGGCAAACAGCACGAAGTCGAGTTTCCAGATGCTGGCCATGGAGGCGCGCATGACGCGCAGGAAAAGTGCCAGATAGATCAGACCCAGACTGGTGACCGGCAAGACGAGATGTCTGGCGATGTCCAGTGCCCTCGCCCATCCCTGTTTGCCCGACGCGATGGTTTCAATACCGGATGTCGGAAACCAGCGAAGCTGAACCGCGAATATAATGGCAAGCACCAGGCCGAGCCAGAAACCCGGCATGGCGTAAAGTGCCAGTGAAGAGACCGACAGGAACCGATCACGCACACTTCCCGGTTTCGCCCCGGCAACAATGCCAAGCGCTGAGCCCAATGCGAAAGAAATGGCTGTGGCGCTTCCCATGAGTAGTAGCGTATTCGGCAGCCGTTCGAGTATGAGCGCAAGCACGGGGCGATCGAAGGACAGAGACCAGCCAAGGTCTAAACGCGCTATGGAGGCAACGTAGAGCCAAAGACGGGCAAGCATGGATTGGTCCAGGCCGTATTGCGCCCGCAGTGTCTGCACAAGGTTCGCATCGCCGCCACCAATCGAGGTTAGATAGGCATCAACGGCGTCTCCCGAGGCGTTTTCAAGCAAAACAAAAGTAAACAGCAAAACGATCAGCAGGACCGGAATGGCGCTGACGGCTCTTCGTTTCACTAATGTCATGGACCGGCGCATAGCTGATATCCCCGACTATCGATATTCTTGCGAGCGCAGCCAATCAGTATTCGGAAGCATTGACCAGCCTGTTGTGAAAATTTGTCATCCCGAACTTCGGCCGGTGGTAAAGCCACGGCGATAATTGCTGAACTCGAAAACGTCGATACTGCAAAGTGCAGCGGATTTTTATGGAGGCCGACTGTTGTTGAAGTTAGGGTTTGGGAGAGTTGTCACCCTGCCAAACCCTGTCAGGTGTCAGGAAACCAGTTCCGTATCTGCCCAGTTCGAAACCGCCCAGCGTGGGTTGCTTGCCACATTCTGCACGGTATCGCGGGCAACGGTGATGAAGCCCCACTCAGCAACATTGATGAGAGGCAGATCCTCGGTGACCTTTTTTTGGAACTCCTTGTAGAGTTCCGTACGGGTCTCTGTATTGACCGCCTCGGCAGCCTTGTCGATCAGCGCATCCAGATCCTTGTTTTCATAGCCACCCTGATTGGAGAAGCCGACACCAGCCGGTGTGCCTGATTTGACGAGAATGGTGGTGGAGATGGCCGGGTCTCCACGGAACACAGGTGGAGCAATCGCCAGATCAAATGCATGATCGGTGTAGACTGCCTTCTGATGTGCGGCGGAATCATTGTTGACCAGCTCGGCATCAATGCCGACTTCCGCCAAAGCCTGCCGCAGATAGGCACCAAACTGTTTGGTTTCATTAAAATAAGGTGCCGGCAGTAGCTTCAGCGAGAAGCGATTACCGCCCTCCCCGCGCTTGTAACCAGCCTCATCAAGAAGGGCGTTGGCCTTAGCAACATCGAAATCATAGGTCTCCACGTCGTCCGTGTAGAACTCAGGCGCATTCTTGGGTACAGGGCCGCTCGAGGCCGTTGCATAACCAAGGAAGATGGTGTCGACCACGAACTTCTTGTCGATAGCATGCGCAATCGCTTGGCGCACCTTAAGGTCGGCCAACTCCTTGCGGCGGTGATTGATTTCGACGACCAGCTGGTAGGTGAGCGCTTCGTAACCGTCGGCAATCACCTTTATGCCCGGCACCTTGGAGATGCGCGACAAGTCTGCCAGCGGAACCGCCGAGAAGGCCGCAAAGTGGATTTCTTCCGCCTCAAGCGCAGCACCCGCCCCTGCCCTGTCTGGCAGAATGCGGTAGATGATTTCCTGCAGCTTCGGTTGGCCGGCATTCCAGTATTTTTCATTGCGTGTCAGACGGTAATACTCACCTGGTTTATATTCCGCAAACACGAATGGGCCCGTACCAACCAGCTTGTTGTTGGCCGGATTGGTGGCAATGTCGGTGCCTTCATAGACATGTTTTGGCAGGACGCTGGTGACGACCGGAAGCGCGTTACGGATAAGCTGGAATGGTGTTGGCTTTGAGAACCGGAAGATTGCGGTATGGGCATCCGGTGTGTCGACGGTTTCGAGATGCGCGAAAACCAGACGGCCGAGGTTCTGCAATGTCTTCCAGACGGACAGCGCCGAGAAAGCAACGTCAGCCGATGTGAACGGTTTTCCGTCGTGCCACGTGACGCCCTCACGCAGTTTGAACGTGGCGCTCAGGCCATCTTCAGAGCCCTGCCATTCCACGGCAAGACGCGGCGCGAGCCCATCCTTGCCATCAAACGAGGCTTCGGCCAGCGGCTCGATAACCTTGCTGGAAATGAAGAATACACCGTTTGACGCGACGATAGCAGGGTTGAGGTTTTTAGGTTCGGAGTCGGCTGCGACGATCAGACGTCCGGAGGCTGCCTCCTGCGCAAAGCCCCTGCCCGCAAGTGTGGTCGAAGCGGCCAGCAGAATGGTGCTTTTCAAGAGCAGACGTCGGGACAGTGAGGATGAGAAAGACATGATTTCACTCCGATAGATGAGATGCTTCGCGGGCCGCAATGCAGCATCTTATGCCTGCGGTGAGAGGAGTGTCCATCTTAAAGGGACGATAAGACAGCAATTGCATTTCAGCTTTTTTGAGATGCAGAGCAATTTAGATGCAATGTGTGGTTTTGGATGAAATGCTATTCTGCGAACCCTGTGACGCTATCAAACCGCATGAAAACACTTGCACGCTTTCCGCTCCTATTTCATGGTCTGTCGCCAGATAAGACGGCCCCTGCCCGATAACGATTTTGCAAGACGCTCAAGGACATTCCATGCCATCCGCCGATAACAAACCTGTATTCAACTCTCTTGTCGCTGAGTTGTCGCCACCACCTGTTCCCTTCGTTTTTGCCTGGGCACGGGCTTACGATGGCGCACGCGGACCGATGATCGACCTGTCTCAGGCCGTACCGGGTTATGCGCCGCATGACGATATTCTGCGTTGGCTGGGTGAGGCGGCATCCTCAAAACAATATTGCGGATACGGTCCGATTGAGGGTGAGACCGAGTTGCGGGATGTCTATGCGCAGCACGTGTCAGAGCTTTATGGTGCGAGTGTTGGCATCGACAATATCCACATCACGTCGGGCTGCAATCAGGCCTTCATGTGTGCGGCAATGGCTGTGGCCAAGGCTGGTGACAGTGTAGCACTCACGGATCCGTTTTATTTCAATCAGGATACGACGCTTGCCATGCTCGGCATCAACCGGGTGCTTGTATCCTGCGATCCCAATAATGCGTTTTTGCCAGATGTCGCTGACGTCAAAAGAGTGCTGGAAACCGGTGTGAAGGCTCTCGCTTTGGTGACGCCAAACAATCCGACCGGTTCGGTTTATCCGCCTGAATTGTTGCTGGAGATTTTCCACGCCTGCCGCGAAAAAGGCGTCTGGCTCATCCTCGACGAGACCTACCGTGACTTCCTTCCCGGCCAGACGCCGCGTCCACACACATTGATGAATGTCGAGGGATGGCAGGATAATCTCATCATGCTGTACAGCTTCTCGAAGTCCTTCTGCGTGCCCGGGCATCGACTTGGCGCGATAACAGCGGGCCCACAGGCTGTGACCGAGATCGCCAAGATCATGGACAATCTGCAGATCTGTGCAGCGCGTGCACCGCAGGCCGCCGTTGCAAAGGCTATTCCCGCTTTGGCCGATTGGCGCGATGACAATCGGCTCGAGATTGAAAGACGGGCCGATGCACTGCGTCAGGTCATGCCGAAGATCAGTGGTTGGGACCTGGTTTCTGTTGGTGCTTACTTTGCGTTCATCCGCCATCCGTTCCGTGGCGTTTCGTCTGCAGCAGTCTCGGAGCAGCTGGCGAAAAGGGCAGGGGTGGTGTGTTTGCCGGGCGTCTATTTTGGTGAGGGCCAAGAGGACTATCTGCGCTTCGCTTTCGCCAATGCCGATGTTGAAACCATTGCCAAGCTGGAGAGCCGTCTCTCTGGATTTACGCTAGCATAAGCTGCTGAAGACCAAGACATCCCGCGAGTTGACAGCTGTCAACTCAGTCAACAAAACCGCAGAATCCCAGATTTTGCGGTTGTTATTTTGTCCTTATGAAATGGGATAGTTTGTGCCCTTATGCCACATTTAGACCACGTAAGTGGTGGTTGGCGGGCCGTCGATAAAGTTAAATAACTGAAATGCTTTCATATTATTCGGTTGACAGCTGTCAACCAGTGCTGAGTTTCGTGCCAAATTTCAGATGTTTTGGGTCGCGGAGTGCTTGACGGGAATCACTGAATCCGTCATCCTGTTACGGAAATTCGCAAAAATTTGAGTATTTGTCGTAACTGGACCAGATTTCTGTAAATCTCGGTATGGTTCGTCAGCTTGAGATAGTTGTCCTGGTCCTCCTTCTGGCGCTCAAGGAATGATTTCACCGCTGTCGAACCCACAGTCCTCATACTCGCCAGTCAGGAGATAGAACCCATGGTGTCTGTAGTGCAGGCGACCGATGAAAAGCCACAGGGCACGCCGAGCATCGTGGCAGATGCCGCGATTGCGGCGGACGCGCGTGCGCTGTCCGAGCAATTGAAGGCGATGCGTGAACGCCTGTATCCACCGATGGCACAGAAGACACTGCGCCAGTTTTCCTCAGGTGAGGCTGCAAAGCTCATCGGTGTTTCGGATGGCTACTTGCGCCAATTGTCGCTGGCGGGCGAGGGGCCACAACCGGAAACCGGGACCGGCGGCCGACGTTTCTATACGTTGAACGACATCAATGCACTGCGCCATCACCTCGCTGAACAGGCTTTGGCGAAAGGCAACACTGCGAAGGCACGCAGTTATCTGCCGCAGCGTGATCTGTCGCGCGGCGAACACATGCAGGTCATCTCGGTGACCAACTTCAAGGGCGGCTCTGGCAAGACCACTTCAGCTGTTCATCTGGCGCAATATCTGGCGCTGACCGGTCACCGGGTTCTCGCCATCGACCTCGATCCGCAGGCATCATTGTCGGCGATGTTCGGTTATCAGCCGGAGCTGGATCTGACCGGCAATGATACGCTGTACGGCGCTATTCGTTATGACGATCAGGCCCGCCCACTCTCGCAGATCATCCGCGGCACATATTTCCCGGGGCTTGATCTGGTCCCTGGAAATATCGAACTGCAGGAATTCGAGCACGAGACGCCACAGGCGCTGACACGCCGCCACAGCGGCATAGACAGCGGGCCGCTGTTCTTTGCCCGTATACAGGCCGCTCTGGCCAGCGTGGAGCTGAATTACGACGTGGTGGTCATCGATTGCCCGCCGCAGCTCGGATATCTCACCCTGTCAGCGCTGTGCGCCTCCACATCCGTTATCGTTACCGTCCATCCGCAGATGCTGGATGTGGCATCGATGAACCAGTTTCTGTTCATGACCTCGGATTTGCTGGGCGTGGTGCGTGAGGCTGGCGGGGAGTTAAACTTCGACTTCCTCCGCTATCTCGTTACCCGTTTTGAACCGAACGATGGACCGCAAACACAGATTGTCGGCTTCATGCGTTCGCTGTTTGGGGATCGGGTTCTGACCGCGCCGATGCTGAAATCCACAGCTGTTTCCGATGCAGGCCTGACCAAGCAGACACTGTATGAAGTGGGCCGCGAAAACTTTACCCGCACCACCTACGACCGCGCGCAGGAAGCGATGAATGCGGTCAATGCGGAAATTGAGAAACTCGTTCACGACGCATGGGGCCGATAGGAGGCTGACGAAGATGGTTGGAAACTCCCGTAAAACCGAACTCAAGGCTTTGTTTGGCGGCTCTCTGCCTGTTACGACAACACCGGCTGTTGCGCCGGAAGTCAAACCTGCCAGCCCCGCACCAGTGGCTCCGGTCAGCAATACAGAGACAAATGCACCGGCGCGCAGCGCCTCTGGTGCAGTTCGTGCCATGGGCCTGTCGCTTGGTTCAATGACCCGTGAAGCCGAAGAGGCGAGGGCGCTGCGCCAGGCCATGAGCGACGGCGAGCACGTTCTGGCCGTTGATCCAGCGCAGATCGATGCCTCATTCGTCGAGGACCGTCTGAGTGTGGCGGGTGTAGATGATGAAGACTTTGCGGTGCTGCTGGAAAGTATCCGCGAAAGTGGCCAGCAGGTGCCGGTTCTCCTGCGTCCGCATCCGGAAAAACAAGGTCGTTACCAGACGGCCTATGGTCACCGTCGTATTCGTGCGGCGCTTAAACTGGGGCAGCCGGTCAACGCAATCATTCGCTCTTTGAGCGATGATGAGCTGGTTTTGGCGCAGGGTAAGGAAAATGCCGAACGCCGTAATCTTTCCTTCATCGAGAGAGCAATTTTTGCCAGAAACCTCGCGGAGCGCGGGTTTGATCGTAAGGTGATCGGTGACGCGCTTTCGGTTCAGAAAAGCGAGCTCTCCCGCCTCATGCAGGTGGTGGAAAAAGTGCCAGCCCGGTTCATCACTATTATCGGGGCTGCTCCGAAGGCCGGCCGTGATCGTTGGATGAAGTTGGGTGAGATGCTGCAGAGTGATACCGCTCAGGGCAACGCCATGGACGAGATCGGCACAGATCGTTTCGGCACATCGCAAAGCGACCAGCGGTTTGAATTGCTGTTCAAACGACTTTCGGCCCGCCCGCCTGCCAAACAGAAAACCCAGCGTCCACGTGAACTCCGCGACGGTAAGGGGAAGGTGTTTGCGACACTGCGCGTCGATGGCAAAGCGCCGCGGATCGACTTTGTCGGAAAAATTGATCCGGAATTTATCGAGAAGGTCGTCGATCTGCTGTCGCGGGAATACACGGCGCATACTGCTAAGCGCTGATCGGAACAGGCCAGAGCACATCTGCGTGTGTTCAATATGTTGCGCTCTGGCTTTTACACCGATGACACTGGATTCTCGCAGGCTGGAACTGGGATTGAACCAGCCATTTCGGATGGATTTGGACGTTGAGCTTCGCAATCGAAGCAAAAGCCGCTATTTTTGCCGATTAAGAACCTGACGACGGGGCGTGCGGTTTTGGGTGTAGATCAGCATCAAACTCCACATAGCTCTCCGTGCCACAGCTATGCTTGTTGGACAGAATCTGTCCCTGCTTTCACACTCAACGTCCAAAACCGATTGCGTTGTGTTACGCAACGACTGAGAAAGTTACGCCCTCGGCGGCTAGGCAATTGCTGTAGTGTTCGATCGACGCGACTTGATCGATATGCCATACGCCGGGCGCGATGGGTGTGTCAGTAAGTAACTGCACGGTGTTTGCAGCGACCAACGCAGTGATCGCCGCTTCCTCTCTTCCTTCCAGTGACATGGTGGCCGTGGCCTCGCGGCCACTACGTGAGCCCGTCACCACCACTGAAAGAGCCGTGCGATCAGAACCGAGCCTGATGTGCATCATGCTCTTGCTGACCAGGCGGCGGAGAAACGCGCTCTTTGTCATGACTGGCAGCAGGTGGAATAAAATCCGACTTAGAGTCGCGCTATCAAAGGTCAGCAATGTTCTAACCTTGCCGATACCGCGTGTGCGGCGAAGCACGTGTTGATCTGCGAAGTTGAATTCCATTGCCGGGTGCGGGCGGTCATTTTTACCGAAATGCAGTTTTTCAATGGGTGCGCGTTTGAAATTCTGAAGTGTCCAGTCGATGGCAGCTGGTCCGTGCGTGTCACCAAGGCCGAGCAAGATACCGATACGCGCATCCGTCGCGTCATCCAGTTTCTCGGCACAGGCCTTGACCAGCAGATTGGTGAGGCCCGGCGCGAGACCGACGGACAGAAGCGCCGTTCCGCCTGATGCCCTGGCGAGTTGGGCTAGCTGCTCGACGTCTCTGAAAAACGTATCGTCGGCAGTAATGTCGATATAGCGCAAGCCCTTCGTCAGAACATGTTCGATGAAGCCGGTGTCGGTTTGGTCAATGCAGACAACAACCGTCTTAATTGCGGCAAGTGCTTTGCTCCAGGTTTGTGGATCGCGCACATCAAGCTGTGTTGCTTTGCATCCCAAACGCGTGGCCATGGCATTGGCTTTGTTTTCATCACGGCCGGCGATGCAGACCTCATAGTGACCGGCTTTCTTTAGACGGCGAGCGATCTGGCTGCCGACATGGCCATATCCGCCGACGATCATGACGCCCGGTCGGATTGTTGTGTTATCACCCATTAGTGTCGCGCCTTTGCATGTCAGGCCGAAAAATTTATGTTCCGGCGAATCGATTGGTCCGATGGCAGATAAAGCAGATGGCAACTGAACTATCCAAATGGGAAGAACAGGGACTGCGAGGTGAGGCAGTGGGCACGAAACAGGCACCCCGCCATGTGTCGCAATGCCCGGTTGAGGATTGGCTGACGTTTCTCGGACACCGCTGGAGTGCGTTGATCCTCTGGCGTCTCTCCGATCGTGAATTCGGTTTTTCAGAACTCATGGAGACGCTGCCGAAGATTAGCCCGAAAGTCCTGACGGAGCGGCTCGAAGGTTTTGTCGAAAGGGGATTGGTAACCCGGTCCTCCACATCGACCTTTCCCCGCCGGACAACTTATACGCTGACCGATGCAGGACGGGAGATTACGCAGATGCTATCGCGGCTTTACGAGTGGGCGCGCTGAGAAGCCTTTCACGGGCCGTATTTTTCTAGATCGAAAAACTGTTGTTTGGGAACACACATGAAGGGCAAATATTGATGCGGCTTTTGGCATCGGCGGAGCGCTTGCTTTGGTTCTTGCATAAGAGGGATGGGACTCAATGACGACGAGTTGGCCCGTCTCGTTTCGCAATCTCCTGGAGCGATGCAGACAGACACACTGACATCACAATATCCCGTAGCTAACGGACGACCTTGAGAAGACGGTCGAGCCGCTCCGCGAGCCTGACCTCCTGATGTTCAAGCCTTCCGTGCGTCTCACAAACTGCCATAACTAAATAACTGGAAATATTGGGATTTAATCTCTTTCCATGATTGTTTGTATGAATAAAGTAATACTTAATTTAAACTTTTCGCAAAATGTACAATTTGCAGGTTCCCGCTTTCAAGGCTGGAGCCGGTAGAACAATCGGATCACGCTCTTGCCCTGCATGATGCAGTTGCCAACAGCATTGCCGCTTGTCGCCCGATGAGTGGGCCCACCTACCTGCAATGTCTTATCATGTGCTCACAAACTGCCCCCGTAGGGCCGGTTTCGAGGCCGTCTGGCTTGAGGTCTATATGTCGTTTTTGAAAAATGCCAAGATACAAACAAAAGTCGTTTTTGTAATTGCTTTGATGAGTATCGTTTCGTTGTCTGGCCTGGGTTATGTCAGCCTGCAATATAAACACACTGATAATAATTATAGTGAGTTCATCGCCAATAACGGTGTTGCAGCGGTCTTGAACGCCAGAACCAGTGGTAACCTCAATGCCTTGGGCATGCAGGTTCTCCGTGCCACTCTCAATGAAGCTGGCAGCAGCGATTTTGAAAACGCCGTCAAGACGTTCCGTGCTGACAGCAAGCAGCTTGAAGAACGCCAGAACACGATCGTAAAGCTTATTCCATCGCGCGCCGATGCGGCGCGTGACATTCTTAACGGCGTTGCAGAGGTTCAGGCTGTCGGAGAACGCACTATTGCACTGATGCAGGCAGGACAAACTGCAGATGCTCAGAAGATGGCGCTGGAGCTCCTCAAGAAGCTGGGCGAAGTTTCGCCAAAAATCAGTGCCGGTAACGAGCAACTCATAGAGAGAATGGTCAAGGGTAGCGACGAGCTTACTGCAAATACCAACAGCACGATTTTCAAGAGCATTACTGGCATTGTCATCCTGTCCTGTCTGCTGATTGCGCTTGGCCTTTACGTCTCGTCGCGTGGCATCACGATGCCGATTGCCCGTCTTCGCGAACGGATGGCTTCGCTGGCAAATGGCGACACGGCCGCAGGCGTTGACGGCATGGACCGCAAGGATGAAGTTGGCCAGATGGCCGCTGCCGTACAGGTCTTCCGTGAAGGTGCCATTGAGCGCATTCGCCTTGAGAATGAAACGGAAGCCAATCGTTCGCTGTCTGAAAAAGAGCGAATTGAACGCGCCAAGCAGAAAGAACAGGAAGAGCGAGACGTGCAGTTTGCAGTCGATAATCTGGCCACAGCTCTTTCTAAGATCGCGCATGGCGATGTCACCTACAGGATTGCACAGCCTTTCGTTGGTAATCTTGACGGTATTCGTGGCGACTTCAACAAAGCTGCAGAACAGCTGCAGACGACGCTCAACCAGGTTGCCCAGAATGCGCGCGGTATCGATGCTGGCGCAAATGAAATCAAGTCCGCTGCTGATGACCTGGCCAGAAGAACAGAACAGCAGGCGGCTGCTGTTGAGCAGAGCGCTGCAGCACTAGAAGAAATCACGACGACGGTTCAGGACTCGACAAAACGTGCGCAGGAAGCAGGCCAGCTCGTCAGCCGCACAAAGGTCGGCGCCGAGAAGTCTGGCGAGGTTGTTCAGAAGGCCGTCGCGGCTATGGAACAGATCGCAAAATCTGCAGGTGAGATTTCCAACATCATCGGCGTCATCGACGAAATCGCCTTCCAGACCAATCTGTTGGCGCTGAACGCCGGTGTAGAAGCCGCGCGTGCCGGTGAAGCCGGTAAGGGTTTTGCGGTTGTTGCGCAGGAAGTGCGTGAACTTGCGCAGCGTTCTGCAGGTGCTGCAAAGGAAATCAAGAACCTCATCACAACCTCAAACAGCCAAGTACAGCAGGGCGTGCAACTGGTCGGCGAGACCGGCAATGCATTGTCGGTGATTGTTGCAGAAGTGCAGGAGATCAACCGCCACGTTGCTGCGATTGCAGAATCCTCGCAGGAACAGTCATCCGGTTTGCAGCAGATCAACACCGCTATTAACCAGATGGATCAGGACACGCAGAAAAACGCTGCGATGGTCGAAGAAAGCACCGCTGCAAGCCACGGACTTGCACGCGAGGCGCTGTCGCTCAACCAGCTGCTGTCCAGGTTCACGCTGTCTGACAATGGATATGGCTCTGCTTCTCCCAACGTTCGCCCGGCATCCCCAGTCGATAAACCGGCGGCCTCTCCGGCGCGTGCGCTTGGTGGCAAAGTTCGGGCTGCATTTGCAGGCAATGCTGCGCTGAAGACCTCTCCCGATAGCTGGGAAGAGTTTTGATTGTCGTACAGCCTTAGCGGTTGACGAATCTTGATGACAACTCCACCCCACCCGGCGTGTCCGGGTGGGGTGGTTTTGTTTTAAGCCTGTGCGGTTTCATTTGCATGGCTGAACGAACCGCGATTCATGCAGTAAAATCAAATAGAAAATATGTGTAGAATACTCATGTTTTTTTAGCGGGGGGCTAAACGCGCATGTTTCAGCGTCGTCTCGCATGGTTGCAATCCCATTTGACCTTGACTAAGCCCTGTGGCGCGGGTGCTGCAAACGCATAAGCCGTCCAGCGTCTCAGGCGAAATTGACATGTGCAGTAGTGTTTGGCTTTACAGATTTGAAGGGCGCGGGAGGCTGATTTGTCCGCAGCCCTGAATGCAATTTTCCAGTCTCGCCGACGCTCCCTGATCTGGGCGGTCATGAAGATCGTTGGTGATCCACAGATCGCTGAGGATGTCGCGCAGGAAGCCTATCTGCGTGCCCGGCGGGCGATAGAAAACGGCTCAATAGACCATATTGAAGCATTCCTTCACCAGACCGCGCGCAACTTGGCTCTTGATCACCAGCGCCATCGCAAAATGCGCTCGACCTATGAAGCCGATGGTGTGAGCGACGATTTTCTGCAGACCATTCCTGACAATGTGCCGTCGATTGAGGCGGCAATATTGGATAGGGAGCGTTTTCATGCGCTGCAAAAGGCGCTGAGTGGATTGCCTGAGCGAACGCAGACCGTGATGAGACTGAGCAGGATCGAAGAGTGGTCCAACCGAAAGATCGCCGAACATCTCGATATTTCAGAGCGAACCGTTTTCAATGACCTCAAGCTTGCCATGGCCCATTGCCGCGAAACGCTTGCCCGCTTTGACAGTCGATAACTCCCCGGTTTTGAAAACGGGATAACTTTCTTTGCTGAATTTCAGCGCGACGAGCGTCTCATATATAAAGGGCGCGAAACCAGCATCAATTGGACGGCTTGAGTGGCACCACAGGACGACGATCAGGATATGAACCAGAGCGGCTTTAAACACGACGATCCCATCGTGGATGAAGCCTTGGAGTGGTTTGCCCGCTTGCGCAACACAACACCTGATCCGGCGACCCAAGCTGCCTTTGAACGTTGGATTGCGACAAGCCAGCTTCACGCGCAGCATTATCGCGAACTTGAAGAGATGTGGGGAGCGCCCGCATTCCAAAAGGCAGTACAGAGCCTTCCGTCAACACCCCTGCCGCAGCTGGAGGTCAAAACAAAAAACCTTGGCTGGACGCGCCGTTTTGCTGCCATGGCGGCCGCCGCTGTGATGGCCATCGGTATATGGCAATATCCGGTGATGATGTTGCGGTGGGAGGCTGATTACCTCACCACCGTTGGCGACAGGTCTAGCGTGACGCTGCCGGATGGATCGGTGATGACGCTGGATACCGCGTCTGCGGTTGCCGTCGATTTTGCTGATGGAAAGCGCAATATCAAGCTGTTGCAGGGAGAGGCGTTTTTTGACGTTAAGCCAGATCCGGCCCATCCATTTCGCGTAGTGGCAAGTTACAGTGAAGTCGAAGTGAGGGGCACGGCGTTTTCGGTGCGTCGCGACGATGAGGCCGACCGTGTGGTACTGGAACACGGGCTTGTCGAGGTTCGCCGTGTCGGCAATCAGCCAGAGAAAGCCAATCTTCGCCCCGGCGAGATGATTTTTGCCAGTGGAGCATCGCTTTCGGCCATCTCTCCGGCCGATCTATCAACTGCGCTTGCATGGCGCGATGGCCGCCTTATTTTTGAAGACCAACCCTTCTCCCGCGTGCTCAGTGAATTGCAGCGTTACTACAGAGGTACGGTCGTTATGGTCGATAAACGTCACGACCAGTTGGCTGTGACCGGTAACTATCGTCTCGACAATGTTGAGGCTGCAATCCAGACACTCGCGGATGCAGAAGGTGTCTCCATGACGCGTCTGCCGGGCGGGATCATAATCCTTCGTTAAATTCTCAACTATTTTTTCCGACTCGCCACACCTCGTTCGTCAAAGAATACGAAGGCCCATGCCAACATGATGTGAGCAGGGCCCTTTGGAATTGATGAGAAGGGTTTGGGAATGGGGCATAAGAATTTTGAAGGCGGCGTTGCAAAGACCGCTGGCAGACAGCAAAGCCGTTTGCGCGTGGTGTCGCTGCTGATGGCATCCACTGTTCTGGGATTTGTTTTTACCGGCACGACCACGTTTGCACAGGCTCAACAGAATGCCGCGCTGGTTGCCGATCATGCCGTCAAGTTCTCCATTCCTGCACAGCCTCTGTCATCCGCCATCAATGCCTTTATCCGCCAGACCGGCTGGCAGATCAGCTACTCTTCCGCGCTGGTCAACGGCAAAACCTCGACTGCTGTTGCTGGCAGCTACACGCCATCGCAGGCTTTGCAGCAGCTTGTTGCCGGTACCGGCGTCAGCATCCGTTTGAGTGGAGCAAATTCTGCAGCGTTGATTGTCGGCGACAGTGCTGCGACTGGTCCCGTCGATGCGAGTGGTTCAATACTGCTTGATCCGATCACGATCGTCGGCAAGACAGGGCGCATAGCAACGCTTGGCGTATTGGCCGACGAGGATGCCAATTATCGCAACGCCGGCAGCAGCGCGTTTCTAAGTGAACAGAAGGTTCAGCGGTTTCGCGGATCGTCGGTTGGCGATTTTATCAAGGGAACGCCGGGTGTTCTGACCGGGGATAACCGCAACAGCGGTGCTGTCGACGTGAACGTTCGCGGTATGCAGGGGTTTGGCCGTGTTCCCGTGGTTGTTGATGGCACCACGCAGCAGAACACGGTTTACCGCGGTTATTCTGGCGTCGCCTCACGCAACTATGTTGATCCCGACATGATTGGTGGCGTTGTTATCGAAAAAGGTCCCTCTGCCAGCGTCTATGGTGTTGGCGCAACCGGCGGCCTTGTACGCATGGAAACCATCAATGCAGACGATATTATCAAGGGTGATAAAAACTGGGGTATTCGGGTGCGTGGTGGCTTGATGAGCAATACGACCACACCGCCAGCCGTTGGCACGCCGGGTGGTTATCCGCCCTTGGCAAAGTCCCGCTTCATTACCGGTTGCAACTACACCCCCTGCGCCGTCGATACTATTCCTGATGACTTGCTCTCGGGCAGCCCCTACGGTTTGGACCGCCCTGCTTTTCTTACCCCGACCACCGGCAATGGTAGTGTCGCAATTGCCGGACGCAATGACATGTTCGAGGTCGTCGGCGCCTATGCAAGACGCAAGAATGGCAACTATTTCGCCGGAACGCGGGGCAGGACACCCGTCCTGAAAAAATCCTATGACACGATTATTCGTCCGGGACGAAGTGGCACTCCGGACCGGATTACAGACTATACGGTTTTCTCTCTAAATGGCCTGAACCGCTATAGAGGCGGTGAGGAGGTTCTCAATACCTCTCAGGATAACACGTCCTATATGCTGAAGTCGAAACTGGAATTGGACGGCGGCCACACCTTTGATATGAGCTACATGCGGTATCACAGCATGTTTGGTGAAATGATGCCGTCGGTGATCATCCGTTTTGATGGCGCAACGCAGGCACCTCTCAGTGAGGTTTCCGTCAACACATACCGCGCAGGGTACAAATGGAACCCGGAAGAAAACGATCTGATCGATCTCAAAGCCAACCTCTGGATGACAGACACCGACACCAAGATTGTTACGCCTTATGCCTTCAGCTTTCCTTTCGGCGGAACATTGGAGTTGCCGCAAGCCTATTGGGATATCGCCAAACGCTACGGTTTTGACGTCGTCAACGCATCTGAGATCGACACGGACTGGGGCGAAGTCGGTGTGTCAGTTGGCGGATCCTTTGTGTATGAGACCATTGAACCGCCATCCGGTCATGTGAATATTGATTCCAATGGATTGCTCGCCTCGCGTGACGGATGGCGCAAGGAAGCCAGTGCATTTACTGCCGTCGATTGGAAACCCACCGATTGGCTGAAGTTCGATGGTGCGATCCGTTACACGTGGACGCAGTCTTATGACAACAACACCAATTATGGTTCCACCCTGCATAACGAAGAGAAAAACAGCGGCTGGGCGCCGATGATCGGCGCAACGCTCGAGCCGTGGGACGGCATTCAGCTTTACACGAAATATTCCGAAGCAATTCGTTCGCCGAGTCTGTTTGAATCGACCACCGGTTTTTCATTCAATACCAACCCGCTGGTTGGCGTAAGACCGGAGCATTCACGCAACACGGAAATCGGTATCAATGTTCTTCAGGAGGATGTTCTGCTTGGCGGGGATAAGGTGCGGTTCAAGGCGTCCTATTTCAACAATAATGTGAAGGACTATCTGTCCCGTACAAACTACCCGGATGTGTCGGTCAAGAACATCGATAGCGCTTTGTTTCGCGGTTACGAGGCGTCGATCGGTTATGACGTCGGGTGGGGCTACTTCGATATCGGTGGCACGGTTTACGACAAGACCGAGTTTTGTGCTGCAGAGTTGAATCTTGGCGTGAATTGCCGATCTTCCGGCATTCAGAACGGTTATGCCCAGTTGCATCTGCCGCCTCGCAAATCCGCCTCGCTGACAGCCGGTGTCCGGCTAATGGAAGAGGCTCTGGAAGCTGGCGGACGTGTGACTTTTGTTGGCGACCGAGGAACCATGACCAGCAATGACACCGGTGGTTATACGACCGTGGTCAATTGGTCGAAATACACACTGCTTGATCTGTTCGCGAGCTATAAGGTCAATGACAGTGTCAATATCGACCTCGCCGTCGATAACGTTACCGACGTTTACTACATGGACGCATTGACGCTTGGTCTTATGCCATCTCCGGGACGTACGTTCCGTGTCAACATGACCGCAAAGTTTTGATCTCACCGTTTTGAATGAGGCACCAGGCCGTTGGCACGACACTCGGGATCGGCGGGTCTGATCTCGAATAAACT
The DNA here is from genome assembly GCF_029193765.2 of Agrobacterium sp. Azo12. Classification (NCBI taxonomy): domain Bacteria; kingdom Pseudomonadati; phylum Pseudomonadota; class Alphaproteobacteria; order Hyphomicrobiales; family Rhizobiaceae; genus Agrobacterium; species Agrobacterium sp. Azo12. Next base: position 847,599 of record NZ_JARFYO020000002.1, on the reverse strand, counting down.
TTTGCAAGCATGCGGCCTGAATGTTCAGGCCGCATCTTCACACCGATCAAGTCTCGTTGTCGTGTACGCCTTGGATCATTTCGTCGGTGACACGCAGTTCCGCGCCAACCGGCGTCATCGCGGTTGTTGCTGCAAATGGCGCAACGTGGTTCGATTCCGGGCGGACACCACGCCTCCAGAAGAAGAATGATATCAGGCCGACGTTGAGAACAGCCAGTGACCAGAACAGGCCGGACGCACCGAAATGGTTCATGACGGGCGAAATGGCGATTGGGCTTATGGCCGAACCAAGGGAGTTTATCAGCAGCAGACCCTGAATGATCGGTACCAGCGATTCTGATGAGGCGCGGTCGGCCGCAAAGCTGACCGATACCGGATAGATGGCAAACACGCCGCCGCCGAACAGGAACATGGTGATCATGAGTGTCGTCGACGTATGTGGCAGCAACAAAATGGCAGCACACAACAACAGGCAAATGAATGCCAGTGTGATCAGCACGATACGTCTGTCCTGCCGGTCAGACCAGCGTCCCACTGGATATTGCAGCACCATAGCGCCTAGGATGACGCTGGCCATCATGTGACCGACCTCTTCAACCTGCAGACCAGCATGTTGGAGATAAAGCGGCAGAAGCGAATATATTGCCGCAATTGCGACACCAGAACCAAAGCAGCCGATAACGCCACTCGGCGACATCTGAAACAGTCGGGATGGTTTGAGTGCTTCCACCCGTTCCACTGTTGGTGTTATGCGCGGCAAGATCACAATTGGCAGAACCGAGAGTGAGGCAAGCATCGCTGCGGTGATGAACGGTGCAGTTTCTCCCAGGCCTGCAACGGATCCAAGCAACACCTGACTGAGAGCGCCAGCGCCATAAAAGGAAATCATGTACAAAGCCAGCAGACGGCCGCGTACACTCTGGTCGGCGGCAAGCAACAACCAGCTTTCGATGACAAGAAAAATACCAACTGTCGTCCAGCCATAAACCAGACGCGCGAGGATCCAGACGGTCCAGTCCGCGGACAGTGCCTGCATCAGGATGCTAACGACGCCCAGCGATGCAAAACTGCTATAGGCGCGAATGTGACCTATCCGCACGATCAGTCGGTCGTGGAACAGTGCGCCGATCGTGAGGCCAATAAAATAGGCGGAAGAAACAATGCCAACCATGGTGGCGGATGCGCCGCTGGCGTCAAGCCGCAGGGTGGTAAGCGATGACAGGAAGCCATTTCCGACACTTAGAATAAAAAGGCCGAGTAGCGGAGCCAACACCTTTGCCAGGAGTTGCATAGACATGAGTATCTCATTTCAGGGGGGAGGATATGGGAAGGGTGATGAGTACCTGCAAACATTGGCATTCATCGGGTTTTACACAGATCAAGCTGGACATTGCCGGAAACAGGTAACGACATATTGGTCGTAAATACTGATGTTTTTACAAAGGGATAATCCAGTCTGACGGAACCGTTTCAGCGTCGTTGCTGAACCAGTCCGAATAATCAAATTCGGCGGCAATCTCCTCTTATTACGACCAAATTGGAATGCCGGAAACGACAAATTAGTGTCCAATTTGCGACATCGCTGAAAATTGAATTTTTGGCTGAAGGGGCTGCTTGGTTGCGTTAGTCTGTGACGCTACCCCCAAACTTTCTGTCAAACCGGAGGGGCGGATTTCAGGTAAAACATGAGTCAACATCATATATGATGCATCATGCTTGACGCATGATATTTTTCTTCGTATGTTTTTTTTACTGAACGGCAGGGGCCACAGTGGAGGAGCTGGCCCGGGCGCCGCCGGAAACGGCGGAGGTCGGGGCGTGCCTCGTAACGACAAAAGCGAGATATGTTTATGCAGAACACCGAACTGGGGCCGGAGCTGATTGCCCGTCTCGAGGAGCGGGCGAAATTCGTCCGACTGGAGACCATTCGGCTTATCAGCATCGCCAAGGTCGGACACTATTCGTCCGTCTTTTCATGCGCCGAGATTTTCTCTTCACTCTATTATGACGTGATGAATATTCGGCGTGGAGAGCCGAAATGGGCTGATCGTGATCGCTTCCTGATGGGCAAGGGCCATGCGGCGGTTGGTCTGTTTCCCATTCTCGCTGATCTTGATTTCTTTCCCGTAGAATGGCTGGACGACTATACGCGTCTTGGCAGCCCTTTGGGTGACCATCCTGACATGCGCAAGGTGCCGGGTGTCGACTTCAGCTCAGGTTCTATCGGCCATGCGCTATCCAATGGTGTTGGCATGGCGCATGGCGCGCGGATCCAGAAGCAGAATTTCGACGTCTTTGTCTTGCTGGGTGACGGCGAGATGCAGGAAGGCCAGGTCTGGGAAGCGGCATTGAACGCGTCCAGCCACGGCCTGTCCAACGTCATCGCCATCGTTGACCGCAACGGCTATCAGCTGGATGGCAAGGTGGACGATGTCATTGCAATCGAGCCACTGGATGAAAAGTGGCGTGCTTTCGGTTGGGAAGTGCATGTGGTCGATGGCCACGACATTGTTGAGCTCACCGAAAAACTCCGTGAGGTCAAGGCCGACCGCGAGCGTACCAAGCCATGCTGCATCATTGCCAAGACGCTGAAAGGCAAGGGCATTGATTACATGGAAACGGAGCCTGGCTGGCATCTTGGTTGGCTTGCCCCGGATGATGAAGAGCGCGCGCGCCAGACCATTCTAGATGGAGTCCAATAATGAACGCCCCACAGAACCCACAATCCTGGCAATATCGCGATCTCAACAAGAAGGCGCCGTCGCTTTCCGTGCTGTCCGATGCGCTGATTGAACTTGTCGAAGCTGGTCATCCCATTGCTGCAGGCACTGCCGACCTTCAGCACTCCAACGGCCTTTTTGCCTTCGCGGAACGTTACCCCGATCGTTTTGTTCAGTTCGGTATTTCCGAACAAAACATGGTGTCTGCCGCCGCTGGTATGGCGACGACCGGGCTTATTCCCTATGTCGCAACCTTCGCGTCTTTCATCGGTCTGCTGACATGCGAACAGATTCGCATGGATGTGGCCTACTGCGCGCAGCCGGTGCGGCTGATCGGGCATCATACCGGCATTTCCATGGGCTTTTACGGCACGTCCCACCATGCCACGGAAGACATTTCCACCATGCGGGCCATCGCGGATCTAACGGTTATCTCACCCTCTGATGGTCAGCAGTACAAGCAGCTTTTGCTGGAATCTGCTGTATACAAGGAACCGATCTATTTCAGAACCCATCGTGGTCACGATCCGGTTGTTTATGACGACACGGAAAAATTCCAGATCGGCAAGGCGAAGGTTCATGCTATCGGCAAGGACCTCACCATCATTGCCTGCGGCATGCCGGTACATGGCGCGAAAGCGGCCATGCAGGCGCTTAACGCCAAGGGTTATTCCGTCGGTTTGATCGATATGCACACCATCAAGCCGCTCGATGTTGAGGCGGTTCTTGAAGCGGCCAAAGCCTCCAAAGTCGTCCTGACGGTGGAAGAGCACAATATTCTTGGTGGTCTGGGTTCCGCGGTCGCTGAAGTGATGGCGGAAAACCCGGGTTCGGCTCGATTGGTGCGTCACGGTATCATGGATGAATACAGCCTGATTGCCCCGCCAACCCATCTTTACCGCCACTACAAACTTGATGCGGCCGGTATTGAAGACGTGGCATCACGTCTGGTCTGATCTCCCGTGGTCCGTAAAAACGGGCTTGAAAAAATGGCGGTCTCTTGGGAGATCGCCATTTTTGTTGTGACAATAGAAACGTTTAGCTCCCGATGCCACCCAGGCAGATATATTTTAGCTCCATGTAGTCATCCATGCCGTATTTCGAACCTTCGCGGCCGGTGCCGGATTGTTTGATGCCACCAAACGGTGCGACTTCGGTGGATACCAGCCCGGTGTTGACGCCGACGATGCCGTATTCAAGTGCTTCCGCCACCTTGAAGACACGCGATAGATCGCGAGCATAAAAATAGGCGGCTAACCCGAATATCGTGTCATTCGCCATCTCAATGACTTCGTCGACGCCGCTGAACCGGAAAACCGGAGCGAGCGGTCCGAATGTTTCTTCGCGTGCAACAGCCATGCCCTGATGAACGTCGCGCAGCACGGTTGGTTGGAAGAAACGTCCACCACGCTCATCAGGTTTGCCGCCCACAACCAGTGTGGCGCCTTTTGAGAGGGCGTCGGCTATATGCTCCTCGACTTTGGCCACAGCTGCCTTGTCGATCAGCGGGCCGATTTTGATGTCTTCTTGCAGGCCGTCGCCGATTTTCAGATTTGCCACGGCTTTCGCTAATTTCTCGACAAATGTGTCGTAGATGCTGTCATGGGCATAGATGCGGTTGGTGCATACACAGGTTTGCCCGGCATTGCGGAATTTCGAAAGGATTGCGCCTTCGACGGCCTCATCGATATCGGCATCCTCAAAAACGATGAACGGCGCGTTGCCGCCAAGTTCAAGGCTCAGTTTCTTGATCTGGTCCGAGGCCTGACGCATCAGGATACGGCCAACTTCTGTAGATCCGGTGAAGCTCAGTTTCCTGACCTTTTCATTTTCGCAGAATTCGGCGCCGATTGCTGAACTTGAGGCGGAGGTCAGTACAGAAAATACGCCGGTCGGGACGCCGGCACGCTCTGCGAGGACCGCCAGTGCCAATGCTGAAAGTGGTGTCTGTTTTGCCGGCTTGGAGATGAATGTGCATCCTGCCGCCAGCGCAGGAGCAGCCTTTCTGGCAATCATGGCGATTGGGAAATTCCACGGGGTTATCGAGCCAACCACGCCAACCGGTTGTTTGATGACCATGATCCGTTTGTCGTCGGAGTGGCCCGGGATCATGTCGCCATAAGCACGTTTTGCTTCCTCGGCAAACCATTCGACATAGGCCGCGCCGTAGGCAACTTCGCCGCGCGCTTCAGCCAACGGTTTGCCCATTTCCGTGGTGAGGATGATCGCCAGGTCTTCCTGATTGGCCATTGTCAGTTCAAACCAGTTGCGCAGTATCTTGGAGCGCTCACCGGCGGTCAGGGCTGCCCATTTTTTCTGGGCAACATATGCCGCGTCGATTGCTCGCGCGGTCTCTGTGCGACCCATGTCGGGCACTGTGGCAATTTCCTTGCCCGTTGCGGGATTATCGACAGCCAGTGTGCGACCGCTGTCAGCTATTGCCCACTGGCCAGCGATGAACGCCTTGTCTGCAAGCAGGCTCGGATCAGTGAGCCGGGAACGAAGATCATGTGTCACGGGATAAGGTTTCCTGTTGTTATGCAAAGTCGAGCATGACCTTGATGGCCTGCTGTCGATCACGGGCGAAGGCGAAAGCGTCGTCAGCGCGGTCAAATTTGAAGGTGCGGGAAATGATTGGCCGCACATCGATGGTGCGGTCTGAGATCAGCCGGACAGCCAGATCAAATTCGCTGTCGAAACGAAATGATCCCCGGAAGGTGATTTCCTTGGTGATGACAGGATTAAAGGCTGTGGTTATCTCGTCAGGCAAAAGCCCTACCTGAATAATCGTGCCGCCGGGCTTGGTGACGCCAATGGCTGTCTGCATTGCAGCCTGATTGCCAGAGCATTCAAATACCACATCGAACTGCCCCCGATCGCGGTATTCTTCTTCCATCATACCGGGCATTGTGACGTTCCAAGTCTTTTCTGCCCCCAATTGCGCTGCAAGACGAAGCGGCATGTCGGCAACATCGGTCGCAGAGATTGCAGCTGCTCCGGCGTGTCTTGCAGCAAGGAATGTCAGTGCGCCGATTGGCCCGAAACCGGTGACAAGAACGCGTTTGCCCCGCAGATCCGGTGCCTGCGATACCGCATGCAGGCATACGGCCAATGGTTCTGCGCAGGCTGCTTCATCAAGCCCTGCAAGTGTCCCGACCGGCACGGCCTGCGCCGCCCGAACCACTACATATTCGCGGAAACCGCCATCAATATGTGGGTTGCGCATGGCGCTGCCCATGAAGCGCATATCGGAGCAGTGCCGTGGCATGCCCGACGCGCAGTAGCTGCATTTTCCACAGGCGAGCGACGGATTGACTGCTACTGATGTACCGACGCTTTTTCCAGAAACATCTGCGCCAAGGCGTTCGACAACGCCCGAAAGTTCGTGTCCGGGCACCATCGGTGCCTTCATGCGCACTGTCCCGAAGCCGCCATGATGGTAATAATGCATGTCCGAGCCGCAGATTCCCCCCTTATGAATGCGGACCAGCACCTCTCCGTCGCCTGGAACGGGCATATCTCGATCCTCGATCACCAGATGATGTGGTGCGTGTAATACAACTGCCTTCATTGCTCCTCCCAAAGACTTTTGCGTTGACGACAATCAAATATCATGCATGATATGTGATGACAATGCGAGGGAGGCGCCGATGGAGATTAACGGGAGAACGCAAGTTCTCATTCATATTGCGTATCCGTCTGCGCATTTGCGGACTCCGCAGCTTTTTAATGCCCGCTGCACGGAGCGTGGGCTGGATGCGGTGCTGGTGCCCTGGCAGGTCCACCCTGACAATCTCGTCGCCGTGATGAATGCGCTGCGCATCAGCGAAAGTGTGCCCGGTGCGATTATCACAATCCCTCACAAGGAGACCGTTGCTGCGTTGTGCGACAGGCTTGAAGGCCCTGCCGCATTGCTTGGTGTTGCCAATGTCGTTCGCAAGGATGCTGACGGAGCCTTGGTCGGTCGTATACTCGATGGTGAGGGTTTTACGGGCGGTCTATCGCGTCTGGGGCGTAACCCAGCTGGCAAGAAAGCGCTTTTGGTGGGCGCGGGCGGTGTTTCTGTTGCCATAGCCGATGCGCTTCTGGCGGCCGGTGTCCGCGAGTTGGTTATCAGCAACCGTACCGAAGCCCGTGCGCAAGCGTTGGTGGACCGTTTGCGGGCACTGTATCCGGCAACACCTGTCAGTGTTGGCAAGGCCGATGGCACCGGTTTCGATCTGGTGGTCAATGGCACGGCTCTTGGCATGCATGATAATGATCCGCTGCCGCTTGATCCCGATACGCTGGAGCGTGACAGCATCGTTGCCGAAGTCATCATGTCGCCACCCGTTACGCGGCTTCTGGAAGAAGCGCGCCTACGCGGCGCGACTGTCCACGAGGGCGTTCATATGCTGACCGGCCAGATAGATCCTTTCATTGATTTCGTTGTCCGGCAGGTCCCGGACGAACATATTTTGAATATCCGGAGAGAAAACGCATGATTATTTTTGGAGCACCACGCCGCTATATTCAGGGGCCAGGCGTTCTTGCAGCCATCGGCAAGGAACTTGCGGGATTTGGAACATCCGCGATCCTTCTGGCCGATGATAATGTCAACGCAATTGTTGGCCCAACCATCACCCGCAGTGCGCAGGAGGCAGGCGTTAGTGTGACAGGTCTGCGTTTTGGCGGCGAAATCACCTATGCCGAGATTGAGCGACTGGTGAAGGAAGTGTCCGATGCAAAACATGACGTGGTGATTGCTGCAGGTGGTGGCAAAACCATCGATACCGGCAAGCTGGTGGCAAGGGCGCTGAAGGCCGCTTTCATTTCGGTTCCGACGGTTGCCTCAAATGATTCTCCCACCAGTCATATCGCGGTTGTCTACGACAGCGACCACAAGCTGGTCGGCGTGGAACAGAACCGTGCTAACCCTGATCTGGTGCTTGTCGATACAGCTATTATCGCCAAGGCACCGCTGAAATTGCTGTCCGCAGGCGTTGGTGATGCGCTGGTCAAACGTTTCGAGGTTGAGCAGTGCATCGGAGCAAAGGGCAATAACGTGTTTGGTGCGGCGTCCCCCCGCTCTGCTCTGGCGCTCGCTCATGCATGTTATGATACTGTGCGTGAACACACCACCGCCGCTTATGCCGCGCTTGAGCGCGGCGAACCGGACGAACATCTTGAAGCACTGGTTGAAGCCTGCGTTCTGATGAGCGGTCTGGCCTTTGAAAGTGGCGGACTTTCCGTGTCTCACGGCATGACGCGTGGACTGTCAGCAGTGCCCGGTATCGCCAACGCACTTCATGGTCATCAGGTCGCTTACGGCCTGCTGGTGCAGCTTGTGCTTGAGGACCGCGATGATAACTTCATGGCCGATATGTACGATTTCTATCGTGACGCCAAACTGCCGCTGAAACTGGCGGATCTCGGTCTGGACGAGCGGTCGAATTCGGTTGTCGAAACCATCGCCACCGTGTCTGCCGAGGCCGCGCATATGAAGAAATTTGTAAAGCCGATTTCGGCTGACGATATCGCCCGCGCTATTACCATCATCGAGGCCGCCTGATCATGACCACAGGGACTGAACTTTTCTCGTTGAAAGGCCGCGTTGCATTGGTAACCGGTGCTGGTCGCGGCATTGGTTTTTCCTTTGCCAAAGGACTTGCCTCGGCAGGTGCGCACGTCGTTATCAACGATATCAATGCCGATAACGCCAACGCTGCGGTCGAGAGCTTGAAGGCCAGCGGCTGGAGTGCCGAAGCCGTCACCTTTGATGTGACTGACACGCCAGCGGTTGCCGCCGCTGTCGACGGTATTGTTGAGCGCAATGGCAGGCTCGACATATTGATGAACAATGCCGGTATTCTTATTCGCAAGCCGGTTGAAAGCCATGACATGGATGACTGGAACAAGGTCATTTCCATCAATCTCAGTTCGCTCTACGGCGTGGCGCGTGAATGCATTCGCCACATGCGCAAGCAGAAATACGGGCGTATCATCAACACAGCGTCGGTCATGGCCATCAGTTCGCGCCCCGGCGTCATATCCTATGTTGCGGCCAAGCACGGGGTGGTTGGCATCACACGTGGTCTGGCAGCGGAGCTTGGTTCCTGCGGCATCACGGTCAATGCGATCGGTCCCGGTTATATTTTGACTGACATGAACAAGAAGGTGCTGGGGACGGGAACTTTTGAGCAGCAGGTCATCGACCGCACGCCTCTGGCACGCTGGGCCGAGCCAGATGAGTTAATGGGTTCGGCAATCTTCCTGGCGTCCGAAGCAGCAAGTTTTGTGACAGGCCACGTCTTGATGGTGGATGGCGGCATGACAGCCAATGCATTCCTGACCGAAAGCGCTGATCTGGGCGTGGCAAGCTGATGACGACAATTGCAAAACTCGAAGCGAGGTCTGTCTGCATCCCGCTTCAAAAACCGGTTCAACTCGGTCCTGTTACCATCGCACAACGGGATTATGTCGTTGTGAAGCTGGTGCTTTCCGACGGGTCGGAAGGTTACGCTTATGGCTATGATCGTGGTCTGCCGCTTTTTGATCTGGTGGCCAAGGCGGCCCGGCTTTATCCGGGCGAAAAGGCGGCTGATCGAAACCGGTTACGCAAACTTGCACTGGGACCAACGCCTGCACCGCGTGCGGCCATGGTCAGAGGAACGAGCCTATGTGACATTGCGCTTTGGGATGCCTGGTGCGTGTCCGTTGGCCAACCGCTTTCCACTGTTTTGGGCGCCGTCCGGGACAAGGTGCCTGTCATGCCGGTGATCGGTTACGGCATGACGCCGGAACGGGCTGCCACGGAAGGCGCAAATCTCGCTGCCCGCGGGTTCAAGACCATCAAATGCATGATTGATGGGCTAAATTTCGAGGCTGACAAGGCTGTCATGGAGGCTCTTGCTGCGTCACTGCCAACAGGTGTCAAATTTGGGATTGATGCGCATTGGTCGTGGACCAGCATTGATCAGGCGCTTCCCTGGTGCAGGCTGGCGGAAAAGCTTGGTGCCGCTTTTGTTGAAGACCCATTCGCACCCACGCAGGTGCATGCCATCGCCTCATTGTCCTCGCGGCTCGACATTCCGCTGGCGGTGGGCGAGGACGTCATCGATCTCTCGGGCTTTCGTGATCTTGCCAATGCTGGCGGTATTCTCCGGGTCGATGCCTCGGTCAGTGGCGGCATTACCGGTGCAGTAGAGGCAATTGCGGTGGCTCGCGCCTTTGACAGGCCCGTCATTCCGCATGTTTTTGCAGCGCTTCACGCTGAGCTGGCATTGGCTTTTGATGCGGTTCGCTGTGTCGAAATGATCATGCCGGAGGTCGGGGCCGATCCGATCGACCAGTTTTTCGTGTCACCTCCGGTCATCGAAGGCGGAAACATCATTGCCACTGGACGCAAAGGTGCGGGTCTCGCACTCGATTGGGACCGGGTGGCGCCCTACACAACCCGTCAGGAAATTTTTTCGAAATGACAGATCAGGCCTATCTGGAAAAATGGGGACAATCCAGCCTCGACCACACCGGCTGGATTACACCCGATATTGAGCGCTCGGTTGCCTTCTGGACCAATGTGATGGGATTTGAGGCGAAACCGATTGGCGAACGACGTCAGCCATGGATTTCATGCTTCATGGGTGTGCCAAATGCGCAGGTGAAGCTCGTGCATCTCTATGGCCATGGAGGCCATATCGAGTTCATCCAGTTTGATGAACAGGACACGCCATCCATGCCGCGTGGCAGCCAGCCGGGTGCCGCACATATCTGCCTGCGCATAAAAAATGTCGAGGAGCTGCGCGATGACATTCTCCGGAATGGCGGATCTGAGCAAGGCGAACTGACCGAGATTACCGAGGGAATAGCGGCCGGTTTGCGGGGGTTATACATGCGTGATCCACATGGCGTGCTTATCGAACTGGTCGAGCTACCCAGGTCATAGAGAAGTATGTTAGATCATATATGATTTGTTTCGTTGCCTGAAAGGATGCCGGATTGGCCCAGAAACCTATTTCGCGGGAAAACCTGTCGACACAGCTTTATGGCAATTTGCGCAATGCACTTATGGACGGCCAGTATGCACCGGGCCAACGCCTGACGATCTCAGGCGTGGCCGAAGAATATGGCACGAGCATAACCCCGGTACGCGAAGCGATTTTCCGTCTGGTCAGCGAGCGGGCCCTGGAAATGCGCGCTGCCACATCTGTGCAGGTTCCTGATCTTTCCCCGCAGAGTTTGCGGGAGGTGCAACGTATTCGCGTCGAGCTTGAAGGTGTTGCAGCAGCACGTGCAGCAGAATTGGCCACCAAGGCAGATATCAAGGCGCTGAAAGCCATCAACGCTGAATTTATCAAGGCCGCTGCGACAAGCCCTGAGCGAGCAAGTGTTTTGAACCGCGATTTTCACTTTGCAATCCTGCGTCTTGCGCAATTGCCGATCCTCGAAAGCATCTGTGAAAATATGTGGGTCCTGATGGGCCCATTCCTCCGTACCTTCCACGACCGGATGCCGGTACGTCAGCTTTCGGGTGACAATCACAAACATTATGACCTGATTGCTGCGCTGGAAGCCGGAGACGCACAGGCAAGCCGTGCCGCCATGCAGGAAGATATCCTGTGGGGCGAAGAAATGGTGCGGACCCTCGAAGCCGAGCGCAAGACAGCGGTCTGAGCAATCCTGCATTTCTGATTTTATAACCGCCGATGACCTCATCGGCGGACGCTTTTTCACGCCCGGAGAACCCCCATGAAACTTCTATATGCAGTGCCTTCACCCTATTCCCGTAAGGTCAGGGCGGTTGCGCACGAACTGGATGTGCCGCTTGAACTGGTTACCGTCAATGCCATGTCTGACGATGTGACGCTTGCTGCCGTCAATCCGATGAACCGTGTTCCGGCCCTACTGCTGGACGACGGAAAGGCATTTTTCGACAGCCCGCTGATCTGTGAATATCTCGATGTAACCTATGGTCCAAAGCTATTTCCTCTTGAGAGCGGCGCGCGCTGGCAGGCGCTGTTGCAACAGGCCCTGGGTGACGGGATCATGGACGCAGCAGTCCCCCGCCGCCATGAAACATTGCGCCCCGTAGAACAGCAATCGCCTGAGCGTATCCGGCTTTACAGACGCACGATTGATCAAACACTGGCGCATTTGGAGCAAAACGTTGGTGAACTGTCCCGCTTCCATATCGGCACGATCTCGATTGCCTGTGCGCTGACATATCTGGATTTCCGTTTTTCCGAAGATGCATGGCGAGTTCGTCACCCGGCACTCGCGTCATGGTTGGATGCTGTCTCCGCCAAACCGTCGATGCGGGCCACTTTGTTTGAATAACACGCGTTTGCAGGCCTTTACCGGGCTTGACGCTGAAAGAATATGATGCATGATATATGACTGAGGCCGAAGAGGAGTGAGCGGTGCTGGAGGAGCAGCCTGCCGCACACGGACCACAGGTCGGGATCGTCTTAACCGTGCCGGGGAGGCACGACACGTCCATCTGGAGGAAAATATATGCTGAAATTCACCCGTAGAGTTGTTGCGGCGAGCGTTGCTGCCAGCCTTGCAATGTCCTGCGCGCTGCCTGCCTTCGCGCAATCGCCGACATTGCTGCGCATGAACATGGTGGTGTCCAACCAGGACAAGACCTACCCGCTTTGGCAGGAGTTTGCCAAGGAGCTGGAAGCTGCTTCGAATGGCACACTCAAGGTCGAAATCTTCCCGTCGGAAGCTCTGGGCAAGACGGTCGACATGATCGACACCATCTCGCGTGGTGCGCCGGTACTGCAGGATTCCGATCCCAGCCACCTTTCCAACTATGTGCCTGACTTCTCGACTTTCATGGCCCCCTATCTTGTCAAGAAGCCTGAGGATATCGAGAAGCTGTGGAACTCTGACACGGTCAAGGACATGGAAGCGAAGCTTTCCGAAAAGGGGCTACGTGTTGTTACGCTTGTTTATTTCGGTACACGCCATCTGCTTTCCAACCGTGAGGTAAAGGCTCGTCCCGATACGGCTGGCATGAAGATCCGTAATGCCCCAACCAAGATGTGGAACGAAGTGTCCAAGACCCTTGGTGGAAACCCGACCAACACCGCATGGTCTGAAGCTTACAGCGCCCTTGAGCAGGGTGTGGCGGATGGCGTGGAAGCGCCGCTATCGTTGCTTTATTCATCGAAGCTCTATGAAACCCGTCCCAATATATCTTTGACCGGTCACGTTGTTGCCACCACCTCAATCCTGATGAGCCAGAAGGTGTATGACAGCCTGCCTGATGACGCCAAGAAAGCTCTCGATAGCGTGGGTCGTGCTGAATCGGCCAAGCGTATCCCGAAAATCCAAGCGCTTGAAACCGAGTTCCGCAAGACGCTTGAAGACAAGGGCATCCGTTTCAATGACGTGGACAAATCGTCCTTCTTTGAAGCTGCTGCGAAGGTTCCGGATGCCTTTCCTGAGTGGACGCCTGGCGTCTACGACAAGATGAACGACATCATCAAGTAAGTTCCCATCTCCTCCACGCACTCATCGTGATGTCCGGTTCTGCCGGACATCGTTTATCTATGGAGTAAAGATCATGCATGTGATGAACCGGTTAGCTGGGCTCGTCTCAAAATTCGAGGTGACGGTATCTATGGTCGCATTTGCCACCATGGTGCTGGTTATTTCGGCCAATGTCATCATTCGTTTTACGACGGGTAACTCATTGGTTTTCACTGAAGAAATTGCCTATATCGCTTTCGGCTATTCCGTCTTTTTTGGATTGTCACTGCTGTTTCGAATGCGTGCGATGATCGCGGTGGATCTGGTCGTTGATATGTTCGCGCCCGGCCCGAAGCATATTGCGCATATCATCAGCTACATCATCATGGTCGTGATCTGTGGGTATTTCTTTTATCTGGCTGCAACGCTTGCGATGTCCGGATGGATTCGTCGTACAGCGTTTCTTGAAATTCCCTATTTCTGGATCAATCTCGCGCCGGCCATCTCGTTTGGTCTGATGACATTTTACAGCATCCGCTTTCTGGTGATGCTCCTCAGAGGGCAGGAACTGCCATCTGTTGATCTGGAAGAGCAGATGTAACTGTCATGTGCTGCGACCTTCTTCATCCCGTTATTACTTGCTCCATTGGGAGCGTCTGGGGGCTCACTTGGGCTTGACTTCCTACCTGCCGCTTTTCGTCCTTTTTGCGCTGTTTCTTTTGCGTGTTCCGGTTGCTTTGTCACTGATGGGTGCGGCGGCTTTCTACTTCGTGTTCATCAACACTTTGCTGCCGACCGACACGATGGTCACCAATCTGATGGCCAATACGGAGGCGTTTTCCTATCTGGCAATTCCGCTGTTCACCTGTGCGGGCGTCATTTTCAACTATTCAGGAATTACAGATAAAATCCTGAAGCTGTCGAACGTGCTGGTTGGCCATTACACTGGCGGAATGGCGCAGGTGAATGTGTTGGTGAACATGCTGCTGGGCGGGCCTTCGGGTTCTGCCAATGCTGACGCGGCCATGACCACCAAGATGATCGTGCCTGAAATGACCCGACTTGGTTACGACAAGGGTTTTTCCACTGTGGTAACCGCCGCCTCATCCTGTATCGCGCCAATCATCCCGCCCGGTATCATCTTGATCCTTTATGCGCTTGTGGCTGATGTCTCGATTACGCGGATTTTCTTTGCCGGCTATTTGCCGGGGCTGCTGATCTATGTAGCGATTGCTATTACCGTTGCGATCATTTCGAAAAAGCGCAACTACAAGCCTAGCCGAGAAGGCAGGGCCTCATGGGGCGAGATCGGCCGTCAGGCGCTGGATTCCAGTTGGGCCCTATTTCTGCCGATCGTTATCCTTGGTGGCTTGCGTTATGGCCTGTTTACCCCAACCGAGGCTGGCGCGATTTGCGTGATCTATGCGGCGCTTGTCGGTGCCTTGGTTTATCGCCAGCTGAAATGGTCGCACATTCCTCTCATTCTAATGGAGTCTACACTGGCGACTGCGGGCGTGATGTTCCTGATCTGCGCGGCGACTGTGTTCTCGGCCTACCTGACGTGGGAAGGCATTCCCGCCATGGTAGCCACAGCCCTGACGACGAATATCTCCGATCCGCTAATCATGCTGCTTGTCATCAACCTCATTCTGCTCGCTGTTGGCGCGTTCTTTGAGGGTGGTTCTGCAATGATCTTGATGGCACCGCTTTTTGTGCCTGTGGTCTTGGGCATGGGCATCGACCCGGTACACTTCGGCATCATCATGTCGATCAACCTGACGATTGCCGGCTTTACTCCGCCGGTTGGTACGATGATGTTCATCACCATATCGATCGCCAAGGTGAAAATCGGCCACTACATCCGCGAAAGCTGGCCATTCCTGTTTGCGTTGCTCGCAGTGCTATTCCTGGTGACTTACATCCCCTGGATTTCGCTGATCGTACCAAGGCTGTTCCTCTAAAAACGAAAACAGGGCCCGAAAGGGCCCTGGTGTTATTTCGATGTCTGGAAAGGCCTGTTGTAACGCCGGCTAACCGACCATCAACAGCCGTGCGGGTTGCAAGGAAACCACTTCATGGGGTGTGCCTGCCCGATTGATGGGAGCGGGAGGTATCACAAGTGCCAATTGGCCGTCGGGTTTGAGAATACCGGCCATTTCCGCCAAGCTATCAGGTTAAATCGCAATTCGAGTTGAATGAGCTTCCAGGTGTGAGCGGAAATCAATGCAGGGTGATGGAGGCTGGCACCTTCTGTCGGCGTGTCTCAGACTGCCTGACGATGCGGGCTCTTAAGCTGAATGGCAATGGTGCCAGGATCATGCCGGCATTGTGTAAGGCCATTGCAAAGGTCTCGGCAGACGCCGCCACCCTGATCCGATCGCTTTCGGCGCATAGCTGTTTCAGGCAGGCACGGAATATTTGCTCATCCCAATGCTGAATCCCAGCGATAATACCGAGCACCAGAACTTCGTCCGGACTGATAAACCGTGAACCTGGCGGGTAGGCGGCAATTGGGCTAGCTCGAAAAGTTTTTAGTGCGGCGACAAGTCGTTCAAGAGCTACGGCAGCTTCCGCGCCCGCAGGTTCGCCAAGATTGTCGTGATAAAGACGCAGTACTGATGGTGATGTCGGTTTGGAGCAACTATCAGCCAGTCCTGCCAACAATCGATAACCCTCGATGACCAGTTGTTCGGCCCGGTGGTTGAGATAATCATCGTTTGTGGTTGCGGCGCCAACCGTCATCTGTGCCAAGGCAACTCTCCTGGATGAATGATCTGGGCCGACGGCCCAGTCATGATGTCATGGCCAGTTATGATTTCAGGGAATGTGCCGCAGCCATTCGTCGGTCGAGAATTTCTCTGCTGCCAGCTTTTCGGCCGCTGCGTATTCATCCGCAGAAACGCCACCGGCAATTCCGCCATTGAGGGATCGGAAGGTTTCCTTCATCCGCTCGATGATCTCTTCGCGTGGTAAGCCGGTCTGGCTGCGCAGGGGATCAACGCGTTTGTTTGCGCTGGTTGTGCCCTTGTCGCTCAGCTTTTCCCTGCCAATGCGCAACACCTGCACCATTTTGTCGGCATCCATGTTGTAGGCCATGGTGACATGATGGAGAACGGCACCCGACGTGAAGCGCTTCTGTGCAGCGCCACCGATCTTGCCCTTGGAACTGGAGATGTCGTTGAGCGGTTTATAAAACGCATCAATTCCCAGGGAGTTCAGAGCTTTCAAAACCCAGTCATCAAGGAAGGCATAGGAGTCTGCAAAACTCATGTCGCGAACGAGTTCGGCTGGTGCATAAAGTGAATAGGTCACGGTCGTGCCGGGCTCGACGAACATTGCCCCACCACCCGTGATACGACGTACGGTCTCAACGCCGAATTGGGTCGCAGCCTCCATGTCCACTTCATTACGAAGTGACTGGAAACCGCCAATAATGATGGCCGGACGTTCCCATTCCCAAAAGCGCAGGCAAGGGGCGCGGCGGCCTTCGCCCACTTCCTTTGCCAGAACTTCATCAAGGGCAAGATGCATGGCCGGACGAAGCGCAGGGGTCTCGATGATCTGCCATTCATAATCCCGCCAGGTGCCAGTGACGCCGAGCGCCCGGCGCACAGCGATTGCGACGGCCTCAGGGCTGAAGCCGATCATTTCAGCGCCAGGGCGCAGGCCGGCTCTGATTGCGGCAACAATGTCTTCAACGGTCGAGATAACCGGTAGCCCTTCCAGTGAGGTGCGGATATCGTCCAGAGCCTCGGCCGGCTCGAGGAAAAAGTCGCCGTGCACCTGCACGTTCGTCAGACGGTCGTTGATATTATCAAGATCCACGACCACGAGCTTACCGCCCTGCACCTTGTATTCACCATGCATGCTAGTGTTCCAATCCAGAAGGCCCATGCCTTGTCATTTCAATCAGGGGAAAGAGACGAGATTTCCATATAGTGAGCGCAGCTTTGCCTTTACAGCATCCGAGCCGCGATAGATGTCGATGAAGTTGCGCAGGTTTGCGTCGTCCTTCATGTCAGGACGCGTGACAAACTGGAACGCATAAATCGGGTCGTTCTCGAAGATCAGGCCAGATGCCGGGTCAAGACCTGCCAGTTTGGCAAATGTCGGATAGGTGGCAGCGGCATCGACCTCATCCAGCGCGCGGGCAATCTGCGGGCCATCAAGCTGCACGATGTTGAGCGGTTTGTGCCAGACGAGAACGTCTTCCAATGTCGCGCGGTGACCAACATCGGGCTTCAGTTCAATCAGGCCCGCACGCTGCAGCAACAATAGGGAACGGGCGGTATTGACGGGGTCCCCAGAGAAAACCACGCGGGCATTGTCAGGCAATTCTTCAAGCGTTTTGTATTTTTTGGAATAGAGTCCGAAGGGCGTGCTGAATGCCGGGGCGACCGGAACCAGATTGTGCCCGGTATTTGCGTTGGTGAATTCCAGAAACGGAATATGCTGGAACAGGTTTGCATCGACTTCGCGATCGGCAACAGCCGTGTTGGGGGTGTTCCAGTCGTTGAACTCGATGATCTCGATCTTCAAGCCCTTGGCTTCGGCCTCTTTCGCTGCAATCTCAACCGCTTCATTTGAAATGCTCGTCGCCAAAGCAATGCGCAGCGCCTTTTGTTCCTGGGCGATGGCGCTTGGAGCGGCAGACATGCTGGCCAGCAATGTCGCGATGATACCGACAACAATCCTGCGAGACATTCTAGTTCGCGCTGAAACATCTCTCAAACGGCGTTGGACGAACATATCGAATACTTTCAATTTGGAGCGTGTGCGGTGCGCATGCTCTACCTGATCCTGCTTGGGCCTACATAACATGATATTTGCAGTCAAGAATGTAATTAACTTTGAGAGGCGGACGATACCTTTGGTCGCATGTGCTTCATTGCTGTTTGATATGGAGGTACGGTGAGCAGACTTCAAACCGTCGGGGGGCGTTCGCAGAAAAGCAACAAGGTGGACGCAAATTGATGCTGTTCGAGACCCGGCTAATCTTCTAACGATGATCGCAAAACAATCAGAGGGATTTACATGAGCAAGCCGTTTTACTGGAATGAATTGAATACCTACGATTTTGCTCATTTATCGCCGGAAAAAACCATAGCCATCCTGCCACTCGCCTCGACTGAGCAGCATGGGCCACATCTCCCCGTTGCAACGGATGTTGCCATTGCCAATGGTATGCTTGACGAATTGAAGATACAGCGCCCTGACGACCTCGACATACTCGTGCTGCCGACGCAGGAGATCGGCAAGGCGAATGAGCATGTCTACGGTCCGGGGTCATTGTCTTTTGGTCCCGAAATTCTTATCCCAGCCTGGACTGCCATCGGAACCAAAGTTGCGGAAGCCGGTATCCGCAAACTCGTGATGGTCAACTCCCATGGCGGTAATGCAGACATCATGAGCATTGTTGGCAGGGAGCTGCGGGTGCGCCACCAGATGGCGGTTATCTGCACTCATTGGGGCCGCTTCGGTCACCCGGATGGTTTGATCAGTGAGCATGAGAGACAATTCGGCATTCATGGCGGCGAAGTGGAAACGTCGCTGATGCTGCATTTCCGGCCTGAGCTCGTGCGTATGGAAAATGCGCAGAACTTCGTGTCGAAGGCTGAAAGCCGCTCGAAATTCATGCAACCAGCGCCGCCGCATGTACTGTCCTGGCTTGCCCATGACCTGAACCCACATGGTGTGGTTGGTGACGCGACCAAGGGTACTGCAGAAAAGGGCGAGATCATCTGCCGCCATCAGGTGGCAGGTTTCGTCGAACTGCTGCGCGAATTCGAAGGATTTTCGCTGGATGAATTGTATTCCGGCTGAGAACAGCGGGACTTTTCCCTTAAAATATCTTTGCGGCGGTAATCTCGACTTCGACCTTGAATTCCGGACGCGTGAAGCCACCCACCACGATCAAGGTCGAGGTGGGTTTGCGATCCAGAGTGAAGCGATCGCGCACGGCCATATAGGCTGGAAAATCTTCCCGGCGTGTCACGAAACCGGAAATGCGGATAACATCCGCAAAACTCATGCCCGCCTCCTCGAGAATTGCACCTATTGCCTTGAAGCATAGTTCTGCCTGTTCGCTGACATCGCATGGAATGACATCATCCAGACCGATGCCGAGCTGCCCGGAGGTGACCAGCAGGCTGGCGCCCGGAGGCACCAGCACACCGTGATTATAGGCTCCGAACGGTTTGGGAACCGCAGGCGGATTGAAAACCTGTTGCATGATGTTGGCTTCCTTTTCGCCGTTACCGTTTAGCGGGCATAGAGCTTGTCCAGTCGGACAAGGCGACCGACCAGGATCAGGGCCATCACCGTGAACACAATCAGCACTGCGGAGATTGCATGGGCTGTTGGTTCAAGACTAAAGGTTGATTCTGCGTAGATACGAACCGGCAGGGTTGTCAGGCGTGCCGTGGTCAGGAAGCTGGTGACCGTTACTTCACCAAAGCTCAGCAGGAAGCCGACGAGACTTGCTGCAAACAGACCCGGGGCAAGGCCTGGCAGTGTGATCAGGAAAAACATCCTGAAAGGGTCGGCGCCCAGACTTGCGGCCGCTTCCTCCTGCGAACGATCAAGCTGCATGACCGAGGTGGTGAGCAGGGTGATGGCAAACGGCAGGATGACGATGACGTGGATTGCCACAAGTCCGAGGAACGGCGGCACGATCAGATAGATTTGCAGCAGTTTCAGCATGCCGACACCAATTGCCACATGCGGCAAAGACAGTGGCAGCATCCAGAATGTCATCAGGACGGAGCGCCCCTTGAACGGAAAGCGGGCTAGGGCAAATGCTGCCGGAAGCGCCAGTGCAATGGCAACCAGCACCGAGACCGTGGCGAGCTGAACTGAAACCCAGAAAGCATCCGCATAGGCACCGTTGAACAGAACTGCGTAATACCACTTGAGTGTGAAGCCCTTGAAACCGGCGGCCGTTGCCTGTGGCACATCGTTGAAGCTCTGGATGCATACGAGCACCAGTGGTAAGAGAAGCAAGCCAAGCGATGCCACAAGCAAAAGGCGGGCGATCACGAAACCGACGGTATCTGCCAGCCTGACAATGATATTCGGCAGGAATACCGGGTTGCTGGCGCGCTCGTTCAGCCATGGCATCAGACGTTTCATGCCGATGCCGCATAGGGCAGCAAACGCCAAGCTGGTGATGGTCATGATGACCGCAAGCGCCGAGGCAAGCGGTGCGTTGAGGTTCTTGATCGCCTCCTGCATGACCAGCATGCCTGTCGTCCAGACCTTCTTGCCGCCAAGCAAGGTGGCGGACACATAGGCTGTACTGGCCATCAGGAAGACGATGACAAGGCCGGAACGCAGGCCGGGCAGCGACAGGGGGAGGTCGACCGTCAGAAAACGCATCGCAGGCGATGCGCCAAGGCTTTCGGCAGCCTCATGCACACGCGGTGAGGTGTTCTGCATGCTGTCGTAAAGCGCAAGAACCATGAAGGGCAGGAAGACCTGCGCCAGAGCAACCGCCACAGCGCCATGGTTGAACAGCATGTTGGCGGCCTTGGGAATACCAACGAGGCCAGTCACCGAATTGATCAATCCGTCCGGCGCAAGCAGCAGAATGATTCCGAGCGAACGCACGACCACATTGGTTAGCAGCGGAATGAGAATGATGGCGAAGGCCGCAGCCCGGTATTTCACCGGAATGCGGGCCAGCCAGTAGGCGAGTGGATAACCCAGCAGGGCCGTCAGCAAGGTGACGCCAAGGCCGAGTGCAATCGTTTCACCCACAACGCGGAAATAGAAACTGTCGGTGACGATACCAATATACTGCGCCAGCGACGGCGCAGTGATCAGTGGTCCAAACGGATCAGGGTATTCGTGCAGCGACAGCAGGAAGATCGCGGCCATGGGGGCCGCGAAAGACAGGAGTAGCCAAAAAGTGACCGGTGCTGAAAGGGCCGGTCCTATCCACCGTGTCATCCGGCGATCTCCCGGTCATAACGGGACTGCCACTTGGCGCGGTTGGCGTTGATGAAGTCCCAATCAAAATCAACCAGCTGCGAAACCTGCTCATCACCAACGATCAGCTTGCTCTTCAGATCGTCAGGAATGGTGATGTTGTTGACGGTCGGGGAGTAATAGATTTCGCGGGCATAGGCCAGCATGCATGGCTCGGACAGGTGCAGGTTGACCCACTCTTCTGCCAGCTTTTGGTTCTTGGTACCTTCGGTGATGCAGGCAACGTTCATTGCCAGTGCCTGACCTTCAGTTGGAGACGCGATCTCGATGTTCGGATTGCGGGTTTCCGCGTAAGAGCGGGTGAAGCTGCCGAACTCGACGGAGAGATCGCAGATGCCCTGATCGAACATTTCAAACAGCTGTGCCTGACTTGCTTGAATGGCGGCAAAAGGCTTCAATTCCTTGACCTTTTCGACCACCAGATCGAAGTCCTTTTCAGTGCCGCCCCATGCACGGGCTGTCATCATCAATGCAGAAATGCCTTCCGCGCCGAGGCCGTC
This sequence comes from Agrobacterium sp. Azo12, assembly GCF_029193765.2. Classification (NCBI taxonomy): domain Bacteria; kingdom Pseudomonadati; phylum Pseudomonadota; class Alphaproteobacteria; order Hyphomicrobiales; family Rhizobiaceae; genus Agrobacterium; species Agrobacterium sp. Azo12. Next base: position 825,932 of record NZ_JARFYO020000002.1, on the reverse strand, counting down.
CGGCCAAGCAATACGACCCTTCCATTCCGGGTTCCAGAGATCCTTCCAGGACGTGATCGGCTTGGATGCCTTGCGCTTGTCGTAAACGATCGTGCAAGGGTTGAAGGCAACGCCATAACCTCCCTTGCGGGCGCTCGGGTAAAGCGCTTCGAAATTGGCAACGTTCGCGGTCGGTTCCTGCGTGACGCCATCTTTTACGGCTTGGCGGCTCTCATAGATGTTGAGGTAAAGGACGTCGAAGCTCGGGCGGCCGCGCTCGGCATAGGCGCGTGCGCGACGGTCACCAGTACCACCAAGCACGTAGCTGATCTTGCAGCCGTATTTTTCGACAAGCGGCTTTTCAACATATTCTTTGACGATCTTTTCCTGGGCGCCGCCCCAAATGCCGACAACCAGTTCGTCGCCTTTTTTGATTTCGGCGTAGGCCGGGCGGATGATGTGAAATGGAGCTGCGAGGCCAACGCCAGCACCTGCGCCAAGTACGAGCCTGTTGAAATTGCGACGCGATAGGGTCATTGCAAATACTCCTGTCCGGTTCAGATGTTGGGTGGGGTCAGATAAAGGTAGCGCCGCCGGGCTGGGCCTGAAGGCTGCATGGTGCGCCAAGCGGTGGTGGCGGCAAATCCGAGGGAACGATCACCCGGATCGTACCGGCTGCAGACTGAATGTCCGCTTCCCAGGTGTCTCCGAGATAAGCTGCGTTGATGAGTGTGCCGGGCAGGGTCAGCGGACCGGCTTCGTCAGTAATTCTAAGCCGTGAGGCGCGCAGTACCAGTCGGGTTGCGCCATCTGGCGCGCCGGTGCAGGACAGGCCGGGTGCGCGGAAAACGCCATTTTCGCTGCGGCCTTCGATAACGGTCCGGGCACCGAGGAAGGATGCCGTAAAGGCAGAGCGTGGATTGTCGCAAAGCTGCTCCGGTTTGCCGATTTCTTCCATGATGCCCTTGCTCATGACGGCCACACGGTCCGACATGGCCAGTGCTTCCTGCTGGTCGTGGGTGACAAAGACGGTGGTGATGCCAAGGCGCTGCTGAAGCGAGCGGATTTCGCTGCGCATATCGGCGCGCAGATGGGCATCAAGGTTGGAAAGTGGTTCGTCGAGGAGCAGAACATCAGGCTCGATGACGAGCGCACGTGCAAGCGCCACACGCTGTTGCTGGCCGCCGGACATCTGCGTTGGATATCGATCCTTGTAGGGGCCGAGGCCCACAGTCTCAAGGGCTGCCGCCGCCCGTTCACGACACTTTGCCTTGTCGACCTGTCGCATACGCAGGCCAAAGCCGACATTATCCAATGCTGTCAGATGCGGAAACAGCGCATAGGACTGGAAGACCACGCCGATATTGCGGGCGTGCACCGGCTTTCTGGTGATGTCCTCATCGTTGAGAATGACCCGTCCCATGGTCGGTTTGACAAAGCCTGCAATCATGCGCAGCGTCGTAGTTTTGCCGCAGCCAGAGGGGCCGAGAAGCGAAAGAAGTTCGCCTTTCGGCACTTCAATCGTCAGACCGTCGACGGCCGTCTGGTCGCCGTAGCTCGCTGTTACGTTGTCCAGGGTGAGATAATGTTTATTTGACAACGTCATATCCTCGGGGCTGTAAATTCATGCGGGCTGTATCGCAGTGATGATGAAATCAGCTGCAAAATGCTCAATATTTGAGCTTCAATAATTACTGCTTATCATATGAGCATTAAGGTATTGAGTGAACTCCACGGACGCCGATATGCGGTATAGATGAAACGCTATATCGACGCTCAGATCGGCAGCTGATTGAGGGAAGGGCGTACCGGCGACAGGGTCGGCTCGTGCAGGCTGAATTCAAATTCCTTCGCGACATCCCGGATGATACGGCGCAGCCATTTGTGGGCAATGCTGGTGTGGTTACGCTCGTGCCAAAGCAGGTAAAGATGCATGCGGTCGAACTCTGACGGCGCATCAATGACCTGCAGGTGCTGGTCAGGTGTGTTGGCGGCCATATGTTCGGCATAGGCGCGCGCCGTGGTGAAGATAAGATCGGTGCCGCCGACGATAGGCGGGATCATCGCATATTCGGGCACGGACATGGCAATGTTGCGTTTCAGCCCGAGCTGCGCCAACCGCCCGTCGATCGGGCTGAACCCGGCGCTGGAACTTGCTGTCGGTGAAATGTGGCTAGCGGCGAGATAGGCATCGAGTGATATCGCGTCCCCTGCAGCCAAGGGGTGATCGCGATGGGCAATGCAGGCAATGTCGCATTGAAACAAGGCGGTAGACTTCAGGCTTGGCTGCGGTGCAGGCCAATTGCCGATGACCACATCGACACGGCCCGCACCAAGTTCTTCGGGAAGGTCAGGATTATCACCCGGCGGAAAGAAGTCGAGTGTGACATTGGGAGCATTGTGATGAATGCGCTTGGCTATTTCCGGGACGAGAAACACCCCAAAACAGTTGAGCACAGCAATGCGAATATTCTGGCTGGATAGACGCGGATCGAAATGGTCTTGACCGTTTAAGGCATCAGACAGGCCAAGCAGCACACTGCCGATCAGCGTCTTGATCTCTTCGCCTCTTTCGGTCAGCACAAGCCGTTGTCCGGCTCGCACGAGCAGCGGATCGGCAAAGATTTCGCGCGCTTTCTTCAGGCAGGCGCTGACCGTGGGCTGGCTGTGCCCGAGCAGCACCGCCACTCTTGAGACATTGCGCTCGGTAAGCAGGAGGTAGGTGGTGCGGAGCAGCCGCACATCTATCGAGGGATTAATATTCGCAAACATGGTCATTCCCGGTCGTCTGGTTCAGGAAATGCAAGGGGCATGCCATTAGAGAGCCGCACCATCTGATCTTGGATCGGTGGCAGCTTCGCAAAGCCCGTTTGGATGCAGCAAAACAGCTCCGGCGTGGCCGCAAAGATCGGAAAACGGCGCGATCATCTCGATGTCGTGTCCAGCGGTCTTGAGCTTTTCGACAAGTGCCGTATCAAAGCGGCTTTCCAGTTTCAAATTGGTGCTGCTGGCGCCCCATGTGCGGCCGAGCAGCCAGCGCGGTGCGGTGATAGCTTCCTGAAGCTGCATGCCAAAACGGGCATGGCGGGTAAAAATTGCAGCTTGCGTCTGCGGCTGGCCCTCACCGCCCATCGTGCCATAGGCCATCACGCGACCGTCGGCGAGCTTTGCGAAGGCCGGATTGAGCGTATGGAACGGCCGTTTGCCGGGCTGCAGCTGGTTTGGACCTTTGGCAAGCGAAAAACCGGCGCCACGGTTCTGGAAAAACACACCGGTCTCGGGGCAAGTAAGTCCAGAGCCGAACTCCCAATACACACTCTGGATAAAACTGACGACATTGCCGTATCGGTCGGCAGCCCCCATCCAGATTGTATCGCCCTCTGCTGGTTTGTACGGCCATTGCAGTGCCCGGTTCATGTCAATCCTGGCGGCGAGATTATCGAGCGCTTTAGCCTCAAGCCATGTCTGGGCGTCGGCAGTCATTGTGGCCGGATCACCAAGGTCACGATTGCGTTTGATGAAGGCCTGTTTTGTTGCCTCGATCAGCCCGTGAATGTGGTCGTAACCTTCGCCAGTTTCGATTTGCAGCCGATCAAAGAGACCGAGGATCATCAGGGAGGCGACACCCTGGGTAGGCGCGACCATGTTGTGGAGCGTGCCCTCACGCGTCGTGACGCTGAGCGGTGTAACTTCACGCGGTGCATAGTGCCTGAAATCCTCAACCCGCAACGGACTGCCGTTGCGCTCAAGAAAGGCTGCATGGCTTTGAGCGAGATCGCCGTCATAATAGGAGCGCAGGCCTTTGCGCCCGAGCTCTTCCAGCGTATCGGCCAGTCGTGACTGTCGCAGACGCGCGCCAGCTGGCGGTATTTTTCCATCGATCAGATAGGTTTCGGCAAAACCCGCAACACCGGCAAGTTCGTGTAATTTGTCTAATGTGCAGATTGACTGGTTGGCGGTGACGGCAATTCCGTCGCGTGCTTTCGCGACGGCAGCTGAAACAAGTTCGGAGACAGAAAAACGCTTTGCGTTATCAACCATCGACAGCGCCATGTCCCATCCGCCGATGGTGCCGGGGACGGTCAGTGCGGCTTCGCCGTTGCGCGTAGGAATGGCGGCGACATGGCCACGGTCACGGTACCAGTCAACCGTCGCAAGACCGGCTGCCTGCCCACAGGCGGAAATGCCAGTGAGTGGTTTGCCCGGTCTGTGGATTAGCCAGAAGCCATCTCCGCCGATACCGTTCATGTGCGGATAGACAACGGCGATCATCGCTGCTGCGGCAACCATGGCTTCCATGGCGGTTCCACCTTCATCAAGAATACGGCGTCCGGCATAGGCAGCTTCGCGGTGCGGTGCGGTGAAAGTGCCGTTAAAGGCGAGCGCGGTTTGCAGCATGCTGATGTCCTGACACGTCAGAAGGATTGAAACGAGGCGGCGGCTTTGATGAGCAGCAGGTCGCTGCCCGGCCTACCGACCAGGGAAAGTCCAACGGGTGCGCCATCCACCGTTCCGAAGGGAATGCTGAGTTGCGGTAGACCCGCATGACCGGCGACCGACATCAGGCTCAGCGCTCGATTGCGATAGGGCTCAAGTTCTGACTGCGGTGTTGTCAGCAAAGGTGCAGGGCCGGGCGCCGTGGGATAGAGCAGGATTGTCCCTTCGGGTAAAAGTGCATCCAGCCGTGCACGAAGTCGCTCGCGGTAGGCGCTGGCGTCCTTGAATTCGGCTTCGGTAATTTTACTCGCCATGGCGAAACGTTCTTTGATGCCCGGTCCGAAGGCCGGTTGACGTTTGGTAATCCATTCCCCGAAATGCTGCCAGATCTCGTATCCCTGATGGAGACGAAATGCGCTTAAGGAAGCTTCCGCTCCACCGTCAGGCAGGATCGTATCAAGCCTGTAATCGAAGTCGGGGAGGGCAGAGCGGAAATGTTCACGGGTTTCATCCATCGGTAAGGCCCAAAGGTCTTCGGGTGCCCAATAACGAATGTCTGTAGCGTCGGCTGATGTCTGGCAAAAGACCGAGATGATCCGTTCCATCAGATTGCGATCCCGGGTGAAGAACCCCGAAACGTCATAACTCGCGGCCAGCGGCACCATGCCCTCGGATGAAATCAGCCCATGGGTAGAGCGCCAGCCATAAAGGCCGCAAAAGGAGGCGGGAAGCCGAACAGATCCACCGGTGTCTGTTCCTAATCCAATGTCGGCAAGGTCAGCGGCCACCGCAGACGCTGAGCCGGAGGAAGAGCCGCCTGGTACGCGCGATGGTGCTGCCGTATTCAACGGCACGCCGTAACGTGCGTTCAAACCCATCAGGCTGTAGGCAAGTTCGTCCATATGGGTTTTGCCGATGATGGAGGCGCCGTTTTTCAGTAGCGTGTCGACAACGCCCGCATTTGCCGCTGCTGGTTTCTGTTCCTCCGCAAATTCCGGGTTTCCAGCTCCTGTGATCAGGCCCCTAATGTCGAAATTGTCCTTCGCAGCGACGCTCAAGCCGGAGAGCGGCTGGTCGTTGATTACCGGGCTCGCTTGAAGCGTGTGATCAAACCGTTGGATAAAGGCATCGGAGATATCGGGCATGGGGCAGTCCTAAATTACAGATCGAGGGTTAGTTGAGCGGTTTTGGCGCGGGACACACAAGGCATGATCCACTGGCCGGATGCGATCTCTTCGGGGGTGAGAAATGTGTCGCGATGTTCGGCCTCGCCTTCAAGCAGGGCCGTCATGCAGCTTCCGCAAAAACCCTGTTCGCAGGAGTGTTCGATGTCGTGGCCATTGGCCATCAACACGTCGAGTATGCTGCGATTGGTCGGCACATCGATTGTGGTTCCGCTACGCGCAAGAACCACACGAAAACTATCCGCATTCTCTGGAGCCGCCGCTCCGGAAAACCGTTCCTCATGGATTTCCGTCTCGGCCCAGAGGCGTGATGCCTGCGTGCGTACGTGATCCATGAAAGGGCCGGGGCCGCACATATAAAGATGGCTACCGCTGCCTCTTTGCGCGAAAATTCCATCCAGAACCGGTGCTAGTGCCGCGGTCTCCAGACCAAAATGAAAATGGACATGGTCTGCGAAAGCGCCGGATGAAAGCACTTCGAAAAAGGCGGCCTGTTCTTTCGACCGCGCAAAGTAATGCAGTTCAAACGGTTTGCCGGCGGTGAGGAAATGCATGGCCATGCTGTAAAGCGGTGTAATGCCAATACCGCCTGCCAATAGGATATGCCGCTCGGCTTTGCTTGATACGGAGAGAAGGCTTCGCGAAGCACCCATCTTCAATTTGGCGCCGATGTGCGCGACCTCATGAAACCATTGTGAACCACCCCGTGACTGAGGTTCTCGCTTGATGGCAATCCGGTAGAAGTTGGTTTCCGCCGGATCATTGCAAAGCGAATATTGCCGCACCAGACCGTCGGGCAGGTGGATATCGATATGTGCCCCTGCCGGAGAAGCTGCGAAAGGCTCACCATCGGTACTTTCCAGTCTGTAGGAGCGAATGCCGTCTGCCTCATCATCGATGTCGGTAATGACGATGTCACGCATCGAAACCTGCATCGGCCTTACTCCATCGCCTTGTTGAGCAGCGCGGATACGTCGCGGCAGTAACCAGCATATTCAGGGGAAAGGCGGTATTCGGCATCGCGTGGATAAGCCCGCTCGATGGGGATTTCGCCAATGATACGGCCGGGGCGGGCTGCCATGACCACGATGCGGCTTGAGAGAAACACGCTTTCATAAACACTGTGGGTGACGAACATCACTGTGGACGAGGTAGATGCCCAGATGCGCAACAGGTCGTTGGACAGGCGGTTGCGGGTAATTTCATCCAGCGCTGCAAAGGGCTCATCCATCAGCAGCAGTTTTGGTTTTGTGACCAATGCGCGGGCGATGGAAACACGCATTTTCATGCCGCCGGACAGCTCGCGCGGATAGGCATTCGCGAAGTTTTGCAGGCCAACCATTTCAATGACGGACAGCACGTCATCACGGGCGGCGTTTTTTGATTTTCCCGCCAGTTTCAGCGGCAGAAAAATATTGTCGAAAACCGTTGCCCAAGGCATGAGGTGCGGCTCCTGAAAAACGAAACCGATTTCCCCGCGTGCGTCGGTTACGTCGTCTCCCGGTCGGTCGACACGCCCTGCGGTGTGCTGGCCAAGGTCGGCAACAATGCGCAGTGCGGTAGACTTGCCACAGCCGCTTGGGCCGAGAAGGCTGACGAATTCGCCGGGCTGAACTTTCAAGTTAAGGTCGCGAAGAGCAACCGTGCCATTGCCATAAATCTTGTCGACGCCGCTGAGGCGCACGATTGGTTTTACCTGTGTCGAGGCAATGTCGAGCATAGCGGTGTTTCCTGCGTTCATCATCAACCCTCCTGCACCAGTTCGCTCTCATGCCACCGGCTGAGCAAAGCATGTTGCACCTTGGCCATGATGAACCAGATCGTCAGACCAAAGGCGGAGAGCATGAAAAGTGCCGCGAACATGCGGGCGACATCCAGCATCGCGCCGCTTTCAACGATGGTCCAGGCAAGGCCTGTGGCATTACCAGCGCCAGCAACAAATTCGGCAACCACGGCACCAATGACTGAAAGACCGGAGGATATCCGCGCCCCTGCCAGTATGAAGGGAAGTGCGGATGGCAGTTGCAGGTAGCGAAAACGCTGCCAGCGGGTTGCCTTGTAGAGGCTGAAGACGTTGCGCAGGCCGTGATCGGCAGATTTCATGCCGACTGCGGTGTTGGACAGCATGGGAAAGAAAGCCACGATCCAGGCAAGGATCATCAGTCCAAGCCATACCCGGTTCAGGCCAACCCAGATTACCACGAGCGGAGCAATCGCCACCATGGGGGTCACCTGCAGGGCAACGGCATAGGGCCACAGGATACGTTCCACCTGCTTGTTCTGGGTCAGAAGCACGCCCAGGGTTACGCCGGATACGAGTGCGGCGACAAAGGCGCAGACGGTGATCGATGCAGTGAACCCAAGAGCGCTCAACAGCGAGGGGAACTCATCGACCATCTTGACGATAATTGCCGACGGTGGTGGCAGGATAAAACGCGACACCTGAAAATGGGTGACCAGTGCTTCCCATGCAATGAGGAAAATAACACCGCCGAGAGCTGGAGCAGCAGTCTCGGCCGCCGCCCTGCGCCATTTGACCGGGGTTGGATTGGAAGAGCTCACAGCAAGATCGGTCAAGACGGCACTCCCGAAAGTTTGGCGATGGGCAGACGCAGGGTTGAGCTATGCGACGGGCCATGTGACACGCAAATCGTCGTAACCACCGCCTTTGTTTTTGGGGTGGATACCGGGTCTTCACCGGTGCCGGGATTGACCGGATGGGCGGGGTAATCGGAGGCTGCAATGGATAGTCGCAACTGTTCACCCGCCAGAATGGTCGAACACGTTGTTGTCAGAGGCAGGGTGTAGGTTCCCTCGCCAGCGTCTCTATAATGTGCATAACCGCTCGAAATCTGCAGGACCCTACCGTCCTTTGTGACTGCGGAGAGAACGCAGGACAGATCGAAACTCGGGCAATCTGAGGTCGCGGATATCTCGATCACCGGTTCTCCGGCCAAGGTCAGGCTGGATTGCAACGGCGCGGTCGTGAATGTCAGAACATCACCGCGCTCGTCAGTGATGCGGCGGTCGACAGGGCCGGCCGGTACGCCGTAACAGCCACCGCTTACAGGAGCTGGGCGCCAAGGATCGTGTACGATGTAATCGCTGGCATCCAATAGACCTTGCTGTTCGCTCAACGTGCCGTCATCGGCGCGGATCGCCGCACGTCCGGTGCTGCCAAGGTAGAAGGTCTGCTCATCCTCAGGCCAGCTTTCCAGGTCGCGCCAGGATTTTGTGCCCATGTCGAAGAATGAGATTGGCTTGCTGGTGATTTCGGTAGTTGGCTTATGTTTGAGAGCCTGATCGAAGAATCGGATATGCTCCATGTCGGTGTCTCGCTCCGCCGCAGGCCCGAAGTCGACAGTGCCGACCTTGCTGACCCAAGGGAAATGGACCCAGGGGCCGATGATCAACCGTGATATGCCGTCATCGCCGTGCGAAAGCTCTTTCCACGCTTTGATCGTGCTGGCCAGATGTGTGTCAAACCAACCGCCAATGACCAGCACGGGGAGTTTGCGGGCCTTGATTTTTTCGGCATGGGTTGAAGGGGAAATTTTGGCCCAAAAATCGGAGTCCGCAGGTGTTTCAAGCCAGTCCATGACATGAGAGTAATCGCGGTATTTTGCCAGAATTTCGGGCTTTGCGGCAATTGGACCGTTAACCGGTAGGTTGGCGGATACAGCCATCAGTGCCGCGTAGGCTTCGTCGTCACCGGCACGGCGTGCCGCTTCGGCGGTGATCTGAATGCCCCAGCCGACCATCTGTTTCATCCGCAGCGCGCCGTTTTCATAGGCCCAGGTGGAACCTGCATCCCATGGACCCATGGCCGGTGCGATGGCCTTTAGCGACGGGCTGTTGCCAGCGGCGGCAAGGAGCTGGTTGTAGGACTGATAGGAAAAACCATACATGCCGACATCGCCGGTCGATCCTTCCAGTGCTGCAGCCCATTCAACCGCTTGCGCACCATCCTCGATATCGTTTTCGCCGGGACGGAACACACCTTCCGACGTGCCGCGACCACGGATGTCCTGGACCACAACGATATAACCATGCGACGCATACCAGGCCGGATGCGCGTAACAGATGGTGCATGCGATGCGACGGCCATAGGCTTGCCGCTGAAGAAGCACCGGGTAAGGGCCGGGGCCAACCGGACGGTAGATATCTGCATCAAGCCTTATGCCGTCACTCAAATGCATCGACTGCGTTTCCGGAGGCAAAACGGCAAGCCTGCCAGTGAGGTCTTTGGTGTTTGAAATGTCGTTCATGCCTGACGCCGATCCCATTTGTCTGTTGGAAGTTCGATGGCGAATTTTTCATCGGCCTTGTCGTCGATTTCGAAGCGGCCTGGATTGAGCAGATTGTAAGGATCGACCTGACGTTTGAAGGCGATCTCGCGTTCGGTGATTTCCTTTTTGCCGACGGCGCGCACATTGGAGGTATGTGAGTTGGAGACCACGGCTCCGGCCTCCTGCATCAGCCGCACCATGGTGGCCATCTGTTCCGGGCTTTCGTAAACGAAATAGGGCGAGCCGGAGCCAACCACCTGACCACCAACGCGCAGGATTTCCATGCGCATCGGGCCATAATGGCTGACCTTGTCGTGCACCCGCTGCACAAGTCCCACCAGATCGGCATCGCGGAAGAAGCCTTCGACGACGGAACGGCCGGGCTCGGTCTTTTGAATCTGGAACAGCGCGTGGCCGAACACGAATTCCCAGATCGGCCCGCCATAGGGACCTTTGCCTTCTGGCGCGGACGAAACGATGGTGCCACCGAAGGAGGCGACACAGGCCTCGAAATCCTCCCAATTGTCTTTTGCGATCATGGTCGAGCAGATCGAATGACCTTCGGGCACGATATCGGCAAATTGCCGGATCAGCTTTGGTGTTGGCCATTCCTGAACCGAAACGACCTTGCGGTTGATGCCCGCTTCATTGGCAAGCGTCACGCCAAAACGCACCGCCTGCATGTATTCCGGGAAAGCAACAATTGCTTCGATCCAAGGCCATGCCGGAGCAAGTGGCATCTCGACTTCGGTGATGATGCCGGTTGCGCCATAGGTATGGTGAATGAGCTGCGCGTCTGGCCCACGCAGTTCGATCAAGCGTGGTTCTTCCTCCATTGTCAGCACCTGCGCGCCGGCAATATTGCCGCGATCACGCAGGATGCCGTAGACGACCGAACCCGGCCCGCCGGTACCGCCAGCGATGTGGCCGGCGATGGTAGCAATGCGAGCTGTTGTCGGGTGGACGCGCAACTCCCAGCCGATCTCGCGGGCTGCCTTGTCAATGTCGATGACCAGTGTGCCTGCCTTAGCGCGGGCCATGCCGGGAGCTAGCTCGACCATGCCGGCATAGACGCTCATGTCGAGCAGGATGCCGCCCCGCAGCGGCACGCTCTGGCCGTAATTGGCAGACCCGCCACCTCGTTCGGTGATGGGGATGCGATAACGGACCGCTGCCGAGACGACCCGCTTCAACTCCTCAATGGTTTTCGGCGTGACGACTACATCGGCCTGCTTGCCTTCCAGCATGGTGCGCAGCAGCGGGCTGACGGCGTAGCGGTCACGGCTTTTGACGCGAATGCGGCGCGGGTCCATCGTCAATTCGACACCCTCAATGGCGGCGGCGAACTCGGTCAGCGGGTATGAGGTCATTGGCTCATTTCCCCTTCGTGTACATTGTCTCGGATGTGATGCGATCGAGTGGGTAGTGGGCAATTTCGCCGATCAGCTTGATCAGTCGGTCAGACGCCCGCTCGACGGTGATGCGGCCGCGCTCCGCGTCGGCTGCGGCGGCATTGCCGCAAGCGCCGGATGGGTGAATATCCTGCGACTGCCAGCCGAAACCGACTGCACCGCCTTCGGTCATCAGCATGTCGTATTCTTTTTCGAGCTGCTTGGAGAGCGGTACGAAATCCTCGGCATACTGCATGTCGACGAGTTCCGGGTGCAGGTAACGAAGGACGCTGGTTTCGACTTCGCCGGCATGAATGCCGTGTTTGCGTTCTTCGCCATCGAAAAGGTCGCTCAGGTCGGTGAAGCGCGACCACTGCGATGAAACGGCGAACATGCCGAGATTGACCCGCAATTGGCGGCAGACGATTTCCATGACCTGCGGCTGGCCACCATGCGAATTGACGAACAGCACTTTGCGCACACCAGCGCGGTAGGCGCTTTCGCAGACTTCGTACCAGAGACGGCCGAGCGTTTCGGCAGACAGTGTCAATGTTCCGGGGAAGGCAGAATGTTCGTTGGATTTGCCAACACTCATGGTTGGTAGGATAAGGGCTGGAAAATCGGGTGCCATCTTGGCGACCGCGTGTTCCATGATGCCATTGTTGATGGCGGCGTCCACTCGGACGGGTAGATGCGGTCCGTGTTGTTCGACGGCGCCAACCGGTAGAACGGCCACGATCTTGCTCATGTCCAGCGTTGCAAAGTCACGCGCCGTCAGATCCCACCACCAATGCGATTTCAGTTTCATACTCATATTCCCGGTTATTATGCGAAGTGTTGTGAGAGGGGCGGCAAGCGCCCGCCCTCGACGTCGTTGTTAGTTCATCGGCTTTTCGAGAAACTGTGTCGTAAAGGCACTCGCGTAGTCGAAGTCCGCAGCAAACAGGCCGTTAGCGACCAGCATCTCATAGTGAGACTTCCATCGCTCGGCTGAGATCCAGCCGATACCGTGTTTGGCGGTGTCGTCGTTCTCGACCAGGTTATTGGCCGTCATCATCTCGTGGCTGTAATCCATCAGCTCTTTGGTGATCTGGGGATTGAGCTTGTTGATGGCAGCAAAAGCGACCGACGGGTCTTTCAGGAAATCGACCCAGCCCTTGCGAGAGCCGTCAACCAGGCACTGCACGACCTCAGGCTTCTCATCGATCATCTTCTGCGAGACCACGACGATCACGGTGTAGGGGTTGTAACCCATGTCCGACAGCAGGAAGTAGGATGGCAGCTTGCCGGTCTCAGCCTTGATGCGGAACGGTTCCTGCGTCACGACACCCTGCTGGATGGAGGTTTTGTCCGACATCCAGGTTGCTATCTGGCCAGTGTAAGTGCGCAGCTGATCGTCGGTGTAGCCATATTTGGATTTCAGGAATGGCCAGAAAGTCGTGCGGTTGCTCTGCGAAATCAAGACAGGTTTGTCCTTGATGTCTTCAGGCTTCTTAATGCCGGATTCGTCGTGGTACAGCATCACCGTCAGGAATTTCTGCATCGACGCCATCACGGCCTTGGCCGGGAAGCCGACCGAATTCATGCGCAAAACACCATCATTCTGCGGCAGCAGGGCCACATCGACCGCGCCTGTTGTCAGAAGCTGGGTTGGATCGATACCTGGTGCGCCTTCGCGCAACGTCATGTCGATTCCACAGGCGGCATAATAGCCTTTTTCAAGGGCTTCATAGAAACCTGCAAATTCCGGCTGGGCTTTCCAGCTTAACTGAAAGGTGACTGGTTCGTTGGCGGCTGCGGGAGCGGCGAGGCCTGCAAACACGGCCAGGGCCGCGATGGAGGATTTCAGGTAATTGCCTATCTTCATTTCCATTGTTCCCTCATTGTTGTTTTGGGGTATGCGATCAGGCGGTTTTGGCTTCCAGCCAGCCATCGGTTTTCAAAAATTTATCGATGACGGCATCCTTGGTTTCATCAATCTCGAAACGGCCCGGATTGAGCAGGCCTTCGGGATCCATGCGTTTCTTGAAGGCGATGTCGGCCGGGCCGATTTCCTTTTTCCCGACGCCACGCACGTTTGAGGCATGGGGATTGGCGACGCGAATTCCCTCTTCGCGCATCATCCGCACGACATCGTCGACCTCTTCTTCCTTTTCGAACGTGATGAAGGTTGAGCCGGAGCAAACGAGATCGCCTTCCCAGCGGCGAACCTCCAGCCGCAGGGGGCCGGTGTGACGGATGCGCTCATAAACCCGCAAAACCTGACCCTCGAGGTCGCTTGAGCGGAAAAATCCCTCAACCTCTGTGACCGTCGGCACGGTTTTCTGGACTTGAAGCGTTGTGTGACCAAAGGCAAATTCATGCATTGGCCTGCCATAGGGGCCTTGGGCTTCAGGTGCCTCGGTCAGTATCGTGCCACCAGCCTCGCTGACCATCTCGTGGTAAAGCTCCATCGAGGAGGCATCGATCATTGCCATGACCACGGACTGTCCTTGCGGCACAAAGGGTGCGAAAGGGGTAAGCCACTGACCGATTGGCCACTCGTAAGCCGAGGCCAGTTTTTTGACGAGCCCGGTCTCGTAACCGATTGCCAGTGCGTGACGTATGGCTGTCGGGTAGTCGTTGAAACCGACCAGGATCTCAACCCATTTGCGGGCCGGTGCCAGCGCAAATTCGACTTCGGTAATGATGCCGTTGGTGCCGTAGCCATGCTGCAGAAGACGGGTCTCCTTGCCGCGTAGTTCCACCAGTTGCGGCTCCGCTTCTACGGAACAGGCTTCCAGTGCGATGATGTTGCCCCGGTCACGCAGAACGCCCCAGGTGATAGAACCCACACCGCCCGTGCCGCCTGCGATGAAACCGCCAATCGTTGCCTGTCGTCTGGTGGTCGGGAAGAAACGCAGTTCCTGTCCCGTTTCCTGAACTGCGGCCTCGATATCCTCGATCTTTGTTCCCGCACGTGCCCGCACCGCACCATCGCGAATGGATACGATGCCGCTCAGCCCGGAAAGGTCCAGCATGGCACCGCCACGAAGGGGAACACTCTGACCATAATTTGCAGTTCCCGCACCACGTGGTGTCAGTGATATGCGGTGTTTGTGGGCGGCTTTGGCAACAGTCAGAACCTCATCCTTGGTGCGGGGCGACACCACCAGTTCCGCCTGCAATCCCGCCAGTGTCTTTTGCAAGAGCGGGCTAAGCGAATAGTGATCGCGGCTTTTTGTCCGGATGGTGCGTGGATCTGTTGTTGCGGGAATATCGCCAAGATCTGAAATGAAGGCATGAATATCAGACATTCCGGCCTCCTGCGGCTTAACGGTCGGCGTTGATGAGTGAGACGTGAGCGGCGGCAATTTTCCAGCCGTCGACGGTACGTATCCAGGTCTGGCTCTGGCGCCCTCGGGTGCCGGTTGCAGGCCTGATAAATTCGAGATTACAGGTCGCGACATCGGTTCCGTGGGTCGTGATGACGCGGCGAAGGACGTCCCGTTGAGGCGAGCCGCCAGTACGCCCGACACGGTAGGCGCGGATTTCTTCTATGCCGTAGAGATTTTCGGCAATGCCGTAGCGTAGCGTTTCGCTGGCAGACCAGAAAAGCGCGTCAAGCGTGTCCAGATCATTCGCCATCAATGCCACCTCATAGGCGTCACACAAAACGGTGACTTCGGCGATGACGTCGGGCAGGTTGACGGGCAATACGGCTGCGCTTGACGGAGTGATGTTCGTCGTCATGCCAGCTGCTCCCGAATTTCGTTGGAACCGCAGACAAAACCGAAGCACTGGCGCACATTGTAGAGGGTAGCATCCATGCAGAAGGTCGGTGATGTCGTGGCCGAACAATCTTCCAGCATGATGCAGTCGAAACCCCGGAAGTTTCCGTCCTGTAGTGTGCACAGAACACATTGGTCCGCATTCACGCCAGCAAACAGCAAGGTTGTAACGCCGAGATTGCGTAGGATGCTTTCCAAAACCGTGTCATGAAAACCGGACATGCTGTATTTGTCGACACAGATATCATCCGGCTCGATAGCCAGTTCATCAACGACCTGTGCAGCCCAGCTTCCGACCTGAAGAACCCCCGCGTTGCGTGATGGCAACTTGTCGCCGATGCCGATGCTGACGCCGTCCGAATTGTAGACATGCAGCACGCCGGGCGAGAGGTTGGCGCGGTCCGCCCTGTTGCCCCAGTTCACCCAGATCACGGGGACGTCGGATTTGCGCAGCACTGGTAAAAGCGCTTTTAATGGCTCTATCGGCGCACGTGCAGGGGTAACGTCTACGCCAATATGGGCAAGCCAGCCGTCGGGATGGCAGAAGTCGTTCTGCATATCGATGACGATGACCGCGGTGCGGGCCGCGTCGAATGTGATGGTGCGGTTACGGTCCTGTACCGAGACTGGACGTGCGCTGACCGGTACACGGATCATGTTGACCGTGTCAGCTGAAACCCGCCATTCATTGCGGGCTGATGGGCCGAGGGGATTGAGGTGCGGCTGGGTTGCCATAGTGTCCATTGATCAAAGCCCCTGCAGAACGCGAAGGTCTTCTTCGTCGAGGCTGATGCGCTGGCCGCTGCGGATAAGTTCGGAAAAATCCTGGTTCGGCGTCATCACGGTCAGTGTGTAAAGCTTTGATGTGCCCGTGTTTTTGACAATGTGGACGCTGCCGGGGTTGAGCAACAATGCATCACCTTTTTTGATCGGCATTTCGTCGCCGTCGCTTGCGGCGGTGCCTTCACCTTGCAGCACGTAGAAAAATTCATGCGCATCTGAGTGGCTGTTGGGAGGCGTTGCGCCACCGACATTGAAGATTTCGACGACGAAGATGTTGTCGGTTGGTGCGGATTTCGGGTCGAACAGGATGGCGAAGTAGTTGGTATCCGTCGGCGAGATCTGGAACGCCTCGGCACTTGTCGCATTTTCAAAAGAAAAGGTTTTCATATTCGCTTCCTATGGTATTTGCCTAGTTTGTAGGCGTGGCGTTTTTTCAGGCGCATAGACATTGTTAGCAAGGATAAAATGAATTAAAAGCGCTTAATTGTGTTGTTTGCGTTGCCTTTTGGGCAACATGGATTTGACGTTATGCTGCACGCCAGATTGCTCAGCTATTTCGATGAAGTGGCCCGTTCAGGCTCGATCCGTAAGGCCGCCGAAAAGCTCAATGTCGCGCCGTCCGCAGTTAGCCGGCAGATTCTTGCGTTCGAAGAGGAGCTCGGAACGCCGATTTTTCAGCGCACGACCCGCAAGCTGTTGCTGACGGCGGCGGGTGAAATTCTCATTAGACATATCCGTGCGACGTTGAAGGACATGGAGCGCGTCCAGTCGCAGATCGAGGAGCTGAAAGGCTTAAGACGGGGTGAAATTACGGTCGCGGTTATGAGCGGCCTTGCCGCCAACCTGGTGCCGCGTGCTGTTGCGCATTTCCAGAAGCGTAATCCGCGCGTCAAACTCCAGCTTCGGCTGCTGCCGACTGGTGATGACATCATGGACAGCGTGGAAAATGGTGAGGCACATATCGGTATCGGATTCGACTTTCCATCCAGACCCAACATCCGCGTTCTTGATGTAGCAATCGGCCGTCTGGGCGCTGTCATGGCGCCGGATCATCCGCTGGCGTCGCGGTCCAGCATTCGGATCAGTGATTGCATCGGTTACCGTCTGATCGTTGCGGATATGACCATGGCTATCCGGCCGCATCTCGACAGGCTGTTTAGCAAAATGAAGCTGGAGCCGCAGTTCGCGGTCGAAACCAACTCGATTGAGGTCATGCGGCACACGGCCCTGTCGGACGAGGGTATTACTTTCCTGACGCCATTCGATATCGAATATGAGCTAAGGCAGGGGAGGCTAGTCTATATTCCGATCCATGAACTCGCGCATCACACGCAGCAATTGATGCTGATTGGCAGTGAAAGAACACCAAGTGCGCTTGCCAGCCTGTTTGTCGAGAACCTGCGGCAGGTCATCCAGCAGGTTTCAAGTGTGCCGGACCTAACGTCGATTTAGTGCTTTATTGCAGATATCAAAAATGACGCTCCGCCCGCGAGAGCGGAACGCCGTTTGTTTACGCGTCGCGAAACCAGCCTTTAGGCCTGGGTCGCGCCCGGTCTTGAACGCATCACGCAATGGTTGGCAACTGGCAGGTTTTGCCGGACGGACTTTATGTATGGTAGGTCAATCCGCGCCGTAATGGCGGTTACCAAATCCGGGCTCTGCGCAATCATGTGACCCCAAGGATTGACCACCATCGAGTGGCCGTAACATGCCTTCCTACCACCGGCATGAGTGCCGGTTTGTCCAACAGCCACAAAATATGTCTGCGTTTCAATGGCGCGCGCTCGTGCCAGAATTTCCCAGTGGTCCTTGCCGGTCGAGAGCGTAAATGCGGCAGGCAGGACAATGATTTCGGAGCCAAGGTCACGCAACCGCTGAAACAGCTCGGGAAAACGGATATCGTAGCAAATGCCGCAGCCAACGGTGATATCTCCCACCTTGTAGGTGACGACATCCTCACCGCGACGGATGGAGTCAGACTCGCGGTAGACAATGCCTTCAGGCGTTTCGACATCAAAAAGATGGATCTTGCGGTATCGTGCTATCTGTTTTCCGTCTGGTCCGAACACCAGTGACGTATTGTAGAAATCCTCTCCATCCTTTTCGACGATCGATCCCGCATGCAAGGTTACGCCATGTCGCGCTGCGGTTTCTGAGAGAAAGAACCAAGTCTCGCCACCGGGAAATATTTCAGCACTGGCGTGCATGGCGTTTCTGTCATCATCCAAAAATGCAAAATATTCCGGCAAGACGACGAGTTGAGGTTTTTCATCGCGGATGGCGGTCTCAATAAGCTTCGCCGCGGTTTGCAGGTTCGCCGCCTTGTCGTTTTGCGAATTCATCTGGATCAGTGAGATTTTCATGTCGCTATTTCCTTTGTCAGTGCGCTGGCGAGAGAAGTTGCGCGGTGGTGTTCCAGGCGTCACGAAAACCAAGTGCGATGGCACCATGCTCCATGGTCAACACAAGTGTGTGGGCATTATTTTCTAGGGCGAATTGCTTTTCGGAGACACTCCAGGCTGGTAGCAGCCAGTGTTTGCCAGCGGCCTTAGCTGCATCGGCAATCGCTTTCAGATCGGCAAAATCGGCCTCGCTGCGTTTGTAGGATCCGCGGCCGCGCCGCAGGCAGAGATCGCTCGGACCAATAAAAACGCCGTCCACTGTGTCGAGTGACAGGATGTGTTCGATATCTCTCAATGCGCTGGCGTGTTCGATCATTGGGTAACACCTGGTCTTGCGATCCTGATCGATGAACCATTGGTCATCGGGACTGCCATAGGCCACGGTTCGACCTCCGGCAAAGCTGCGCTCGCCATGCGGCGGGAACTTTGCAAAGGCACATGTTTTCTCTGCATGGGCAGCATCAAGAATGTGGGGAATGACCACGGCATCTGCGCCGAAATCCAGCGCCTGCTGGATGGGACCACGCTCAGGCGCCAATACCTTGGCCAGGACCTCCAGTCCCAAACCCTTGAGAACCGGAATGAACCGTTCAAGTGTGTCGAGGTCAAAATTGCCGTGCTCGATATCGAGCACGACGGCGGTGTAGCCGATGGAGGCAGCAATTTCTGCAGCTGCGATGTTCGGCCCGGAGAGCCAGACGGCTGATTTATGTCCGGAATTTTTTGTCATGCGACGGTATCCCTGATATGGAAATGGATTGGCTGGCGCATTTATCCCAGCACCTGTCTGACGGCGTCGGCGGTGACCGAAACAATCTCTTCTGCCTCTTCACGTGTCAGGCACAGCGGCGGCGCAAAGCCGATGATGTCGCCCTGCGGCATGGCGCGCGCAATGATGCCTCGCTCCAGCATGGCCGCCACGATGGAGGCGCCCACTTTCTTTGATGGATCAAAGAAACGGCGATCATCGCGATCTTCCACCAGTTCCACGGCGGCCATCAGGCCGTCACCACGCACATCACCGACATTGGCGTGGCCGCCAACGGCCTGTGCCAGTGCCTCGTGGAACCATGCGCCGGTAACGCGAGCGTTCTCTAGCAGACCCAATTCGTCGATCAGCTCTAGATTGGCGACACCAGCTGCGGCGCAGACGGGGTGGGCAGAGTATGTCCAGCCATGGCCGATAGGCCCGAGCTGATCGGAACCCTGAACCAGAACATTCCACATTTTTTCGCTGACGATACTGCCGGAAAGCGGTGCATAGGCAGAGGTCAGCCCCTTGGCGATGGTGATCAGGTCCGGTTCCATGCCGTAATGATCTGAGCCGAACATGCTGCCCAAGCGCCCAAAACCGGTGATGACTTCATCGGCAACCAGCAAGATATCATATTTGCGCAAAACGGCCTGAATGGCCTGCCAGTAACCCTGTGGCGGTGGCACGATGCCGCCGGTACCGAGAATTGGCTCTCCCACGAATGCGGCAATCGTATCGGGACCTTCGGCCAGAATAAGCTCTTCCAGCTTGTTTGCGCAGTGTGCCGAAAACTGGGCTTCATCCATGCTGCGGTCTTCGCGGCGGAAGAAATAGGGTGCTTCGGTATGCAGGATCGGCGCGCGAGGCAGGTCGAAAGCCTTCTGGAACGCTTCAAGGCCAGTCAGGCTGCCGGTCATGATGCCAGAACCGTGGTAACCGCGCCAACGCGAAATGATCTTCTTCTTTTCCGGACGACCGAGTACGTTGTTGTAATACCAGATCAACTTGATGTTGGTCTCGTTGGCATCGGACCCGGAAAGGCCGAAATAGACGCGGCTCATATTGCGCGGTGCCCGTTCAATGATCATCCGCGCCAGTGTTACTGACGCTTCGGTGCCATGACCGACATAGGCGTGATAGTAAGCCAGTGACCGCGCCTGTTCGGCAATGGCGTCGGCAATTTTCTGGCGGCCGTAACCGACATTCACGCAGTAGAGACCGCCGAAGGCGTCAAGGCTGCGGCGACCATTGGTGTCGGTAATGTAGACGCCTTCGCCGCTGGCGATGGTGCGAATGGGGCTTTCACCGCGTGCATGGGCGCCCATGGCCGTCGAGGGGTGGAAAAAGTGATTGCGGTCCCAAGCGTTAAGATCGTTGCGATGGTCGTTCATGCGTAGTTCCTTTCCATCCCGCGGTCAGCGGGGGTGTCGATGCACAGATATTTGAGTTCAGTGAATGCCTCGATGCCGTGGCGTGAGCCCTCACGCCCCACCCCGGACTGTTTCCAGCCGCCGAATGGCACCGGGCCGCCGGTGATTTTGATGCGGTTGATGGCAACCATGCCAAATTGCAGTGCGCGTCCCATGCGCCACTGGCGCGCGCCGTTTTCCGTCAGCACATAGGCGACAAGGCCGTAATCGGTATTATTGGCGCGTCTGATGACCTCTTCTTCGCTGTCGAATGCGTTGACTGCGGCCACAGGGCCGAATGTCTCCTGGTGCATGATAAGTGCGTCATCCGGCACGTCGGCAAGCAAAGTAGGGGTGTAAAACAGTGATCCGGCCGGGTGACGTTTTCCGCCGGTCAGGCAGCGTGCACCATGGGCCATTGCATCCTTCACCTGGTTTTCAACGCTGTCTATTGCCCGCTGATGCATCAGCGGACCGATCTCCGTTGCCTGATCCAGTCCGTTGCCTACGCGAAGGGCGGCAATACGTTTGGTGAATTGCGTCAGAAACTGTTCGTAGATCGAGCGATGCACGAAGATGCGGTTTGCCGCGAGGCAATCCTGGCCGGAGGTCGCAAATTTTGCGTCCATGGCGATGTCGACTGCACGCGATACGTCTGCATCTTCAAAAACAATCAGAGGTGCATGGCCACCCAGTTCCATGACCAACCGTTTCATCGAGGGTACACACCGTGCGGCAATCAGTTTTCCGACGGTGGTTGATCCCGTAAAACTCAGTGCGCGGACACGATTGTCATCACACAGTGCTCCTACGATTTCTTTGGAATCGCCGGTCAGTACATTCAAGACACCCGAGGGAATGCCGGCGCGCTCGGCGAGTTCCACCAAGGCCAACGCAGAAAGCGGTGTTTCTCCGGAGGGATGGGCGACGACCGTGCAACCCGCTGCCAGTGCGGCAGCTGCCTTACGTGTCAGCATCGCGGAAGGAAAGTTCCACGGCGTCACCAATGCGGCAACGCCAATCGCTTCCCTGCGGACAATCATCTCCGCGCCAGGAAGATGCGACGTTACGCTCTCCGTGTTGAGGCGTTTGCCCTCTTCTGCATACCATTCCGGGAACGAGGCGGCGTAATCCTGTTCTCCTAGTGCTTCATTGAACGGCTTGCCCTGTTCAAGCACCATGATCCGCGCCAGATCCTCGCGGTGTTCGCGGATAAGCTCTGCCCAGCGACGCAATAGGGTGCCACGCTGTTCCGGCAACAATGCCTGCCAGACGGGAAATGCAGCCGCGGCTGCCGCGACGGTCTCGCGAACGTCGTCCACACCGACGGCAGTGACCCGTGCCACCGGCAGACCGCTTGCCGGGTCATTGACTGCAAAATCGGCAGGTCCAGCGATCCAGCGCCCGCCGGAGTAGGAAAGCTCGCGCAGCAGGCCCGGATCATCCAGGCTGTCGAGTGCGGCATGCCGCCTTTCGTGGCGACTCATCCGGGCCTCGCTCATGTGTTCTGTCCTTGGCTGTTATTGAATACAGCGAGTATTGCAGAACACGGCGACATGATCGGGCCAAAGAGAGCTGCTGCGCAGCCCGTCCGGTCTGATCCTGGATTGAATTTAGTCCATTCGGTCTTTCACAGCCCGGGTCACGATATAGGTAAAGTAGCGCTGAATACCGATTTCCATGGCCAGCATTCGGTCGACGAGGCGTTGATAACTGTCGATATCAGTGGTTTCCACGGTCAGGAAATAATCGACGCCACCGCCCACTGACCAGCAGGACACAATTTCCGCTATGTCACTGACAGCGCTCTCGAAGCGTTTGAAATCCGCATGGCGATGGCTGGCCAGTGTTACTTCCATCAGCACCCGAACGGGCAGTGGTTGTTCCGCCCTCGATATGCGGGCGTGATAGCCGGTGATCACGCCTTGTGCCTCAAGCCGTTTCAATCGCGCCCAGGCAGGGGTGGCCGACAGGCCAACGGCCTCCGCCAGCGCCTGCTTGGTCAGGCGCCCATTGCGCTTCATGGCCTCGATAATGCGCAGGTCTATTGCATCCAGTTTCAGTTTTTCCTCCATAGGGCCGCCGCGAGAGTTGCGGAATGGCGTAATTTGGGTGGTTCGAACATGTTTTCATAATGCACATCGAAACATGCTTGACTATGATTTTTACATATGAAATGTTTTTTGCATCAACATAAAACAAGAGGGCGAACTTATGTCACTGTCGAAACCGGCCTTGCGTGCATTATTTGCATCTGTGGCCCTAGCTATCCCCGCACTTGCTGTAGCCAACACACTGAACGTGCAGATTACCGCTGATATCCGAAGCTCCCAACCGGGTATAAACCGCGATGCTGGCACGGATTCTGTCATGCTCAACGTGGTTGAAGGACTGGTTGCGGCGGGTGATAAGGGCGAAATCCACCCAATGCTGGCCAAGGCATGGACGGTATCCGACGATGGCAAAACCTATACATTTACGCTGCGTGACGGCGTGAAATTTCACAATGGTGAGACGATGACCGCTGCCGATGTGCAGTGGAGCCTTGAAAAACTCATTCGTGATCCGGAATTCAGCTGCAAGACATTCTTTGACGGCAGCCGTGACGCCAAGGTAGAAACAATCGAAGCGAAGGACAACACGGTTGTCGTAACGCTCGATCGTCCCGATGCGATGTTCCTGAACTATATGGCGCAGGCGCAGTGTGGTTCTACAGGTATCGTCCACCGTGCGTCATTCGGAGATGACGGTAAATGGAAGGCGCCAATCGCCACCGGCCCATTTGAATTCGGCGAATGGAAGCGCGGGCAGGGGCTGACACTGAAGAAGTTCGCTGACTACTCCATTTCAGGAGAGCAGCCCGATGGTTACGGCGGACGCAAGGAAGTCCTTGTGGATGAGGTGAAGTATGTTGTGGTGCCAGACACCGCAACGGCGGTGGCCGGTCTCAAAAGTGGCGCTCTTGATGTGCTGCCCTACCTGCCGCCGGGCGAGGCCGCAAAGTTGAAGGACGAAAAGGACTTCAACATTGTTGCGGCTCCTCACGGTGGCCTCGTGACCATGCTGTTCCAGACGGCTGATCCATTGATGTCCAAGGTTGAAATGCGTCAAGCTGTCATTGCCGCGCTGGATACGCCGCAGATCGTTGATTCCGTAACCTACGGGCTGGGTGTCCCCAACAATTCGCTCGTTGCATCCGGCTCGCTTTATCATACGGCGGCACAGGACAAGGGGTACACCTATGACCCAACTGCGGTGAAAGCCTTGCTCGACAAGGCAGGCTACAAGGGCGAGAAGATCAATATTCTCACCAACCGTCGTTCGGCCATCAACTACGATACCGCAATCATCGCGCAGGCCATGTTGCAGTCTGCCGGTATCAATGCGGAAATCGAAGTTCTTGAGTGGGCAAGCCAACTCGACCGCTTCAACAGCGGCAAATACCAGATCATGGCATTCAATTATTCCAACCGCACTGATCCGGCGCTCGCCTATCAGACGGTTGTCGGTTCGAAAGCCAAAAAAGCCAATGCTGTCTGGGATGATGCTGATGTCAGCAAACTCGTCAATCAGGCGCTGCAGGAAACCGATCAGGCAAAACGTCAGGCAATCTTCGATGACCTGCATGCCCGTTTTCTGGAGCAGGCGCCCCTGGTGATGCTGGCCAACGGCCTCGATGTCGGCGTGTCCGGCCCGAAGGTGAAGGGGTATCGCACCTGGCAGGGCTTCGCCCGCTTCTGGGGTGTCGAGAAAACCCAGTGAGAATGACTGGCGGATACTGACCATGCTGAAATTTGCCCTGAGCCGATTATTGTCGGCTGTCCCCACCCTGTTCATCGTTTCGGTGGCGGTGTTTGGCCTCATCCGCCTGATACCCGGCGACCCGGCCAGCCTGATGCTCGGCGATCTCGCCGATGCAGATGCGCTGGCCGCCGCCCGCAAGACGATGGGACTGGATAAACCCGTGCCGCTGCAATTTGTCATCTGGCTCGGCAATGTCGTGCAAGGTGACCTCGGCCACTCTGTGCTGAATGGCCAACCGGTGCTTGATCTTGTGTTGCAGCGTTTTTCGACCAGTGCGTGGATGGTGCTGATTGCAGTTGGTCTTTCCGTACTCATTGCCGTGCCACTCGGCATGGCAGCGGCATGGAAACAGAATGGCGGACTTGATCTTGCTATTGTTGCCATGTCCACTTTGCTGCTTTCAGTCCCGACCTTCTGGTTGGGATTGATGATCCTGCTCGGCTTCGGCCTCAAACTCGGCTGGTTACCGGTGCTGGGTTATGTCTCGGTTACTGACGACCCGATTGCCGGATTGATCTACCTGATCATGCCAGTGGCAACGCTGGTGCTCCATGAAGTAGGCATTATCGTTCGTATGGCCCGTGCCTCGACGCTTGATGTCTTGCGGCTGGATTACATTACCCATGCCCGCGCCAAGGGTTTGGGTGAGGCGGCTGTGCTTCTGCGCCACGCGGCACGCAATGCTTTTGGCCCGACCTGGACGCTGATCGGTCTTATTCTCGGCAACCTTCTTGGCGGTGTTGCGGTGGTGGAAACCGTGTTCACCATTCCGGGCCTCGGCCGACTGATCGTCGATTCCATTTACGCCCGTGATTACGCTGTGGTGCAGGGATGCCTGCTGTTTGTGGCTGTCACCTACCTGCTCGTCAATTTGCTGGTTGACCTGCTCTATCCCCTGTTCGATCCGAGAGTGACTGCAGAATGAAACGCCATCAACGAAACCGTATCCTTGGCGGCGCTCTTCTCGCCTGTTTTTTCGGGGCGGCGCTTGCCGGACGCATCTGGACACCTTTCGATCCGATGCGCATCGATCTGCGCTCCAAGTTGCAGGCGCCGGATGCTACCCACTGGCTTGGGACCGATGAATTCGGTCGTGACGTGCTGTCCCGACTGATGACGGCGGCAGGTACCAGTGTGTCGATCAGCCTTGTGACAGTATGCATTGCAGTTCTGGCCGGCGTGTCGTTTGGTGTTCTGGCGGGTTATGCCCGTGGCTGGACGGACCGCGTCATCATGGCATTCAACGATGCGCTGCTGGCGTTTCCCAGCATGTTGCTGGCGCTGGCGCTGCTGTCGATTACCGGCGCCAATATGTACGGCATCATCCTGGCGCTCGGCATTGCCTATACGCCGTCCATGGTTCGCGTTGTGCGTGGCTCGGTGCTGTCGCTGCGTGAGCGGGAATTTATCGAAGCGTCCCGCATCATGGGCAATTCGGCCGCCTATACCATGTTCCGCCACATCGTGCCGAACTGCCTTGGTCCGGTGATCGTGCTGGCAACCTCCATGTTCGGATCGGTCCTGCTGACTGAGAGTGCACTCAGCTTCCTTGGTCTTGGTGTGCCGCCGCCAGCGCCGACCTGGGGCAACATGCTGGCCAGTGGCCGTCCCCATATCGCAGAAGCTGTATGGCTCGGCATCTTCCCTGGTCTCTGCATTTCGCTGTCGCTGCTTGGCATAAATCTGTTCGGTGATGCGATCCGCGACCGTTTCGACCCCCGCATGCGAGGATTGTAAGCAATGAAACAGCCTCTTATTCAGGTCGAAAATCTTAGCCTTTCCGTGAATGGAATCGATGATCACCGCATCGTCCGCGATGTTTCGTTCAGCGTTGGTGCGGGTGAAATCGTCGGTATTGTCGGCGAAAGCGGTTCGGGAAAAACCATGGTGGCACGCAGCCTCATGGGTCTCCAACCACCAGCTATCGCCATTTCCGGTGGAGATATCCGTTTCGAAGGTCGCTCGGTACCATCAATGAAAGGTAAGGACATCCGCGCATTGCGCGGCTCCCGGCTGGGCATGGTGTTTCAGGAGCCGATGACCTCACTCAATCCGTCGATGACTATCGGCAAGCAACTGGAAGAGCCACTGAAACTGCATACGCGGCTGGATGCTGCGGCGCGGCGCGCCAAAATTCTCGAGATTTTGCGGCGGGTTGGCATTCATGATCCAGAAGGTGCCTTGTTGGCCTTTCCGCACCATTTTTCCGGCGGCATGCGCCAACGCATGATGCTGGCATCTGCCATGCTGCTGCGACCATCCCTGCTGATAGCCGACGAGCCGACTACGGCGCTTGATGCGCTGGTGCAGCGCGAAGTGCTGGAACTGATGTTGGAGATGGTGCGCAGTGAAAACACGGCACTGTTGATGATCAGCCATGACTTGCCCATGGTGGCGCGTTATTGCGACCGTGTGATTGTGATGCGACAAGGCGAGATTGTCGAGCAGGGTCCGGTAACCGACATCATCTCTAACCCGCGCCACGATTACACACGCGAGTTGCTGCAATGCATGCCGATGCGTGGACCGCTGAGAGACATCGATCCGCAATCGAAACCGGTCATGGAAGTGCGGGGCATCGAGGTGACATACAGCGCCCGGGCAGGGTTTTTGGCACCGCAGACGACCAAGAAAGCTTTGCATGGCGTCGACCTTGTCGTGCGGCCGGGTGAAATCGTGGCGCTGGTCGGCGCCTCCGGTTCCGGCAAGACCACGCTTGGTCGTTGTATTGCCGGGCTGGTTCCTGCATCCGCCGGCCGTATTTTCTTTGACGGTGAAGAGGTAAAGCCGGATTCACCGGCATGGCGTAACTACCGTCTCAATTGCCAGATGATCTTTCAGGACCCGTTCGGTTCACTCGATCCGCGCATGAAAATACGCGATATCGTGGCGGAAGCCTTGCGTCACGACACTACGTCGATGGGGGAAGAAAAGCAGCAACGAACCCGCGCCATTCTGGAAGAGGTGGGGCTGGACGGGCGTTATCTTGACCGGTTCCCGCACGAGCTTTCCGGCGGCCAGCGTCAGCGCGTGGCAATTGCGCGTGCCATTGTTGGGCGACCGCAGTTCGTGATCGCTGATGAGGCGGTGTCGGCGCTTGACGTTACTGTGCGTGCCAGAGTGCTGGAACTGCTGGCTGATCTGCAAAAACGATATGGTTTTTCGTGCCTGTTTATCAGCCATGACCTGGGTGTAGTCGAACAGCTCGCAGACCGGGTAGTGGTGATGCGTGATGGCGCCATCGTCGAGCAAGGCAACCGCGACGACATTTTCGATGCTCCGCAGTCGGAATATACGCGGGCCTTGCTGTCCGCCATTCCAACCCTAACCCGCACCGAAACCGGCGTTTCGCTGAATTGGCGTTTCGCAGAAACGGAAAAACAGCAGGCGGACGCATTGCAATGAAAATGACAGCAATAACCGCGGATCTGCCACGGGCAACACCTGCTTCGCGTGGCACGGATCCAGCGATAATCCTTACCATGCTGGATGAGATCAAACGTCACGATCTCGAATTGCATAGCCTTCTCGTCTGGCAGGATGGTGCACTGATCATCAGCGCTTACTGGGCACCTTACTCACTTGTCCGCCCGCATATGATGCATTCCGTGACCAAAAGTTTTACCTCCATGGCTGTTGGTCTGGCGGTCTCGGATGGTCTGCTGTCGGTCGATGATGCGGTTCTGCAATTTTTCCCTGACTATGCTGGACCGGTCGACGATAACCTCCGGGCCATGAAGGTGCGGCATCTGCTGACGATGACCAGCGGTCACGGACGTGGCATTTCCGGTGGCTCTTGGCGGCGAGTGCTTTCAAGCTGGGTGGACGATTTCCTGCGCCAGCCGAGCCCCCACAATCCTGGAGACGTGTTCGTCTACGACAGTGCCGCAAGCTACATGCTGTCCGCCATCGTGCAACAGGTCACAGGACGCATGATCGCGGATTACCTCTCAGAGCGGATATTCCTGCCGATGGGCATGTCCGCCAACATGACGTGGGACACCGGCACTGACGGCGTCAACACCGGCGGCAATGGTCTCAGCTGCACCAGTGAGGACATGCTGAAACTCGGTATATTGCATTTGCAGGGTGGCGAATGGCAGGGCCGACAGCTTCTGCCGCGCCCATGGGTTCAAGCGGCAACCGGCATGCAGATTCGCGACGTGGTGCTCGGTGTGTTTACCGGTGACCATTATCTCGGCCCGGACGAAGTTGGTGACGGTCAAAAGGTTAGCCGGCGTGAAGGCTACGGTTATCAATGGTGGCGTGGGCCACATAACAGCTTTTCCGCCAATGGCCTGTTTGGCCAATATTGTATCGTGCTGCCGGATGAAAATGCCGTCGTGGCGTTTACCGGCGGGTTGGAAGACAGTGATCGCCGTGTCCATCAGCTTATCTATGACGTGCTGCGTCCAGCACTCGGGAAAGGCGGCGGCACCCCTGAGAGTGCCGAGAAACTGGAAGCGCGTTTGGCTGGATTACGGCTTGAAAATTTTGCTGACAACCCGTTTTCGTCAGACAAAGTGCCATGCGGCATATGGATGGTCGAGCCCAACGATCAAGGCATCAAAAGCATCGCTCTTGCGCCCGACAATAACGAACTGAGTGTCATTCTTCGCGACGCCGAAGGTGAACATCTCGTGCGGGCAGGATGCGGTTTTTACGTTGAAACCGTCACCACAATACCCGGCGCAAGGCTGCACCATTCCTACCAGCCTGCTGGCGGATTGAGGGTCTTGGCCTCTGCCCGTCTTCTTGAAAATGACCGTGCCAGCGCGGTGCTGGAAATGGACTGGATATTCGTTGAAACGGCGTTCCGCGATACTGTCCGCTTACGCTTTGCAGACAATTCGATGACACTTTCGCGGCGGGTGAATGTCAACTCATCCGAGCTCGAATTGCCTGACATCAAGGGGCGATTGCTGGAGCAGCATGCAAGGGAGAAACAGCATGGTTGACGATCAACAGGTTGCGATTTCCCGCATGACACACGAGACATTTGCGCAGCGTATGAAGCGTCCCGCAGTCATTCTCATTCCGCTTGCGTCGCAAGAAGAGCAGGGCCCGCATGCGCCGATGGGTGATTTCATGCTGACTGAAAGGCTGGCGGAAATGAGCGCCCGGGCGGGCGACGGACTGACAGCACCTGTACTACCATTTGGCCATGCTGAATTTTTCCGGGCCATTGCCGGTGGAATTCAGTTACGTGCCGCGACGTTCACTGCAGTGCTCGAGGATATCCTGACCTCCTTCCTTGATCACGGCCATGAACAGCTGCTGATTTTCAACGGCCACACAACCAATGCGCCGCTGATCGATCAAGTTTGCCGCAAGTTGCGCCGTGAAAAAGGCGTGCTGATACCGGCACTGAACATCTGGCAGAGCCTGCCAGATAGCCTGTGGAAGACACTTTACGGCGATGATGTTGCGCGTGTGCGTGGCCACGGCGGTGAGCCGATGACCTCGGTTTATATGCATCTTTTTCCCGAACTGGTTCGAACCGAAGCGATGCGCGATCCTGCCCCGCGCGGCAGTGTGTTTGGTTTGCCTGTCGGCGGTGTCTCGGCCACTCGTTTTGAAGGAATTCCGGTCCAGATACCGCTGGATTGCACTGAGGTTGATCCGGCCGGCATGCTCGGTGGTCGGGCCTCATTGGCACGTGCTGAAAAAGGCCAGGTGATCTGTGACCATATTGTCGGCCATACCGCACGGCTGATGCGTCATCTGGCCGGTTTCGATCCACGAAATGCTGTACAGCCGTTTGAGGCATCTGCCGCAGGCCTGTCGCAAGGAGAACGCCATGACTGAATTACGCATCGGTGCAATGCCGCTTACGCCTGCGCAGGAGATTGTCGACGCGTTGCAGCAAATTGAAACGGCCAGTGTCGGGCATCTGCGTCATACCGGTTTCATGAGCGGTTCCATTCAGGCGATCCTGCCGCAACAACAGGCCCGTGCCGGTGTCGCCGTCACGCTCGCCATTCCGGCCATGTGCTCGACCCTTTTGCATTATGCGCTGAGCCAGGTGCGCCCCGGCGATATGCTGGTAATTGATAGGCTGGGCGACAGTCGCCATGCCTGCCTGGGCGGTGCGGTGGCACGGGCTGCGCGTATGGCGGGCGTTGCGGGTGTGATCATTGACGGCCCGTGCACCGATGTGGCGGAAATCATCGCCGAAGGACTCCCTGTATGGTGCCGCGGTGTTTCGTCTGTGACAACACGTCAGCTTGATCTCGGCGGCACGTTCAATCGTCCGATCGCTTGTGGTGGTGTGCCGGTTTTGCCGGGCGATATCGTATTGGCGGATGCTTCCGGCGTGGTGGTGTTGCCAGCAGATGAGGCAGCAGACATAGCTGAGATCTGCATTGCCCGTGAAACACGTGTCGCCCGTACCATGCAGCGGCTGCTTGATGGCGAAAAGCTCGGTGACATCACCCGCGCGGTAGACAAGGTGAATGCGCGCCTCAACCCGGGCGCAATGGAAGGAACACAGAAATGACCCCGCTCTATGGCCAGTTGAAAGATGTGACGCTGGATGGCGTGCTTTCGGTGATTGCACCCCGCACGCCTTTGGTCCCTATGGTGTTTGACAGCCCCCATAGCGGTTTGGACATGCCCAAGGGGTTCAACCCTGCTGTTTCCGCAGAGCGTGTGAGAGTGGCCGCAGACACCCATGTCGATGATCTGTTTTTGTCGGCATGTGATGTCGGTGCACCGTTGCTGAGTGCGCATTTTCCCCGCAGTTTTCTCGATGTGAACCGGTCCTTGCTCGACATGGACACCCAGTTAGTGGACGGCGATTGGCCTCATCCCGTGCGTGAAAGCGCAACCGTAAAACGCGGCATGGGCTTGATGTGGCGTTACGCCTGGGGCGATGAGCCAATGTATGCGGCACCCATGAGTGTGGCGGAAGCTGAGGCGCGGATCGCCACCTACTGGCAGCCCTATCATGAGCATCTGGCTGGCCTGCTGAATGCGGTCTACAGCCGGTTTGGCCGCGTTTATCACATCAACTGCCATTCCATGACCGCCGTTGGTCATGCGATTTCGTCTGATCCTGCGGGTACGGTGCGGGCAGATATCTGCCTTGGCGATCTGCATGGCGGGTCAGCCTCCAGTGAATTTATTGCGCTGATCACCGAAACTCTTGAAGCGGAGGGGTTGGTCGTTGCGCTCAATAAACCTTTTCGTGGCGCGGAACTGGTCGCGGCCTATTCAAACCCCGCACTTGAACGTCACAGTGTGCAGTTCGAGATCAACCGCAAGCTCTACATGGATGAGACAACGCGCGAGCGTAACGACGGTTACGAGGCATTAAAAGACATTCTTGCCCGTATGAACCGCGTGCTGGCCGATTACGCCAGCCAGCAACCACCGAAAAAACTGTAAGGGAAATTGTCTCATGTCTGTCCCGCAACCAGCTGCGCCACTTAATTTCTATCGCCGTGGCCGCACACCGATCTTTGCGTCACGTATGGATCAGCGCTTTTCGTGGTGCTGCTATATTCCAGAAGGTTATGACCCAACCGGTGAAACCGTGCATCCGCTTGCCGTTCTCGTCCATGGCAGCCTGCGGGATGCTGATATCCTGCGGGATGAATTCATCGATTTTGCCGAACAACACCAATGCGTTTTGCTGGCGCCGCTTTTCCCGGCTGGCATCGATGATCCTGATGATCTGCACAATTACAAACACATGATCTATCACGGCATTCGTTATGATCTTGTTCTACTGGATATGATCGATGAACTGGCGACACGTTACCGTGTCGAAAAAGACAAGGTGCTGATGCACGGATTTTCCGGCGGCGCGCAATTTGCCCATCGTTTTCTCTACCTTCACCCGCGCAGGCTCCGCGCCGTCTCGGTGGGTGCGCCGGGTACCGTCACGCTTCCCGATGATCGTGCCAAGTGGTGGGTCGGTTTAGATGGCATGGAAGAGATATTTGGCCAGCCCATTGATATCGACGCGATGCGTCAGGTGGCCGTGCAGCTAGTGATCGGTGACGCGGATATCGAAACCTGGGATGTCACCGTCGGGCCGAAATCACCATTCTGGATGGAGGGCATCAATGATAGCGGCGAAACGCGCGTTGAGCGTTTGCGCACCTTGGAAAAGGGCCTGAAGGCGGTTGGTGTCGAACCGCGTTTCGATACGGTTGCCGGCATCAGTCATGATGGCACCGGCATTCAGCCGCCCGTCAAGGCATTCTTCTCGGCCGTTCTTAAAGGCTGAGAAAATATCGGTTTGGCCGGAGACTACGACGTTGGTCAGTCTTCGGCCAGAACAGATGTGGCGACCCACCGCGCCACGTTTTTTGTGCCATCAGGTTCACCAATCGTGACACAGCGTGTGTTGACCGCGAATTCAGGTCTCTCAACGGTTACAGTGGCGTGTTGCGTGCCAATCGTCGCGTGGAAATGAAGTTGGTCGTGGTTGGAGATGTCGCTCTCCGTCTTATGAAGTGTCGCTGCTCCTGTTATACCGCGCTGTCCTGCCCATTCCAGCAGCGCGATTTCTGCCGTCTGCGCAGGCGCATCGTAGGAGGGGTTGCCGCGATAGGCGGGCAGGTAGGGAATGCCCTGTTCAACGCAGTCGAGAAAATCTCCAACCTGCAATGGTTCCAGTCGGCTGTAGCGAGCCCTTTGTGGTAAAACGACAAGCGAGGCGGCAAATCGGCATCCACCGAGATGGGTGGATTGCAGAATACGAAAACGATTTGGATCGGCTGCCTGCCGCAGAGCCTTCCATGTCGCAAAGCCGTAACGGGCGCAGCAAGGGTCCTGTTTGCCATCGGTGCAGCATACGATGGTTGAGCGTGGGTCACGTATCCCGTCAAGCACGCCTCCACCGGCAATATGCAGCAGCAGCTGTTCGGCTTCCTCAGGCGTTACATGGTCCCTGACAGTATCTTGATGCGTGAAGCCGATGTCGTCGCCATCCACCAGCGCGACATGAATGCCTGCGGCGTTTGCGGCCAAAATCGCTTGCCCAAGCCCCTCGGACATGCCGTGCGATTTGATGCGTGGCACACGCCAATCACCGCGCGGCCAGTGAAGCAGCACATAGCTTTTTGATGATGGGCCAAGCCCCGATGCCGGTTCGCCGCGCTCGCCACACAGATCACGGCAAAAGATGCGTGATGCCATCTGGGATCAATCGCCCAGCCGGGCAGGGTGGGCCTCTGCACTTGCGGAGGAACGGCTGAGGTGCCGGAAAAGGATGGCCGAAGCCAGCTTTCGGTCATCGCTTTTGATGGCTTCGAGGATTGCCAGGTGATCACGCGCCGCCTTGCGCACACCAGCCTCGCTCAATTCGGCAAACTCGGCATATTCCGTCATGCGCCGCAGGCTATTCTGGCGGCGGATTGCCTGCTCAAGAAAGCGGTTGTTTGCCCAAGAAACCACAGTTTCGTGGAAACGGGCATTTGCCTCAAACCATGCGGATCCTTCGATGGATGCCAAGGGGGCGTTGAGCAGTGCCGTCTGTTCACTTTCAAGCGCCAACAGCATGTCCATGTCGACCCGGAATGTATCCTCCATGACGGCGCCGCACTCAATGATAGCGCGGAAAGCATAACTTTCATTGACCGCTTGCCGGTTGTCGAGGCATTCGGCAAAACGCCAGCCGTGCCCGTCTCGTCGCTCGGCCAGTCCTTCGGCAGACAGGCGCATCAGCGTGCGACGCACGACACCACGTGACGTGCCGAAATGTTCCAGCAGTTCCGTCTCGGAGGCTTCGCTGCCGATCAAGCCGTTTGCTCTCGCATGCATGATTTGTCGGTAAAGTGTATCCACCCCTGATGGCGGCACCAATTCGTCCAGCCTGTCGTTTTCGGCTGGCGCACGCACTAATGCAAAACCTCTGTTGTCGATCTGTGCCAACATGCCCTTTTCAGTCAGAAACTGCAGGACTTGCCGGACCGGGGTGCGGGAAATGCCAAACTCACGCGCAAGCACCGCATCGGAAATCTTTTCACCTGCCGCCCAGCGTCCACCACGGATAATAGGCATCAGTTTGCGGGCCACCTCGATTTGCAGGGAGCTTAACTCACCTGTCTCAAGGGTGAACTGTTCCGGCGTATACCCAACTGCACTCACGAACGACGAATCCCTTAAAGTAAAAATGATTTATAAACACACATAATACAAAAATCCTCAGGCTTTAAAAGATGATTTATGCCTGAGGATTTTTTTAGATTTCTCGTGTGAGTTGTCGGCCTGATGGAGCCGGTGTGCTGCACATTCTTTTCTGCCGGTGACGGTCTGTAACGATGGACGTTGTAATGTTTCGAAGTGAGCCAGCTCTTGCCTTGCCCTTGCAATTTGTGAGAGCTTTCCACCTATGATTTTGACCATCGCCATATCAGGGTATCGTTCTCTTCGAAATCTGGTTTTGCCGTTAGACAGGCTGACCGTCGTGACCGGCGCAAACGGCTCAGGCAAATCGAGCTTTTATCGGGCGCTTCGGCTTCTTGCCGATGTTGCGCAAGGCCGGGCCATTGCTTCGCTGGCGGCCGAAGGCGGATTGCAGTCGACAATCTGGGCCGGGCCGGAAGCCTTTTCGCGTGGCATGAAGGATGGCAGCGTAGCCTTGCAGGGAACCGTGCGCAAAAATCCGGTTGCCTTGAAACTGGGGTTTGCATCTGAAGACTACGGGTATGCCATCGATCTTGGCCTGCCGGTGCCGCCACCGCCGCCGAGCTATTTTTCGCTCGATCCTGTCATCAAGGCGGAGGCAGTCTGGGCGGGCGAGGTCTTGAGCCGACGCAATGCATTCGCAGAACGTGCAGGCCCCGCTGTTACTGTGCTTTCAGCAAGTGGGCAGCGTCAGGTGCTGATCCGTGATCTGCCATCTTTTGAAAGCATGATGACGCAATCGGCAGATCCGAAAAACCTGCCTGAACTGCTTTATCTTCGTGCGCGCATGAACGGCTGGCGCTTTTACGACCATTTCCGTACCGATCCTTACGCACCAGTCCGGCAAATGCAGGTGGGAACCCGCACGCCGGTGTTGTCGTCGGATGGAGCAGATCTTGCCGCCGCAGTTGCTACCATTTTGGAAATCGGTGACGCTGCGGAGTTCCACGCCGCTATAGATGATGCTTTTCCGGGAAGCACCGTCGAGATTACGCAGGACCGTGGCCGCTTCGAGCTACTGATGTTGCAGAGGGGGTTGCTGCGACCGCTTTCAACTGCCGAACTGTCCGATGGCACGCTTCGTTATCTGCTTTTGGTCGCAGCACTTATGACACCCCGCCCACCATCGCTCATGGTGCTGAACGAACCTGAGACAAGCCTGCATCCAAGCCTGCTTGCGCCACTGTCGCGCCTGATCATGCGGGCTTGCGAGCGCTCACAGCTTATTGTCGTTTCCCATGCGGATGAATTGGTCTCGGCTCTGGAGGCAGAGGGTAAGGCCATGATGGTGATGCTCAGCAAGGTGCTGGGTGAAACCGTGGCTGGAGACATTGAGGCGCCTGGCTGGAACTGGCCCGCGCGGTGAGGATGACCAGCCAAGTTGGTCTTACGTCGCGACTCGTATGAGCCGGCACCAGAATTCGACGCCGGTTGCGATGATCTGGTCGTTGAAGTCGTAGTCAGGGCTGTGAAGCGGCGCACTGTTGCCGTTCCCCAGGAAGAAGAAAGCGCCTGGTCGTTTCTGGAGAAAATATGCAAAGTCCTCGGACGCTAGTTGTGCCGGAGTTCGACGATCAACATTCTGCTTTCCCACGAGGTCTTCTGCTACGGAGCTAACCAAAGCCACATTGTCCGGTGTGTTCACCGTAGCGGGATACTGGCGGATGTAATCCACGTCGATCTCGATGTTGTGGGCCTTGGCTGTTGCCTGTGCGACCTCAGACAGGCGTAATTGAACTTTCGCACGTGTCTGCTCATCAAAGGCACGCACCGTGCCTTTGAGTAATGCCTCGGAGGGCAGAATATTTTCCGCCGAGCCCGCCTGAAAACAGGTGACGGAAAGGACAGCAGCAACAATCGGGTCAACATTACGTGCCACGACCTGCTGCAGAGACTGAACAAGCGACGCCCCGGCAAGGACGATGTCTTGCGCAAGATGAGGGGCTGCGGCGTGTCCACCCTTGCCTTTCAGTCGAAGAGCAAAGATGTCTGAGGACGCCATGATTGCTCCGTCGTGCAGACCGAAGCTGCCCGCAGCAAGCCCTGGCATGTTGTGAAGACCGTAGACCTCATCAATATCAAATCGATCAAGGACGCCATCGTCGATCATGGCCTTTGCACCAGCGCCGCCTTCTTCCGCTGGCTGAAACAGCAAGACGGCGGTGCCGGCAAAATCTCTTTTGACGGCGAGTTGGCGTGCCGCACCGAGTAACATGGCGGTGTGGCCATCATGACCACAGGCATGCATCCGGCCATGATGGTGTGATGCATAATCCAGCCCGGTCGCTTCCAAGATAGGCAGGGCATCCATGTCGGCTCTTAGGGCAATGGATTTTCCACCGCCAGTACTCCCGCGAATGGTTGCGACGATACCGCTTCCGCCGATGCCGTTAGAAATTGTATCAACTCCGAAGCCCTTCAAACGCTCCAGAACAAAATTTGAAGTGATGGGCAGGTCGTAGAGCAGTTCCGGAACACGATGCAGCGACTGGCGCCATTGTGCTATCTCGGCAATTAAATCAGCCATTGTGTAGTTTCCTGAAAGGTGCGCGCTGCGAGCTTTATGGAGAAAGAATTATGCTCACTTAGTCCGCAGCGCTTGGATGGTTTGTCTGGCTAAAGTGATTTCAGCCCGCGGGTGTGAAACGGCAGACTGCCCGCACACCGTCCACTACAGTCTCTGTCTGCATCGCGGCCGAAAGTCGCTTGAAATCCGCCAAAACCGGAGCTGCGATATCTGCGTCGTCAATGAGCACAGGCATGCCATCGCTATCACAATGGGTTGCCCGGAATTCGATTTCGCGGATTTTGTGGTTGTCGATCGCGATGGAACACACCATCGACCATGGATCGATCTGCGAAAAGATATCCTTCTGCACAGGGGTGGCGTTGTCCCAGTCCTGCTGGGCGATGTGGTTGCCAAGACTGTAGAGAATTGGCTTGCCTTGGTATGTTTCAAGGCCAGCCGGGCTATGTGGATGGTTCCCGAGAACCATATCTGCGCCAGCATCAATGATCGCATGTCCGAGTGGCTGCTGATATTCCGCTTTCGGGTTTCCACGTCCAAAGCCCCAGTGGACGCTGGCGACAAGAACATCAACCTCCGCCCGCAGGCTTTTTATTTGGGCAACAAGTCCTTCAACATCCTCAGCGACTGCGCGACTGCGCATCTTTATTGGTGCGCCGGGTTCTGTCGCTAGCAATACCGGATTGATTTCCGGCCATTGTTCAATGCGGATGGGTGAAATGCCGGGACGGCCTTCGGTCGCCGCATAGTCAGGTGGCAATAGGCATGACACGGCGATTACACCGAGCTTCGTTTCGCCTATCTGCACAATATGGGGTGCCTGCGCTGCTGCAAGATCTTCACCGCCGCCCACAGTGGCAATGCCTGCCTGATGTAAATGCGCAATGGTGTCCATGAACGCTTCGGCGCCGAAGTCTCGCGTATGATTGGTGGCGACCGTCATCATTGAAAAACCGGCTTTGCCTAGGTCTGCTGCGACGGCTGGGTCGACCAAATATGCAATGGGCGCATCCGTCCGGTATCCCTTCGCCGAAAACTGAACTTCGCAGGATGCCCACACGATATCTGCCTTACGCAGATAGCGCAGCGTTTTCTCATATCCGGCACTTACCGGGTTGCCATCGGCATAGAGGCGATTGCGCACGACAATATCACCGGCGGCTGAAAAAACGAGTTTTGAAGACACGGACAACTCCTAATGTTTTTTAGATGCATTTAACTAAGGACAATATCGAGCGTTTTGTCTGGAAATGTAAAGGCGTATTTTGATGTATCGCAAAAAAACTCGATTTTATGTCGTGATAATTGACTCATGATGTTTTTATGATGCATTAATTGTTAACGCGGATAGTGCAGATAGTGCCCGCGAGATGTTTGAGCGTTCAAATAACAAGAGGGGACCTCCAAAATGAGCGTTGGTTTGAACACAAGTGGAAAGGTTGCGGCATCAGGCGATCTGGACGCGATCTACAAGAAGGTCTTCTGGCGACTGATACCCATTCTCATGGTGTTATGGGTTCTGGCGTGGATCGACCGTGTGAATGTGAGTTTTGCAAAGCTGCAGATGATGGAGGAGTTGCAGTTCAGCGATGCCGTTTATGGCCTTGGCGCTGGCATATTCTACATTGGCTATCTAATCTTCGAAGTGCCGAGTAATCTGTTGCTGCAAAAGATCGGAGCGCGAAAGACGATTGCGCGTATCGCCATCGGCTGGGGCATCATCTGCATGTTGATGGCGCACGCTACCACCCCAGCGGTCTTTTATACGCTGCGCTTTCTGCTGGGTGCATTTGAAGCGGGCTTCTTCCCGGGTGTGATCATGTATCTCACACTGTGGTTCCCGACAGATCGCCGCGCCAAGGTATTTGGCATCTTCATGTCTTCAGTCGCATTGTCGGGCGTCATCGGTGGGCCACTTGCAGGATTGATCATGACACAAATGCACGGCTATCTGGGAACGTCAGGCTGGCAGTGGCTTTTCTTGCTGGAAGGTATTCCGACAATTCTGATCGGTCTGTTCGTTCTAAAATATCTCACCGACAAGGTTGAGGACGCCCATTGGCTTACCGTCAGGCAGCGCGCAGAACTCCGGTCTGATCTTGACCGAGACAGCAGCGCACTGGGTGAGCGCCAGCATTCATTGTCGCTTGTTCTTCGTGACCGTCGCCTCTGGATTTTCACACTCGTGTATTTCCTCATCATCGTGATGAATGCGACCGCGGCCTTCTGGGGTCCAACAATCGTGCGGGAGTCTGGCTTTGAGAACATTGCGACGATCGGCTGGATCATTTCAGGCGTATCCCTGTGCGGTTCAGCGGCTATGATTTTCAATGGTGTAATGGCCGACCGTACCAAACGGCCGCTTGGCCAGTGCGTCGCTTCGATCATTGTCGGCGGGCTTGCCTTCATTGCCCTGTCCTTTCCGATCTATAATAACGCGCCTCTGGTTATTGCGGCTTTTGCTTTCGCGCTGGCCGGCGCATATGGGGCCATCCCGGTGTTCTGGCAGATGCCGAACAAGTTGTTCGCGGGAACGGCTGCTGCCGCTGGCATTGCGATTATCAACTCCTTTGGCAACCTCGGCGGCTTTCTGGCACCTTACGGTCTGGGGCTTCTGAAAACTGAGACGGGCAGTGTTTCCGCCGGACTTCTGACAGTTGGTGGTCTTGGTTTGCTGGCTGCCGCGCTGCTTGTTCTGCTTGTTCATAGGTTCATGACCGCGGAAACAAAGGCAGTTCCAGCAGAAGTGTAAACGAGAGATCTCATCGCCTTTGAGGTGCTTTCGCACCAATATCTGACATTGCACCAGTACCCTGATATCTTTAGACATATCAGGGTACTTTTTACACATGGTGGGCCAATTCGATGGCCGGATTTCCGCCATCGTCCAATCCTCACGCGGAGCCTGCATGACAGACGCTACCACTCCACCGAAACAGTCGCTGGGCGACCGCGTCTATAATGATCTTCGTACCGCTATTACGCTGGGTGAAATTCGTCAGGGAGTAGTTTTCAACGAAGCTGACTTGATGGCGCAGTACAAGGTAAGTTCGTCGCCACTGCGCGAAGCATTGACCCGCTTGCGTCAGGACGGACTGGTCAAGGTTATTGCAAGACGTGGATACACGGTCACCGAACTCAGCCTGAAGGATTTTCACGAGCTGATGCAGATGCGGTTGATCATTGAAGGGGCTGCTGCGGAGCTCGCTGCTCCACGCGTGACCGACAAACATATTTTTGAAATGCGGCGCCTGTCCAGCGCCAAGCTTGTGGTGGGCGACAAGGCCAGTTATCGCCAGTTCATGCAGGCCAATCAGGACTTTCACGAAAAGATTGCAGAGATTGCTGACAATGGCCGGTTGCGTCGTGCCATCAGTCAGATGTTCGACGAGATGCAAAGATTGCTTTTCGCAGATCTCGACCTTGGTGATGGCGAAGAACTGGAACACGACCACGATGAAATCATCGAAGCTCTGGCACTTCATGATGGAAAACGGGCTCGGACAGCCATTATCCGCCATGTCAAGCAATCGCGCGACCGGGTGATTGGAAGAATGATCCGTCAGCAGAAAGATTTCGAAGGCACCAATATCTTCGATTGATCTGAGCCCAATGTTCACGGTGCGTTTTCCGAACTGCCAAGACGACTCTGTTTGGCTATCCAGACCATTGACGATATCAACTTGCCATTAGGTCGGTTTTAAATCCGGACGGGACATTAGCGATACAAAGGCAGAATTTTTTTAAAGCTTTGTCGCTGTAAGCGCCTTCGGTCGGATGAGTTTCTGTCTGCAGGGTTGGGCACAGACGATTGATGTTTTACGCGGCTGTTGGACAAGGCGATTGAGCGAATTGTCCTCACCAGGCATATCTTAGACGAAGATGTACAAAATGCGGCTATCGACCAGCTGCGCAAGGCCGTACGATCGTCGCCGTGCAGCATGATGTCAATCAGGCCTGCCTCGTCGCCATGGCCAATGGAGTGATTGTTGCCAGCGGTCACCCGCAGCACATTGTCGACGTCCCATTAATCGAAACTGGCTTCAAGCTGCCCTGCATCGTCATTCCCGATCCCATCTCCCAGACGCCAATGATCGTGCCGACGCGAAAGGGCGCAGGTTGAGAGAGTATGGGTAAGTCGACGAGAGTGTGCCGTAATATCTGTCTGATTTGGTGGGTGATGTAGGGCTCGAACCTACGACCCGCTGATTAAGAGTCAGCTGCTCTACCAACTGAGCTAATCACCCGCCGACAACGTTAAGCGTTGTTGCTGGGGGCTTTAAACCTGATTTGTGTTTCTGTCCATCGCGGTCATTGCTCTTTTTGCATTCTATCCACCGCGACTTTAATCTGTCGCTGTCGTTCGGTGGAGAAGCGGCTTAGAAAACGTCATGGTTTGATTTTTCGAAGTGGGCGAGAAATCACCGTGCTCAGTGGTATAAGGTGACTTGTAGATGACAGAGTTGAAATTCCGTGCCGCGAAAATCGAGGATCTAGCCGCCATCGTCGCGATGCTGGCGGACGATGTCCTTGGAAAAGACCGAGAAGACAGAAGCACGCCCCCAAACCCGCGCTACGTTTCGGCGCTACAGGCCATTATTGCCGATCCAAACCAAATGCAGGTTGTCGCAGAGCTCAACGGTGAGCTGGTCGGCACGATGCAATTAAGCTTCATTCCTGGCATCGCAAGAATGGGTGCTTGGCGCGGTCAGATTGAGGGCGTTCGCACTAGTGCGGGACATCGGGGAGCTGGTATTGGCCAGATGATGTTTGAGTGGGCAATCGAAGAGAGCCGTCAACGCGGATGCTCCCTCGTGCAGCTAACCACCGACAAGGACCGCCCCGATGCACACCGGTTTTATGAAAAGCTTGGCTTCGTCGCCACGCACCTTGGTTACAAATTGAAACTCGGCGCGTAAATCCTGATGACGAAAAAGCCGTCGTCACCTTCCCTTGAGCCATCTCCCAATCCACAAGGATTGCGCTGAAAGCTTGCAGTTTGAAAGGTTTGGATAGGTGGGAGGCCCGCTAGGGCGTTTCTTTGCATATCCGCTGATTGCGCGGAAGGGCGAAGGCATCACCGTCCTGCAAAGCCACCGTCATAGGCAGTCCGTAAACCTGCATCAGGGCGTCCGGGGTCATGAGGTCTGAGATGGGGCCGTTGAGCAGCAGCTTGCCCCCACCAAGTGCCACGACACGGTCGCAGTAGCGGGCGGCCATGTTGACATCGTGCAGTACAATGACCGCGGAGAGCCCCGTTTCGCGGCACATATCGTGCACCAGTCCTAGCACCTCCACCTGATGCGCCACATCGAGTGCGGAGATCGGTTCGTCGAGCAGCAAGGTGCGGGCACCCTGCGCCAGCATCATGGCGATCCAGCCGCGCTGCCGCTCTCCCCCTGACAGCGTATCCACCAGCCGTTCCGTCAGATGTGACACGCCGCAACGCGCGACGGCAGATGCTATGGCTTGTCTGTCTTCCGATCTCAAGCGCCCCAGCGCACCACGCCAGGGGTAACGGCCGAGTGCAACGAGTTCGCCGAGCTGCATGCCCTCCGCTGGTGGCGTGACCTGTGGCAAATAGGCAAGGTCGCGGGCGAGCTCTTGTCGGCGCCAGTCGGTGAGCGCGCGCCCATGATAGGCGATGGAGCCGGCGGATGGGTGTGCCTGTCCGGCAAGTAACCGGAGGAGCGTCGATTTGCCCGAGCCGTTGCGCCCGACGAGCGCGGTCACGACGCCCGGCTCAAGCTCAAGATCGAGCTCGTCGATCAATTGGCGGCATGGGACGCTGTAACTAACGCCGGACAAAGCAAAGAGGGTCATGCTTGGCCTTTCCTGAGAAGAAGAATGAACAGCCAAGGCACGCCGATGAGCGTGGCGAAAAGCCCGATGGGCAGTTCATAGGGATATGTGGCGGTGCGCGCGCCAAAGGCTGCAAGCACCATCAGCAGGGCCCCGAGCATCCAGCTGGCCACGAGGAAAGACCGAGGGCGGACGAGGCCGACACTGCGGGCGAGATGCGGCGCCATCAGGCCAACGAAACTGACCGGACCGACAAAGGTTGTGGCCGCCCCGGTCGCAAGTCCCGCAGTCATGATAAGGAGGAACTGAACACGCCGGACAGGAAGCCCAAGCGCCGATACCGTTTCTGTACCAAGCGGCAGCATTTCCAGCCAGCGTGCCGTAACGAGCGGGATAAAAAGCAGGGCAAGTGCGAGCGTTGCAAGTATTGTCGCCCCACCCCACGTAACCGAAGATGCGCTGCCTGCCAGCCATCCGAGTATGGACCAGGCCTGAGGGCTGCTCGATGCCATGATCGCCATCAACACGGCAGAGGCGAGCGCTCCGATCGCCAAGCCGGCAAGCAGAATCCGGGCCGGTGCCATGTCCCGGCGCAGCACAAAGATTGAAAGGCTTACCAGGGCCAGCGCGCCGCCCGTCGCGGTTCCAAGCGTCAGTGCAAGGCCTGACGGTTCAGTGATCAGAAAGACCGTCGCGGCGTAGCCCAATGCGCTTCCTCCGGTGACACCCAGAACCTCTGGTGCAGCCATCGGATTGGCCGTCAATCGTTGCAGAATGGCACCCGAAATGGCAAGCAGCGCGCCAGCTGACGCGGCGGCGACAAGCACCGTCGCCCTGATCGGTAAAAACGTATCGCGCAGCCCGGAGGGCACGATATTCCAGCCTTCGGGACCACGTCCGGTAAACAGGCAGATAACGAAAGTGACGCCTGTCATAAGGGTGATAATGCTCAAAAGCCGGACTGGATTGTCGGAGCGCGGCTGTGTGTGTCTGCCGTCCTCGGCCGTCTGCGGCACGGTTGCCTGCATTCGGGGAAGAAGCCAGATCAGCAGCGGCCCGCCGATCAGTCCGGTCAATGCTCCGGTCGGCAGGGAAGGTCCGCCGAATGCGGCGACCAACAACAGGACGTTGTCGGTGAGCGACAGCAGCAGGGCTCCGGACACTGACGCAATTATCAGCCGTTGCAAAATGGTGCGGGCGCCGAGAATGCGGGCGATTGCCGGCGCCGCCTGCCCGACGAAGCCGACCAATCCCACCTCCGCTGAGACGAATGCCGAGAGAAGAACAG
The DNA here is from genome assembly GCF_029193765.2 of Agrobacterium sp. Azo12. Classification (NCBI taxonomy): domain Bacteria; kingdom Pseudomonadati; phylum Pseudomonadota; class Alphaproteobacteria; order Hyphomicrobiales; family Rhizobiaceae; genus Agrobacterium; species Agrobacterium sp. Azo12. Next base: position 781,973 of record NZ_JARFYO020000002.1, on the reverse strand, counting down.
CCAGACACAGGGTCACCAAGCGCAGTCCCGCTACTTTCAAGCCGAGACCCCGGGCACCTTCCGCGCCGAGAGACATGACGGCCAGTGGCCGGGCGAGCAAAGCGGCGCCAACCAGCGCTGCGAGCAGGCATAGAACAAGACGCAAGGCAGGAACAAAATCGTTCTGTGTCAGCGCACCGCCGTTCCACAAAACCAGTGTCAGCAGGTAATGTCCTTGTGCGAGGGTGACTGCCATGGCGACTGCCGATGCAAGCATGCCCACGAGCATGCCGGTGATCGTGATTGTCACCGGCGCATAATTCCTTTGCGCACCGATCGTCATCACCAGGAGGGTTGCCACGGCCGCGCCACAGAGCCCGATCAGCAGATTGCCGCCAGCCAGCAAGCCGGGGGCAAATACCGTGGCCATAACGATGGCGAGTTGTGCGCCAGCGGCTGTACCCAATGTGGTCGGATCAGCCAGGGGATTACGCAGGACAGCCTGCATCAACGCGCCTGCCAATCCCAGCAGTGCACCGACAAGAAGGGCGACCGCCGCGCGGGGGACCAGACCGAAGGCCAGAAGGATTTGCTCAATCGTCATGTCGGTGGCATGCCAAGGCAGGGTCGGCCAGTGTGTGATGGGAAGGGCATTTAATGCAGTAAGAAACCAAAGACCGGCTGCGATGACGCTTCCGGTCGCCAGAGGCCATAGTCTCATCCCCGTTCCTCCAGCGATCGCGTCAGTTCTCGTGCGAACTGAAGTGCTGAAGGCATGCCGCCAAACCCGTTCATGTCGCCTATCCGTAAGACCCGACCGGCACGTACTGGCGGCAGCGCATTCCATAACGCCGAGCGGGAAAGCCCGTTTTCTGTCTGGACGGGTATATCGCCCGTTATGACCAGCCAGGCATCGGGAAACTGCACAATGTTTTCCATCGGGACGGGAGCGGCGAATGAGAACCGGGTACCAGCTCCCCAGGCATTGCGTAGCCCGATTGCCTCGATCATGCCGCCAAACAGGCTGTCGGTGCCATAGACGCGGACATGACGCGGATCTCCGATCTCGATAAGGAGGAAGGGCCTGGAACTCCAGCTTTGAACGCGCCTGCTCAGGGATGCGATCGCGTCAGCGGCGGCGCGCTGTGTGTTTTGCCCGAGCTCGGGTAGATCCATCCGCTCCGCCATGCTGGCTATCAGTCCCATTGCTTTCGGCAGGACGGGTTCACCCGGTACGAAGATCGACTGGGAAAACACAGGCGCGATGCGCTCCAGTTTCGGTGCGAAGGTCGCGTAATAATTCGACGAGAGAATGAGGTCTGGTGCTACGAGGCTCAGCGCCTCGAGGTTTGGCGAACCGCGCAGGCCCAAATCAACGGTGTTTTCCGGCACATGCGTGTCGAGAAGCCGCCGCAAACCACGCAATTCGGCAATCGCCGCTGGCGGATGACCGAGCATGGCAGCTGTTTCGGCCATTGCCCAGTCAATTGCGGCAAGCCGTGGTCCGAATGATGAGCCTACCGCAACAGCGTTCCGGGGAAGCAAGGCCAAAGCCATGCCCCCGAGAAGTGTGCGTCTGGTCAAATCGCCCGATTGGGCACCATTCACCATTTATAGGTCAGGCTCGCCTGTATGTTGCGGCCGTTTCCGAAATAGGCCGAGTTGAGACCGATTGCCGAGATGTAGGCCTCGTCCGTGACGTTAGAGATGTTCAGACGTCCGACCAGACCGTTGTCCCACTTGTAGCTTGCGCCCAGGTCGAGAAGCGTTACAGCGTCTAACTTCAGAGTGTTGGCATCGGAACTGTAGCGAGTGCCGATATGACGAACACCGGCGCCGAGCGTCAGGCCTTCCAGTGTGCCACTGGCGAATGTGTGCGAAAGCCAGACACTTGCCGCGTGGCGCGGCGTATTGGCCAGCTCGTTGCCGGAGTTCAGGCCTGCAAGAATCTCGGTCGTAGAATAGGTGTAGGCACTCTTGACCGTCCAACCGTCTGCAATTTCTGCCGCGGATTCCAGTTCAAGACCGCGAACCTGTGCCTCGCCGATCTGGCGGATACCGGAAATCGTGCTACCACCGATGTCTTCAAACACAGTTGTGTTGCGGTCGGTTTCCCGCAAGTCGTAGAGCGCCGCAGAAAACAGGCCATCAAAGGCGGTGGGTTCGTATTTTACACCCGCTTCCCACTGCTTGCCATGGGTCGGCTTCAGCGCGACATTTTCGATGTCAACGCCGGGCTGTGGCAGGTATGAGGTGGAGTAGGAGACGTAGGTCGCGACGCCACTATCCCAGACATAACCAAGGCCAGCATGGCCGGTTGCCTGATGGTCGCGGCGGTCAAAATTCGTCGTGCCGCCGAAATTGGTCACGTTGGCACCGGACTGGTCTGTCCATTCCTGGCGCAAACCGAGTGTCGCACGCCAATTGCCAAGCGCCAATTCATCCAGTGCATAAAGGCCGACTTGCGTCGCGTCGACATTCTTGTTGGCGGTATACCATGGGGCCGCGATGCTCAGACCGCCATAGGTTGGGGAAAGATAATCGATGGCGCTGGAATAGGAAAAGCCGGTATAGGCCTTTTCCCGCAGCTTCTGGGCATCGAGGCCGAAGACGAGGTTGTGTGTTACGTCACCGGTGTCAACTTCGCCGGAAAGACGGACATCAGCTGCAAGGGCGCTGAAGGACTCGTCCTGCGTGATGATGCCGCGTCCCACCGAGCTGCCGGTTGCGGGATCAAGGTACATGCTGTGATAGTTCCAGTCATGGTTCGTATAACGGAAGGTGCCGTTCAGCTTCCAGTTGTTTTCGAACTCATGCGTAATGCCGGCCGACAGGGTTCCCATGGTGCGGTCACTATCGTCGACGGAATCGTCACCGAAGTAGAAATCGCGCAGATCCTTGTCGTTATAAACGCCCACGAAACTGTCCGGTACGCCGGTTGGCGTCATCGGTTTGTCCTTGTGAAGGCTGCCCATAAACTCCAGTTCGGTCGCATCGCCCAGCGCATAGCTGGCGGAAAGTCCGAGATAGAGACGCTTGTTGTCGATCTCGTGGACATCGGTTCTTTCGTTGCTGACCTTACCGGTAAGGCGATAGGCGAAATCCTCGTTTACGACACGGTTCACATCTCCGAATGTCGAAAGCGAGCTGTTGGTGTCGAAACCAACGCCCACTTCGCTAAAATTGCCGTCCGCCTGGGCGCGTTTCTGAATGGAGTTGACCAGACCTGCCGGTGTGCCTGCGCCGTAAAGAATGGATGCCGGGCCGCGCAATATTTCAACGCGCTCAAGACCGTACAGCTCGAATGACGGCGCGCTGGTGGGGAACTGCGTTGAACGCATCAAGCGCAAACCATCCAGGAACTTGTCGTTTTCCAGGTTGAAGCCGCGCAGATAGAGACTGTCGAAGCGCGGGTCACCGCCATAGTTCTCGGTGATAAGGCCAGCGGAATATCGAAGGGCGGAGGCAAGGTTGGTGGCACCAATCGCATCGATCTGAGCGCGGGGCACGACCGAAACGGAGGACTGCGTCTCAAGGATCGTACGGCTCGTCTTGCTGGTTGCTGCAGTCTTTGCAACACTGCTTTCCAATGGGGCTGTGGGGTTTTCGCCGCCCGTGACGTTGATCACACCCAGAAACGTCGAGCGAGTGCCGTTCTGCTCATCCTGCGCAAAGGCGGAGACGGAAAGCAACGCGGAAAGGCTGACGCCCAGCATGAGAGATGCGGTCGATTTGGTGTGCAACATCATGATACCCCCAAAGAAAATATCATGAGCGTCTAACTCCACTATTAAATAATGTCTTGAACAGGGCTGTTGCGTTTTGAACAGGGCTTTGGAAATCGCTCACGTCTCCAGCGCGATGGCGGTTGGCCGTATTTCGCACGAAACACGCGTGATAGATGGGCCTGATCGGAAAAACCGGTGGCGTGTGCGATCTCTGCGAAAGACATGGACGTTTCCGCCACCATTTCACAGGCTGTCTCCAGCCTTAAACGCGCCTGCCAGCGCTGCGGGGTCTCTCCATGTTGCGTGCTGAAGCAATGGGCAAACCAGCTCGGAGAAAGGCCCGCAACGGTGGCCATTTCTGCGACGGTGACTTGGCGCGTCATGTTTTCCTGAAGAAAGCGCTTGAGTGCTGAAAGTTTGTGGGGTGTGAGATTGCCGGGAGCTGGGGCGACGACATCGGTTGCCGTGGTGAAAATTTCCCCCAATGCCGCTCTGAACAGGCCATCAAGCATCATGTCGCCACGGCTCGGTTGGCGCACTTCCTTTGCCGCCATCCGGCCGATCGTCGCCAGAACGTCATTCAAACCGATAAATCTCGGTTTTGTCAGGTCGCCGTTGATGCCTGCGGCACCCAGGCGCGCATGAAGCGCCGATGTCTCGAAATGAAAATCGATATGGCTGAAATCCTGGGCCGTTTCCAGCCGGCTCCATAAAGGCACACCCGCTGGGATATAAAACGCCCCCACGCCGCGTTTTTCATCGGCATCTTTTTTTGTCGTTAGAGAATGGGCTGGGATGTCGTCGTCCAGCATTATGACGATGCGTGGATCCGGAGACACGTAGAAGCCGCCAGCTCCTGCCTTGCCGCGGATGGACCATACATCGGCAATTGTGCCGGCAAAGCGTCGCCATGAAAGCGGTTCCAACGTTCGCAGAGAATGAACATTGGTCTGCATTTTTGGTGTGAACTCTGCTTTGGTATGCATCAAGGCTTCCACAGACAACTTAATAAACTATACTAATATACTCATCTATTGTTCTGCGTCCATAGTTAGACTGACGTCGGGTCAAGTTTTCGGATTACGTCTGCCATTTGGAGATCGTTGTCGGGTTTGGAGACACTGGCTTTGGTGAGCGGTCGATTGATGAAACTGAGCGCGGAATCACGTGCGGCAGAAGGGTGCGTCAGACACGAATAATCGTGCCGAAACGTAGGACGCAGTAACGCATCGAGATCGACCGTGAGGTCGATGTTGTCGTCAGGCTGTATAGACCTGTTCGCCGCCGATCCAGGTGTGTTGCAGCTGATAGTCTTTGCTCAGCACAACAAAATCGGCATCATATCCGCTCATCAATCGGCCTTTCCGGTCCGCCACATGGGCGGCTTTTGCCGGGTAAAGACTGGCCATCCGTACCGCTTCTTCGAATTCGAGGCCCAATTTCCGATGGACGTAAAGAACCGACGACAGCATATCGATGTCTGCGCCGGCGAGCGTGCCATCTGCCAGTGTCAGGCGTCCATCCTTGCGGAAAATGTGACGCCCGTTGAGTGTCAGTCCGGTCAAGTCCGTGCCGATGCTGGACATCGCGTCGGTCACAAGGAAAATCCGTCCGGGTCCACGCTTGGCGCGCAGAGCAAGATCAATCACTGCGGGATGAACGTGAAAACCATCGGCGATAATGCCGGTGGACAGTTCGCCGAGATCAAGCGTCGCACCCACGAGGCCCGGTGCGCGGTTTTCGATCTGGCTCATGGCGTTGAACAGATGGGTCACGGTCTGTGCCCCCGCCGCGACATAATCCTTCACAATGTCATAGGTTGCGTTGGTATGCCCGAGACTGACAATGAAACCGCTATCGGCAAGTGCACGAACCTGTTCTTGCGTGGTGTTTTCCGGCGCGATCGTGATCATCAAGGCGTCGAAACTGCCACCGATCGCCAGAAGGCGTTGCAGGTCGGTATCTTCCATCGGCCTGATCAGCTCCGGATGGTGTGTGCCTTTGCGCACAACGGAAAGATGAGGTCCTTCCAGATGCAGCCCCAGAAATCCGGGAACCTTTTCAGCTTTCGCTTTTAAACCGGCTTCGATAGCCGACGCGGTTATCTCCGGGGTATCGGTGATCAAAGTTGGCAGCAGGGCCGTTGTGCCGAATTTCGCATGGGCGGCACAAATCTGGCGAATGCCATCGACCGAGCGCTCATCATTCAACATCACACCGCCGCCGCCATTGACCTGAAGATCAATGAAGCCCGGCACAATGATCAAGCCCCCAGCATCAACCAGCCGTGTGTCGGCGGGAATGTCATTCTTTATCAGCAGACCGGCAACCTTGCCGTCATCGATCAGCAGGCATTTGTCTTGATGCCAGTCATGCCCGTCAAAAATCCGTGCATTCGTCAGTGCAGTTGCCATGGTCAGCGGGTCTCCGTCACTTTTTTAAGCGCTGCAGGGGCATCCGGATTAAACCCACGAGCGCGTGACCATGCTTCAACAAAACCATAAAACGGTACGATCAGCGCAAGGGCATCAGTGAAGGGATGGCCGGTTTCAATAAACGGCAAACGCCGTGCGTGGGCAGCGCCATCGGCAGAGATGAAAGCCAGAGCGCCCTTTTCAGCAAGACCATCCGCAGTTGCCAGAACAGAGGAAAGGGCAGCGTCCCGTGCCGCAAATGTCACGACCGGGAAACGGCGGTCAACAAGTGCGATCGGGCCATGCAAAACCTCGGCGCTGGAATAGGCCTCGGCATGCATTTCTGATGTCTCCTTGAACTTCAGGGCTGCTTCACTCGCAATCGCCAGCGAGGGGCCTCTGCCCAGCATGTAGAGCGATTCAGCTTCACCAAGCTCATCGGAAAGCTCGTGCCAATCCAGCTTAACAGCCTCTGTCAGTTTTTCTGGAAGCTGCCGGATCGACTTTTGAAGTTCGGTGTCGAGTGTCCATTCCGAGAGTATGGCCAGGCCAGCCAGCACCGAGTTGAAAAAGGACTTGGTGGCGGCGACCGCAAGTTCCGGACCCGCATTGATATCAACCGGATGGGCACATGCATCGGAGAGCGGTGACGGTTTGGTGTTGGTCAGTGAAATCGTCAACGCACCAGCTTGAGTTGCCGACTGGGCGAGTGCAACGATATCAGGGCTTTTTCCCGATTGGGAAATGGATATTGCCGCCGCACGATCAAGCTTCAGCGACTTGCCATAAATCGAAGCAAGCGAAGGACCAATCGATGCCACTGCGCGACCAGCCTGCTGCTCGATGGCATATTTGAGGAAATGTGCGGCGTGATCGGACGAGCCTCGTGCAATGGTAATGAGGAAATCTGGATCCCTTTCGCGCAGTGCTTTGCCGGTGGCCTGCAGCACGCCATGCGACTGTGTGAGCAGCCGTTCTGCTGCTTCTGGAATTTCATTGATTTCACGTCGCATATTTGTCGGCATATCTATTCTTCCTTGTCACATTTACCGAATTTGATCAGCCGTCCGTCAGCGTCATCTCCGCGACGAAATCATAGGCATCGCCGCGATAAAGCGAGCGGGTCAGTTCCACGACCCGGCCGGAGTCGAGGTAGGATATTCGTTCGATTGCAAGACCAGCCGACCCTTCGGGAACGGCGAGCAGTGCTGCATCCTCACGATTGACGTTGCACGCCGAAATCCGCTGCACGGCACGCACAGGGCTGTAACCGGTGCGGCGAAGTTCGGCATATAAGGACGCTTCGATGACTTTCGGTTCCGGCAATATGTCGGAGGCGAGGCTGGCCCTCTCGATGGCAAGCGGCAACTCGTTGGCGATTCGCAGTCGTTCCAGACGTGCGACCATCATGCCGACCTTCAGGCCAAGCATCATCATCTCGTCCGGGGACGGGGAAAACAGACCGCGTCCCAGCCATTCGGAGCGTGTGACGTAACCGCGCCGTGCCATATCTTCGGTAAACGAGGTCAGTTGAGACAGTGGCTGCTGAAGCCGGGAAACCGGCCGCATGACGAATGTGCCCGAGCCGTGTTTGCGGGTCAAAAGGCCATCCTTCACCAGATCATCGACCGCCTTGCGCACCGTGACGCGGCTGACATTGGCAAATTCGGCAAGATCGCGCTCTGGAGGAAGAGCCTGACCATGCGTGAGCCGACCGGACAAAATCGCATTTTCCAGGGATTGACGCAGTTTAATATAAAGCGGACCTCTGCCGCTCGCCTGTAAATCATCGGGAGAAAACAGGTCAGACAGCGCAAGAGTCATGCTGTATTCTCCGCGTGTTTTAAGAAAGTGTCTTTGGCAAGCGAGATTGCACCATAGAGAGCGTCCTCTGCCGGTTGAACCAGACGTTGCTGATGTCTTTCTGCAAGGTATGGTGCATAAAGTGCCGATAATCCGCCCAGCAGGCAAAGCCTGCCGCCACTGGATATTTCGGCCACCCGATCAAGCGCCAGATCAATGAAGCCCACAGATTGGCTGAGCAGCGAAAGCGCCGCTGTGTCTCCTTGCGCTGCGAATTCAAAAACACGCGGTGCGTAGCGACCAAAATCACCTGGGATTGCGCTTTGTGAAAAGGCAATCATTTTGCGTGGGTCATTGGAAAACTCGCTTATCAGCGCATGCGTCATCGGCGTGTGTTGTGCAATGCCGTCATAGGCCAGCAGTGTTTCCTGCAGCGCCATCTGCCCGAGCCTGCCACCGCTTCCCAGATCGCCGAGATAATAACCCCAGCCGCCGATGTAGCGGACGTCGGTGCCGATGCGGGCAATGTATATCGTACCCGTTCCAAGAATGGCAATCGATCCGTCGCCGTCACCAAGTGCGCCCTGAAGTGCAATGAGCCCGTCCGACTCGATAACCGACTGATAGAATGGCAGACGCGGCAGCACGTATGAAACGGTGTTTTCAACATTATTACCAGCAAGACCGAGATATGTGCAGGCCTCTGTAATGAGTTCAGGCGCAAGGCCAGCATCGATAAATGCGGCTTGTGCGGCCTTGGTTATGTTCTGGATTGCGATATCAGGCGCGGTCATGATGTTGGATGCGCCGCTTTTGCCACGTCCAAGAATTCTGCCGGTAGTATCTGCGACCGCTGCCCGGCAACTCGTGCCGCCGCCGTCGACTCCCACGAGATATCGATGCATGAACTGTCTCCTCAATTGATAATACCAACAAAATACCAATTTCCAAGTAGCGGCTCGATAATTTTCTATTTTTCGTAAAAATCCAATTGAAATAGGCGATTATGGCCCGTTCTTAACGCTCAAGGGGCCCAAAAATAAAAGAAAAATTAAAAGACGCTGGACAAGTGGTATTTTTTTGGCATTAAATCTGGTCATTGGGAGTTTCATAATGATTGCAGGCGGAACGGAAGGTTTGCAGGACAGGGCAAAGGGCCTCGACACCATGGTGTCGAGTGAGATCCTCGCCCTTCTGAGCGGAGGACAGCAGGATGCAGCGCGCGCCGTGGACACGGCGCGGGACGATATTGCTGCGGCCTCTATGCTTGCTGCAGAAGCCATTTCGTCTGGCAACAAGCTTATCTATGCAGGGGCAGGAAGTTCTGGCCTGATGGCGCTGGCTGACGCGCTGGAATTGCCAGGCACATTCGGCATCAAGCGAGAACAGATCGCCATATTGTTTGCTGGCGGCACAGCCAATCTGTCTGAAATGCCAGGTGGTCCTGAGGATGATGTTGAGCAAGGTCGGCTTGATGCGGAAGCGGTGATGGCAGCAGGAGATTGCGTTGTCATCATTTCTGCCAGTGGGTCGACGCCCTATGCGCTGGCCGTTGCGCAAGTCGCAAAGGAAAGAGGCGCGCGTATTGTCGGCATTGCCAACAATGCGGACGCGAAACTCTTCAGCCTGAGCGAGGTTGCCATTGTGCTGAAAACCCCGCCCGAATTCGTGGCGGGTTCGACGCGCATGGGCGCTGGTACCGCACAGAAAATCGCTCTCAACATGTTTTCGACTTTGATGGCGATCCGGCTTGGTCACGTGCATGACGGCTACATGGTCAATCTGCGGGCCGATAACAAAAAGCTCATCGCACGTGCGGCAGGAATTGTTGCCGGCGTGACCGGGATCGAGACGGAAGAGGCTGGACGGCTGGTGGAAAAGGCGTCCGGTTCCGTCAAGGTTGCTATTCTGCTTGCCAAGGGTGCGGGCGACAAAAAATCAGCCGAAGATCTGCTTTCGCAAAGTGGCCAGAATGTCCGCCGTGCGCTTGCACTGATCGGCAGATAAGACGGAAAAATTATAGTTGCTGGACGCCAAGATGGCGTCACATCAAGAGGGAGAACGAACGATGACCCGTAATATCACCAAGGCTCTGCTACTGGGAGCAAGCCTTCTCGGTTATGCCAATATTGCATTGGCGCAGGACGTAACGTTGACCATCGAAAGCTGGCGCAACGACGACCTCGCTATCTGGAAAGACAAGTTTATTCCGGCATTCGAGGCCAAGAACCCCGGCATCAAGGTGGTCTTTCAGCCTATGGCACCAACGGAATATAACGCCGCGCTGAACGCCAAGCTGGAATCCGGTTCTGCCGGTGATCTCATCACCTGCCGTCCTTTCGATGCGTCGCTTGAACTGTTCAAGAAGGGCTATCTTGCTGACCTGACCAAGAATGGCGGTATGGAGAACTTCTCCGACGTCGCCAAGGCTGCGTGGTCCACGGACGATGGCAGCCAGACCTTCTGTGTGCCAATGGCTTCGGTTATTCATGGCTTCATCTACAACAAGGACGCCTTCGACGAATTGAAGATCGAAGTGCCGAAGACCCAGGCCGAGTTCTTTGCAGCCCTCGACAAGATCAAGGCTGACGGCACCTATGTGCCTATGGCCATGGGTACGAAGGACCTTTGGGAGGCCGCAACCATGGGCTACCAGAACATCGGTCCGAACTACTGGAAGGGTGAAGAAGGCCGTCTGGCACTGATCAAGGGCGAGCAGAAGCTGACCGACGCCGACTGGGTCAAACCCTATGAGGTTCTCGCCAAGTGGAAGGACTACCTCGGCGACGGTTTTGAAGCCCAGACCTATCCTGACAGCCAGAACATGTTCACGCTGGGTCGCGCAGCGATTTTCCCGGCAGGTTCCTGGGAAATCTCTGGCTTCAACACGCAGGCACAGTTCAAGATGGGTGCCTTCCCGCCGCCGGTAGAGAAGGAAGGCGACACCTGCTACATTTCTGACCATACCGACATCGGTATCGGTCTGAATGCAAAGTCAAAACATGCCGCAGAAGCCACGAAGTTCCTCGAATGGGTTGCTTCGCCGGAGTTTGCTGATCTTTACGCCAATGCGCTGCCGGGCTTCTTCAGCCTGAACAAGACAGCCGTCAAGATGGCCGATCCGCTGGCACAGGAATTCGTCTCATGGCGCGAAACCTGCAAGCCGACAATCCGCTCGACCTACCAGATCCTGTCGCGCGGAACGCCAAACCTGGAAAATGAAACCTGGGTTGAATCTGCAAACGTGATCAACGGTACCGACACGCCTGCTGTGGCCGCTGAAAAGCTGCAGAAGGGCCTCGACAGCTGGTACAAGCCAGCGAAGTAAGGGCATAATCCCTTGCCCAAGGCGTTTGTAAGCGCCTTGGGCACTGACCGAAAATCACTATCGCTATAACGTCGATCCTGTATCGTTGCATCTGCACGATGTCGCGATCCATTTTCTTCATGCTAGCCGGGCTGGTTCAATGAGCGCCGACATGACTTCAATCGATCAAAGGCCCAGCCGACGCCCCGTTCGTTGGCACATATTCCTGTTTATGCTGCCGGCCTTTCTCGTCTACACGGCGGTCATGATTGTGCCGCTTGGCAGCACGTTGTGGCTTTCCTTTTTCACCGAGGTCGATGGGCAAAGGGTTTTTGTCGGGTTACAGAACTTCAGGACGTTGTTCGGTGAACCGCGCTGGGCGGCCAGCTTCTGGAATGCGCTGACCAACAACACGATTTTTTTCATCATTCACATGTTGGTGCAAAACCCGATAGGCATCGCGCTGGCGGCCCTGCTGTCGATACCGAAGCTGCGTTTTGCAGCGATTTACCGCACCGCGATTTTCCTGCCGACGCTTTTGTCCTTCGTTATCGTCGGTTTCATCTGGAAGCTGATCCTGTCGCCTTTGTGGGGCATCGCCCCTATGCTGCTTGATCTGGTTCATCTGAAGAGCCTGTTTGCACCGTGGCTTGGACGCCCGAACTCGGCGCTGATTGCCGTGTCCCTGATCTCCGTTTGGCAATATGTCGGTATTCCAATGATGCTGATCTATGCAGCTTTGCTCAATATTCCTGACGAGGTGATCGAAGCTGCTGAAATGGACGGCATTACCGGCTGGAGCCAGTTCTGGAAGATCAAGCTGCCGCTCATCCTGCCAGCCATCGGTATCATTTCGATCCTGACATTCGTCGGCAATTTTAACGCTTTCGACCTGGTTTACACTGTGCAAGGGGCGCTCGCCGGACCGGATGGTTCGACCGACATTCTCGGCACTCTGCTTTACCGTACGTTCTTCGGTTTCCAGCTTCAGCTCGGTGACCGCTCGATGGGCGCAACCATTGCAACCGTGATGTTCTTCATCATTCTCGCCGGCGTCAGCTTCTATCTTTTCGCCATTCAGCGTCGCATGCGTCGCTATCAATTTTAAGGAGCAAAGAATGTCGAAAGCACGATCTTCCTTTGCCCGCACGGCCTCCGCCCACGCAATCCTGCTGGCCTACACCGCGATTTCTCTGTTTCCTGTGGTGCTGACAATCATGAACTCGATGAAATCGCGAAATGCGATTTTCCGGGATCCGATGCAACCACCGACACCTGCGACGTTTGACCTGGTGGGTTATACAACGGTATTGGGGCAGGGCGATTTCGTCCAGTACATGCAGAACTCTCTCGTCGTCACAGTCGGGGCGATTGCTTTGGTCCTGTTGTTTGGTGCGATGGCTGCATTTGCTCTGTCGGAATACCGTTTCCGCGGCAATACCCTGCTGGGTCTCTATATGGCGCTCGGTATCATGATCCCGATCCGGCTTGGCACGATCGGTATCTTGCAGGGCATGGTCGCCACCGGACTGGTCAACACCAAAACGGCGCTCGTTCTCGTTTACACGGCGCAAGGCCTGCCGCTGGCAATCTTCATTTTGTCAGAGTTTATGCGTACGGTCTCTGACGATCTGAAAAATGCCGGGCGTATCGATGGGCTTTCCGAATATCGGATATTCTTCCGGCTTGTCCTGCCCCTGATCCGTCCCGCCATGGCAACCGTTGCCGTCTTTACCATGATCCCAATCTGGAATGACCTCTGGTTCCCGCTGATCCTGGCGCCCAGCGAAGCCACCAAAACGATCACACTCGGTGCGCAAATCTTCATCGGGCAATTCGTGACCAACTGGAATGCAGTGCTGGCAGCGCTTTCGTTGGCCATTGCTCCGGTACTTGTCCTTTATACCATCTTCTCGCGGCAGCTTATCCGCGGCATTACGGCAGGAGCAGTGAAATGAGCGCGCAGCCACTTAGGGTTCTCGTGGCCGGTCTCGGCAATATGGGGTTGAGCCATGCCCTGGCTTATGCGGCCAATCCGGGTTTTGAGATTGTCGGCCTCGTCAATCGCTCAACGCCTGAGCTGCCTGCAGCCCTTGCGGGACGTGAAATATTGCCATCATTTGATGAGGCGCTCAGCGAACTGAAGCCGGACCTGTGTTCGATCAACACCTATTCGGATAGCCATGCCAAATTTGCCATTCAGGCAATGGAAGCGGGCTCGCATGTCTTCGTGGAAAAGCCCCTGGCAACCACCGTGGCAGATGCTGAGCGCGTCGTCGCTTGCGCCCGTGCCAACGGCCGTAAGCTGGTGGTAGGGTATATTCTGCGTCACCATCCATCCTGGGTGAAATTGATCTCGCTCGCTCGCGATCTTGGCGGTCCATATGTGTTCCGCATGAACCTCAACCAGCAGTCATCAGGTCATACCTGGGCAACACACAAGGCGCTGATGCAGACCACACCGCCAATCGTCGATTGTGGCGTGCACTATGTCGATGTGATGTGCCAGATCACCGATGCGAAGCCGGTGTCGGTTCGAGGTATGGGCTTGCGACTTTCCAATGAGATCGCGCCGGACATGTATAATTACGGCCACCTTCAGGTGATGTTTGAGGATGGTTCGATCGGCTGGTACGAGGCGGGCTGGGGACCGATGATCTCGGAGACGGCGTTTTTCGTGAAGGATGTAATGTCGCCAAATGGCTGCGTGTCCATCGTGATGGATCCGAATGCAAAGTCCGACGACATTGATACCCACACAAAGACGTCGACCATTCGCCTGCACAAGGCCGACACCAAACCCGACGGCACATTTGTCACTCCGGACCAGTTCCTGCAGATGGAGGGTGAACCTGGGCACCAGGAGCTGTGCGATCTGGAACAGGCCTATGTGTTGAAGGCCATCCGCGAGGACATTGATCTGGACCGCCATATGACCGACGCTGTGCAGTCGCTTCGCATATGCCTTGCCGCAGACGAAAGTGTGCGAACCGGCCGAATGGTCGACCTTTGAATCTGGAGAATTGTTTTGGGTAAACTGACACTCAAATCTGTTGCGAAGTCCTTTGGTACGGTGGATGTGCTGAAAGGCATCAACCTCGAGGTCGACGACGGGGAATTTGTAATTTTTGTCGGGCCTTCCGGCTGTGGCAAGTCCACTCTGTTGCGGACGATTGCGGGCTTGGAAGATATCACCGCCGGCGAAATCGTCATTGATGGTCGCGAAGTGTCCAACGTGCCGCCGGCCAAACGCGGCATCGCCATGGTTTTCCAGTCCTACGCGCTTTACCCGCATCTGACGGTCAAGGACAATATGGGGCTTGGTCTCAAGCAGGCAGGAACGCCGAAGGCCGAAATTGAATCTCGTGTCGCTATGGCGTCATCGCTTCTGTCACTGGAACCCTACTTGGCCCGACGACCGGCTGAACTGTCCGGTGGCCAGCGACAACGTGTTGCCATTGGTCGCGCCATTGTGCGTGAACCGACATTGTTTCTGTTCGACGAACCGCTTTCCAACCTCGATGCGGCACTGCGCGTGCAGACCCGTTTGGAAATTGCCCGACTGCACCGCCGTCTCAAGGCAACGATGATCTATGTGACCCATGATCAGGTTGAGGCTATGACGCTCGCTGACAAGATCGTGGTGTTGAGTGCCGGTCGCATCGAACAGATCGGATCGCCGATGGAGCTTTTCAATCGTCCGGCCAACCTGTTTGTTGCTGGTTTTATCGGGTCGCCACAGATGAATTTCATCGACGCTGCCCGGTTGGGCGAGAGTGGTTATAAAACCCTCGGCATCAGACCGGAACATATGACCCTTTCACGTGAAAGCGGCACGTGGTCCGGCAAGGTCGTGCATGTCGAACACCTTGGTGCCGACACGATCGTTTATCTCGAAAGCGAGACCATCGGTCTGTTGACTGTGCGCCTGTTCGGAGAACATGCCTACGAGCCTGACGATGTGGTTTATGCCTCTCCCAACGGCGGTGCGACGCATCGTTTTGGCGAAGACGGCAATGCCATCAGATGACAGACATTCTGCTGGAAGTCTGTGTCGATGACATCGCAGGCCTTCAGGCGGCGATTGAGGGTGGAGCGGATCGTATCGAGTTATGCAGTGCGCTCGACCTGGGCGGCATGACACCTTCTGCCGGATTGATGACCTTTGCGGCACGCACTCCGGTACCGTGCTATGCGATGATCCGTCCACGCGCCGGAAACTTCGTCTATAGCCCTGACGAATTGACTGTCATGGAAGATGACATTCGTTTTGCCGCATCCTGCGGTCTTGCCGGTGTTGTTTTCGGCGTAAATTTGGCCGATGGCAGGCTGGACACTGAAGCGATGAAAAAACTGTCGGAAGCAGTTCCAGGCATGCCGCGAACCCTCCACCGTGCTTTCGATCTGGTTCCCGATCTGGAGGAAGCGCTTGAGGTTGCGATTGCGTGCGGTTTCGAACGTATTTTGACGTCGGGTCGAGCAACGTCTGTTCCAAAGGGGCTGAGCGAGCTGCGAAAACTGGTGGAAATTGCCGACCGGCGTATCGGTATTATGCCCGGTGGTGGCGTCAATCTTGGCACTGTTGACGCGATACTGGAAACAGTTGAGGTCACAGAGCTGCACTCATCCTGCTCGACCACAGTCGACATTACCGATTCCGCGGTGGTCGCATTCGGTTTTTCCGCTTCTACGATAAAGCGCACTGACGCGACGGTTGTTCACGCGTTAAAGCAAAGACTTACCCGTTAGAGCGGCCTATTCGTTTCGCCAAACGTAAAGGCAGTGCCCCACGCCAGCCATGGCGTGGGGCACTGTGTTGTTATCGGGAATTGCTCAGCCAGAAGTCCTGCCAATCCTGCAGCTTGGCAAAGTCGTCCGGGGTGGTCTCCGAGTGGTTGACGTAGAGTAGGTCAACGAAGTTCGCGATGCCGGAGACTTCGCTTTCAGGCATCTTGGCCTCTGTGTTGGTGGAGATCTTTCCGTCACCGAGCTGCGGCGCCATGCCCTCTTCAGTCATCATGAACCGCGCGAAAAGCTTGGCAGTGTTCGGGCTTTTGGTTCCCGCGGCGATGACAGCAACGCGCGGCGTAAGCTGGCCGATCCAAGGCTTCATCTCCTTGCAGATGCCCATGCCATAACCGTCTTTCTTCGCATCACGGAAGATGGCGGCGCTGAGGAAACCAACAGGTGGCTTCTCTTCCTTGGCACCAACGATCGGGCCAACATCCGTATCGGTCTTGGTGACCTTCGGTTTGTTCTGGGCAAGGCGTTTGACCCACTCGGCCGTTGCGCTTGCCTCATCGGTCTTCAGGTCTTCACCAAACTGCGCCTTGTAGGCTTCGCGCATCGCGTCGTCGCCATGGGTGGCCAGCTGGTTGAACCAGAACATCGTTTCATTGCGAAGCAATGGATCCGGAATGGCGACGCGGCCCTTCCATTCCTCTGTGGTCAAGGCCCACAGATTGTTAACCGGGCAGGTCTCACCGTTGACGTCGGTGTTGTAGGCAAAGACCCAAGGGTTGTTGCTGGTGATTGCCGGGCTCTGATATTCAGCCGGGATCTTACCCTTAAGATCGGGTGCCAACCAAGAAACACCGAAACCCTGCGGCAGGATCTGGCTTGCCACCGATGGCAAGTTGCTCATGTTGAAGACGTCAGTGCGGACGTTGCCAGCGGCGGCTTCGCGAGCGATAACCTGCTCCTGTTCCTGTCCGCTCATCTTAACGCCGGTTGCCTTCAGACCATAGGTCTTCGAAAAATTCTCGGCCATCGACACGATCTTGCCGGTGGCGTCGATGACGGTGATCGGCTCTTCTTTTTTGGCGGCCTCAATCAGCGCTTCCAGCGAATACTCGCTGTCGGGAATACCGATTTCCTTGACGTCCTGTGCCTGGGCGCTGGAAAGGCCCATTGCCAGAACGGAAATGCCAGCCAGCATGTAGATTGATGTTTTAGGCATAGTTTTCCTCCACTGCCTTTGATTTCGCATCCCCGTTATCGGGCGATACGTTTCTTCTCCTGGTCGAACAGATGCAGGTGCTGTCGTTCGACCCAGAAATGAATGCTCTCGCCTGCGGCGATGTGCGGGTTTTCGGTTGCTATGGCGAAGAAGCTGGCTCCTTCGACGTCGAGTTCGACGATCCAGCTGCCGCCCGTCGGAACGACGTCAACGACGGTGCCTTGTCCGGCCGCGCAGCGGCTGGCCTCTTCATCAGACAGGGCGCCCACACGTGTGGCTTCCGGTCTGATACCGGCCGAAGCGACGGCCACACTGTCGATGCCGAAATGCGAGAGAACGCCGTTCAGCCAGACATGCAGCGGGCCGGTCTGACCCTCGGCTCGTTCAATGATGTTGATGGGAAGGCTGCCGACGAATTCGGCGACAAAGCGGTTGGCAGGACGCTCATAAATATCGTCAGGCGTGCCGATCTGCTGCAACTCTCCCTCACTCATGACAGCGATGGTGGTGGCGAGTGTCATTGCTTCCCACTGGTCATGGGTAACAAACACGATGGTTGAACCGGCTTCCGCGTGGATTCGCTTGAGCTCCGCACGCATTTCCAGACGCAGCTTGGCATCAAGGTTTGACAGCGGCTCGTCGAGCAGAATGATCGAAGGCTTCAACGCCAGCATGCGGGCCAGGGCAACGCGTTGTTGCTGACCGCCTGAAAGCTGTGCCGGGTACCGATCCGCATATCGTGCGATGCCCAGTTTCGTCATAACCTGGTCAACGATGGCGTTGCGTTCGGCGGTCGGTATCGACCTTAATGTCAGGCCGAAGGCGACGTTGTCGCGGATCGTCATGTGCGGCCACAGGGCGTAGTTCTGGAAGACCAGTCCCATATTGCGTTTTTCCGGAACGGTGAAAACGCCGTCACCAACGGAGACGATAGGTTTGCCATCCACGAGAATGCGACCGTCGGTGGGATGTTCAAGGCCTGCGATCATGCGCAGTGTCGTGGTTTTTCCGCAACCGGACGGGCCGAGCAGGCACAGGAACTCGGATGCACCGATTTCCATGTTGAGATTGCCGATCGCGGCAGGCCCGCTGCGACCATAGTTTTTACGAATGTTTTCTAGGGTAATGCTGGACATTATTTGCTTCCCATGCCGTCTGAGAGATTGGCCTTGCCGATTTTCTGGACGAGCATCGTGCCGGTGAATGCGACGATGCAGAGCATCACAACCACTGCATTGGCAGCCTGGCTGTAGCCGTAGTCGACGAGGCGGATTGCGTAGGTCGTGAGCAGGTCTGTGCCTGGAACGGCAAGCACCACGACAAGACTGAGGCCCTTGATGCCGGATATAAAAGGCAGAAGGATTGCCGACACCAATGCGCCGCGCTGGATTGGTAGTACGATAGAGCGCATGCGGCGGAACCAGCCAGCACCGACAATCTGCCCGGCTTCCTCGGGTTCCTTGCCAAGCTGCATCATTGACGAGATGCCGGCGCGCGACGCGAATGGCATTTGGTCTGCGAGAATGGCGAGAACAAGGATGATCGGTGTGCCGTAAAGTGCCGGCAGTGGTGGACGGGCAACGGCAAACATCGAGAGATAAGCCGCCGCGAACGCGATGCCGGGCACCAGATAAGGCAGGAAGGTAATCTGCCGTAGCGCCACTGATACGAAGGGCACCGGTGAGCGAACCACGGCGTAACCGACCAGCAAGCCAAGCAGGCCCGCGCCAGTGGCGGCAAGGCCGACCATCCAGACAGTGTTCCACAGCGCCAGCCAGAATTCACCGGTCAGCAATATACCCTGATGCAGCGCGGTCGTGCCGAGATTGGTGCCAATCCAGTAATCGAGCGTGAAGTTATCAAGGCTGAACGAACCCGGCACGCGCATGACAGTCGTCAGCGTCAGCGCGATAAGCGGAATGGCTGCGCTGATGGCGAATACCGTGAATGCCCAGGTGAGTGCCGGAATTTGCCATTTGCCCAGCGGCGTCTGACGGACCATCGAGCCTTTCGAGCCAATGGTCACGAAACGTTTGGCTTCTTTCAAAAGCCGCATGTCGATGACGATGGAAATAGCTCCTAAAAGTACGATCATGCCGGCAAGCACGGCAGATGCACCGGCCTGGCTGGTGGAGATGGCGCGAAACAGCGAGGTTGCGAGCACATCGAAACCAACTGGGACACCGAGCACATAGGCAACGCCGAAATCACCGAGACATTTTGCGAAAATCAAAGTTGTTGCCGAGACCAGCGATGGCATCATCAGCGGTAGGATAATGCGGCGTGCGACAACGGTAGGGCTCGCACCGAGGCTGCGCGCGGAATCTTCCAGCTGTGTATCAAACTGCTTGAGCGCATTGCCAAACAGCAGAATGACGAAGGGTGCGTAATGGAGCGCCAGAATGAGTGAAATTGGCAGCGCACCATAGGCAAGCCAATCCGGCGGTGTGAATCCAAGTGTCTCCATCCATCCGGGTTGACCACCGGTCGTGCGGTTCTTGAAAAGCGTCAGCCAGGCAAGTGCGAATGTCCAAGATGGCAACATGTAAGGCACGAGCAACGCGGTGGAGAACCACTTCTTGCACATCAAATCCGTTCGGCTCAGCAGCCAGCCAATCGGGGCACCCACCAGAAATGCGATGATGATGGCTGCAGCCGAAATGATGGCGGTGTGGGCAAGTGGCCACCAGAAGAGATCCCGCGAAATTGGCGAAAGAAGCACGCGGTTCAGGTAGTAGAGCGTCAAATCGCCCAGTTCTTGCCGGGTGCGTGCGAGATCGGCGAAATGCACCGTCACCGCATCGACCAACAGCAGCAGGACCGGGGCGAGGATAAGATAACCGAAGACGACCAGCAGCAAAAGCGCCAGCAAAAGCGTCGGGTCTGCGCTGTTGACGCGCAACAGATAAAAAAGCCTTTTCCAGGCCGGTTGAGGGCGCAAAGGGTCCTCCGGCAAAGTTGTTTGCAGGGTCATGGGATCACTTTCTGGGGTTTGAACGGGGTTGTTCCGACGTCAGTCCGGCAAGGTGCCCACCGCGTCGGTCACCGCACGGACGGCTCGCCACGCCTCGTCATATCGAACTGGCAAGAACTGCTCGTCACCGTTGAAGGCGGCAGTCATTTCCGGCGGAAAACGGAATGAAAAGAAACATGCCTTCAGCTTGTCCGCGAGCATGGGATCAAGATCATGAGCATGGGTAAAGGCGGCTGTTGGAAACAGCGGGCTTTGATGGATGACCCGAATGGCCGCCTTATCAATTGCCCCGCGTTCCACCAGGCGCTGCAGGACGTCGGAGGCGACCGCTGCCATATCATAATCACCTGACAGCACGCCCATTACCGATTTGTCGTGAGCGCCGGACATGATCGGCCGATAGTCGGTATCCGGTACGAGACCTTCGGCGGGAAATAGTGCGCGGGGTGCAAGATTGCCGGAATTGGAGGCGACAGCGACATGGGCGACACGTTTGCCCTTCAGGTCGGCAAGGTGTTGGTAAGGGGAATCTGCGCGTACGATAGCGACGAGATGATAACCGCGCACTTCGCCATTTTGTCCTTTGGCGGCAAAGGGCACTGCACCGGCCATATTGACGGCCTCAACTGTCGGGCCGGTGGAGAAGCCAGCAAAATGCAGGCGGCCAGACCGCATCGCGGCAATTTCCGCCGAGACGGATTGCACAGGGTAATAGACGATTTGCCGGTCAAGACAGGTGGAAAGGTGTTTTGTGAACGGGCGGAACAACCGCGCATAAACGGCGGGATCCTCGATCGGTGCGAAGGCCCAGACAAGTGTATCGGGATTGCGCAATTTCGACGGGTCGGTCGGAAGGTCAGCAACGAGGTCACCATCGGCGTCGCAATAGGCCTGATCAAGCGCTGCGCGCTGATCGCACGGGGCTGCGCTTGCAACCGCACTATCGGTCAACATCAAAGCAATCAGCATGCAGCCTGCCGCAAGGGCGCCGTGGTAATTCATTTTCTCCTCCCGAAGGATTTTACCGTCTCGCGTCGACAAAACCCTTGCTATAGGATGACAGCTATACCGAATTTCCTGTCAGAGTCCTGTCAACCTCATGCGCATCCTTCTCATAGAAGATTCCGTCGACATTGCCGAAGCGATTGAATCCAAGCTGATGCGGGCTGGACACCATGTAACGTGGGCGCAAGACGGTATATCTGGCGAGGAGTTAGCGATCCATGGCGAATTTGATGTTGTGGTGCTTGATATCAACTTGCCGGGGCGGAGCGGTTTTGAGGTCATGGCGCATATGCGCGACGGGAATTCACCGACCCCGGTGCTCGTGATTACGGCCAGAAACCAGCTGGATGACAAGATCAGCCTGCTTGATCTTGGCGCCGATGACTACATTGTCAAACCGTTTGACCTCGGTGAACTTGAGGCGCGGTTGAGGGCGGTCACGCGCCGCCACAAGGGGCTTGCCAAATCGGTAATCCGCATTGGCGGGCTGGAGATTGATCTGAATTCGCGGGCCGCCAGCGTGGATGGAAGCCCGCTGGAACTCGGGCGTCGCGAATTCGAATTTCTCGAAGTGCTCGCCACACAAGCTGGCAATACGGTCAGCAAGGACAAGCTTTATCTGAAACTGTTCGGGCATGATGATGTTGGCACACCCAATGCCGTTGAGCTGCTGGTGTCGCGTGTGCGTAAAAAGCTTGAAGCCGTTGATGTCGAGATCGTCACCCATCGTGGTGCGGGTTACATGCTGCGCAGCAAGACCGATGCGGTAAGCTGATGGCGCGATTGTCGATCGAGCGCCGTTTGCTTATCACAACTGTCTGTCTGTTCGTGGTGATTGGCAGTGTGCTTGCCCTGACGGTCCGCACCTATGCGCGGCGTGCAGCAGACGAGGCGTTTGACCGTGTGTTGACGGCCTCCGCACTTGCCATTGCCGATACTGTTGGTATCGAGGAAGGCGCCGTTACGGTCGATATTCCCTATTCCGCCTTTGCTATCCTCGGGACCTCGCGTCTCAATCGGGTGTTCTATCGGGTCACAGCGCCCGACGGCAGTCTGGTGACCGGCTCCCCTATTCTCGGCCTCGACATACCACTTGCCAATGAAGAGACCCTGCACCTGCATGATGCGGTCTATCGCGGCGATGCAGTGCGTATCGCTTCTGTGCAACGTTACCGCGCTGACACGGTGACGGGAACGGGCGGCTGGATCGGCGTGATGGTGGCTGAAACCCGCGAGGCGCGACGGGAACTGGCCGGGCAATTGACCTTCAACGGCATGTTGCCAGCTGTCACCATTGCGCTGTTGGCCGGTGGTCTGATCCTCGTTTCGGTCCGGTCGGCTTTTTCGCCGCTTCGTCTTATCGAAAGTAATCTGCGGGCACGGCGTCCGTCCGATCTGAGCCGGATTGACCGGGAAGTTCCGGTGGAAGTGTCCGCGCTGGTGTCTGCATTGAATGAGTTTATGGACCGCTTGGGCTCGGTTCTGGATGGAGTAAAACGCGTCACTGCGGATGCTGCGCATCAGTTGCGAACGCCACTGGCCGCCATTCAGGCACAGGCCGAGGTAGGGCTAGAAGAAGCGGAAGACCCGCAAACGCGTCGCCGTCTGTCGCGTATCCATCACAATGCGCGTGAAGCTGGGCTGCTGGCGAACATGTTGCTTTCCGAAGCAACAACACTGCACCGATTGGAAACGCAGGAACGCGAGATCGTCGATTTCGGCGACGCCATCAGGAATGCCTTGCAAATGCTGCGGGCAGAGAGCGCCTATACCAGCCAGATGCTCTGCCTCACGCTCACGACGCATGATGCTCCGGTCCCGGTTGAGGCAGAACCGGTCGTGTTGCGTGAGATGGTTCGGAACGTGATCGAAAACGCCTTCATTCACGCGGCTGGTCCAACGACGGTGCAATTGGAGGCGGTGGATGGTTCGGCGACCTTAAAGGTTATGGACCGTGGGCCGGGTATACCGGATGCGGAAAAGGGCAAGATTTTCCAGCGGTTTGTTCGCGGTGGTGCGCGACAGCCAGGGTCAGGCCTTGGCCTTGCCATTGCAAAGGATGTGGTCGTGGCCTTCGGCGGACGTATTTCCGTTGCGGACCGTGTCGGTGGTGGTCTTGTCGTCGAGGTCGTGCTGCCAATGATTGCTGGAGGGCAGGACAAAGATGTCTAACGTTGTTCGTCGCGCGCTGTTTTGCCTGTTGTTGATTGGCAGTCTTGTGCCAATGACCGTGCAGGCACACGACAGAGCGGTCCGCATTGCCGGTGTCGTGTCTGAAGAACGGATTGCGCCTTTGATTGCAGTGATCGAGAGCCGCTTGCCGGGAACGCAGCTATCTTACGTCAGGCTTTCCTCTGCGCAGATTGCTGCCGAAGCAAAACGTGCCAACCCGCCATTTGACATTGCTCTGTTCTCTTCGCCGGATATTGCCGTTTCCGTCGCTAATGAGGGTTACGCAGCCGATAACGGCGCGGCTGTCATCGCTGCCGAAGAAAAATGGCGTCATGAAGTTTTTGGTTTCTGGTCAGACCCCGCCGTGATGGTGTTGAGGCAGGACGCCTTTGCGGATCGACTGCCGCGAACCCGTATCGAGCTGGTACGTGCCCTCGAACAGAACAGCGAGCAGTTCTCACGCCGTGTCGGCATCGTCAATATCGGGATAGATGATGTAAGTTACCTGCTGGCTTCGCAGGATTCCATCCGCACTTCGCTCTATTGGCGATTGATGCGCTCTTTCGGCGTTGCCAAGGCGCGAATTTACGACACGACAGACGATTTGCTGGAGGCGTTGCGGGCCGGTGAGATTGATGTTTTGTACAATGTGCCGCTGTCTACCCTATCAGCCAATGGTGCCTTGCCAGCGGGTGTCACGGTTGCCGTACCGCAAGACTACGTGCTTGCGGTG
This sequence comes from Agrobacterium sp. Azo12, assembly GCF_029193765.2. Taxonomy (NCBI): domain Bacteria; kingdom Pseudomonadati; phylum Pseudomonadota; class Alphaproteobacteria; order Hyphomicrobiales; family Rhizobiaceae; genus Agrobacterium; species Agrobacterium sp. Azo12. The sequence continues at coordinate 757,899 of NZ_JARFYO020000002.1, read as the reverse complement.
CCGTGGACTGTGCTAATGCCAAAGGGTGCAACAAACCTTCGCGATGCACGCGCTGCCCTGCAAGTGCTTCACTCGGTTGACGCGAAGCCCGCTCTTGCCGAAGCCGGTTTCAGCTATCCCATCGATTTTACGTCGTTCGACAGTCTGCAGGGGATCGAGCTTGGGCCTGAACTTCTGGTGTTTCGCGATACGATCAAACGCAGCAAGTTTCTCGACATCTGGTTTCAGATGGTTGTGAATTGACTGCTTTTTCAGGCCAGCTGCAAATCAAGCTGTGGGTAAAGTTTTTTGAGGTTTGGCAGGGATTTCGATTGCCAGGGATATTGCGACGTCCCCTTGATCAAAAGCTGCGTGTCCGATTGCTTGCGTGCTTCGATCGTCAGCTTCGCCAGCAGGTTGATGCCGGATGAGTTCAGGAACTCCAGGCCGGTCAGATCAAAGATCACCCGATCGCGATTTTCGTGAAGCGCAGTCAGGGCAAGAGAGTAGATTGGCGCATAGGCATCCGGTCCAGCCAGCCGCAAAACTCCATCAAAATAAACGCAATCGTTTTCGGTCCATATCCGAAAATTCTCGTCTCTGATTTCCATCTGCTATTCACCTGTTGGAGGTCAGTGGCAACGCAAGCGAAGCTGTTGTTGTCAGTCTAACGCGATCGTCATTGGAAGTCTCAAACTCCCATGACATGCGCGCATCATAATCGGCCAAAAGCGTTAGCAAGCCCAATCCCGAACCTCCGGTGTCGGATACGGCATTGGCTTCAATTTGCCGGATAAGCAGTTCGCCCGGGTCAACTGATAACATGTTTATCAGTATTTCCTGAAATTTACCTGATGTTTCGGCATTGATCTTATTGCAAACCCGCATCAGAAACGTGCCGTCGACAACACAGGCTTCGATGACGATCTTGCCGGGCTGCCTAAATTTTACTGCGTTTTCGATCAGTTCATTGCTCAGATATCCAATGTTGTGACGAATATTCGTGTGCAGCGCTCGTGAGCCGAAAAAAGGCAGTGCCATCGCCTCGGCGATAAAATCGGATGTGAGCCCCGAGTGCCGCCAACCAAGTTCAAGCGGACCGTCAACCAGCGTCAGGCGGGCCCCTTGTGAGAAGCTTGCTTCAGTAAGATTGTAAACCCCAAGGACGTTTCTGGACATAGCTTACCTGTGCCGCAATACGAGAAGGGTGATGTCGTCGTGAACCTTGTGTGGACCGATGTAGTCCATAAGCTTGGCGATGATGCCGGCGGCGATACGGTCAGCACTTTGCCGGTGTAATTTCACCGCTTCGTCGCAAAGACGGTCTATGCCGAAAAGCTCTCCGCTAACGTTTTCCGCTTCGGTCACACCGTCCGTGTGCAGAACGATGATATCGTCTTTTGCCAGACTGATCTTGCGCGTTCCAACAAAAGGCGAAATGTCGGACTCCAACCCAATTGGAAGGCCGAGATCCATGGTTTCAATTCGTTCCAGCGCACCATTGGCACGCACGACAATGACCTCCTCATGCTGTCCGGAAATCAGCATGTCGTGCCCGTCATAGTCAAGGAAGGCCAGCGTCAGATGTTTGTCGATCCGGGTTCTGATGATATTCTTGAACAGTGCGCTGTTCAGATCAACCAAAAACTTCACCGGATCGGTCGTGCCTGCTTCATGCAGCGCTCTGGCAACAGATTGCACCATCAGCATCAGGACACCGCTTTCAAGGCCGTGCCCGGTGACATCACCGATACCAATCTTGAACCGCCCATTCGCTTCCAGAACGTCATAGTAGTCACCGCCCACCTCGTCAGCGGCGCTCATAAAGGCAGCGATCTCCAGATCCTTGGATGAGGCGAGTTCGGAGGCAAGCGGCAGAACCATCATCTGGATTCTTTCGGCAACTGCGAGTTCCGTGCCTAAGCGCCGATTTTCTTTTTCTAGCTGGGCGTTAAGCACCGAAATCTCTTCTTTTGCCTCTTCGATTTCGGCGGTTCGCTCCTCAACCAGCTGTTCGAGATTTTCGGTGTGATAACTGATCTGCTGCGCCATTCGATTGAAGGCTTCACTGGCCTGCCCCACCTCGTCGCGGCTGGTGACCGGCACACGCACCGAGTAATCCTGCGTCTGGATCCGGCGTGCGGCACTGGCAAGCGCACTGACGCCGCCGGTAATGCGTTTCGACACGGCCAGAACGGCCAATGTCACGATTATCAATGACAGGAGGATGGCGAGGATCTGATAGATGATGATGCGGTTGGTCGCGTCGGAAATCTTCGATTGAGCCGCGAAAAGGGAAGCATATATTTCCCGCTCAGGTACAACGATGCCAAGCGACATAGCATCTTTGCGGACATGGCCCGGCTCCCAGAGGTTGCTGGGTGGTAGGTTTTTCATGATCACCATATAGGGCACCGGCTCGCCGTCCTGATCCAGTGTAAGGTGCCTTATGTCCTCACCGGGATTGTTGGCCAATTCCGTTATGGCAGGTTGCGAGCTGCCTTTCAGTGAGCGTTCGAGACCGGTCACACCGGTTCCCTTGGTGTCGCTGGCCGAACGGAGGCCAATCGTCTGTTCACCGTCCTTGCTGATCGCGATGACGTTGCCATCGGACATCGACAAAAATCCAAAGCCGGTTTCGGCAACTTTCACATTTTCGACGATCTCGGCAAGCTGATCGAGGGTGATGTCGGCACCAGCCGTTCCGGCAACGTTTTTCCTGTCAGTGCTCCATAGCGGATGAAAAAAGCTGACAATCTGTTTGCCAGTTATAGCATCGGTATACGGGGCTGTTCGGGTGATGTCATCGGGACCGGTATGTGCCCTCAACTCCGCGTCCCAACCCTGCCAGGACTCATAGAGGCCGGGGAAAAAGAAGTCCCAGAAATTGGCGGTGTTGTGCCCGGGATAAAGCCGGTCAAAAGTCTGCGCCTGATCGGTATAGGGTGCGGTCCTAAAGATCGGCCGTTCCTTTGGACCGATAAAATACATTTGAAGTTTGGAAGAGCCGTTTTTCAGAAGACTGGGTGCTACGAGATCAAGAACGGCGCTTGTCTGAATCTCGTCCTGTACATCAGCTCGCGGTGAACGGTCTTCATTTAGCAGGTAACCCCAGGCGCTGACGACAGATGGTGCACCCGGCGCATTCTGTGCCCACTGACCAGCGGGGTCGTAGGTAAGCTGAACGCTAGCCGGCGAGGTTCCGGAAATTGCAGAGCCGATATTTTTCTGCCGTTGTGGATTGTCGATCTGTTCCTGCAACACGCCGGCAAGGACACTGACATCATTGTTGACTTGACCGAGAAGCAGCGAGACCTGGGCCGCTGTAGAATTGGCATAGGTACGGATATAGTCCTGGCTCGCCTGCTCAAGACCATGGCCGACCTCTTCGGTTGCGTCACGCGACAGGCGCTGCACATTCCATAAAGCCAACCCACCACTGATCAGCAAGTCAATGAGAACAGCGCTGCCGACGACAATAATGAACTTGGCCCGAAATGAGCCCCAAGGGCGGATTGTGGTCAAGGTTTTGGGCATCAGTATGGTTTCCGTCCGGATGCAGCCCAGATTGGCCATCCCGCATATCCCTTGGGGTGTAGGGCGGCGAGCACATGATCCTTGAACCCTTGCCGGAACCGGCGGATGAAGTCGGGAGGATCACCGCGACGCACGGCCATCTGTCCGGCATAAACATCTTCCCACGCTTCAATTACATCGGCGAAATCTCTTGGGTCCCCATCGAGGTTTGTTACCATGAAGGATTCTACCTTGATGTCGTCAAAACCGGCATCGTTGAGAAGACGACGGCTTTTTGGTCCCATTTCCACATCCATGTCGAAATGGCTGAACAGTTTCGCCACCTGCTCATAGGTCCAGCGGATCGATTCCGAATGGGGTTCACCGAGGCAATGGGAGTTTTTTTCGTTGGTGATGTAAACTCGGCCGCCCGGTTTGCAAATCCGAAACAACTCGCGCAGAAGGATGTCCGGCCGGTCAAAGATCTGCAGAGAGTGGCGGCAGGTGACAAAATCAAACTGATTGTCGGCCAACAACATCTGTGCGGCATCTCCATAGGTGTATTCGATTGAGGTCAGACCGAATTCTGCGGCGACACGCCTGGCGTAGTCGAGGCTTCTTTTCGAGTGATCCAGCGCAACCAGACGTGCCGGTTCGAATTGACGTTTGATCAAGGTCGCGAAGTCACCGATACCGCAGCATATGTCGGCGATGCTCAGCCCATTTCGCATACCATGCCGCGGCAGAATTTCGCGTTCGTGTCGCCAGGTCATTTTGGTCTGTGTTCGGAGAATAGGAATGAAGCTCTCGTCCTCGACGAAGGTTTGCCCGGGATAAAAGGCTGAATCGTAAATCTCGACCGACAGGTTATTTTGGCGGGAGGCAAGCGTTTGGAAAAGAGGTGCGGACCACGCAATGACACTCGATGCAACAACGATGATGTTGCGCTGGGTATTTGTCTTGCAGGCCTCTGTTAGTACCTGCTCAAGACAACGAAACGCGGTCATGTTCAAATGTGTGACCCGTTTTATGTTGAGATAGATGACATTGCCGCTGCTATTGAGACTGCGCCTGATCAGATCAAGAACACCAGCCATCTCGTCAGGGGACGAAGGACGTATCCTGCCGCTCAGCACGATTTCCTGGTTGATATCGTCGAATTCAGCGGAAAATGATGGCGAGAACGGGCTCATTATGCGCCCTCCTGCAGCATGAAATCTGCAGTCAGGATTACGCGATCGCCGGCATCTGTCTCAGCTTGGACATTGACCTTGATGGCATCAGCAAGAACCAGCAGATCGTGGTCTGGATGATATTCATCTCTCGGCCCTGATCGATCAGGGTTTTGCCAGCGCAGCAGGGCCTTTCTGTCCGGGGTAAAGCCCACACAGACGCGAACACATGCGTCACCCCTCAGAAGATTAAAATCAATATTGCCGACAGGTTTCGCAGAACGAAAAGCCAATTCCACAATCTCGTTGATAAGCATAGAACTGAAGTTGGCGTAGCGAGACGGGTCCTCGTGCGACTGGGCAACAATGTCGGCGAGATATTCGGAGATTGTGTCACATAGGCGAAACTCCGACGTGAAAAGGCTGACGTCTAGCGCCAATGCTGCCATGTCCTGAAACGTTTCCGGGTTGGGACTGGCATATGGTCCGGTCATGATCACCTCCAAACACTTCAGGTAAGATGTCGAGATATTGCTTACAGACGGGTATATTTGTCAGGAGTAATCGATCGTCGGGGGACTGTCTCCGGCAGTGACACTGAACCGGCCATAAAACTATTTATCGCCGATGGTGGCATCGGCTTGCTGATGGCATAACCCTGCAGACGGTCACATCCAAGACCACGCAGCCAGGTAACCTGTTCGGTGGTTTCAACGCCTTCCGCCGCAACCTCCATGCCCAGATCGTGAGCGAGCACTATCACAGATCGAACAATGGCCTGGCTTTTGGCATTTGTTTCCAGGTCGGACACAAAATACTTGTCGATTTTCAGCGTATCGAAGGGAAAGTTCTTCAAGTAACTCAACGACGAGTACTGTGTTCCGAAATCGTCCAACGCAATTCGGATGCCGAGCACACTCAGAGTATTGAGTGTGTCGAGATTGTTGACGGTGCGTTCCAGCAGCACACCCTCGGTAATCTCCAGTTCAAGACGGTCGGAAGCAAGGCCCACGGTATCGAGTATCTGTGAAATCCGGTCGGTCAACCCGCTGACCAGAAACTCGGCTGGCGAAAGGTTCACGGCAACGATGTAGTCGGCAGGCCAGTTCAAGGCTTCGCGGCAAGCATTCTCCAGAACCCATTGTCCTATCTCACTCATCAGGCCGTCTGTTTCTGCCATCGGAATGAAGACGGCAGGCGGAATCTCGCCTAACAGCGGGTGTTGCCACCGCAGCAAAGCTTCAAAGCCGAATATCCTGTTGCCTTCGGCAATCGGCTGGTACTCAATGGAAAACTGGTCTTTTTCCAAGGCTATACGTAGGCTTCTCCGCAGCAGTTCGCGCTGTTCGATGATTTGCAGCATCGCGACATCAAAGGCGCTGGCGCGGCCGCGACCTTCCTTTTTGGCCGCATAAAGCGCGATATCGGAGGCCTTCATCAGTGTCTCGGGATCGCTGCCATCACCCGGCGCAATCGAAATGCCAACGCTGAGGCCTACGAATACCGAAATTCCATCGATTGTGAAGGATCGCTTGAAGGCGTGAACCAGGGCATCCCCCAATTCACTGGTGCGTTGGCGCTGGTCCTGACCGGAGGTGATGACGGCAAACTCATCCCCTGCCAAACGGTATGCGGACTCCTTGCCGACAAGACATTCCTTGATCCTGTCAGCAGCCAGTTGCAGCAGCTTGTCGCCAGCGGGATGCCCCAGCGTGTCGTTGACAGGTTTAAAGTCATCAAGGTCAAGCTGCATCAGTGAAACACTGTTGCCATCAGACGAAATGGCGGTGAGTGCCGCCGATAAATCTCGCGCGAACTGGCGCCGGTTCGGCAGTCCGGTCAGCGGGTCATGGGTTGCCTGATAGAGCAGGGCCATGCGTTCAGTTTCATCTGCCGTTCGATGGGTCTGGACGACGCCGTAAAAATCACCGATCGCGTGGATTGCAAGTTCGCGAAATGCGCCAGCCCCGAGGTCACGGCTGAGACGCAGTGGTTGATCCGGTGTCGCACCAAAGTGGCTCAAGACGCTCGTCCTGTCCAACTCTGGATAGATCTCCCAAAGGGATAAATCGCTTTCACGCGAAACGGAGGTTTGCACAGTTGCCGTGACATCAACGAGTTTGAACTGACGATCGAAGATCGTCAACTTGTCAGCACAATCACTGGTGCCGCCGGAAGACCGTTGCCAACTCGATTGCGCTTTGCTCATCTCTGAGAGATTCTCCCTCATCACAGGCTGCTAGAAGCTCTTTTCTTGGCTCAATATTAAGGCATATTAGCGTCGACTACTTAAAAGTCGATCAATAAAGTTGGTCGCATCAGAGATTTGCTTTTCCAAGCCATTCGGCCAAAGTGTCTGCATATCCATATGATAGTGCTTGCGATTTGAAATTAGAACGCCGCAATTCTTGGTCTCGTCAATCGACGTGTCAGGCGCAGGACGACAAAGGTTGTTTGCACAATCAAATCTCACCGGCTCCTGCAAGTTGCTTTTGCAGTTGCAACAAAGCGCGCCACACTCTAACGCCTTGTACCACAACATCGGGCGGATAGCGTCACGATCGTAAAAGCATTGAGATAATGACCGCAGCTCCCGACAGCAGAACTCTTCTTGGAATTGCCCTTGCATCTGGCGGCTACGCCTGTTTTGCCTTACAGGACGCGCTGGTTAAATGGCTGGTGGATACCTATGAAGTGCCGCAAATCCTGTTCATGCGAAGTCTGGTCATCGTATTGATCACCGGCACGCTTGCAGCGCAATTTCGCCACCCGTCGATATTCAAGAGTAAATATCGTGGGACGCTGGTGCTTCGCGCGGCTTTGATGTTGTTTGCCTGGTTGCTTTTTTATAATTCCGCCAAGGTCATGGGGCTGGCGGAGCTGACGACGCTCTATTTTTCCGCGCCAATCATGGTTGTGTTCCTGTCGATCCCGATCTTGAAGGAAAAGGTAGGTATTGGTCGCTGGATTGCCTGTTTTGGCGGGTTTGCCGGCATGGTGATCGCGGCAAATCCGACCCATTCACCCCACGTCATTCCGGCGCTGATGTGTATCCTTGCTGGTTTTTTCTGGGCTTGCAGCACCATTCTCATTCGCCTTGTCAGCAAGACGGAAACGACGCTCACCCAGATGTGGGCGACAAGCCTGCTGTTCGGTCTTGCTTGCGCCGTGACATTTCCGTGGATCTGGAAAACGCCTGACATGCTCGGTTGGTCCTTGATGATCGGTCTGGGTCTTGTCGCGACAATAGGTCAATACCTGCTTTACGAAGGGTTCCGCCATGCGCCGGCGTCTGCCTTGGCGCCGGTGGAGTATACCGGTCTCATCTGGGCTTTCGTGTACGGCTATCTGATCTGGGCCGAAATCCCCGCGACCAATGTTTTTGTCGGTGCCTTTGTAATCGTTGCCTCAAGCCTTGTTCTTGTCGCATGGGAGCGGCGGTCCATTCGTCTGGCAGAAGGTCGCGCTGCTGTCTAATTGCGGAGCCCGTATCTCGCGATCAGCATACCCGTGGTGTCCGGATATGAATAAGGCGGGAATGATCTCCATTCCCGCCTTTGCTTGTTCAACGTTTTAAACCTTCAGATCAGAACTCTTCCCAACTGTCGGTCGCTGCCGCCGTTGCCGCACCAGAACGACCACTGAAGGCCTGGGCAATCTTGCCAACCATACCACGCGCAGGCGACGGGGCAGGGGTTGAACGCGGCGAGGCAGCCATCACGCCTGCCGTCTTGCGAAGGGCTGCGGTCTGGTTCGTTGCGCCACCAACGCCACCATGTCCAAGCTGGAACTGGCTGATCAATTCGCGAAGACGACCGGCTTCGGTGGCAAGCGTAGCACCGGCGGCATTGGCTTCTTCCACCATTGCTGCGTTCTGCTGCGTTACCTGGTCCATTTGGTTGACGGCTGTGTTGACTTCCGCCAGTCCAACAGACTGTTCGCGCGACGATGTCGCAATCGAATCCATATGCTGATTGATGGTGACGATGTAGGATTCAATGGTGCGAAGGGCTTCTCCGGTCTCACTGACCAGTTTGACACCGCTGCCAACTTCGACAGACGACTTGCTGATCAGTTCCTTGATTTCCTTGGCAGCCTGCGCTGAGCGCTGGGCCAGTTCCCGCACTTCCTGTGCAACGACCGCAAAGCCCTTGCCAGCCTCGCCTGCTCGAGCGGCTTCAACGCCGGCATTCAGGGCGAGAAGGTTGGTCTGGAAGGCAATTTCATCGATCACACCGATGATACTGGAAATCTGGCCGGAGGACTCCTCGATCCGTCCCATCGCCTGTACGGCGTTGGCAACAACGGCCCCGGAAAGGCGTGCGCTCTCGTTTGCCTGGATCGCGACCGTACGAGCCTCTTCGGCGCGTTTGGAAGAGTTGGTGACATTGACCGTGATTTGGTCGAGCGCCGCTGCGGTCTCTTCCAGTGATGCCGCCTGCTGTTCAGTCCGCTTCGACAGGTCGTCGGCACTCTGGCTGATTTCGCGCGAGCCGCTATCGATAGAGCTGGTCGAGTGCGCAACAGATTGAAGCGTGTTGCGCAGCTGTTCGGCCGTTGCGTTGAAGTCTGCACGCAGGTTTTCGAAGTCTGCCGCAAACGGACGATCAAGCTGATAGGTCAGGTCGCCGGATGACAGATGTTTAAGACCGGCAGCAAGGCCGTTGGTGGCTTCAGCCATGGCCTCGGCGCGTTGACGCTCTTCCTCGCCATTTTTGCGGCGCTGCTCTTCGGTCAGATTGCGCTGCTCGTCGGCCTGACGTTCAAGTTCCTGTGTCTTGAGGGCATTGTCCTTGAAGACCTGAACAGCGCGCGCCATGGCACCGGTCTCGTCAGAGCGGCCTTCGCCTTCGATGGTAACCGAGAGATCGCCAGCCGCAAGACGTGACATGGTCCCAGTCAGGCGACCGATTGCATCACCAAGTGATTTTGCAAACATAAAGAACGCCGCAAGCGCAAGCAGCGACGTCAAAATGGTCACTCCGATCATGGTCCACAATGCGGTGCGGGCCTGCGCCAGCATATCCGTTGCATCGGTGCCAATTTCAAAGACGCCGATCTTTTCCCCAGAGAAGGAATTGAATGGTACTGCCTTGACCAGTATGTCGCGACCGTCGAGCACCAACGGTTCGAAGATGGCTTTACCATCAAAAGCAGCCTGCACCGTTTCCATAGGCAGAAGTGTCTTACCGTCTTCGGTCGATGACTGGTTGACCAGCTTGCCTTCGGACATGACGTTGACGGCGATCTCTGCGCCCAGTCTTTGGGCAAGCGGTGTGAAATAGGCGTTGGAAAGTTCGGTTCCGATATCGACGACACCGACAACCTTGCCGTCCACTAGAACGGGTGCAACGGCATAAATGCCAATGCCGGTACGACCGGGCTCGATACCGGCGGAAACCTTGCCGGTCGAGATTGTCGAGGCGACCGTCTTGCGGCGGTTCAGATAGTTGTCACCGAATTTTTCAGGCGCGTGGGCACGCGCAATGACGTTACCCTTGGCGTCGGCAACGGTAAAGTTCTGCAACCCGCCGACCTGTGCGATTTCTTTGATGTTCTTGGAAAATTTGTCCAGAAGTTGCTGGCGGTCATTTGCCTGAACCAGGCCTGCAATATCAGGTTCACCCGCAAAGGCCAAAGCCATCGCCGAAGCAGAGCGTTGAATGGCTGCCATATCGGTCTGGATAACCTGAAGATCACTTGCTGCCTTGCTATCAAGCGCCTTGTCATTCATATCCGCCTGACGATACCAGGCCAGTCCACCGATGGCAGCACTGGCAAAAAGCACAGCGGCAAAGCCGTAGCCCGTGATTTTGATCCAAAGTGGTTTTGTTACGGCTTTCGCATTCATTTCGGTCCCCCTCCGCGAAATATCTCTCCTCGGGACTATGTGCCTAAAGCTTCAATTTTTAATAAAAATCGTGATGATTTATTACTATTTATTTTCGATGCCGCTTGGCATTTCGGGGAGGTGTGGGGGTGTTTTGCTTCGTCAGCTAAGTTTCGATTTCAGCCGCGTCTGCCTGCACTTTCACTGTTACTTTCCTTTTGGCCGAAATTCGACCAGCAGCGACTTGAGCTCTACTTCACGAACACGGCGCGCGGCTTCGTCGGGAGAAAACCATGCGACCTCGCGCTGCCCTCGTTCCTTGAAGTCGGCGACGGCATCGGTGGCCTCGACTTGAAAAACCTCAACCACGCAGGGTGCGACATCGCCGTCATCCAGCCATTTGAGGTATGTGTATCGACCAACCGGTTTCTTTCTGGCACGGCCACGAATGCCCGCTTCTTCCCAGGCCTCGATTTCTGCAGCCTGATAGGGCTTTTTCTTTTTCATCGGCCAGCCCTTGGGAATGACCCATCGCCCCGTGCCTCTCGTTGTGACCAGCAGGATCTGAATGTCATCTTGCTCGGCTAACCGCCGAAAACACAACGCGCCATATTGCGTTCGAAACCCGCCAGTGAACAGCTTGTCCGGCATCGATGCTAATTGTTGCAGCAAACTGCTTGATTTGGGAGGCGACCTCTTACGGTCCGGTTTTGGGGCTTTCATCCAAAGATAAATCGCTGATTTTTAGCCAAGCTTCAATCGTCCAGTTGCATTTATGACAGTTTTATGACAGCGCAACAGCGATCAGCCTGAAGGCAAGGAATAGAAGTCATGATGAGTATCTTCCGGAAAATGATGCCGCGCGAAGACAAGTTCTTCGATATGTTCAATGAACATGCGCGAACGGTCGTGGAGGCTGCAGAAGCCTTGCGGAATCTTCTGAATGGCATAGACCTTGAAGCTAATTGCGAACGTATCGTTGAGCTTGAAGATCGCGCCGACAATATCACCCGTGACGTTCTCCTTGCGGTTCGTCGCAGCTTCATCACACCCTTTGACCGTGGTGACATTAAGGATCTCATCCAGTCGATGGATGACGCGATCGACATGATGCACAAAACGGTAAAGACCATCCGCCTGTTTGAGCAGAGAAGCTTCGATCCGCTGATGCGCCAGATGGGTGAAGAGATTGTGCGGGCTGCACATCTTGTCGCAGCGGCCATTCCACTTCTCGACAAGGTTGGCGCCAATGCCCAGCGACTCAGCGCAATTGCCGAGGACGTTACCCGTGTCGAAGGTCGTTCGGATGACCTGCACGATCAGGGTCTGAAAGACCTGTTCCTGCGCCACGGCGCGACTGGCAACGCGATGGCCTACATGATTGGCAGCGAAATCTATGGCGAACTGGAAAAGGTTGTCGACAGGTTCGAAGATGTCGCCAATGAAGTCAGCGGCATTGTGATTGAGAACGTCTGATGGACGCGACACTCGCTTTTCCGCTTTTGGCGGCCCTGATCGGCATCGCGCTGTTTTTCGACTTTCTCAACGGGCTGCATGACGCGGCCAATTCGATCGCAACGATCGTCTCGACGCGCGTTTTGCGCCCGCAATATGCGGTAGCCTGGGCTGCATTTTTCAACTTCATTGCCTTTCTGTTCTTTGGCCTGCATGTGGCTGAAACACTTGGAACCGGTATCATCGACCCCGGTATCGTGTCGCCTGCGGTGATCTTCGCCGCATTGATCGGGGCGATCGTCTGGAACATCATTACCTGGATTTTTGGCATTCCATCCAGCTCGTCGCACGCTCTGGTCGGTGGCTTGATCGGTGCTGGCATTGCCAAGGTCGGCGTTTCCTCAATCGTCTGGAGCGGCTTCCTGAAAACCGCTGGCGCGATTTTTATGTCACCGGCAATCGGCTTCTTTCTCGCGCTGGTTCTGGTGCTGGCTGTCTCCTGGATCTTCGTGCGCCAGACGCCCTTTGCGGTTGATCGTACGTTCCGCATCATGCAGTTCATTTCGGCATCGCTTTATTCACTTGGTCATGGCGGTAACGATGCTCAAAAGACCATGGGTATCATCGCGGTCCTATTGTTCAGCCAAGGTTATCTCGGCTCTGAGTTTTACGTTCCATTTTGGGTCGTGATTACCTGCCAGTCGGCGATGGCGCTCGGCACATTGTTTGGTGGCTGGCGCATCGTTCACACTATGGGATCGAAGATCACTCGTCTTAACCCAATGCAGGGTTTCTGCGCCGAAACCGGCGGCGCATTGACACTGTTTGCAGCGACGTGGCTTGGCATTCCAGTTTCGACCACTCACACGATCACAGGTGCGATTATCGGTGTTGGTGCAGCCCGTCGTATGTCGGCGGTGCGCTGGGGATTGGCGGGCAATATCGTCATTGCTTGGATTGTTACCATGCCGGCCGCGGCGCTGATTTCCTACGCGACCTTCAAGCTGGTTTCGCTGTTTGGATAAAATAACGGCTCCGGCTTGATTGTTAGCCGGAGTTTCCTCTTGTCAGCGGCTCATCTGACCTGATGGTTCAGATGATCTCCGTGATGACCTTGGAGCGGCGATATTCTCGCCAGACCGTGAACAGGCCGGCGCCCACCACAATCAATGCGCCGATTACCATGTTCAATGTGATGGTTTCACCAAAGAATAGGGTTGCAACTGCGACGCTGAGCACCAGCTGGAAATAAGTCAGCGGCTGCACCTCGACCGCCGTCAGCAGTGAATACGCCTTGATCAGGAAATAGTGGCTTATCGCACCGCAGATGCAGAGAGCGGCCATCGGCAGCCAGTCGCTTGGCGCAATGGGTGTCCAGTAGAAGGGACCAATGATGGAGGCCGCGATCGCGCCCACAACGCCCGCATAAAAAACGCTCGTGGTGGCGCTGTCGTGATGCCCGACGGCACGGGTTGCGACGTTGTAGAGTGCGTACATCAGGCTGGCGCCGAGCGGAATAAGCAGTCGAACGTCGAAATCGACATTCACAGGGTTGAGGATAACGAGAACTCCGATCAGACCGACAAGAACGGCCAAACCTCTTTTCCAGCCAACCTGCTCACCAAGCAGCGGAATGGATAGAACCGTGACGATGAGGGGAGTGGACTGCATGATTGCCTGGCTCATGGCGAGGCCTGCAGTCGTAAAGGCAATAACAACCACAACCACTTCGCTAACCAGCAGCAAACCACGAATGATCTGCAGAAACGGCCGTTTGGTGGTGAGCGATGCCCGCAGGCCACCAGGTGCAGCGGCCGCCAGAATTGTCACAAAAACGGCGAATGCCCAGAACCGGATCATGGTCACCATGATTGGCGGGTATTTTTCTCCAAGCAGCTTCGAAAAAGCATCCTGACCGGCGAATATCGTAACGGCGAGCAATACGTAGACGTAGCCCGATGCTTTACTGTTCATTTCTGCTGCCTTGAGCCTGTTCTCGTGGTGGAAAGCATATCTTCTATACCCGAAAACAAGACATTGCTTGAAAATTATGATGGCAAATGTTGGCACCCTGCAAGAAGAGGAGTTTTGGTTTTGCCTGATACTATACCGTTGGTACGCAGGCTGATTTTGTGCAGATTTCAGGCGTCAATTCAGACACAGAAACGCCCGGACAACCAACGGCTGATCCGGGCGCTTAAAGTGGTTATTGTGGGGTGGTTTGCAGCCGTTGTTTCAAAAGCCAGTCCCATAGTTCGGGATCGTTCAGGGCAGCCAGCTCAACGCCTGAGTGATCGACACCTTCAAACACCGTCAGTTTGGCGTCCCGTTTCAAAGTCTTGAGACGTTCATACAGGATGACGGAATCCGACAAAGGGATCACGTCGTCATTGGCGCCATGAAAGACCCAGAATGTCGCTTTTTCGTTGGTTCTGTTGAGGTAGTGGCGATTGCCGCCGCCCGCTATCGGCGCAAACGCAGCAAAGGTTTCAGGATATTGCTCAGCCAAGGCCCAGGCTCCAAAGCCGCCACGGCTATACCCTACAACATAGATACGGGATGGATCGACACGGTGTTTTGCAATAACTTCATCAAGCGCTGATTTTACTTTCTCGATAGGGTAAAGCAGCTCCTCACTCGGGTTTTGAGGTGAAAAAACCAGAAACGGAAACTGCTTGCCATCTGCGATCAGCTTCGGAAGCCCGCTCGATTTGACTTTTTCAATATCGCTGCCGCCTTGGTCGCCGCCGTGAAGCCAGACAACGAGAGGATATGTTTCGCTTGAGGTTTCATAACCCTCCGGCGTGTAAATCAGATAATTGAGGTCATTCTTGACAGTTGCCGTTGATGTCATGGCAACCTGATCGGCCAGTGCTGCTCCGAACGTGCTTGCTGTCAGTGCTGCGCACAAAACAGCAGACAAAAAGCCCTTTTTCATCCGTGTATCTCCTCTTTAACGGTTTCGGGGTTCGTCATGGTCATGCCCCACGTCTGACAAAGCAAGTTTCATGGCCAATGAAGGGTGATGACAGTTTGAGGCACCAACGTCTCAAAGCGTAGCGAAGTTGCAGATAAGGGCGCGAAACACATATTATCGTTGTTGCCCACTCTTCACTATTTTGCGTCCAAGGCGCCAATTTGGGAACCTGATAAGGCTTCAGCCGTTTTCTTTTACACATCGCGCGGCACGCTCTCGACATGGACTTCCCCGGCGTTTTGACCGGATAGCGACTGTCAGGCGTGCCGCAACTATTCCCGACATTATTGATAATTTGGCTGGGACTTGAGCGAATACATTTGCCATCGGCTGTCTTGAATTATCAAACCTGACTCCCACATCGCTTTCCGTCGTGGAGGTCACATTCGTAATGCCATCTTTTTTTGAAACCACCTTTGGACCTATTGAACTAAAAATTATTGATACTGCTTTACATGAGTGGCGCAGCCATCACGCGCTAAAAAAAGATGATCCGGATGTCAGCATTGCAGCTGAGATTTGCATCAATCTTTTCCGGGAAGGCCACAGAACTGTGCCAGATCTGCAGGATGCCATGGCCCGCCATAAGGCTCTCAATGATATGACAGCCCGCCACTAAAGCATCTATTTCAGGCGGTTTTTCCGTCCTGAGTAAAACGTTGTGTCGCAAGTCAGAACATCGAAATTGTCTTATTGGGACATGTGTAAGTGTTAGGTTTGCGGCACCAAAACGCTGACAGCAAACTCCCCGGTCGGCGCGCCCTGTCTCAGATGGCTTTTTCTAAATTCGCTTGGGCTCATTCCACGTTCGGCCCGCAAAAGCCTAGTCAGGTGTGGGGCATCGCAAAAACCACTCGCCAACGCAATTTGCGTGACGGTTTCTTCTGTGGTGCGAAGCAACGAGAGCGCTCTCTCAACGCGAATTTCCAGATAAATCTTTGATGGCGTAGCGCCCAGATCACTCAAAAACCGCCGTTCCAGACTACGCCGTCCAACGCCCAGATCCTCGGCGATCTCCGCGACTGTCTTTGGGGTCTCGATATTTTGCTGCATGCGAAGGATGGACTTTTTGACAAGCGGATCATTGGCCCGCCTTGAGCTTTGTTGCCCAGGTTGAGGTTTTTCACCGCTCAGTGCGTTGTCGATCATCATGATGTTGAGGCTTTTGATCGCCGCCGACTGACCGATATGCCGCTCGACCAAAAAGGCTGCCAGATGCGCAGCACTGTGACCGCCGGAACAAGTCAGGCGGCTGCGATCCACCACAAAGATCTGATCTGCAACCAGTTGTTCGGTATCGAAGCGGTCCAGAAAATCCTGATGGTGAAACCAGCTTACACAGCAGCGATAACCATCCAGTAGACCTGCCTCATGCAAGATAAAGACACCAGTACACAAACCAACAACAGGGAGGCCGGTTGTTGCTCGCGACTGGAGAAAACGCAGCGTTTCCGGATCCAACGCACTTTGGTCACCAATCAACCCGCCCACGACGACGATATAATCATAGTCTTTCGCCTGGGTGAGACGGGTATCGGGCTGCACCTTTACGCCGCAACTTGACCGCACGCTGTCCATGGTCGCCGACAGCACCGACCATTCGCACAATATAGGCCGGGAACGGTCTGCCTCATCGGCCGCCAAGCGCAAAACATCCACAAAATTTGCGAATGCCGACAGCGTAAAGCGGTCGGCAAGCAGGAAGGCGACGCTGAGACGTTTCTTGGGGCGTTGTAGGGTCATGGCGCAAATATTCATGCAAAGGGACGCAATTGTCCAGCTTGGTCCAAATAAATCTCCGTAGATTTTCCATCACGAGATGTTCCAACCAGCAGGCCCGCTCATGACGCGCTTTAATGCCTTTAACCTATTGCGGAACGCCCTTACCGGCCACAAGAACTGGGATGAGCAATGGCCCGACAGCGAGCCAAAGGCCGAATATGACGTGATCATCGTCGGCGCTGGCGGTCATGGTCTGGGGGCCGCCTATTATCTGGCGAGTCAGCACGGCATTACCAATGTCGCTGTCATCGACAAGGGTTGGCTTGGCGGTGGAAATACCGGCCGCAACACCACGATCATCCGTTCAAATTACCTCTATGATGAAAGTGCGCGGCTTTACGACCACGCCGTCGACCTGTGGGAAAATCTCAGTCAGGAACTGAACTACAACGTCATGTATTCGCGGCGCGGTGTTCTGATGCTGGCCCATACGGTGCATGATGTGCAAAGCTTCAAGCGTCACATTCATTCCAACCGTCTCAACGGCGTCGATAACCGCTGGCTGAGCGCCGAGGAATGCAAGGAATATTGCCCTCCGCTGAGCATTTCGCCCAATGCCCGTTATCCTGTCGTCGGTGGTGCATTGCAGGAGCGTGCAGGCACGGCACGTCATGATGCGGTCGCCTGGGGTTATGCCCGTGGTGCAGCAGCGCGTGGTGTCGACATCATCCAGAATTGCCCGGTTACGGCCATTCGCCGTAATGCTGACGGTTCCGTTGCCGGCGTTGAAACCGCAAAAGGTTTCATCAAGGCCAAGAAGGTCGCCGTTTCCGCCGCAGGCCATACATCGGTTGTCATGGAAACCGCAGGCGTTCGCCTACCGCTGGAAAGTTATCCGTTGCAGGCACTGGTCTCTGAGCCGATCAAGCCGATTTTCCCTTGCGTCGTGATGTCGAATGCCGTTCACGCCTATATCAGCCAGTCCGATAAGGGTGAACTGGTGATCGGTTCGGGTACCGACCAGTATACATCCTACTCGCAGCGGGGCGGTTTGCCGCTGATCGAACACACGATTGCAGCGATTACGGAAATCTTCCCGATTTTCAATCGCATGCGGATGTTGCGCAAATGGGGCGGCATTGTCGATGTGACACCGGACCGCTCGGCCATTCTTGGCAAAACACCGGTTGACGGTCTCTACGTCAATTGCGGCTGGGGCACCGGCGGGTTCAAGGCAACCCCGGGTGCTGCCCATACCTTTGCTTGGACCATTGCGAAAAACGAACCGCATCCGATCAACGCACCTTTCACGCTGGAGCGTTTCCGCTCGGGTCGCCTGATCGACGAGGCCGCTGCCGCGGCTGTGGCTCACTGAGGAGCTTAAGATATGTTGCTGATCAATTGCCCCTATTGCCAGGAAACACTGCCGGAAGCTGAATTCACCTATGCCGGTCAGGCCCATGTCATTCGCCCAGCTAATCCCTCGTCACAGACGGACGAGCAGTGGGAAGAGTTTCTGTTCATCCGTGAAAACACCAAAGGCCCGCATTTTGAAAGATGGCGGCATCTGCATGGCTGTGGCCGCTTCTTCAATGCTGTGCGCGACACGGTCAGCGACCGCTTCCTGACCACCTACCGTGCAGGTGAGCCACGCCCTGATCTTGCTTCTTTGCCGGGTGTTCCTGTCGGCTCGCCAGTCCGCTCCGAGGTGTCGAAATGAACTCATACCGCGTTTCCGGTCGTGGCCGGGTCGATACAAGCAACCCTGTAAGCTTTACCTTTGACGGCAAGACCTATCGCGGCGCCAAGGGTGACACGGTGGCGTCAGCACTGCTTGCCAATGGCGTGCACCTGATGGGCCGCTCCTTCAAATATCACCGACCACGTGGTCCGGTCGCTGCCGGATCGGAAGAGCCGAATGCGCTGATCGGTACACGACGGGGTGCAGGACGGTTCGAGCCGAATACCCGCGCCACCGTGCAGGAAATCTGGAACGGTCTGGAGACCACATCCCAAAACAAATATCCAAGCCTGAAGTTTGACGTCGGCGCCATCAACGACATGGCCTATATGCTGTTTTCGGCCGGCTTCTACTACAAGACCTTCATGTGGCCGAAGAGCTTCTGGAACAAGGTCTATGAACCTTTCATCCGGGCCGCGGCCGGACTTGGTGTTTCCCCGGCTGAAGAAGACCCCGACCATTATGCCTCGCGCAACCTTCACTGCGATGTGCTGATCATCGGTGCCGGTCCAGCCGGTCTGGCTGCTGCGCGCGCTGCCGCCGTTGATGGTCTGAAAGTCGTTGTCGTCGATGAAAATGCCGAGGCTGGCGGTACCTTGCTGTCTGAGCCGCAGGCACAAATCAATGGTCAACCTGCATGGAACTGGTTAGCAAATGAGCTGAAGGCATTGAAGGAGTTGGGCGTCCGGGTCATGACCCGGACAACAGCCATTGCCTATTATCACCAGAACATGATCGGTCTATGCGAAAAGCTGACCGACCACCTTGAAACCCTGCCGCAGGATGTGCCGCGTGAACGCCTGTGGCGGGTACGGGCGCGCCAGGTGGTGCTGGCGCAGGGTGCGCTGGAAAAGCCATTGGTGTTTCATGGCAATGATCGTCCGGGGGTAATGCTGGCTGGTTCTGCCCAGACCTATCTCAACCGTTACGGCGTTAAGGTCGGCAACAGGCCAGTGGTGGTCACCAGCCATGACAGTGCGTGGTATGCCGCTTTTGATCTTCATGGTGCTGGTGCTCGCGTTCAGGCAATCATCGATACACGGCCTGATGTACGGCCAGAACTGGTGAATGAAGCCCGGGCACTCGGCATCCCGGTCCTGATGTCGCATACGGTGACGGCGACGTCGGGACGGCTGCGTGTCAGTTCGCTTCGCGCGAACCCGGTCAATGGTTCTACTGTGGGCGCCGGCCAGTCTATCGCGTGCGATGCGGTGCTGATGTCGGGTGGATGGACCCCTTCCTTGCATCTCTTTTCCCACACTCAAGGCAAGATAGCCTGGGATGATGAACGCACCACTTTCCTGCCAGCTGTAACCAATGAAGATTGCTTGATTGCCGGTGCAGGGCGGGGGCTTTGGGGCATTGAAGCTGCGCTGAAGGACGGTGCGGAACGAGGCCGTGAAGTTGCAGAAGCGCTTGGCAAGACAAGTGGTACCTCCGGCTATCTGGTGGATCATGACCGGGTAGGCACAGGCGTCTCGCATACAGAACTGCCAAGCAACCGTCATCCCGGCAAGGCAAAAGCCTTTGTCGACTACCAGAACGACGTGACTGCCAAGGACTTGCGACTGGCGGTTCGGGAAGGCATGCGCTCGATCGAACATGTCAAACGTTACACCACCAATGGCATGGCGACCGATCAAGGCAAGATGTCCAACATCAACGGCCTGAATATTGCGGCCGAAGCCCTGGGGAAACGCCAGCCGGAAGTCGGTCTGACCACATTCCGTCCGCCTTACACGCCGACGACCTTTGGCGCCTTTGCAGGGTATCACCGTGGCGGACATTTTGAGGTAACACGCAAGACACAGATTGATGGCTGGGCCGAAGAGCACGGCGCCGCCTATGAGCCTGTCGGCCAATGGCGCCGCGTCTGGTATTTCCCGAAGCCCGGCGAAGATATGGATGCTGCGGTTGGCCGCGAATGCCGTGCGGTGCGCGACAGCGTCGGTATTTTCGATGCCTCGACACTTGGTAAGATCGAAGTCGTCGGCCCCGATGCCGTCGAGTTCATGAACCGCATGTACACCAATCCGTGGACCAAACTGGCACCAGGTCGTTGCCGTTACGGCTTGTTGCTGGGTGACGATGGTTTCATTCGTGATGACGGTGTGATTGGCCGCATGACGGAGGATCGTTTCCACGTGACCACCACCACCGGCGGCGCGGCGCGGGTTCTGAACATGATGGAGGATTACCTCCAGACCGAATGGCCTTACCTTAATGTCTGGCTGACCTCCACTACCGAACAGTGGTCGACCATCGCCCTGAACGGTCCGAATGCGGCAAAGCTGCTTGCACCGCTGGTCGAGGGTGTCGAGCTGACGGAAGAGGCTTTCCCGCACATGTCCTGTGTGGAGTGCACGGTGGCCGGAATGCCGGCGCGACTGTTCCGGGTCAGCTTTACTGGTGAGATCGGTTTTGAGGTCAATGTTCCGGCGCCGCTTGGTCGCAAGCTGTGGGACATCCTCTGGGAGGCCGGCCAGCAATATGGGATTACCGCCTACGGCACGGAAACCATGCACGTGCTGCGCGCCGAGAAGGGTTACATCATTGTTGGTCAGGACACCGACGGCACGGTCACGCCTTATGACGCGGCGATGGGCTGGGCAGTTGGCAAGAACAAACCTGACTTCGTTGGCAAACGTGGCCTTGCACGCCCTGATCTCACTGCCAAGGGGCGCAAACACCTTGTCGGCCTTCTGACCGAAGACCGCTCGAAGTTGGAAGAGGGTGCCCAGATCGTCTTTGATCCAAACCAGCCGATCCCGATGAAAATGGTGGGTCACGTGACCTCCGCTTACCACTCGGACGCGGTTGGCCAGCCAATTGCACTGGCTCTGGTGGAGGGTGGTCATGAGAGGGCCGGTGAGACGGTCTACATCCCGATGCCGGACCGCACCATTGCCGCAAAAATTACCGGCATGGTGTTTGTCGATCCCGAAAACTCCCGCCTGAAGATCTGATCTGGAGATGACCATGAATATGCGCGTTTCTTTTCCCACCTCAGGTACGCTGGCCGAAAGCAAGGCTGCGCGGGTCGGCCTTTCCTCGGCCAATGGGCGCTTGTCGCTGCGGGCGCGTGGTGACCTGTCACCGCTGAACAATACTCTTGGTCTTGTTTTGCCAAACAGGATCGGTGCGCGTGTTTCCTCAGGCGCAGTCGAGGTGGTTCACCTCGGTCCGGATGAGTGGACGATCCATTGCCCGGTGGATGACGTTGCGGGTCTGGTTGCTGCCTGTGCAAACATCTATGCGGCTCATCCGCATAGTCTTGTCGATATCTCCGGCCGCGAAGTGACAGTGGTGATCGAGGGGCCACAGGCCGCCGAACTGCTGACGCTTGGCTGCGCCCGCGACATCGATACCATTCCTGTTGGGGAGGCGCGTCGGACAAATTTCGACGGTGTAACCGTGGTGCTGCGGCGTGATGCGGCAGATCGGTTCCGCATGGATATCTGGAACAGTTTTGCGCCGCATCTTGGCCATCTGCTCGAAACCGGCTGCAAGGAACTTGCTGCAGAAATCGTCTAAAATATCGTGCAGCAGCGAAATAGAACACTGTGAAAGCGGATTTTACCCTGGTGATAGGGTTGAGCAGGAGAGCAGGGTAGAATGGCATACATCATGAAAGTCTCGTGCCCCGCACGAAGCGGTATCGTTGCCGCCGTGTCCGGTTATCTGGCCGACTGCGGATGCAACATCAACGACAGTTCACAATTCACCGATCAGGAAAATGACCGCTTTTTCATGCGGTTAAGTTTTGTTTCGGAGAAGGGCACGGACCGGGACGCCCTGGCTGAGGGCTTTGCATCCATCGCAAAAGATTTTGACATGGGATACGAGTTCCACGACCAGTCCCGCAAAGCCAAGGTGGTGATCATGGTGTCGCGCTTTGGCCATTGCCTGAATGATCTTCTGTACCGTTCTCGAATAGGGGCGCTGCCGGTGGAGATCGTTGCGGTGATTTCCAATCATCTCGACTATCAAAAGCAGGTGGTAAATGATGACATTCCTTTTTACCACATCCGCGTCACGCCGGAGACCAAGCCCGAGGCCGAAGCGGCGATCCTGCAGGTTGTCCATGATACCAATGCGGAACTTGTTGTGCTGGCTCGCTACATGCAGGTTCTGTCGGACCAACTGTGTCAGGAAATGTCTGGCCGGATCATCAATATTCACCACTCTTTCCTGCCATCCTTCAAAGGGGCCAACCCTTACAAACAGGCCTATGAGCGAGGTGTGCGGCTGATTGGTGCGACGGCGCATTACGTCACCGCAGATCTCGATGAAGGGCCGATCATTGAGCAGGACACCACGCGCGTAACCCATGCACAAAGTGCGATGGACTATGTCAGTCTTGGCCGTGACGTGGAGAGCCAAGTGCTGGCCCGCGCCATACATGCCCATATTCATCACCGGGTCTTCCTGAATGGAAACAAGACCGTGGTATTTCCAGCATCGCCGGGCGAATATGTTTCTGAACGTATGGGATAGTGCTAGCAAGCCATCTCACTACTTGCCGCTCAAAAATCTAGCGTAAAAATCCGTCGCGGTCGAAATCTTCCCATCCTGACAGATTGGTCTCATCGGATTTGGGTTTTGCTTTTGTTTTGTCCTTGCTGGCCTTTTTCAACGAGCGTGTGAGTTTGGCCTGATAGGCTGCTCGCCGTCTGTTTTCCAGCTTGGCGGCGGCATCTTCTTCACGCCATTCATCGACCGTTCCACGGTCCAGCAGATCTTCGACAACCTTCGGCTCGAAGACATGGAAGGTGATCTTTTTCGCACGTCCTCGCAGTTTCACCGTGCGCGTTCCGGCACTGGGCAATCGGCCATCATTCAGCCACCTATGGCGTTCCGTTGTCGAGATGGTCAGGATGTCTTCGATTTCACGGGGTATTACCGGCAGGCTGGCAATATTGGCGAGCACTTCGGAAACCGTTGCTGATGCGGCACGAAAAGTTGTTCTCGACGTTTCCGGTAATGCGAGCGTGAGTATGCCGACCTCAAGGTCGATCGACTTGCGAATGGTCATCGGAAGCCGTGCCTGAACTTCCTGGAGAATGCCTTTGGCGCGTACAGCCGATCCGAGCGTTGCCGAGGTTGGCAATTCCCACGTTTTGACCAGCTCAGGGCCATCATCGTCTGTCAGCTTTTTCTTCGGCATGTCAGTTAAAGATGGAGGTCGGACCCTGCAAAGTCAACGCCTACAAGTCGTTTGCGCCCCGGCAGTCGCGCGGGCGACTGCCGGGGCATGTATTGTCAGTGACGGACCGAACTCACGCCTCGAGAGAGGTCATTTCCAACTCTGTGAGGTGTTTTTTAATTCTCACCTTGTTGATGTTGCGGCCATCAAGCGCCACCACTTCGAAGACTAGACCGTTAAATACGACCGTTTCACCCTGACGCGGAAGGTGGCCAAGACGCCACAGGATGAGGCCCGCCAACGTGGAGTAACGGTTGGCATCATCCACCAGATCGGCATCAACGATCTTTGACACGTGACGGATGTCGGTACGACCATCGACCAGCAGGGCATCATCTGCCTCGCGCTCGAGAGTGAACGGCTCGTCATCATCCAGGAACTCGCCGGCAATGGCTTCCAGCAAATCGGTCGGTGTGACCATGCCTTCCATCGAACCATATTCATCGAGGACAATAGCGACCTGAAGACGGGACTGGCGAAGCTGCTCCAGAAGGCGCAGGGCGCTGACGCTTTCATGCACGACAAGAGGCTGGCGCAGGGAGCGATCGAAATCGATCTTACCGGTTTCCAGGAGGTCGCGGAGCAAGTCCTTCGCGAACGCGACGCCGAGGAAGTCATCCAGGCTGCCACGACCGATCGGGAAACGGGAATGGCCCGTCTCGATGATCTGCTTTCTCAGCTCGTCTTCGCTGTCGTCAATATCAAGCCACTCGACATCACGGCGTGGGGTCATGATGGATTTTGCCGGACGGTCGGCGAGCGCCAGCACACTTTCGATCATGTCATGCTCGACCGGGGTGAAGAGTTCGTTCTCCGTTGCCCGGTCGGCAATCACGTCGCCTGCTTCGCCAAGCGACGTCTCGCTCTTGCGGCTGCCAAGTAGCGACAGAACCGCATTGGCCGTACGCTCTCTCAGGTCACCCGTGCTCATGAACCGCTCGCGATTGCGGCGACCGACCTGGTTGAAAGCTTCGATCAGGATAGAGAAGCCGATAGCGGCATAGAGATAACCCTTCGGAATATGGAATCCGAGACCTTCAACGACCAGCGAGAAACCGATCATCATCAGGAAGCCAAGGCAAAGGATGACGACGGTTGGATGTTTGGACACAAATGCCATCAGCGGCTTGGATGCCATCATCATCACGGCCATTGCCACGATAACACCGATCATCATGACCGACAGTTCTTTCACCATGCCAACGGCGGTGATGACGCTGTCGAGCGAGAAGACTGCGTCAAGTACAACGATCTGGACAAGAACCTGCCAGAAAATGGCGTGGTGGATCTTGCCTTCCTTGTGTTCGGTATGTCCTTCTAGCCGTTCGTGCAGTTCCATCGTTCCCTTGAACAACAGGAAGACGCCACCAAGAATAAGGATCAGGTCACGACCGGATATCTCCATGCCTGCAACGGTAAATAATGGTGCTGTCAGGGTAACGATCCACGCGATCGAAGCGAGCAGGATGAGGCGCATGACCAGCGCCAGACTAAGGCCAATCAGGCGGGCCTTTTCGCGTTGGTGTTCCGGGAGCTTGTCCGCCAGAATGGCAATGAAGACAAGATTGTCGATACCGAGAACAATTTCGAGAACGATAAGGGTGGCAAGACCCGCCCAAGCGGCCGGGTCGGACATCCATTCGAAAATCATATATTGTAGAGACCGCCCGTCAGGGTGAGGCCAATCCTTCTGTTGTTGAAATTAGGAAACGCGTAAAGCCGCCCCGTTGCCGGCGCGGTTGATGTAAAAGCTTTGATTTCATGAAAAAGCGACGCCGCGTCGAAGCGGGTCGCGGTCATTCGGTATCCGTCAGTACTGTCGCCGTCTTCGGCTTCGTCTGGCATTTTCGGTTTCCTCTGGGGCAGAGAGGTATAACAAGACCACGCTCCAAAGCTAGAGCCAATTTGCAATTTTTGGCGTTCCCGCCGGGTAGGCATAAAACTTGTGGCTGCGTTTTGACCGGTGAGAGTGATGACAAGGCACCGAACTATGCCGGGGAAAAAGACGCTGATTGGCACCAGGGCCTGTTTTGATCAGAGCAACGGAATTGCTGTTGAAAACCGCTGGTTCGAGGGCCGGATATCCCGACCCTCGATGTTTTTCAGCCGATTTCCTTGGTTTAACCGCAACGTCCATTGAAATTCGTGCTGTCGATCGCCGTGCCGTTAAGCAGCAGCACTGAGCCCGGATCCTGCGAAATCGAGCCGCTCAGGCCGCCCATCCACGACGCGTCGGATTTGCAATCGCGTGGCGTGTTGATAACGCGAATGTTACCTGTGAGGTTTTCACTTGGCCCCATAAAATAAAGCCCTGCCAGCGTCGCGTCATCGATGACGACATTGTCGAAACTGATGTCTTTGATGGGGCCGCCCAGGAAACCCCATTCATCGCCATACAGGAACATGCCATAAGTACCGGCATTCTTGATGGTGACATTGCTGAGACTGATGTCGGTCACAGGATTGAAGAATATCCCGGCATTGTTGGTGTCTTCGATCGACAGTCCGTTCACACGCACATTGGTTGTCTTTGCTTCATCAGGCAACGTACTGGCGGAAATCAACATCAGACCGTTGACGCCTCCCTTCAGTGTCATGTCCGTTATCGTCACATTCGAAGTCCCCTGCAGAACAACCAGGTCCATGTCGCGGCCTTGCTGCGAGTTATCGATCGTAACCTCATTCATGCTGACTGTGTCTGCAGCAACGAGAAGAATACCTTCACGACGGGAGCGGGAAATCGTCACATTGTCGAGGCTGATGTTGCTGGCCAGATCCGTGACCACGGGTGGCCATCCACTGTCATCGATCGCACTGCCTGCAAAGATACCGTATGTTACGCTGTCGATTGTCGTGTCCTTGACCGTGAGGTTTCGGGTGCCGTGCGCGCTGATAGCTGCATAAGGCGCGACATTCTGATTTCCGACGGCAAATTCACACGCAGTATTGTTTTCGCAAATGAACAGATCGTGGATACGGCTATTCTGGATGGTTGCTCCATCCACCTGCGTCAATCGAATGCCGTCATGTGCGGTGTTGGTTACATCAACGCTGTCGATGAACAGGTTGGATGTACCGTTACTGCCGATACCCGCCAATCCGCCAGAGATCGAAAGCGACGATACAACACTGTTCGACGCCATGGTGATGACGTCTTGCGACGGGTCATAACCCGTCAATACGCCAGCAGCATTCTGGTTAACATAACTTCCCTTGGCGCCGCTTGAGGCACCGCGCAGTGCCAGATTGCCACCGCCACCAAGCAGCGTCTGTCCGCTTGCCAGTGATAAGGATTGGTCGAGCCCGATGCTGCCATCGACCAGGATCACGGCGCTAGTGCCCGCCGATGCGATACGCGCATTTATGGCCGATGTGTTGCCGCTTGCCGATGAAATAGAGACAACCTTTCCAGCCATCTGGCCATTCAGGTCGATAATAGCATCTTCGAGATCGCCTGTTGCCCCAACATGTGTGCGAATTGCAGAATTACGCTCGACGCGTTGCGTCCACGGATCAAAGGGCTCAGCGTTTTCTGTTTCCGTAACACCGAACGGTATTCTGAGACGTGCCATCAGGGCGCCGTCAAATCGGTCCTCATTATCATAGGTTCCTGTCAGCGCGATATGCGCAGTCGATCCTGCGGGTAACACCGGAAGATTTGCAAAGGCCAGCTCTGCTCGCAATTTTGCGCCGAACATGTCGTCCATCTTCTTGCCGCCATACCAGTAGCTACCGGCAAACAGCTTGAGTTCCGCGTTGCCAGTGGACGATATTCCGGGAACCTTGATGCCGATTTCGGTATCGATGCCTGGTCTTGCTCTTTCCATGCCTTCGCGGAATTTCAAGGTTCCACCATCAATCACCCCGGCGCCTGCGCCATCGACGGACTTGCCCGCACCAATCGGCAGGTAGATGTTGGCCCTTGTTTCATAAATCTGGCCGATTGCCTCGACACCGAAGGACATCTGGTGGAAACTGTTGTCCAGTCCGCTGTTGAGATAATCGTAATAACCATAAAGGCCACCGACCCAACTGCCCGCCGAAAATCGATAGCCGCCGCCGAATGAGCCTTTTTGCACATCACCTTGCTGGATGGCGGCCCCGATATCGAAAAATAGTGCAGTGCTGTTGTCCAGCATAAACGGCAACATCAGCCCAAGGTTTGCCGCGGACTCCTGACTTTGCCAGCGTCCTTCAAATTCAGTGAAAGCCTTCAGTTGCTGGGCATTCGCAGGCACAGCAAAGACTGCCGCTGCCACCACCGGCGCGGTTAAAACTCCCAAAAATGTCATAAATTCCCCCATGCAAAAAGCCGGTAACGGCTTCAGGAGATGGCTCTATAATACATGATAATTTGAGTCAACAAAAGTAATTCGCGACATATGTACTGTTCACATATGCGGCTATTGAACAGAGCTTATTGCAAGACAGCATCGACAAACATGCCCGATCCGCCCTATACCCAAGGGACTGTTCACAAACCAAAGCATATGCCGCATGTCATTCTTAGAGCGCTCTCATTCTTCTTGTCCAAAACGCGGTTCAATCGCAAACCTGGGGACGACGCTAAAGCGTCTCACAGGAAAAATGCTGACAAGCGTGTTGCTCAGCGCTTCTTTCCTGGCGAGTTCAGCGGCAAATGCAACGCCTGTTCTTGTTGTTGATGTTGCAAGTCGCGGCGTGCTTTATCAGGAAGATGCAGGCGTGCCATGGTATCCTGCTTCCACAACCAAGTTGATGACGGCCCTGCTGACTTTCGAGGCTCTTCGTGCAAATACAGTGACCCTGACGACGCCAGTCGTGATGACGCGCAATGCAACGAAGCAGGCGTTTCTGGAATCGGGGCTGACCTTTGGGCGTACTATGACGCTTGAAGATGCCCTTTACGCGACAATCACAGCGTCCGCCAACGATGTGGCCGTTGCCCTTGCGGAAACCGTGGCTGCCAGCGAGCAAGCATTCGTTGCGCGCATGAATGAAAGGGCGGCTTCGCTTGGTATGACCGGCACGCATTTTGCCAGCCCAAACGGTCTGTTCAGCCGACAGAATTATTCCACGGCCCGTGATCTTGCGATCCTTGGAATGGAAATAGACAGGCTGTTTCCGCAGTATCGCCATTTCTTTGAAGCAACGGCGGTCACCATCGATGGTAAGGAAATTAAGTCCAATAATTTGTTGCTGACCCGCTTCAGCGGCACGGTTGGCATGAAGACCGGTTTCCTGTGTGCCTCTGGCAGAAACTACGTCGGGCTTACCGAGCGTAACGGCAAACAGGTGATGGTGGTTGTTCTCGGTGCAACCACTGAACGCGAACGCAATGAGCGTTCAGCGCAGTATCTGACGCAGGCCTTTGACGGACGTCTTACTGCAAATGCAGGCCGTGTGGATGATATCCGTAACCGACCTGATGTCGCGCCTGAGGATATGCGTGTTCGCCTTTGCACAAACCAGAGCGTTGCCTATGAGAACAGCCGTGAGGCTTTGTACCCGATGGGACTGCCGGGCCATGCCAGCTATCTAGAGAGTGAAATGCCAGGTCGTCCGCACGCTATCCGGACATGGGCGAGCGAAAATGTGGTGAATGTACCAGTACCGACACCGCGTCCGGCCAATCTTTAATGATGACATGAAGCTCGGTCTGGCACCGTGGCAGACCGATTGTAGCAGCTTAAGCCTGTCAAGGTCACCGTTGGCTCTACCCTGCATTGCTGCGGTGCACGAATTTCAATTAACTAACCATTAACCATGCTCATTTAGCTTTGGCTTATAAAGCCGGATTGTATCGGCGTATCACAGGCCATTTCTTTGTTCTGCGTACTGGCAAGTTGCTCATTCTTCTCGTTTGAAGGTGGAACGTTGTATGCAGTCTCACTGGCTTCCCGCCCTTCTTTGCACTATTGCCGTTGGTGTCTCGGCGACCGGTTGCGCAAACGGCTCCCGTATCCAGAAACAACAGGTCAACACAGCAGTTACGGGAGATGCCGGTGCTCAGGCGCGCGCATCGCAGGGTGATGATCTGCCGGGTGTCACTGGTCCGATAACCGGCTCAATCAAGCCGGTGAATTTTGAAAAGGCCGAACACAAGGGGCCTTTGTCGCTTGAAACGGCGGTACGAAAAGCCGTTGATTGGCACCCCGCAGTCACGGAGACGGTGGGCCGCCTGCGCCAACAAACAGAGTCCGTCAACGAAGCGCGTTCAGGCTATCTGCCTAATGTCAGCTGGGGTGTGGATTCGGCCTACAATACCAATCGATCGGATCGTTACAGCCCGGACCTTAACCTCAATGTCTCGCAAATGCTGTATGATTTTGGCAAGGTCGACAACAAGGTGAAGATTGCCACTGCCGGTATTTCTGGCCGCAAGTCGCAGGTTTTGATGGCAGTCGATGACCTCGCACGCGAGACGTCATATGCGGTGATTGAAATTCAGCGCAATCGTGCTCTGCGCCTTGTGGCGCGTGACCAGATCAAGGATACCAAAGCAATTCTGGGATTGGTCAGTTCCCGGACGGACAAGGGTGCAAGCACCCGTTCCGACCTGCTTCAGGCGGAGGCACGTGTCCAGGCTGCTGAGGCCACATTGCTTGAGATTGAGGGGGAACTGGCCCGCTGGCAAGCGGTGCTTTCGAATCTGAGCGGTATTGCCGGACGGATTGATGTTTCTGACGCGATGCCAGCCTGGCTGGCGAAAGCCTGTGGCTCGACAAATCTGGACTGGTCGCAGGTACCGGCAGTGATGCAGGCAGATGCGGACCGCAAGGCTGCCGCAGCGCAGGTTGATCTTGCCAGGGCCGAAGGGCTTCCAACCCTGTCGCTTGATGCAGGCATCGGTGTCGATCCCACGGATATTGGTTCTCACAAACCGGACTATAGCGTTGGCTTGCGGGTAACCGGCAGCCTCTACAATGGCGGCGCAACAAGTGCCCGGCGTAACATGGCAACGCAGGCGCTTGGTGCATCGCAGGCGGCAGAAGCACGCGCACGGGTCGATATCTTGCGGAACCTCACGGAGGCCAGCAGCCAGATTTCGAGCAAGGAAAGCCTGTATCGCTCTCTTTCCGTCCGCCAAACCACCATGCGGCAGACCCGCGATCTCTACCAGACGCAATATATTGAACTAGGCACCAGAAGCCTGCTGGATTTGCTCAATGCTGATCAGGAGTTGCATGCGGCGAGGTTTGACATCAGCAATATTAAATATGATCTGCATCGGTTGAATATTGACTGTACGTTCAGTGCGGGACAAATACGCAAGGCTTTTGCGCTTGAAGGTCAAACCGTTCAAGGCGTGCCATTGTAGGTGGTTGCCAACACAACCATCTTGAGGCCGATAAATAATTGATTTTTGTCATTTTATTGAAAATATTCCAGTCTTTTCATGTTGTGTGAGTAGGTTCCTGAACCTTTGCCGGTTCTTCTAATTGAGATTTTACCGCCCGCTGGCGTGGCACAAATCGGAACGGTACTGTCTACAAGCGGTACGAATGATCGCTAGAGAACAAAAATAAAGCAGATTTTTTACTTGAGACCACCTCCGTAACGGCACAGGTGGTTCTGAGCGCCGCACATTAATTCCCTGCTTTTTGTTCTGGGAAATTGCCGTTTGTTTTCGAAGAATTAACTAAAGTAGACTTAACTAATACTATTGCTGGTTGTTTTTCTTGCAACGCCCAGCTTCTATGCAATTATGAGAATGGGAGAGGCCCTTCAGAGGTAAATTTCCTTAAGGCCAAAAATCAGAGCTGATGGTTCAGCTCTACACCTCGCGGCGGTTCGCCGTTCGCAAAAATCCGGTTTCTTGAAAGTTGCTTGGTGTTCCGAGTGGCAGTGAATTTCTGTCACCGCTTGTTGCCGCGTTGCAGGAGAACAATTTCATGGTTGCGATAGTCACAGATAAGTCAGAGGGAAGTTCTCGATCGGTGTCACTCTATGACCTGAATGTAGATAGACCCAGTATCGTGCAGATTAATGCGTCGCCCAATGACGTTGCCAATTTCGTTCGTGATGGCGACGATCTGCTGATGCGCATGCGATCAGGTGAGACGATCCGGATAGGCAACTTCTATCATGAGGTTGACGGCGAACACAGCCAGCTGGTGCTGGAAGACGAAAACGGAAATCTCTGGCTTGGCGAACATGGCGATGGCTTGGCAGATTTCCAGTTCTCGCAAATTGAAGGTGTAGACCAGCTGGTCGGTGCCACAACAGGCGATGGTTCTATTCTTGGTCTGGCGGCACTCGGCCTGCTGGCCGGCGGAGCGGCTCTCGCTCTTGGTGGCGGATCCTCTGGAGACGACAGTGACGCCGATGCTGACGCTGATGCCGATGCTGACGCTGATGCCGATGCTGACGCTGATGCCGATGCTGACGCTGATGCCGATGCTGACGCTGATGCCGATGCTGACGCTGATGCCGATGCTGACGCTGATGCCGATGCTGACGCTGATGCCGATGCTGACGCTGATGCCGATGCTGACGCTGATGCCGATGCTGACGCTGATGCCGATGCTGACGCTGATGCCGATGCTGACGCTGATGCCGATGCTGACGCTGATGCCGATGCTGACGCTGATGCCGATGCTGACGCTGATGCCGATGCTGACGCTGATGCCGATGCTGACGCTGATGCCGATGCTGATGCCGATGCTGACGCTGATGCCGATGCTGACGCTGATGCCGATGCTGACGCTGATGCCGATGCTGACGCTGATGCCGATGCTGACGCTGATGCTGACGCTGATGCCGATGCCGATGCCGATGCCGATGCTGATGCCGATGCCGATGCTGACGCTGATGCCGATGCCGATGCCGATGCCGATGCCGATGCTGATGCTGACGCTGATGCCGATGCCGATGCCGACGCTGACGCCGATGCCGACGCTGACGCCGATGCCGACGCCGATGCCGACGCTGACGCCGATGCTGACGCCGATGCCGATGCTGACGCTGATGCCGATGCTGACGCTGATGCCGATGCTGACGCTGATGCCGATGCTGACGCTGATGCCGATGCTGATGCCGATGCTGACGCTGATGCCGATGCTGACGCTGATGCCGATGCTGACGCTGATGCCGATGCTGACGCTGATGCCGATGCCGATGCCGATGCCGATGCCGATGCCGATGCCGACGCTGACGCCGATGCCGACGCTGACGCCGATGCTGACGCCGATGCCGATGCTGACGCCGATGCCGACGCTGACGCCGATGCCGACGCTGACGCCGATGCTGATGCCGATGCTGATGCCGACGCTGACGCTGATGCCGACGCTGACGCTGATGCCGACGCTGACGCTGATGCCGATGCTGACGCTGATGCCGATGCTGACGCTGATGCCGATGCCGACGCTGATGCTGATGCTGACGCTGACGCAGATCTCGAGCCTACCAATGACGTGGCATCAGCCAGCGTGACAATTCTGCCAACAGTGACGGAAGATGTGCCACTGGGTAACGCGAGTTATGTTGCTATCGTCAACCTGCTCAATATCGACCTGCAGGTTATCG
Source organism: Agrobacterium sp. Azo12 (assembly GCF_029193765.2). NCBI lineage: Bacteria > Pseudomonadati > Pseudomonadota > Alphaproteobacteria > Hyphomicrobiales > Rhizobiaceae > Agrobacterium > Agrobacterium sp. Azo12. The sequence goes on along the minus strand of NZ_JARFYO020000002.1, from coordinate 724,794 downwards.
CAAATGCAATCGAGTTCGAGGTTGATGCAGGCCACACCCAAGATTTGCAGTACGACGTGAGTGGACTTGCCAATGTCGGGGTGATCGGGAACTACAATCTCGTTTTGCAAAAATGGGATCCGGCAACTCAGCAATGGACTGGCATCAATGGCCAAGGGCAATCCACCCCATTGTCGCTGGCTCTTCTGGGAGGAACCAGCGGAACCGTGACCGGACTTGAACCCGGCGAATATCGCGCTTTTATGGGGTATGACGACGGTACTTTGATCGGTATTGGTGTCGGCGGCACATTGAACCTCACTGCAACGGATAATGATTTTACCGACATTGCTGGGTATGAACCCGTTGCCGCAATCGGCAATGTCATGAGCAATGACGATGTTCCTGCTGGCACAACGGTGCAAAGTGTTGATGGTACAACGATTGATCCGGGCGGAACGACAATTCAGGGCGACTTTGGTCAATTGACCATTCTGCCGAACGGCGCGTTCACCTATACCCCAACCGCCAGCGGTGCGGGGATAGGTAAAGTCGACACGTTCGAGTACACGCTGGTCGATGCAGATGGAAAAACAGGCACTGCGACACTGAATGTCCAGATTGGCAGCGATAGTGTAACTCTGGCCTGGGATGGAGCCGATCCGAGCCAGGCAGCAACGTTTGAATTCTCCGCCACTGGCGACGATGCAAGTGCATCTGTTGTCTGGGAAAATGTCACAAACGATGCATTCTTCGATGATAGTGAAGACGTGCTAATCAGCCTTCTCCAGCCAACAACAACATATAACAGTCAAGCATTTGTCGTCACCGACAGCATGGATGTTTCCGGCACCATTGTTCTTTCGGTAATCGCTGCGGCACTATCCAACGGCGAAATTGCTCTCCAAAGGGAGGTAAGCCCAGGAAACTGGCAGAATGTGCAGAGCGCACCCTTCAGCATCCTTGTTGGATTGCTTGGACCTATTGCCACAATCGATCTTTCGACAGTCGATTTTACTGCTGGAAACTATCGAGTTCATGCAACGTTGTCAGGGGTTGGTGTCGGTGTTCAGACCTCCCTTACGACAAATGTCGATGTCACCTATACCGATCAGTTCGAAATCGGGAGTGCGACTGGCGATACGGGTAACCTGCTGACCAATGACGATTTGGGCTCGGCCTTCACGTCATTCCAGATTTTTGACGGAACGAGTTATGTCAAAGTGACCGGCGCTATGAACATAGTGGGAGATTACGGCACGCTTACCGTAAACTCTGACGGGAGTTATAGTTATGTGCCGGACCCGACCCTGACGCACTTCACCGATGTTCAGACGGATACGTTTGAATATCAGTTGGTGCATCCTACAGGGCCTGTGGAACAATCATCTCTGGTTGTCACCGTCGAGCCATCTGGCGCTGGTGTTCCAGTCCAGACAATGATGATGTTTGTTGCAGACGATATTGGCGGGCTCGACCAAATCGATGCAACCCATGACGACGGTTCTTCCTCACATGCACCCACGGACAGTCATGACGATCTGTCACAGCTCATCGATGATACTGGCGATGACCTGACTATTCCTCTCGAGGGACTGGATGCGCTGTCTGCTCCGGATGATTCGGATGCTGACCTGACCACCGTCGAAGAGCGTGTGGACATGATCGATACTCCGGATCCGGTAGATTTGCCCGTTGATCCCCTCGGGCATCTCGCCACCGAAGACGACTGGAACTCTCATAACTCGCACGTAGTCTGAAAGAACTGAAGCGGCAGGTTGGCACCAACAGTCCACCTGCCGCGCAAGAGGAGCATTGATGTCTCTTTCCGATGGACAAACGGAATCCCCCCCGGACACCAACGCACCCGGCCTCGATATCGCGGGCTGGAATGAAGCTTTCCAATATGTGGCACGCCATTATGGCGTGCCTTTTTCTCCCGGTGCGGCCAAACAGCTTATCGAGACGCTGCATAATAACGGGACAGAAGAATGCCTGACCCGGATGGCAGGCAAAATGGGGCTGCGCATCAAACGGGCAGCACCGACCTCCAACCTGCTGACAAGCTGGCGACTGCCGACGATCCTGCAATTTGCGGATGGTGCAGTCGGTGTTGTCACGGCACTTTCTGCCAGCCAGGAGGTTTCCGTTGTCTTTAGCGGCGATGGTGGTTGCGCCACGACCCTGCCTCTCGACATCGTTCTGTCGCATAGTGATTTTGCCGTTGTGGCACGCCCGCAACGCGGCACAGTGGATGAACGGGTCGATAGTTACATTGCCCCGCATCGCGAACACTGGTTCCGCACCATTGCCTTCAAGGACTTAGGCGCCTACAGCCATGTCATGCTGGCGTCTCTGGTTGCCAATGTCTTGGCATTGGGAGGCGTGATGTTTTCCATGCAGGTTTATGACCGGGTGGTGCCATCAAAGTCATTCAACACGCTTTATGTGCTGTTTATCGGCGTGCTTCTTGCCGCCCTGTTTGATTTCATAATGCGGCGGCTGCGCACCCGCATTATCGATATTGTCGGCAAACGGACTGACATGCGCATATCGGATCTTGTTTTCGGTCATGCTCTTCGTGTGAAGAACCAGGCTCGTCCGACATCGACAGGCACATTCATCGCCCAGTTGCGTGATCTGGAACAGGTGCGTGAACTTCTGACCTCGACGACGGTGGCCGCGGTCGCTGACCTGCCGTTCTTTTTCCTGTTCCTGTTCATTTTCTGGATGATCGGCGGACCACTGGTATTCATTCCGATAACAGCCCTGGTTCTCCTGTTGCTGCCGGGCCTTCTTGTCCAGGGCAAACTGCGGGCGGCAGCCAATGAAGCCATGCGTGAATCCTCGTTGCGCAATGCCATGCTGGTCGAGGCGGTGCAGGGCATCGAAGATATCAAAACCCTGCAGGCCGAAGATCATTTCCAGCAGCGCTGGAACCATTACAATGCAGTTTCGGCTGAAGGTCAGCTTCGTTTGCGTTCCATCACCAACGGTCTCGCCGCGTGGAGCCATTCTATCCAGACAGGAACATTTGCCGCCGTGGTTTTTGTCGGTGCACCGATCGTAATGGAGGGTGACATGACGACCGGCTCTTTGGTTGCCTGCTCCATTCTCGGCTCACGCATGATGGCGCCAATGGCGCAACTAACTCAAATCCTTGGCAGATTTCAGCAGGCACGGGTCGGCCTCAAAAGCATCGACGCCATCCTGCAAATGCCCTCTGACCATCCGGCGACCGAAACACGCGTCAGCGCGCCAAATCTGCGCGGGGCTTACCGGATCAAGGGTGCTGTTTTCCATTATGGTGCTGGAGCCGGAAAGCCGGCGCTTGTCATTGGTGACCTTGCCATTGCCGCTGGCGAGAAAGTCGCGGTGCTGGGCAAAAACGGTGCAGGAAAATCCACACTTCTGATGGCGATGTCCGCCATGATCGAACCAGCTGCCGGAGAAATCTTGCTGGACGATCTGGCACTGTCGCAAATCGATCCATCCGATGTCCGCCGCCATGTCGGCCTTCTGACGCAGGATACCAGGTTATTTCACGGTACTATCCGTGAAAATGTGACTTTGGGTGCCCTGCATGCACCTGAAACTGCTTTGCTTGAGGTGTTGGCAATGACAGGTGCCGACGACTTCGTACGGAAGCTGCCGCGCGGGCTTGATCATCCCATCCTTGAAGGTGGCCGGGGTCTTTCCGGTGGTCAAAAGCAGGCTTTGCTGCTGGCGCGCCTGCTCATTCGCGATCCCGCTGTCGTGCTCCTCGATGAACCAACGGCTGCAATGGATGAGGCGACGGAACGTCAGTTCATCGCACGCTTCCAGACCTGGAGTGCAGGACGGACAGTGGTCGTTGCCACCCATCGCATGCGGGTCCTTGATCTGGTCCAGCGCATTGTGGTGGTTGAGGGCGGTCAGGTTGCACTCGATGGCAGCAAGGAGGAGGTTCTCAACACTTTGCGCGGCGTAACCAAGGTGGTTCCGCCGAAGGACATTAGCGCCAAGACTACCGGTAGCGCTGGTAGCAACGCAGTCGCAGGTTTTCCACTCAAGACCGTCAAGGAGGCATGAATGGCGACAATCGGCGATCGTGATTTTTCCGGTCAGGGTGGATGGGCTTTCGGTGACGATGACGGACGAAAACTGAGCCGTTCGACCCGGGTGGTACAGATTTTTGTTCTCCTGCTGATCGCCATGTTGGTCTGGGCCTATTTCGCAACGCTGGACGAGGTTTCCAGCGGTGACGGCCGCGTGGTTCCTACCAGCCGCGAGCAGGTCATCCAGTCGCTGGAGGGCGGCATTCTCGCAAAGCTGCTTGTGCGGGAGGACCAGGTGGTTGAACCTGGGCAGATTCTTGCCCAGCTCGACCCCACCAGAAGTGAATCGGATGTTGAAGAAACCGCCGCAAAATATCGTGCCGCACTGGCAGCTTCCGCGCGGCTTGATGCCGAAGTCAACGGCACGGCACTTGCATTTTCACCGGCATTGGACGCTTATCCTTCACTGATTGCCGCCGAGACCGAACTTTACAATGCGCGTAGCCAGTCGCTCGAGCAGTCCCTGCATTGGGTGGAAGAATCGCTTGAACTGGTGCGCAGTGAGCTGAAGCTTAACGAGGAGCTGCGGGTCGTTGGGGCGGCAAGCAACGTGGAAGTTATCCGTCTGCGCAGGCAGATCGTTGAACTGGAGCTCAAGAAGGTCGAAGTCAGATCAGAATATCTTGTGCGCGCACGGGAGGAACTGGCCAAGATGAATGGCGAGGTGAATTCGCTCTCACCTGTCGTGACCGGTCGGACCGACAGTCTTTCCCGCCTGACCCGTCGTTCTCCAGTACGGGGTATCGTCAAGAATATCGAGGTGTCGACGATTGGTGGTGTGATACCGCCTAACGGCAAGCTGATGGATATCATTCCGCTGGGGGACGAGCTTCTTGTTGAAGCCCGTATTTCGCCACGTGACATTGCCTACATCCACCCAGGTCAACGTGCGAGCGTTAAGGTCAGCGCGTATGATTACGCGATTTACGGCAGTCTCGACGGGCAGGTAACCACCATTTCGCCCGACACGATCCAAGACGAGGTTGATCGCACGATTTATTATTACCGCGTCTTCATCAAGACCGAAAAAGATGCGCTTGTGAATGCCGACGGCCGGGAACTTCCGATCGTGCCGGGTATGGTCGCAACTGTCGACATTCATACCGGGGCAAAGACCGTGCTGGAATATCTTATCAAACCTTTCAACAAGGCTCGGGAGGCGCTGCGTGAACGTTGATATAGAGGCGGTATTGCCGATAACGCCGCAGGATATGACAGAGCGGCTTTCCAGCGTCAGGTCGTATTTGCGCGGCCGAATTCACCCGCTGAAAAGACCGTTCCCGGCTGTAACTCTGTTTTTTTCCGTTTCGGATGGTGACAAAAAGGCGCGCGTGATCAATGCCTCCGGGCCATCGCTGGAATCGGCATGGCAAAAAGGCATTGAGCAGCTTTTGACCGTCATGAAGGCGAACGGCATCAAGGGGCGCTGGCTTCGTGTGGACTGGGTTGATGTTGCGGAGGCAACAACCTGGTCACGATTGAAAGCGTTGCTTGATCAGGTAAAGCGCAACTATTTTCGCTTTGGCATCGCACTTGATACGGATTTGCGATTTGCGTTCACGGAACAGGAATTGAACGCGAACGCGATGCTTTATGGTGGCAACACCATTGACCATGCTGTGCTCAATGAGAAAAATTTCAGTCTCTATGCCCGTACACGGTATCACGTGCTCCCCGAACTGCGTTTTGCGGATGACCAGTCTGTCTATCTTTTCCAGACGAAGGGTATCTTTTGCGACGAAGCCGACAGGCTGCACCAGTTGGACGGAACCGGCCTTGAGGCAGGACGACGTAGGATTGAAAAGATTGATGGCGGCATAGCACTGTCGCTGATCCGCGATTCATCGACCTATCTAGCCGGACAGGTCAAGCCAGATGGTTCCTTTGTTTATGGATATCACGCCTGCTTTGATCGGCGGATTGACGCTTACAATGCGCTGCGCCACGCCAGCACGACCTATGCGATGATAGAGGCTTGGGAAGTGACGCGTGACCCAAAGCTCAAGGATGCGATCGACCATGCTCTGACATATCTGGCTCAGATGTTGATAAAACCTGCTGTCCTTCCCGATGGGTCTGACGCTGCCTTTCTCGTTGAGGCCGACGGCGAGATCAAGCTGGGCGGCAACGCCGTCGCGATATTGGCATTTGTGAAATACATGACAGTCATGGGCAATCATGACTGGCTGGAATTGGCGGAGGGGCTGGCGCTTGGCATCCGCCACATGCAGAACGCCAAGACCGGTGCATTTGTCCATGTGTTGAATTTCCCGGATTTGAGCATCAAGCAGCGGTATCGCACCATCTATTATGACGGTGAGGCGGCTTTCGGATTGATGCGTCTTTATGCTTTGACCGGAGACACGGTGTGGCTGGCGACGGTGGAGAAGGCTTTTGAACACTTCATAGCCAAGGAGCACTGGAAACATCACGATCATTGGCTTGGTTACTGCGTCAATGAATTGACCCGTTATAAGCCGGAGGAGCGGTATTTTCGTTTCGCCATCCGCAACATTGCCGGTTATCTCGGCTTTGTTGAAAACCGCATCACCACCTTTCCGACACTGCTGGAATTGATGATGGCGGCGCGACAGACCTTGTCACGGATCGCGGCGGAGCCACAGTTGCAGCGGTTGCTTGGCGATATCGATTTGGTGCATTTCGAGCGGGCGCTCGAAAAACGGGCGCAGCACCTGCTCAATGGGCATTTCTGGCCAGAAATGGCGATGTATTACGGCAATCCCGACCGCATTTCGGGCTCGTTCTTCATCCGTCATCACGCTTTCCGGGTGCGGATTGATGATGTGGAGCATTACCTCTCTGGCTTTGTCGCCTATCGCAGCTACCTGCGGGAACGGGCAGCTTTTCGTGAACTGGTTCGCCAATCTGCAGCAGCCAAACGTCGCTCTTTACCCATTCTGGAAGCGTCCAAGGTCCCGCTTCCCGATGGGCAGTGGACAGCTGCTCATGTCGAGGCCGCAACTGGCGGCCGGTGGCTTCGTCAACCGCCTGAGGGCTGGACGGCCAATGGACTTTGTATCTTCGCGCCAGCGATGCAAGCGGGTGCACTTGTTCTGGTCCGCAGCGCAGATGGGGAGACGGGCGTCGCCGTTTCCAATCTTCATGGCCTACCGTCCCCGGCGGGCCTTATTACGACGGATGCTACACTGACGCAGATTTATCCGGGTACGGTCCTGCATGTGGAGGATGGTACGCGTGCCATCCTTGATATGGGCGATTATGCGCGCCGTCAGATGACAGGCAATGTGCTTGGTGTAACCGGCAGTGCTGGCAAGACAACTGTCGTTGCCATGCTTGCACATGCACTCTCGGCCTGGGGCAATGTTGGCAAAAGTCATCACAATGCCAATCTGCCTGCCGGCGTTGGCTGGAATCTGGCCTCCATGGCCTGGAACACGCCACATGTGGTTCTGGAACTGGCGGTTGGCAAAATGGCGGTAAGCGCCCGCATGGCGCGGCCGCGGGTCGCCATTTTCACCAACGTTCTGCCGGCGCATTTGGGTCGGAATAGCACGGTCGCCGATATTGCCAGAACAAAAAGCGGGATTTTTCTTGGCATGTATCCCGGCGACGTCGCCGTGCTCAACCGGGATATGCTGGAATGGGATACGGTGCATGATGCTGCGCGCAAACGCGGGCTCGATATCATGACCTACGGGACCACTGACGACTGCGCATTTCAACTGACCCGCTATAACGCCGCCGATGGTCTGACCCATGCCCGTATTGAGGGGCGTGAGATCAGCTATCGTGTCGGTGCGGTTGGCCAGCATATGGCCTTAAACAGTCTCGCCGTGCTGGCCGCAGTGGCGTCGCTCGGCCATCCGCTGCAACCGGCCATCGCGCAGCTTGAAAGCTTTGCGGCACTGCCTGGTCGTGGCGAAGAGATTTGCCTGTCACTCGACGGTCGCCGTCTGACGGTGATTGACGATGCCTATAATGCCAATCCCGGCTCGATGCGCGCGGCGCTGGATCGTTTGAACGATCACGGTGATGGGCGCCGCCGGGTTGCCGTGTTGGGCGAAATGGCAGAGCTGGGTCCCGGTGCTGCAAGCTATCATACCGAACTTGCGGTATCGCTGCGAGAGAGCTCGATCAATCAGGTCTATGTTGCCGGTGATCTCTACAGTGAGTTCTGGGACGAACTGTCCCCGGAACTTAAAGGCGCCTATGTGCACTCGCGGCAGGTTCTCAAGGACATTTTGCGGGAAAAACTGCAAGACGGAGACGTCGTGCTGGTCAAGGGCTCGCATAGTGCGGGCATGCATGAGCTGGTTGCCTGGCTGAAGAAAAGCGCTGACGGCAGCGCCGCTGCCTGACTTCGCAGGTCGTGGAAATTGACCGCTACTTGAACTGTTCCAGATCCATCTCGTTTACGGCGCGGCGAATATCGACCTGCGATTGCCCCTGAGCCAGCAGCGCGGCTGCAAGACGGCCGTGCTGGCCGAGTAGATGGCGCTGACGATCCGTGGCCTGAGCGTAGATATGGTGCGGTTCTAAACCAGCTGCTCGCAAACGTCTGACGTAATAAAGCTGGCTGAAAAACGGCACGACCCGATCTTCCGGGTCCGATATGATATAAATATCAGGCCGTGGTTCTGTCGTGATTTTGTCGATCTCCTCAATGGGATCGTAAAAGCCGGATGCATCATAGAGAAGCTTCCCGGGCAGTTTGCGGCGCCGTTCCCAGAAATCAGAAACCTGCTTCACTGACACCAGACCCGATGTGATAACGACAGACGAAACATCATCCCGTTTGTTGAGAAGGCCCGCCACGATCTGCCCCCCGGCGGAATGACCGTTTAAAATGAAGGATGATACCCGGTGGCGTTGTTTGATCAGGTCCAACGCACGTCCCATCAGGGCAATTTCACGCGGTTGACGACGATTGTTGTGATCACCGGACGAGCCATAAATGCCAGGCCTCGCCATAAAGATCACCGGATGCCCGGCTTTTTGTGCCCATGCCGCCATGTCGGTAGCAATGGTCTCCGGTGATTGCCGCATATAGGATTTTGTTATGAACCGAACCCCCTTGGCACTCCGCAACATCACGTCGCCGCCGAAATAAACCAGCACCTTCTGGTTCTCGCCATCCGCCAGCGCATGCGGATAATAACGAATGCAATCCCCTTGGCCATCGACCTCAACCCAAAGACCGTAGGGAACATCGCTGCAAGCTTTTCCGGTTGTGAAGGAGCCGTTGAGCGCCTCGGTCGGGTCAAAGCTTTGCTGGTCGTTAAAAACGGTCAGCTGTCGCGGTTTGGGTAATTCAAACGGTCCCAGACGTGGTGCATCCGCCAGCGCAGAATGCGATGCCCCGGGAATAGCCAGTGCCAGCAGAGCCCAGCGAATGATCCACCAAGTGAGTCTTGGTTGTTGGGTGTTCAATGACGTACTCCGCTCATGACTTCATTCGCTATGCTGATGACAATCGAGTGAGTTCCTTCGCCATCACACCAGATGCCGCCCGTCTCTTGCAAGCCTGTTTGTGCATGAAGCTTAACGTGGTGGTAACGGCGCCGTTAGCATCGCGGTCACGGTTAGACAGGAGCTGTCAAAATCCTTTCACAGCTGCGGGTGTGGTGTTTCTGCCGCGTCCATGCCATAGGGGTGCGCACAATTCAGAAGGCCATTCCGTTTCATGATCCGCATCGAAAATATCAGCAAGTCCGCCAGCCATCGTATCCTCTATATCGAAGCATCTGCTGCGCTCAATCGCGGCGAGAAGATTGGTCTTGTTGGCCCGAACGGAGCAGGCAAAACGACGCTGTTTCGTATGATTACCGGTGAGGAACAGCCGGATGAAGGCCAGGTCGCTGTCGAAAAAGGCATGACAGTCGGTTACTTCGATCAGGATGTCGGTGAAATGGCAGGCCGGTCCGTGGTTGCCGAAGTTATGGAGGGTGCTGGCCCGGTCAGCGTCATTGCAGCCGAACTGCGCGAACTTGAAGCGGCGATGTCCGATCCTGATCGCATGGATGAGATGGATGCGATTATCGAGCGCTACGGTGAAGTTCAGGCACGTTACGAAGAGCTGGACGGATATGCCCTGGAAGGCCGCGCCCGTGAAGTTTTGGCGGGCCTCAGCTTTTCGCAGGAAATGATGGATGGCGACGTCGGCAAATTGTCCGGTGGCTGGAAGATGCGCGTGGCACTGGCCCGTATTCTCCTGATGCGCCCTGATGTCATGCTGCTGGACGAACCTTCGAACCATCTTGATATCGAAAGCCTGATCTGGCTGGAATCCTTCTTGAAGACCTATGAGGGTGCGCTTTTGATGACCTCGCACGACCGCGAGTTCATGAACCGTATCGTCAACAAGATCATCGAAATCGATGCGGGTTCGCTGAATACCTATTCTGGCGACTACACGTTTTATGAAGGCCAGCGCGAGCAGAACGAAAAACAGCAGCAGGCCCAGTTTGAGCGCCAGCAGGCGATGCTCGCCAAGGAAATCAAGTTTATCGAACGCTTCAAGGCGCGTGCGTCACATGCTTCGCAGGTACAAAGCCGCGTGAAGAAGCTGGACAAGATCGACCGCGTGGAACCACCACGTCGCCGCCAATCGGTGGCGTTTGACTTCCTTCCCGCGCCGCGCTCGGGCGATGATGTTGTGAACCTGAAGGGTGTTCACAAGGCCTATGGCAGCCGTACTATCTACGAAGGGCTGGACTTCATGATCCGCCGCAAGGAGCGGTGGTGCATCATGGGCGTCAATGGTGCTGGTAAATCCACGCTGCTGAAGCTGGTGACCGGATCGACCGAGCCGGATCAGGGCGCGGTGAATTTGGGGGCTAGCGTCAAACTTGGTTATTTCGCGCAGCACTCTATGGATTTGCTGGAGGGTGAACTGACCATTCTGCAGTGGTTGGAACAGAAGTTTCCAAAGGCCGGACAGGCTCCACTGCGGGCACTTTGCGGCTGTTTTGGTTTCTCTGGCGATGATGTGGAAAAGCGCTGCCGTATTCTTTCGGGCGGTGAGAAAGCTCGCCTTGTCATGGCGGCCATGCTGTTTGATCCTCCAAACTTCCTGGTTCTCGACGAACCGACCAACCACCTTGATCTTGATACCAAGGAAATGCTGATCAAGGCACTGGCTGCCTACGAAGGTACCATGCTGTTTGTTTCGCACGATCGCCGTTTTCTTGCTGCCCTGTCGAACCGGGTGCTGGAACTCACCGCCGATGGTATTCATCAATACGGCGGCGGCTATACGGAATATGTCGAACGTACCGGCCATGAGGCACCGGGCCTGAGCAGTTGATTATTCAGGATGATCTTGGAACGTCGCTGTCACAACCGCTTTTCTCCTGCAATGGTCGCCATTGCCTCTACCAAGGAGCAGCAAGGCACTCGCTTTTGAAGCCAGCTCTTTGACTGCAATTTAGGTGTGCATGCTCAAACTTTGATGATGTCGTTTCTCGTTGTCATCAGGCATGTTTCCCTCCCGCCAGCCATGCGGCGAAGCGGGAGGGGATTGCAGATGGAGTGATCAGGCGCGGCGGCTTGTCATTCCAAGCAGGTGGTAGAGTGCAATTGCACCGATCGTTGCAGTCCCGATACCATCAAGCGTGAAGCCTGCGACCTGTAGCTTGAAATTGCCTGCGCCGAGAACCAGTGCGACACCAACAGTGATCAGGTTGCGTGGTTCGGAAAAATCGACCTTGTTTTCCACCCAGATACGGCCCGCAGTCGCGGCAATCAGACCGAAAACAACAATCGAGAGACCACCGATCACTGGACCTGGAATGGTCTGGATCAGCGCGCCGAATTTCGGGGAAAAGCCAAGTATGATGGCAACTGCCGCAGCAACCAGGAAAACCAGTGTCGAGAAGATCCGGGTTACCGCCATGACGCCCATGTTCTCAGCATAGGTGGTCATGCCGGTGCCGCCAAAGGCGCCGGAAAACATCGTGGCAATACCGTCACCGATAAATGCGCGACCAAGGTAGGGGTCAAGATCGCGATCAGTCATTGCGCCGATTGCCTTGATATGTCCGAGGTTTTCCGCAACCAGAATGATCACGACAGGGGCAATCAGAGTGATTGCCGAGGCCGAGAAGGATGGTGCGGTGAAATGAGGCCAGCCGAACCATGCGGCAGCCGCAACGCCGGAAAAATCAACCGGTGCGCCAAGGCCGAACCCGTTGGTGACCACCATATAGGCGAGATAGGCCACCGCACCACCGATGAGGATTGGTAGGCGGCGCGCCATGCCGGGCGCATAAACCGCGACGACACCGACGGCAACAAAGGTCGTAATGGCAATCCAGCGGGAAAGCTGGTCGCCATCGGGGCTTGCGGGACCGGAACCAGAGGCGTTTGATACGGCAATCGGCGCGAGAACCAGTCCGATGGCAGCCACAATAGCACCCGTCAGAACTGGCGGCATCAGCCGCTCGATCCAGCGATGGCCAACAAACATTACCAGCAGGCCGATCAGGGTATAAAGTGCGCCTGCGGCAATGATGCCGCCAAGGGCCAGCGAAATGTCCGGGTTAACCGCTCCGGCAGCTGCGCCAGTTGCAACCAGTACCGGGCCGATGAATGCGAAGGAGGAACCGAGATAGCTCGGTACCCGACCACCCACGGCAATGAAGAAAATCAGCGTTGAAATGCCAGAAAACAGGATCGATACGTTTGGATCGAACCCCATGATAATAGGTGCCAGGACAGTGGAACCAAACATGGCCACAACATGCTGAAAACCAAGCACAACTGTTTGCCCGGTCGGCAGCCTCTCATCGGGCAGAATGCGCCCTTCCGTCTTCAGTCGCCAACGTGGAAAATACCCGCCAGTCTCGTTCATTGCTCGCCCCGCTCTGTTTGATGCGCGCCGTGCAACCGCGCGCAGATCATCCGCAGCAAGTCGCAGGCGTGAAGTAAAATTACCATTGTCCCGATATGTGACGGTGCTGGCGTCGATTCGACGCACCCGCACCGGATGTTCTTGATAATGATATTGGGCGCGACTGTCATCGCCTTGGATAAATTACCCACAACGCCGAAGTATAATATGCAGGAAGCTGGGCGCCGCGTCTTTCGCACACGCCAGCAAGGTATACAAAGTTGCCGTTCGGGCAGGCTACCTGGCCGGTGTCGGCAAGGTAGGTGTTGATATCAGCCGTTTTAAACGACGATACTTGGGGGCAAGCTGTCAGGCTGTGGCGCTGACCTGTTCTGGTTTGACCTTGTGGATGAGGTTCATGATCGCTTCACTCATGCGTTCATAAACGCCGTCGTTTTCGATTGCGCCTTGCACCTTGTAATTATCCATCACCACAATCCGGTCTGCCAGCGCGACCATTTCCGGCATGTCACTGGTGATGACAATGACGGCGGTGCCATTATTGGCAAGTTCACGCAACAAATCGTGCAGATAGGCTTTGGTCTTGATGTCGATGCCGACGGAGGGCTCATCAATGATCAGGACCTTGATGCCGGCGGCCAGCCATTTGGCGACACTGATCTTCTGCTGGTTGCCACCGGACAGGTTGCCAACCGTTTGTGCTAGGCTTGGTGTTTTGACTTCCAGCCTTTCGAGGAATGGGACAACGGCCTTGCGGATCTTTGCGTCGGACAGGCTTCCAAACAGGCCGGACAAACGTTTCCAGACGACAATGCCAGCATTGGCGAGGACCGAATGCGGCAACAGCAGGCCTTCCGTCTTGCGGTCTTCGCTGACGTAGCCCAAACCATATCGGTGGATAGCATCGCCGACCGAAGAGATACGGGCAACCTGCCCATCGATCAGCACTTCGCCGCTGGTGACCGGAATTCGTCCCATGATCGATTTGGCGAGTTCGCTGCGTCCGGCTCCAATCAAGCCGTAAAGGCCGAGAATTTCACCTTTACGGACTGTGAGGTCGACATTGCTATGACCGATGGCTGTCGACACGTCTTTCAGCTCAAGGGCCACCGGGTTGGTTGACGTATCGCGCTTTTGCCAGCCGCCAGCGCTTTCGTTGCGGCCAATCATGAAACGCACGAGATCCTGACGACCGAGGCCTTCGAGTGACTGGCTCTGGCAGGCATTGACGCCATCACGCAGCACGGTAACGCGGTCGCAAATCTCCAAAACTTCTTCCAGCTTGTGACTGACGAAAACCAGACTGACGCCATTGTCCCGCAATCTGCGCAAAACCGTAAACAGCGTTTTGGTTTCATTTGATGTCAGTGATGCTGTCGGCTCATCCAGCAGGAGAACGCGGCTTTGTAAGGACAGGGCCTTGGCAATTTCGACAAGTTGCATCTGTGCAACGGACAGGTCCATGACCGGCGTTGCCGGATCGATGTCGAATTCCAGTGCATCCAGCCATTTGCGTGCCGAACGGTTTAGTTCGGCATAATCAATTGGCTTGAGCGCGTGACGGGTTGTTTGTTCGAGGTGAATGTTTTCGGCAATCGAAAACCGCGGAATGAGATTGCGTTCCTGGTGAACAACGCCAATGCCCTTTGCCACGGCGTCGCGCGTGCTGGAGAACTGGGCATCCTGTCCGTTGACGAGAAGCTGACCAGATGTTGGGCGATGAACGCCGGTGATCACCTTGATCAGTGTCGATTTGCCAGCACCATTTTCCCCAAGCAGGGCATGTATCGAGCCCGGCATAAGGGAAAGGGACACGCCGTCCAACGCCTTCACACCCGGAAAACGTTTTTCGATATTGATAGCTTCGAATACGGGAGTGACGGTCATTGTCATGCCTTTCTCGATACGGGGGCCGTGCCGCGCAGCTTGTTGACGCCAACGGCCGCAAGAATGAGTGCTCCTAACACGACCTGAACAAGGAACGGGTCGATTGAAAACAGCACCAATGCCTGAGTGATCAGCGCAACCACGACAACACCGAGGAAGGTGGCGGCAACGCTGACATGACCGCCCGCCAGAACTGCACCGCCAATCACCGGTGCGGCAAAGGACAGGATAAGCCAGTCATCACCAATCGACGGCTGGCCGATCTGCAGACGTGCGACCAGCAACATACCGGCACAGGCGGCAAGCAGACCCGAGATCGAGTGTGCAACGACCACGACGGTGCGGACCGAAATGCCCGACAGGGACGCTGCGTGTTCGTTACCGCCGACAGCCAGAATGAAACGACCGATTGGCAGACGATTAAGCAGATACCAAAGGCCGATGGCGACGATGACAGTTGGCAGTGCCAGCATGGGGATTGCGCCGAACAGTGTCATGGAACCAAGTTCCTTGACGCTGTCAGGAATGCCGTAAAACGGCTGGGCACGGGTAATGCCGAGGTTGATGCCCTTATAAATGGATAGTGTCGCAAGCGTGATCACGAAGGCGGATATGCCGGTGATGCTGATCAATACACCGTTGAGCATGCCGCAGAGGACGCCGATCCCAAGCGCGAGAACGGCTGCAATCGGAGCTGGAAGCCCCCATATTTCCATCAGTCCGGCAAAGGAGATTGCCGCAAGACCGCCAATTGCACCTACTGACAGGTTCATCTGTCCGATGGCGATGATGATCATCTGCGAAAAACCGATCAAGGCATTGATGGAAATGGCCAGCAGCAGTGTCTGAATGTTGAAGGATGACAGGAAGTTCGGGCTGAAGCTACGGATCACGATAATCGCAATCACCGTTGCAAGCAGCGGTCCGAACCAGTCTGCCCTGGCGAGGCGGGAAAGTTTGAAATTTGTCATCGATCGTACCTCAGGCAAGGTTATGATAGGCAAGGTAGCTGCGACGCGCCTTGTCCATGAACACTGCGACGAGAAGGAGAAGACCAAGGAAGGTCTGTACCCAGAAATCACCGATCTGAAGCAGTAGAAGGCCACCGGTCAACAACGTGACGAGGGCGGCACCCAGGCAAGTCCCTAAAACAGGTGCCTTGCCGCCGTTCAACAGTGCGCCACCCAGCACAGGGCCAAGGAAGGCTGGCAGCAACCAGTCTTGCCCCAACTGGCCAGCCATCGATGGAATGGCGGCACCATTGCGGGCAATGAGCATCAATGCGGCGATTGCGGCGAGGGACCCCGACAGCATGTGGCACAGAACGGTGATGCGACCAACACGAACGCCGGACAGCTCTGCAGCTTCCGGGCGCGCACCTGCGGCCAACATTTCACGGCCGAGAACACTGCGGTGATAAAGCCAGGTCAGCGCAATGGCGACGGTGATGGTTATCAGCAGCAGTGGCGAGAAGTAGGTGAAAAATTTCATTTTGCCGAAGGCGGCAAATTCGGGCGGCAGATTGCGATAGGCCTCCGCTCTGGTCAGGAACACCATGACACCGAAGAATATGCTCATGGTGGCCAGGGTAATGATGAAGCTGTGCAAGCCGGTGCGAACAACGGTGAAACCATTGACGAAACCAAGCGCCGCACCCAGACCAATACCGCCCACGATGGCCAGCGGCCATGGAAGTTGCAGGATCTCGATGGCGTAACCGGTAAACATGGCGGCACAAACGCCGATGGCGCCAACCGCGAGGCTCAATCCGCCGGTGACGATTACCGTCATCATGGACAGACCGATCATGATGTTGACAGCAGTGTTACGACCAAGCGTGAAAAGATTGAAAGGGCTGAGGAAACCCTTCGTCGTCAGGCTGAAAACAAGGACGAAGATGGCGATCAGCAAGATCAACCCGAATTCGTTGGAGACAAAAATACTGGTGCGGGACGTTCCCGTGCCGAAGGCTGGACGGCTTGTGCCGACTTCTGAGGGTGCTGGAATTTGTTGTGATGACATGGGTGTTCCTTCGAATTCCGGTCGTGGGGACAAGGCGCAAACGCCTATGCCGGACGGGGCAGATCAGACGACGCTCCGTCGACGCAAGGAAGAGGCTTCGAAAAGCCTCTTCCCCCTTCGAACTCAAAAGTCTTAGTTGCAGCTCAGATAGGTGGCGTCGAAGCTTTCGAGCAGCTTCTTGGTTTCGTCACGCATCGAATTGACATAGCTATCAACCTGGCTGGCATCGATGAAGGCGGTGCCGGAATCGATGAATTTGCTGGTCAGTGCGTTGGTCTTGAATGGCGCGTCTGCTTTGACCGTGCAACCCGAGCGTAGCTTGTTGACGGCGTAGGAGCCGACATAAGCCTGACCATACGGGTTCTGCAGCATGGTGCCGTCGACGAAGCCGTCTTTGATGGCCTGAAGCACAACCTGGTCATGGTCGATACCAACCATCTTGATGCGCTTGTCGCCGATTTTGCGCAGCGCATTGGCGGCAACGACTGATGGTACCCAGGCAGTTGCGATAACGCCGTCTACTTCGCTGGCATGCGCTGCGAGGTAAGCATTGATCTTTTCTTCAGCCGGTTCCGGCGCGTCAATGTCGGCAATAACCTGCACGACTTCATTGCCGGTTTCTTCCGCAGCCTTCTTCACTGCGTCGATACGCAGCTGCGTATTTGGGTCAACCAGGAAGCCGGTGAGGTGCAGGATGCGCTTTTTGCCTGGCCCCAGGATGCGGGCCAGTTCCTTGGTGCCGATATAGGCCGAGTTACCGGTGTCGGTACCCAGGCAGAAGGCTGCAGATGATGGATCTTTAAAGCAGCCGCCAGCCGCGATCACTGTTGCATCGTTGGATGTCAGCTCTTCTGCTGTCGAAACGGATCCAACCGGGTCGCCCGGGAAGATCACGAAGCCATTATATCCTTGTGAAAGGAGGCTTTCGAGCAACTGGTTCTGCTGGGCGAGTTCCCATTTCTGCGGCACCTTGTAGTCAGCCGACTGCAGGCCGAATTCTTTTACAGCATCAGCGCCGCCCTGTTCCCAGGCCGCGAAATAAGGGTGTGGGCCTCCCGGCACCAGTGCAACAGTCGTGTCGCTTGCCTGCGCGATACCCGCTAGGCCGACACTCATTCCCAATGCAGTCACAGCCGCAAAGCTACGCAATCCATTCAACATGAGTTTCCTCCTCATTGTGTTCAAACCTCCTCAACTCTGTCAGGTGTCTGATTAAGCGCCCAAAATGCGGGGGCTGCTCCCAACTAGCCACTTGCAAGAACGGCTTGGACACTATAATACTTGTATACAAGCTGCAAATGGAATCTTTGCGGCCTTCGTTTTTCAGGATGAGGTGAGATGAAGCGCACTTTGACCGAGTTGCCGCAGATGGTTGATCAAGGCTCCGTGCAGAGCGTAACCCTGGGATCTGCCGGTCTGGAAGGGCTTGAGCTGGTTCTGGATCGTCAACGTTCCGCCTCGGATCAGGTTCATGCTGCGTTGCGTCGCGCCATCATCGAAGTCCGCCTTGCGCCTGGCAGTCCAATCAGCGAAAACTCGATTTGTCGGCAGTTTGCCATCTCTCGCACACCTGTGCGCGCCGCTATCCAGAGATTGTCCGAGGAAGGGCTGGTGGATGTTTATCCGCAGGTCGGCAGCTTCGTGGCGCCGATCCGGCTAGCTGGTCTTCAGGACAGCCATTTTGTCCGGCGCTCGCTGGAAATTGCGCTGCTGCGCGAAGTTCTGCCGTTATGGACGTCGGAAATGAGCCGCGCGATGCGTCAGTTGATCCGTGAGCAAGAGCAATTTATCGCCGCAGGTGACGGTGATGGATTTTTCCGCGCCGATGAGGAGTTTCACCACCTTCTGGGCACCTTTGCCGGTCGCGAGGGGGTTTGGCAGGCCGTGCTGAGTGCCAAGGTTACGCTGACGCGTTTCCATCGCCTGTGGCAGACGGCCGAGCGTCTGCCGGATGTTATCGCTGAACATCTGGCAATTGTGGACGCACTTGATCGTGGCGATGGTGCTGCCGCCGAGCAGGCGCTTGTCACGCATCTTGATATGATTTTCGTCATTTTCGGACGGATGTCTGAGCAGCAAAGAAAAAATCTGGCCGTTTGATAACGGCAAGTGGAGGGGAGTTTCAATGGAGTTGAAGGGCAGGATCGCACTGGTGACCGGTGCGGGAGGTGGTATTGGCCGCGCTATCGTAAAAGCGCTGGCTGCGGCGGGAGCCCATGTGCTTGCGGTCGATCGTGATGCCGCTGCAATCGAACAATTGGGCCCGATTTGTGAGCCTGTTATCGTTGACCTCTCGGACCCTGCCGCCATTCAGCATGCGATGAAGGGTGTGCTTGAGCGCCATGGTCGCGTGGATGTTCTCGTCAACAATGCCGGCATACTTTCGCCAAACAAACTTGCGGGTACCACGCTGGAGGAATGGCATCGGTTGATGGCCATCAATCTGGATGCTGCCCTTCTGCTGACGCAGGCAACCATTCCCGCGATGAAAGAAAATGGTTGGGGACGCGTCATCAACATCTCGTCATATGCCTGGAAATCCGGTGGTCTTACTGCGGGAACGGGTTATGCGGTGTCCAAGGCGGCACTTGTCGGTCTGACCTATTCCACGGCCCGCGAGTTGGCCTCTGCTGGCATTACCTCCAATGCCATTGCGCCAGCTTACGTCGTTTCGCCCATGATCATGGAACAATTGTCGGAAGAAGATCGCAATCGTCAGCTTGCGCAGATCCCGGTTGGACGCCTGTGTGAACCTGAAGAGGTTGCCCATGCCGTGCGGTTCCTCGCATCACCTCTGTCCGGTTTCATGACCGGGGTGGTGATCGATATGAACGGCGGTTTGCAGTTCGGCTGAGCAGGCGTGTCCGCTGCTAAAGCGGGCCTGCACTCGCGCCGTCAGGACATAATCTTGTTATTGTAGATTGGAATTACAGTGCCGGGAAACCGTCTCTCACGAACAGCGCTTGCCACCCTGCCAGCCGATATCTCGGTTCCTGGCTATGACCGGTCGAAGGTAACACCGGGTATTGTTCATCTCGGTGTTGGAGCTTTCCACCGCGCACATCAGGCGGTCTTTGTTGATGATTGCCTTGGACGTGGTGAGACGGATTGGGGCATTGTCGCCGCTTCGATGCGCAGTGCCGACACGCGTGATGCGCTCGCACCGCAGGACAATCTCTATACCTATTGCGAACGCAACGGGCAGACCGTGACCTACCGGATTATCGGCTCAATCCTCGAAATTCTGGTGTCACCAGAAGATCCCTCAAAACTGATCGACCGGCTTAGCGATCCTCGTGTGCGTATCGTAACCCTGACCGTGACGGAGAAAGGCTATCTCGCCAATCTGTCCGAGCGGACCTTGCTGCGCAGCCATCCGGATGTGCAGAACGATCTAGACGCTACCAAGGCACCGCGCTCGATCTATGGAGTGCTGATCGCCGCCTTCAGACGTCGCCGTGCCGAAGGGGCCGTACCACTGACACTCGTCTCCTGTGACAACCTGCCATCTAATGGCAAGGTGCTGAAAGCGCTGTTGGTGGAGTTCGCGGGTCTGACCGATTCAGATCTCGCAGATTACATAGCGCAGAATGTATCCTGCCCCTGCGTGATGGTAGACCGCATTGTGCCAGCGACCACGGATCAGGATCGTGCTGCAGTAAACCAGGCGCTCGGCGTGGACGACGCCTGGCCAGTTGTTGCAGAGCCCTATTTCCGATGGGTCATCGAGGATCATTTTCCGCATGGTCGCCCCGAGCTAGAAGCCTCAGGCGTAGAATTTGTCGACGATGTCGAACCCTACGAGCACATGAAGCTCCGGATGCTCAACGGGGCTCATACAGCGATTGCCGCCATCGGCCAAATCACCGGACTCGAAACGGTTGCCGATGTCTACGCAGATCCGCGCGTGCGCCGGTTCATCGACCGGTACTGGAGCGAAATAGACCCAACACTGCCATCGCATCTTAATGGTGCGACCTATGTCAGTGGTCTGCGTCAGCGTTTTGCCAATCCTTCGCTGCGGCACAAGGCGGTGCAGATTGCGTCCGATGCCTCGCAGAAGGTGCCGCAACGCATATTGTCGCCACTTGCTGAACTAATGGATCAGGGCAGACCGCATGGTGCGGTGCTGATGGCCGCTGCGTTGTGGATCTGCTCCTGCGCCGCACGCGATGAACAGGATGCGCCGATCATCATCAACGATCCGGCATTCAACGAATGGCCAGCCGTCGACCAACGCGCATTGTCTGCCGAACAGGTGGTCGAGCGGTTCTTGGGTTTCGATCGAGTTTTCACACCGGAATGGCGCAACAAGCCCGGTTTTGCCGAAGCATTGGCTTCCGCCTGCAAGGCCATCAACACACAAGGCGCTCTTTGCGCCATTGACGACATTATCTAAGGGAGGAATTCATGCAGGAAACTTGGCGATGGTACGGCCCGAACGATCCGATCACGCTCGAACATGTCCGCCAAACCGGTGCTACCGGCGTGGTGACGGCGCTTCACGAGATTCCCGATGGTACATCCTGGCCGCTTGAAGAAATCATCAAACGCAAGGAGATGATCGAGGCGGCCGGTCTTGAGTGGAGCGTTTGCGAATCCATTCCGATGGAGCAATGCGTAAAACGCGGTGACGCAGATGCGTCCAAGGCGATCGCCCGCTGGAAAGAAACCCTAGCCAATCTCGGTCGTGCCGGTATCCCCACCGTTTGCTACAACTTCATGCCTGTGGTTGACTGGACACGTACCGACCTTCGCTGGCGCACCGAACGTGGCACTGGACTGGCCCTGCGTTTCGAGATGACTGATTTCGTTGCCTATGACGTATTCATCCTCAAGCGTCCCAATGCTGCTGAAAGCTATGATGCCAACGTCGTTGCACGTGCCGAACAGCGGGCAAAAGCGATGAGTGATGATGAAAAACTGCTGCTGGAGCGCAATATCATCGCCGGCCTGCCGGGCGGTGCACTTGTGCAGACGCGGCAATCCATCAATACGCTCTTGGAATCCTTCGGCGGTATCGATGCCGTTACAATGCAGAGCAACTTGCTGGCCTTCCTAAAAGAAGTGGTGCCTGTTGCAGAGGAACATGGTGTTTATCTCGGCATTCACCCGGATGACCCGCCATTCTCGCTTTTCGGTCTGCCGCGTGTTGTATCGACGCCGCAAGATGTTCGCAGCATCCTGTCTGCCCTCGACAGCCCTTACAACGGTATCACACTGTGCACCGGGTCTTACGGTTCACGTCCTGATAATGACCTGGTTGCCATGGCGACGGAATTTGCACCGCGTATCAACTTTGCGCATCTGCGCAATGTTACCGTCGAGGCGGATGGTTCGTTCTTTGAAGACGACCATCTGGATGGTGGTACCGATATGGTGGGTGTTGTCGAGGCGTTGTTGCGTGAGGAACGCCGTCGCGCGGCAGCCGGTGATACCCGCCGCGCAATTCCACTGCGCCCAGACCACGGGCATCTGCTCGGTGACGATATCGATAAGAAGACCAACCCCGGTTACTCCTATATCGGCCGCGTTAAGGGCCTGGGTGAGCTTCGTGGCGCGATCCGCGCAATTGAGCGCCAACTCGACAAAGAGGGGGCGGCGGCATGATCGGGCGGCCACTTGGAAACACAGGCCTTGAACTCAGTACATTTTCGTTCGGAGCCGCCGGTATCGGCAACCTCTACCGCGAAGTATCGCGTGAAGATGCCATGGCCACGCTGGAAACGGCGTGGGAGGCCGGTATTCGTTATTTCGATACGGCCCCGCATTACGGACACGGCCTTTCGGAGCGTCGGCTGGGCGACTTTTTACGCGACAAACCCAAGGGGTCCTATGTCCTGTCGAGCAAGGTCGGCCGGTTGCTGAAGCCCGTCGCAGAGGAGGACATTCCCGATCACGGGTTTGTCCGTCCTTTGCCGTTCGCGCAGGTCCATGACTATACCTATGACGGTATCATGCGGTCCTATCAGGACAGCCTTGCCCGTCTCGGGTTGAATGGCATTGATATTCTTTACATCCACGATCTCGAAGCGACCACGCTCGGTGCGGATTATGATCGCCATTTTGCAGATTTTGTCGAAGGTGGTGCACGGGCGCTTGAGGAACTCAAGGCAAGCGGCGCAACCAAGGCCATTGGCCTTGGCGTGAACGAGGTGCCAGCCTGCCTCAACCTTCTTGCGCGGGTGCCGCTGGATGTCATCTTGCTTGCTGGTCGTTACACTCTGCTTGACCGTTCTGCAGAAGCCGAGTTGCTGGCGCGTTGCGAGGAAACCGGGACGCGTCTTGTGATCGGTGGCGTTTTCAACTCTGGCATTCTTGCGACCGGTGCCCGGCCGGGCGCTACCTTCAATTACGTCGAGGCATCGCCCGATGTGATGGAAAAAGTGCAGGCTATGGAAGTGGTTGCGCAGTCGGCCGGTACGACGCTTGCTGCCGCCGCCTTGCATTTTCCGCTGCGCAATTCGCTGGTGGTGAGCGTACTGATTGGCACGGCAAAACCTTCCAGCCTCCTGCGTAATGTTGAACTTTTCGACCAGACCATCGCAGAGACGGCTTGGGCGCAATTTGAAGAGCATACGATCGGTACGGAGGGGTAAATGGCAACAGAGCTGATCGATACACATCAGCATCTTATCCTGCGTGGCGATCTCGGTTACGCATGGACTGAAGAGGTCCCGGCCATTGCGTCCGGCACTTTTGACCAGAATGTCTACGCTGAGCAAGCTGCAGGCTGCAACATCACCGCCACCATCTTCATGGAAAGTGGCGTGGATGACGTTGATTACCAGAGCGAGGCGCGGCTGGTGTCAAGACTGGTCGGATCGGGTTATCCCAAAATGCTGGGTGTGATCGCCAGTTGCCGTCCTGAAACCGATGATGGTTTTGATGCCTGGCTGGAAGAATGCGGTGACCTCAACGTGGTGGGTTTCCGTCGTATTCTTCAGGTCATGCCGGATGATCTCAGCCGCAGCGAAACCTATCGGCGCAATGTTCGCAAGATTGGCAAGGCCGGGTATCCCGTCGATCTCTGTTTCGATGGACGGCAGCTATCGATCGCCTACGATCTGGTTCGTGCTGATCCCGATACCGTGTTCATCCTCGATCATTGCGGCAGGCCGGATATTGCTAGCGGTGACTTCGCAGCCTGGCGTCAGGAGATGATCAAGCTTTCTGAATTGCCGAACTTCTGGGTGAAGCTTTCCGGTTTGCCGACATATTGCCATCCGTCCGGTTCGAAGATCGATGATGTCAAACCTTACAGTGACACTGTCCTCGAACTGTTTGGCCCGAGCCGTATGGTGTGGGGTGGTGATTGGCCGGTCATTGATGTCGGTGGCGGTTTGGCCAACTGGGTCAACATCACAACAGAACTGTTGTCAGGCCTGTCGGCCGACGAGCGGCAATTGATCGGCACGCTCAACGCGAAACAAGTTTATTTGGGCAAGCGCTGATCAATAACGACATCTGATGCCGCGTCCCAGAGGCTTTGGACTGTCGTAACATGGGGTGCGCGAGCAACGGCTTGCGTGCCCCATTGCCTATAGCGTCAACAGAAACCGTTGAGCTTGAGGATCTTGTGTGCGTCGATGGCTGCACGCAGATCGTCTTCCGAGTTGCGGTTACCCTGATTGGCATCGGGATGATGCATTTTCAGTTTTTGTTTGTAGCGAAGCCTGATTTCTTCAGGTGTTGCATCCTCTGACAGTCCAAGCGTTTCGAAAGCCTTTGCTTCCAGCACCTTCAACTTGCGCTGCTTAAGTTGAGCTTTTTCACGCTGACGCTGTTCCGCATCCTTGCGGGCATTGATGGTTTTGGCAGAGCCGGAACGGGCGGATGACGGCAGCGGAGCTTCCGACGGTTTGTTGACGGGTGTGCCATAGGTGCGGCGACGGCCTGTCGCTGCTTCCTTCTGGTACCGCGCGACGACGGGGTCGGACAGTTCAACTGCGAAGTTATATCCGCTGTTATATTCCTTGGTATGCTTCGGACAGAACAACAGGTAGAGTCCTTCGCCGTCCCTGCCAACGGGGGCACGGTGCGCGCCTTCGTTTTCGCAGCCGTCCCATTGGCACTTCGGGCCAAGCGGCTTGCTTGATGCAGCCTTGGTTTTTTTGGTTGACCTTAAGCCGACGAAAATTTTTGAATCAGATGTCATGAGCGCCTTATAAGTTGACTGGGATCAACTGATCAAGAAAACAGCGCGTGACATCCATCTATTTTGTTAAAATCATGTGAACCGTTGCAAATTGTCCCATGCACCATGTGCCGATCTGGAATATCCGCTTATAGAACAGCAACAAATGTAAAAAGCCCGGCGCGGTGGCCGGGCTTCGAACTGGTATTTAGTGGTGATGCTCAGGCATGTCCTTGAGCTGATCTTTTGTCCATGCCGTCACGGCGTGAATGTCACCGTCCTCGTCACGCATGAAATCCAGATCGCTGAGCGGAACCGCAACAGGTTTTGCACCGATGCCGAGGAAGCCGCCGACATCGATGATGGCCTTACCGCCTGCGCCTGCACCGTGAATGTGGTCGACCTTGCCAACCTTGTGATCGTCAGCACCGTAAACGGTCGCGCCTTCCAGAACTGCTGGCGTGAGTTCAGTGGTCGTAAGACGAACGTGATTAGTGTGATCCATGGTCGTTTTCTCCTCTTGTTTGGAGTTAGAAAAACGTCCATGCGGGCCATCGGTTCCAAAAGTTTTCGCGTAGCCGCAGACAGTAAAGGTTACGATAACCGTTATAATGTCTGTTGCACCATGACCGTTTGATGGAAAAATTAACCGGAACTGTCGGTCTGTTTCAGGCAAATCCTGCGGATAAAAAACGTGCGACGAAGACGACAGCGTGTCGTCTCCGTCCTTGTACATTCGGCTCTCATCATCAACGCTCACGGCAAAACTGCTGTCAAAAAAGTATCGGTTTAATTTTCGCCATGATGTAGATGCCTTGAATTTCAGGGGTTATGGTCTTGTTAATGTCGAAATTTGCAAATTGGAGGTTTGCAGATTTTGCCGCAGACATTGTGCGCTCGGGGGGAGGAAACGCTGTGCAACCCGATCTGGAACTGGTCCATATCCGCAAAGGCGAAAGCTTCGCCGCGTGGAGACACGGCTATCCGTTTCGCACGGTTCGCTGGCACTATCACCCTGAATATGAAATTCATCTGGTTGTTGCGACCTCAGGTCGTTTTTACATCGGTGACCACATTGGTCGCTTTGAACCTGGTCAGTTGATCATGACCGGCCCGAATCTGCCTCAAAACTGGATTTCCGATATCGAGCCTGACGAAATCGTGCCTGCCCGCTCGCTGGTTCTTCAGTTCCCGCAGAAATTTGTCGACGACAGTGTTGCCGGCATGGCGGAGATGGAAGCCATTGCACCGCTTCTAGAGCGCAGCCATCGCGGCCTGCTGTTCGACAACGTCACGAGTGACAAGGTGCGCCCTTTGATCGAGAAATTGATCGAGACACGCGGCATCATGCGGTTGGCACTGTTTTGGGAAATCCTTGATGTCCTGGCAAATGCGCCCGAACCGGAAGTGCTGGCCAGTCTGAGCTATGAACTGGACCTGTCGAATATCAATGAAAGCGGCATTAACAGGGCCATCGCGCACCTGCGTGAACATCTGACCGACGATATTGATGAGCGCGATCTCGCTGACATGGTTGGGCACACCGCCAGTTCCTTTTCACGGGCTTTCAAACGCCATACCGGAACAACTCTAGTTCGTTACAAGAACCAGCTGCGTGTCGATCTGGCCTGTCTGACACTGTTGACGCGTCCCGAAGTCAAGATTGCCCAAATCTGCTACGAGATCGGCTTTTCCAATATTTCGAATTTCAACCGGCATTTCCAGAACCTGAAGGGAATGTCGCCTTCGCAATTCCGCGCGACCTTTAAAGCCAACGGAGCATTTAAAGCCGCCGGATAAGCGCCACGATCCATATCCCGTACCGGGACAATAGAATTCGGAAAGCATGGTGCTTTCCGGAAACGGCCGGGCTTTGCCTGCCGTTCAAAGGGAGGAAAAACTGACATGAAAAGAGCTTTGACAGCATTGTCGATCGCCACCGTCGCGCTGACCGCGGTGCCTGCCTTGGCGCAGGACGCCAAGTTGAAGATCGGCATGACATTTCAGGAAATGAACAACCCTTATTTCGTCTCGATGAAGGAAGCGCTGGACGAGGCAGCGAAATCCCTCGGTGCGCAGGTTATCGTGACAGATGCCGCCCATGACGTTGCCAAGCAGATTTCCGACGTTGAAGACATGTTGCAGCAGAAGATCGACATTCTGCTTCTCAACCCGACAGACTCGGCCGGCGTGGAGGCCGCCGTCAATGCAGCCAAGGCACAGAATGTGATTGTTGTTGCCGTTGATGCCAATGCCAACGGCCCGGTTGATACATTCGTTGGTTCCAAGAACAAGGATGCCGGTTACCAGTCGTGCCAGGCTCTCGGCAAGGCGCTGAACGGCGAAGGAGAAGTCGCAATTCTCGACGGCATTCCGGTCATTCCTATCCTGCAGCGCGTGGAAGGTTGCAAGGAAGCGCTTGCCGAATTCAAGGACATCAAGCTGGTCGATACGCAGAACGGTCGTCAGGATCGCTCGATTGCACTCGGCGTTGTCGAAAACATGTTGCAGGCACGTCCAAACCTCAAGGGTATCTTCTCGGTCAATGACGGTGGTGCCATGGGCGCTCTTGCCGCCATCCAGGGCTCGGGCCGCGACGTCAAGCTGACCTCGGTTGATGGTGCACCGGAAGCCGTCAAGGCGATTGCCGAAGGTACGCCATTCATCCAGACCACCGCACAGTTTCCGCGTGACCAGATCCGCGTAGGCCTTGCCATGGCGCTGGCACAGAAGTGGGGGGCGCGCGTCGTGCCGAAGGAAGTGCCAATCGACGTCCGTCCAGTCACCAAAGAAAACGCTGCCGACTTCAGTTGGTAAGCGCCTCCCGAGCGCCCTCGCCGGAAACAGTGGGGGCGACTTTTCCAATCAAACACGGGAGGAACAGATGCTACAGCTGAACGGCATCAAAAAAAGCTTTGGCAGGATCGAGGTTCTGCATGGGGTGGATCTCACCGTGCAGGCGGGTGAAGTTCACGCGCTACTGGGTGAAAACGGTGCTGGTAAATCGACACTGATGAAAATCCTGTGTGGGATTGTGAAACCCAGTGAAGGCGAAATCCGCATCAACGGCGAGGTTCGCCATTTCAGTGATTATAATGAAGCGATCGATGCCGGTATCGGTGTGGTTTTTCAGGAGTTTTCGCTCGTTCCTTATTTGAACGCGGTCGAAAACATGTTTCTGGCGCGCGAGCTCAGCAACGGGCTTGGTTTCATGAAACGATCGGCGATGCGCAAGCGCGCCGCCGAAATCATGAAACAACTCGGTATCTCCATTCCATTGAATGTGCCAATCCGCAATTTGTCGGTTGCCGAACAGCAGTTTGTAGAGATTGCCAAGGCACTGGCACTCGACGCCCGTATTCTTGTGCTCGACGAACCAACAGCGACGCTGACGCCGGCCGAAGTCGAACATCTGTTTCACGTCATGCGCAGCCTTCGAAAACAGGGTGTCGCGATCATCTTCATTTCGCACCATCTCGAAGAAATTTTCGAGATTTGCGACCGCATCACTGTGTTGCGGGACGGTGAATTTGTGGCCTCCTGTGCTGTCAGCGACGTCAATCAGGCACAGCTGGTCGAAATGATGGTTGGTCGCCGGATCGAAAACAGCTTCCCGCCAAAACCTGTCATTCCTGCCGATGCCAAGACTGTTCTTGAGGTGGAAGAGGTCAAGCTCACCAGAAGCGGACCGGTTTCCAGTTTTCACCTCAAGGCAGGAGAAATCCTCGGTTTTGCCGGTCTGGTAGGTTCGGGTCGTACCGAAACAGTTCTGGCGATGCTTGGTGCCTATCGGGCCGCGCGCTGCAAACTGTTGATCAACGGTGTCGAGATACGGTTTGCCGATCCGTCCCAGGCACTGGAGGCGGGTATCGGTCTGCTTCCTGAAAGTCGCAAGGAGCAGGGGCTGATCACCAGTTTCCCGATCATGCACAATGTCTCGCTGAACAATTACGGCAAATACCTGATCGGCCACTTCTTCATCAACCGCTCGCGTGAACTTGCCGATACTCGCACTGCCATGCAGCGGGTGCGTGTGAAGGCGTCAAGCCCGCATGCGCGCGTCGATACACTGTCCGGTGGCAACCAGCAGAAAGTGGTGATCGCCCGCTGGATCAACCACAACATGAAGGTGTTGATTTTTGACGAGCCGACCCGCGGCATTGATGTTGGCGCCAAAACCGAAATTTACCAGCTCATGCGCGAATTCACCGCCCGTGGCTATTCCATCATCATGATTTCGTCGGAACTGCCTGAAGTGATCGGCATGTCCGACCGGGTCTGTGTTTTCCGCTCAGGCGGGATTGTCGCAACGCTTGAAGGCGATGCGATCACCTCTGAGCAGATCATGACCCATGCAACAACCGGGAGGACACAACATGTCGCATGACGCGGACGCTCTTACAGGCGCTCAGGCGGAGGCCTCTGCCACGCCGATCTGGAAGACCATCATACAGTCGCCTTTGGCCTTGCCACTGGCTGGCTTGATCGTCGTTTCGATCCTGATGGGTTTCGCCTCAGATAACTTCTTTTCCGTTTCCAACATTCTCAATGTCTTGAGACAGGTATCGATCGTCGCCATTCTGGCGGTTGGCATGACATTCGTCATCTTAACCGGCGGTATCGACCTGTCGGTCGGAGCACTGATGGCGCTTGCCGGCACCATGGCGGCGGGGCTGATGGTACATTTCGGCATGCCAGGCTGGGCCGGACTGCTGTCCGGCGTCGCTATTGCCATCGGGCTTGGCCTTTTCAACGGAATTCTGGTGGCATGGGGCCGCATGCCGGCCATCATCGTCACTCTCGCCACCATGGGTATCGCCCGTGGAGCTGGGCTTATCTATTCCGGCGGCTACCCGATCTCGGGCCTGCCATCGTGGATTTCCTGGTTCGGCGTCGGTCGTGTTGGTATTATTCCGGTTCCTGTCATCGCCATGGTCATCATCTACGCATTGGCGTGGCTGCTGCTGGAGCGGACTGCATTTGGTCGCCATGTCTATGCCATTGGTGGCAATGAAACGGCAGCACGACTGTCGGGCGTCAAGATTGGTCGCATCAAAATTGCGGTTTACTCGATTTCCGGCCTCACGGCGGGACTTGCAGCCATCATTCTGACCGGGCGCCTGATGTCGGGCCAGCCCAATGCCGGCGTTGGTTTCGAGCTCGATGCCATTGCGGCCGTGGTGCTCGGCGGCACTGCAATTGCCGGTGGCCGGGGTTTCATCCTCGGTACGCTGATTGGTGCTGTCCTGCTCGGCATCCTCAACAACGGCCTCAATCTGATGGGTATCAACCCCTATCTGCAGGACATCATCCGTGGCTTCATCATCCTGCTCGCTATCTACATCGCCCGCGAATGGCGCTGACGAAATCTCAACAGCTTTTCATAACGTTAGGAGAATAATATGGCTCAATCACTGGAAGGCAAAATCGCGGTTATAACAGGCGCCGCTTCCGGCATCGGTCTGGCAACGACCGAGAAGCTTCTGGCCAATGGCTGCACGGTCGTCATGGTCGACTGGAACGAAAAAGCGCTCAACGACCTGGTCGCCAAGCTTGGTAAAAATGCCATTCCTCAGGTCACCAACTTGCTGGATGCCGACAGTTGCGCTGCGATGGTTCCCGAAATTCTCGAGAAGGTCGATCATATCGACATTCTCTATTGCAATGCCGGAACCTACATCGGTGGCGACCTGACAGAGACCTCAGCCGACGAAATCGACCGCATGCTCAACCTCAATGTCAATGCCGTGATGAAGAATGTGCATGCAGTTGTACCGCATATGAGTGCGCGCAAAACCGGTGACATCATTGTCACCAGCTCGATTGCCGGCCATTTCCCGACCTATTGGGAACCGGTCTATGCCGGTTCGAAATGGGCTGTGACCTGCTTCGTTCAGACCATGCGCCGCCAGCTCATTCCGCATGGCATTCGTGTGGCCCAGGTTTCCCCCGGGCCCGTTCTCTCGGCCCTGCTTGCTGACTGGCCGGAAGAAAACCTGCGCAAGGCCAAGGAATCCTGCAGCATCATTGAAGCGAGCGAAGTTGCAGATGCTGTGGAATACATGCTTACCCGCAACCGCAACGTCACGATCCGCGATATGTTGGTCTTGCCGACCAACTTTGACCGGGTTTGAGTCTGGTCGGACTAGTTTGCCGAGCCGTGCTTTGAACAGCACGGCTTGCTGTTTCACTCCGGCGAGGGATAGGATCGTATGAGCAGTTACTTTATCGGTGTCGATGTTGGCACAGGTTCGGCACGCGCTGGCGTGTTTGATGCGGTTGGCACGCTTTTGGCCTCCGCCAAACATGACATCCTTATCTTTCGCAATGATGATGGGCATGTCGAGCAGTCGAGCGCCCAGATTTGGGATGCGGTGTGTACGGCTGTTCGTGATGCCGTCACATCGGCGGCGATCGATCCCTCGGCCGTGGCCGGGATCGGATTTGATGCTACCTGCTCACTGGTGGTGCAGGGCGCATCCAACGGAGTGGGCGATCCTGCGCATCCTGAACGCGATATCATCGTGTGGATGGATCATCGCGCGCTTGAACAGGCACGGCGGATCAATGCCACAGGACATATGGTTCTGTCTTATGTCGGCGGTGTTATCTCTCCGGAAATGCAGACGCCGAAACTGCTTTGGCTGAAGGAACATCTGCCTGAGGTGTATTCCAGTGCCAAGCACTTCTTTGACCTGACGGATTTTCTGACCTGGAAATCGACCGGTGCATTGGAGCGATCTTCCTGCACCGTGACCTGCAAATGGACCTATCTGGCGCATGAGGACAGGTGGGACGAGACCTATTTCCGTACGATAGGGCTGGATGACCTTCCTGATGACGGTTTTCGCCGGATTGGTCAAAGTGTCGTGCACCCGGGAACGCCATTGGGCAACGGCCTGAACCAGGAAGCGGCTGATGCGATGGGACTGCGCGCTGGCATTGCTGTCGGGGCAGGATTAATTGACGCCCATGCCGGTGGCGTTGGGACTGTGGCGGCAAAAGGTGGCTTGCAGGATGCATCATCCTGCCTTGGTTACGTGTTTGGCACATCGTCCTGCACCATGACAACGACTGCCGAGCCGACATTTGTGCCGGGTGTCTGGGGCCCGTATTTTTCCGCCATGGTGCCCGGCATGTGGCTGAATGAAGGTGGTCAGTCGGCCGCCGGTGCGGCCATCGATCAGTTATTGAGCCTGCATCCCTACGCGGGCAAGGCGTCGCAGGAGGCAAAACAGGATGGTACCAGCTTGGCGCCATGGCTTGCGGCGCGGGTGCTGGCTGGCGTCGACAGACCGTCAGATGCGGTAAATCTTGCCGGACAGTTGCAGGTAGTCCCAGAATTCCTCGGCAATCGCGCACCTTTTGCCGATCCATATGCACGCGCCGTTGTGATGGGGCTTGGCATGGAAAGCGGTGCGGACAATCTTGCCGCACTGTACGTCGCCGGGCTTTGCGGGCTTGGTTATGGACTGCGCCAGATCATCGAAACGCAGGCCGAAAACGGCGTCTCCGTTTCCACGATCTCTGTTTCCGGCGGAGCGGGAACACATCCGCTAACCCGGCAGATTCTCGCTGACGCAACGGGAGTTCCCGTTGAGGTCACGGCCTGCTCGGAGCCGGTTTTGCTGGGCGCAGCTATGTTGGCGGCTGTTGCCGCCAAACTCTACCCCGATTTGCAGGCCGCAATGCCCGCCATGTCCACTGTGGCAGGGCGTAGTGAGCCGGTGCGTGATGCGGCGCGGGCGCTGCACGAGGCGCGTTACCAGGCATTTCTGAGAATACAGACACTCGCCCGTGAGGTGCGAAAAGACATTGAGCCATTGTTTCCCGCAGCCTCTGGCTAAGTTGCAGGCACATATATCAGGGAGGAACCAGCATGCAGTTTTCAGGGACATCGGTCATCATCACAGGCGCAGGCAAAGGCATCGGTCGGGCTTGCGCCCGTGTCATGGCTGAACGCGGTGCCGAAGTCATCGCCCTTAGCCGCACCACGTCGGATCTCGACAGTCTGCGTGACGAGATTGGTGGTCGTTCGATTACGGTTGATCTGGCTGACCCTGCTGCAACGCGCAAGGCTATGGCGGAGGCCGGCACTGCTGACTTCCTGATCAACAGTGCCGGTATCAATGTTCTCGAGACAAGCTTTGACATGACCGAAGCGGGCTATGAGGCGGTGATGGGCATCAATTTGAGGGCGGCCCTGATCACCAGTCAGGAGTTTGGCCGTGCCCGCCGTGCCGTTGGCGGTGGCGGTGCGATCGTCAACATAACCTCGATTGCCGGACATCGCGGTTTTAACGAACACTTGTGTTACGCAGCCTCCAAGGCCGGTCTTGAAGGTGCAACACGGGTGCTGGCCAAGGAGTTTGGCCCTTATGGCATAAGGGTCAATTCCGTTGCGCCAACCATCACTCTGACAGAACTTGCAATGGCTGCCTGGAGCGATCCGGAAAAGTCTGCACCTATGATGGTGCGTCATCCGATCGGCCGTTTTGCCGAGGCCGATGACGTTGCCCGCACCATCGCCACGCTGCTTTCACCCGATACGGCCATGGTCAACGGCGCCGTTATCAATGTCGATGGCGGTTTTCTCGCCGTTTGAGGGACTGCTCAATCGTTGAGGCGTGGCGCTGGTCGCAGCTATAGCCTCTACGACTTCAGGCTTGGCTGTTGTGCAAGGTTTGAGAGGGTGTAAGTGGGAAAATCAATTTGATCGACGTTCCCTGTCCAAGGGTTGAGTGGATATGGGCCTCTCCGCCACTTTGGCGAACGAAACCATAAACCATTGCCAAGCCAAGGCCCGCTCCACCATGTTCTTCACGGGTTGTGAAATAGGGTTCAAAAGCCTTGTCGACGGCTTCGGGTGTCATTCCGATGCCTTCGTCGGTTACATCAATGATCAGTACATCTTTTTCCGATGCTGCGCCGATGGAGATCAGGCCACCCTTGGGCATTGCGGCGGCGGCATTCAGGCAAAGATTGAGGATCGACTGCTCAAGAAGGGCAGGGTCAAGCGGAATGGTTGGCAATTCCTCGTTGAGATGAAGTGTAATATGGCATTTCGATCCAACAGCAATCTCCAGAATATCCGCCATGCCACGCAGCAAGCTGGCGACGTCGATGTGCTGCGCGTGGATCGGTTGCTGGCTGCCGACCGTTAGCATGCTCGAGGCAAGTGAGCGCCCGCGGTCGGCTGCTTTGCGAATACGGGTGATATGGCGTTTCTGACGGTCATTGAAACCGGCCTCGCGCTCCAGCAAGCCGAGACTGCCCGTTATGATGCCGATCATGTTTCCAACTTCGTGGCTGACCTGATGGGTCATGCGCATGATGCCATCCAGTCGCTGGGCCTTTGCAGCTTCTGCTTCCTGACGGTCCAGAGCGGTAACATCACGCGCCAGCATGACGATCCCGCCGTCTGGCTGGCGTGAGAGTGAGATTTCAATGACCTGCCCGTCAACGCGATGCCGGATGAAGATGCGGTCTATCAAGGCGCCGCGGTCACTATCTGATGGCAACAAGGACGGATCGATTTCCGGAATGGGCTCCACAAAACGTCGCAATGGCAATTTACGTGACGAACCTGAGCGACCAACAAGCTCGATAATCCGGCGGTTCATGGTAATCGGCCGGCCGCTCGGGTCAAACAGCGCGATGCCTTCATTCATGTTGCGGAAGGTTGAGCGGATGGTGCGGGCCGCAGCCTCTGCCGTGCGGCGCAGCCGTGAAACACGATCAACGCTGTCATGAAACGCGCGAAATGCGTCGAGCAGCTGAATCAGTTCCGTTTCCGGCCCGCGATAGGATGGCGGGCCAACATCCTTATCACCCTTGGCCAGCGCGTTCATGCCATTCGACAGCGTGACGATGCCGCGTGAGACACGCATGACCGAGCGAATAGAGAACACCGCCATGACCAGCACCAGGAAGGACGCAAGCGCGACGATGACCAGCAAACGGCTGAGCGCATCTGACGTGGAAAGCAAATCCTCGTTCAGGCCACGGGCAATTGCATCGCTTTGGGTTTCTGTGGCGTGGGAAAGGTCACGCGACACGGTGTGGAGTTTGGCGACCGAGGCACGTATTGCAAACATTTCAAGGAGATACTGAGTCTGTGCCTTGAAGACACGCTCATAATGCAGCAGTTCGAATGCTGCTAGGCGTTGGCCCGGATATCCTTCCTGACGGGCGGTTGTTTCCGAGACATAGCGACGGCGCAGTTCTCCGAGCTGGAAAAGGCTGTCAGAGGTTGAGGCCGCTTGCACGATGCCGTTCATGCGCTGGCGCAGATTGGGATCCAGAATGCCTTTGCCGGTGGCGATTTCGCCAAGTGCGGCGGCAGCATCTGCCTTATGAACCTGCGCTGCATCGGCATCCTTGACCAGATCGAGAGTTTGTGTGCGAATTTGCTGCAAGAGTTCCGCAATTCGGTCGCTTGCAAATCCCGGAATGCGTCGCTCGTCCTCTTTCGAGGTTATCATGGAGAGCAAGCTGTCAACCTGCTGCACCACCGAGCGGCTTTCGCTGGATACCCGGTAGGGCGAGGCGGCATTCATCAAGAAGGGTGCGCTCGACACCAGATCCGACACCTGCCGCGAAACCAGTGATACCTTGCCGAGGCTGGAAAATGCCTGCACACCGTAAGCGGCCATCTCGTCACGGGCCCTTTGCAAACCATATATGGCGATTGCCGAGAGGCTGAAGACCAGAACGCAGATAAACACAATCGCAAAAGGCAGGCGGAACGCAATCGACGACAGAAATGAACGATTGATCACGGGGACAGCTCGGCTTCGTCGGTATGCAGCACATAACCCTTGCCGCGTCTGGTCTTGATGTGGCGCGGCAAGTCCGGGTTTCGTTCGATCTTGCGGCGCAAGCGCAGAACAAGCACATCGACATTGCGGTCAATGTAGCGGTCGCTTTCTGAGCCCAGGCGGTCGAGGATTTGTGTGCGACTGACCGGCTGGTTCGGTGTTTCCGCCAGGATTTCAAGCAGCGCAAATTCCGCTGTTGTCAATGTCTTGCTGCGATCGACAAGACACACGGCCTGATGGGCGTCATGATCAAAAACCCAGTCCCCGAGATGCAGGGCCGAGCGACTGTGATCGCGTTCGCTGTCTTTTTCGTGTTTCAACGATGGAATGGTCCTGCGCAACACCGCCTTGATGCGCGCAGTCAGTTCGATTGGCTCGAAGGGTTTCACCACATAGTCGTCGGCGGCGGTTTCGAGGCCAAGCACCCTGTCTATGGCGCTGCCCGCTGCCGTTACCATGACAATGCCGATATCGACCTTTGTACGCAATCGCTGGGCAAAGGTCCGACCGGATGTGCCGGGCAGGTTATGGTCCACCAGCACGAGCTGCATGGTGTCCGTTGCCAAAATTGCGTCCGCTTCCTCGGCAGATCGCGCGCAGGTCGGCACCCAACCCTCAGCCTCGACCAGATCGGCAATAAGTTCGGACATGTCTGGATCGTCCTCGACGATCAGAATCTTTACCTTCTGATTGAGCACTGTGTATTCCTCCCGCAGCTATCATAAGCACGCTCTTTGCGATCTTCAAAGCTTCGGTGATTATCGGAAATGTCATATTTGTAACAAATGTCATGTTGTTGGGCGCTTTGGTGAAAGATTGGTAACCATTCTTCGATTGCGACGGCGGCAGTATCTGACATGCTATATGCGGAGATTGGAACGGGGAGGTTCCAAGCAGGGAGGCTCAATTGAGAGCAGTGACCGCTTTTGCGGCAAGCATAGTCGTATGGCTGTGCGGCGCAGGCCATGGCATGGCCCAGTCGAAGTTGAACGTCCTGTGCGGCGTCGACGAGGCTTGGTGTGTGACCATGCAAAAAGCATTCGAAAGCAAGATGGGTGTCGAGATTTCGGTGGTTCGCAAGAGCACTGGCGAAATTCTCGATCAGATCCGCGCCGAACGTGCACATCCGACCATAGACGTGTGGTGGGGCGGTACTGGCGATACCCATTTGCAGGCCAGCTCGGAAGGTTTGCTCGAAGAATACCACCCCGCCAACCCGAATGACCTGTTGCCCTGGGCACAGAATTTTTATGCGATGTCAGGGTCGCGCTCCGCCGGAATTTATGCCGGTGCGTTGGGCTTTGCTTACAATACAGAACTGCTGGCTGAAGCGGGGCTGCCAGCGCCGACCTGCTGGAAAGATCTGGCAAAGGATATTTATCGCGGCCATATCCAATCGGGAAATCCAAACTCGTCGGGCACGGCGTTTACCTTGCTTGCCACGCTTGTGCAGCTGTTTGGAGAGGACGAAGCCTTCAGCTTCATGGCAAAACTTGATCGCAACGTCGTTGCCTACACCAAGGCAGGTTCAGCTCCGGTCAAGGCAGCCGCCCGGGGAGACGTGTTGATCGGAATTTCCTTCATGCATGATGCGGTGACGCAGAAGATTGAAGGGTTTCCGCTGGCCATCGTCGCGCCCTGTGAAGGGACCGGATATGAGATTGGTGCGGCCAGCATCATCAAGGGCGCGGCCAATCTGGCTCTTGCACGTGCCTTTGTCGACTACGCCTTGAGCCCGGAAGGGCAGGCAACCGGATTTCGCGCAGGTCAAAACCAGGTGCCATCCAATGCCAAGGCAAGCCTGCCGCTGACGGCGCCAGACATATCGATGATCAAGATGGTGGATTATGACTTTGCCACCTTCGGTCTGCCAGAAGAACGAAGTCGGCTGTTAGCCCGCTTCGACAATGAAATCCACCCGACGCAATAGGGTCGGCAATTCAAACAACAATAACAAATAGCGCAGCACTGCAAGTGCTGCGAACGGCAGCGCCATGTTCAAACGCTGTCCCCCATTCAGACGCAAGCTATAGGAGGATACCCATGCGACTGACTATACTGACCAGCCTGCTTTTTACCGGTACTGCACTTGCCACCACCGGCGCTCAGGCCGCAGGCGAGCTTAACCTGATTTGCTCGGCTGACGTTGTTATCTGTGAGCAGATGAAGGGCGACTTCGAGAAGTCCCATGACATCAAGGTCAACATGGTGCGCCTGTCGTCGGGCGAAACCTATGCCAAGGTTCGTGCAGAAGCGCGCAACCCGAA
Organism: Agrobacterium sp. Azo12; assembly: GCF_029193765.2. Taxonomy (NCBI): domain Bacteria; kingdom Pseudomonadati; phylum Pseudomonadota; class Alphaproteobacteria; order Hyphomicrobiales; family Rhizobiaceae; genus Agrobacterium; species Agrobacterium sp. Azo12. The sequence goes on along the minus strand of NZ_JARFYO020000002.1, from coordinate 686,752 downwards.
GACCGATATCTGGTGGGCCGGTACCGGCGATCCGCATATGCAGGCCGCATCTGAAAACCTGACGCTGGAATACAAATCGCCAATGCTTGACCAGCTGCAGGATTGGGCCGTGAAACAGGCAGAAAGCACCGGTTACAAGACAGTTGGCGTTTACGCCGGTGCGCTCGGTTGGGGCTACAACACAGAAATATTCAAGTCCAAGGGCTACAAGGAGCCGCTGTGCTGGGCCGATCTTCTGGCACCGGAACTGAAGGGCGAAATCCAGATCGCCAACCCCAATTCGTCCGGCACGGCCTACACGGCACTTGCTTCGCTGGTCCAGATCATGGGTGAAGACCAGGCCATCGACTATCTCAAAAAGCTCAACGCCAATATCTCGCAATACACCAAGTCGGGTTCCGCACCGGTCAAGGCGGCCGCGCGTGGCGAGACTGCGGTTGGTATCGTCTTCATGCATGATGCGGTGGCGCAGACGGCAGAAGGCTTCCCGGTCAAGTCGATCGCGCCATGTGAAGGTACCGGTTATGAGATCGGCTCCATGTCGATCATCAAGGGTGCCCGCAACCTCGACAATGCGAAGGTCTGGTACGACTGGTCGCTGCAGCCGGACGTGCAGTCTCGTATGAAGGATGCAAAGTCCTTCCAGTTGCCGTCCAACAAGACGGCCGAAGTGCCGAAGGAAGCGCCGAAGTTCGAGGATATCAAGCTGATTGACTACGACTTCAAGACCTATGGCGACCCTGTCAAGCGCAAGGCTCTCTTGGAGCGTTGGGATCGTGAAGTCGGCGCTGTCGCCAACTGATCCGAGACGTGACGGCCGATGCCCCGACCTTTGGTTAGGGTATCGGCCTCGAGTTCATTCATCAGCATAAAATAGCGAGGTTGGCCATGACGCGTGGCAATCGCAGGCTGGACGTTGTCCTGATGCTTGGGGCAGTGGCCCTGTTTCTTCTCCCCTGGTACCGCATCGAAGGCGGCTTCTACAGTTTTCGCTGGTTTTCGGAGTTCTTCTCCGCGTCCAGTAACGCGCCGGGTGTTCTGCAAATTCTTGTCTACGGCAAGCCGTGGCTGATTGGCATTGCGCTGATCTTCCTTGGTGCATGTGCTGTCAGGCCAATCGCCGATCCAATGCGACGCGGGAAATTGCTGGCATGGATCGGTGCGATAGGTCTGCTATTCCTTAGCCTACAGGGACTGGCGATCGGTTTTACCGGTTGGACATGGACCATCAGCGAGACCCTGTTTGGCCAGCTGGCTGATGGTCAGCCGTCGATTGGTGCGGGTGGCGTCTTGATGTCGCTGGTCTTTGTGCTGTTGTTTGCTTTCGGTCTTGCCGAACGCGGCGTGATGAAGGGTGATGCCTTTGTCGTCGGTTCGATTTCGGTGCTGGTTTTCCTCGTTACCGTCTTCGTGTTCTATCCGATTGGCAGCATGCTGATTGCCTCGGTTCAGGACTTTGACGGTTCGTTTAATGCCGATGGTTTTATCCGCAATATCCAGGATCCAGGTATCTGGAGCCTCGGCTGTGTGCTCGGTGAAGAACGCTGCGGCGTCGCGTGGCGGACATTGTTCCTCGCTTTGATGACTGCGTTTGGCTCGACGGTGCTTGGGCTTGGTTTTGCGCTGGTCGCAACCCGCACCCGTTTTCCGTTCAAGAAGGGGCTGCGCCTGCTGACGGTGTTGCCGATCATCACGCCACCCTTTGTGATCGGTCTTGCGCTGACGCTTCTGTTTGGCCGCGCCGGTGTTGTCACGCAGGGACTGTCTGATCTTTTTGGCATAGAGCCGGGTCGATGGCTTTATGGCCTGACCGGCATCTGGATTGCCCAGGTTCTGTCCTTTACCCCCATTTCATTCCTCGTGCTGATTGGCGTTGTTGAGGGTGTAAGCCCATCGATGGAAGAAGCGTCGCAGACGCTGCGGGCCGATCGCTGGCGTACCTTTTGGCGCGTGTCGCTGCCGCTGATGAAGCCTGGCCTCGCCAACGCCTTCCTCATTGGTTTCATCGAAAGTATGGCTGATTTTGGCAATCCGCTTGTGCTGGGTGGAAGCCATGGTGTGTTGTCGACTGAAATATTCTTTGCGGTGGTCGGTTCGCAGAATGACCCGTCACGCGCGGCTGTTCTGGCTATCATCCTGCTCTGCTTCACACTATCGGCTTTCCTTGCCCAGCGTTTCTGGCTTTCGGGCAAAAATTTCGCGACGGTTACCGGAAAGGGCGACAGCGGTGCCCACATTGCCCTGCCGCGCGGCCTGTCGATTGGTGTACACGCGGTTGTCGTTCCGTGGATGCTGTTCACCATCGTTGTTTACGGCATGATCCTGGTCGGTGGTTTCGTGAAGACCTGGGGTCTCGATAACTCCCTGACTTTCGCACACTATATCCGTGCCTTCTCGGTCAGTTTTGCAAACGGCTCCATCGCCTGGACAGGTGTCGCCTGGAATTCGTTCTGGACGACCATGGAGATTGCGTTGATTTCGGCGCCGCTGACTGCTGCTGTCGGCCTGCTGACAGCCTATATCATCGTCAGACAGAAATTTGCCGGTCGCAATATCTTTGAATTTGCCCTGATGATGAGCTTTGCCATTCCCGGTACGGTCATTGGCGTGAGCTACATCATGGCTTTCAACCTGCCTCCGGTGGAGTTGACCGGTTCGGCTCTGGTGCTGATTGCCTGCTTTGTTTTCCGTAACATGCCGGTTGGCGTGCGCGGCGGCATTGCAGCGATGAGCCAGCTCGACAGGAGCCTTGATGAAGCGTCGCTGACGTTGCGGGCCGACAGTTTCCGCACCATTAGAAAGGTCATTCTACCATTGCTGCGTCCGGCCATCACGGCGGCGCTGGTCTACTCCTTCGTGCGTGCGATCACCTCGATCAGCGCCGTGATTTTTCTCGTCAGCGCGGAATACAACATGGCAACCTCCTACATCGTCGGTCTCGTTGAGAACGGTGAATATGGCGTGGCCATTGCCTACTCCTCAATGCTCATCGTGGTGATGATCACGGTCATTACCGGCTTCCAGCTGCTGGTCGGAGAGCGTCGTTTGCGACGCGAAAACCGCGTCGCAGGCCTGCAGCCAGCAAACTCCGTTCCTCTGTCTCAGGAGAAAACAGCATGATTTCCGTAAAGCCCGGTTCCGTTACCTTTCAGAATGTTCGCAAGACCTTTGGTTCCTTCGTTGCCATTCAAGACCTGTCCCTCACCATTGAGCCGGGTACGCTGGTGACACTGCTTGGTCCATCCGGTTGCGGTAAAACGACAACGCTGCGCATGCTGGCGGGTCTTGAACACCCGACCGCTGGACGCATCTTGATTGGCGGCAAGGATGTCACCATGCTGCCTGCCAATGAACGTGACGTTTCCATGGTCTTCCAGTCCTATGCCCTGTTCCCGCATATGACCGCGCTCGACAATGTCGCTTATGGCCTGCAATCCTCAGGGTTACGTAAAGCAGAGGCGCGGGAAAAGGCCGAAGAAGGCCTGAAACTGGTTGGTCTTGCGGGTATGGGTCACCGTCTTCCAGCCGAGCTTTCAGGCGGTCAGCAACAGCGTGTTGCTGTTGCCCGCGCGCTGGTGCTTGAACCACAGGTGCTGCTGCTTGATGAGCCGCTTTCCAACCTTGATGCCCGTCTGCGCCGCCGGGTCCGCACTGAAATTCGCGAGCTGCAGCAGCGTCTGGGTTTCACGGCGGTTTACGTGACGCATGATCAGGACGAGGCGCTGGCGGTCTCCGACCGCATCATCGTGATGAAAGATGGCGAGATCGCACAATCGGGCTCGCCACGCGAACTTTATGAAGCGCCAGCCTCATCCTTCATTGCCGACTTTATGGGCGAAGCGAATGTCATTGGTTGCGAAGTGGTTGGTATCGAAGGTCCAAATGCGCTGATCCGGGTCGGTGGTGTCGATCATCGTATACCGGCTCGTGATGCAAAAACCGGAACGGCACAACTGGCTGTTCGCCCCGGTTCTATTTCGATCGGGCAACCCGGCGGTCAAGGGTTGGCCGGTCGGGTGCTGCACAGCGCATATCTGGGCGGTCATGTCGAATATGAAGTCGAGACGGATGTCGGCACGCTGTTCATCATCGATCATGCGGTTGAAACCAGCCTTCCGCCGGCCACTGATGTGACGCTCGGGTTCAAAAGCCGCGGCATTGCCTTGATCCAATCTTGAATTCAACCAAGTGCATAGGAATGATGAAATGACCAAGCATGATATCGGCCTCGATCAACGCTTCGAACTGGCGAAGTCTCTGGCCGCAGAAGCGGGCGCCTTGGCGCTCGATTACTTCAACAAGCGCGATACGCTTGTTGTCGAGACCAAACGCGATCTTCAGGACGTCGTGTCGATTGCCGACCGTAATGTCGAAACCTTTCTACGTGAAAGGGTGCTCGCGGCCATTCCGGAAGACAGCTTTCTGGGTGAAGAATTTGGTCTGCAGGACGGAACATCGGGTTACACCTGGGTGGTTGATCCGATCGATGGCACGGCGCCCTTTGTCAACGGTCTGCCAACATGGTGTGTATCGATTGCCGTGTTGCGTGGTGGTGTGCCAGTGATCGGTGTCATTCAGGTGCCTTGCATGAACGAAACCTACGCCGCAGCAGATGGCATGGGTGCGACGTTAAACGGTAAATCGCTCAAACTTGATCCAAGCCGCACCATCCAGAATTCAATGACCGGTATCAGTTCCAACACCATGGTGACGCCGGAACTGGTTGGCTCGATCATCACCGATCTGCTCGCCCGTGGCGGCAGTTTTATCCGCAACGGTTCGGGTGCCCTGATGCTGGCCTATGTGGCGGCCGGACGCCTCGTGGGATACTACGAACCTTATATGCGCGCCTGGGACTGCATGGCCGGTTTTTGCCTCGTGAAAGAAGCCGGTGGCCGCTTCATGCCATTCCCGGCAGAAGGTGAAGCGCTGCTGAGCGGCCATCCGGTTCTGGCTGGCAATGTCTCTGCCTATGATGAGCTGATAGCGCTGCACAACACGTGCTACGTCACGCCCGCTGCAGCCGTTGCGTAGGGCCAGGAACGGGAGATAGTCATTCACAGGATTGGCGATATCAAGCGCTGCTGCTTGCTTGCAATCAATGAACACGTGTGCAATATTGCACGCGTGTTCAAATCGATTTGATGGTGATCTCGTGGAAAGCTTGCATTACGCCGATACGCTTCAGGCTCGCGCCGATCTCTGCCGTGCGGTCATCCGCTCCGCCGGAGAGCTGGTTCTTAAGGGTTTTCATGGTGAGGCCGAGCGCAGTGTTTCGATGAAGGGTCCACAGGATTTTCTCACCGTGACGGATGCTGCTTCCGAGGCGCATATCCGCAGCATGATTGAAAAACATTTCCCGGATGATACCTTCTTTGGTGAAGAGGGTGGCGGAAATATCGGTGCCAAGGTCTGGGTCGTGGACCCTGTCGACGGGACTGCCAACTTTGCGCGGGGCATCCCGCATTTCTGCATTTCGATTGCCTATGTTGAAGATGGTCGAACAGAAATTGGGGCCATCTACAACCCGGCGCTAGACGAGCTTTATTTCGCCGTTCGCGGCGAAGGCGCGACACTCAATGGCAAGCCGATCAGTGCATCCGGAACCCAGCGTTTCGATGCCGCGTCCATCGAAATGGGATGGTCGACACGGGTATCCAACGATACCTATCTCGGTGTCGTCAAAAATCTGCTCGATATGGGGACCAATGTCCGACGTGCCGGATCAGGCGCACTTGCTCTGGCCTATGTCGCGGATGGCCGGTCAGACGGTTATCTTGAGCTACATATGAATTCCTGGGACTGCCTTGCCGGACTGCTGTTGGTCAGTGAGGCTGGAGGCGATGTCTGCCCGTTCCTGGAAATTGGCAGCCTTCGTGATGGCGGGGCAGTTCTGGCCGCCGCGCGTGGCGTCGCAGCAGGCGTAAGCAAGGCATCCGCCATTCCGCTGGCGGTGGTTGAAGCGAGCGGCGCGAGACCGGTTTCGTCGGTTGCCTGAATTAATTTGCAAAGATGAATGACGGCGCAAGCGCCGGTATGGAGGAATGGATTATGGACGGACCGGTTTATGCAAGACCCGCAATCAGCAAGATTGCCGAAGGTCTCGGGCCGCACAATGCCACGCTTTATATCGGTGGTAGTGATGGCGCGCGCGATATTGGTCTGCTGCGTCGCCACGGCATTACCACGGTTGTCAATTGCGCCGTCAATCTGGACATTAATCTGGTGCGGGGCGCCGACCAGGACGGTGATCTTCTCGCCACCGGTTACGGCGATATCCGTTATTACAAACTTGGCCTGATCGACGGGGAGGGAAGCCCCGATACGATGATGCTGGGTGCCTACTATATTCTGGATGGGGCTCTGCGCCAGACCATGCCGAAACGGGCGACCTATCCGTTCCCCGATGGCGGCAATGTACTCGTCAATTGCCGTAGTGGCCGTAGCCGGTCGGTGTCTCTGGTGGCGCTGTTTCTCCACAAACAACAGCCTGAACTTTATCCGACGCTTGATGATGCTGTTGCAGTCATCCGTGAGCGACGCGAATTGCGTCCGGATGAATGGTTTGAGACCCCGAAACCGAGCCTTTATGAAGCGGCGCGGCGTGCATCCGACTGGATTGATCTCGTCGAAGGCCGAAAGAAGGCTTGATCATGGGTGTAAGACATTTCCCGCCGGTCGCTGTTATCGCAGACGCACATTTTCATGATACCTCGGCAGATTTTGGCTTTACCGGTATCAATGTGGATGGCCAGCAACTGACCATGCGAAGCTGGTCAGATACACGCCAATCGACCCGCGTTTTTAACGAAAGTGCGGACGCGCTGCGCGCTGCCCTTGATCAGGTGGCTGCCCGCAACATCCGCCATGTTGTGCTGCTTGGCGATTATACCGATGATGGCCAGCGTGCGACGACGGAAACGTTGCGCGGTTTGCTACAGGCCCATACCGATACCCATGGCACCGCCTTTTACGCCCTGCCGGGCAACCACGACATTTTTGGCCCGCAAGGTCGCCATCATCAAAAGGAATTCTTGGGGGAGGCGGGACGCAGCCTGTCGATAACAAGCAATCCAAGCACGGTTGATGACTGTGTGGCGTTCAGCGATGCCATGTATTGTGAAGGCTATCCGTCGGGCCTGAGCCCGATGGCGGGATTCGGTTATTTTCGTCGTCCGGAATATCTGCACTGGGAGACACCCTTCGGCACAAGCGATGCTGCGGAGGACCGGGTTTATACCGCGACCTCGCCTGATGGCAGCAATGTCTATCGCCTGATGGACGCCTCCTATCTTGTTGAACCGGAGCCGGGCCTTTGGTTGTTGATGATCGACGCCAATGTATTTGAACCGCTGGACGGGCAGTTCGAGCGTGGCGAGGAGGCTGCCTTTACCGACAGCACGTCTGGCGGCTGGAATGCGATGCTCAGGTCCAAACGCTTCATTCTGAATTGGATTGCTGATGTCAGCCAACGGGCAAAGCAGCAGGGCAAAACGCTTCTGGCGTTCTCGCATTATCCGGCGCTCGATCCGTTTGACGGAGCTTCCGGTGCCGAGGCGGTATTATTCGGCGAAACCAATGTCGTACGGCGCACGCCTGTGAAGGCTGTCGAGGATGCATTGCTCGCCGCTGGCGTCACGGTTCATTTCAGTGGCCATCTGCATGTGGAAGGTGTGACGAGACGAGGAGCCTCCGGTCGGAGCCTGACCAATGTTGCGGTCCCGTCACTGGTGGCTTTTCCGCCAGCCTTCAAGGTTGTACATGCCTCGATGACTGAGGTTGCGGTTGAAACCGTTGAAATGTCAGACTTGCCCGTCAACGATCTCCTATCGCAAGGATATGGTCGAGAGACCGATATCCGCGGCGAACAGCCTGATCTGGCCTTTACCGCCGGTCACTATGGTGACTTCCTGCGGCATCACAAACGCGCTTTGGTGCGGCATCGTTATTTCGTCAAGGAATGGCCTGCAGATATCGTTGCGGCAATCGGCAACAGGCTCGTGCTGGACGTGGTCTCCTCGCTTGGTGTCATGGATGACACCGTGCCTGTCCGGTTTGACGGCTTGGCTGATCTGCCGATGTTTGAATTGATTGCAGATTGGTACTGTCTGCGACAGGGGGCGTCGCTGGCTTTGTCGCATATCGAGCCGGAAAGGTTGATGCTCTACCGTTCGCTGGCCTTGAGGTTCGGGCGGGCTCCCGGAGTTCATGACGGCTCTCTCTCGAGTTTCCTTGGGATATTCTTCGGGGCTCTCGGGCTTTTTCTTGATCGTGCCGAAGGAGGAGCGCAGAATCTGGTTCTGTCGATCCCGACGGTTGGCGACGTCGTGCCGGCATAATTGTCGATATGAGGTGAGTGCATGGAATCGGCCATCGTAAGCATCAACCTGTTTGGCGCAGTCGCTCTGCTGCTCTTTGGTCTGCGTCAGATCAAGGACGGCATGTCTAGAGCGCTGGGTGCAAAGTTGCGGACCGGCCTTGCTGCCGGCACACGAAGCGGCCCTCGTTCATTTGCCGCCGGTTTCCTTGCAACCGTTGCGCTGCAAAGCTCGACAGCCACCGCCCTGATGGTCGCATCCTTCGTTGAGAAGGACATGATCGTGCCAGCAATGGCGCAGATCGTCATGCTTGGTGCAAACATTGGAACAGCGACCACGGCGTGGATCGTTGCCTTGGGTCTCGGTTGGTTGTCGCCGCTGCTGATCCTGGCCGGTGTCGTGTTGATGCGCATGACCTCGTCAGCCAAGCAGGGCGCTGGCACGGCGCTTGTGGGTGTCGGTCTCATGCTCTTGTCGCTGCATTTGCTGTCTGCGGCCACCGATCCGCTGCGTCAGTCGCCAGTACTCAATCTTTTCATCACCATGCTGGGTAATGCCTGGCCGGTTGCTTTGATGTTTTCAGCAGGTCTTGCTGTGCTGGCGTCGTCCAGCCTCGCGGTCGTTATTCTGATCCTGTCTTTGGCTGCGAGCGGCAGTATCGATTCCAGTCTGGTGATTGTGCTGGTGCTTGGCGCTAATCTCGGCGGTGCCGTGCCGCCAGTTCTGGCAACCATGAAGGCATCGATTGCCGCAAGGCGTGTGACGATTGGCAACCTCATCATTCGCGCCATTGGTTGCGCCATTGCCATGCCACTTGCTGGTTATGGTGCCGCGATTTTGGAACTTCCCTATTTTTCGCACCAGCAGCTCGCAGTTGATGCGCATCTTCTGTTCAACATTGCCGTGGCGCTGATTGCCTGGCCATTGTCACCGTTCATTTTGCGACTGACGGCGGCCATCCTGCCGGACAAAAAAACCGGCGATGATCATCGCAGCTTCCTTGATAGTCATGATCTCGACCAGCCGGTTGCAGCTCTTGCGGGTGCCAGCCGCGAAGTGATGCTGGTTGGCGATCTGGTTGAGCGCATGTTGCGTCAGGCTGCAGAAGCAATGCGCCGTAACGACCTTTCGCAACTGAGTGAAATCAGTGCTCTTGAAGGGCGCGTCGACCGAATTCAGCATGAAATCAAGGTGTTTGTGTCGCGGGTCGGGCAGGGGCAGTTGAGCGATGAGGATTATCGTCGTTCAATGGATATCGTTGAATATGCAATCAATCTTGAGCATATCGGCGACATCATCGAAAAGGGCATCCGGCCGGAAATTGCCAAGAAGGTTAGCCTTGGTTTGACATTCTCTGAAGACGGCCAGCAGGAATTGCTGCGCCTGTTCGCCATCACGCTCGACAATCTGCGCATGGCCCAGACGGTTTTTTCGACGAAAAATTCTGAACTGGCGCGCCGTCTCGTCGAAGTGAAGGAAGATGTTCGTCGACTGGAAAAGCAGTCATCCGCCCGCCATTTGCAGCGCCTGCGGGACGGCAGGGCCGACAGTATCCAGACGAGTTCTCTGCATCTCGATTTGTTGCGAGACCTCAAGCGCATCAATGCCCATGTCGTGGCGGTGGCGCTTCCCATTCTCGATGATAGCGGCCTGCTTAACGAAAGCCGTATCCGGCAAGTCAATTAAGGTATGAAAGCCAGTTAACGGGCGGTTGTCCGCTCCACCATGCTGACCGGTACGACCTGCAATCTGGTTTCCGGTTCGTCGCTGTCGAGCGCGGTCAAAACCTTTTCAGTCAGCGCATCAAAGGACTGGGCGATGGTGGTGAGCTGATAACTTTTCCAGCCGGCCTGGGGGATGTCGTCAAAACCGACAACCGAAAGATCCTGCGGTACGCGGCGCTTCATTTCCAATCGGGCGGCGTCGAGAAAACCGAGCGCCAGCAGGTCGGTGACGCAGAATGCGCCATCTATATCCTTGTCTTTCAGCAATTCACAACCGGCCTGATAACCGCTGTCATAACTGGTTGGGCCGTTAGACCAGCTGACAACTTCAATACCTTCGCTGTCCATCCGTTTGGTAAAGGCCTTGGCGCGGCGAAGCTGTGCCGGGGTCTGGCTGCCACTGGTGACGACGGCGACTTTTTTGCATTTCGCAGTCCGCAGCCGCATTGCCGCCAGATCGGCGCCATGTGAATCGTCACTGAGAACGATATTGGTGTCAGTGCGGTCCATGCTCTGGTTGATCAGGATAAGACGCACGCCATTGGCAATACATTCATCCACGATCGAGGCCGGTGGTTCACCTGACAGTACAACGATTGCCTGCGCACGGAACTCAAAAAGCAGTTCGATCAGCGGTGCGATATCTTTGCGTGCATCCGCGGCGTTCAAAAGAAGGCACTGTGAACCACGACGCAAAAGCGCAAGGCTTAAAGCATCGAGTTGTTTGGAAATGAACGGCGAACTGAGATTGGCACCGACCACACCAATGAGATTGGAGCGATCATTGTTCAAACCCTGCGCCAGACGATTGACGCGGTAGCCAAGATCTTGCGCCGCTTTCAGAACCTTCTTGCGCACCGCTTTCGACACGCTGCCGCCCGGGGTGAATGTTCGTGATACGGCCGAGCGAGATACGCCAGCCCGTTTTGCCACTTCTTCCGCCGTTACAAAGCCTCGGGCCATGCATTCCCCCTGATATTTTTCACTTCATCACAGGCCACAAAGTTGGGGTTTTTCCAATCCCCAAAATGTCGAAACACGCGTTTGTGGTGCGAGAATTTCTCGTAACGCGTGGTCCGGCACGTCCATTGTGACGTCTCTGTTCAACTCTGTCACAGACACGCGTGATGTCATTTTTATCTGACGGGCTTTCCCTCTGATCACGTGTGCAATAAATATCCAAAATATACATAAAATAATCAAGCAAAATCAATTAATTATAATATTGATCACGTGTGCAATTTTATCATTGACAAAACCTTCATGAGGATTGATCATCCAACCATAGTCGAAGGCATCGGGGCTCAAAATCCATGCCTTGGATAAGCAGGAGCGCCCCTGATTGGGCGTTTACCAAGGCTGACGGGTCGGGAGTCCCGTTGGGAGGATTGAATACATTGCTGATGCCCACAGTGCCCAAAATCGTATTTACGCGATTTGGGTGGAGGGATTTTGCGCGCTTTTCATCGAGTGGCGCATGACATCGCAATGGAAGGCCTGGGGAGGAATGATGGCTCTTCTAAGTGACACAAACAAAGCCGATGCGGTGGAGCAACGCGCCATAGGTGCACCTTCAGCGTGGCAGGCTTGGCGCTATCGGCTGAAGATTGCGCTGCGAGAGCCGACGACATTGATCGGCGTTTTGACCGCCTTGCTGTTCACCTATCTGATTGTCGTGCCGATCATATCGATCGTGCTGGATTCGGTTCGGGTGCAGTTCGGTCATGAGCGCCGACTTGGCAAGGATGTCGGCGATCTCACGATGTATTATCTCGACCGGGCGTTTTTCTCGCCGGTCGCAACGGACCTGTTCTGGCGGCCGCTGGCCAACACGCTGACAGTGGCGCTAGGCGCAATTTCCCTGTCGCTGGTAATTGGCACCGTGTTGGCCTGGCTGATCAGCCGCACCGACATGTTTGGCCGTCGCTGGTTCGCGACTGCGCTGATCGTGCCTTACATGCTGCCTGCATGGACATTCGCACTGGCCTGGACAACCCTGTTTAAAAACCGCACCGTGGGTGGCCAGCCCGGCTGGTTTGAGGCCATGGGCCTGACGCCGCCGGACTGGGTTGCCTATGGGCGCTTTCCAATCACCATCATTCTGGCGCTTCATTATACGCCGTTTGTCATCCTGCTGTTTGGTTCTGCCCTGCGCCGGTTTGACTCGCAGCTTGAGGACTCGGCCCGTATTCTCGGTGCGCGTCGTTATCAGGTCGCCATCCAGATCATCATGCCGCTGATGCGCCCGGCGCTTCTGTCATCCATGGTGCTGATTTTTGCAAAGTGCCTTGGCGAGTTTGGTGTGCCCTACGTTCTGGGTCTGCCAGTGAAGTTCGAAGTGCTGTCAACGTCGTTGTTCCGCAGTATCGCCTCGCGCCAGACGGGTGTCGCCGGTGTGGTTGCCGCATCGATCATGTTGATCGGTATCATCACCTTGATGATTGATGCACGGCTGGTGCGGGAAGCACGTCGTTTCGTGACTATCGGTTCCAAGGGATCAATGAACCGCCAGAACCGCCTCGGCAAACTTCGCCTTCCGGCAACCGGGTTTGCTGCGGCCGTCTTTATCCTGAGCGTTGGCATGCCGTTGCTCACGCTGGTTCTGTCGACTGTCATGAAGGTGCCTGCGCGTTTCACCTTCGACAACTTCACCCTCGATTACTGGATCGGCACCAACCTGCATACGGTTGCGCTGCAAACAGGCGTGCTGTTGAGCCCTGATCTGTGGGCGGCTGCCAAAAACACCATGATGATCGTTGGTTTCGCATCACTGACTTCAGGTGTGCTTGGTCTGCTGGTCGGTTATGTGGTTATCCGTACACCAGTGCGCAGTCTGTCGGTCTATTTGCGTCAGGTAACCTTCCTGCCATATCTGGTGCCGGGCATTGCCTTTGCGGCGGCCTATCTGTCGCTGTTTGCGGTACCGCGTGGTCCAATGCCTGCGCTTTATGGCACGGTGACCATCCTGATACTGGCGCTGATTGCTGATCAGATGCCCTATGCGTCGCGTGCCGGTATTTCCGCCATGACGCAGCTGGGCAAGGATCCGGAAGAAGCGGCACAGGTTGCTGGTGCTGGCTGGTTCCGCCGCATGATCTCCATCGTGATTCCGATTCAGAAGGGCTCACTGGTCACCGGCGTGCTGCTGCCCTTCATCTCGGGCATCAAGGGCCTCAGCCTCTTCGTGATCCTGGCGGTACCGAGCACTGATGTTCTGACCACCTTTTCCCTGCGACTGGTCGACTACCACTACACACAGGCAGCCAATGCCGTGGTGCTGATCATTGCCGCAATTGCCTATTTCGGCACGCTGTTGGCCCAGAAGCTGACACGCACAAATCTTGCAGAAGGACTTGGAAGCTAATGCCTACAATCAACCTGCGCGGCGCGCAGAAAAACTATGGTGTGAACTCCGCAAACGCGGTTGCCGATCTTGATCTGGAAATCCGCGACGGCGAATTCATGTGCCTGCTCGGTCCTTCTGGCTGCGGCAAGACCACAACCCTTCGCATGATTGCGGGGCTGGAAAACCTGTCAGGTGGCGAGATCAGGGTAGGAGAACGGGTGGTCGACTCCGTACAACAGGGCGTCTTTGTACCACCGGAAAAGCGTGAAATGGGTCTGGTGTTCCAGAGCTATGCGCTGTGGCCGCACCTGACGATCGAGCGCAATACCGATTTTGGTTTGAGACTGCGCAACTTGCCGAAGGCCGAACGCGAAGCGCGGGTAGAGCGTGTCATGCAGGCTCTCGATATTGCCAAGTATCGTGATCGTTACCCGTCGCAGCTGTCCGGTGGTCAGCAACAGCGTGTTGCGCTGGCTCGTATGCTGGCGGTCAATCCGGGCGTGCTTTTGCTCGATGAGCCTTTGTCCAACCTTGATGCGCGCCTGCGACTTGAAATGCGTGCCGAGCTGAAACGCCTGCACAACGAATTCAAGACGACGATTGTTTTCGTGACCCATGACCAGTGGGAAGCGATGACACTGGCAACGACGATTGCTGTGATGAACGAAGGCACATTGCAGCAGATGGGTACGCCAAACGATATCTATGATCGTCCGGCAAACCGGTTCGTTGCCGAATTCGTCGGTAGCCCGCCAATTAATATTCTGACCTTCGGCAAACCGGGCGTGTCTGACATTGCCGACAAGGCCGAAGCCTATTTCGCGAAGAATTACCCGAAACTGCGCGGCATCGGTTCGGTTGGTATCCGGCCGGAAGCGCTGGAATACACCTCAAAACAGAAGTCTGTGCCCGAAAACAATTTCGGCGTGGAGATGACCGTTACTGGCGTACTGCCAACCGGTGGCAGCTGGATCCTCGAATTGAAGAGCCAGAACCACACGCTGTTTTTGACGACGCATGCCCTGCCACGGATCGACAGCGGCGAGCGGGTATTTGTGCACGCGCCGCCGGAAGCCCTGCATGTCTTCGACGCGGATGGGCGTCGGGTCAACGAGGCGGACACGGTGCTGAGGAAGAATAGTTACAACTGAAATTCACTGATCATTGGGGCGCTTGCTGGAGGAGAAGCAGTATGAAGCGTGACGTGAAGGGATGCATGGGCCGGTTTTTGTTAACGGCCGCGGTTTTGACAACGCTGGGGGGCGTGGTGAAGGCGGAGGAGCCTTTTAACCTCGATGCCCTGGTTGAGGCTGCAAAAAAAGAAAAGCCGATCACTGTCTATGACAGTACCGGCAAGATTGTCGAAATGGCTGCAAACTTTGCCAAAAAATACGGACTTTCCGCCGAAGGTTCGAAGGTCAAGGCAACAGCACAGCTTGAGATGATCATTCGTGAGGCGCGTGCCAACAATATTCAGGGCGACGTGTCGATTATCAGCGATGCTCCAGCCGCCATGGCGCAGCTGATACCTCAAGGATTTGCGGAAAGCTGGCTGCCACCGGATCTCGCAGACAAGATCCCTGCAGAATACCAGTCGCCGTTGACCGTGGTGAACAGCGCCAATGTATGGGCCTACAACACTGAACTGTTCGACAAATGCCCTGTCACCAACATCTGGGAACTGACCGAGCCAAAGTGGAAGGGCAAGGTTGCTATGCAGGACCCGCTCGGCAAGGCGTCCTATGTCGACTGGTTCAACCAGATGGCCAAACACGGCGATGACAAGGTCGCAGCCGCTTACAAGGAATTCTACGGCAAGGACCTTGAAAAGGGCGAGGAAACGGCAACGGCAGCTTGGATCAAGGCGCTCGCAGCGAATGCTCCGCTTCTGACCGATGCCGATGCGGCGGCTGCAGATGCGGTGGGTGCACCGGGCCAGTCTGAGCCATTCATGGGGCTGATCAGCTCTGCCAAGTTCCGTGATAACGCCGACAAGGACATGAAACTCGGCCTCTGCAAGGATTTGAAACCATGGCTCGGCTGGCTTTATCCCGGGGTTGGCCTGATCACCAAGGGCACGGACAGTCCGAACGCCGCCAAGCTCTTCATGCATTACGTGATGACTGCTGAAGGCATCGCGCCGCAGGCAATCGACGGAAAGATGTCCACCAACCGTGATGTCAGCCTGCCTTCGGACGAGCCGTCCGGCATTGGCGCGGTTCTTGATCAGGTGCTGCCGTACAGCATGGCAAGCGCTCTCGAAGATTGGGATGCGCGCGAGGACTGGCAGGATTTCTGGCGGATGAATTACCGAAAATGAATGGCGGATGTGGAGTTGATATCATGACCCAAACCAAACGAACCAAGCTTGATCGGCGCAAATCGGCGGTATCCGCCGTTGCAATGCTGGTTGCAACAGCACTCAGTGGCGCGGCCCATGCTGAAGATGCCTTTAATCTCGACGCGCTGATCGATGCGGCTAAAAAGGAACCACCGATCACCGTTTATGCTGTCACCGGCAAAATCGTTGATACCGCGAAGTCTTTCACCGAAAAGTATGGTGTTCAGGCCAGCGGCAAAAAGGTGAACGAAGCAACGCAGATCGAACTGATGATCCGCGAGCACCAAGCCGGTAATATCGTTGGTGACGTCAGTGTCGCCACCGATGTGGCCTCCGCCATGGGCGAGTTGCTGCCGCAGGGTATCGTCAGCAGCTGGACGCCACCGGATCTGACGAACGACATTTCCGAAAAGCTGCGCGATCCGCTTGTTGTCGTTTCCGACCCGCATGTGTGGACCTATAACACTGAAAAATACGACAAGTGCCCGGTCAGCAATATTTGGCAACTGACGGAACCGCAGTGGAAGGGCAAGCTTGCTATGCTCGACCTCTTCGACAAGCCGCTTTATGCCGACTGGTTCAACCAGATCGAGACCCATCACGATGAGGATGTCGCCAAGGCCTATGAAGCGCTTTACGGCAAACCGCTTGATACGACCAATCAGACGGCGACGGCCTCCTGGGTGAAGGCATTTGCGGAAAATGCGCCGCTATTGTCGGATTCTTCGACCGTGGCAGAAGCTGCCGGGGCGCCGGGACAGGCCGAACCTTTCTTCGTGATCACGTCCACGGCAAAATACCGTGACAATGAATCCAAGGGCCTGAAGCTTGGTCTTTGCACTGGCGTACAGCCCTTCACCGGCTTTCTGTATCCAGGCTTTGGCCTGATTGCAGGCCAGACGAAGAGCCCGAATGCCGCAAAACTCTTCGTTCGCTACCTGATGACTGAAGAGGGCATCGCTCCGCAAATCGCCGACGGCAAGATATCGGGCAACTCGAAGATTGGCCTGCCAGCAGATGAGCCATCGGGCATCGCCAAGCATCTCGACGAGCTTATGGCATTTGATGCGAGCACCGCCGCTGAGGACCTGGACAAGCGTGAAAGCTGGCAGGATTTCTGGCGGGTCAACTACAAAAAATGAAGCACGGGGCAGGCGGGAGGCCTGCCCTATTTTCCTTGGGAGGGGAAGTCATGCGCAATGGAAAGCATATGATGCGGGTGCTGTTGGCCACCAGCCTTTTGGCGGGTGTCTCAGCGGGATCTTTGCGGGCCGAAGAAGCCTTTGATCTCGATGCTCTGGTCGCTGCGGCCAAGCAGGAAAAACCAATCAACATCTACGACAGCACAGGCAAGATCGTGGAGATGGCCGAGAACTTCAGCAACAAATATGGGCTGAAGGTGACCGGCATGAAGGTGTCTGCCAACAGCCAGCTCGAAATGATCATTCGTGAAAGCCAGTCCAGCAATGTGCAGGGTGATGTGGTGCTGATCACCGACGCGCCGGCCGCCCTTGCGCAGCTTTTGCCGGAAGGTTTTGTCGAGAATTATTTGCCCGGCGATATGGCGTCGAAAATTCCCGAGGAGTTTCAGGACCCATTGGCAATTTCGACCAATGCCAACGTCTGGGCCTACAATACCGAGGCTTACGACAAGTGCCCGGTCAGCAATATCTGGGAACTGACGGAGACCAAGTGGAAGGGCAAGGTTGCTCTGGTTGATCCGCTTACCAAGGGCACTTACACCGACTGGTTCAACCAGCTTGAAACACATGGCAATGACAAGGTCGCCGCAGCTTACAAGGCGCATTTCGGCAAGGATCTGGAAACGTCGGAGAAAAGTGCCGCTGCCGCATGGATCAAGGCACTGGCACAAAATGCACCACTTGCCACCGATGGCGACGACCCGGTGGCTGAAGCCGTTGGTGCTGCTGGCCAGAAAGAACCGTTCATTGGGCTGCTAAGCTCCGCCAAGTTTCGCGATAATGGAGACAAGGGATATAAGCTCGGCGTGTGTGCCGACCTCGATCCGTGGGTGGGCTGGACCTACATCAAGCTTGGTCTGATTGCCTCCAAAACGAAAAGCCCCAACACCGCAAAGCTTTTTGTCCATTACATTCTGACGGAAGAAGGCATTACACCGCAGATGAAGGACGGGAAAATCCCGACCAATACCGACATCAAGGTGCCGGATGATGAGCCATCGGGTCTTGCAAAGGTCGCCGATAAGCTACTCGGCTATCGTTCGGCAACTGGCCTCGACGACTTTGATCGTCGTGAAGAGTGGCAGGACTTCTGGCGGGTCAATTACAAGAAATAACGTTGTCCGGCGCGGTTTTGGCCGCGCCGGCTTTTCCATCGCAAAGAGGTAAAACATACATGTCGACCGACAAGAATTCCACCAGCCCGCAGCCTGCTTCAGAGGATGCACTTGCCCGATCCCGACGGTTGATGGAGCTTGCGAAATCAGCGGCACTTGCAGTTCGAGCGCCGCTTCTGGAGGCTTTTCGGTCGAACATGACGGTTGATTACAAAGTCGATCTGCATGACATTGTGACAGTCCATGACAAACGGGCCGAGGCGACGATCCGAGCCTTCATTCTGGAGCGTGAGCCTAATTCGGCGATCATGGGTGAGGAAGGTGGCCAGATCGGTTCAGGTGACATCCAGTGGTATGTCGACCCGATTGATGGCACCGCAAATTTTGCCCGCGGTCTGGCATTCTGGTGCGTATCGATTGCAGCTGTCATTGACGGTGAGGTGGTTGCCGGCGCGATACTGGACCCGGTGGCAGATCTGATGTTTGCCGCCGATCTTGAATTTGCCTATCTCAATGATGAGGCGATCCGTTCCCGTTCGGTTGCCGATGAGGCCAAGGCAACCCTGATTACCGGTTATCCGGTTTCGCGCGACTTCCGTCTGGACGGCAAGGAGGTAGCTCTCGCCAATTTTGGGGTGCTGGTAGAGACCTTTTCGACGCTGCGTCGTCCGGGCAGTGCAGCCCTCAGTATCGCCCATGTCGCAGTCGGTTGGGCTGATGCCGCCACCGGGTTTGGGGTCAATGCCTGGGACGTGGCAGCGGCCACGCTTATTCTCAAAAATGCCGGTGGCCAGTATGAGCCGCTGACGCTGGGCAAGGTGGCGCCGGGTTCACTCGATTTTCTGTGCCCCGGTTACATCGCAACGGGCGAAGGTGCGAACTATCCGGCGCTTGAGCATGTTGCCCGTTCCATTTCGGAAACCCGTATCGCCAAGGCTAGCCAGATACAGACATCGACCCGGGTCGGATAATCGGGTTAAAGCAATCAAGGTAAGCCGTCATTTGCGGAGGAAAATATGCAGCACGTTGAAACCAGAAAACCGCAGATGCCGGAAAGCCGCGAACTGCCGAAACTCAGCCTGATCTATGAGCGTCACCCGACCTATGGGGTCGATCTGTTTATCTCGGGTAAGGAAGGCGCAAGCGATCTCGATCTTTTGCGTCGCAACGGTATTACCACCGTCGTCAATTGCGCTGTCAATCTCGACTTCAACTATGTCCGTCAGCCGCAGGTCGTGTCGGACCACGAAGGCAGCGTCTATGGGCCGGGCGAAATCCGTTATTACAAGATTGGCTTGATCGATGGCGATGGCAATCCGGACACGCAGATGGTGGCGGCTCATTATATCTTCCGGGCGGCGTTGGAGCAGATACTTCCCGACAAACCTTCTTATCCCCGTCGGGAACGTGGCAGTGTGCTGGTAAACTGCCGCGGTGGCCGGTCCCGTTCGGTTGCCGTCGTTTCGCTGTTTCTACACCTGACCCTGCCGGATGAGTTTCCGACACTGGAAGCAGCAGTCGACCACGTGCGCGCCCGCCGCGAGTTGCCGGAAGATGAGTGGTACAAGGCACCAAAGCCGGTGTTGGCGAATGCGGCACGGCGTGCCGCCGAATGGATCAAGATGATCGACCGCTCGGCCTAGCGGTCGACATGATGCCGGGCCGACTGGATGAAATGCTGTCCGGCTAAAGCTCGTCCAGACTGTCGTTCAGTGCCTCGATGCTGCGTAGTCTGGCGCGGCCCGCGATATCTGCTTTTTCCAGGCATCTGGTGATCAGAAGATGGCAGAGAGTGAGAACCGATGTGTGGTTGAACAATGGGCCGGGCGCTAACGTCTGGCAGTGAAGATGCCAGGCTGCCGTGGTCAGCAGCGGAGCGCCTTCATCGGTGATGTATACGAGCTTTGCCTTTGATTTTGCAATCTGTTCCAGCAGCGTGTCCATGGTTGCGACACGACGGCGAAGACCAAACAGAATGACCACGTCATCGGGTCGGAAACTGACGAGGTGCTCTCCCAAGGTTTGCCCGGGGCCCGGGATGGCGACGATGTTTTCGATCACCTGAGTCAGTTGCCATTGCATATAGGCTGCGAACGGCTGGCTGCTGCGAAAACCGATGACCCAGACCTTTCTTGCCGCCAATGTTGCCTCGGCAATGGCATCGATCTGATGGTCCGTGATCGACAGGAACGTTGCCTCGATATTGACGATGCCTTGAGCCACATGTGCTTTGACCGACTGGGTGGATGATGCATCCGCTGAAGTCGTCAGAAACAGCCGCGATCCCGTCTGTTTTTCGGTGCGGGCATGGCGACGGGCTTCTTCGTAGTTATCGTACCCCAACCGTTGCACAAAACGCGAGACGGTGGCTTTCGAGACATGGGCCAACGCCGCCAGTTCCTGCGCAGAATAGCTCGCCAATTCGCCGGGAAAATCGCAGACGAACTCACCAAGCCGGCGTTCTGCGGGGTGAAGCTCGGGAAGCGCCTGTCTTACGCGAAACAGAAACGACTTTTCTTTCGGCACACCTAACTCCACCAGATTATCTGCTGTCGCAGTTTTGACAGGCGTGGCGGTATTAGCAACCAAAATGCTTTTGGATGATGAATGTCGGTGGGAGGGCGCTCTCACGAGCATGCCTCGCGCATGTTGCCCGATCTGTCTGCCATGTGACGTAGCAACTGTTCAACGGCAGTACTGATCGGTGCAATAACTGGTATCTTGAAGCGAGGGGCAAGCCCGACAGCCGCCTGCCCCAAGGGGCCGCCGCCAATAATCACGGCCTCAGCGCCATCCAGCTCGAAAGACTGCTGCACGGTTATCGCCAGGGCGTCTTCAAGAGCGATGGCATTGGACGCCAGTTCAAGCGGGTCGTCAGGGGTCAGACGGGTGCCGGTATAGAGATGGCCAAGGCCAAGGCCGATTGCCTTGCTGGAGAAACTCGCCACGAGATCAGGTGTCACGGTGGCAATACCAAAGCGGCGTCCGCCCTTCGACGCTTCCAGCATGCCCGCTTCGCAAATGCCAACCACGGGAATATCGACCAATGGCCGCAACTGGTCGATGCCGGGGTCACCAAAGGCACTGATAATGATGCCATCTGAGCGGGAGGCCGCTGCGAGCCCCATTTCCACCACGCCAGCGACGGATGCGGCAAGTTGCCGATCATCGATGATCATCGGCACACCACGCTCTGCGGTGACGCCATCAATCGTCACGCCAGGTGGTAACAGGCCACGGGCAATCTCCGTCATCATCGCCGTCGTGTGCTTTGATGTATTAGGGTTGATGAGGGTTATATGTGTCATGTCATTTGGGGCGTCCGGTACAGGGACGCCCACCTCCCTTGTTCATTTTTATTTTTGGAACACGATAAGGCAAACGCTAGGTGTATTGAAGGCAGGCAACCTGCCCATTCGTGTCAGTGCCAACCAGCCTCGGCACCGTCGAATGGCAGCTTTGCACCGCCTGCGAGCAGCGCGGTGCAAAGGAGCAGCCGGGTGGCATATTTGCGAGATCCGGCGGTGATCCGGGAATGGTGATCAGGCGGTCGCGGCCGTGAGCAAGCTCAACGCGTGCGCCAAGCAGCCCCTTGGTATAGGGATGTCGAGGGTTCTTGATAATGTCGCTGACCGTGCCTTCTTCAACAATGCGACCCGCATACATGACGGCGATCCGGTCTGCGACCTCTGCGGCAACGCCGATATCATGGGTTACGAAAATGACCGACAGTCCATATTCCTTTTGCAACTCGCGGATCAGCAGCAGGATCTGTATCTGCACGGTTGCATCCAGCGCGGTGGTTGGCTCATCGGCCAGAAGAACCTTCGGATTGCAGGCCAGCGCCATGGCAATCATTGATCGTTGCAACATTCCGCCCGACATTTCATGCGGATAGTTTTGCAGGCGGCGTTCAGGCGAGGGGATTTTTACCTTCTGAAACAGGGCGAGCGCACGCTCTGCGGCCTCCTTTCTGGAAACTCGCTCGTGGCGCATGATGGTTTCCTCGATCTGTCGCCCGAGAGTATAGACCGGATCCAGAGCCAGACGGGGTTCCTGAAACACCATGGAAACGACCGCGCCACGAAAATTGCCCAATTCTCGTTTTGAAAGGCCGGTGATGTCACGGCCGCCGACGACCATAGAGCCGTCCATTGTTGTGCCTTTGGGATGTAGCCGCAAAAGCGAGCGCATCGTTACGCTTTTGCCAGAGCCGGATTCGCCGAGCAGTGCGACGACTTCGCCGGATTGCACCGAAAGACTGACGCCGCTCACCGCTTTTACCGGACGGCGACCGCGATTGAACGTCACCGAGAGATTGCTGATATCGATCATCGGACTAATCATCTCATGCCTCCATCATGGCGTGGGCCTTGCTGTGTCCCGATCCCGAAAGGGACATGAGACAGGCGGCCTGTTGCTGCGCAGATACATTTGCAAGCGGCGGAACGGATATGCTGCAGATCTCTTCAGCGAGGGAGCAGCGGGTATGAAAACGACAACCTGACGGTGGGTCGATCGGGTTTGGGGGATCACCCGCCAGTGGTGTCTCCATTGTTCGTTCTGCGGGATCCATCTTGGGCATGGATGCCAGAAGGGCGGCAGAATAAGGGTGTCTGGTATGGTCGAAAATCGCGTCGCGGCTGCCGATTTCTGCAACCTTACCCAGATACATGACCATGACCCTGTCGCACATGAAGCGTACGACGTTCAGGTCGTGCGAGATGAACAGGTAGGTCAGGCCGAAATCACGTTTCAGATCGAGCAGAAGATTGAGGACCTGCGCTTCGACTGATTTATCCAGCGCGGACACGGCTTCATCGAGAATGACCAGACGCGGTTCCAGAGCCAAGGCGCGGGCAATGTTGACGCGCTGGCGCTGACCGCCTGACAATTCATGCGGATACCGTCCTGCAAAACGGCTGGGCTCAAGTCCGACGCGGTGTAGCAGGTCATGAGCCCGCGCCAGGGCCTTGTTGATCGGTACACCGTGAACCTGTGGACCGAAGGCGATGGATTCTTCCATGGTGAGGCGCGGATTTAGTGACGCGTAACTGTCCTGAAACACCATCTGGACCTGACGGCGATAGTCCGTCAGCGGCAGGGTGCCACCAACCGTTTCACCGTCAAACAGCAGTTCGCCTTGGTCGGGTTTGATCAACTGCATCAACAACCGTGCCGTCGTGGATTTGCCGCACCCGCTTTCGCCCACCACGCCAAGGGTTTCGCCCTTGAGAATGTCGAAATCTACACCATCAACGGCGCGCACGACCTTTTTCGGTTGAAACAGCCCGGATGATTTGACCGGAAAGTGCTTCAATAACCGACGTGCCGAAATCAGAGGCTGCGCCGGTCCGCCGCGATCACGCGGATCTTCCTTATCATTTGTAAGGTCCATCATGACTTCACATCCATGGCTGAGCGCAGCCCGTCAGAGAAAAGATTAAAGCTGATCGATGTGATGAAAATCATCACTCCCGGCAGCGCTGCGACCAGTGGATTGACGTAGATCGCAGTGCGCAATGTATTGAGCATCAGTCCCCATTCGGCATCCGGTGGGCGGGCACCGAGACCGAGGAATGAAAGGCCGGATGCGAGGATCATGGATACCGAAATCAGGCTGGTGGCAAAAACGAAGATCGGGCCGAGGACATTGCCCAGAATATGCACGCTGATGATAGTCGGAGCACGTGCACCGGACGCGCGGGCTGCATCGACATAATCCAGCCCTCTGACCTGTGTTGTCACACTTTCTGCGATACGAGCGATCTGGGGTATAAACACAACGGTCAGCGAGACCATGGCATTGGCAAGGCCGGACCCGAGGGCACCCGACAGTGCAACAGCCAGCAGCACTGAAGGAAAGGCATAAAAGACGTCAACGGTGCGCATGATCAGCGTGTTGGTGAGACCGCCAGCATAACCGGCGATGATGCCGATTGTCGAACCGATGACAAATGCGATCGGGACCGGGACAACGCCCATGATCAGCGATAGTCGTGTGCCGTAGATCAAACGAGAGAGCATGTCGCGGCCAAGCTCATCGGTGCCCAGCCAATGGCCGGGTGTTCCGATTGGCCGCAGTCGACGAATGACATTGGCTTTGGTCGGGTCGTGAGGTGCCAGATAGGGTGCAAAAATGGCGATAGCAACGAGCAGCACGATGATGGAAAGTGCAATCAATGCCACCGGATCACGACAGATGCGTTGGACGACGCCATGCCAGAAACCGGGAGAGCGGGCGATGCGCGGAGCATCGGTAACGGGATCTGCGGTAATGACTGCCATGCCTCAGCTCCTTTGAATGCGCGGATCGATGGCGCTTTGCAGCACATCGACGATCAGATTGACGAGGACGAAGAAGATCGCGAGCACCAGTATTGTGCCTTGCAGCACCGGCAAGTCGCGAGTAAAAATGGCACCATTCAGCAGAAAACCTGTGCCGGGGTAGGAGAACACGGTTTCGATAATGATCGAGCCACCGAGCAGATAACCAAGCTGCAGGCCCATGACAGAAATAGCTGTCGGCGCGACATTGCGCACCACGTGCCGCAGAACCTGCCTAGTCATCAACCCCTTGGCGGCCAGAGCCTGCGTGAAATCCTGCGCCAGAATATCGGCAACCAGTGAGCGGATCGTCCGAGCGATAATGCCCATCGGTATCACCGACATGGTGACGGCTGGCAGGATCAGGTAGCGGATGTAATCCCAGCCAATGGTGCGACCGTCCGAACCACCGGGTCCGCCGCCCATGGCGGGAAGCCAGCCGAGCGTGACCGAGAAGATGATGACCAGCACCATGCCCAGCCAGTAATGCGGGATGCTGACGCCGAGCATGGAAATGGCCGAAGCGATACGGTCAATCCATGTGCCGCGAAACACACCTGCCATAAAACCAAGAGCGGTTCCCAGTGTGAAGCCGATGAGTGTTGCAGCCACAGCCAGAATGATGGAATTAATCGAAGCTGAGACGATTTCGCCGAGGACCGGACGACCGGTGGCAATCGACATGCCAAGATCACCCTGTAGGGCGCGCCACATCCACATCAGATATTGTATGGGTAGAGGCTGGTCGAGGCCATAGAAGCTACGCATCTGTGCCTGGAGTTCAGCCGAGGCATCTGAAGGCAGTACGGCGGCGAGCGGATCGCCCGGGGCGATGTGGATCAGCAGGAAGCATACGATACTGACGCCTATGGCGACCGGTATGACATGCAGAAGTCGTTTCAAACCATACGCCAGCATTGGTCCTCGCTTGGAAATGGGTTGCATCGGGCAGCTGGGATATGCCGGGTATCCGGCATATCCTGTTCATTGCGATGGATCAGGGTTCGATGGTGATCTGCGAAAAATCCTGGAACCAGTTCTGCGCCTGCACGAAGCCTTTGACCTTGGCGGACATGGCGCGTGTGTTGACGTCATGGGTGACCATCAGGAACAGGGCGTCGTTGACGTATTTTTCGTGAACCTGCTGCAAGACCTTGTCCTGTTCTGCCGGGTCAAAGGCGTTGCGTACCTTGTCGAACAGGGCATCCATTTCCGGATCACAATAGAAACCCCAGTTGGTGCCGGTTGGGGGTGCGAGATTGCACTGCGACTGACGGATCATCGCGCTGAACGGATCCTGAATGAAGTAGCTGTAGTTGACAGCTGTGCCACCCTTCGAGCTGGCATCCTTTGCCCCTGCACGCCAGATGTTGATGACGGTGTTCCAGTCTGCCACTTCGAACTCGACGTCGATGCCGATTTCAGCCAGCGTCTGCTGGATATATTCGTTCATCGCCAGTGGCAGCATCTGGCCGGAACCGGACGAGGAAATGATAACCTTAGTCTTCAAACGTTTGTCCGGGCCGTAACCGGCTTCCTCCATCAGCTTGGTGGCGGCCTCGACATTATATTCCAGTTTGAAATCCGGCTTGCCGAACCATTGATGGCCCGGAGGCAGATATCCCTGAGCTGGCACTGAAAAACCACCCAGCAACTCGTTCAGGCCGTCGCGATCAACGGCGAGGTTTGCGGCCTTGCGAACCCGGATGTCATTCCAAGGAGAACCTTCGACACGCGAAAGGTGCCAGGTCCAGTTATGCGGATAGGCGTTCGTGACGATGTTGAAACCGGCATCCTTGACCGATTGGGCAGAATCCGGTGCGGGCGCCTCGATCCAGTCCACTTCACCAGAGCGAAGGGCTGCGATGCGGGTGTTGGCTTCTGGCAAGGGGATCAGGACGAGTTTATCGAGCTTCGGAACGCGGTTTTTGTCCCAATATTCGGTGTTTGGCGTCAGTTCGGCCCGCTCACGTGGCGTAAAGCCATTTTCAAGTTTCCATGGGCCGGTGCCGGACGGTTTTTGCGCTACTGCCTCCCAGCTTTTGCCCTGGGCTTCCCAGTTGGCAGGAGACGACAGCAGAATCCAGCTCAACTGGTAAGGCAAGGTAGCATCAGGTGTTTTGGTAGTGATCTCGACGGTAGTCGGGTCGATGACCCGGTAGCTTGCAACCGCGGGAATACGTGACTTTCCCTGTGCGGACTGCCGTTGATCGAACTGCGGCGCGTCGGTCTTCAGCAATTTGTCGAGGTTCCAGACGACAGCCTCGGCATCAAATGTGCTGCCATCGTGGAATTTGACGTTTTCACGCAGCTTGAATATCCATTTGGAGTTGTCAGCCGGATCAACATTCCAGGAAAGTGCGAGGCCGGGGGTGAGGACCGATGGTTTGTCGGCGCTCGACAGATCCCATTCAACAAGCGAGTCATAAACGGTGTAACCCATGAAACGCTGACCTTCGCCGCCCTGATCGGTTTGACCTGTGGTCAGTGGAATGTCCGAGGCGGTCATGCCAATACGCAAAGTGCCAGCGGCCAGCGAAATACCTGCATTTGTGGTGATCAGGGCCAAAGCAGTGGCGCCGACCAGCATGGAGTTTTTCAATCCGCGCAGAATGGATGGTTTGGTCTGTATCTGCCTCGCAATTTGCATCATGCTGTTTCCCTCTTGTTGTTTATGCTGAACCTCTGTCCAGTCGTTTTGTGAGAAGCAGTTTTCATGCCATTTTGTGTGAAAATATAGTTTCATGTTGTTTTACAATTGTTTGGCTTGCAATTGGAAAGAGTTGTGGCAATCTGACGCCACTTATTGTTTGCTTAAAACTCGTGCTGCTTCTAATGAAGATGCACAATTGTGCGCCGCGGAGATGAACCATGGATACGAAACGATATCACTCACAGTTTGGCGGGTTGCCGGGCCAGACAGAACTTCTGTCGAGCAAGGCTGTTTTTACAACCGCCTATGCCGTTATTCCGCGTAGTGTGCTCACTGACATTGTCACCAGCGTTCTGCCGCACTGGAAAGCGACGCGCGCCTGGATCCTTTCCAGACCACTGACCGGTTTCTCTGAAACCTTTTCGCAATATGTGATGGAAGTACAGCCGGGTGGCGGTAGCGACCGTCCGGAGCCGGACAAACGTGCACAGGCGGCAATCTTTGTCGTCGAGGGTGGCATGGTCATCGAGTACGATGGCGGTGAACATACGCTGCGAAGCGGTTCCTTTGCCTATATCCCTGCTGGTTCATCGTGGAAATTGCACAATCCCGGCACCGAGGCTGTGAAGTTTCACTGGGTTCGCAAGGTCTTCCAGGAGGTTGAAGGACTGGAACTTCCGCCAGCGATTTTCGCGCATGAAGATGAGCGCTCGCTCTCGGCCATGCCTGGAACGGATGGCCGCTGGGCGACAACCCGTTTCATCGATCCCGATGATGTGCGTTACGACATGCACCTCAACATCGTGACCTTTGAGCCAGGCGCGACCATTCCATTCATGGAAACCCATGTCATGGAACACGGCCTTTATGTGCTTGAAGGCAAGGCCGTTTACCGGCTCAATCAGGATTGGGTCGAGGTCGAAGCCGGCGACTTCATGTGGCTGCGCTCTTTCTGCCCGCAAGCGTGTTATGCCGGTGGACCGGGCCGCTTCCGGTACCTGCTCTACAAGGATGTGAACCGCCACACCTCGCTCTGGTAGTCTAAGCAAGCGGGATAATTATCCCTAGGAAACGCGTGTTGCATCAAGCCAGATTTGTTTTGGAGCAGCACGCGTTTTTGTTTTTGTGCAAGGATTGTATGTGCTGGAGCGATTGATCAGCCCGTTACAGAGGAAATTTCATGAACCTTTGCGAAGGGGAGTTTCTCGGTCGCGATGTCGCATAAATGCCTGTGGTGGGTCAGGTAGATGACCTGTCCGACCTCAGCCATCCGCCCGAACAGCCGGAATACTTCTTCTGAGCGGGGTTCGTCGAAGGTCTCCATAATGTCGTCAGCGATAAACGGCACGGACGGGCGAGCCATGGCGAATTCTTCATATCCGGCCAGGCGCAGTGCCAGATACAGCTGAAATTGCGTTCCCTTGGACATTTCAACGGCAACCTTGGAGCCGCCGTTTCGCGGCAGGCCGATCAGGACTTCCTTGTCTTTGTCTGGTCGCGTTGCAAGGCCGTTATATTCTCCGCGGGTGATAAGTCGAAACGCCTCTGATGCCCGGTTCATCATCGCGCTTCGATGTTTGTCGCGATAGGCACGAATGCCATGTTCAGCGATCAGATTGCCGCTGCGCAGCCGCAGATAACGCAGCGCAAGATCTTCGACCTCCAACAGCAATGTGCGGCGCTGGGCTTCAAGACGTGCGACGGCATCATCGCCACCAATCGCCGACAGGCGCTCGGCCGCACGTGCCTTGTTGGCAAACAGGGTCTTTGAGCGTTCATCGAGAGCGTCAAGGCGTGCCACAAGTTCGGCTTGCTCGCGCTGTAATTCGCTCAAATCGACATCGGATGCACTGTCCATGGCAATATCCAGCGACGGCATCTGCATCTCGCTGAAAATCTGCTGTTCCAGCTTGTGCTGCTGGGCCACCAACTTGTCTCTGTTGCCAGACTGGTCCAATGCCTGCCGCACCTCTGCCAGTGTCTCGACACCAAAAAACTCGGTCATCTGGGTTTTATGTGCGGCGTGAAGTGCGATCTCGCTGTCCAGGTTCTCACGCTCAAGCGCCAGACCAGCAAGGGACTGATCCCGTTCCTGCCGTTTTGTGGCGACGTGTCTGGCTTCGTCAAGACGCTTGATCAAGGTTCTGGCTGCGGTGAGAGGATCGGTGTCGTCACATGTGTCGCCGAGAACCTCATAGATTTGCGCGACAGTGTCGACAAAGGATTTCTGGTTGGCTTCCATCGATGTGATGCGGTGGTGCAGGTCGGCCTGTTCACGCAAGGCTTCGGGCAGGGCACCGACAACGTCGAGAAGTTCTCTGACCGCGCCAATGCTGTGTTGCCGATCCGCAAACCACGTGGTCATCAGCGCATTTGACCAGCCGCGCTGCCACTCCTCAGAAGCTGTCGCGGCTTCATCACGTGTTGTCTTGCGCTGAGAAACAGCCGTTTCCCGTTCCGCGATGCGTTTGTCGGCATCCACTCGTTTGGTTTGCAATGCCGTGTGGTCGGCGAGCAGGTTCTCCGCGACCTGTGTCATGGCGGCAATGTCGAGCGCTTCCACATCAACGCCGCTGGCACTCAAGGCCTTCACAAGGCTGTCTTGTTCCGTTGAAAGTGCTGTACTTGCCTGTTCGACGCTCTGCAAGGTCTGGCGTAAATCGTCCCAAGCGGCCAATCCGGCGGCGTGGCCTTCTGACCATTGGCTTGTTTTCGCCAGCCAACTGGCAAGGGAGGCGTCTATTGGAAGCTCGATTTCAGAAGGTGTCTCCGACCGGATTTCGCGGCGCAGCGTCGCCAGTTCGCCATTCGTTTCTTCAAGCAATTGACGCTGCCGCTCATTATTGGCCGTGGTTACAGCGAGTGCTGCCGTCAGGGACCGCAGTTCTTCCAACTCCTTGGCTCTGTCGAGACGGGCGGTGACAACCTCGTCGGTTTTGCGCATCTGTTTTTCAAAACGCGCGGCGGTTTCCCGATCAAGTGCGGCCAGGTGCTGCGTCCAGATCTCGTCCCGTTCTGCAAGGGTGAGCTTGGTCTGCTCATCATCCAGAATGCTGGCTGAAGCGCGCAAGGCTGCAATTCTCGCGCTTTCCTCGTTCTGGCGGGTCGTAAGCTCTCTTTGCCGTTCGATGATCTGCGCACGACGTTGCTCGATCGCGGAAAGCCGCAATTTCCATGTCTCACGGCGATCAGCGGACGGTAAGGATATGCGTCTGAGGGCGTCTCCATCACCCGACCATGGGAAAAGTCTGGCGACGGCATCGTCGAAAGCCTGACGTTTGGTGGTCAGATTGCGTTCCGCAAGACGCAATTCCGCAGACAGATTACCGTTTCGCACTCGGTTCAGCGTCGATTGAAGCTGTGCCAATCTGCTGGCGTTGAGTGCAAAGTCGGCTACATCGAGAGTTTTACGGGCGCGTTGCTCGTTCTCCAGAGCTTGTTGTGCCGCGACGTGTTCTTTTTCAGCAGCCAGCAGTGCAACATCAATGCCTGATTTTTCGCTGATCAGATCGCGTAGCATTCCTATCGTAGCCGCCTGTATCAGCAGTGCTTTAGGGTCCTTAACGTCGGTATGCCCCAAGGATGCCAGGATCATGTCGAGCTTGCGGGTTGCCTGCGACAATGCCTCTTTTCTTTTCGGCAAATCCTCCTCTGCCGTGGCATAACGTGCTGCAGCATCGGCCAGCTGATCGATCCGTTCGGCAGTGGCCAATAGATGCTCATCGGTAACCAGTTGGGCCAGCTCGCCGCGAAGTGTTTGTTCGCGTTGGTCAAGGCCGGTCAACCGCGTCTGAAAGCGCGCCTCTTCGACAACGAGATTGGGGAGTGCCGTTGCCCATTCGTCTGGTGGCCTTGGCAAATCATCATAGTGCAAAAGCTGGTCTTTGCCGCGGTTGTATTCGCCAACCAGCGGATGGGTGCGCAGAACGCGCGCAATCTCATCCTGCCGTGTTTTTGCGGCACTAATCTCCTTTATCACGGCGTCATAGGCCGCCTCGGCCTGTTCCAGTTCTGCCGTCAGGGCCCGATAGGCAGAAGCCTGCGTATCGATTTCGTCGCGCTGCGATTTAAGGTCTGCGATTTGTCGCTTGAGGCTGGCAATTTTTGTCGAACTTGCGCGCTTGCGGAAAATACCATCCGCTTCACTGGTGGCCGCTTCGAGAATGGAACTGACGCCCGCAAGGCCGGCACTGGCTGAAAACAGCAATTCGCCCAGATCGCCCTTGCTTTCCAGAATGGCATTGCCGCCATCTTCCAGCGTCTGGTCGTCGAGGGAAAACATCATGCGATAAGCATCACGGCTCAGACCGGCAAGCGGAACACTGAGCGCGCCCTCATTGAGCGGTTGGCCCTGTTCGTTCAACAGTGAATTGTTGCGCTGCTTGATACGTTTGAATTCTTGGGCCTGACCGTCGAATTCGAGGCAGGCACCAATTTCCATCGCCTTGCCTTGATGCAGGAAACCGTATCGCGTGCGTTCTTCGATGCCGAACAGCAGATCGAGATAGGCATTCAGGGAGGTCGATTTTCCTGCCTCGTTGAGGCCATAGATAATGTGCAGGTCCGGTGTGCCGGCTTTGTGCTCGCCAAAGTCGATCGAATAATCGGTAAATTTGCCATAACGGGTGAGATCGAGCCTGCGCAGACGCATCAGTTGATCTCCGACGCTTCCGGTTTTAACCGGGCGAGGATGTCATCACTGCCTTCCGCGAGAAGCTGGTCAATCAAGGTTTCAAATGCCACTTCATTATCACCACTGAATGCTCGTGCCTCCGGTGGAAGATCATCGCGCAATTCCTTGACCAAATCCCTTACTGCTTCACGAATGCCATGCTGTTTGATGATGTCGTTACGCATCAACTCGCCAAGTTCGAGCACCGGATCGGCGGCCGTATCTCCACTTGTGACACTTGCTGGGGCTATCGTCGCCACTTCGATCTTTTCAATCCAGGTCCGGCCGAGGCTTTCGGCACGTTGTTCGGTTTCTGCCAATAACAGGTCCCGATCACGACGCAGCTGAAAGGACAGTGGTGTCGCCCCCGTCAGTCGCAGGCGTCCAACCAGATGCGTTGAGTTTGCTTGATCCCGGGCGTTGCCCATGGCCGCCTCAATCAGATCTGCGGTTTCACGCCAGGTTTCGGCTGAAGACAGATCCACCGGGATGCGTTCAAACTGTGCGATGCTGGTTGCGCGCTCTTCGATGGTAAGGCTGCGATCATCGTTGACTGTCACCAGGGTGACGGTCTTTTCGCCGTTTTCATTGATGTCGCGGCCCTGCGGCATGCCCGGCATGATGACGGTGCGCTCACCCTTATGCTGTGTGCGGGCATGGACGTGTCCAAGAGCCCAATAGTCGAAATTCCAGTCGTGCAGGTCAGATACCTTGCATGGCGCGTAAAGATCATGACCGGGCGCTCCGGCCAAACTTGTATGCATGATGCCGATATTCACCGCGTCCGGTGTGGGGCGATGATATTTCTCGAGAAGGCTTTCCGGCGCATGCGGTTTGGCAAAGCTCAGGCCATGAACGGCGAGCGTGAGGTCCCCATGGGCAAAATCAATGGTCTGGGGCCGTCCGCCAAATACGGTGACGGAAGGTGGCATGATCAATTCCTGGGTGATGCGGGACAGGGCATCGTGATTGCCACGGATGACAAAGGTGGCGATGCCTGCCTCATGCAGCCGACGCATCTGGCTTGCCAGAAAGCGCGCAGTTTTCATCGAGGTCTGGTCACCGTCATAGAGATCACCGGCAATAACCAGCGCGTTGACCTGCTCATCGATACACAGATCGACGATGGCTGCAAAAGCTTGCCGTGTGGCGTCACCAATCAGCTCGGCAAGATCGCTGTTTCGCAATGCCAGAGAGCGGAGTGGAGAATCGAGATGAAGGTCGGCGGTATGAATGAACCTGAACGGCATGCGACATTTTTCGAGGAATTCACCGGCAAAGTAAAGTGACGAATGTCGTCAGTGGTCGCGCAACAACAAGATAACTGTTGGTCCTGTCAGCGGCCATAAAAATTCCGGCCGTGCGGACACGGCCGGATTGGTGGGCATGGATAGTTGGTAGAAAGACCTACGCTGCGCCCCGGTACTGTATCGGGGAAACATTATGCGTTTGGGTCAGCCGGAACTGGCCAAGGCGGTTGGAGAGGGCAGAGACCTCCGTTACCAACGTATGGGAGGCGGCGTTGGATTCCTCAACCATTGCAGCGTTCTGCTGGGTGGCCTGGTCCATCTGGTTCACCGCAGCGTTGATCTCCTGCAGACCGGTTGATTGTTCGCGCGCGGATTGCACAATCGCCAGGACATTCTGGTTGATCTGCTGAACCTCCGCGACAATCGCCTGCAGCGCTGTGCCGGTCTGTCCAACCAATGAGACACCACGTTTTACATGATCACCAGATGAGGAAATCAGGCTCTTGATTTCCTTTGCTGCCTGCGCCGAGCGTTGGGCAAGTTCACGAACTTCCTGCGCGACCACCGCAAAACCCTTGCCGGCCTCACCGGCACGGGCGGCCTCAACGCCGGCATTGAGGGCGAGTAGGTTAGTCTGGAAGGCAATTTCATCAATGACGCTGATGATGTTGGAGATGGATTGCGAGGAGTTTTCGATCTCACTCATTGCATTGACGGCTTCGCGCATCACATCGCCGGATTTCTCAGCACCAAGCCGCGTGCGTGTGACGAGATTGCCGGCTTCTTCAGCACGCGCGGTCGAATCTCTCACCGATGTGGTGATCTGCTCCAATGCTGCAGCTGTCTGTTCGACCGATGCCGCCTGCTGTTCGGTGCGGCGGGCAAGATTGTCCGCGGCGTTGCGAATTTCTTCCGAGCCGGATTGGATTGTTGAGGCGTTGTCGCGGAACGACAACATTGCCGCCTGCAATTTCTCCACGGAATGGTTGAAGTTGCCGCGAATTCCGTCGAGCGCCTGACAGAAGGATTCGTCGAGGCGCACGGTCATGTCACCTTCGGACAGCCGCTCCAGTCCACCAGCCAGTCGGGTTACAGCAAATCGGACTTCTTCTTCCTGCGCGGAATTGATCCGCTCACGTTCGAGACGCTCCGCCTCTTGCGCTGCGCGTCCTGCCTCGGCCTCGGCTTCGAGTTCCACACGGCGGCGGTTGTTCTGAAGCAAGATTTCAAGAGAACGTGACAGGTCACCAATCTCGTCATGCTTTTCACGGTCACGAAGATCGACATTCAGATTGCCGCTGGCAATTTCGTTGGTTTCACCGATCACATTGGCAATGCGGCCAATGAAGCGACGGGCAATCAGCCAACCGGAAAGACCAAGCAGCGCAATCGCCCCGGCGGTAATGAAAGCTGCACTCCACATCATGCTATAGAGACCGGCAAAGACCGTGTCTTTCGGGATAAAGGCAATCGCATACCAATTCATCTCGGGTGTGAGTTTGACCGGAGCGGCAATCGAGAAATAGGTGGTGCCATCCGGCGCCGTCATCTCCTCTTCGGTTCCGGAATTGGCGATGATATTGGCCCAACCTGCAACAGCATCGCCTGCATTGGATATGGATTTTCCGACCAGTGCCTTGTCCGGGTGGCTGATAATATTGCCCTTGGCAGTTACCAGCGCCAGAAAACCGGTATCCATCGGATGGATTTTTGAAATTGTTTCGTTTGCGGCGGCGAGCGAGATGTCGATGCCTGCAACGCCAACAGATTTGCGATCTTCAATAATCGGCATGGCAACGGATGTGATGAGCACGGTCTTGCCATCAACCGGGTATTCATAGGGTTCAATGACAACCGTTTTCTGGCTGTCGCGGGCCAGAAGGTAATAGTCGCCAACGCCAGGTACGGTGTAGTCCACAAGTGGATCGTGTGCGATCTTGTCGCCGCTGCGCGACATGTAAGGAACGTAACGTCCTGTCGCATCATGCCCCGTCTGCCCGGTGTTATCGACGTCATGGCCGTCGAAAGCGTTCGGCTCCCAAGCTGTCCATGTGGCCAGAAGGGCGGGGTTGTCGCGAAGGGTTGCGGTTAGCATGGCATCAGCCGCTGTACGATCGGCCTTTTGCGCGGTTTGCATCGCTGTCAGGCTGGAGCGAATGCCGCTCGCCACCTGGACGGCGCTGCTCATATCCTTGGCGATCCCGGCGGCACCCGATTCCGTGATCTGTTTCATGCGAGTGATGCTCGCTTCCCGCATGTCGCTGTAGGTGATCGAGAATAGAATTCCAGCCGCAGCCGCTGTTGTCAGCACCCCAGCTGCTGCAACAGAGAAAATATTGCGGCTTGTGGCAGATCTGAAAATCATGACGCTCCCCCATATGAAGTCACGGAATACTCCTCCTCGAAGTTGCCGTGACTTGGAGCGGACAACCCTCGGTACCGGTAATCGGTGAGGATCGCTCCAAATGTATGTATATTATATATCTGTTATTAATAATGCGTTGTTTGCCATCGCCTGAAAGACGGTGCGAAATAAGGCCTTTCACGATTTTAGGCCCGGGCAAGCGGTGGTGGTTTTGCCTCATCCTATTGCGGATACGATAAGACAGTCGCCTGCCGTGCACTTAGTGGGACAGGGTGGTCAAGTGGTGCGAATTTTATGATTGTATTATTGTCATTTTGTGATATTACCCATTTTAAGGATTAGGTAACGCAAAAGGGGAGGTTTGCATGCCGGCACTGGAGGGATTGCGTGCTGTTGTCACCGGAGGCGCGAACGGTATCGGTCTTGCTATCGCAGTTGGTCTTGCAAAAGCTGGGGCCACCGTTGGCGTCCTCGATAATGATGCAGGACGTTTGGACGTTGTGATCTCCGAAAATGCGGATGTTGATCTTGTCGCTCTGGCCTGCGATGTCAGCGACCGTCAGGCCGTTCATAAGGCGATTAATACATTTGCCGCAGATGGCGGTCTCGACATTCTCGTCAACAATGCCGTTGTTTTCCATTATTCGCCACTGGCAGAATTTCCCGAACATGAAGTGCACCGGATGCTGGATGTTGGCATCAAGGGTTTTCTCTGGGCAACGCAGGCGGCGACGCCGTTCATTGAGAAGAGCGCAAACGGCAGCATCATCAATCTCTCATCCATTGCTGTTTCGATGGCTGTTGGCCGCACCTCGGTTTACACGACAATCAAGGGCGCAATCGATGCTTTCACGCGCCAACAGGCTGCCGAACTGGGCGCCAAGGGTGTGCGGGTGAATGCTGTTGCGCCCGGCTCGGTGCGCACGCCCGGAGCCAGCGCAGTCATTACGGATGCTGGCTGGGCGCAACGGGAGGCGAAGTCGCTGCTCGGCCGTTTGCCTGAGGCGGAAGATGTTGCCAATGCCGTGGTGTTTCTGGCCTCGGATGATGCGCGCTGCATTACCGGCGTATCTCTGAAAATCGACTGTGGAATGTCAATCGCGGGCGCTTGAAGCGCGGCCGCGACGGGTTTGCCAATTTGCATGAATGGAGGCGGGCTGTCCCTTTCTGGGCGCCCGAACCCTTGCTCATGCCTGCCTTCAGGCGGGCTGACCAAGGGCCAAAAGGGAGAGAGTTCAATGAGAAGCAATGCGCTATTGCGCGAACTTGTCGCTCAGGCAAAACCTGAAGGCGGCTTCCCGGACGAGGTCCGGGCAAAGGCAGCCACCTGCCTTGCCGACTTCATCTCCTGCGCAATCGAGGCTGCCGATCTACCGTGGAGCAGGCAGGCACTGGCTGTCGCGGTTGGCGGCAATGGCCCGTGCGCCGTGATTGGTGAGGCGGCGACTGTTGGTGCATTGGATGCAGCCTTCGCCAATAGCGTTCGTGGCCACGGCCTGGTGCGCGAAGACATGCATGCCGGCAGTATCAGCCACATGGGTGTCGTGGTCTGGCCTGTTGTTCTGGCGCTCGTTGCCGAAAACCCTGACCTTGTCGCAGATCCACTGGAAGCAGCTATTGCGGGTTATGAAATCGGCGGTCGGGTCGGGCGGGCGCTGATAACGCCAGATATGGCGCGGCGTTTTCGTCCCACGGGCCTGATAGGCCCACTTTCAGGCGCACTGGCTGGCGCAATATTGCTTGGTCTCGATCAGGACAAGACAGTCAACGCGCTGGCGCTTGCTGCAAATGCCTTTGGTGGTCTCAACGAATGGCCGCATAGCGGCGCTGACGACATGTATTTTCACCCCGGTTTTGCGGCCCGCAATGCACTGAGTGCTGTGAAACTTGCCGCACTCGGTGCCAAAGGGTCAGACAGCGCGCTTGATGGTGTTGCCGGCCTGTTTCCCGCATTTGGCATTCCGCTGCCGACTGAGCGTATCTCGCTTTATCCAAATGGCACGTTTGAAATCATGGCGGTTTTCAACAAGGAAGTGCCTGCCTGCAATTTTGCACAGTCACCTTGTCAGGTGGCTTTGGCAGCCATCAACCGGGTGGGAGATGGCGATAGCGTCGAGAAGATCCACCTGTCGACCTACAACGCCGCGCTGAATTATCCGGGCTGCAATTATCGCGGTCCATTTGAGACGCCGTTGCAGGCAAAGATGAGTATTTTCTTTGGCATGGCCGCGACGATTGCCCGTGGCGAGATTGCTCAGGCCAATTATGCGCTGCTCAATGATGCAGCGATCACAGACCTGATCGACCGCACGACCATCACGGTTTCCGATTGGCTGGATGGAGCCTTTCCGGCCCGTCAGGGCGCGGAACTCCGGTTAGAGACGAAGCGGGGTGAGGTGATCGTTGAACTCCTTGATGATGTGCGTTCAGCGTCGCCAGAACTGGTTCGCAAGAGATTGGCCGATGCCGCGGCAATTCGCCTGGGCAAACAACAAGCGCAGCAAATCGAACTTGCCATTGAAAACCTGACGAAGAGCGGGGCCAGCGCACGCGCTGTAGCGGCGCTGGAACAATTATGCCGAACTGGAGGAGGAGAAAGAGCCGTATGAGCGACTTTCAGATATTGATTGAGAGCATCTTGCAGCTCCTGATTACAGGTGTGCTGGTTGGTGCGCTTTACGGGATGATGTGCGTGGGTCTGGCTATGATCTTCGGCATCATGCGCGTGATTAACTTCGCCCAAGGCGATTTCATGATGCTCGGCATGTACGCGACTTATTTCGCGTTCGGCGCTTTTGGCATTCAGGCCTTTTTCGGTGCTGAACTTGGCGCCTATGTTGCCGTCATGGCAGCAGCGCCTGCGATGTTCCTGTTCGGCTGGATCATCCACCGTTTGATGATCCGTCGGGTGACGGGAACACGGACTGTGGGCATGGAGGCCGACGGCCACTACGCACAGCTCATCCTGACGCTTGGTATTGCCCTTATCCTGCAGAATGGCGCGATGATCCTGTTTGGTGCCGATCTGGTATCGATCCGCACACCGCTGTCGAGTGACGCATGGGCACTTGAACCGTTTGGTGAAAGCATGCCGATCCTGCTGTTCTTCAACAAGTCGCGTGTGCTGACGGCGCTGTTTTCGGCCGTCGCCATCATCGGCCTGTGGCTGCTGATACAACGCACCTTCCTTGGCAAGTCACTACGTGCTGCGGCCGACAATGCTGAAGCTGCGACCTATATGGGCATCAATGTCGACAAGTCGCACCGTGTGGCCTTCGCCATTGGTACTGCGGTTACGGCGATGGCCGGCGGTCTGCTTGCCACCAACTATCCGTTCAGCCCGTTCGTCGGTCTCGAATACGTCATCATCATGTATGCGGGTGTTGTTCTCGGCG
Organism: Agrobacterium sp. Azo12; assembly: GCF_029193765.2. Taxonomy (NCBI): domain Bacteria; kingdom Pseudomonadati; phylum Pseudomonadota; class Alphaproteobacteria; order Hyphomicrobiales; family Rhizobiaceae; genus Agrobacterium; species Agrobacterium sp. Azo12. Next base: position 648,044 of record NZ_JARFYO020000002.1, on the reverse strand, counting down.
GCATCGGCAGCGTCATCGGTGCCTTCTGGGGCGGCATGCTGATTGGTCTCATCCAGCAGTTCTCGACACTCGTCCTGCCCACCCAGTTGCAGAATGCGACAATCTTCGTGTGCTTCCTGCTGGTTGTCATGCTGCGACCCCAAGGCCTGTTCGGCCGCAACGTGGAGAGAACCTGATGAATATGTCTGTTCTCAAATCTATCAGGGTCTTCTTCGCGTTAGCGCTTGGCTACATGGTGCTTGCGATCTTTGTGACCAATTCCTACTACCAACTCATTTTGACGCTGGTACTGATCTGGGCCATTTTTGGCCTGAGCTGGAACATCTTCAGCGGTTATACCGGGCTTGTGTCCTTCGGCCATGCCAGCTTTTTCGGCATAGGCGCCTTTGCCACCGTGCTTGCACAAATCTACTGGGGTCTGTCGCCCTGGCTGATGTTCTTTGTGTCGGGTCTGATCGGCGCGGTTGCCGGTGTTCTGATTGGTTTTCCAACCTTCAAGCTGCGCGGCCACTACTTCGCGCTCAGTATGCTCGCCTATCCGCTGGCACTGATGTACGTCTTCCAATGGCTTGGTTTTCCTGAAGTCAGCATTCCACGTGTCCACGACAATCCTGCCGCTTACATGCAGTTCACGGATGGTCGGGTCTACACGCTGATTGCCATGGTCTTCCTCTGCGCCGTTGTCGTGCTGTCGCGCGCAATCGAAGCCTCTCGTTTCGGCATGGCGCTTATCGCCATCAAGCAGAACGAGGCAGCTGCCGAGGCTGCCGGTATTGATACCCTGCGATGGAAACTCAAAGCTATCGCGCTGAGCGGTGCCATTGCCGCGATGGCCGGGTCGCTCTATGCCGTCGTCATTCTCGTCATCACACCGCAGTCGGTATTTGGCATGCTAGTTTCTGCGCAGGCGCTGACTGTGACGATGTTCGGTGGTGCGGGTACCTTGTGGGGACCGATTATCGGTGCGTCCTTCCTGATCCCGATTGCCGAAGTCCTGCACGCGGAACTCGGCAACTTCCTGCCCGGTATTCAGGGCGTGGTTTACGGTGTTGCCATCGTGGTTCTGATCACTGCGGCACCGGAGGGCATGTTCTGGAAAATTCGTGACCGTTTGCGTAGCCGCAAGGAAGAAACGTCACCTGTGATCGCCGATCAGCCGGTGGCTGCCAATGTCACACCGCTTCCTGCCCGGGAAACCCGTGGACTCAACCCCGAAATCGTCCTCGACGTGCGCAATATGTCGAAGAACTTCGGTGGTCTGAAAGCCGTGCAGAATGTCAGCTTCCAGGTCAACAAGGGCATGATCCTCGGCATTATCGGCCCGAACGGTGCCGGCAAGACCACGCTGTTCAATCTGCTCAACGGCTTTCAGTTGCCAAGCGAGGGCGAGGTGATGGTTGACGGCGTCAACATGGCGCGTCGCAAACCGCATGAACTGTGTCAGGCCGGTGTCGGCCGCACATTCCAGATCATGCGTCCGTTCACCCGCATGAGTGTGCGTGACAACGTGAAGGTCGGCTCTTACGTCACCGCAAAAAGCGAGGAAGAGGCAGAAACCATTGCTGACGATGCACTTCGTCAGGTCGGATTGTTGTATATCGCGCACCAGCTTGCTGGGGGTCTCTCGACCAAGGACCTGCGCCTGATGGAACTTGCCCGCGCTTTGGCCGGAAAACCACACATCCTGTTGCTGGATGAGACATTGGCAGGGCTTGGCAAGGAAGAGGCGGTCGAAGTGGTTGCCGTTATCCGTCGGCTGTCAGCGTCAGGTGTCACGGTCGTGATTATCGAGCACACGATGCATGCCATGGTTCAGCTGGTTGATCGCTTCCTTGTGCTCGATCACGGGCAGGTCATTACCGAAGGACTGCCGCAGGAAGTTACCCGGGATTCACGGGTTATCGAGGCCTATCTTGGAAAGAAATGGGTGGCAAATGCTTGAGATCGAAGACATCACCGCCGGCTATTCATCATCCATCGCGGTTCTGCACGGCGTGTCACTCACGATCGGCCAGGGCCAGTTCATCTCGGTTGTCGGTCCGAATGGTGCGGGCAAGACCACGTTGTTCAAGGCAATTTCTGGGATCGTTCCATTACGCGGTGGTCGCATTCTCTGCGAGGGACAGGATATTTCCAACCTTGAGCCATCCAGTCGACCACATCTGGGCATCGCCCATGTTCCAGAGGGACGGCAGGTGTTTCCGTCGATGACGGTGCTTGAAAATCTGGAAATGGGTGCCGCGACCGAAAAGGGCCGCCGCGAATGGAAAGAAAATCTTGAGCGCATATACACCTGGTTTCCGGTGCTGAAGGAGCGTGCTGGCCAGTATGCCGGCACATTGTCGGGCGGTCAGCAGCAGATGCTGGCCATAGGTCGTGGTTTGGCATCATCTCCAAAGCTTTTGATGCTTGATGAGCCATCCATGGGACTTGCTCCATCCACCGCCGATCTTGTGTTCGACAAGATGATGGAGATCAGGCGTGACATAGGTCTTTCGATCCTGCTGGTGGAGCAGCGGGTCGCCGAGGCCCTGCAATTTGCAGATCGCGGATACGTTCTGGAAACGGGACGAATTGTGCTCGAGGGAGACGGAGAGGCGCTGAAGGCCGACGACCGCGTCCGTCAGGCATATCTTGGAATGTAACAAAGCAATAATGTGTGGAGGAGTGAACACATGAAAAGCAATGCAAAATTCTTTCTGACAGCAGCACTGGCATCAACAGTGCTGAATGCCGGTTTGGCGCAGGCCCAGACGGCAGAACCAATCCAGATTGGTTTGATCGCGCCGACATCGGGCATTTATGCCCGTCCGGGTCAGGTCATGAAAATGGGCGCCGAAATGGCAGTCGAGGACGTCAATAAAGCCGGCGGCATCGCTTGCCTGGGCGGCGCGCCTCTACAGCTTGTCACTATCGATTCAGGCGATTCCGTTGAAAAAGCCACCAACTCTGCCCAGCGCATGGTTGCGGACTTTCCGGGCCTTGTCGGAGCAACTGGCGCTTATCTGAGCTCGTTCACGCTCGCGGTCAGCGAAGTAACGGAACGTGCTAATCTGCCGCTTCTGACCTTGTCCTATTCCGACCTCATCACCAGCCGCGGTTTCAAGAACATCTTCCAGACTTCTGCGACCGCGGGTGTGCAGGCACAAATCGCATTGCCGATCATCCTTGACCTTGCCGAGCAGCAAACCGGCACGCGTCCAAAGACCGTGGCGATCATCACCGATAACACGGCTGCATCGCTTGCCTCTGTTGATCGCATGAAGAAGGGTCTTCTGAAGGATGTTGGCCTTGACCTGTCCTTCGAGCAGGTGTTCACGCCGCCGCTGGCGGACGCGACCTCGCTTGTGCAGCAAGTGCGGCAGCAAAAGCCGGATCTGCTGTTTTTCCTGCCGACGGTTATCTCAGACAGCAAGCTGATCCTTGAGAAGATGAAGGAGTTCCGGGTCAACACACCTGTGGTTTCCTTTGGTATTGCTATTGCCGAACCGGAAGTACTCAACACCATGCAGGCCGACCTGCTTGAAGGCGTGATGTCAGCGGTGGCGAACTGGGGCACCAAAGGTCAGGAAGACCTGATCAAGCGTCTGAACGAAAAGTATGGCGAGCCATGGATGACGCAGAATGCCATCTCGACCTATGGCGATATCTGGTTGTTCAAGGATGCACTGGACAAGAGCTGCAGCCGTGACCGTGCCGCTCTTGGTGAAGCGTTGAGAACGCTGAATGCCGGTCCGGCCAAATATTTCCCCGGCGGTACGCTAAGCTTTGACGACAAGGGCCATCGCGAAGGCGCCAGCCTGACGATCATCCAGTGGCAGAAGGGTATTCCGGTTACCGTTTATCCTGACGATCTGGCGCTTGCAAAGCCGATCTGGCCGAAATGATGATGCTAGTCCGGACATCGTGTCCGGGTGAGGACGTCATAACCGGGGCGGTTCAACCCGCCCCGGCTCTGGATACTGCGCCGCGCGCTGCAAGCGTAAAGAGGATGGAATGGCTGACGAGACATATGAAGTTCTTGCCGTGAAATATGCCCATAACGGGCGGCAATCTTCGCAGAATTTCATCGGCGGTGATGAACATGACCGGCCGATGCCACTCGACTATTTTGTGTGGGTGATCCGCAATGACAAGCGCACCATCATTGTCGATACCGGCTTTAATCCGGACAGCGGCAATCGCCGAGCGCGCGAACTGACCACACCCGTCAATCAGGCCCTTTCGGCCGTGGGTGTGGATTGCGCCAGCGTACAGCACGTCATCATTACCCATATGCATTACGACCATGCCGGCAACAACGACATGTTCCCCAATGCCTGCTTCCATATGCAGGAAAGCGAGATGCAATACGCGACCGGTCCCTGCATGTGTCACCACACGCTAAACCACCCATATGAGGCCGAGGATGTGACGGGCATGGTGCGCCGCGTTTACGCAGGCAAGGTCGCTTTTGCAAATGGGGACGACCAGCTTTTTCCCGGCGTTTCCGTACATCATATCGGTGGCCATTCGCGCGGCCTTCAATGCGTGCGTGTCAACACGGCGCGTGGCGCAGTCGTGCTCGCCTCTGACGCGTCCCACCACTACGCTCATATGAATTCCGGCCGGGTTTTCCCGACTTGCGACAGCGTTTCACAGACGATCGCTGGCTACGGACGGCTGATGCAGCTGGCCGGTGAGAAGCGCCTGATTGTTCCCGGGCACGATCCGGAGGTGCTCAAACGATATCCGGCTTACAGCAATCAGACCGAAGGCATGGTTGCCAAACTGGATGTCGACGAATTAACAATCTGATCGATAATTTTGTATTATCGACATATTGTATTACTGCAATGTAACGTAAACTTGATTGATGATCCGGGAGGAAAATCCGATGATCCTTGAAATGCGTGTCTACTACTGCGCCCCCACCAGACTGCCAGCTCTTCTCGACCGTTTCCGTAGCCATACGCTCGGCTTCTTCGACAAATATGGCATCGAACAGGTGGGTTTCTGGACGACGCTTGTCGGCAGTGACAATCACACGCTCGGTTACATTCTCAAATGGAAAAGCATGGCCGAACGTGAAGAGCGCTGGAACGCATTCCAGGCCGACGCTGACTGGATCGCTGCGCGTGCGGAAACCGAACGCGAACGCCCGATCGTTGCACGGGTGGAAAACAGTTTCCTTGCTCCAACGGATTTTTCCGCCCTGCGTTAACGGCAGGTTTTAAAACCACTTCTGGCATTGGGCCGGAGCGCGATGAAAACAGGTGAGGTTAGACAATCAGATGGCCGGAAAAACAATAGGCTTCATTGGATTGGGAATGATGGGCGCGCCGATGTGTGCATGCCTGGTTAAGGCAGGATTTCGCATTCTGGTGGCGGACGCAGATCCGGCGCGGGTCAGCGCGATCTGTGATGAGCTATCCGTATCGCCATTAACGAAAGATGTGGCGGGTGAGGTTGATGTTCTGATCACCATGCTGCCGAATTCCAAGATCGTTGAAACGGTTCTTCTGGAAAATGGTTGGGCAGCAGCGCTGCGCAAGGGCTCGCTGGTCGTCGACATGAGTTCGTCCGAGCCGGTGCGGTCGCGTGATCTGGCGGCAACGCTCGAAGCTCAGGGGCTGGAATATCTTGATGCTCCGGTTTCCGGTGGCGTCAAGCGAGCCCGGGAGGGCACACTTGCCATTCTCGTGGGTGGCAAGGAAACAGTGAAAGCCGAGACCATGCCGGTGCTTGAAGCAATGGGCGGCTCCATTCTGTTTATCGGTCCGGCCGGGTCTGGCCATGCGGCCAAGGCGCTCAACAACTTCGTGTCAGCGTGCGGGCTGATGGTGACGGTTGAGGCGCTGCATGTTGCACAGCGCTTTGGCATTTCGCCTGAGGCGATGACGGATGTGCTCAACGCCTCATCCGGCAAGAGCAATACGTCTGAAAACAAGGTCAAACAATTTATGTTGTCGGGCACCTACGGGTCCGGTTTTTCACTGCATCTCATGGACAAGGATCTGGGCATTGCCCGTGCCTTGGCGCAATCGGTTGATTATCCGCTGACCTTCGGACGCAACGGTATCGACCTCTGGCATGAGCAGGCAGGCGAGGTCGGCCCAACTGCTGATCACACCGAAATGTATCGCCTGCTCGAGCAGGAACAGGATTGAGGGTTTCGCCATGATCGTCCTGGACAAGTTTTATATTGATGGTGCCTGGGTTGAGCCAGTTGGTGGCAGCACCATGGATCTCATCGATCCCTCAACCGAAAAGGTCATTGGTCGGCTGTCTCTCGGCAATGAAGCGGATGTTGACAGAGCCGTGGCGGCCGCCAAACGTGCAGCACCGGCCTTTGCCGCCACGACCGTCGAAGAACGCATTGCTTTGCTTGAGCGGATTCTTGCTGCCTATAACAGTCGTTATGATGAGTTTGCCGAAGCGATGCGTGTGGAAATGGGTTCGCCCATTACCTTTGCAACAAAGGGGCAGGCGGCGCGTGGACCTTTGCATATCGAGGCGCTGCTGAAGGTCCTGAGAGACTTTCGTTTCGAAGAGGACATGGATAGCGGCACGCGCCTGCGGCACCAGCCGGTTGGCGTCTGTGGTCTGATCACGCCTTGGAACTGGCCGGTCAATCAGGTCATCGTGAAGGTAGGGCCAGCACTTGCTGCTGGCTGCACGATGGTTCTGAAGCCCAGCGAATTCTCCGCCATCAGCACGGTTCTATTTGCCGAAGTCTTGCATGAGGCGGGTGTGCCTCCCGGTGTCTTCAATCTCGTCAACGGCGATGGTCCAACGGTTGGCTCTGCCATTGCAGCCCATGACGACATTGCCATGGTGTCCTTTACCGGTTCGACCCGTGCTGGCATCGAGGTGGCGCGGGCAGCGGCTCCGACGGTCAAACGGGTCGCGCAGGAACTGGGCGGCAAGTCGGCCAATATTCTGCTTGATGACGTTGATCTTGAAGATGCTGTGCGTCGAGGCGTGGCGGCCTGCTTTACCAATTCGGGCCAATCCTGCTCGATCCCCACCCGTATGCTGGTGCCCGCGCATCTGATGGACCGCGCGTCCAAAATCGCCGCGGACGCCGCGGATGCCTATCGTCTTGGACCGACGGATGCCGCCGATACCCAGCTCGGCCCGGTCGTCAATCGCAGCCAGTTTGATCGTGTCCTGAGCTTCATCAACAGTGGTGTGGCAGAAGGAGCAACACTTGTTGCTGGCGGTGCTGAACGTCCTGAAGGTCTGCCAGACGGCTATTATGTGCGCCCGACAGTGTTCAGCGATGTTGGGCCGGACATGGCCATTGCGCAGGAAGAAATCTTTGGTCCGGTTCTGTCGATCATTCCCTATCGGAGTGAAGATGAAGCCGTCGCCATTGCCAATGGCACATTTTACGGCCTTGCCGCCTATGTCCAGTCGGCAGACCGTGAGCGGGCGCGAGCTATTGCCCGGCGGCTCAATGGTGGTCAGGTGCATATCAATTATCCGCCTGCTGACTTCGGTGCGCCATTCGGTGGTTTTGGCCGCTCGGGCAATGGCCGCGAATGGGGCGAGGCGGGACTGCGCGAGTATCTCGAAACCAAGGCGATGATTGGATACGGAGCCGGCGAATGAGCACGGTCATCCAGGTCAGCCCGATAGCAATAACAGTGATAACGAGGGAGGCACATCGGAATGCCAACTGAAAGCGAAATCTTCGCCAAAGGGTTCCAGAACCGCAAACGCGTGCTGGGCGCAGCCCACGTCGAAAAGTCGTGGGAAAATGCTGACGATTTCAACCGGCCAGCCCAGAGGCTAGTCACGGAATATTGCTGGGGTGAGGTCTGGGGCGACGAACGGTTACCGTTTGAAACCCGTAGCATGCTCAATCTCGCCATGCTGACGGCCATGAACCAGCACCACGAACTGGCGGTGCATGTGCGCGGTGCCTTGCGCAACGGCGTGACACCAGACCAGATCCAGGCCGTTTTGTTGCAGGCCATGGTCTATTGCGGCGCTCCGGCGGCTCTTGCCGCGTTCAGAACTGCCAGCACGGCCATCAAGGAATGGCAGGCAGAGCAGGCAAAGGCTGGTGAAGCCTTGAACGGAAGCGGCAAATGAACTGTCCGCGCGCCAGTGCCATTGGCGATGGATGAGCGTGAGTGAGGAAAACGCGCCCGCAATGCCAGCATTCTGGCAACGGAATTGGGTGCTGTATCGAGGATAAGCAGGATGTCTAATCCGCAAGTGGGATTTATCGGACTTGGCAATATGGGAGGACGCATGACGCGCTGCATCGTGGCAGGCGGCGTCGAAGTCCTCGGTTACGACAAGGATGCGCAGGCAGCAGCGCGTTTTGGTGCGACACCGCCCCAAAGCATTCGGGAGGTGATGGAAGGCGCAGATATCATCCTGCTTTCTTTGCCTGACAGCGTCGTGATCGAACGTGTCGTGGAGGGCGAAGATGGAGTTCTCCAGCATATCCGCCCCGGACAGGTTGTTGCGGATATGAGCACGGCGTCGGCCGCCTCGACCAAAAGACTTGCCCGTCTTTTTGCGGAAAAGGGTGCGTTCCTGGTTGATGCCGGAATTTCCGGTGGCGCTGCCGCTGCCGAAAAAGGCGCCCTGACGCTGATGGTGGGCGGCGACGCCGGCGCCATTGAACGGTTGCAGCCCGTGTTTTCGCTGATTGCCAGCAAAGTGATCGTCATGGGCGACTGCGGCGCGGGTCACACCGCCAAGCTTCTCAACAATTTCCTCAACGCCGTCAGCCTTGCTGCGACGGCGGAAGTCATGGTGGCGGGCAAGAAGGCCGGTCTTGATCTGCACAAGCTGCTGGATGTGCTCAATGCCAGCAGTGGTGTTAACTTCGCAACGCTGAACCGCTTCCCTAAGATTGTCGACGGTGATTATCTGGAAGGCGGCCTGACCAGCAAGCTGATGACCAAGGATGTTTTGCTCTATTGTGACATGTTACACGAACTAGGCGTTTCGTCTCTCAACTCTGCCGGGCCCATGGCCAGCTTTGGTCTTGCGACTGCGCTTGGTTATGGCGATGTGATCAGCAATCGCGTCGTTGATGCAATCGGGGACATTTCGGGCGGCGTTCGCCTGCACAACAAAAAGGACTGATGTGATGAAGATTTTCCATGGCCGCCAGACTGGCGCGGTTTCCGAAGTTAGATCTTCGACATTTACGGGAACGGTTCATGCTGACCCGATCATGCCGACGACCGATGGCGTGACAATCAACAATGTGTTCTTCACGCCCGGTGCACGTACCTACTGGCACACCCATGAGACCGGGCAGGTGCTGACCGTTGTTGCCGGCGAAGGCTGGGTTTGTGTGGATGGTGAACAAGCTCAACGTATTCGTGTGGGAGATATTGTCTGGATTCCAGAGGGAGAGCGTCACTGGCACGGTGCAACGGCCACGAGCTACCTCCTTCACACTGCCGTTTCTATCGGCAAGACCGTGTGGGAAGAAGAAGTGACGGCCGAGCAATTCGCATCTGCAGGTGCCTGATCACCGTCCGGTACGGCATTCCACGTGTAGACTACGGGTCTTTATCGTCGGCGGACACAACTTGTTACAGACCTGCGGATCATGTAAATGTCGGATGGTCATAATGTAATATAGGAATTACTGATGGTTGTGCGTGGGGTTGCCTTGCAAGCGGATACGCTCCGCCGGCAGATAGAAAACGCCGTACGAGACGGCATCACCTCGGGTCGATATGCTCCGGGCAGCCGCCTCGTCGAGCGTGAATTGTGCGAGGAGCTTGGTGTAAGCCGGACTTCTCTGCGCGAGGCACTGCGCAAGCTCGAAGCGGAAAAGCTGGTGGAAATCGTCCCCCACAAGGGGCCAGTTGTCGCCAGCATTTCGCTTGAAGAAGCCGGCGAAATTTACGCGCTTCGTGAATTGCTGGAAGGTTTTGCTGCCCAGGAATTTGCAACGCGTGGCTCGGATGAAGACTTGAATGCCTTTGGCCGCGAAGCGGCGGTTCTGCGCGGCCACGCACTTGCTGGCGAAACGGCCGAGGTGCTTGAAGCCAAAAGCCGTCTTTATTCGATCATGCTCGGGCGCTGTGGCAACACGCTGGTGCGGGAGGTCCTCCAGAGCCTTTTCTCACGCATCAATATTCTGCGCGCAACGTCTCTTATGCACCCCGAACGGATTTCCCAGAGCCTTGCAGAAATCGATGCACTCACGAAGGCTTTACAGTCACGCGATGCCGAGGCCGCACGGAAGTACGCCTCGCAACACGTGAAAAACGCGTCGATTGTTGCCCTGAAGTTACTGGGTGAACAACAGAAGGCGGCCTTAGTGGACAGCTGAGGCGTCCCCATACAATACAATCGTCTTCTCGTCGTCACGAAGGATCGTTATCGGAGTGTCAGTCCCTGACACTACGGTTCAATGCCGGGATGTTGCGCTCCTACGCATAGCGTGTGGCTGCCGTAAAATCACGCCTTGCTATAACTCCGCACATCAAATTTGCCGCGTCTATTCTCTGAACAGGCTGCTTTATTTCATCTTTTAGCCTCTTATCCCCAGCGACAACAAAACAGGCGTCATAGGATTGACTCAGTCGTGAAACCGGTTACATTCCGCGATGTAAACGGTTTCATAGTGTATATCCGTGCTTGGAGGAGCAAAATTTCATGTTTAGACATTTGATGGCTGCCGCTGCGATGGTGCTTGCGGCCGGTACGTCCGTGCACGCCCAGGAGCAGAGCTTCAAGATCGGTCTTTCCAACTCGTTCGTCGGCAGTGAATGGCGCACGCAGATGATCGAAGAGGCTCAGGCTGCTGCAAAGGCTTGGGGCGATAAGGGCGTCAAGGTTGAGGTTGTTGTCCAGAGCGGCAATGTCGACGTTCAGGGACAGATTGGCCATATCAGGAACTTCATGAACCAGGGCGTTGATGCGATCCTGATCAATCCGGGTAGCCCGACTGCTTTCGACCCGATTTTTGCGCAGGCCAAGGCACGCAACATCCTCGTGATCGCGACAGATGCTGAAGTATCCTCCAAGGATGCCATCTATGTCGGTATCGACCAGAAGGCATGGGCTGCACAGTCCGCGCAGTGGCTTGCAGATACATTGCAAGGCAAGGGCAGCGTTGTTGCGATCAACGGCATTGCAGGCAACCCTGCCAACGAAGCCCGCGTCGCCGGTTACCGCGAAGTGTTCGCCAAGTATCCTGACATCAAGGTTCTGAATGAAGCCAATGCCAGCTGGGACCAGGCGCAGGGCCAGCAGGCCATGCAGAACCTTCTCGCAACCTACCCTGATATCAGCGGCGTCTGGGTTCAGGACGGCATGGCTGATGGTGCATGGCGCGCAATCGAAGCCGCCGGCAAGGCAAAGGACATTGCTGCGACGGGTGAAATCCGCAAGGACTTCATGACCCGCTGGGAAGCCGAAAAGTTCAATTCCGGTGCTTCGGTCAACCCTCCCGGCGTTATGGCCAGCGCACTGAACGTTGCTGTGCTGAAGCTGCAGGGCAAGGAATTCAAGGACGGTGTTTTTGGCGGTACGTATGGCAACGCCATCTACATTCCGATCCCCTTCGTGAACAACGAAAACCTGGCGGACAACATCAAGGCTGCAGACGGCAAGCCAGGCTACTGGTCTGTGACTGCAACCGTGACGCCTGAACAGGCTGGCGAGTTCTTCAAATAAAATGGCCTTCGGGCTGGTGGTTATCACCAGCCCGAATTTCACTATTCGAATGCGGACCATGTGTGTTTTCCCATGTCCGCCAATGACAAGTACAATTCGGAGACATGCGATGGCGAACGCTTTGGAAGCGGCCGGCATAACGAAGAATTTTGGTGCCGTGCGTGCCCTGACAGCCGGTAAGCTGACGGTCGGCCGGGGTGAAATCCACGCGCTGCTCGGCGCTAATGGTTGCGGCAAGAGCACGCTATGCAAGATTGTGGCGGGTGCAGTAGCCCCGACCAGTGGTGCCATCAAGTTCAACGGCAGCGAAGTACACTTCAAGAGCCCGCGTGACGCCGAGAATGCAGGAATTGCGCTTTTTTATCAGGAGTTGAGCCTGATCCCGCAATTGTCCGTGGCCGATAACATCTTTCTCGGACGAGAGCCGAAGCGCGGCGTCTTTGTCGATCGCAAGGCCCTGATTGCCGAGGCGCGCAAGTTGATTGCACTGTTCGAGGGTGTTGCCGGTGAAGGGCTTGAGCCGGATGCGATTGTCGGCAACTTGCCGCCGGATCAGCGCCAGCTTGTCGAAATTCTTAAAGTTTTTGCGCAGAACGCCAGCCTGATGATCATGGATGAGGCGACGGCAGCACTTGACGGCCGCCAGTCACAGCGCTTCTTTGAAATTCTCAGGGCCAAGAAGGTCGATGGTGTCTCCACCATCATGATTTCCCATCGTCTTGACGAAGTATTTGCCGTTTGTGACCGCATCACCGTGATGAGAAACGGCGCGACGATCTCTGAACTCGATACCTCCACGACCACCCGTGAGGCCGTCGTGCATGACATGGTCGGCGATGTTCGCGCCGCACCGGCTCGCCAGCAGGGACGTTTGGCCGCACCAGCCAGCCTGAAGGTCGAAGATGCTACCAGCACGGGCGTGCGTGGTGTCACACTTGAAGCCTATCCGGGTGAAATCCTCGGTCTGGCTGGTCTGCAGGGGCAAGGTCAATCGGCCCTCTTGAAAGGCCTGTTCGGTGCCAATCCCTTTACATCCGGGGATGTGCAGTTTGCTGGCCAGAAGGTGACCATCGCCAAGCCGGCACAGGCCGTCCATAACGGTTTCGCCTATGTCTCTGGAGACCGTGGCCGTGACGCCTCCCTTCAGGGGCGTTCGATTTTTGAAAATCTCGTCGCCGCTTTGATGGTGCGCGAAAAGAAAAAGCTGATCCGCCCTGCCTCGCTGAAACCGTGTGTGCAGAAAGTTGCTGACGATATGAAAACGAAGTTTGCCGGAATGGATATGCCGATCGGCACGCTTTCCGGCGGCAATCAGCAGAAGATCTTCATTTCCCGCTGGCTGGCCACCGCGCCGAAGCTCCTGTTGCTGGATGATCCGACCAAGGGCATCGATCTTGGCGCCAAGGCAGACCTTTTTGCCTTGATGCGCCAGCAGGCCGATGCCGGTGCGACCATCCTTTTTTACTCATCCGAGGACGCGGAAATTCTCGAATATGCCGACCGTATTCTGGTGTTCAACGGCGGTCGCATTTCGGCAGAACTGACCGGAGCAGACATGACCCCCATCAACATGACACGCGCCGCCTATGGAGACGCCGCATGAGTTCGTCCGGTATCTTACGCAAGCAACCCTGGATCATAACGCTTGTCGTTCTTGCTATTCTTGTTGCGGTCAACACGTTTCTGCAGCCCTCCTTCATTCAGCCGTCGGTGCTGCAATCCAACCTGACGACATTTCTTCCGCTCATCCTCGTTGCGATCGGCCAGACCTATGTCATTCTGGCTGGCGATATCGATTTGTCGGTGGGCAGCATCGTGGCACTTGCCAATGTTGTTACGGTCAGCGTGATTGCGGCGCTTGGCGGGTCAGCCGGTGCTGTGTTTGCAGGAATGGCGGCAGGTTGCATTGTTGGTCTGGTGTGCGGACTGGTCAACGGCCTGTTCATTTCCGGCCTGCGCTTTCAGCCGATTGTCACGACTTTTGCCACGGGCATCATTTTTGCCGGACTTGCCATCTGGGTGTTGCCGCAGGCGGGTCTTCCCGTCCCGGAAGCCTATTGGCAAACCTATTCCGGCAGCTTCATCGGCTTACCTTTTGTCGTGTGGGTTCTGTTTGCCGGTATTGCCTTCACACTGATCGTGTCGCGTATTCCGTTTCATGTCCATCTGTTGGCGGTCGGCGGTAATCGCACCGGTGCCTTTCAGACTGGTCTTCGTCTTTCCGGCATTCGCGTCGGCGCTTACATGATCTCCGGTCTGTTTTCGGCGCTGGCGGCGCTCTGCCTGACCGGTGAAACCGCATCGGGCGACCCATTGCTGGGCGCAAGTCTGGCGCTGTCGTCCATTTCGGCTGTGGTTTTGGGAGGTACGGCGCTTTCTGGCGGGTTTGGCAGTTCGACCGGGTCGATTGCTGGCGCGCTGGTGCTTGGCATGATCGGCAATGTGATTTTCTTTGCGGGCCTGCCTTTCGAGTACCAGACATTGGTGCAGGGTTTGATTGTGCTGACGGCGCTTGCCGGTGGCGTTCTGGTGACGAGGCGTTGATATGACCAATCCGGGCTTGCAAATCAAAACTCTGCTCACCGATCCTTTGACAATTGCCATTGGCGCATCCGTTTTCCTTCTGCTGGTTGGCGAATTGCTGTCGCCGGGCTTTGCGCAGGGCTCGCAGATCGTTCGTTTGCTGACCATTGCCGCCATTCTCGGCATCGTCGCGGCAGGTCAGAACCTTGTGATCCTTGGCGGACGTGAGGGTATCGACCTTTCGGTCGGTGCCATGATCTCGCTGGGCGCTGTTCTGGCTGGCAACATGATGAACGGCCAGAATGCCGGTATTCCGCTCGCCATTCTGGTCGCTGGCGGCATTCCGTTCCTGATCGGCCTCATCAACGGCATAGGCATTACCTTTGTGCGTATTCCTCCACTGGTCATGACACTTGGCATGACGGCGGTGATCCAGGGCGGACTTGTGGTGTATTCGCAGGGCGTGCCATCGGGTGCGGCAGCGCCGTTGCTGGCCGGTTTCATCAACCGTCCGCTGATCTTCGGCATTCCTGGCGTGCTGTTCGTCTGGTTGGGTATTGCGGCCATCATGCTGTTCATGCTGCGCAGAACGGCGTTTGGATTTGCCATTTACGCTATAGGTTCAAACGAACGCGCAGCGACGCTGGTCGGTCTGCCGGTTTCCCTGATCCGCACGCTGCTCTATGGCCTGTCTGGTCTGTTTGCGGGGCTGACCGGGGTCTGCGTGATCGGTTACACCGGCACGTCCTTCATTTCGGTGGGCGATCAATATGTCCTGCCGTCGATCATCGCTGTTGTCATTGGCGGTACTTCACTGGCGGGGGGCGCCGGTGGATATGTCGGAACAATGGCCGGAGCTGTTGCGCTAACCATCCTGCAAAGCGTACTGATTACACTTAACTTAGATGTATGGGCCCGGCAGATCATATTCGGTGTCACGTTACTTGCGCTGATGCTGCTTTATGGCCGCCAAAAGCAGCTGCGTGTGTAACAGATGAGCAAAGAACAAGGTTCGAATATCCGGGAAGTTGCAGCCATTGCGGGCGTGTCGATTGCGACCGTGTCGCGCGCGCTGCAACAACCCGACAAGGTACGCCCGGAAACCCGGAAAAAGGTTTTCGATGCCGTGAGGCAGGCGAACTTTGTGCCCAATGCCCAGGCGGCCAGTTTCCGGCGACAATCCAACAACACCGTCATTCTCCTGGTTCGTGATATCGGCAACCCGTTTTATCTCGAAATCTACAAGGGTGTGGAAGAAGCGGCCAGCGAAGCTGGATACAAGGTTCTCATGGGTGATGCCCGCAACGATGTGAACCGGGTGGCAAATCACATTGACATGGTCCGGCAGAAACACGCAGATGGGCTGATCCTGATGACGGGCCAGTTTCCGACAGAGCTTTTGGATCAAGTTGATAACCTGCCGCCAATCGTTATCGCCTCGGAAACCGTTGCCGGCATCGCGTTACCAACCGTCAAGGTCGATAACCGCGCGGCATCCAAGCACGCCATGCGTCACCTCATCGAGGCCGGGCACAAGCAGATTGTGCATCTTGCTGGTCCGTTCCCGGAGACGCTGGCGCAAGAGCGTTTTGATGGCTACCGCGATGCTCTCACCGAAGCCGGGATCGATTACGATGAGACGCTGCTTGTCAGCGGTGACTACAGCATCGAAAGCGGTCGTCAGGCGATTACTGGCCTTCTGGAGCGCGGTATTTCCTTCACTGCCATCTTCGCATCGAGCGACCAGATGGCAATTGGTGCGATCAGCGAATTGCGGGCGCGTGGCCTGTCGGTGCCGGGTGACGTGTCGGTCACCGGTTTCGACGACATCATCTTCGCCAATGCGTTCGAACCACCGCTGACAACGGTGCGGCAGCCCCGTCAGGAAATGGGTCGCAAGGCCATGGCGCTGATGGTTGAGCGGCTGAACGGCAAACGGACAGCCGAGACAATCGTAATGGACACAGAACTGGTGGTGCGCGGCTCGGTGGCGCGCTGCCGACCGCGGCAGCCTTAGCTGCGATACCTGAAATTGTGAATGCAAGGAGAGTATGGATATGAAGACGATCAAAGGCCCGGCGATTTTCCTCGCGCAATTTGTTGGGGACAAAGCCCCCTTCGACACGCTCGACAATCTCGGCCAATGGGCAGCTTCGCTCGGCTACAATGGCATTCAGGTGCCAACAGATCCCAAACTCTTCGATCTGGAAAAGGCAGCGGCTTCCAAGGCCTATTGCGATGATGTCAAAGGCAGCCTTGCCGAACTCGGTGTCGAAATCACCGAGCTTTCCACTCATATTCAGGGCCAGCTTGTTGCGGTTCATCCTGCCTATGACGAGTTGTTTGATGGTTTTGCGCCAGCCGAATTGCGCGGCAAACCGCAGGCACGGCAGGAATGGGCCGTCAATCAGCTGAAATATGCGGCGAAAGCCTCGCAGCATCTTGGTCTTTCAAGCCATGCGACCTTTTCCGGTGCCCTGGCATGGCCGTTTGTATATCCATGGCCGCAACGTCCGACCGGCCTCGTTGAAATGGCCTTTGCCGAGCTTGCCAATCGCTGGAAACCTATTCTCGATACGTTCGATGAGAACGGCGTTGATCTCTGCTACGAGCTGCATCCGGGTGAAGACCTGCATGACGGCGTGACCTTCGAGCGTTTTCTGGAAGCGACAGGCAATCACGCACGGGCCAACATCCTCTATGATCCGTCCCACTTCGTGCTTCAGGCGATGAACTATCTGGATTTCATCGATATCTATCACGAGCGTATCCGCGCCTTCCACGTCAAGGATGCCGAGTTCAATCCGACCGGCCGATCCGGCGTTTATGGCGGCTATCAGGGCTGGGTTGACCGTCCGGGCCGGTTTCGCTCGCTGGGCGATGGGCATGTCGATTTCGGTGCGGTGTTTTCCAAGCTCACCCAATATGACTTCGACGGATGGGCGGTTCTGGAATGGGAGTGTGCCCTGAAGCACCCGGAAGATGGTGCGCGCGAAGGGGCAGATTTTATTCAAAACCACATCATTCGCGTGACTGAGCGGGCATTTGACGATTTTGCCAAAAGCGGGGTGGATGAAGCCGCCAACCTTCGCATCCTTGGTCTGTGAAAGGTAATCCCATGTCAGTAGGCACTAAAAAATTCGACAGCCGTCGTATTCGTCTCGGTATGGTGGGCGGCGGTCAAGGTGCATTTATCGGCGCGGTTCACCGTATCGCAGCGCGACTTGACGACCGTTATGAGCTGGTGGCCGGGGCGCTCTCATCCGATCCCGCCCGCGCCAACGCCTCGGCCGTGATGCTCGGTATTGCAACAGATCGCTCCTATGCTTCGTTTGAAGATATGGCTGTGGCTGAAGCGGAGCGCGCCGATGGTATCGAGGCCGTCGCCATCGTGACGCCAAATCATCTGCATTTTGCCCCCTCAAAGCTTTTCCTGGAAAAGGGCATCCATGTCATCTGCGACAAGCCGGTGACCGCGACGACCGAGGAAGCCAAGAAGCTGGCCGAAATCGTCAAGGCGTCCGACAATTTGTTTATTCTGACGCATAATTACACCGGTTATGCCATGTTGCGTCAGATGCGAGAAATGATTGCCAACGGCGCCATCGGCAAGCTGCGTCATGTGCAAGCGGAATATGCGCAGGACTGGCTGACGGAGGCAGTAGAAACAACTGGCGTCAAGGGTGCTGAATGGCGCACCGACCCCAGCCGTTCTGGCGCGGGCGGCGCGATTGGCGATATTGGCACACATGCTTTTAACGCTGCAGCATTCGTCACCGGTGAAATTCCCGAGAGCATCTATGCTGATCTGACATCCTTCGTGCCCGGACGGCAGCTGGATGACAGCGCCAATATCCTGTTGCGATACGCCAGTGGTGCCAAGGGTATGCTGTGGGCCAGCCAGATTGCCGTTGGCAACGAAAATGCACTTTCGCTGCGTGTCTACGGCGACAAGGGCGGGCTTGAATGGCACCACCGCGTGCCAGACGAATTGTGGTTCACGCCCTATGGCGAACCGAAGCGGCTGATTACACGCAATGGCGCCGGGGCCGGCCCTGCCGCCAACCGCGTCAGCCGCGTGCCATCCGGCCACCCGGAAGGATATCTGGAAGGGTTTGCGACGATCTACCGTGAAGCCGCAGATGCTATCATAGCAAAGAGGGAGGGGAATACATCGTCTGGGGAGGTGATCTTCCCCGGTATTGACGACGGCCTTGCGGGGCTCGCGTTCATTGATGCGGCAGTACGATCCAGCCAGACAACGTCTTGGGTCGGGATCGACATCTAACCCGCATTCTATCTAAAACAGACGAGCTAACACATTTGAGGACGTTGTCGAGAGCGGTCTTATTTGACTCGAAAACAGAATGCGTCATCTCGGCATGGTTGATGGTGAGGTGACGGTTTTGCCAACCAGATCGTCACCAGTCTGACTGAAGACTGCGTTGCGACGTCTGGTGACCGCGTGGTGTTCGGCGGCGCTTGAGGGCCTGGACGCCTTGAGCGAGGAATGGTGACACTTTAAAGTGCCCGGGTGATTGGCTGGGCTCTGAATGAACAGCACGTGGAAGCTGAAATTCTAGCGGAGAGTGATCTCGCCGGAGAGCTGGAAACCGACACCATGGATAACATGGATGGGCAGTTCGGCACCGCTTTCGCGCACTTTTACGCGCAATCGCTGCAAGACGGCGTCCAGACTGCGGGTGTCCGCAAGCGTCTGATATCCCATGGCAAGGCCGAGTTCGTGACGGCCAATGATCCGCTTACTGTCTTCTGCCAATTTTGAAAGCAATGTCGCCTCACGGCCGGACAGTTTGATGACCGTGCCCTGCGGAGAGGTGAGCCGCTGGCCGACCCGGTCTATCGACCACTTGCCGGTAGGCCGGGCAGGTTGTGCATTTTTGTCGCTCTGGCGAAGCCGGTCGGCCAGATTTTTGATGGCAAACACCAGTTCATCGCCATCAACCGGTTTTGTCAGGTAGAGATTTGCGCCTTCGGAGTAGCCGCGAAGTTTATCGTCCCGCAATGTGCGGGCGGTCAGCATGATGATGCCAATATTGGTTGTCTTCTTCAGGCGCTGCGCTATCTCAAATCCACTGGTATCCGGCAGATTGACGTCGAGTATGGCGACGTCAAAATCCTCCGTGCCCAATGCCAGGTCAAATTCCTTGCCGTTTCCCACGGCTGTGACGGCAAAGGTGTTCAACCGCAGAAAATCAGTCAATCCCTGCTTCAGATCAAGGTCGTCTTCCACGAGTATGACTCGGACCGGCCCATTTCCGCTTTGACGCGTGGCATGAGTTGGTGGGGTAGATACTGGGGGCATTGAACCGACTTTTGACTGTGCATTACGGGCTGTGGTAAGCGCGTGTGATAATCACGCGGCGAGTGCTCCAATCGAAACCGGTGGATTGGATGGGTGTTGATTTGACTGATAATTCACGCCAAAACGGGCAAAACAATGGTCGCTTCAGTGCCGCCGTCTTTACCGCTTGAAAGTGAAAAGTGTCCCGCATGGGCGTCTGCGGTACGTTTGACAAGTGACAGGCCAACGCCTGTTCCTTCGATGTGAGCAGAATTTGTGCCTCGTGTGTGGTTCTCGATCAGGTCTTCAACGACTTCTGCTTCGATACCTATTCCTTTATCCCTAACCCGGAAATGCACAGTCTCGTTATCCCTGAAAACGTCCAGCCAAACCTGTGTTGATCCAACCGGGGCGGAAAACTTGAATGCGTTTTCGAGCAGGTTGATAATTGCCAATTTCAACATCTCGCTATCGGCGCGAATGAATGCCTGTTCGACGTCCGTGGCGATTGAAACATTCAAGGTAACGCCGTGCAGCAAGTCACGCGCACTTATGACCGCGCTCATGGCGGCATTGCTGACGCTGATCTCTGACAGTGCTGGCTGAAAGGCTGGGCCTTGCAGTTTGCTTCTGGTGAGATTGACTTCTAAAACCTCGACCAGCCGCGCAACGCCGGTGTGGGCGCGGTCCAGTCTCTGCCGATTGGCCTCATCGTCTTTTGGCAAGGTCAGACCAATGCTTTGCAGGTTGGTTCTGATTACGCCGAGCGGCGTACGATACTGGTGGGAAATGACTTCCATGAACCGGACTTGCTGTTCCTGTGCCTGCAGTTCGGCGCAGAGTGCCTGTTCGGCCACCCGTTTTGCTTCCACCAGCTCCCCCGTTCTTTCGCGAACAAGATCATTGGCATGTTGTTCGGCGGCACTTGCTGCTTCCAAAGCACGGCGATCGGCATTGCGAGCAGCTGTTTCTGCGTTGCGCAACCGGACCGCCAGCGAGCCGGTTAAGAGTGTAAAGTGGGTTATGCTGGTTGCGGCATAAGAGCCTGCCACCCAGCTGGGGAGTGAGAGAATGCCATACCGCTGGCTGTTCGTCGCAATCAAACCTGCCCAAAGCAGGCCGAATGCCGCGGAGTTAAGGCCAGTTTGTGCATTGGGTTGCCGAAGGAAATCGATAAGGGCGACCGACATGGCCATTGTGGTGAGGACCAAGATGACCGGTCCGGCCAACAGCACAAAAAAGCGGTTTACCCCGAAAAGCACGCAGAAAACACCGACAATGCCGACAATAGCTGCGAAGCGGAAATAGAGATCGATCTTCGGGTAACGTGGGTCGAGGTCCAAAATGGCCCTTATCGATAGCGCACCAGCGGTCAGCCCAAACCAGGAGGATGTGCTCGACAGGTAGTCGTTACCGAGGCCACCATTGTCGAAAAACAGCAGTCGCGCCATGCCGAGCGCGCCAAAATAGGTCGAACTGACAGCTAGAATGTCCAGCATCAGGAAAATATAAAACTTCTTTCTGTCGAAATAGAAAAAGAACAGCTGGATAACCAGCAATACGCCCATGCCGCCAAACCACATTCCACGAACGAGGTTCTGGACGATGGATCTGTAGTCATAATAGCTGGGTGATAGCAGTTCCGCCGAGACGTTGAGGCTGGCGTCCTTGTTGTGCGCCCGGATGTAAATGATCCGCGTCTGGTCTGGAAATAACTCTAGAGGCAAGACGTTTGCCGACGTATTGAAGTTGGCATTCAGGCGTGGCGAATGATCGCCCATCTCGAAGCGGTCGAAATCCGCCTCCCGCATTCCGGGCTTTTCAACGCCGACATAAACTTCCAACTCGTCGGTAAAGTTCGGCATGATCGACAGAAGAATATCCTGCGGTCGCTTCACGCCTGCTGGCAGTGTCACGGCAAATCGCAACCAGGCGGACGTGCGCACAAAACCGAGATTGACGTCGTGGCCTTCAATAGGCGCGAACAATGCCTGGTGTTGCAACATATCCTGCAACGTCAGTTTTTCGTTCTTGACGAGTGCGACGTCGATAAAGCCATCCAAAGGCACGGAACCATAGAGGTCAGCAGGAACTTGCTGAATGCGTATGCCGTCCGAAGTCTCGCCCGCGAGCAGAGAGGTGGCGCTGATAATCAACGCTGTCAGCGCGGACAAGAGAAGCTTTGTTATCGACACGAACTGCAAGGCCTGTTCATTTGATGGTTCTGTCCGATCGGTGCCTGTGACGGCACAATGCGAATGTTTTCGCGTCGCCCGGTACGGTGATGTTGTCAAGCACAAGTGGTGAGTGAGGTGCGAAATTTGCCACTTCTGCGGGACATGCCTGTGGATGCCCTCATAAGAAAAGAGCGGCGGAAAACCGCCGCTCTGAGTTTTTTATTGCGATATCAGAACTTCACGCGAAGCTTTGCGTTGGCACCGTGATCGTATGCGTTTGAGCCGATCTGTCCGTTATAGGTGAAGCTGAGTGTCGATGCCGGGGTGATGGTCAAGTCCACACCTGCCTCGAGCAGTGCCGCATTGCGGTCAACTGGCGTGCTGGTCACGGAGAAACTGTCACCCGTGGCAAATCGAGCCGAGGATACCGGGTCGACATCACCAAAGGCATGCATCCAACCGATGGTGCCGCGTGCCACCGATGCTACACCGGCAATATCCAGATCTGTAGATGCACGCAGACCGATGGTGGTGAAGGTCGTGTTCATCGAGGAATCGTCAACCGTCAGTGCAGCCGTGCCGCCTGTTTCGGTAAAGCCATCCGTTCTGGTGCGCGAATGCGCCAGGGCTGCGAAAGGCTCCAGTGCAGACTTGCCGACGTCAAGACGGTAGGCCAGTTCGCCATAGGCATTGAAGCTGCTGCCGTCATAGTCGCCGGACAATGTCTCGCCAAGCGCCGTGATGGTACGGCTCGTATCAACATTGTGCCAAGTGTAATTCAGGCCTGTGCGGAATGCGACCGGACCCCATTTGGTACCCGCGTAACCGCCAAGGTGGTAGTTGGTGCTGGCACCATTGCTGCTGTCCGTGTCGAAGAATGACCGACTGTAGCCGCCGAGCACACCAACACGCCAGTCGCTACCGACCATCATGTCGCCACCGAAGATCACGCCGCCATTGGCCGTATCCGTATCGGAACCGCCGTCAACGCCGCTGACCTTACCCCAGGAACCAAAACCGTTGACCCAAGTGGCGAAACGATCGGTATCGAAGGCTTCCTTGGGCTCGAAAGCAGCAAAACGTTCGTCCTTTGCTGCTTTCTTCTCTTCAGCATAACCGAGAGCCATCGAAGAAGGTGCCGCAACACCGTCAGTCACGGCGCGAACACGGCTGTTCAGGGCGGTGTTTACGGCGCGGTTCGTCTGTGTGAAGGCACCTTGTGCCGTCGCATAAACATCACCGGAAAGCTGCTGGTAAGCCTGCAGAGCGTCGTCTTCGCTCAACTGCAAAAGGTCGTTGTAAAGCTTCAACGAAGCGCTACCTGGTGTCTGGTCCAGACTGTCGAGTGCGCCTGCGAGCGACTTCTGATTGCCCGTTCGTGCAACCCTGCTGAATGGGTTCGGGTTGGTGCCGGTGTTGCCGGAACCCTTCACCGAGACATTCAAGTACGCATTGTAGTCGTCATATGACGTGGTGATATCCAGAAACGCCGAAGACGTATTGATGAGTTCGCTGAACTTGCCAGTGAGACCGCCGTCTGCGTTGAGGATGGTGTATTTTTGGGTCTGCTGGTAGCTCGTTGCATCGTCCAACGACGTCACCTTAACATCGGCGCCATCTTCAATTGATGCTTGCCCATCAACGTGAACAAGATCACTTGTTGTGCCGCTTAGATCAACGGCATAGGTGGATCCATCTCTCAGTGTGAGATTTCCATCTACCGTCAATGTGCCGATCTGGTTGAAAGACGGGGCTCCAAATGTGGACGCTCTGGCCCAAATGATAGTCTCCAAACCGCCCGGGGACAGAATGCCACCGTCGCCAATGGTCGTTGTGCCAATGGTGCCTGTGCCACCGATCGTGCCGCCATTGTTCACTTTGACTGTGCCACCAAGCACATTGCTAACCAGCAAGCTGCCGCCATTGACATTGGTCACGCCGGAAAAGTTGGCGCTGTTACCGGTGAGTGTCGTGACGCCAGAGAGGTGCTTTATGTCACCGTTTCCTTTGATTCCGGCGGAAAATGTGTAATTGGCATCGGTGTGATTGAAGACGATCGAGCCTGAAGTGCCTGAGCCAAATGTAATTGAGTCAGACTTCAAGGTGCCAGCTGCAGCGGCGAATTCGGTTTCGGCAGCACCAATGTTTAGAGTGCCTTTTGACCCGGGCGCTGAAGCAATAAAGGTTGTGCCGTTATAGCTACCATCTTGCTGCTGCGTGCCGACGGTGACGACAGCTTCGTCACTGATGGTCAGCGTGCCGTTGCCTTGATAACCAATAATCAAACCACTGCTGTTTATCCACAGAGACTCCGAGCCGGTTACTGTTACATCGCCGGTGCTATTGGCGGAATTTCCAATGAAACCAGTAATATTTTCCACAACGCCGCCGTCGCTGACATTGAGTGTGCCATCAGTAGTATATCCGACGTAGATATTATGGTGATCAATCCATCTGGAACCATTACCGGTGACGTTTACGACGCCGACAGTGTCTGCAGGATAACCGATCATACTGGTCGTACTTTCGACCAATCCACCGTCTTTAATATTCAGCGTTCCGTTGCCAACAAAGAGCGCACCTGTATTTATCCAAGTTGATCCAGTACCTGACACGTTGACTTTGCCGGTGGTCGTCGCCTTTTGAGCGATGTAGCCCAGTCTATTTTGTACGACAGCGCCATTTTCGATGTTGAGTTCACCATTTCCGTTAACGCCGACGGTGAGAGGCTCGGTGGTTTCCCATCTGGTCCCATCTCCCGTGACGGTCACGATACCTGTATACCCAGCGCCAAATGCGATGAGGCCATCACCGCTGGTTACAGTTGCGCCGTTTGAAATTGTCAGATGTGTATCCGCGTTATTCGATACAAACAGTCTACCTGTAACAGCTTTGTCTGCTGTGATCGCGTGATTTCCACTATTGAAAGCTTCGTCAGCCCAAGCAAAATTTGGAACTGCCAGAAGTACTGTCGATGCAAGCAGCGCGTTGCGGCTTGTTTTCGCTACCTTATTAAACCGCCTGCCTGTGTTGACCGGCGTCATTGAATTCTCATGCATGTCTGCCCCCGCAGAAAAGACATTGAAGGCACTTTGCCTGCAATGAGCGATATGTTCGCGCTATGCATGAGATTCTAGACAAGCCACTGAAAAACTATAACTTTTTTATTCGTGACAATTGTTACGATATGTAACGATACGCAAGAGAAAGCGTGTCGGCGCAGCCACAGAGAATGTTCTAATATTGGCCTGCAGGGCGGTAAATGAGGTGCAACCGCGCTTCACCAGCTGATTTATACAGCCGGTGCGCTGGCTGATTCGCAACGGGACGATCGCAAAAATGAGGCCGGTATTGGCGCGGTAGAAAACGCGAGTTGAGTCACCGTTGATGAAAGCACTTCAGATATCTGGGAGTGCCTTCAGACTGGATCTTTTGGCGTGGCGGAGGGTGTTGAACTTTCCCGTACAACGATACGCGGAGTTACAACAAAGTGCTCCGCAGTATTCCGGCCGTTGATGCGTTCGATCAACAGTCGCGTTGCTTGAAGGCCAAGCTGTTCTCCTGATTGGTCGATGCTGGTCAACCTGTTCTGAGCAAAGTCACAAAACATCGTGTTATCATAACCAACCACGGCAAGGTCCTCAGGGATCGACAGGCCAAGCTCTCTGGCCACGCTGATGACGCCCAAAGCGATGAGGTCGGTCCAACAGAAGATGGCGTCGGGGCGCTGTGACGCGGTCAACATGCGGCGTGCGGTCAGTTGCACGTCGCGAAGCGTCTGCGAGGAGTGGACGATATTGATGTATTTTCCAAGGCCGGCTTCCATCATACCGCGGCGGTATCCAACCTCGCGTTGTGTCAGAATGGTGGAGGTGCTGGAAATAAGGCTGAGCATCGCAATCTTGCGATAACCGTTTGCGGCCAGATGCTTGACGACAATCATCGCGCCTTGCTGATCGTGATTGTTGACCGTGTCAAACCCCTGAGCCTCCGGGTCATGATGTCCGATGGCGACGAGAGGCTTCCGTATTGCGATATTGTTCAGATTCTCCCGGTCTTCAGTCGAACCGATCATCAACAGGCCGTCCATCTGGCGGTCGATCATCGATTCCACCATCGCCAGTTCCGTTTCGATCGACGAATGGCTGATGCCGATCATCGCCCGATATTGCGTGCGCTCAAGTGCAGTATTTACGCCGGTCATGATGTCGGCAAAAAACGGATTTCTGATATCGGGCAGCAGCAAACCGATTGTGTAGGTCTGTCCACGCATGCCACGTGCGGCTGCAAGTGGCCGATATCCAAGCTTGTTCATCGATGCCCGGACATTGGCGCGCAACGCGTCGGATACACCATAGGCGTCGCGCAGGACTTTTGATACTGCGGCTACAGAAACACCAGCGTCTTCAGCGACTTCGCGGATTGTTACCCGGCCGCCACGTGTTCCTTTTTCACCCACAAATGTACCTTTCAATCGTGCCGTTTGCATGCCTAACAAAAGCCTTTCAACAGGCTGGGGCAATGTCATTTCACTCTATCGGAACAAATTGGGTTGCCAAACGGAAAAAAGTGTAGAACGATATACGTAGAACATTCTACATGAATGATTGCAGCTGGATTTGAGGGAGGACGGCATGCACGACAAAGTGTCAACACACGCCCGGAGAGACAATTCAATCACCAATTACGCGTGGACAGCGCCAATGGTACGGCCACTTGCGGATAAGGGAGAGGGAACGCCTGCCTCCTTCCTGCAGAAGAGTTTTGTTCTGGAAAATAAGACCGGGAAAGAGATTCTTCGCATCAGTGCCCTAGGGCTGTATCGGGTCTTCATCAATGGTCAGCGTGTTGGTAACGACCTGCTGACCCCCGGTTGGACAACCTACGACAAGCGCCTGTCTTACCAGACCTATGAGGTCAGCGATCTGCTGGTGGCTGGCGAAAACACCATCACCATATGGCTGGCGGATGGCTGGCTGCGCTCGCCACTGATGTGGGGCAAACATCGCTTGACCAACACCTGGGGTAGTCAGATCGCGGCGATTGCCGAGTTGCGAGCTGGCGAGGGTGATGCCGGTCTGCTGCTTTCCACTGATGCATCCTGGCAGAGTGGAAGTTTGCCGGTTGTCAAATCGGGTATCTATTTCGGTGAAGAATTTGATGCGCGCGTTCAGCCGAAAGTGACGGCTGGCTCCGAGGTTGTGGCGTTCGACCCATCAATCCTTGTGGCACATGAAACCACGCCGGTGCGTGAAATGACGCCGATTGTGCCGCTCAAAAGCTGGACGGATGCGGAAGGTCGCACCGTGCATGATTTTGGCCAGAATGTTGGTGGTTACGTTGCCTATACGGTTAGCGGCGATGCGGGTGACAGCGTACGTGTCGAGCATGCTGAAGTGCTGGACAAGGACGGCAATTTCTACAACGTGAATTACCGCACGGCAGAATCTCACACCATTTACACGTTGGCTGGCAATGGCGCCGAACAATACCGGCCGCACTTCACTTTCCACGGTTTCCGTTATGCCCGCATTACGACAACCGGTAATGCCAAGATCTCAGAGGTTCACTCCGTTCCTATCAGCTCGGTTACCGAGCAGAAGGCCAGCTTCACCTCTGGCAATATGCTGGTGAACAGGCTGGTTCTCAACACTGTGTGGAGCCAGCGTGGCAACTTCATCGAAGTGCCCACCGATTGCCCGCAACGTGATGAACGCCTCGGCTGGACGGGGGATGCCCAGGTCTTCGCAGGCACTGCGCTCTATCTGGCAGATGCCCATGATTTCCTTGCCAAATATGTACGTGATATCATGGCGGACCAGCGTGAAGACGGTTCTGTGCCGCATGTGGTGCCGGATCCGACACGCCAGCAGCCAGAGTTTTATCCGGGCTTTTATGGTTCAACCGGCTGGGGTGATGCCATCGCTGTTATTCCGTGGCAGCTCTACCTTCATTACGGCGACAAGGACATTCTTGCCGAGGCATTGCCCGCGATGATCCGCTGGGTCGATTTTGTCTGGTCGATCAGCGATGGTCCGATTGTTTCGCCGCCACGTCAGTGGGGTGCCCGGGGCTTTTCGTTTGGTGACTGGCTACAGCCATCCGGCCCTTCGGCAAAACCGCTGCCAACGATTGGCGATGACGCCGCAGCAACGCTTTATCTCTACATCACCGCAAATCTGGTGTCGCAAATCGCGTCCATAACCGGTGATGCTGCCGTGGCACAACGGCTCGCTGATATGGCAGCTCAGGTCAAGACCGCCTTCCAGCGTGAGTTCATCACCACCTCCGGCCGACTGGCCTATGATGACCAGACGTCCTATGCGCTGGCGATCGTTCATGACCTTATTCCAGACGAGCATCTGGAAGCGGCCAAGGGCTATTTCAAGGCGACGATTGCTCGTTCCGAGGGACGTATCGGCACAGGTTTCATCGGCACGCCTGCGCTGTTGCCAGCTTTGCTGAAGATTGGCGAGGTGGGACTGGCTGCGGATGTGTTCCTGCAGGAAAATGTGCCCGGTTGGCTCTATCAGGTAAAGATGGGCGCAACGACGATCTGGGAGCGGTGGGATGCGGTCCAGGCGGATGGCACAATCTATAACCCGCAGATGAACTCCTACAATCACTATGCCTACGGCGCTGTTTGCCAGTGGTTGTTTGAGGCTGTTGCCGGCTTCCGCCCGGATGCCGCCGAGCCCGGTTTTGCCACCATTGTCTTTGAACCAACCATCATTCCAGATCTGTCTCCGGTTCAGGCAAGCCACCAGTCTCCACGCGGTTTGATCTCTGCCGGATGGTCCGTTAATGGCAACACTGCGCTTTATGAGGTTGAAGTGCCACAAGGTGCACGCGGCGTGTTGAAACTTGCCGATGATTACACCGACGTGACCGTTGACGGCGCCACCTTTACCGGTCGCGATCTGGGGCCGGGCAAACATTCCATCAGCTTTAAATTCATTCCGCCGGTGCGGGCGGTCAAAGAGGACTTCATGATTAACGCCCGTACGCCGTAAGGCGAAGGGCAAAGGCGTCAGCAGGCCTGCGGAGGGGTGGGCCAACAGGGAGGAAACCAATGCTGAAGACTCATAGAAGACATGCCTTGATTGGTTTTGCTGCCGGTCTATTGACCATGATGGTGCTGTCCGGCCCCGTCATGGCAAAGAGCACGGTGACCATGCTCATCGACAATGGCCCGAATACCGTGGCTCTGGCGGAAGCATTGGTGAAGGCATTTGAGCTGAAAAACCCGGATATCACCATTGATATCGAAACGCGGCCCGGCGGTGGTGAGGGAGACAACATCGTCAAAACCCGGCTGGCGACCGGGCAGATGACGGATATTTTCTATTATAATTCCGGATCGCTGCTACAGGCGCTGGCGCCGCAGCAGACCTTGATGGATTTGAGCCAAGAACCGTTCATGGCAAACGTTTCTGACAGCTTCAAACAGGTTGTAAGCGTTGGAGATGCTGTCTTTGGCGTGCCGATCAGTCCGGCGGAAGCGGGGGGCATTTTCTATAACCGTGATATTTACGCGGAACTTGGTCTTGTTGTGCCCAAAACATGGGCCGAATTCATGGCCAACAATGAAAAGATCAAGGCAGCTGGCAAAACGGCGCTTATCCAGACCTACGGTGACCCTTGGACCAGCCAGCTTTTTGTTCTCGCTGACTTTTTCAACGTGCAGAAGGCGGTACCCGATTTTGCAACGCAGTTTACTGCAGGCGTTGCCAAATTTGCCAAGACACCAGCAGCAACACAAAGCTTCGAAAGGCTGAAGCAGGTTCATGATGCGAATATCATGAACGAAGATTTTGGTGCGGCGACCTACAATGACGGCCTGCGTATGCTGGTCAATGGCGAGGGCGCTCATTACCCGATGCTGACCTTTGCCATACCGGCCCTTTCAGACAATTACCCCGAATTGCTCGACAAGGTGGGATTTTTTGCCCAGCCGGGCGATGATGCAGCCAATAATGGTTTGACCACCTGGATGCCAGGCGGATTCTACATTCCCCAGACATCCGCAAATCCTGACCTTGCCAAACAGTTCATGGCCTTTGTCGCCAGCACCGATGGCTGCAAGGTTCTGGAAGATACCGTCGGTATCAACGGTCCCTTCCTGATCAAGGGATGCGAGCTGCCGGAAAAGGTAGCGCCAGTGGTTGCTGACCTGCTGCCATATTTTGCCGAAGGCGGCCAGAACGCACCCGCGCTGGAATTCCTCTCCCCCGTCAAAGGCCCGATCCTCGAACAGCTGACTGTCGAGGTCGGCTCAGGCATTCGCGAGCCAGCGGATGCTGCGGCTCGATATGACGAAGATGCGCGCAAACAGGCACAGCAGCTGGGCCTTCCGGGCTGGTGAGCCGATACCATACAATACAGTCCAATATGGAAAGCAGGACATGACAAAACGCAAAACTGCCCTGACGGCTTTTGCCGCTGGCCTTTTCACCCTGACTGCACTTTCAAGCGCAGCCTTGGCAAAAACCAACCTGACCATTCTGGTGGATAATGCCTCGCACACGATTGCCATTTCCGAAGCTTTGGCGACGGCCTTTCAGGAGAAAAATCCTGATGTCGCGATAGACATCGAGGCGCGCCCCGGCGGCGGGGAAGGCGACAACATCGTCAAGACCCGGCTGGCAACCGGCCAGATGACCGACATTTTCTGGTACAATACCGGCTCGCTGCTGCAGGCATTGGCACCGGAGCAGACACTTGTCGATCTCAGTGCCGAACCGTTCATGGACAATGTCGCTGACAGCTTCAAACAGGTGGTGACGGCAGGCAGTGGTGTTTACGGCGTGCCCACCCGCCCGGCTGAGGCTGGCGGCATATTTTACAACCGCAAGATCTACGAAAAACTTGGCTTGTCGGTTCCGACGAGCTGGGCAGAATTTATGAGCAATAACCAGAAGATCAAGGAAGCGGGTATCCCCGCCGTTATCCAGACCTATGGTGAACCCTGGACAAGCCAGGTGTTGCTCTTGGCTGACTTTTACAATGTGCAGAAGCAGGTGCCTGACTTTGCCGCGCAATATACGGCGGGAACGGCAAAATTTGCCTCTACCCCTGCTGCCGTGCGCGGTTTCGAATATCTCAAGGAAGTCTCGGACGGCGGGTTCTTCAATGAAGATTTTGGCGCTGCGCGCTACGAAGACGGTCTGCGTATGATCGCCGAGGGCGAGGGCGCCCATTACCCCATGATCACCTTTGCCATTCCGGCACTTTCTGATGGTTATCCTGACCAGATCAATGATGTCGGCTTCTTCGCATTGCCCGCCGCCAAGGCTGAAGATACCGGCCTGACCGTGTGGATGCCGGCTGGTTTCTACATTTCCAAGACATCGGCCAATATTGATGTTGCAAAGCAGTTCCTCGCCTTCGTTGCAAGTCCGGAAGGATGTGCAGCGCAAAGCAAGGCCGTGGCGATTAACGGCCCCTACCTGATCAAGGGATGCACGCTGCCTGACAATGTCGTGCAGTCGGTGACCGATCTTCTGCCTTATTTCGAAAACGGCAAGAATGCCCCGGCGCTGGAGTTCCTCTCGCCGATCAAGGGACCGATCCTCGAGCAGCTGACGGTGGAAGTTGGCACCGGTATTCGCCAGCCAGCCGATGCTGCAGACCTTTATGATGAAGATGTCCGCAAGCAAGCACAGCAGCTTAGTCTGTCCGGCAGATAAATGCCGATAATCCGGTGGCTTCGGCAGATTTGCCCGAGGCCACCGCCTTTGTCTCTGGAGTCCTCATGGTCGCATCTGCTGTTTCAACCCTGACCACGCGTCGGTCGTCCTATCCCGGCTGGTTTTACCTGCCGGCGGCGGTCATCTACGGCGTGCTGTTTCTTCTGCCGACATTTGCATCTTTCTACTTCAGTCTGACACGCTGGAGCCTGTTCAGTTCGAGCTTTATCGGTTTTGAAAACTTCATTCAGTTCTTCCGCGAACCCTTTCTCATTCAAGGCCTCGTTAACACCATCATCTATGCGGTGATCACCTCAGGTCTCAAGGTTGTCATCGGAATGTTGCTGGCGGTGATGCTGACCAGCCAGATCATGGCGCGTGGACTGTTGCGGTCACTGGTGTTTTTCCCCGTGCTGGTGTCGACCATCGGTGTCGGCATTACCTTCACTGTTCTGATGCACCCCACGCAAGGGGCAATCAATGAAGGTCTGGCGCTGTTGGGAATAAAAGGTCCTGGCTGGCTGACAGACCCCAAGCTGGCATTGTTCTCAGTTGCGCTTGTTGATGTCTGGAAGGGCGTGGGTCTTGCAACTGTGATCTATATTGCTGGTATCGTGGCCATTCCAAAAGACTACTACGAGGCGGCGCGCATCGATGGCGGAACCAAGCTGCAGAACTTTTTCTACATCACTCTGCCGCTCAGTCGTCCCGCGACGGCAACCGTCATCACGCTGTCCTTCATCGGCGGACTTCGAACCTTCGATCTGATTTGGGCAATGACAAAGGGCGGGCCGGGCTTTGCTTCCGATACCATCGCCTCGGTAATCTACAAACAATACCAGTCAGGCTTTTTCGGGCTGTCGACGGCGGGCAATGTGGTGCTGTTTATCCTGATCGCCATCCTTGTTGTTCCGATCACAATCTTCCTCAATCGCAGGGAGGGACACCAGTGAAATCCCGTGCTTCCACCATTGGCGGCATTGCTGCTCTACTCATCTCCTTCGTCGTTTTTGTCATCCCATTTGCGTTCATTGTGCTGATGGCATTCAAGGACAGGCGACAGGCCAATCTGCTGGATTTCTCCTGGCCATCAGGGTTTCACCTCTGGGACAATCTGGTCACGGTGATCACCACACGAAACTGGATGCTGGTGACCGCATTCATCAACTCCACCATCCTTACCGTTACCAGCGTGACGCTGCTTGTCGTGTTCGGCGCTATGGTCGGTTTCGTCCTGGCGCGTCGCAAAACCCGCTGGAACCCGTTGGTGGAGTTCCTGATCCTTGCCGGATTGATGATCCCACCTGCGGTGGTACCAACCATCTGGCTGCTGCAGGGTTTGAAACTATTCGGTACGCTGCATGGCATGGTGCTGATTGAGGTCGCCTATAACCTGCCTTTCACCATCATCCTCTACCGCGCCTTCATTGCGACCATTCCACGCGATCTGGATGAGGCAGCGATCATCGACGGTGCGCGGCCGCTGGATGTGTTTTTCCGGGTGATCCTGCCGCTGTTATGGCCAGTAACGGTGACCAATATCGTGGTGCAGTCGGTTGGTATCTTCAACGATTTTACCAACCCGCTTTATTACCTGCCGGGCAACGCCAATGCGACGGTTCAGCTGACTCTCTACAATTTCCAGAGCCAGTTCAACACATCCTACAATCTCCTCTTCACCAACATCGCGCTGATTACCATTCCGCCTTTGGTCGTCTTCCTGTTTTTCAACCGTCAGATTGTGGCAGGCATGACCGCCGGCGCCGTCAAAGGATAATTTCATGGCTGGTCTTTCTCTCAAATCCATCCACAAACGTTACGGCGAGCTGCCCGTCATCAAGGGTGTGGACTTGTCGATCAAGCATGGTGAGTTCGTCGTTTTCGTCGGCCCGTCCGGTTGCGGAAAATCCACCCTGTTGCGCATGATTGCCGGTCTAGAAGATATCAGCTCGGGCGAGCTGCATATCGGCGACAAGCTGTGTAATGATGTCGAACCGCGTGACCGCGGAATTGCCATGGTATTTCAGTCCTACGCGCTCTATCCGCATATGAGTGTCTATGACAATGTCGGTTTCGGCCTAAAGCTGGCCAGAACTCCCAAGGATGAGCGCGACCGCAAAATCCGTGAAGCTGCACGCATCCTGAAGATGGAACACCTGCTGGATCGCAAACCGGGCCAGCTGTCAGGCGGCCAGCGCCAGCGTGTTGCGATTGGTCGTGCAATCGTGCGGCAGCCGGAGGTGTTTCTGTTCGATGAGCCGCTGTCCAATCTTGATGCGGCCTTGCGTGTCGATATGCGGATGGAAATTTCCAAGCTCCACAAGGAGCTTGGCGCAACGATGATCTATGTCACGCACGATCAGGTCGAGGCGATGACACTGGCGGACAAGATCGTCGTGCTGGACGCTGGTGTCGTGCAGCAGGTTGGATCGCCGATGGAACTTTATCAGCGCCCCGCCAATCTCTTTGTTGCCGGTTTCATTGGCTCACCGAAGATGAACTTCGTGCCGGTACACGTCGACAAAGTAGAGGGCAGCCGGGTTACGGTCAGCGGACAGGACGTCGTCAAGCTGACGGTCGAAGCCGACGCACGCTCAGTGAAGACCGGTGATCAGCTGACGCTCGGCATTCGCCCGCATGACCTTGCTCCTGCTTCCGATGGTTCCATCGTTGGCCGGATCGGTCTGGTAGAAAGACTTGGCAATGAGACGATCGTCAGCTTGGAATTGCCATCCGGTGCTCTGTGGCTTGCCGTGCTGGACGGCGACCAGCCTCTCAATCGCGGGGAAAGTCTGGCGCTAAGTGCTAACCCGACCAAGGCCGTGGTTTTTGATAGCGCTGGCAAGTCGCTGCTGGCAGATGTCGGTTAGGTGAATTGCAGTTCGCGTAGCGTTCTCCAGATCAGGAAACACCGGTGTTGTATGCCGGTGTTTCTATTTTTGGGAGTGTAAGGTTCAATCAGGGCACTATCGGCATGATCAATTCTGAAGAGCTAGCGTTTGCCTTGACGAAGCACCATTTATCAATTTGAAACCGGATAGACCATTGTTCAAGCCGATTGGGCCGGCGCAAAGAGACGACGTCGAAACTGGTGATGTCATCAATTGCCAGAAGGCTGGAAAACTACCGACAGGGCAAATGTAATGTTTACGACCAAGACGATTGAGAACACCGGCAAGGCGTCGTTCTACCGGGAACTGAACAGTCAGCTGGAAGGGCTTCTGCATGGCGAGCGCGATTTCATCGCCAACGCAGCCAATGTTTCCGCGCTAGTTTTTGGTCTCGTACCGGATCTGAACTGGGCTGGGTTCTATTTCCTGAAACAGCAGGACGAACTGGTTCTCGGTCCCTTTCAGGGCAAGGTTGCCTGCGTGCGTATTCCGGTTGGCAAGGGTGTTTGCGGCACCGCAGTTGCCGACGCCAAGACACAGCTTGTGCCTGACGTTCACGCTTTTCCAGGTCATATTGCGTGCGATGCGAATTCGCGTTCGGAACTGGTGGTGCCGCTGGTCAAGGATGGGCGCATTCTCGGTGTGCTTGACCTCGATAGTCCGCTGCCGGGTCGCTTCGACCTGGAGGATCAGGCAGGCTTTGAGACACTCGCCGCACTCTATGTCGCGGCAAGTGATTTCTGATCTGTCAGCTTAGCCTTCAATTTACCGCGACCATGACGTCTGATGCCTTTATA
This sequence comes from Agrobacterium sp. Azo12, assembly GCF_029193765.2. Lineage (NCBI taxonomy): Bacteria > Pseudomonadati > Pseudomonadota > Alphaproteobacteria > Hyphomicrobiales > Rhizobiaceae > Agrobacterium > Agrobacterium sp. Azo12. The sequence continues at coordinate 613,013 of NZ_JARFYO020000002.1, read as the reverse complement.
ACGGCATAGGCTTCACCATCAACGACTAGACCCAATTCGTTAACAGTGGCATTTGTGATGGATGATGTCATAACAACGCCATTGCCGATATCAAAGCGCACATGTGCGGTTGTCGCGCCCTTGGTTACTTCCACGATTTTGCCCTTCAGGGTATTGCGTGCGCTGATCTTCATGAGTTTCTCCAGCTATGCTGAACCCAGTCGTAGCTGTTGCGTAATGAGAAACCGAAGTAAAGTTTTCACGCCCTAACCTCGCCTCAGGAACAAACACCGCGCGACTGCAGTTGAACCCGAGGTCTGAAGCAGGTCTTCGAGCGATTGTTACGGGTGCGTCCATGAACAGAGACAAGCTCTCTACCTACAAGCAGAAGCGTGATTTCAAGGTGACCAAAGAGCCAAGCGGTTCGGGTCGTCCGGAGAGCTCAAATCGCCTGCGTTTTGTTATCCAGAAACATGATGCGACCCGGTTGCATTATGATCTGCGACTGGAATTGGATGGGGTTTTCAAATCCTGGGCAGTCACCAGAGGCCCGTCGCTTGATCCGCGTGACAAGCGTCTGGCGGTCGAGGTGGAGGACCATCCACTTGATTATGGTGACTTCGAGGGCACCATTCCCAAAAAACAATATGGTGGCGGCACTGTCATGTTGTGGGATAGAGGCTACTGGGAGCCGGAAGGCGATATGACAGCCGAAGAGGCTTTAAAAAAGGGCGACCTGAAATTCACGCTGGACGGTGACCGTCTGCATGGCAGTTTTGTGTTGGTTCGCATGCGTCATGATCGCGATGGCGGCAAACGCACCAACTGGCTGCTTATCAAGCACAATGATGACTTTTCCGTTGAGGGGGACGGCGCCGCCGTTCTCGACAATAACATGACGTCGGTCGCCTCCGGCCGTTCCATGGAAACAATCGCGTCTGGCAAGGGCAGGAAACCCAAACCTTTCATGATGAAGAGTGGCGATATCGAAGCCGATGCTGTCTGGGACAGCAATAACGGCCTTGCCGCAGACAAACGAAAGTCAGCATCTGCTGGTGCTCAGAAATCGGGCCGTCAAAAATCAAAAATCCCGGCTTTTGTGCCGCCACAACTTTGCCAGACCTTGACGCGGCCGCCTGCAGGCAAAGGCTGGCTGCACGAAATCAAGTTCGACGGTTACCGCATTCAAATGCGGATTGAAGATGGTGAGGTTAGCTTGAAGACCCGCAAAGGTCTTAACTGGACAGAGAAGTTTAGTGCCATTGCCAAGGCCGCGTCCGGTTTGCCTGACGGTATCATTGATGGGGAAATCTGCGCCCTTGATGATCATGGCGCACCGGATTTCGCGGCACTACAGGCGGCACTATCGGAAGAGCAGACCGGTGGCCTTGTCTACTTTGCGTTTGATCTGTTGTTTGACGGAGAGCAGGATATTCGCGACCTGCCACTGACCGAGCGTAAACAACGGCTGGAAACTCTGCTTGCTGAGGCCGATGCTGACACACGCTTGCGTTATGTCGAGCATTTTGAAACCGGTGGCGATGCGGTTCTGCGATCCGCCTGCCGTCTTTCGCTTGAAGGTATAGTGTCGAAAAAAAGCGACGCGCCCTATCGTTCCGGGCGGACTAACAGTTGGGCGAAATCCAAATGCCGTGCTGGCCATGAAGTTGTCATTGGGGCCTATGCCACAACCAACGGGAAATTCCGCTCCCTGCTGGTCGGTGTCAATCGTGGCGATCATTTTGTTTATGTCGGCCGGGTGGGTACGGGTTACAGCGCCAAGGTCGTGCAAGAGATTTTGCCGAAATTGCGGGAAATGGAGACATCAAAGTCTCCCTTTACCGGCGTAGGTGCACCGAAACAAAGCGCTGATATCGTTTGGCTAAAGCCAGAACTTGTCGCGGAAATCGAGTTTGCCGGATGGACTGCCGACGGGCAGGTGCGGCAGGCTGCCTTCAAGGGACTGCGGGAAGACAAACCCGCGGCAGAAGTCGAGGTTGAGATGCCTGTAAATCCGCAAAAATCCGATGTGCCTGAACCACAAAAGGGCAAATCAGCTCGGCTGGCCAAAGGTGAAAAGGCGGAGGTCATGGGTGTGATGATCTCACATCCTGACAAACCGCTGTGGACGGATGCGGGAGATGGCGAACCGGTAAACAAGCTGGCGCTTGCGCATTATTTCCAGTCTGTCGGTCCGTGGATGATTGGCCATCTCAAGGGACGCCCATGTTCGATATTGCGGACACCTGATGGTATTGGTGACGAGCAGTTTTTCCAGCGCCATGCCATGCGCGGCACATCCAACCTGCTGGAACTTGTGACAATCAGTGGCGACAAACAGCCATATCTGCAAATTGACCGCGTTGAGGGACTGGCGGCGATTGCGCAGATTGGTGGCACGGAACTTCATCCGTGGAACTGTGATCCTGGCCGTATCGAAGTGCCTGGCCGTCTGGTGTTCGACCTTGACCCTGGTCCGGGTGTCGAATTTTCCGCAATCGTTGCTGCGGCGAGAGAAATTCGCGATCGGCTGGAGGAGGTGGGGCTGATCGGGTTTTGCAAGACCACCGGCGGCAAGGGCCTGCATGTCGTGACACCACTTGCTGCGCCCAAAAGCTCTGGGCCGGATTGGGACGATGCCAAGGCCTTTGCCCGTAATCTTTGCGAACAAATGGCCAGCGATAGCCCGGAGCTATATCTGACCAAGATGGCCAAAAAACAACGGGATGGCCGCATTTTTCTGGATTACCTGCGCAATGACCGCATGGCGACAGCAGTGGCACCGCTATCTCCACGCGCTAGGCCGGGAGCGCCGGTTTCCATGCCTCTGACATGGGCTCAGGTAAAATCCGATCTGGATCCCAAACGTTTCACCATCCGCACAGTGCCGGACCTGTTGCAGAAGACCTCTGCCTGGCAGGATTATTGTGACAGCGAACGTTCACTTGCACAGGCCATAAAACGTCTGGCGAAGATCAAGGCCATATCTCCGGAGTGAGATGTGGATCGGTCGGTACATTATTTTCGTGACCGTTTTTCTCCTGCCAGCGATTTACGCAGTGCATCCATGATGTTGATCACGTTGTCGGGCGGTTCCACTGCCGGCTTTTTTGTTTTGGTTTTTGAGGTCTTTTTCAGTGCTTTTTTGCGGCTTTCGATAATGTCGAGCAACCGATCCTGCACGGGGTCAATGACCATTTTTGCATCCCAGTCACGGGTCTGTTTTTTGATCAGTTTCCGAACGAGAGACAAGGTGTCGGGCTCCGGTTTTTCATTATCGATGCCACCAAAGTAGCTTTTTTCATCGCGCACCTCGTCACCATAGCGCAAGGTCCACAACACAATGCCTTTACCTCTGGGTTCCAGCATGACAGCACGTTCGCGCCGGGAGATGACCAGCTGTGACACGCCGACCATCTTCTGTGCTTCCATCGCATCGCGAATAACTGAAAAAGCTTCCTGACCAACCGGTTCGTTTGGCGACAGATAATAGGGCGTGTCCAGCCAAATCCAGTCGATACTGTCTCGTGGCGTAAACATAGAAACGTCTATCGTCCGGGTACTGTCTAGGGCGACATTTTCCAACTCGTCATCCTCCAGCATGACGTAGTCGTCTTCACCACGGGGATAACCCTTTACCTCATCCTCCTCTTTCACCGCTTTGCCGGTTACAGAATCAACATAATGGCTGACAACGCGGTTGCCGGTGGGTCGATTGAGAGTGTGAAAACGGACTTTGTCGCTTTCAGATGTCGCTGGCACCATCTGCACCGAACACGTCACCAGTGACAGCTTGAGATAACCTTTCCAATAAGGGCGAATGGCCATGGCAATCTCCGTTTAGCTTGCTCGCCGTGTTTTGCTGGCGGTGCGTTTGGGCTTCGAGGCAGTCTTGTCTGCTTTCTCTCCGGTGTCGGCTTTTTTTCCTCTGTTGGCGTTGGCCGCAGACCGTTTGTTTGTGACTTTGCCTTCGCCCATACCTGCACTTTCACGGAGTGCCTTAAGCAGGTCCCCTGGCTTTGACGCGACCGGTGCTTTGCGTTTTGGTAGCGACCGACCTTCAATCTTGGCCTTAACCAGTTCGGTTACTGCCGCCTCGTAACGATCATCGAATTTGCTGACGTCAAATTTGCCTGTCTTGGTGCCGATGATGTGTTCGGCAAGCTCCAGCATCTCGCCTTCGATCTTCAGATCGGGCAATTCTTCAAAAGCCTCTTCCGGGGAGCGAACTTCGTAATCGAAATTGAGCGTTGAGGCGATCAAACCGTCATGGTGAGGACGAATGAGGACAGTCCGCAGGCGACGGAACAGCACGGTGCGGGCGATGGCTGCGACGTTTTCTTTTTCCATGCCTTCACGCAACAATGCGAACGCTTCAGCTCCCATTTTCTCGGGTGCCAGGTAATATGGTTTGTCGAAATATACATTGTCGATCTGCGAGCAAGGTATGAACGCCTCTATCGTCAGCGTTTTGTCGCTATCGGGAATGGCTGCTGCCACTTCCTCCGGCTCAAGGACGACATAACGCCCGTCATCAATTTCATAACCTTTGACCTGATCGTCACGCTCAACAATATCCCCGGTTTCACCATCGACAAATTCGCGACGTACCCGGTTTCCGGTTTTCCGGTTGAGCACATTAAAGCTGATGCGGTCTGCCGACGACGCGGCGGTATAGAGTGCTACTGGACAAGACACTTCGCCGAATTTGATGAAGCCTTTCCAGTTCGCGCGCGGGGAAACCATATGCTTGTCCTTTCAGACTTTGGCAATGTGGTTCAACAGCGCAGCATGGATAAACGTTCCTTGTCGAGCGCAATCATCTGCAGAATTAGATAAGATGGGTTAATGAGCAGAACTTGGTTTGCCCCTGACTGAATTGATGAAGCTGAGGATCGCAATCACAACACCACCCAGAACGATGCCGAGAATTGCCTGCAATACGGAGGCAGTGAGCCAGCCAAGAACACCCGGAAGCACAGGGGTTCCGTTTTGCACGGCGTGGGTCGCCTGCTCGATGATGTGTTCCGGCAGGTGAAAACCGAGGCCGGCAAGGCCGTGCACAATAATACTGCCGCCGACCCACAACATAGCTGCCGTGCCAACCAGCGCCAGAACCTTGAGAAAAACCGGAACGCCTTTTACGAGGCCTTCGCCAAACGAGCGCACAAATGAGCGGCCGGTCTTGGCCATATGAAGTCCTATGTCATCGGCTTTGACGATGACGGCGACCACACCATAGACGGCAACGGTAATGAGAATGCCGACACCCGCCAATACGGCCGCTTGCGTGTACATATCAGACGTCGAAACTTCTGCCAGCGTCAGCGCCATGATTTCTGCCGACAGGATAAAGTCCGTCCGTATCGCACCGGACACCTTTTGTGCTTCCAGAGTCGCCTGATCGACGACTGCGTCAACTGAAACCATATCATGGGCGGCATGGGGAAAAAATGCTTCGTAGATTTTTTCGGCCCCCTCAAAGCATAAATACATGCCGCCGATCATCAATAGGGGTGTTATCAGGAATGGCGCAAAATATCCGAGAAGCAGGCAAAGCGGCAGCAAGAACAGAAGCTTGTTGCGCAGCGAACCAAGGGCAATACGCCCGATGATGGGCAGCTCGCGGCTTGGCGAAAGACCGATGACATAGGCTGGTGTAACTGCCGTATCGTCAATGACCACGCCTGCGGCCTTGACGCTTGCCTTCGCGGTCTGGCCGGCGACATCGTCAAGAGAGGTTGCCGCCAGCTTGGCTATTGCCGCGATATCATCAAGAAGAGCAATCAGGCCAGTCGCCACGGGTATTCTCCATATTTGCGAGGTAGGTTGAAACAATCAAAGCTATGTGGTGGACACCGGCAGTTGTAGAGAGGCAGACTGTTTCGGGCAACAATAAACAGACGTCCGGCTGTCAGATGTTTCCCTCTAGCGAAGCAACCGAGGCTTCGGGATCAAGCGTTTGAACACGTTGCGTTTTTTATGGTGGCGACCAAGGTCAACATCGCTAACCAGCTTCGCACCACCCTCACGTCGTTCCAGGACCACCTTTCGGCTGTGGAAAGCCTCCAACTCAGCCCTATGTGCTACACTGAGGATCGTTGCGTCAGGGAGTTCATTAATAAGCGTCTGCATCATCTTGTCCTGGCTTTTTTCGTCCAGCGCGGAGGTTGCTTCGTCAAGCACGATGATATCCGGCTTGTGAAGCAGCAGGCGCGCAAATGCCAGGCGCTGTTTTTCGCCGCCGGACAAGGTCTGGTCCCATGGGGCGTCTTCTTCAATCTTTGCCTCCAGATGGCCTAGTCCCACCTTTTCGAGCGCCGATTTTACCTCCTCGAGGGGCCAGTCATCCGACGCGCCGGGATAGGCAACAGCACGGCCAAGTGTGCCCGAGGGAATGTAGGGACGTTGTGGCAACATGAACAACCGTTTTCCGGGATGCACGTCGACGCTCCCTTCACCCCATGGCCACAGGCCTGCTATAGTGCGCACCAGCGTACTTTTACCGGAGCCGGATTCACCCGACACCAGAACCCGCTCTCCCTGATTGATCAGCACCTTGGTCTCCGTGACCACGGCTGTTCCGTCGTTCAGAGATACAGAGAGATCATTGAGGCTGAGAATTGCCTCGCCCTCTGCGTCGCCGTGCCTAACCCGCCCGATAGCGTCGCTTTTTTCTGCGTGTTCCAGTCCGTCAAGTGACACCATGAGTGATGCCACACGGCGTGCACAGGCATTCCAGTCTGCAAGACGGGGGTAGTTGTCGACCAACCAGCCAAATGCACCCTGCACGATGGCGAATGCCGATGCCGCCTGCATGACCTGTCCAAGCGACATACTTCCATCGAGAAATTTCGGCGCGCATAACAGGATTGGCACGACAGGCGCAAACAGGCTGGAAACCTGCGACACCAGGGTTGTACGCATATATTGACGGGCAATAAGCGCCCATTGGTGAAGGACGTGGGAGAAGGTTTTGTTGAGGTCGCTGCGTTCTTCGTCTTCACCGCCCAACAAGGCGATGCTCTCACCATTCTCACGGATACGTGTCAGCGTATAGCGAAACTCTGCCTCCGCCTGGTTCTTGGCCTCCGAAATCCGCACAAAATTTCCCGCGATCACAACCATGGACGTGGAGGTGATGGTGGCGTAAAGGATCGCCGTAATGACGAGAAATCCGGGTATAGTGACGGTGTGGCCTGCGATGGTTACCGTCAGTGCGCCGCCGATGGTCCAGAGAACGACGATGAAAGTCGATGCAGACAGAAACGCGGAAACGACCCCTGCAACAAAATCCACCGGCGCCTCGGTCGAAATCCGCAAATCTTCAGACATGCGTGCTTCTGGATTTTTGTGGTCACCGCCAATCAGATTGAGCTGATAGTAGCGACCGTTTGCCAGCCAGCGATCGATCGTCTTTTTTGTGAGCCAGGAACGCCAACGGCGCTGTATCTTCATACGGAAAAACACCTGGATGACGACAAGCGACATGCTGCCAAAAACCAAGGGTATGAACACCGCACTTAAAAAGTACACGGTACTGGCGTCGCGTTTTTCGATGGCGTCGAAGAGGTTTCGGTTCCAGACGTTGATGCCGTACTGAAAAACGACATTGGTACACAGCAACGCTACCAGCACGATCGAAAACGGCCACGCAAGCTTTTCGCCGCTTCGGCTCCAGAAACCACGCGCGCTATCCCAGAAGCGAGATAACAAATATTTGCGGCGGGCCTTCTCTTTTTCGTCGGCTGTGAGTTCTGGTTCGGGAACTGGAGCATCAGGTGTTGATGCAGCACTTGTGTTCATTCTTAGCCTGCTCAGTCTTTGCACAATAGGTTGTTATTGCCGGATAGGAGCTTTGCAGGCGGTCTCAGGGCGGTTTTCCGTTAAATGGCTGCCGCTGATTTTTACTGAAAGGTTGTTGCGTCATTAGCACTGGGGAGATGGCGCGTGTCATGGGTGGACGCTTCCATGGTCCAGTTGCAGACGTTTGAGAGAGTTTTCGACGGTTTTTATGTCATCGGCCGTGACAACCGGAATGGGGTCTGAAGCCATGGCCTCCAGCACTTCCGGTGAAAGTCCACCATTTCTGATGACCCACTCCATCGCCTCGCGTGTTTCCCGCTCGGCACGCAACTGGGCGTAAAGCGCAATGATCAAACGATCTCTGGCATCAAAACGTTCGTGGCTGGTTTGTTTAGCAACTTTCGTCATGGTTCATGTCTCCGGTATCTATTCCACAGTTCGTTGTTCATGGTGTTGATCTTGAGAGTGGAGATAGGACCCAGCCCGGATGTGTTTGTTCCCTGTTCTGCTTTAACAACCAGACACGCTCATGGTTCCCTGAGGGAGGTTTGAATAGAAATGGCGTGAGATCAGGCAATGGTGAACCTGTCAGAATTCAATCTAAATACGATTGTCAGCGGTAACTGTTGTTGGAGACGGCATTGGGCAAATATCGATATTTGGCAAATTTGACACGAGCATTTCCAGCGTTCAAATTCATGTTGAGCACGTCAACCGCAGTTTGCAGAGTAAGAAATCTTGAGCCCAGCGAATGTTGCGCATCATATTATTCGTTCATCGCAGCTGAGCCGTGAGGACAATTACGAGTATTGGCGAACAGGCATTGCCAGCCTGTTTGATGCCACCCCCACGGATAATGATTTCGATACATTCAGTGCCGATCTGGCGACCTATAATCCCGGCCAGTTCCTGATTGGCAAATCGTCGGCAAGCCCGCAGCAGTTTCATCGTTCCGGTGCTCTGGTATCCGCAACTGCGGTCGATCACCTTCTGGTGCAGCTCTATGTGAAGGGCGAGTGTGCGTATAATGCAGATGGCGGTTACGGTAAGGGCGTAACGGGCGACATCGTCTGTTTTGATCTCAGCCGCCCGATGCAGTCTTACGCCAGCAATATGGACATCATCAGCCTGGTCATTCCACGTCAGATGATGCGGTTGATGCCAAAAATTGTTGATAATCTTCACGGCGCGCGCGTTGAAGGTTCATCGACACTTGGGGTCATTCTCAGCGATTACATGCTGTCTATCGCACGGCGCGCGCCGACATTAAGCCAGACGGAGGGGCAGCTTCTGGTGGAATCCACATCTGCCTTGTTGTCCAGTGCATTTACCGGTGCCGTTACCACGCAGTTCGACACGCTGACGCGTGTAAACCTGCAAACGATCCAGACATTCATCGAGCGCAACCTGACCAACTTGTCTCTGTCGACCGATATGATCGTGTACCAGTTCGGCTTGTCGCGATCTGCGCTTTACCGGCTGTTTGAACCGGTTGGCGGAATTGGTGAATATATCCGGGAGCGTCGGCTCAAGCTGGCGAGATTGAAACTGGCATCGGTCGGGACCGGACGCGGAGCCGTGGCGAAACTTGCTTATTCCTGCGGTTTTTCCAATGAGGACACCTTTTCCCGCGCTTTTCAGCAGTATTTCGGCATTCGCCCCAGTGAGGCCATTCGGGATATCGGCGCTGCTGCGCAGCTGAAAAATATGTTGGCTGGTGATGCCGATAATTGGATGCATAACTGGCTCGACAAGTTGCAGATGCGCCAGTAATCCAAAGCCACCCTTTAGGGTTTCGCACAATAAAAAATAGGCATTTGGTGCAGGTCTGTTCGCACAGGTTGCAGGAGCAAGCCTTTGAATTGTTGACATGATATCCGTTCAGCCGACGTAATATCCCAATCTTCCCTGATATCGTCCCAACCCGGTTTTATCGGCTTTATTTTTTGTGGCTTAGAAGGCACGACCTTTTCTCGATTGAGGCGGGAACCTAATGCCGGTCGCAATCATTATGCACGTCGGTGTTAGAGGGCCCATTTCACAGCGCCCAACACCAGTCATTTCCTGCAAGGGAAAGACATGAGAGTCACGGTGCTTTTGATGGGAAAAGCACAGGAAAATGGGGATGTGCCGTAAGAATGCATATGTCAGATCAGGATCCAATATTGCTTCACCTCCAGAGCGAATTTTCACCGGTGATCGTTCTTGCCGATTTTGAAAAGGCCGACCGCGCAGTGTGGTCCTTCAAGCGGGAACTGGTTGAGACGGAACAAAATTTTCTTGGGTTTTGCGATGACCCGGCTGAGGCGAATTTCGAGGCCGCAGATAAAGGCATCCGGCAAACCAATCACCATCCAGAACGATTTTTCGACTGGTTTTGGCAGTAAGCTAAAGTCTTGTCAGGCGGGAGTTCTCGTCAGCCCAAGCAGAGGATTTGGCGGCCAACCCCTTGGCGTGACGGGCTCCCTGATCAGAGCAGGCTTGTTAGCCCTCAAAAAAACAATCTCTGGAAATTCCGGCTAAACATATCCTCGATATGTATGAAAGAGCTTGCCGTTACAAAGGCAAGTTGCGCTGATCGTGTGATCAGGCATGCAACGAAGACAGCCAATAGCTGTCTTCGTCAAAAACAAACAGGTTGCTTATGCAGCCTTGTTGTCACCGTCGAAATGGCCGCACCAATCGCTACCGGTTACGACCGGCCACAGGCCACGCGCATTGGCGTCTGGCTGCGAAACCGGTGGGTTGAAACGACAGAGGCCAGCGTCTGCGGCAACTGTGCCAGCATTTGCGGCGTGGTCTTCATAGAACGAGCAGGCTTTGCAGGACGCTTTGTTCGACATGTGTGGTTTCCTTCTTTGCAAAATCACATCAAAACATGAGACTGAAACTCATTTTTTCTAGAATGATTCTAAAGTAGGATTTTCTGTTTGGCAATCTGTGCGCGCAATTTTTTGCTACAAATGTTCAAATCCTCCGCGTAACCAGAGAGGTTTTGCGCCTCTCAAAGCGCTGCAAAACACTAAGAATTACGCGTTTTTGTGCGCTGTCGACGTGGAAAATATCGCGAAACATACTGTGCACCTACGTGCTAAGCATTCTACATTTCGAATATTATTAGACGTTTATTGGCCAATTTTTCCAATGCACATATGTGCAATTTGTCATTTGGCTGTCATGTGATCTGCCTATGGTCGTCCCGTGAATACGAGAGGGCGCCAAAATGGTGGACATAGGGCACGTAGAAAAAGATGCACGCCTTGCATCGGGCGATTCGCCATACAGGCGGTTGCGACATCATCTCACGGTCATAAGTCATGAGCCGGTAATGTTCATCGGCATTGCTTTGGCTGTCGTGTTCCTGTTGTTGATCCTCGCGCCTGTCATTTCGATCCTCGTCAATGTGGCTATTGTGCAGATTGGTGACGCTGCGCGCACTCGTGCTCCAGAAGGCGCATTCACGCTCTATTATGTGACGCGTGCTTTCGCCTCGCGCATGTCGAGCATCTTGCTGTGGCAGCCGATGTTGAATACCGCCTCGATTGCTATTGGTTCTATTTTTCTTTCCATGTCAGTTGGCGGCGTACTGGCTTGGCTGGTCAACCGCACAGAGCTGCCGGGACGTCGCTGGTTTGCGACGGCGTTGATCATTCCGTTCATGCTGCCGACTTGGACGCTGGCGCTTGCCTGGACCACAATTTTCAAGAATCGCACGGTTGGCGGTCAGCCCGGTTGGCTGGAGACGCTTGGTTTTTCGACGCCGGATTGGCTGGCTTATGGTCGGTTGCCGATGATCATTATCCTGTCGTTGCATTATGCGCCCTTCGTCATTTTGATCCTGGGAAGCGCGCTGCAGCGTCTTGATGCCCAGCTGGAAGATTCCGCACGTATTCTGGGTGCCAGCCGTCGCCGTGTGGCATTTCAGATTGTGCTGCCGTTGATGCGCCCCGCACTTTTGTCCTGCGGATTGCTGATCCTTGCCGATTGTATCGGGGAATTTGCCGTGCCTTACGTGCTTGGCCTTCCCGTCGGTTTCGACACGCTTTCGACTTCGCTCTACCGCGCAATCTCCACGCGGCAGACCGGCATGGCCGCAGTCATGGCCGCGGTCATCATGGCGATTGGTGTGGTCACGCTGTATATCGACACCAGAATGATGCGCGAGGCGCGCCGGTTTGCTATCATCGGCGGCAAGGGGGCGATGGATCGCCGCCGTCCGCTCGGGCGATGGCAAATGCCTGCCACTGTTTTCACGCTGGCATTTTTTACCGTCGGTGTGGTGATCCCGCTGCTGACCTTGTTTCTGTCGACCGTCATGCGTGTGCCGGGTCGTTTCTCGCCCGAAAATTTCACCTTCGATTACTGGATCGGCGCCAATCTCGACACCATTGCCTTGAGAAACGGCATTCTGATGACGCCGGAATTCTGGAGCGCTGGCCTTAATACGCTGGTAATCATTGGCGTGGCCTCACTCGCATCCGGTGTTCTCGGCCTGCTGGTCGGGTATGTGGTCATTCGCAGCCCCTTTGCCGCGCTTGGTAATTTCCTGCGCCAGATTACGTTCCTGCCATATCTGGTGCCAGGAATTGCGTTTGCTGCTGCCATCCTGACGCTGTTTGCGGTGCCGCGTGGTCCGCTGCCAGCGCTGTACGGTACGTCGATTATCCTCATTCTGGCACTGATTGCCGATCAGATGCCATTTGCCTCGCGGTCGGGCATTGCAGCCATGGCGCAGCTGGGCAAGGAGCCGGAAGAGGCTGCCCGCATAGCGGGCGCGGGTTGGTGGCGTCGCATGCTCAGCATCGTGATTCCGATCCAGAAACGGGCGCTGGCCAGCGCAATCCTGCTGCCATTCATCTCCGGCATCAAGGGCGTCAGCCTGTTCATCATTCTGGCCGTGCCGGCAACCGATGTCCTGACCACCTATTCGCTGCGTCTCGTTGATTACAACTACACCCAGGCAGCCAATGCCGTGGTGCTGATGATCGCGCTCTCGGCGCTGTTTGGCACCATTCTTATTAACCGTCTCACCGGCAATGGCATTGCCAAGGGACTGGAGAGCTGACATGCCCGATATCACCCTGACCAATGTCACCAAGAATTATGCTGGCCACGGCAACGCGGCCGTCGGAGGCCTGAACCTGACTATTGCAGATGGTGAGTTCATGTGCCTGCTGGGACCATCCGGTTGCGGCAAGACCACGACATTGCGCATGATTGCGGGCCTTGAACATCTGAGCGACGGCGAAATCGCAATTGGCGATAAGCTTGTGGACAGTGTTCCGGCCTCCGCCTTTGTGCCGCCGGAAAAGCGCGGCCTCGGTCTGGTGTTCCAGAGCTATGCGCTGTGGCCGCATATGACCGTTGAGCGGAACATCGATTTCGGGTTGCGCCTGGGCAAGCTGCCGGAGGCGGAGCGTCGTGCCAAGGTCAATGACGTGATGGAAAAGCTGCGTATCCGCGATTACGCATCGCGTTATCCCGCGCAACTGTCCGGTGGTCAGCAGCAGCGCGTGGCGCTGGCGCGCATGCTGGCGGTTAATCCCGGCATCCTTCTTCTTGATGAGCCTCTGTCCAATCTTGATGCTGCGCTTAGACTGGAAATGCGCGCCGAATTGCGTCGTCTGCATGAGGAGTTTCGCACTACAATCGTGTTCGTCACCCATGACCAATGGGAAGCGATGACGCTTGCCACCACCATTGCCGTAATGAATGGCGGGCGTTTGCAGCAGGTCGGTGCACCCGATGATATCTATTCACGTCCGGTCAATCGCTTCGTTGCGGAGTTTATCGGCAATCCGCCAATCAACATGATCGCTTTGGACGGAACACCAAGCGGTGATGGCTTTGGCGCCCGCCTGTCCGAAAGCCTTGACTTGATGGGCGCAGCGTCGATCGGACTACGGCCCGAGGAAATTTCCCTGTCAAATACGTCGAACGCCGTACCACTCGGCGCATTGCGGCTTGAAAGCATCATGCCGACCGGTGGCAGTTGGATCATCGAACTGTCGCTTGGTTCAGAACGACTGTTTCACTCTACGCATAGCAGGCCAACCGCAAAGCCGGGTGACATGATCAGCTGTTTCGCGCGCCGCGAGGGTCTTTACCTGTTCGACGCTGCTGGCCAGCGTTTCGATACGACCGTAATCCGCGCCCCAAGCGCGGCACACCCAGCCGGAACCGAGCGTCCGGCACTTCTACCCGCATAACCTCACGAAAACATCTTTGTTCAAATCACTCAAAGGAATACCGATGAGACATTCCCGTACTCTGCTCTCCTCGCTGATGCTGTCTGCCGCTGTTCTGTGTGGCGTGGCCAACGCCGGCGCCGAAGAGGCTTTCGATCTCGACAAGCTGATTGAAGCTGCCAAACAGGAAGCGCCTATCACCGTTTACGACTCGACCGGCAAAATAGTCGAACAGGCAAAGGCCTTTTCGGAAAAATACGGTGTTCAGGCTACTGGAGTAAAATCCAGCGCACCAGAAACGCTTGAGATCGTCATTCGCGAAGCCCAGGCAAACAACGTCAAGGCTGACGTGGTTATTCTGGCGGATGCACCTGCCGCACTGTCGCAGATCGTTGCCAAGGGTTACGCAAAGAGCTGGCTGCCAACAGATCTGGCAAAGGATATCCCTGCGATCTACCAGGACCCTCTGACAATCGTTCTTGCGCCGAACGTCTGGACCTACAACACCGCCCTACATGACAGCTGCCCTGTTTCCAATATCTGGCAGCTGACAGAAGCCGACTGGAAGGGCAAGGTTGCGATGCAGGATCCGCTTGGCAAGCCGTCCTATACCGACGGGTTTAACCAGCTGGCCACCCACGCGGACAAGGCAGTCGCCGATGCCTATCAGGCGCAATATGGCAAACCATTGGAAACCGACGAGACGAGCGCTACCGCTGCATGGGTCAAGGCGCTTGCCGCCAATAGCCCGCTGTTGACCGATTCCGACGGTGCGGCTGCAGAATCGATTGGCGCTCCTGATACCAAGGATAGCTTTGTTGGTCTGGTCAGCACGGCCAAGTACCGCGACAACAAGGACGGTATGAAGCTTGGCCTTTGCGCAGGTCTTTCCCCATTCTCCGGCTGGACTTACCCTTCGCTTGGTCTGATTGCGTCAGGCACAAAAAGCCCGAATGCGGCAAAGCTGTTCGTGCGTTACATGATGACAGCTGAAGGCATCGCGCCGCAGGCGAAGGACGGCAAAATGTCGACGAACACCACCATTAGCCTGCCAGACAGTGAGCCGTCGGGCGTTGGCAAGGTTCGTGACCAGCTGCTTTCCTATGACGCCTCTACCGGCGCCGGTGACTGGGAAGCCCGTCAGGATTGGCAGGATCTTTGGGCCTTGAACTACAAGAAGTAACTGTCGAATATTTGTAACAATACTGGCAGGCCTTGTTTCTAGCCAAGGCCTGCACCATTCATTCGAAAGAAATCATGCTGACTGTCGATGAACTGAACCTCCGTGAAGCCCTTTTGCGCGAAGTTGCCACCTCTGCCGGTGCTGTTGCCCTTGCTGCCTTTCATGCCCGCAAGCCCGGCGATTTTACGCTCAAGGGACGGCAGGATTTTCTCACCGAGGCAGACGGTATGGTGGAAAGCCATGTACGAGCCCTGATCACCAAGGCATTTCCCTTGGACGGGATTTTGGGTGAGGAGGCCGGTGGCTATCTTTCGGACAGGCTGTGGGTGATTGATCCGATTGACGGAACGGCCAATTTTGCCCGTGGCATTCCGCATTTTTGCATTTCGATTGCCTTTCATGAACAGGGCGAAACACTGCTGGGTGTGATCTTTAATCCGGCGTCCAATGAATTCTATTTTGCCCGCAAGGGGCAGGGTGCGACCAAAAACGGTGTGCCGCTTACGGCCGCGAAAACCGAAGCCATTACCAATGCATCGGTGGAGATTGGCTGGTCTCCGCGCGTTGAGAGCGCTGATTATTTGGCGGCGCAGCAGCGCGTGCTGGAAAAAGGCGCCAATATTCGTCGCGGTGCATCGGGCGCACTGGCCATTGCCTGGGTGGCAGAAGGCCGCACGGATGGTTACGCCGAATATTATATGAATGCATGGGATTGCCTTGCCGGTCTGCTGATGGTGCGTGAGGCCGGTGGTGTAACCGGAACCTATCCGGCGGAGCAGGCCGAATTGCTGACCGGTGGCGCGATCTTTGCCGCAGCCCCCGGTGTTGCCGTCGATTTTTCGCAAGCGATGCGGATTGCCATAGCGGATGAAGATCGCAAGGGAGAGGCAGCATGAGTGCTTCTCCGCGATATGAACGCCCGCATCTTAGTCTGATCGAGAGCAACCTGCCCGGCTGGGATGTTGATCTCTACATTGGTGGACGTGAAGCCGTCTGTGATCCGGCCTTGCTGGCCGAACATGACATCAAGATTGTCGTCAACTGTGCGGTGAATTTTGACGTGAATTTTGTCTCCGGCGGTCAGACGGATGAGAATGGCATTCTGGCGTCCGGTCCCGGATTGCTTCGCTATTACAAGCTTGGGCTTGTGGATGGCGCGGGCAATTCCGACACCATGCTGCTGTCGGGGTATTACCTGCTGCGTGGCGCACTGGACCAAACCTTTCCGGAACGGGCCTCCTACCCGCATCGGGAAAAGGGCAATGTTCTTGTAAACTGTCGTGCCGGTCGCAGCCGCTCTGTGGCCTTGGTGTCGCTATTCCTGCATCTGGAAATGCCAAAGACTTATCCAACACTGGCGGCTGCAATTACCCATGTCCGCACCAACAGGCAATTGCGTACAGATGAGTGGTTTGAAACGCCAAAACCGCAATTGATCCGAGCGGCGGAACAGGCAGCTGATATGATCCGCCTTGTCGAGGCAGGAAAAAGAAGGGCGATTGCATGACCAACCGGCCGCCACAGAGTTTTGCGAGTGCCATTGAAGTGGCACGGAAGGCAGGCGTTTCGCGCTCCGCCGTTTCGCGTACCTTCACGGAAGGGGCGAGCGTCTCTGAAGAGACGCGTCGCAAGGTTCTCGCCGCGGCCGAGGAACTGAATTATCACGTCAACCATCTGGCACGTGGTCTATCGCAGGAAAAAAGCCGGCCGATCTGTATTCTGGGCGGCGATCTTCACGCGCCCTATCAATCGGCGCTGCTGGAAGCCATCACCCGGCGCATTCAGGCGGTCGGTCGGGCGGCGATGGTCATCAATACCGCGGGTGATGAGGCCGATATTCAGTCCGCGCTACACCAGACACTTAACTACCGTGCCTCAGCCACAATCGTTCTCTCGGGCGCGCCGCCAGTGTCACTGGTGCGAACCTGTATCGAAAGCGGCCAGCATGTCATTCTCATCAATCGTGCGGGACAGATCGAGGAGGCGGACCATATTAGCCTCGATCACGAGGCCGCGATGAAAGATGCGTGGCACATGCTGGCCCGCGCGGGCTGCAAGTCCTTTGCGATTGTTTCCTCCACCAACGGGTCTCCCAGCCTGCTGGCCCGCGAACGACTTTTCTGCGACGTGGTCGCCAAGGCAGGCTTCGAGCCACCGCAGGTGATCAAGGCCGGCTCCACCAGTTATCGCAGCGGCGCAGAGGCGGCACGAAGGTTGCTTCCGGGCGCAACACCTCCGGACGCAGTTTTTTGCGTGACCGATCTTCTGGCTTGCGGTTTCCTTGACGTGGCGCGCAATGATTTCCAGTTGAAAATTCCCAGGGATCTCTGTGTTGTCGGCTTTGACGATATCGAGCAGGCCAGTTGGGAAGGGTATGCAATCACGACGTTTCGTCAGCCGATCGAAGAAATGGCAGAAGCGATCGTGACGCGCCTGACGGAAGAGCGTCTGGACAATCCGGTCGGTCACGTCACGACCTTCCGGGCGTTTCCCGTATGGCGCAAAACCGTGCGTTCGTGATGCCTGTCGGGCCGATCAACCCGCCGTGGCGCGGCGTCGGACATCATCAAATTTCAAACCGAACCTTGCCAGATATTTGCTCAGCCGGTCGGCGTCATTGCTGCTTTTCTTCTCAAGGCGGCTGTTAGCGAACAATGCACGGCCTGCGGCGCTGGCTGTCCCATGCTCGCAGCATGTTTTCAAAACAGTGGTGAGTTGAGCGACATCGAAAAGATCGAGTGCTGCGACGGCTTCTTGGCCGAGGACATCGACAAGGATTTGGTCTGCTGCGCGGCCTGAAGGGGCGCCTCCCCAGGCGGCCTTGAGGCGTTCTGCCTCATGACGAACGACCTCGACGGTTATTCTGCCTTGCGGCGCAAGTGTTGCCATGCGCATGACCGATGCCGATAGATCACGGAAATTGGCGCTCCATGCGGCTTCCGGGGAGGTTGCGAAGGTTAGATAACGTTCGCGCGCTTCCTTGTTGAAGGTCACGTTGTGGCCTTCCTTTTCCAGAAAACGGCGCAGTTCGAAATCAAGGTTAGGCTCGATATCTTCCTTGCGTTCGCACAGTGCAGGCAGCTGGAAGGTCCAGATGTTGAGGCGGGCAAACAGGTCTTCGCGGAACCGGCCTTTTTGCACCTCTTCGCGCAGATTGCGGTTGGTCCCTGCCAGCAACTGGAAATCGGCCGATGTTTCCTTGTCCGCACCAACAGGCAGAAACCTCTTTTCCTCGATGGCACGCAGACACATGGCCTGCTCATCCAGACCAAGCTCGCCGATTTCGTCGAGGAAAAGCACGCCCTTGTCTGCGGATTTCAACAGGCCAGCCCGCTCACCTGAGGCGCCGGTGAAGGCGCCCTTGACGTGACCGAACAGTGCCGACATCGCCTGATCACCGCGTAACGTGGCGCAGTTGACCTCTACGAATGGCCCACTCACCTTTCGCTCGGCTTTTTTCAGTTCGTAAATCCGCTTTGCCAGCTGGGATTTACCTGCGCCCGTCGGGCCGGTCAGCAATAAAGGTGCAACCGAGCGCATCCCGACCTGTTCAATCTCGTCAATCATGCGGTTGAAGGCGGCGTTGCGCGTCGAAATCCCGGACTTCAGAAACGAGGTTGCTTCCTCTCGCTCAGAGGCAAAGCGGGTGGCGATTTCATCGTAACGAGAAAGGTCAAGGTCGATGACGGTGTGCTTGCCAGCATAATCGCCTGGCAGTTCATGGTCGCGTGGCGGCGATAGCTGCAACAGGCGGGCGGGAATGATGCGGGCTTCCGTCAGAAGGAACCAGCATATCTGCGCCACATGGGTGCCGGTGGTGATGTTGACGAGATAATCTTCGGTGTCTGGATCGAAATCATACGCGCGGGCAAAATCACGCAGCTTTGTGTAGACCTCCGAGAAATCCCACGGGTCGGTGAGATTGATGATGTTCTGACGAACCTGGGTCGCGGGCGAGACGGTTTCGATATCGCCAATGATTGTTTTCGCCAGCCTGCCGAACTGGGTGTCGTGGATCAGCTCAACACGATCAAAAAACATGCCAGGTTGCTGAGTTAGCGCAACATTGGGCCGCCAACGGCTCCATCTGTCTTGGCGTCCGCCTATATCCAGTGTCGTTCCCAGAATGCTGATAGCAACGCGTCGTTTCATATTTTATCCAAAAATATAAATCTTATACTATTGGATAATTTAATGAAATCGTCTTTGATTGGCAATTCTGGTCACCAAAAAAGATTTCGAATTTTTTAAGTGATTAAAATCAGAGGTTTGATTTTGTTTTCTCTATGTTTTCGCGCCGTTAAACGCAAACTGGCACGCCACTTGAAATGTATCTGGCAGAAACAAACAAAAAGGTGCGGCCATGGTGAACACGGCAATCTTCAAATCTTATTTCGGCAAGCTGCTGTCGCAGACGGATGCCGTTAATGATGCAGGCGCTGCTGCCTATGCCCTGACACCGCGTGAAGCACTTGCGCAGTATGCGGTGACAGGAACGTTCAATGACACGTTTTACGCCAATGCCGGTGAGCAGCTGGAGGCGGTGGTGAAGCTTGCCTCAGAGGTTGAGCCGGAATTTCTGGCGAAACTGGCAATCTATGCGGCTGAACAAGGCCATATGAAAGACATGCCGGTCATGTTGCTGGCAATGTTGTCAGGCCTTGAGAGCGATGCCTTTACACGTGCTTTCCCGCAGGTGGTGAGAAGCGGCAAGATGTTGCGCGGTTTTGTGCAGATCATGCGTTCTGGAACTGCGGGCCGAAAGTCGCTTGGAACACGTCCTAAAAAGATGGTTCAGGCATGGCTTGATACACGTACGGTGCCGCAATTCCTGCAGGCGATGGTCGGCAATGATCCTTCGCTTCCGGATGTTATCCGTATGGTGCATCCAAAGCCAAAGGATGCGGAACGTGCAGCATTGTATGCATGGGCAATCGGCAAGCCATACGATCTTGCTGCGCTGCCAGCCGAAGTGAAGGCTTTCGAGGCATTCAAGCGGGATACCAGCCGGGCTCTGCCAGCTGTGCCGTTCCAGATGCTGACCTCGCTCAAGCTGACAAAGGAGCAGTGGGCGGAAGTGGCACTCAGCGGATCCTGGCAGATGGTGCGCCAGAACCTCAATACATTTGCCCGCAACGGCGTGTTTGAGGTGCCGGGTATGGCTGAAAAGCTGGCCGCCAAACTCGCTGATCCGCAGACGGTTCGCAAGGCGCGGGTGTTTCCGTACCAGTTGCTGGTTGCCTGGCATATGGCTGGGCAGACGGTGCCCGGCGAAGTTGCCGATGCATTGCAGGACGCAATGGAAACCGCAATTTCCAGTGTGCCGGTATTCAAAGGCAATGTGGTGGTCTGCCCTGACGTATCGGGCTCGATGGGTTCGCCAGTGACCGGTTATCGCAAGGGGTCCACGTCAGCGGTTCGTTGCATTGATGTGGCCGCTCTTGTGGCAGCCTCGTTCCTGCGGCGCAACCCGCGTGCACGGATCCTGCCGTTTGAAAACCGGGTGGTGGACGTAAAATTGAACGGCCGCGATAGCGTGATGACCAATGCTGCAAAGCTTGCGGCCATCGGCGGCGGCGGAACCAATTGCTCGGCACCGCTGCAACGGTTGGTGAAGGAAAAGGCCAGGGTCGACCTCGTGGTCTTCGTTTCGGACAACCAGTCCTGGATCGATGACCGCGGTGAAGGCCAGGCGACAGGCATGATGGTTGAATGGGCGCGGATCAAGCGACGCAACCCGGCTGCAAAGCTGGTGTGCCTCGATATCCAGCCCTACGTCCAGACGCCTGCCAAGGCCGCAGATGTCTTGAACATCGGTGGTTTTTCCGACGCTGTTTACGACGCCATAGCCAACTTTGCGGCGGACAAGTCCGGTGCCGGGGAATGGCTGCGCCAGATCGAGGCGATCGATCTTTGACATTATCCTGCGCCACCAGTGAAGGGCGCAGGATACCGTGACGAATGCCGATTGGAACTACAGACTGTTAATCTCCAGGTCGCGGGTTCGAATCCCGTCGGGGTCCCCATTTATGACCCCGTAGCTCAGCGGATAGAGCAGGCGTTCCAGCAATTCTTGTCGTCACGGACAGAATGAAATGCATGGCGAATACCGAAAGAAACTACATCGAAAAGTGTTTCTTTCAACCTCTTGTCGCCCTGATGGAATACGTGGCGAATGCCGGGGAAACTACATCGGTAAACCCTAATGGGGAGCGGATTCGAACTCCGCACCGCCAAGTGCCGAAAGGTATGGACGCGGAATGTTTCCTCATCCTGGTCGCCATGACCGAAATGCAGCGGCGAATGCCGAACGGAACTACAGCCTCCACGTTAGGGGTGGCTTAATGGGTTCGACTCCCATCCCCGGCAGCGCTCTCTGGCACGAGCGGAGCCCCCCATGTTTCGTTCAACCTCGTCGCCGCTGCCTTTCAATTTTGAAGATGCCGGAAGACGGAATGTTGTCCGGTAATGATGAATGAATGAGAAGGACTGCGAACGCAGAAAAGAAGATGGTTGAGATCGTAAGCGGACAGGATTTGATTGACG
Organism: Agrobacterium sp. Azo12; assembly: GCF_029193765.2. NCBI lineage: Bacteria > Pseudomonadati > Pseudomonadota > Alphaproteobacteria > Hyphomicrobiales > Rhizobiaceae > Agrobacterium > Agrobacterium sp. Azo12. The sequence continues at coordinate 591,311 of NZ_JARFYO020000002.1, read as the reverse complement.
CGGGCATGCCGCAGGGCAAGTGGTTTCGCCCGGCGCTGGATGCCGCCAATAAGGTTTTGAATGAGGGCGGTTCGATGAGTGCCGCCATGGCGACAGCACTTGCATTCCGGCCAGCCCCGACTGTACCGCTGAAAACGGATGGCGATGTCGAGATCTATTCCAACATCCGTGCCGAAAACGTGTTCGAACAAGACAATGTCGAGAAGGTCAATGCTACCATGCGGGCGCTTGTCCGCACGCCTGTTGTGCGCGCGGCGGCAATCATGCCGGACGCCTGCCCAGCCGGACCGGTGGGAACCATTCCTGTTGGTGGCGTGGTTGCTTCCGAGGCGATCCATCCTGGCATGCATTCGGCCGATATCTGCTGCTCCATGGCAATCTCGATCTTCCCCGGCGTTGATCCAAAGTCGTTGCTGGATGCGATCCACTCCGTGACGCATTTCGGGCCAGGTGGTCGTGCCGTTGATCAGCGTGTCAAACCGTCCGAAGCAACATTGGCGGCTTTCCAGCAGAACCCGTATCTGAGCGGTGCGGCGTTGAATGTTGGTATCGAGCACTTTGCAACGCAGGGTGACGGCAACCATTTTGCCTATGTCGGAACGATGAAGTCGACCGGCGAGACGGCACTGGTTACCCATCATGGATCGCGAGCGCCCGGTGCCCGGCTGTATGAACGTGGAATGAAGGTGGCAAACAAATTCCGTGAACAATTGTCACCGGAAACACACCGCGACAATGCCTGGATTCCGGCGGATACCGAGGAGGGTGATCTTTACTGGTCGGCTCTGCAGTCCATCCGCCAGTGGACGAAGGAAAACCATTATGTGCTGCATGACATGACGGCGGAAAAGCTGTCTGCCAAGGTGTCGGACCGTTTCTGGAACGAACATAACTTTGTGTTCCGAAAGTCAGACGGTCTGTTCTACCACGGTAAGGGGGCGACGCCTGCCTTTGATGGCTGGGCTGAGGATGCGACCGATCTGACGATCATTCCGCTCAACATGGCGGAGCCGATCCTGATCGTGCGTGGCTCCAATGCTGCTCATGGTCTGGGTTTCTCACCGCATGGCGCGGGCCGTAACTTTTCGCGTAGCGCTCATTTGCGGCGTCTCGCGGCGGAATATGGCGCCGATTCCCGTGGGCTGAGCCCGAACAACATTGCCGACATCATGGCAAAAGAGACGGCTGGACTGGATGTACGCTTCTTTTCGGGAGAGGCGGACGTGTCCGAACTGCCGGGTGCCTACAAGTCGGCGGCCAATGTGCGTTCCCAGATCGAACATTACGGCCTTGCCGAAGTGGTCGACGAGGTGATCCCGTTTGGAAGCATCATGGCTGGTGACTGGCAGAAGAATGCGCCATGGCGTAAGAAACGTCGCTGAATATCGGGCGAGGCGGCTGATGCCGCCTCGTTCAAGCACGCCCGTTAAGCTGGGCCGGTCAGGCCGGACCAAGCAGGATGAAGGTCTCGCTTTTTGACACACCTTCGGTGCCGCGCACCGTTGAAATCAGCTGGTTCAACTCGGACATCGTGGATACCTCGATTTCGGCGACAGCATCCCAGACACCATTTGTATTGGAAAGAGACGCCACACCCGGCAAGCGTTTGATGGCCGACACTGTGTGCTTTGGTGAGCCGGACACTTCAACGAGGATAAAGGCTCGGATCAGATCGCGGCTGATGTCGTCTTTCAACCTGACGGTGAAACCCTTGATGTCGCCTGATTCAATCAGGCGATCGAGCCGCTTTTGAGCAGTGGCGCGGGCGACACCAAGAATCTGCGCAAGCTGTGGAACCGACGCCCTGCCATTGATCCGCAACTCCGCAATCAGCCGTCTATCAAGGTCGTCCATTTTTTACCATTTCGTCAAATGACTTACTATTTCGTCATTATATGAAATTTTCGAGCACTTTGTATTCTTTTTTGTTCTCGTTTCTCGAATTACCAATTGTCATCGCTGAGCAAGAGCTGGCCCTCGAAAAAAGCGGGATAATCCAAAAGAGTGGGCCGGTTGATAGCAGCAATTCGAAGACATCGAAGCTATACACACGACGTCCTGCTATGAGCCGGGACATCTTTTTGGGAGACGACCTGCATGAAACTTACTCGCGCAATTTACGGCCTTTTTGTTGCTGCGACCCTCTGCTTGCCTTTCACAAGCGCACATGCTGACGATCTGGAAAAAGTCCAGAAAGCCGGCAAGCTTTCGATTGCACTGTCGGGCGTTTTCCCTCCGTTCAGCTTCGTTGACGAAAGCAACAAGGTTGTTGGATTTGACGTCGAGATCGGTTCTGAAATTGCCAAGCGCCTGAAAGTGGAACCGGAAATCATTACCACTGCCTGGGATGGTATTATCGCTGGTCTGGTCACCGGCCGCTACGACACCATCATCGGTTCGATGAGCGTGACCGAAGAGCGCAAGAAGGCAGTGGACTTCGTTGGTCCTTATTACCGCTCCGGTCTTGCGGCCTTTGTTCGCTCTGGTGCTGGCGTTGCCAATATCGATGAACTGAAGGGCAAGAATGTTGGCGTGACACTCGGCGAAGCCGCAGAAAAATGGGCTCGCGAACAGAACTTGTTTGAAGTGCGTACATACAAGGGGCTGCCGGAAATGCTTCTTGACCTGACGGCTGGTCGTGTCGACGCCATCATCGCTGATGACGTTCCGGTTTTCGTCGCCATTGCCAAGAACAATACGCCAGTAGAACAGGTCAAGGATGAGCGCATGCCACGTTACGACGTTGGTATTGCTGTCCGTAAGGGCAATCCCGAACTCGCTGCCGCCATGCAGAAGGCACTGGACGACATGATGGCTGATGGCACCTATGAGGCCATTTCGAAAAAGTGGATCGGCCAAGACGTTCGTTAATCCACGGTTTGACGCGCTAACGCCTGATGTTTCGCGGGGCGGGAAATGGATTGCAGTACAAACTGCCTGAAATTTTCCGCCAGTCATTCGATCCGTTTACAGAGATCGGGCTCCGAAATGTTCGGTTGCCAGGTCCGAGAGGCCGCAATGGACTTTCAATTAATCTGGCGGATAACGCCCTTCGTATTGGAAGCCTCGCTTCTAACCATCCAACTTACGGTCTGCTCGCTGGCGATCGGTCTTGTTGTTGCGGCTGTGGTGGTAACCGGCCGGTTTTCCAGAATAACGGCTGTCCGTTGGGCCGCCACGATTTATGTCAGCATTTTGCGCGGCACGCCGCTGTTGGTACAGCTGTTCATCGTCTTTTTCGGTGGTCCGCAGCTTGGTTTTGAACTCACCCCGTTTCTGGCGGGTGTCCTGACCATGGGCTTCAATATCGGTGCCTACATGTCAGAGGGTATCAAGGGAGCCATTATCTCCGTTGATAAAGGGCAATCCGAAGCCTCCCGCTCTCTTGGTTTTGGCCGGTTCGATACGATGCGTCTGTTCGTGCTGCCACAGGCCGCACCGCTGATGATCCGCTCGCTGGGTGTGAACACGGTCATCCTGTCCAAAAGTACCGCCCTTGTCTCGACCATCGGTGTGGTTGAACTCACCTATTCCGCCCAACGGTTTGTGACCTCCACCTACAAGCCATTCGAGGTGTTTGCTGTTGCGGGTGCTGCTTATCTCGCCATTATTGCGGTCATTTCGCTGACCGTACGTGGAGTGGAATACCTGTTTACCTCCAAAGGGGAGGTTCCAGCATGAGTTTCGATTTCAGCGTCGTACCGCCCTATTGGGAAATGCTTCTGATCGGCCTGCTCTGGACGGTTGTGATTACCGCCATCGCTGGAACCGTCAGCGTCATCTTAGGGATTGGCATTGCCACGACAACACTTTATGGCCCACGCATTGTTGCAGCGCCTGTGCGTGCCGTTATCTTCCTGTTTATGGGAACGCCTCTGCTTCTGCAGCTGTATTTGCTGTATTACGGCCTGTCTCAGTTGGGCGTTCTGTTGCCGGCCTTCTGGACAGGGGTTCTGGGGCTTGGCCTGCACTACGCAGCTTATAACGCAGATATTTTCCGGGCATCGCTGAAGGCGGTCGATCCGGGCCAGGCGGAAGCGGCGCGCTCCCTGGGCTTTGGTCACCTCGCCACGTTGCGGCACTTCATCATTCCGCAATCTTTCCTGACGGCACTGCCGCAGGTGGGCAATAACAGCATCATCCTGCTGAAGGATACGGCGGTGTTGTCGGTGCTGGGGATAACCGAACTTGTCCTCAACGCGCAGCGCGCCATCAGCGAAACCTATCGTCCGTTCGAATTCTATCTGACCGCAGCTGTGCTTTATTACGTCGTCAATCTGGTGATGGAATATCTGCTCCGTATCGCGGCCCGCAAAGTGGAAGCCATTCGATGAAAGCTCAAACTCCCATGATCGAACTGCGGCAGATCCGCAAATCCTACGGGCCTCATGAAGTGCTCAAAGGCATTGACCTGACGGTTGCTCGCGGCAAGATCGTTTCGATTATCGGCCCAAGTGGCTCGGGCAAAAGTACCCTTCTGCGGTCGATCAACATGCTGGAGGAAACGTCTTCTGGCGAAATCTGGCTCGATGGCCAGATGGTCAATCGTCCCTTGAAGGGCCGTGCCTTCGAAAAACACATCAACCATATCCGTCAGGAAATGGGCATGGTGTTCCAGCAGTTTAACCTGTTTCCGCATCTGACTGTTCTGCAGAACATCATGATTGGCCCGATGCGGCTGAAAGGCTTGAGCAAGGTCGAGGCGAAAGATCGCGCCAACGCCTTGCTGGCAAAGGTTGGCCTGGCCGAGAAGGGCGATGCCTATCCGGCACGTTTGTCGGGCGGACAGAAGCAGCGCGTGGCAATTGCCCGTGCATTGGCAATGCAGCCAAAGGTGATGCTTTTCGATGAGGCGACGTCCGCGCTGGACCCCGAACTCGTTGAGGAAGTGAACCAGGTCATGAAACAGCTGGCGGCAGAGCACATGACCATGTTGATCGTTACCCATGAAATGCGCTTTGCAGCCGAAGTATCTGACCACGTCATGTTCATGGACGGCGGTGTGGTGGTCGAGCAGGGCGCCCCAGATCAGGTCCTAACCAACCCGGTGGAAGAGCGCACGCGCTCATTCCTCAGAAAACATCTTTCGAACTAAACGGAAAAAGCCATGACAAGCGAACAAAACTTTGCTTCCCGCGTCGGAAGCGAGATCGATGGTGCTCGCGTGCGCGAGTTTGCCTTACGGATGACCTCCTGGAGAAGCGAAACAGGCACAGTCGGTGAATCGACCTTCGCAAACCGCCTTTATGAGTTGCTTCAGGAAATCCCTTATTTTCAGCAGAATCCCGATGACTTGCGGCTTGTCGCCAGCCATGGCGATCCGTTGACCCACAATGTCGTCGCGCTGGTTCGCGGAACCGGCAAGAGAACACTGGCACTTGCAGGTCACTTTGACACGGTGTCGACCGACAACTATCACGATCTCAAGGACCTCTCCTGCGAGAGCCTGGCGTTGAAAGATGCGCTGATCAAGGACCTCTCAGCGCGGGAAGACCGCTCTGAACAGGAAGAACGCGCCCTTCAGGACCTGGTGAGTGGAGATTTTCTGCCCGGCCGTGGCCTGCTCGACATGAAGAGCGGCCTTGCGGTGGCGGTTGCCTGCATCGAGAAATTTGCGGCCGATGCCGATCGCAAAGGCAACTTGATGTTTGTCTCGACGCCGGATGAGGAGCGGGAAAGCCGCGGTATGCGCTCGATGCGTGATGCGTTCCCGTCACTTGTTGATGATCTTGGCATCGAAATCGAAGCGGGCGTCAATCTCGACGTGACCTCGGATCAGGGCGATGGCAGTGAAGGTCGCGCCGTTTATGCTGGCACAATCGGAAAACTGCTTCCGTTTGCTTTGGTCATTGGGTGCAGCTCGCATGCCAGCTACCCCTATGAAGGTGTCAGCGCCCAGGCAATGGGGGCAGGTATTCTCGCAAGGCTTGAAGGCAATGCTTCACTGGCCGACAAGGATGAAAACGACGTCTCTCCACCGCCGATTTGCCTTGAGGCGAAGGATCTTCGCAGCGGTTATGAGGTAACCACACCGGAGCGTTTTTGGATCGCCTTCAACTGGCTCTATCACGCCATGAGCGCTGATGAGCTTTTCACGCGCTTTACGCAGGAAGTGATGATCGGTGCGACGGAAGCTGTCGAAAAATTCTCTGCAGCATCCGCAGAATACAGCCGCCTTGTTGGTCGTAGTGCTGGTGCAACACCTGCCAAGCCAAGGATCGTGACTTTCAAGGAATTGAAAGTAGCTGCAGGTCGTGCGTTTGGAGATGGTTTTGAGGCCGTATACTGCACAAAAGAACAGGAGCTTGCGCATATCGACAACCCGCTGGTTCTCACCCGTGAACTGACGGAATGGCTTGTGTCGATTGCGCGCGTTTCGGGCCCGGCCATCGTGATCGGCTTTGCAGGATTGCACTATCCGTCCAGCCGTCTGCGGATGTCAGATCGCAATGACCGCCTGTTGTTCCAGGCAATTGAAGAGGCACGTGCCGGTCTTGGCAATGATCCATCGAGAAGCATCGTGTGGAAACCCCACTTCCAGGGTATTTCCGACATGAGTTTCCTCGGTCTTGCGGCAAGCGGAAGCACGATTGTTTCAGAAAATACGCCGATTTCGCGTTTGATCGATTTGCCGCCAGCGAATGCCAAAAGCTTCCCAACCGTCAATCTCGGACCTTGGGGACGCGAATTCCACCAGAAGCTTGAACGCGTCCATGCTCCCTATGCATTCGAAGTTCTGCCGGGTCTGGTGATGGACATTGCCCGCACATTCCTGGGCGACAACAGCACAGAAGCCTGATCAGGGCGGACCAACAATTGGTAGCGAAAGCCACCAAGCAATTGTGAGGATAGATCGAATATGACTGCCAATCAGAACCTCAATGTCGTGCCGTTTGTCAGCGTTGACCACATGATGCGCCTTGTCCTGAAGGTTGGAACGGAAACCTTCCTGACCGAACTTGCTGACGTGATCGAGGAAGATTTCCTACGCTGGGAACAGTTCGACAAGACGCCACGCGTCGCGTCTCATTCCGATGAGGGCGTAATCGAGCTGATGCCAACCAGCGATGGTACCCTCTACGGGTTCAAATATGTGAATGGCCACCCGAAAAACACTAAAGAGGGGCGCCAGACGGTCACTGCTTTCGGTGTGCTTTCCGATGTTGGTAATGGTTATCCGATGCTGCTATCGGAGATGACCATTCTGACGGCGTTGCGCACGGCGGCGATGTCGGCGGTTGCTGCAAAACATCTTGCACGTCCGAACTCCCGGACCATGGCGATCATCGGAAATGGTGCGCAGAGTGAATTCCAGGCCTTTGCGTTCAAGGCGATACTCGGTGTCGACCGGTTGCGCCTTTATGATCTGGACCCAAGTGCGACGGAGCGTTGCGCCCGCAACCTCAGCGCCAAGGGCTTCTCGATTACCAAGTGCGCGTCGCCGCAGGAAGCCGTGGAGGGCGCCGATATCGTAACAACGGTCACCGCCGACAAGCTGAATGCGACGATCCTCTCCGACAACATGGTTGGACCGGGCATTCACATCAATGCGGTGGGTGGTGATTGCCCAGGCAAAACCGAACTGCACAAGGACATCCTGTTGCGGTCGGACATTTTTGTCGAATATCCGCCACAGACCCGTATTGAAGGCGAAATTCAGCAGCTAGACGCGAATTATCCTGTCAAAGAGCTTTGGGAAGTGATTGCTGGTAAAAAGCAGGGTCGTGACAACGAACGTGCCATCACGCTGTTTGACAGCGTCGGTTTTGCAATCGAGGACTTTTCAGCGCTTCGCTACGTGCGCAGCAAGCTTGAAGAAACAGGCCTGTTTGTTGACCTCGATCTGCTGGCGGACCCGGACGAGCCGCGCGATCTCTACGGCATGCTGTTGCGATGCGAGGCAAAGCTGCAGGCCGCCTGAACATATCAAAGAAAGATGCGGGCGGATTGCCCGCATCAATAACATCAGACTGTCAGCTTTTGCCGAGGATTTGTTTGGCAATCGCAGATGCCGCCTCGACGTGAGCGCGGCAGGCTAATGCTGCCGCTTCCGGCGCATTGCGTTCGATTTCAGCAAAATTTTTGCGAATTTGCGTTGGTCAAACACCATGCGGTTTCCTGCACCAGGCGCGGGGAGCAGGCATGGTTGAGTTTCGCACCTGACGCAACACATAAGCATTCTCTTGACACCTCGTGCGGGGTCCGGTGAATTCGGTTCCGTAACGTTGCACCTGATTTCAGCTCTCTGATTTCAGCCATTGAAGGAGACTTCCGCCATGGCCCTGTCCGACACACTTCTTGCCAAACTGAAAGACCCCACGCTGGCCACCGACAAGGCGTTGATCGATGGTCAATGGCAGGCGAGCGGTGAGGGCGGTGCGAGTTTCGTCGTTACTAACCCGTCGACCGGTGAGGTGATTGCCACATTGCCCGATATGACCCGTGCCGATGCTGCACGCGCCATTGATGCTGCCCACAAGGTGCAGAAACTCTGGGCAAAAAAGACCGGTAAGGAGCGCGCTGCAGTCCTGCGAAAACTTTACGACTTGATGGTTTCCAACGCCGATGACCTCGCGGCGATCCTGACCATGGAAATGGGCAAGCCGCTGGCCGAGGCAAAGGGTGAAATCCTTTACGGCGCCGCTTATGTCGAGTGGTTCGGTGAGGAAGCCAAACGTGTATATGGCGACACCATTCCCGGCCATCAGCCAGACAAGCGTATCATCGTGCTGAAACAGCCAATCGGTGTGGTGGCCTCCATCACTCCATGGAATTTCCCCAATGCCATGCTGGCGCGTAAGTTTGCGCCTGCTGTTGCTGCGGGGTGCGCGATGGTCTCCAAGCCTGCGGCTGAAACGCCACTGTCAGCGCTTGCGCTTGCGGTGCTGGCTGAAAGGGCCGGTCTGCCGGCCGGTGTGTTTAATGTTGTCACCTCGAGAAAGTCTGCAGATATCGGTCTGGAATTCACCGAAAATGACAAGGTTCGCAAGTTGACCTTCACGGGCTCAACGGGGGTTGGCAAGATCCTGATGCGTCAAGGTGCCGAACAGATCATGAAGCTCGGCCTCGAGCTTGGCGGCAATGCACCCTTCATCGTGTTTGATGATGCAGACTTGGATGCTGCCGTTGAAGGCGCAATGATCTCGAAATATCGCAACAACGGCCAGACCTGTGTCTGCGCTAACCGGATTTACGTTCAAGCTGCGGTCTATGATGCCTTCGCTGAGAAGCTGGCAGCCAAAGTGTCCGCCATGAAGGTTGGCGACGGATTTGAAGAAGGGGTCGTTGCAGGCCCGCTGATCACCGAAAAAGCCGTAGAGAAGGTGGAGGAACATATTGCAGATGCGCTGGAAAAAGGTGGCGCCATTGCTGTCGGTGGCAAACGTGATGCACGGGGTGGACTGTTTTTCCAACCGACCATTCTGACTGGCGTCACGTCGGCGATGAAGGTGGCGAAGGAAGAAACCTTCGGGCCGGTTGCGCCGCTGTTCCGGTTCGAGACGGAAAGTGAAGTTATCGAAATGGCCAATGACACGGAATTTGGCCTAGCGTCCTATTTCTACGCCAAGGACCTGTCACGGGTCTTCCGGGTTGCAGAGGCACTGGAATATGGCATGGTCGGTATCAATACCGGTCTGATCTCCACCGAGGTCGCGCCATTCGGCGGCATCAAACAATCCGGCCAGGGCCGTGAAGGCTCGAAATACGGCATCGAGGATTATGTCGAGGTAAAATACCTCTGCCTTCAGGTAGACGGCGTTTAAGAGTGACAAAAACAAAACGACAGCGGCACGTCGTGCCGCTGTTCGCATCTTACCACGAAGATTGTTACCTACTCCCACGCAAAGGTTAACCTAGACCAGATGCTTAGAGGGACCTCGTTTATATCCAGACCGATGAGTGGTTATTGCAGCCGGCAAGAACCGAGAAAAGCGCCGGTTAACGAGGGCTAAGCATTCTGAATAATGGAGGACGGTCTGCCTATCGTTCTACCTTGCAAAGATCGAGTTCACGATCTGGTTTTTCACGAGTTTGCTCTGTCTAGAAGCGAGTTTGATATCGAACTGACGGCTGTCGTGCTGTTCAGTATCAGCATCAGTTGGTTGACGACGTCCTCGCCAGCGATAAGCAAGCTGCTTGATCAAGCAGCCACGAGCATTATTTCATAATACGCAATAAAATATCAATAATTGGTGCAATTGTGGCGACGCTTGATTGGCGGCAATATCAACGCATCAGACGAACAGGTGTCGCCTGAAACTGGATACAAGTTATGGGGCGTCACATGAACGAGATTTTTTCTTCTATTACCCGCCGTCGTGCGTTGCTCACTGCAGGTGCAGCCGCAGCCACGTTGGCGATTTCACCAAGACGTACATATGCAGCAGATGCTGCGTCCAACTCCACTTCGACAAAAGGAAATACTCAAATGGATACTATTAACACCAAGGACGGCGTTGAAATCTTCTTCAAGGATTGGGGTCCAAAGGACGCGCAGCCAATCGTTTTCCATCACGGCTGGCCGCTGTCGTCGGATGACTGGGACGCCCAGATGCTGTTCTTCCTGTCGAAGGGCTACCGCGTTGTTGCTCATGACCGTCGTGGTCATGGTCGCTCGGCACAGGTGGCGGACGGTCACGACATGGACCATTATGCAGCCGACGCATTTGCTGTCGTCGAAGCCCTCGATCTGAAGAACGCCGTTCATATCGGCCATTCAACCGGTGGCGGTGAAGTTGCCCGCTATGTTGCAAAACATGGTCAGCCCGCCGGTCGTGTTGCCAAGGCTGTTCTGGTTTCTGCGGTGCCACCACTGATGTTGAAAACCGACGCCAACCCTGAGGGTCTGCCGATCGAAGTGTTTGACGGCTTCCGTTCCGCACTGGCTGCCAACCGCGCCCAGTTCTTCCGTGATGTACCGTCTGGTCCTTTTTACGGTTTCAACCGTGATGGTGCGACGGTCCAGGAAGGCGTTATCCAGAACTGGTGGCGTCAGGGTATGATGGGTGGCGCAAAGGCCCATTATGATGGCATCAAGGCTTTCTCTGAAACCGACCAGACAGAAGACCTGAAGGCGATCACCGTTCCAACGCTTGTTCTGCACGGCGAAGACGACCAGATCGTACCGATCGCAGATTCTGCCCACAAGGCGATCAAACTTCTCAAAAACGGCACGCTCAAGACCTACCCTGGTTTCTCTCATGGTATGTTGACGGTCAATGCCGATGTTCTCAACGCTGATCTGTTGGCCTTCGTCCAGGCTTGATCGCACTGGCGGCGGGTGTGGCCTTTCACGCATCCGTCGCCTCTCGAGCCACTTTGATCCGCAGGCGCCCGGCGCGCTCGCTGCTCCTCCAAGGAAACTGCCATGACAAATAACAATTCCGCTAAGCAGGTCGCAAACCACGGTGTCGCCTGGGAGCGTGCCTTCGGATACCAACAGGCCGTACAGGTAAAAGATACGATCTACATCTCAGGGCAGTTGAGCCACGATGCGGGCGGCAAGCTCGTCGCGCCCGCGGAGCTTGATGCCAAGGGTCGGCCTGCTGACTTCTCGCAGATGGAAGAACAAATCCGCCAGACTTATGTCAACGCCAAAAAGCTCCTCGCCAAATTCGACGCCAGTCTCGATGACGTAGTCGAAGAGACACTTTACGTTCTCGACGTTCCGAGCGCATTTGCGGTCGGGTCAGCGGTCCGAAAGGAAATGTATGGGACCGACATGCCGCAATGCACCAGCAACCTGATTGGTGTGACTGCGTTGGCATTTCCGGAGCAGATTGTTGAGATTACGTTCCGCGCAGTGATCGACCGTGCGGCGTCTTGATGTAATGCCCCATGAACTGCCGGATGCGACAACGGTCCTGCGGTTATCTCGTTAGAATGGTTTTTAAGATGCCGCGACTACCCACAGCCAAGACGACTCTTTCAGCGTCCATGCAACTGACTTCTGAACTCGTCGCAAGAACGCTCAGGATCGTCGAGGAAGAGGGGCCGGAGCCCAACTGGAGCCCGATCTCGTCTCGGCAGCTCGATGCCCTCGTCAGTCGCGTTGAGCAGGAAGCCCACGATCAGGAGATTTGGGTATTCGCTTACGGATCCCTGATGTGGAACCCAGGTTTTCAAGTGGCTGGCAGCGAAAATGCCGTCGCATTCGGATGGCACCGCGCGTTCTCTCTGAGAATAGAGCGACTGCGGGCCACTTCCGATGCGCCGGGCCTTATGTTGGCCCTTCAGCCAGGTGGCAGCTGTTCCGGTTTAATCCTCAAGCTACCTTGCGCAACGAAGACGCAGGACCTGCGCACGCTTCTGGCGCGGGAGATACGCTACGCCGAAGTGTGTGATATGGTCCGATGGGTTTCGGTCAAGACACCGACAGGAATGCGCCGCGCACTCACATTCTGGGCGAGCCCGAAGCAATCTCAGCTCACGCAGAAGATCCCTCTTGAAGAGGCCGCGACCTTGATCGCGCAAGCGTGCGGACCGGCGGGATCCTGTGCGGAATATTTGCATCGAACGGTTCTGGACCTAGCGGATCGCAATATCTTAGACCGAAACCTGTGGCAGCTCCAGAAACTGGTTGCAGACAGGCTAAGAATAAGTCCGCCGTTCGTCTCAACTTGAGCCAGCATTCCGGCTTTGAGGATGTGCTGGTGTGGTTATCAATCCAACATAACCATGTGGGATGCGACCTGTTCTTCAAAAAACTTCGAGAAGGACGCGATGCGTGGTGGTAACGCCTGATACGGCGGATAGTAGAGTGTCAGCCACAGATCCGGCGGTGCCCATCCCTTGAAGACATGCACAAGACGACCGCTCCTGATGTGATCGGCAATATTGAACCCTGGAAGAAGAGCCACCCCGGAGCCATCCGCAGCCATATCCGCCAAGACCTCGCCACTGTTGGCGCTGAAGGCACGACCCGCCGAGATTGATATACTCGACCCGCCATCCGACAGAACCCAGGTCTCTGCTCGGCTTTCACCACTGTAGGCTAGGCAATCATTAGGCGTCAGTTCGTTTGGATGTTGCATATCGACAAACCGGCTTCCGGGTGCTGCGACCAGAATACGCGGCACGACACGGATTTTACGCCAGATCGTGAATTTGTCCGAGGGTTGCGATGAAATACGGATTGCCAGATCAAAGTCATCGTCAACGATGTTCACCAGACCGTCCGACAAGGAAATCTCAAAGCTCATCTTTGGATAACGTTCCTTGAATCCTGACAGGATCGGCGGCAACACCGCCTTGCCAAACCAGGTTGGCGAACTGATGCGCAAGCGGCCTTCATCGGCCTTGTTCGCATTTCTCACATCCTTGCGGGCATTTTCGAGTGCCTCAACCGCAGGCTGGATTTGAGCTGCAAAAACAGCGCCATCCGTTGTCAGCGAAACCTGCCGCGTTGTGCGCACAAATAGCTGGACACCGAGGTCATCCTCCAGCGCGGCAATGGCGCGCGTAACGGCCGCAGGTGTCATGTTCAATTCGCGGGCCACCTGCGCGAAATTGCGCTTTTCCGCGGCCAGCAGGAATGTTTTCAGGGCTCTGTAATCGTTCATCTCTATTATTTCAAAAATCGCAATTCATTCGAAAGAAATATTGCAATTCCGCGCAGTAATCAACCCGGCTAAAACTCTACTCAACGAAACGGACAACGCCAGCGCAGAAAGGCAAAGATTATGATCAAGGACATCAAGGGATTGCATCACATCACATCGATGGCATCTGATGCACAGCAGAACAACAGGTTCTTCACCGATACGCTCGGTCTGCGCCGCGTGAAGAAGACAGTCAACTTCGACGACCCAAGTGTCTACCATCTCTATTACGGTGATGAGAATGGCACACCCGGTACGGTCATGACCTATTTCCCATTCCCCAACATGATGCTTGGTCGTCCGGGTGTCGGTGAAGTCGGCGAAACACAGTTTGCTGTCCCAAAGGGCGCCCTTTCCTTCTGGAAAGACCGCTTCACGGTGCAAGGTGTGGGTGGGGTTGAAGCCGACACGGCTTTTGGTGCCAACCGCTTGCGCTTCATTGGCCCGGATGGCGATGCTTTCGCTCTGGTCGAAACCGCAGATGACAAGCGCGCCGGCTGGGTCGGTGAGGGTGTCTCGGACGATGTTGCCATCCGCGGATTTAGCGGGGCGCGTTTCAATCTGCACGATACGGCTGCGACCGCAGAACTTCTCAGCTTCATGGGTTATGAACGCACAGAGGCTGAAGGTGACGTGACCCGGTTTGTCACTTCTGGCGGCAATGGTGCAGATACGATTGATTTGGTCTCGCTACCAAAGACACCGTTTGCCCGTCAGGGCGCCGGCTCGGTCCACCACATAGCTTTTGCCGTCGACAACCGCGAAAAGCAACTCGAAGTGCGCAAGGCGCTGATGGATACGGGTTACCAAGTCACACCGGTGATCGATAGAGACTACTTCTGGGCGATCTACTTCCGGACGCCGGGCGGCATCCTGTTCGAAATCGCCACCAACGAACCCGGTTTCGACCGGGACGAAGATACGGCCCATCTCGGCGAAGCACTGAAACTGCCAAGCCGCTATGAAAACTTCCGCGATCAGATCGAGGCCAATCTGGTTCCGATTGCGGCGTAAGACTGGGGGTTTCAACCCCATCCACTGACCAAAACATTATCCGCCTTTCGAAACGGCTGCCTGAGGCAGGCAGCCGACCTCCGAAGGTATCTCAAAACTCAATGCCGCTGATCGGCACTCAAATTTAAACGGAGAACCACCATGTCTAAGCTCGAAGTCCTTACCCCTGCAAACAGCCAGCTCATCTTCATCGACCAGCAGCCGCAGATGGCGTTCGGTGTTCAGTCGATCGATCGCCAGACACTGAAGAACAACGTGGTTGGTCTTGCCAAGGCAGCCAAGATCTTCAACATCCCAACAACAATCACCACGGTTGAAACGGAGAGCTTCTCCGGCAACACCTTCCCTGAACTGTTGGCGGTTTACCCCGAAAATGACATTCTCGAACGCACCTCGATGAACTCCTGGGACGACCAGAATGTTCGCGATGCCCTGGCAAAGAACGCCGCCAAAGGCGCCAAGAAGATTGTCGTTTCCGGCCTGTGGACCGAAGTGTGCAACACGACCTTCGCTCTTTCCGCTCTCCATGATGTTCCAGACTATGAAATCTACATGGTGGCCGATGCGTCCGGTGGTACCTCAAGCGATGCACACAAATACGCCATGGACCGCATGGTTCAAGCCGGTGTCATTCCAGTGACCTGGCAGCAGGTTCTGCTTGAGTGGCAGCGCGATTGGGCCCGCAAGGAAACCTATGACGCTGTAACCTCGCTGGTGAAGGAACACTCCGGTGCTTACGGCATGGGTATCGACTACGCAGTCACTCACGTTCACGGCGGTGCCGAGCGCGTCAAGCATGGCAAACGTATCGGTCCTAACCCAGCCAAGTAAGGCCTGATCGAACCGCTCCGATAATCCCCTGTCGGAGCGGTTTTTCATTCAAGAGAGGAGTACATTCCATGAAAATCTATCTTCTTTCCCTCGGCGCAGGGCTGCTTGTCGGTATCGTCTACAGCCTGCTCAATGTCCGTTCACCGGCTCCGCCGGTCATTGCGCTTGTCGGCCTTCTTGGTATTCTCGTCGGCGAACAGCTCATTCCTTTCGCAAAGACCCTGATCAACAAGGAGCCTGCGGCAGTTTCCTGGATCAACCAGATCAAGCCGCACATGTTTGGTCATTTGCCCAAGGGGGATGATGACGCCAAAGTGATCGCGGCTCGCAACAACTCGACACCATCTGACGGTTGACGAAGTAGGTGCCGCTCAGGCATCCGGTGTTTCCTTTCAAACGTCAATTTTTGCATTGATCTTCATCACCATCATAAAGCCTGGAGTTACGCCCATGTATCCCGACCTGATCCTCCACCACGGGCTGATCACAACACTCGACCGTTCAAACCCGCATGCGACGGCCGTCGCGATCAAGGACGGCACATTTCTTGAGGTTGGCACGGATGCCGACATCATGGCACTGGCCGGCCCCGACACCAAAATCATCGACCTGAAGGGCAAACGGGTGCTGCCGGGCCTGATCGACAACCACACCCACGTGGTGCGCGGTGGCCTGAACTACAACATGGAACTGCGCTGGGATGGCGTGCGCTCGTTGGCCGATGCCATGGATATGCTGAAGCGCCAGGTGGCCATTACTCCGGCCCCGCAATGGGTGCGCGTGGTTGGTGGCTTTACCGAACACCAGTTTGCAGAAAAACGCCTGCCGACCATCGAAGAGATAAACGCCATTGCACCGGATACGCCGGTGTTCCTGCTGCATCTCTACGACCGCGCACTTTTGAATGGTGCAGCCCTGCGCGCTGTTGGTTATACCAGGGACACACCAAACCCGCCCGGCGGCGAGATCACCCGCGATGCCAATGGCAATCCAACCGGCATGCTGCTGGCTAAACCCAATGCCGGCATTCTGTATTCGACACTCGCCAAAGGCCCGAAACTGCCGCTCGACTATCAGGTCAATTCGACCCGTCACTTCATGCGGGAACTGAACCGGCTGGGCGTGACCGGCGTGATCGATGCGGGTGGTGGTTTCCAGAACTATCCCGATGACTATGAGGTCATCCAGCAATTGTCGGATAACAACCAGATGACGGTGCGTCTGGCCTATAACCTGTTCACGCAAAAGCCGAAGCAGGAAAAAGAGGACTTTCTCAACTGGACGAGCTCGGTCAAATATAAACAGGGTAACGACTATTTCCGCCATAATGGGGCAGGTGAGATGCTGGTCTTCTCCGCTGCCGACTTCGAAGATTTCCGCCAACCGCGTCCGGAGATGGCCCCGGAGATGGAAGGTGAACTGGAAGAAGTGGTGCGGATCCTCGCCGAGAACCGCTGGCCATGGCGTCTGCACGCTACCTATGATGAGACCATCAGCCGGGCACTGGATGTGTTCGAGAAGGTCAACAAGGACATTCCGCTCGAAGGTCTCAACTGGTTCTTCGACCACGCCGAAACCATCTCGGACCGTTCGATCGACCGGATTGCAGCGCTTGGCGGTGGTATCGCCACCCAGCATCGCATGGCCTATCAGGGCGAATACTTCGTTGAACGCTACGGTCATGGTGTTGCCGAAGCCACACCACCGATCAGGAAGATGCTCGACAAAGGTGTGAATGTCTCGGCCGGTACCGATGCCACGCGTGTTGCCTCCTATAATCCATGGGTATCGCTGTCATGGATGGTGACCGGCAAGACGGTGGGGGGCATGCAACTTTACCCGCGTGCCAATTGCCTGGACCGCGAGACGGCGCTGCGCATGTGGACCGAGAAGGTCACATGGTTCTCCAATGAAGAGGGCAAGAAGGGCCGCATCGAGAAGGGGCAGTTTGCCGACCTGATCGTGCCGGACAAGGACTTCTTTGCTTGCGCCGAGGACGAGATCTCGTTCCTCACCTCGGAACTGACGATGGTCGGTGGCAAGATTGTTTATGGGACTGGTGACTTCAAAACACTTGATGAGAACGATGTTCCGCCTGCGATGCCCGACTGGTCACCTGTGCGCAAGTTTGGTGGTTATGCCGCTTGGGGTGAACCGGAAGGCGCGGGCGCCCGCTCGCTACGCCGTACGGCTATTTCGACCTGCGGCTGCGCCAGCGATTGCGGCGTTCATGGTCATGACCATGCCGGCGCATGGACCTCGAAACTGCCGATTGCTGATCTCAAGGGCTTCTTCGGCGCGCTTGGATGCTCTTGCTGGGCTGTATAAGCTTTTAAAATTGATCGGGTGACCTGTTGGTCGCCCGATTTCTATTATTGCATATTTGACAATTAAATCTGAATTATTGATGCAATTGTTGTTGGCGAATTTCGAGATCATTATCGCTCCATCAAAGGAACAAAGCGCCGCAACGCGGTGACAACAGCTGGAGCAAGCCATGAACCTTCTTACCTCCTCTTCACTCCGGCGGCAGGGACGTCTTGTCGACGTGATAACTGCTCCGGCTACACGAACGGTGGCACTGCTTGCCCTTTGTGCCGCTTATATTCAGGGACCTCTGACCAAGATTTTCGACTTCTCCGGCGCGATTGCCGAGATGGAGCATTTCGGTCTTCATCCTGCGTCGGCCTTTGCAGTTGCCGTCATTATTTTTGAACTGGTGGCATCTGCCATGGTGGTGTCCGGTCGCCTTCGTTGGGCTGGCGCATTGGCGCTGTCAGGCTTCACACTTCTTGCAACAGCCATTGCCCTGCGTTTCTGGGAAATGGCGCCCGGCATGGATCGCATGATGGCGAGCAATGCCTTCTTTGAACATCTCGGCCTTGCTGGCGCATTCGTGATCGTTGCGGCGCTGGATCTGACAAAGGGAGAAGGCAAATGAGCAGCACAAAATCCTCCGGCGGCAGCTTTGCCCCACTCGCGCAACCGGTTTTCGCGGTTCTCTGGGCTGCCACGGTTCTTGGCAATACCGGCAGCTTCATGCGCGATGTCGCCAGCTCCTGGCTGATGACTGATCTCTCGGCATCTCCTGCTGCTGTCGCCATGGTGCAGGCGGCAGGTACTCTGCCGATCTTTCTTCTCGCCATTCCTGCCGGTGTGCTCACCGACATTCTGGATCGCCGAAAGTTTCTAATCGCCATTCAGCTTTTGCTGGCCTCTGTCAGTCTCAGCCTGATGGTTCTGGCGCAGACCGGGATGTTGTCGGTCAGTGCTTTGATCGGTCTGACATTCCTTGGTGGTATCGGTGCCGCGTTAATGGGGCCGACATGGCAAGCCATCGTACCGGAGCTGGTAAAGCGCGAGGATGTCAAAAGCGCCGTTGCCCTCAACTCGCTCGGCATCAATATCGCTCGTTCGATTGGTCCGGCTGCCGGCGGCCTGCTTCTGGCAGGGTTTGGAGCCGGGATAACCTACGGAGCCGACGTTGCGAGTTACATATTCGTGATCGCCGCACTGGTCTGGTGGCCGCGTGCGAAGAATGCCAACGACGCCTTGCAGGAGAACTTCTTCGGCGCGTTCCGGGCTGGTCTTCGTTACACAAGGGCAAGCCGCCCATTGCATATCGTCCTGGCGCGTGCTGCTATCTTCTTTGCTTTTGCCAGTGCGGTCTGGGCTTTGCTTCCACTGGTTGCCCGTCAGTTGCTGGGCGGCGACGCAAGCTTCTACGGTATCCTGCTGGGTGCAGTTGGTGCCGGTGCGATCGGTGGTGCCTTGGTTATGCCAAAACTGCGTGACCGCTTGAGTGCCGATGGATTGCTGCTTGGTGCGGCCATCATTACGGCAATTGTCATGGCTGTGCTGTCACTCGCCCCACCGAAGTTTGTCGCGATTATCGTTCTGCTGTTCCTTGGTGCTGCATGGATCACTGCCTTGACGACGCTGAACGGTGCTGCACAGTCAGTGTTGCCAAACTGGGTTCGTGGTCGTGGTCTTGCCGTTTACCTGACCGTGTTTAACGGTGCAATGACGGCGGGTAGCCTTGGATGGGGTGCGGTTGGTTCGGCTGTTGGTATTCAAGCCACCTTGTTGATTGGCGCAGCCGGATTGCTGATTGTCGGGTTGATCATGCACCGCCTGAAACTGCCTGCTGGCGATGCTGACATGGTGCCTTCGAACCACTGGCCAGAACCACTCGTTGCAGAACCTGTTGCTCATGACCGTGGCCCTGTTCTGATCCTGATCGAATACCATGTTGAAAAGCAGCACCGCCGGGCTTTCCTCAAGGCACTCGACACGCTGTCCCAGGAACGCCGCCGCGATGGTGCCTATGGCTGGGGTGTAACGGAAGACTCTGCCGATCCGGAGAAGATGGTCGAATGGTTCATGGTTGAATCCTGGGCTGAACACCTGCGCCAACATAAGCGGGTTTCCCACGCCGATGCCGACCTGCAGAGCAAGGTGCTGGCCTACCACACAGGACCGGAAAAACCCGTGGTCAGGCACTTCCTGACGATCAACCGGCCCGGCCAAGCCTGATTATGATCGATAATGATGAGAGGGGCGCTGCGCGCCCCTCTTTCAGTAAGTGACGCTTCTGGCGCAGGGCCAAATCCCCATCTCTTTTCAAAAAAGGATTATGAAAATGGACATTGGTAGTGAGGCCGACGGCCTGACAAGTCTGATTGCGCCGATCCTCAAGCCGCTTGCACTGGGCCTGGAATTTTTCGGGGTTGGTGTGATTTTGGTTGGCGTTGCGGTTGCAACGGGCATCTATCTTCGGGACCTGACATCGGCGGCCAAACAGGATGCCTATGATCGTTACCGCGCCAATCTGGGGCGCGGTATCCTGCTGGGTCTCGAAATTCTGATCGGTGCCGACATCATTGCAACGATTATATCGCCGTTGACCTTCGAAAGTGTCGGTCTTCTTGGGCTGATCGTGCTCATTCGTACATTCCTGAGCTTTTCGCTTGAAGCCGAAATTGACGGTCATTGGCCATGGTCGCGATATTCACAGCGTGGTGCGGAAGGTCGGTGATCTCGACAAACTGCGCCCTCGCATTGCAGGGCGTATCCGTCTAATGGTGGTTGGAACCATCCATGGTGGCAATCGTCGGTCGGCCGACGGATGGCATGTTCGATGTCGATGACCCAAAAATGATGGCAGTGATGTTGTTCAGTGCCACCCACGGCGCGGTCGCAGATCCCGCAAAAACGGACCGCGACAGGCTTTTCAAATCAGTAAAAAATCTCTGTCTGCGTGCGATTGTGGCAAACCGGGACTAATGCGCAACTCTATTTTTTTCTCGGTAGAGATTGTTAACAGTAGAAATCATTTTCTACTTTCCGAAATGTCTGAGATATTCTAGTCAAACGCGTAAAAGCTCAGCAGAATTCACCTTTTTGTGAAGTTACCTCCGCCGATTGAAAGAGGGCGGTAATGATTTTGCTGTATCAGGATATTCATACTCAACCTAGAGGGCGCAAATCCCTCGAAAATGAGATATGTGAATAAATCGGTGGTTGTCGTGTCCTAGGTTTGAAACCCGAGATATGATTGCCGACTGACAGGCAAAAAACGCAGATGCTGGTATCGGGGGAAAGGTTGTGACCGTCCTTAGTCGGGGAGAAAATGCTTAGGATCGTGTCCATCGATGAGCAAAGGCTGACGACAGCCGCTGACTTGCTTGCCAAAGGCTTTCCCGAAAGGGATGCAGGCTTTTGGGCTCGCGGTGTCTCCCGCCTGCATGCCTATGCCCGAGACCATGATTTCGCATCGGTCGGCAGCATACTGCTTGCCAAAGACGAGCCGGTTGGCGTGTTGCTGAAAATACCCGGCTATCATATGACGACGGGCCAAAAACTTCTCAATCTTTCAAGCTGGTATGTCGACGCCAGGTATCGCTGGTTTGCGCCACGCATGCTGCAGGAAGCGATGGCGGACGACACGTTTGTTTACACGGACTTTTCTCCGTCTGAAAATGCTATCAAGCTTAACCAGCAACTGGGTTTTCGGACCTTTGCCTCCAGAAACCTGTTGTTTGCGCTGCCGTTTACTGCGCTGTTTGGCCGGAATGCTGGCACAGTTCTTCCGATTGATCAGGTTCCCGAAGGGGGGCTATCGGCGCGCCAGGTGGACGGCATCAACCTGCATATGAAACTAGGCTGTATGGCGCTGTCAATCAAGCTGCACGACACCTGTCATCCGGTTATTCTCGATGTGATTTCCAAACGCAGGATACCGATGGCAAGGGTGCTTTATGCAACCAGTGCCCAGACTGTCGTTGATAATCTGCGTCCGCTTTCACGCTTCCTTCTCAAGCGCGGCGTTCCGCTCTTGAGTATGGTTACTCCAGCAGATGTTCAGGTTAGACACGCCATCAATCCGTGGCCGGCGCATGCCTACCAGATAAAAGGCGTGTGGCAGGACGACGTTATTAACGAGATGTTTTCGGAGCGCGTGTTTCTCAACGCCTGACGACAAGCGATCAATTTAGGAGAGTACAAATGTTAAGTGAGAGGAAGGCCGACCCGGACGTTTCAGAGGCGGTCTTCGGTTACCTGGAAGGTCGCTTCCCCAATCTGGTTCCGTTGAGCGCAACAACGCCGTTGCTGGAAGGCGCCATAGATTCTCTCGGCTTTCTGGAGCTGATCATGTTCCTGTCGGAACGTTTCGGCATATCGATCGATGACGAGAATTTTGACTTTATGGAGTTGGCGACACCTGCCGGCATTACAGCTTTCGTGGAGCGAACGACCCGGTGATTTCGCAGCCTGTACTCCTGCACGACCTTCTTGCTCCTCACATTTCTAGTGACAAGATTGCGATCATCAATGGTGATCGCCGCATCACTTACCGGGAGACGGGCGATCTGGTTGCCAGATATGCTGGCGCGCTCGTCGCGGAAGGTCTGCAGCGGCGAGACAGGGTTGCAATCTTTTTGCCACGCGGCATCGAGGAAAGTGTCGCTATATTCGCGGTCAGCCGGGCATCAGGTGTGTTCGTCCCAGTGAACCCGTTGCTGCGCGGTCAGCAGATCTCCCATATCGTCAGCGATTGCGGTGCTCGATTTGTCATCACCAGCAAAGCGTCAGGCGATATCATCGCTGAATGTCTCGCTGATATTGACGATGTTACCGTTCTGTATGTTGAAGATATTTCCGATGCCGACCGTCTGACAGTACCTTCAAACAATATTGGCGAAGATCTCGCCGCCATCCTGTATACATCTGGCTCCACCGGCAAACCCAAAGGCGTGATGCTGTCGCATCGCAATTTGCTGGCCGGGAGCCGGATCGTTCGCACCTATCTCGGCATCACCGCAGACGACCGTATTCTGTCGATTCTCCCCTTCAGCTTCGATTATGGTCTCAACCAGCTTCTGACATCGGTGGAACAGGCCGCCACCATCGTCATTCTCAGCTTCCGATTTGGTGACGACATCACCCGTGCGCTGCGTGATCACCAGATCACCGGATTGGCGGGTGTGCCGACCGTATGGGCGATCCTGACCAAAACGTCGCCGCTGCTTTCGAAGACGGAACTTCCGCATTTGCGTTATATCACCAATTCCGGCGGCTCGGTGCCAACCAGCACGGTTACAGCACTTCGCAAGTTGCTGCCGCAAACACAAGTTTTCCTGATGTACGGTTTGACGGAAGCCTTCCGTTCGACCTTTCTGCCGCCGGAGGAACTCGACCGCCGTCCGACGTCGATTGGCAAGGCTATTCCAGAGTGTGAGGTCTTTATCGTAACAACATCTGGACAACGGGCTGCACCGGGCGAGCCGGGCATTCTCGTCCATCGTGGCCCAACCGTGTCACTTGGTTATTGGAACAGGCCCGAGGACACGGCCAAGGTTCTAAAACCGCATCCGTTCCACGATGCCGAGATCGGCGGCGAGATTGTCTGTTATTCCGGCGATCTGGCAGTGCAGGATGACGAGGGCTTTTTCAGCTTCATCGGCCGCAATGACGCGATGATCAAGTCATCGGGCTACCGTATCAGTCCCTCTGAGGTGGAGGAGGCTGTGATGGCAACCGGCCATTTCAGGCAGGTCGCGGTGATTGGATTGCCGGATGAACTGGCCGGCCAGAAGGTTCATGCGCTAGCAGTTGCCGGGGCCGATGATGTCGATGTGACCACCGTCTTGCGGTCTGTGGCTGCGAGCCTCGCATCCTACATGGTGCCGCGCGTGATCGAGGTCGTTGATGAACTGCCGGTCACGCCCAATGGCAAGATTGATTACCAGAGGCTGGTGAAAGAGCGGGTGGCGTCGTGAGTGAAACCGAGCGCCCCAGACCGTCGCATGGCTATAATCTTGCTGCTTCCCTTTTCCAGACGGACGGCCCTGATCTCCTGATTGGCGGCGTGACGGTTCGTGAGATAACCGCAAAAACCGCAACTCCTGCCTATATTTATGATGCTGCTCTCATGCGCCGGACCTACCGGCAGCTAGCAGCCGCATTGGACGGGTTTGCCACTATCCACTATTCGGTGAAGGCCAACCCCAATCCGCAGGTCATCAAGGTTTTTGTTGAAGAGGGCGCTGGCGTCGAGATCGCGTCAGTCGGGGAATATCGTGCTGCGCTGGCGGCAGGTGTGGCGCCAGAAAAAATTCTGTTTGCCGGCCCAGGCAAACGCGTTCGGGAGCTGGAAGAGGTCCTAGTCGGCGGTATCGGCGAAATTCATATTGAGAGTTTTGAAGAGATCGAACGCCTTAAGGTGATCGGTAAGCCGGTGCGGTGTTCTCTGCGGATCAACCCGGTGCCGACCGTGCAGGCCGGTGCCATGCGTATGGGTGGCAAGCCGACAGCATTCGGATTTGATGAAGAAAATCTACAAGCTGCCTTGGATGCCGTGTCCAACGTTGAGACTATCGACCTGGTCGGTGTGCATGTTTATGGCGGCACGCAAATTCTGGACGAAGCAGCACTTCTGGAACAATGGCGTCATGCGATTGGCATTGCGTCACGGATTGCTGCGCAGTTGAACAAACCGCTTGAAACGGTCGATCTCGGTGGTGGGCTCGGCATTCCCTATCACGTCGGCGACAAGTCCCTTGATCTGAATGTCATCGCGGCTGCGGTTCCGTCGCTGATTGCGTTGATGAAGGATGATCCACTCCTGTCATCCGCCAAGGCAATTGTAGAGCCGGGTCGTTTCCTTGTTGGACCTGCGGGCGTTTACGTTGCCGAAGTCAACTCGGTGAAACACTCACGCGGTACTTGTTTTGTGGTGACTGACGGTGGCATGCACCACCATCTGGCGGCATCGGGTAATCTGGGACAGGTTATCAAGCGCAGTTACCCCGTGGTTGCGCCAGCCCGTATGAATGAAACAAATTGGGCGCCGGTGATGATCGCCGGCCCACTTTGCACGCCACTCGATATTTTAGCGCGTGATATCCAGATGCCGGACCTGAAGGCCGGTGACCTCGTGGCCGTCCTGCAATCAGGCGCCTATGGCATCACGGCAAGCCCAATCAACTTCCTATCGCATGACCGTCCTACCGAGGTCATTGTAGAGGATGGGCAGGTTCGGGTGCTTGCTTAACGTTCGACGACAAAATGATAATGCGCGGCTTCCTGTGAAAGCCGCGCATTGTTTTTGGTCTAAGGGTTGTTGTCAGGCGTCGTCGCTCTTGTCAAGTTTCTTGGTTGCGGCACCTTGAAGCGCCAGCAAGGCTTCCGGCAAGCAGTGCCTGGGTCGGGTCTTCACCCTTGAAACCAGCCTGAGACAGGATTTCATCAAGGATCGGCTTCTGCGCAGTGAAGCTGAGTAACTGGCCCGAGAGATCATTCAAGGCACTGCCACCGCCGTTACCTTCACCGCCCTTGCCGCCAAGCGCACCTGCCAGATTACCGGCGCTGAAAATGCGGATGTCGGAAATCTTCTCAATTGGCTTCATGGCTTCTGCCAGTGCCTCTGGGATGATTTCGATGCGCGCGCGGGCAAGTTCGTACTCGATGATATCACCGGACAGGGCGTTACGGGCATCGTTACGGGCACGTTCGGCCTGGGCTTCAGCGTCGCCGAGTGCGATCACACCTTCTGCGCGGATCTTGGCGGCCTGAGCCTCAGCCTCTGCTGCGATCTTTGCTGCGGCAGCCAGGTTTTCCGCTGCGGCACGTTCCGCTTCTGCCTTGACCGTTATGGCTGTTGCATCCCTTTCTGCGGCCTTGCGGGCATCGATAACCGCAATGCGCTTGGCACGTTCGGCAATTTCCACTTCACGCGCGGTCACAACCTGTTCTTCGGCGGTAATAGCGGCAGCCTTGGCTTCATCGGCCTTGGCACGAGCTGCCTGTTCTTCCTCTACCTTTTCGGCAACGGCAATCGCCGCTTCGATGCGGGCCGTTTCGGTAATCTTGCGGGCTTCGGCTTCACGTTCTGCAATGCCGCGTTCAGCTTCGATACGTGCTGTTTCACGGGCCTGACGGGCCTGTGCGTCACGTTCTGCGATACCGCGTTCAGTATCCAGCTTGGCGGTTTCTTCGCTGAGGCGGGCAGCCTGTTCGATCTTCGCGGCTTCGGCGCGTGTTTCCGCCGTCTTATTGGCGATGTCGCGTTCCTGGTTCAATTCTGCGTCACGCTGTTCGCGCTCAATGGTCAATCTGCGCAGAGAGGCTTCACGGTCTTTGGTGGCGATTTCAACCTCATTGTCACGAACAATCTGGTTACGCTCGCGCTTGCGCTCTTCGGTGATCTTGGTCAGCGCCGTCAAACCTTCGGCGTCGAAGGTGTTGTTCGGGTTGAAGTGTTTGATGTCGGTCTGGTCGAGACGCGTCAGCGATACGGATTCGAGTTCCAGACCGTTGGATTGCAAGTCATGGGCAACAGCCGCCTGAACGGATTTGACGAATTCGGCACGCTGTTCCTGAAGGTCGCGCAGCGACATGGTCGCCGCAACCGAGCGCAGGCCATCCACGAATTTTGCTTCGACAAGTGACTTCAATGCGTCTGCGTCATTGGTGCGATCACCGAGCGTCTGGGCCGCCAGCGCGATGTTTTCAGCATCTGGTTTTACACGGACGTAAAACTCCGCGGTGATGTCCGCACGCATACGGTCTTTTGTGATGAGAGATTCGTGCTCGGATCTCTTCACTTCAAGTCGAAGCGTGCTGAGCGATACCCACGAATAGGAATGGAAGATTGGCAGGATGATCGAGCCACCGTCTAGCACGACTTTTTTGCCGCCAAGACCGGTTCGGACATAGGCTTTATCGCGCGTCGAACGGGTGTAGAGCGATGTCATGATAATGCCGATGACGACAATCGCGGCGATAATCACCCCTGCAATAAGGCTTAGAGAAAAGAAATCCATCGTGTGTTAACCCCCATTTTGCCCATTGTTGGACAAGTTAAGTTCCGCCGGTGCCGGGATGGCTTCAAAAAGCCCCTCGGAACCGTCGACAATTAAAATGGGCTCACCGGTTGCAATGGTGTATCCCACTGCCGCTTTGGCGCGCAAGGAGTGGATGTTATCGTATCGGTCCTTGACCCTGACGGTGCCAGGATTTCCCTGATCGAGCGGACCGAGGGTGACTGTTCCGACCAGTCCAATGAAGTCAGACTGGTGCAGCACACTTGTTTCATCACGCGGGATGATCTTGGCCAGGCCACGACTGGCCCAGCGGGTTACTGGAATGGCTGCTGCCAGTGCTCCGGTTATCGCCGCATAATCCGGCATCGGGTCAATAATGGTCGCCGACGATATTGCCTGTATGACGAAGCCGGCCACCGCAAAAGCCGCCAGAAGAATGACGGCGAGCACCAGGACAGGCACCCCGCCGGCATTGAGCCAGGACATCCAGCTGCCAAGCAGGCCGGAATGCGACTCTCCGGGTGTGTGATGGCTAAAACCATCATCAAGAAGCGAGGAGACGGATGCGCCGAGCAACATTGAAACAAGTTCCACAATGCCAAGCCCGGCAATGACCAGCAATGCCAGCCAGAATGCAGCGGTACCTGGTTGGACGATTGTTCCCATTAGCGTTGCCCTTCACGGAATGCCTTGAGACGCGCATCAATGGCGTTTTGTCGCTGTAAGCGGCCAAGCTCTTCAATTTCGGCGGCGCCGTTCGTGGGTTTTGCTGGCGTGCCGGTAACCCGCTCTATGGCATCCAGTGCGTCTGCAAGGCGCTGGTCATTGCGCTGCGATGGTGTCGAATCCACGTGCGCTGCAGTTTTGGCTGCTTTCTGTGCGTCTTCAACCCGTTTATGGGCGTCTGCCTTGGCTGAGGCGATACTGCGCAATGTGGCCTCTGCTTCGGTGATCTCGGCAGCATTTTCCATGATCGCTCTACCAAGTGCTTCGCGCTGGGCCTCCAGATCGATCTGCAGGCCGGTTGCGGCACGCGCCAGATCTTCGCGATTATTTTCCAACCCGACCTTTATCTTTTCATCGAGGTCCTGAATTTCGTCATCCAGATCCTTGGCCTTGGCCTTCAACCGATGACCGGCTGCAACCGCGACGCCCAGTGCTGCACGGGCTTCCTCGGCGATTTTCCCAATTTCGCGGACGGCCTGCTGAGCAACGGCAACCGGATTGTTTGACTCAGCTGTGTCTACGGCGTTGTTGACAACACCAGCGATGACGCGCCCGAGCCGGGCAAGAATGCCTTCATTATTCATGGAAGTCTCCTTGTTCGGTTGAAAGCCGGACCTTATTCCGGCGTGGATGGTCACTGTGTCTTCCTCAAATATGAGGCGTGCTTCAGTAAAATCAGTCCAGCCCTCCTGATAACCCCGCACCGCGTAAGGCACGACGATACGGCCTTTGATCGTGGCGATGCTGACCGTGTCTGGTCCTTTGACGGAAAACAGTTTGGCATCGAGAGGAATGCTCTCGACGGGTTGCTCAGGGTCGTGATGGCTGTGGTCGCGCAAAGCCAGTGTCGCCATGCGTGAGGGCAGGCCGGTCCGGGCGCGGATGTTTTCATATGCTGCGGTATGCAACGCAACCAGATTTGCGCCTTCTGTCTGGTCGAGAATACTCATCGCATGCCGGTAGGCAGACAGGGTCTCCCGCAGGGAAGACAGATCCTGCTTTGTCGGTCCGAGCACCAGAATGATGCGAGAAAGAAGCCTTGTGATCATGCTTAAATATATAAAGCACTTCATTTGTGCTTTCAATGCATGCGTAAAAATATTTCTTGCTATGGTTGCGTGTGCTTGCGGAGCTTACACGCAGCTTCTTCGTGATGCCATGCGGCGGTTCAATTACGCGTGTCTGCTGCCTGCGGGTAAAATACCAGCATCGAATTACATCGCTCGCCAACCCAAATGATCGGCTGAGGGAGAATTGACCTTGAAAAGAAAACCGCTGGTTTTTGGTCTGTGACAGAGTTTGTCACATATCTGTTATGTCGTGAGAATAGTGAGGTCGCATCTTAATCAACCCCTGCGATCATATGACCTTCACCTCCGAGGCAGCCCAGGCTGCGGTTTCTACTGCTGGCCTGAGTTTCCAGTATTCCCAGACGGCAATCCTCAAGGGCATCGACCTTTCCTTGGTCCGTGGTCGCACTTTGGCGCTTCTGGGGCCTTCCGGCTGCGGCAAGACAACATTGTTGCGACTGATTGCAGGTCTGTTGCAGCCGACAGCTGGTTCTGTGTCGATTGCGGGCAAGGTCGTGGCTGATGCGGGCAATTCGATTTTCGCACCGCCTGAAAAACGCAATCTCGGCATGGTGTTTCAGGATTATGCACTGTGGCCGCATTTGACCGTGGGAGGCAATGTATCCTTCCCGCTGGAAATGCGCGGCATTGGCAAGAGTGGACGACACCAGCGCACTATTCGCGCCCTTGAACGTGTCGGTCTGGCTGCTTTCGCGGATCGACGCCCAAGCGATCTGTCCGGTGGCCAGCAGCAGCGCGTGGCGATTGCCCGCGCCATTGTAGCGGAACCGCAGTTGATCCTGTTCGACGAGCCTCTGTCCAATCTTGATCGCGAACTGCGCGAAAACATGGTTGGTGAACTGGCAGAACTGATTGCCTCGCTGCAACTGACGGCCGTTTATGTCACGCATGATCATGCCGAAGCGCTGACGCTGGCCGATGAAGTTGCGGTTATGCGCAGCGGCCATATCGCGCAGCTGGCCTCGCCGGATTCCCTGATCGGTAGCCCGGCAACACCTGAAGTCGCGGACTTCCTCAGACTTGGCGGTCTGGCCGATATCGAGTGGAAAAACGGCAACTGGTTCCTGGCTGGCAGCACCTATCAAATTGCCGACATGCAAAACCCGTCCCGTAACCGCGCTCGTATCCTCATTCCGACACGTGCCGTGTCGGCCGACGAAGGTCGTGCCAGTTTCCAGGGCGTGGTGCTGCGTTCGCAGTTCCGTGGTGATGGCCATCTGGCGGTTGTCTCGCCGCCCGGCCTGCCGTCCGTCGAGCTTCAGCTTCTCAGCCAGGTCCGTTTCAGACCGGGCGAAACAATTCCGATTTCCGTCGATGTCGATCAGATCCACTGGTTCGGTGCCGATGACCAGATCACTCAAAAGGAGAGAGTTGCAACATGTTGAAATCCCTCAAGCACACCGCTTTTGGCGTATTGGCTGCGATGCTGATGGCCGGTACTGCCCATGCCGATATCACCGTCTACACCGCTGGCCCGCAGAACCTCATCGACAAGATGGCTGCCGGGTTTACCGCGCAGTCCGGCATCAAGGTCAATGTCTTCCAGGCAACAACCGGCAAGGTCATGGCCCGTATTGAGGCAGAAGCTGCTAACCCTGTCGTTGACATCGTCATTTCCGCGTCCTGGGATACGGCAACCGACTTCGCAAAGCGTGGCTGGCTGGTGTCCTACACAAGCCCTAACGCTGAAAAGGTTCCTGATTTCCTGAAGTCCGACACCGCTGTTGCACAGGGCGTTTCTGCGCTCGGTATTGCGTGGAACACCAAGAGCGGCACACCGAAGCCTGCAGAGTGGGCTGACCTGGCAAAGCCCGAGTTCAAGGACCTTGTGAACATTCCAGATCCTGCCCAGTCTGGTTCTGCTTTCGAACTGACCGGCGTTCTCGGCGCTCATGACGACTTCAAGGTCTTCAAGGACCTGCAGGCAAATGGCGCGATCATTGCCGGCGCCAATGCTGAAGCGCTTAACCCAGTTTTGCAGGGTGCAAAGGCTGCTGTTTTTGGCGCTGTTGACTACATCACCTATGGCAACAAGGCCAAGGGCGAAAGCATTGACGTTATCTTCCCTGCTTCCGGCACGGTTATCGCACCGCGTCCTGCCATGATCCTGAACTGGTCCAAGAACCAGGATGAGGCGAAGAAGTTCATCGACTACATGCTGTCGGACGAAGGCCAGAAGATGGTTGCCGCAACCTACCTGATGCCAGCACGTACTGACATCCCGGCTGACCGTCCGCTGATCAGCGACCTGAAGCTGCTCGACTACGATGCGTCCGCCATCTACGGCAAGCGCGAAGAGACCCTGAAGAAGGTTTCCGATATCTTCGGAACAAACTGAGTATAAAAGAATGCGTGCAAAGGATATTGGTGGTGCCGCGCCTGCTGCCTGGCTTGCTGCCTGTGGCCTCGTAATCGTCGTTGTCGTGCCTTTTGCCGCAATCGTACTCCAGGCGATCTTTCCTCAACTCGGGCAGGGCTCCTTTTCGGAGCCCTTCTCGCGGCTTGCTCAAACCCTTGGGGATAGCAAGCTTTTGGGCATGACCCGCAACACGCTGCTTCTTGGGCTATGTGTGGTGATGGCGTCGGCCGTTCTAGCGGTGCCGCTTGGTGTTGCGCGTGCACTGTACCGCATTCCGTTTGCAAGAGTGTGGGATATCCTGTTGCTCGTGCCCTTCATGATCCCTCCCTACATCGCCACACTGGGCTGGATCATGACATTGCAGCCGCGCGGTTATCTGCAACAGCTTCTTGGTTTCAATCTTTCGCAATTCCTGTTTTCGCTGTTCGGCATGACACTGGTCATGACCTTCAACACATTTCCGGTCGTTTATTTTGCTGTGTCGCGCACGGTCGAGGCGGTTGGTGCCCGTTATGCGGATGTCGGCCGTGTATTCGGTGCGACGCCAACGCGGGCATTCTGGCGAATTACGCTGCCTCTGTCGGCGCCCGGTCTTGCCGCAAGTCTTCTTCTGGTATTTGCCGCCGCCATCGAGGAATACGGCACGCCAGCAGCCTTGGGCAGCCGTGCCGGTTTCCCGGTTCTTGTAACCGGCATTGATACACGGGTCAGCGACTGGCCGATTGATTTGCCCGGTGCTGCCATCCTGTCATTGGTGCTGGTAACTTTGTCGCTGCTGGCTTTCCTCGTCCAGCGCTGGATCCTCGCGCGTCGTTCCTATCAGACCGTGGTGGGCAAACCGCAAAACAGTGACAAGCGCGCGCTTGGTGCCTTCACAGTGCCTGTCATGGCGGCATTTGCTGTTGTGGCATTTCTGGCAACCGGCGTGCCGATGCTTGCCATTCTCGTTACGTCGCTATCGCGTACCATCTCGGGCGGTCTTGCCGTAGACAATGTAACGCTAGCAAATTTTGCCGCCGTTTTCAGCAACAGCGCCGGTGCGCTGGGTGCCTTGGTGAACAGCCTGACGCTTGGCGTCGGTACTGCTATCATTACCGGTATCATCGGCGTTGTCTCGGCTTATACAGTTGTAAAGACCAGAATGCGCGGACGTGTCCTGATCGATATCATGACCGTCATTCCCAATGCCCTTCCGGGTATTGTGGTTGCCGTTGGTTTGATCATGGCCTGGAACATGCCCGGCCTGCCATTCACGCCCTATAATACCGCCTTGATCCTTCTTCTGGCCTATTGCTGTATTTTGCTGCCACAGACGGCGCGTTACGCAACCGCTGCATTTGTGCAGCTCGGTGACAATCTTGAGGCAGCGGCGCGCGTGTTTGGCGCTAGTGGACCCGTCGCTTTCCGCCGTATTCTGCTGCCGCTGGTGTTCCCCAGTGTTGCCTCGGCAATGCTGCTGGTCTTTGCTCTTGCTTCTCGCGAACTGGTTGCCTCAGTTGTGGTGGCCCCAGTTGGCATGCAGACGATTGCCACCTTTATCTGGCGTCAGTTCGAGCAAGGTTCAGTCGGGATCGGTATGGCCATGGCCTTTGTTACGATCATTCTGACGACACTGTTGCCGTTGCTGTTCTTGCAACTCCTGAAGAAAACAGGATTTGTGGTCGATTGACACTTAGCTTGCGCGTCAAATCGCCTGCCGTTCTTCGCGAACGGCAGGCGATTTACCGGTAAGGGCTGGGCCATTGTTTTCGCTACCTCTTGACGCCAATTGCTGAATTCTGATTATGCAACGGTGGTCGGGCTGACCGAAAAATTACCAAATGCGTAGCAACTGCTTATTTTAAAAGGCAAAACTTGGCTTTGAACACAGTATGATACCCGATTACCTCGACACCAGACAGCTGGAAGCGTTTGTCGCAGTGGTATCTATTGGAA
Source organism: Agrobacterium sp. Azo12 (assembly GCF_029193765.2). Classification (NCBI taxonomy): domain Bacteria; kingdom Pseudomonadati; phylum Pseudomonadota; class Alphaproteobacteria; order Hyphomicrobiales; family Rhizobiaceae; genus Agrobacterium; species Agrobacterium sp. Azo12. The sequence continues at coordinate 558,427 of NZ_JARFYO020000002.1, read as the reverse complement.
GCATGACCGGTGCTGCAAAAGCGCTCGGAAAATCCCAATCGGTGATGACACGGCTGATCCAGGATCTTGAAAAAGAACTGGGTTTTCCGGTTCTTCACCGCAATGGCCCGCGTATCATACCAACCGAACAGGGACTGGCTTTTTTTGCCCAGGCGGAGCTGTTTCTCAGTGGTTTGCGTACCATCAGCGAAGGTGCGCGCAAGATTGCCGTTGATGCCGCTCGGCCCATTGAAGTTGCTTCCGTCCCAGCTCTCGCCGCCAGCATTTTGCCTTCGGCTTTGGCGTTGCTGGAGAGTGCATCATTGCCCTCGCATATCCATGTCAAAAGCACCGCGTCTGAAAATGTCGTGCAAGCTGTGTTGGCGCGTACGTCAGATATTGGTATCGCCAGCCTGCCGCTCGATAATTCGGGGCTTGATGTGCACTGGATTGGCGAGTCCCCCTGCGTGGCGGTCGTCAGCAATGATGACGAATTGGCAAAACACAGCGTCGTAACGCCTGAGGACCTGCAGGGACGGCGGTTGATCGTATCAGCCAACCCGTACCGGTTACGGATGCGTATCAACCAGACCCTTGAAAAGCATGGCGTGCAACCGGGCGGCATCATTGACAGCAACGCGACCTATGTTTCGCTTGCCATGGCACGCTCCGGCCTCGGGATTGCCGTGGTGGAATCGGCAACGATTTTCGGGCTTCCCGTCACTGACGTTACAGCCATTCCCTTGTCCTTCAGCATCCCGTTCCACTGGGGTGTCATTACCGCCTCTGGCCGACCGATGGGGCAGACGATCACCGCGTTGATTGAAGCGATAGAGGTGAGTTCCAAGGCGCTTCCGGGGTTTGTCAAACACTCGGACAAATTACTTCTGCAATAAAGCGTGTGAGCGATCAGCTGTGGCTGATTCCAACGTGCACCCCTTATCCGAAACTATTTTCTGGAATTCGGCGTCTCATTGGAACGCTCTTGAGCACGCGAAGTTTTGCGAGTATCATCTTGCTAATTTCGCATAATTGATAGCTTATATTTCTATATTCAGAATTTAATTGAAACAAATCGACCTTACGTCGGACGCATAGAATATCTACCATTTAGATAGATTAACCGACTTTCTAAAGCGCAGGGCTTGCATATGCGCTGGCGTAGTTGGGGCACATCGGTCGGATCACGCAGACATCGCGTGCAGCGGTATATTTTAGGGTTATACGAAGGGAATTATGATGCTTTATTCTGTTGCGCGTCGCCGGATTTTAAAGAGCATGTGCGCAGTTGGTGCGCTGGTCGCTGCGACAACATTCGCAGTACCTTCATGGGCTGAAGGCAAGCCGGGTGGCACGCTGATTTATCTCGAAAAACAGGCGCATACGAGCCTTTATCCGCCAGCTGCTGGCTTTTATCCGAACGGGGGCCTCCTCAACCAGATCACCGACAAGCTGACCTATCAGAACCCGCAGACGCTTGAGATCGAGCCGTGGATTGCCGAGAGCTGGGACGTCAATGCTGATGCAACAGAGTACACATTCCACCTGCGTGACGGCGTAACCTTCTCTGATGGCACACCGCTTGATGCCGCTGCTGTTGCTGCCAACTATGACGCATTTGGACTTGGCAACAAGGCGCTGAAGCAGACGGTTTCGGAAGCAATCAGCAACTATGAGCGCTCGGAAGTGGTTGATGCCAAAACCGTAAAGTTCCACTTCAAGGCGCCAGCACCTGGTTTCCTTCAGGCAACAGCCACCCCGACATCCGGCCTCGTTGCCCTGTCGACGCTGAAATTGTCGTCGGATGAACTCGGTCAGGCGCCCAACATCATCGGTTCCGGCCCGTTTGTTGTCGCCAGTGAAAAGCTTGGTACTGAAATTCAGCTGACGGCGCGTACCGACTACGCCTGGGGTCCCGCGAAACTGAAGCATCAGGGTCGTGCCAATCTTGATGGCATCACCATTTTGACGGTGCCGGAAGATGGCGTGCGCATCGGTGCACTGATCTCCGGTCAGGGCGATTTCATCCGCCAGGTTCACGCCTATGATGAGGCGCAGGTGAAAGCAGCTGGATATACCGTTTATGGTGCACAAACCCGTGGCACGACCCACGCTGTTGCCTTCCGTCCAAGCAATCCGTTGGTTGCAGATCTGAAGGTCCGTCAGGCCCTTCTGCATGCCACGAACAGCCAGGAAATCATCGATACGCTGTTCTCCGACAACTATCCCAAGGCTCGCTCACCACTGTCGTCGGTTTCTGCCGGTTTTGTTGATCTCAGCAGTGACCTGACCTTTGATGCTGCACGCGCCAACGCGTTACTGGATGAAGCGGGCTGGAAGCCGGGTGCTGACGGGATTCGTGAAAAGGATGGTCAGCGGTTGTCGTTGGGTGTTTATGAATCGCTCAATTATGCCCGTAGCAAGGAAACGTTACAGCTGCTCGCCCAGCAATGGAAAGCCGTTGGCGTCGAACTGAAACTGCTGGCTGGTGAAGCCGGTACCCGCACCAAGGATGATCTCGATCCGTTGAAGACACCGCTGGTGCCGACAAAAGTCGAACGTGCTGATCCGGAAGTTCTCAAGAGCCAATATTATCCGACAACGCGCGACCAGTTGCGCCAGAAGGGTGGCAAGGGCGAGGGCACGACGTTTGTCGACGTCGACTTGAACGACATTCTCGACAAGATCGCGTCGGAGCCGGATACCAGCACGCGTCTTGAATATACCGGTGAAGCGCAGAAGCGTTTGATCGAACAGGCTTACGTCATTCCGCTGTTTGAAGAACCCCAGTCCTTTGCGGGCGCGCCCTATGTCAAGGACGTCGCTTTTGAGGCTGTCGGTCGGCCTGTCTTTTATAGCGTGTGGCTTGATCGATAGATCAGGCCATTAACATCGAAACAAGTGTGGTCTGAAGCATTGTCTCTTTCCCGATACCTCGTCTCGCGCATTGGCCAAGCTGTGATCGTGTTGTGGGCCGCCTTCACCCTGTCATTCCTGCTGTTGCAGATGATGCCGGGTGATGCGGTCTTCATCAAGTTCATGGGGGCAGACTTCGTGCTGACGCCGGAGCAGCTTGCGCATATTCGTGAAAGCTATGGCGCCGACAACCCACCGCTCGAACGTTATTTCAGTTCGTTGGTCAATACGCTGTCCGGCGATTTCGGGTATTCGATTGATGCCGGTGTTCCCGTCAGCGCTTTGCTTGCCGATAATGTGTTGCCAACCTTCAGACTGGCTGGCCTCGGTTTTGTTGGTGCGGTTCTGCTGAGTTTCGTCTTGGCCTTCCTCTCTTATTTCTCGCCTTTCTGGTGGTTGCGACGTTTCATCACCGCGCTGCCGTCACTGTTTGTCGCCATTCCTGCCTTCTGGCTGGGCATGATGCTGATCCAGATCTTTTCGTTCAGGCTTGGGCTTGTTCCTGTCATCAATCCCGGCCCTTGGGTTGGACTTATCTTGCCAGTGGCAACGCTTGCGGTACCGATCAGTGCGCCGATTGCGCAGATTTTGATCCGCAATATTGATGACGTGATGACACGGCCGTTCGTTGCCGTTGCCCGTGCCAAGGGCGCTTCGCTGCGCTTTGCGTTCTGGCGTCATGTGCTGGGCAATGCGCTGCTGCCGGTATTGACCATATGCGGCATGTTGTTCGGTGAACTGCTCGCCGGCGCGGTTGTCACAGAAACGGTCTTTGGACTGAACGGTATCGGTCGACTGACCGAAGCCGCTGTCGCCACTCTCGATGTGGCTGTTCTGCAGGTCGTCGTCCTGCTGTCAGCAGCATGTTTCGTTACGATCAATCTTGTCGTGGACCTGTTCTATCCAGTGTTCGATCCACGGCTGCGCAAGAGCATGAGGGCTGCCTGAGATGTCTCCTGTAGAAGAACCGGTCACGGGTCTGCACAGTCGGGAAAGATTTGCCGGACTGCGAGAAAAGCTCGGCTCGATCCGTATTGCAACGGCTCTCGCCTATCTGGTTCTGCTCCTGGCTGTGCTTTGGGCAGTCGTCCCCGGCCTGTTCAGCAGCTATGATCCTATTGCCAGCGTTCCCGGCCAGCAGCTTCGTGCACCAAACTTGACGCATTTCTTCGGTACCGATGCCTTGGGCCGTGATTTGTTTTCACGTGTTGTGCATGGTTCCGTGCATTCGTTAAGCGGTGCGTTCATCGCAACCGCTGTCGGGTTTGTTGTCGGTACCGCTCTCGGTCTACTGTCCGGTTCGGCGGGTGGTATTGTCGACGAAATCATCATGCGCATTGTCGATGTTCTGCTGTCCATCCCGGCGCTGCTTCTGGCGCTGACCATTATCATCCTGCTCGGTTTTGGCACGCTGAATGCATCGATCGCAGTTGGTGTTTCGGCGATCGCAGCCTTCGCGCGCTTGATGCGTTCCGAGGTGATCCGCGTTCGTGCCAGCGATTATGTCGAGGCAGCCATCGGCAGTGGCGGCACCTTGGCGAAGGTTTTGTGGCGGCATGTCCTGCCCAACGCATTGACTTCTGTTGTCGCCTTTTCCGCGCTGCAGTTTGGCTCGGCCATCCTGCAATTGTCGACGCTGAGCTTCCTGGGATATGGCGCACCACCACCCACGCCGGAGTGGGGATTGCTGGTCGCGGAAGGCCGCAACTATGTCGCAACGGCTTGGTGGCTGACCGCCGCGCCCGGCCTTGTTGTGGTTATCGTGGTGCTTGCCGCCAATCAGATCAGTAAATCGATGAGGAGCCAACGATGACGGTTCTAACAACGTCTCCTAATGGCGTGGATGCCTCGCTGCCCATCCTCGAGGTGCGCGATCTGTCTGTCTCTTACGGGGCGGGGCGCACCGCAAACACGGCTGTGCACGGCATATCGTTCAAGATCAATCGTGGTGAAACCCTGGCAATCGTCGGCGAGTCCGGTTCTGGCAAAACCACCACCGCGCAATCGATTATTGGTCTGTTGTCCGGAGGACGTATTGACGGCGGTCAGGTTCTGCTAAATGGCACCGATATTGCCGGATGGTCTGACCGGCGATTGGACGGTCTGCGCGGTTCGCGCATTGGTCTCATTCCGCAAGATCCCGGTAGCTCTCTGAACCCGATCCGCACCATTGGCTCACAATTGGCTGAGATGTTCCAGATCCATGGACATCGGCTAAGCAAGGCTTCCCGCAAGGCCAAGGTCTTGGAGTTGTTGGCCAAGGTCGGTTTATCGTCTCCTGAACTGCGTTATGACCAATACCCCCATCAGCTGTCGGGCGGTATGCGGCAGCGCGTGCTGATTGCCATGGCGATCATGCTTGAACCCGACTTGATCATAGCCGATGAGCCGACAAGCGCCCTGGATGTCACCGTCCAGAAACGTATCCTTGATCTGATCGAGACTCTCAAACGGGAAACCAACGCCTCGATCCTGCTGATTACTCATGATCTGGGCGTTGCGTCTCGTGCCGATGCGATCGTGGTCATGCATCAAGGGCGTATTGTTGAAAGTGGACCCACTGCCGAGATCATTGCATCTCCCAAAGAGGCCTACACGCAAAGGCTGCTTTCCGATGCGCCGGCCTTTGCGGGCAATAACCGCATCCGCAATCTGGATAGTACCAGCATCCAGACGGATGATGTTGTGGTGGTTGAAAGTCTGAGCAAGCGCTTTTCTTTGCCGGGCAAGTCGGACGGATTGCTTGCCGTGGCCGATCTGTCATTTCGTGTTGCCCGTGGTACCACGCATGCGATTGTTGGTGAATCCGGCAGTGGAAAAACCACGACGATCCGCATGGTCACCGGCTTTGAGAAGCCGACGAATGGCCGCATCGTGATTGGTGGTGAAAACCTTGCTGAGCTCTCTGGCGAGAAACTTCGCCAGTTTCGACGCAAGATCCAGCTGGTCTATCAAAACCCGTTCAGTTCGCTGGATCCGCGCCAGACGATCTTCCAGATCGTGGATGAACCGCTTCGAAATTTCGAACGGCTTTCTCCCGACGAGCGTGCCAAACGGGTGCAGAATATGATCTCGCGCGTTGGCTTGCCGGCGGATGTACTTGATCGTCATCCCGCAACCTTGTCCGGTGGCCAGCGGCAACGTGTGGCCATTGCCCGCGCGCTGATCCTGCAGCCCGAGGTCGTGGTGCTGGATGAAGCCGTTTCGGCATTGGATGTGACCGTACAGGCCAGAATTCTTGCACTGTTATCTGAACTTCAGCGAGAGTTTGGCCTGACGTATATTTTCGTCTCGCATGATCTCGCGGTTGTCCGTCAGATTGCCGACACGGTGTCGGTGATGCGCAACGGGCAGGACGTCGAACACGGGCCAGTCGAGACCGTATTCGGCAATCCCCAGCACGCTTACACGCAGGAACTGGTGGCAAGTATCCCAACGCTTCGCCAGTCGGCCTGAGCAATGTTGATACAAGCGCATTTTCGCAGCAGTCCTCGCCTTTCCAAGAGATGTTCATGACTCGCCTTAGCCCCCAAACCTTGGAAGAACTTGAAGAGAGGCTTGCCGAAGACCTTCTCTGGCTGAACCGTCCCGCGTCTTCCTGGGTCAAGCCGCGCGAGCATCAGGGTCAAAAAGTTCTCGATGTAGCGGTGATTGGCGCCGGTCTGTGTGGCCTCATCGCAATGGCGGCACTGAAAGGCCATAGCATCGAGAATGTGCGCGCCTTCGACCGCGCACCGGCCGGACAGGAAGGTCCCTGGATCACCTATGCCCGCATGGAAACTTTGCGCACGTCAAAGGTCCTTCCGGGTCTGGCGCTGGGGCTGCCTGCGTTGACTTTCCGGGCTTGGTACGAGGCGCAATTTGGCCGCGAAGCATTCGAGGCAATGTCATTGATCCCGACGGCGCAGTGGATGGATTATCTCATCTGGTATCGCCGGGTTCTTGAACTGGATGTCGTCAATGAAGCGAGTGTGCAGGGAATCACGCCGCGTGCGGACGGACTGTTCGAAATTGCCTACGCCGACCCACAAGGCGACCATGTGGAATATGCCCGCCGGGTGATCATCGCAACCGGGTTGGATGGTTTGGGAGAACCTTTCCTGCCCGCCGTTGCGCACCGTGTTCCGGAAAAATATCGGGCTCATGGTGCCGCGATAATCAATATGGCGACGCTGAAAGGCAAGTCCGTTGCCGTCATCGGGTCCGGTTCCTCCGCAATGGACAACGCAGCTGCCGCTCTCGAAGCAGGGGCAGCGCGGGTTGATGTGTTTGTCCGCCAGAGCAGTCTCGCCAAGGTCGATCGTCTCGCCGGAATTTCCGGCATGGGTACGCGCTACGGCTATTTCGACCTGCCTGATGCGGACAAGTGGCTGATCATGCACGAGGCCAGCAAGGTGGGAACGCCGCCGCCCAAACACAGCGTTTTGCGCGTGTCAAAATGGCCAAATGCGCATTTCCATCTTTCTAGCCCGATAGACGACATTGTCGAAACGGCTGCCGGGGTTAAGATCACCACGCCGAAAGGCCTTTATGGTGTGGATTTCATCATCTTTGCCACCGGCTTTGGTATCGATTACGCCAAGCGGCCAGAATTTGAGGCCATTACCAGCAATGCCCTTTTGTGGGGAGAGGCTTACACGCCACCGAAAGCACTTGGAAATGCTGGCCTTGCTGCGTCACCTTATCTCGGCGCTGCTTTTCAGTTCATGCCGAAATCCGATGCTGAGCAGGACCGCTGGATCAGCCACGCCTATTGTTTCTCGTTCCCGTCTCTGTTGTCGCACGGCAAGATCAACAGCGGCATACCGTCGATCAACGAGGGTGCAACCACATTGTCCAACGGTATTGCGCGGTCGCTGTTCGTGGAGGATCGCGAGCAGCTTCTGGCGCAATTCCACAGCTACGACAAAAGCGAACTGACTGGCGATGAATGGACAGATGCGGACGAGACCGCGAACGAACACCGTCGCGCCATCAAATAATCAACAGATCCATCAGGAGTTATCATGACCAAGAAGACCATTTATTATTTTCATTCGCTAAGTTCCCCATGGGCCTATCTTGGTTGGCCGCAGTTCAAGGCATTGATCGAAAAACACGATCTGAACGTTGTTGTTCGCACCACGACTGTTGTGCCGGAAAATGGTGGCGTTCCACTTCGTACGCGCCCTGTCGCCCGTCAGGATTATCACGCCATTGAGCTGGACCGCTGGCGCAAACGTCTCAACATGCCGCTGGTGCTGAAACCCAAACATTACCCGACCATTCCGCATTTTTCCGCACGTATGGTTCTGGCCGCTGACAGCCTTGGCCTGCCGGCGCTTGACCTTAGCCACGCGCTTTTAAGCGCAGTCTGGGCGGAAGAGCTCGACGTCAAGGATCCAGAAGTGCGTATCGCCAAGGCCAATAGTCTCGGCCTTGATGGCAAGCTGCTACAGTCAATGGAAGAAAGCCCGGAGATCATTGCCGCGTGGGAAGAAAGTGAAAACGAAGCCAAGGAGCGTGGTGTATTCGGCACGCCGACCTGGTTCTACAAGGATGTGCCTTACTGGGGGCAGGACCGCCTGAGCTTCCTCGACGAGGCACTCTCGGCAGACTGAGACAGTCCGCCTGACAACAGCGAAACAGCATTTGGGAATTGCGACTATGGATCTTGGTTTGAACGGCCGGAAGGCTTTGGTGTGTGGGGCAAGTGAAGGTATCGGCTATGCCGCTGCAAAACTCCTCGCGTCGGAAGGCGTTAATTTGGTTCTCGTAGCGCGCAATGAAGAAAAGCTGGAAGGGGCAGCGGCGGCATTGAAAGACCTTCATGCCGTCAATGTTGATTATGTGGCGGCAGATCTCGGTCATAAGGAAGAGCGCGCCAAAGTGCTCTCCTATTGCAGCGATCCTGATATTCTCATCCACAATGGCGGCTGGCCGCGCACCGAGCGCGACTTCCGCAAGTGGAGCAATGACGACTGGCTGCGCGCACTCGACCTGATGATGCTGTCGCCGATTGAACTTATCACCGGCGTGATTGATGGCATGGCAGAGCGCAAGTTTGGGCGGATTGTTGCTGTGACCTCACGCTTCGTGAAAGAACCCAGTGCGGAGTTGGCTCTATCGACCAGCCCGCGTCTTGGCTTGTCGGGGTTTATCACCGGGGTTGCACGGAAGTATGCGGCTCACAACGTAACCCTCAACACTGCCCTGCCGGGCATCATTGCCACGGAAACGCAGTTTCAGCACGGCCGTGATCTGGCGGAAGCGGCGGGCAAGAGTTTTGATCAGATATGGGCGGAGCGTTCTTCAACCAATTCAGCCAATCGGTTTGCTACGCCTGAGGAATTTGCGTCCCTTTGCGTGTTCCTGTGTTCGGCGCATTCGGGCTTCCTGACTGGCCAACACATCTTGAGCGATGGTGCCGGTTATCCGGGCGTCTTCTGAGGGCTGAAGCAGCGGCTTTCGGCGTTACCGCCGAAAGCTTTACAAAGCCTGAGAGGGCTCTCTTTCAGGATGCGATTTGCGTGGGAGTTTCACAGCGCCCCTCGGCGCAGCCAACAGTGTCATCTGCTTTAAAGACTGGCGACAGGGCAGGCACTTTTTCCGCGAGCGCCATGGCAATTCGGGCGCCTGCAGCCATATCGTCCTCAACCCCAAAGATATGATGCTTGATCGCGCCATCTCTTCCGATCAGGATTGAGGAGGGCGTGCCACGCAGGCCAAAGCGCTGCATGGTGATGGGCGTACCGGTTCGTTCGTCGGGCAAGTCTACCCCGACCGGGTGTTTGATGCGGTATTCGTGAAGAAATGCTTTCAGGGTAACCGGGGACATTGCGGCATGGTGTTCGAACACGGTGTGGATACCAATGACCTGGAGATCGGTATCGGCAAAGATACGTTCTATCTTCTGAACCTGCGGTATCGATTGGCTGACGCAGCCAGGGCAAAGAAGCTGAAAGCTGTGCAACAGCACCGGGCGCCCACGCAATTCGGACAATGTCAGAGGATGGGAAACGTTGAACCATTCGCTGATTGCCAGTTCCGGGGCGTAAATCAGATTGGGAGTAGCCATAAGTTTGATCCTTTCAGGGAAGGCGGGCCGTGAGGGAACGACCCGCCCGCCGGATGGGTATTACGCGGCGGCTCGCGTAAGCTTCACACCCGGGAAATCGACCGGAACATCCAGCGCCACATTGAGGTAGTTGGTGAAGAGGTTGAGTGCGATGTGTGCAAGGATTTCGACGATTTCTTCATCATCGAAACCAGCATTGCGAAGGCTTGCGACATCGTCCCCGGTGATGTCCGCCCGGTTCTCGACAACCTTGATCGAGAAATCGAGCGCGGCCTGCGTTCTGGGATCTGGCGATCTACCTGCCTGTGCTTCAGACATCTCAATCGTGGTTGCACCAGCTTTACGGCCGAGACCTGTATGTGCGGCAAGGCAATAGTTGCAGTTGTTGCGATCGGCTATAGCAACCGCAATCTGTTCACCGAGCTTGGCACCCAGTCGCCCGCCGCCGAGTGCGGCAAACGAGCCCCACATGCTGGAAAGCGCTGCCGGCGAATTTGCCGCCGCTTTGAACATATTTGGCACTATGCCGAAGGCCGCCTTTATCTCGGAGAGCTTTTCAGCCGTCGTGCCTGTTGCGCTGGATGGTTCAATGAGAGTAATTCTTGTCATGTTCTTTCCTTTCAATGCCTGGAGGGGAGGGATTGCCGGTTTGGTGATGGCAGTCACTGAACCGGCGCTTGTTTTATTCGGCAGGCATGACCTTGCCGGGCAGACTGAGATCGCCAGATGCAACCTTGAAGACGTTGCTGACGCATAAGAGTGGGGCGTGCAGATTGCCGTTCACCTTCAGGCCGGCTGTCACACCATCAAAAGACGCGCCGACAATGCCATTGATCAGGGATAGCGGGATTTCGACGTCGACCCGATCGCCCTTGAAATTTGTAGGATACTCCGGGCTGTCAATCAGCAATGGCACGCCGGGCCAGGTTGCAGGAACCTTTGGTTTCGTACCTTCGGGGATGTCGATCACTTTCAAGCCACCGCCACAGGCTTTGTCCTGCGCCAGAACCACCCAGTGCGGATGCCAGATATGACGGTTCTTGCCGCCATTGGCTGCGTCGTCGAAGTCGGGATGGAAGGTTACCGCGAGTGCGACAATTCCCTGCTTGCTCTCAAAGCCGATTTCGCCACTATCGAGGCTGGTTGGCCAGACATAGGCGTAGACGCTTGACCCTTCGAACTTGCCTGTCGTATCGGGTTTGTCCTTGCCTGCCTCTCCGCGCACGCGGGTTGAAAAGAGTGCAGTGTCGCCCTTGGCTGTGATCGTTGTTTCAATAATGTCGAAAGATGCCTGCACCGCCTCGGTTGGCTTTGCCGTGACCGAATGGGCGGATGCTGTTGCCAGCCATAGCGATGCCGTTCCGGCGATGAGTGCGCCGGCTGCGATTTTACCAAACATCGATAGTCTCCTTTTTTCCGTTGCCTGGAGGGTTTTCACCTATCCTTTGTTAAAAGCGGTCCAGGTGGCAGCCCGGACCGCCGGATCGGCGATCTCATGTTCGCGGCAATCGACACGGATTTCCCGTTGGCCGAATGCTGCGTCTACGAAATGACAGTGATGCGGGCGAGCCGCATCGGAATGTACGAATGGTGCGAAATATCGACAGCTGACACACATGCGCTGGATGGGGATCGCATCATTCTGTTGTAAATGGCTGATCATTTTAACAAGCGTGATCAGCAGGTCTTCCTGTTCATGAGATGCCAGGGCATCAACCGCATCCCTGGCTGCCCCTGAATCAGGTTTTGCTAAGTCAAGAACCGAACGCCCGGTCGTTGTGATGTCGACCTTTACCGAGCGCTTGTCGATGCCGTCACTGTTTTTCGCGACCAGGTCTTTACGTTCAAGTGCGGCGATGGAATCCGTCGCCGTCGGTTGTGATACACCGAGATTGGCGGCAATATCCTTCACAGACAGCCCATCCGTGCGCCCTTCCAGCAATTCAAGAATTGCGAGTTGGGTCGGGTTCAGTCCTGATATTTTCGCTCGGCTCCAGTCTTCGTTGCGCATGACAGAAGCGATACGGGCAAGGCCTTCCCGAATGCGATGATTGACTGATCCTGGGTTCTTCGTTGTTTCCATGAAGCGAATATATATAGGACTCCTATTTTATTCAAGAGCCATTTTTATTTACTTCGTTGGCGGCGCACCGATACCGGTGTCGGAGATCGGGCCATGTGGCTGTTCGGGATTATGGGAATGCGTGGCCCTCTCAATCATTGCCGGTGCTGTGAAGCCGCTCGCACCATAGAAGGCGAAATGAAGCCCCCAATAACCCGTGGCAAACACCACAAGTACCGCAGCAATACCGCCGGGTATGGCAGGCAAATGGATTTTCAACGATGGCAGAAAGCGGGTCACCCGGCATTGATCACAGGCCACGGCAACCAGAATGGCCATGATGAGACCGTGTCCAATCAAGTCAACGCGTCCGAATGGCCAGACGGCAGCAGTGAAGATGATGATGAGGGCAATGGCCGAAAGACGTCGGATCAGAGGGGTCCACAAAAGACCAAAACCCATAGTGAATTCCGCAACGCCAGCCATCGGAATAAAGACGTCGCGCGGCAGTCCGAACGTCAGGAACGGCTTTCCATGATGAGGGGATAAAACCAGTCGGGATAGGCGAATTTCTCAAGGCTGGACCACATCAGAGCGATCGCGAGCCCCCATCGCAATGCCTCGAACCGATGTGAGCGGAGGTTTTCGTTTTTTGATGGCTCCAAGATGAGATAGGCGGCAACGCCAGCGCCAAGCGCCAGATAATCGAAGAGATGGAATAGGTCGTAGTCGCGGATAGCCAAAAGCCATAAGGCCAGAATTCCGATACCCGCCAACGGCATTGTTTTTCGAAAAAAAATACAGGCGGCGATGGCCAGTTGCAGCCATGAAACCCACTCCGCCGGCGTCCGCAGGTCGGGTGTCAAATATACGCCGCCCACCGAAAATATAGCGACAAAAAATGCCCCGACCGTAACGCGTACATAGTCGTCGAGCCTTTTCCACAAAACATCAGTACTGCGGTCCAGCGCGTCATGAACCCTGTTGCCGAGCGGACTGATTTCAACAAGGCGCGTCAGCACAAAAAACACGACGACAAGTGCAATGCCGATCCAGAACCATGTATCCTTGAGAACAATGGACAATGATTGTGGTGGGGCACCCACGATATAGGGTGCGAACCATTTGACATGCGCCTGTGCAGATGTGCTGGCAAACAGCAGCGCGCCCGTGAAAATGGCACCTCTTCCCAATGTCCATACCATGGTCATGCCCCCCTTCAAACCTGATCTCAGGTTTTCTGTCCTACCCCGTAACGTGTGGCTGAATGTTTCCGTGATAAAAATGGCGCCAGGCCAAGTCGCGCCTCTTCCATTTTTTGCCAGAGGCTGGCGTCCTCCAGGGAGGGGATCGTGACCGTCTCACCACGGTCAAACCCTGCAAGTGCTGCCGTTACCATTTCGTCGGCATCCATCATCATGTCTGGTGGGATGACGTTGATATCGATACCTGCACGATCAAAGATTTCCGTGCGGGTGAAGCCGGGAAGGACAGCCTGGATCTGAACCCCGCGAGGTTCAAGTTCAACGGCGAGGGCTTGCGTCAGTGCAAGAACAAATGCCTTGCTGGCAACGTAGGTCGGGTTGAAGCGTTCCGGCATCAAAGCCACTACGGAAGCGATGTTGATGATACCACCCTTGCCACGATCTGCGAATGTCTTGGCAGCGGTCACCGTCAGCGTGTGCAAAATGTCAACATTGAGATAGACCATGCCAAAGAGATCCTCGGCATCAGATGAAAGGACCGAGCCTTTCGGCCCTATCCCTGCACAATTAACCAGCAACTCCAACGAGGTGTTATCAGATATGGCTGACAACACGCGCTTGATGTCATTGGATTTGGAAAGGTCTGCGGGAAGTGGCGTAATCGAGACACCATGTTTTTCTGAGAGTGTGTCGGCCAATTGATTAAGCCGGTCGATATCTCTGGCGACGACGACGAGATTAAAACCTCGCTCAGCGAGCTTTTCGGCATATACGGCGCCAATGCCCGATGACGCACCGGTAACAAGAGCAGTTTTCCTTGTCATGTTCTGTCCTTCCCTGAGACGATAAAACGTAAATGATCCGTTCGTTTTGGTGCCGGAAGCAACGCACATACATTGCTCCCGACCACGCAGATCAGCCCTTGATGAAGGCAAGCAGATCGGGATTGACGATTTCAGGATGGGTGGTGCACAGGCCGTGAGGCAGACCAGCATAGGTCTTGAGAGTACCGTTCTTGAGCAGCTTGACGGAAAGTGGCGCAGAATCCGCATAAGGCACGATCTGGTCATCATCGCCATGCATCACCAGTGTTGGGACGGTAATGGCTTTCAGATCTTCCGTGAAATCGGTTTCGGAAAAAGCCTTGATGCAATCGTAGTGCGCTTTTGCGCCGCCAGCCATGCCTTGCCGCCACCAATTTTCGATGACGCCTTGGCTGACTTTGGCGCCCGGCCGGTTATAACCGTAAAAGGGGCCGGCAGGGACATCGAGAAAGAATTGAGCACGGTTGGCAACCAATGCCGCCCGGAAACTGTCAAACACCTCAATCGGTAGTCCGGCCGGGTTCTTGTCCGACTTGACCATGATTGGTGGCACGGCGCCGATCAGCACCACCTTTGCCACTCTGCCAGGTTTTGCGCGGGCAACGTAATGGGCAACTTCACCGCCGCCGGTTGAATGGCCTATGTGGATGGCGTTCCTGAGATCAAGGGCATCCGTCAGCGCTGCAACGTCGGCGGCGTAGGTGTCCATCTCGTTTCCGGTCCAAGTCTGTGTTGAGCGACCATGGCCACGCCTGTCATGCGCAATGACGCGGTAGCCCTTGTCGAGGAAATACATCATCTGGGCATCCCAATCATCCGCGCTGAGCGGCCAGCCATGATGGAAGACAATTGGTTGCGCGTCTTTTGGACCCCAATCCTTGTAATAAATCTCGGTTCCGTCGCTTACTTTTACAAATGACATGGCATGGTTCTCCGATGGATGTGTGGAAAAGTGTGTTGTGGCGTGGGATTGGTTGGGCAGAGCCATGGCGGCTACGGCGATGCCGCTCGCCATAATGACCTCACGGCGGGTTGGCCTCGGCGCAACGTTTACGGCAGTGATTTCACTCATAACGCCCTCCCTGATGATTGATCGTTCACGGAAAACAGATTGAGCCGAAGACGGGGCTGTGGCGAGTAAAGCGTCGTAAAATGATGCAAACGCCCGACACGGTCATTTTATGTCGGTGTTCTATCTGTGTTAATATCAAGGGAGCGCCCGCATGCGGCCTTGAGGAGTGCCAGTGCCGTCGTCAAAGGTGACCCGTCGGAACCCTCAGTAATGAGCCTGTTATGCCTGTCGTCTTGAAGGCTACGTGTTACAAGATGGGCTGGGAATACGGCGACTGGTTTTCCACTGTCGAGGAACGACGCAAGGAAAGACCGTGGTTTGCTGTTTTCAAAATCCCAAAGGTGTCGCGACATTCCAAGACAGAAGATCGCATCGAAATCCTCAAGGTCGATCTGCTCGAGACTAAGTGTGTCCGCAAGTTCTTCGCGTGCCACTCTGTCATCCATAAATCGACGCACTGCTTGGTGTTGCGATGTCTTCTCCCTGACATCTGACAATTCTGGGTATTCACCTGTCAGCGTGGTGAGGACAATGTCAGCGCCAAAATCCTTGAAAAGATAATAGACCGGTGCAAAATCGCTCAATGTGATCTTGGAATTTGCTGCTTGGTCACTGTCGCTCGCTACAAGGATAACCAGAAAACGGGTCGGCTGAATGCCTTCCATTGCGATCTCCTCAACCTGGAAGAAGATGATGGCTCGACTGACCGGCGTTGACGAGTTGAGAGTTGTAAATTGGTGTAAAGGAAGGACGGGATACTGCTTGTCGGTAACGAGGCCAGTTAGGAGGCGTTTTGAGTAGTCGATAGCTGCTTTTCATAGAGACCACACGCAAACACGCTATCTTCCACCGATTTTAGCAGAGGAATGGCACCAGCCGACTGAGCAAACTCATATGCAAGTGCCAGGGTCGAGCGCGCTTCGCCCAGGTCTGATGTTTTGAGCTGGATTTCTGCCTTGGTCCGCAACATTTCAGGCTGCCACCATGCCACGCCGGCGGCGGCGCATTTTTCCATTGCGGTATCGAGTACATTTATGGCCTCGACCTGGCGACCAAGCCCGGACAATGCTCTTGCTTCTGTTGTGATGAACATTGTTTCAAACAGGTTGAAACCGGCATTGCGAAGCGATTGCAGACCGGATTGTATTTGTGACAGGGCAGTTCTGTCGTCTCCCTGCCGCCGCAAAAGTTCAGCTTCGAAACACACCGCATATGTTCGCCAGACATCAAGCATCGTGGCTTTGGTGTGCTCTTTGAGAAGAGCAATGTACTCAGCGGCCAGACGGTCTTGCCCGGACATCAGAGCAAGTGGGCATGCGGATTCTGCAAGGGCATTGGTCAGCGATGCGTAGTGGCCAACGGATTGGGCGTATTCCAGGGTTGATACAACATCTGCCATGGCCTCCTGTTGTCGTCCTAAAAACCATTTGCAGCGCGACAATATGATCTGAGCAGTTACCCGCTGATCGAACTGAAAACGGATAGCGTGCCCCGTCGATGGCAGACCCTGATAATCACGCAACATGGTCTCGAGGTATGTTTCACTTTCGGCATGGCGCCCGAGCCAGTGTAATGTCGCACCTCTGATCCGATTGCCGATGACTATATCGGCAGGATCGGGCGATGAAATTGCAAGTTCGGCAAACCGCGTTGCCAGATGAAGGCCAGTCTTGGGTTCCGCCCGATTGATGGCATCGACCCACAATCCCCATATTGCGCGCAGTTGATGGTCCACGTCGCCGAGTCTTTCTGCGATATCGGCAGACTCATTCCACGCTTTCACACCCCGGCCGGGTGAAGCTGCCGTGATGATCTGCGGCCACCCCATCGCAGTATAAAGTTTCATCCTGCTCGCCTCGTCAATACCGGGATTTGCGTTCAGGTAATCGATCGACGCCGTAACGGCCGAGATGCATTCGTCGTAAAGCGAAAGCTTGAAAAATAGCGGTAATGCCGCAACGGTCAGTCTTGCACCCAACAGCTTGTTGCCACCCGTCGACAGTGCCCAGTCGAGACATGCGCGCAGACCCAGAACAATATGGCCAAATTCCTCGACGGCCTCTTCGGTGGTTTGGCTGTAAATTCTGGCTGAAGATGTATCGAACAATTGCAGGAGATATGTGCCGAACTTTTCCATGGCAGGGCTAACGCCGTGGGTTTGAGCCAGTTTTTCCGCAGCATAGATGCGCGTGGTATCAAGCAAACGGTACAGCTGGGTGGAAGCCGAGGTTTCCGCCACCACGAGTGACTTTGCGACAAGGGCGGCCACGAGATCGTAAGTGTCATCACTCAGTACCGCAGCTGCGGCAGATATGGAAAAACGTCCTCTGAAGATGGAAAGCTCGTTCAGACCCCGTTGTTCGTCCACGGCTAACAGCTGGTAACTCCAATCGAGTGTTGCGCGCAGTGTTTGGTGCCGTGGCAAAGCAGTGCGTCGACCACGGCTCAAGACCCTGAAACAATCATGGAGCGATGCTGCAAGCGACAAAATACTCATCGATTCCAGCCTGCCGGCCGCCAACTCAATCGCCAAAGCTATTCCGTCAAGCCGTGCACAGATGTCGATGACAATAGGCACGTCCATTTCTGTCAGTTGATATCCACCGAGACAGGCATCTGCGCGCTGTACAAAAAGCTGGACCGCGGGAGAGGCGAGTGCTTCTTCGAGTTTGACTGTTGATACTGGGACATCAAGCGGCAGAAGACGATGAACCCTCTCACCGCTGGCACGAAGAGGCTCACGGCTCGTTGCCAAAAAACGTGTGTTTGGCGTTCGTTGTAGCACAGCCTCTACGAAGTCCGTCACATCGTCGATCAGATGCTCACATCCGTCCAGAAAGATTGTGACAGGCCTTGTTTCCAGCGTGGCACAGATGGTCGCCAACACATTGTCAGAACGGTATGTGATGCCAAGGCTGGAGGCGACGGCTGCAGGCACCAAATCGCCGGATACGATATCCGAAAGTTCGACTTTGATGATTTCAAGTTCGCCTGCCAACTGGCTGACGACGGCTTTGGCCACGGTTGATTTTCCAATTCCACCAGGCCCCGTAATTGTGAACAGGCGACTCTTGGGAAGCTGTTCAAGAATTCCCTCGATGATCTGGTTACGACCAAAGACCTTTTGACCACCCTCGTCAGGCGTGGGTGGTCGTATCGGTTCGCGCTGGGTATCCTTCCTACCCCGGAGCACCTCGCCAACAAATGTGTAACCTCTGCCGGGAATGTTGGCGATGAACTGTGGTTCTGATTTGGTGTCACCAAGGGCTTTCCGAAGTGCAGACAAATGCACCCGCAAATTGGCTTCATCAACATATGTGTCCGGCCATACGTGTTTGACGATTTCGTCGTTGGTCTTGAGTGCGCCGGGGGTTGAGATAAGAAAAAGCAAAATGTCTATCGCGCGGCTTCCCAACGCAACATTCGCTCCATCCCGCTTCAGGCTGCGCCTGGCAGGTACGATCGAAAAGGATGCAAAACGCAGTTCTTCTTCCACTGCGAAACCTCAGCAATTGGCCCTAATGCGAACGGATTGAGCTGCACTTTTTGGTGTTCAATATAAAAAATAGAAATGCGCGATAGATTTTGCGGCTGTGTCAACTGTCTGCGTGAACGCTGCCCGCGCAGACTATGGGAAAGGCTGCGGCTGGAGTTACGTCCCGTCATTTTCCGTGTAAAATGTCTCTCCGACAAAATCATGAATGGAATTTTGTATTTTGTCTATCCGGTGGCTTGGTTGTTGAGCGGCGCTTGCGCTTAAACCGTAAGGGGAATGACAGCTGTGGTTACGGAACCTAAAAGGCGTAGAATGGCTTACAGATAAAGATAAGCCTGATGTCAGACGGAGTTGGAAATTGAGTGTTGCCTTTGTCAAGGAAGAAAGTGCCGAAGCAGCTTCGGAAACCCTGCTTCCTGATCGCCCTATTTCACATCATCCCAATCTCGTAACAGAGGCGGGATTGAAGGCGCTTGAATTGCAGTTGCAACAGGCGCGTGAAGCCTATGCTGTCGCCAATGCCATCGAGGATGTCAACGAACGCCGACGTCAGGCGGGCAATCCCTTGCGGGATTTGCGTTACTACTCGGCCAGAGTTCATACGGCTCAGTTGATGCAGGTGCCGTCATCAACCGACAAGGTTGCCTTCGGCAACACCGTTACCTTCAGTCGGGATGACGGACGTGTGCAAACCTATCGGATTGTCGGCGAAGATGAGGCTGATCCGACAAAAGGCTCTATCTCCTTTGTCTCTCCTGTGGCCCGGCTTCTTATCGGCAAGACTGTCGGTGATGTGGTGCAGTCGGGAAATCAGGAAATCGAGATCATCGAAATTGCATAAACGTTCACGCGACGGCATGACAGATGATTGGCGGGTTGAGATCAAACTCAACACAGGCTATCTGGTGCACACCCGAAGCTGATCTTCCACAATACAAGGTACGTCTCCCGTATGATCCCGGACTTTCTCGTCACCCATTCCGGTGGCTTCCATGCCGATGAACTTCTGTCCAGCGTGATCCTGACTCGGCTGTTTCCGAAGGCACGTATTGTCCGCAGCAGGGCGCCTGAGTGGATCGCGTCGGGCGAAGATCGCATCATCTACGATGTCGGCGGTGCGTATGATGCCGACAAGAACATTTTCGATCATCACCAACGCGGCGCGCCATTGCGCGAGGATGGCCAGCCTTACAGCTCTTTTGGTCTGGTGTGGAAGCATTACGGTCGCGACTACTTGGTTGCTTCCGGTCTGCCGGTGGAACATGTTGAAAAGGTTCACGCATCATTTGACGAAAACTTCGTGCTGCCGATTGATCTGGTCGATAATGGCGCACTCAGCCCCTCAGGCGTTTTGGGCGGGCTAACACTCCCTGTATTGCTTGAGACACTCAAGCCTGTGTTTGACGACACTGATCCTGATGCAAGCGATCGCGCTTTCCACGCAGCACTTGGCGTAGCGCGCAGCTTTGTCGAAGCTAGAATTGCCCAAAGCGCCTCCAAAATGCGTGCGGAGGCGGTTGTTCTTCAGGCAATCAACAACGCAGGGGAAGGGCGCGTTCTGGAATTGCCAATGGGCATGCCATTCCGCCCAACGATCATTAAGGCCGGTGCCGATCATTTGCTGTTCGTGGTGCATCCACGCGACAAGGACTGGTGTCTGACGACCATTCGTCGCGCCGATGAAGGCTTCGAAGTGCGCGCTGATTTGCCTGCCGCATGGGCGGGCCTGACCAATGGCGATCTGGAAGCCGCAAGTGGTGTGGAAGGCGCAAGCTTCTGCCACAATGGCCGTTTTGTTGCCGCCGCCCGTACCCGTGAGGCCGCGTTGGCCATGGCCGAGATCGCGGTCAGGCAAGCCCTTGCAACGGAGCAGGCTTCACTGGCGACAGTCGAATAAACCGGCCTCATGCCGTCACCCTCTGCGAGTGACGTGTCACTGCGAAAAGGAGATTGTTATGATTGAGAGAATTGGACTGACTGATCGCTGGAGTGACGCAGTCGTTGTCGGAAACCTGATTTTCCTGTCCGGTCATATCGCTGAAAAGACCCGTGGCCAGTCGGTCAAAATCCAGACTGAAGAGGTGCTTCTCGATATGGAGGACACGCTTTCAAAGGCTGGCGTGACCAAGGACAATCTGGTCAGCGTCAATATCTATCTGGCTGACATGTCCGGTTTCGATGAAATGAATGAAGCCTGGGACGCCTGGGTGTCGAAGGGCCACGCACCAACCCGTGCAACGGTAGAGGCACGTCTTGCCCGCCCGGACCTGCTGGTGGAAATGACTGCGATTGCAGCGAAGTAACGTGTAGCGGAGGGTTATCCGGCGATAGTGGCCTGGTTTCTCACTTTATGGAAACCAAGCTTCTCGGATATCTCGTCTGCTGCCTTGATCAAGCTCTCGAGATAGGCGGTGCGATTACGCAAACCGTCTTCTCGTGGCGCAACGAGACAAAGGGTGGCGATGCACGCGCCATCCGCCTGATAGATCGGCACGGCAAAACAATGGGTGAAGTTCTCGACTTCACTGTTGAAGGTAAAAAAGCCGTCGCGGCTGGCCTGACGCACCTGTGCGATGAATTCAGCCGGTTCCATACGTCTGCCGTTTGGCAGAACGAAATCTTCCGCCGGGATAAGATCAAGGATTTGCTGGTCGCTTAAATGCGAAACAAGCAGACGGCCAGACGCCGTCCAGGCGATGGAAACCAGTTCACCAATATTGGATGAAATGCGAAACGGGCGAATGCCTTCGCGCATCATGGCAACGGTATATTTGCGGCCTTCAAGCAAGCACATCTGTGCGGTTTCTCGGGTCTCTTCCGCAAGCCGGATGAGCATGCGGTCGCATTCGCGCATCAGATCGAATTGTTCGGCATAGGCTGTGCCGAGGAAGTAGAGGCGGCGGCCGAGATAAACGCGGCCGTCTCCTCCTTCGTAGTCGAGCATGCCGTGGCGCAACAAAAGATTGATCAGTTCATAGACTGACGATCGGGGCGCCCCGATTTCCGAGGCGATCTCGTTTGGCCGCATGGGTTGTCGCTTCACGCGCAGAAACTCGAGGATCTCGAATGCGCGATCCAGTCCCCTTGTGCGTCGCGATACCGTATCGGCTGGCGCCTCGGTCATGCTGTTCTCCAAATCTTGTCAGCCGCGGTCGGCGCGGTAAGCAATGCAGTCGACTTCTACCTTGCAATCGACCATCATACTCGACTGAACACAAGCGCGGGCTGGTGGGTTGGCGCCGAAGTATTCTGCGTAAACGCCGTTGAAGCTCCAGAAGTCGCGCGGATCGTCCAACCAGACGCCAACACGGACCACGTCTTCCACGCCGTAACCGGCCTCATGCAGGATGGCAATCAGATTTTCGATTGCCTTGCGGGTCTCGGCGACAATTCCGCCGCGAACGATTTCGCCATTTTCCATAGGCACCTGACCGGAAACATGCAGCCATCCATTGGCTTCAACTGCTCTGGCGAAGGGAAGGGGCTGTCCGCCTGCACCGGTTTCACCCGCACCGTAACGCTTGATAGTCATTGCATTCTCTCTTTTCTTTTAGTTGAAACTGGATGTCTTGAGGAATTCGGCAAGCCGCTCGGTTTTCGGCTTGATGAAAATTTCCTTGGGATCACCTTCTTCACAGATGACGCCTTGGTTCATGAAGATCACACGGCTGGACACCTCATATGCGAAGCGCATTTCGTGGGTGACGAGCAACATGCTCATGCCGTCTGCGGCCAGGCCCTTGATAACCTGCA
Organism: Agrobacterium sp. Azo12; assembly: GCF_029193765.2. NCBI lineage: Bacteria > Pseudomonadati > Pseudomonadota > Alphaproteobacteria > Hyphomicrobiales > Rhizobiaceae > Agrobacterium > Agrobacterium sp. Azo12. Next base: position 536,063 of record NZ_JARFYO020000002.1, on the reverse strand, counting down.
GCACTTCACCAACCAGTTCGGGGTCAAGGGCCGAGGTGACTTCGTCGAACAGCATCAGTTGCGGTGACATGGCAATGGCACGGGCAATGGCAACACGTTGCTGCTGGCCGCCCGAGAGCTGGCCGGGGAAATGGCCGCCACGCGAACCGAGGCCGACGCGCTCAAGCCACTTTTCCCCAATGGCGCGGGCTTCGTCACGGCTCATTTTCTTGACCTTGACCAGACCGAGCATGACGTTTTGCAACGCCGTCATGTGCGGAAAGAGGTTGAATTGCTGGAAGGCCATGCCGGTCATGGCGCGCTGTCGGGCAATTTCCTTTTCGCTTTTACGTTTGCGAGTGTTGCCGGAATATTCGTAACCGATCTCTTCACCGCCTAGGCGGATATGTCCGCCCTGGAACTCTTCCAGCATGTTGATGCAACGAAGCATTGTTGTCTTGCCGGAGCCGGAAGAGCCGATGATCGAGATAACCTCGCCTTCGTGCATGGTGGTATCGACGCCTTTTAAGACTTCGAGCGGGCCATATTGCTTGCGCAGCCCCTGAATTTCGAGAAGTACCTTGCTCATGACATGCGGCCTCAGGACGGGACAGCCGTCTTGCGTTCGACGTATTTGCCAAAACGCTCGATGCTGTAGTTGATGACGAAGTAGAGAAGCCCGGCGAAGAAATAGAACTGCAGGCTCATGAAATTGCGGGAGATGATCTCTTGCGTGCGCAGCAAAAGCTCGGCAACGCCAATCACTGAAAGCAGGGTCGATGCCTTGACCATCTCCGCTGCCGTATTGACCCAGGCCGGCAGGAACTGCCGCAATGCCTGTGGCCACAGCACATAGGCGAAGGTCTGGCTGAAGGTCAGGCCGATTGCCTTGGCAGCTTCGGTCTGTCCCTTGGGAATGGCCTGCAGGCCACCACGGACGATTTCGCCGACATGCGAGGAACAAAAGATGGCGAGGGCAAACACGCCCGCTTGAAAAGGTCCAAGCTCGATGCCGACAGCTGACAGCACGTAATAGCTGGCGAGAACCAGTACGAGAACCGGCGTGCCGCGGATGAAGTCAGTGTAGGCGCGGACAAAGAAGCGAAGCACACGATTACCGTAGACCAGCGACAGGCCAACGAACACACCGAGTACTGAGCCTGCGAGGATCGACAGAAGCGAGATCGATACCGTGACGCCGAGGCCTTTGAGGATGACGTAACGCGCCAGCCACACCTGATCAAAAAAAGCGGAAAAATCCATCATGACATCACCTCGGGACGGCCAGACGGCGCTCGACAAAACGCATCAGCGCGGCGAGCACAAAACAGGTGGTGACGTAGAGACCCGATGCGACGATCCAGGTTTCGACGATACGAAACGTCTCGACATTGATCTTGCGTGCTTCGAAGGTCAGTTCCGGCACGGCGATAGCCGCAGCAAGTGATGTGTCCTTGAACAGCGAAATGATCGTAGAGGACAGTGATGGCAACACATTGCGGAACATCAGCGGTGCGATGATCGAAGTGCGGATCTGCATCGGCGTCAGGCCGATGGCGAGACCTGCTTCCGTCAAACCGCGCGGGATCGACAACAGGCCGGCCCGAAACACTTCGGCCAGGTAGGCACCGGAATAGATCGCCAGAACGGCGACAAAACTTTCGATTTTGCCAAGCCGCACGCCAAGCTGCGGCAATGCGAAATAGGCAAACAACACCAGCACGAGGATCGGCAGGTTGCGAATGATTGTGACATAGGTCGCAGCCGGAGCCTTGATCCAGACATTCTTTGAGATCAGCGCGAAAGCGACAAGAAGACCGATCAGCGCACCGATCAGAATGGCAACAAAAGCAAGGCCAAGACTGAGTAACAGACCTTCAAGAAGCTGGTCGAAACTGCGCCAGACGGCGGCAAAATTGAGCGTGTAGCCCATGGCGTCATCCTGCCATAGTAGAGTGAGCGGGACGAAGGGTGGTGCCCTCCGTCCATATGAGACAAGCCGGTGAGCTTATTTGTATTCGACCGGGAAGCCGATCTGTGGCGGCGCCAGTTCCTTGCCGAACCATGTCTTGTAGGAGTTCGCATAGAAATCGAACTCGACGCCGGTCATCGCTTCATGCAGGGCGGTGTTGACGAAGTTCAGCCAATCCTGGTCGCCACGCTTGACGCCGCAAGCATAGGTCTGTGGGTTCCAACCGTAACCGGCATCCTTGTAGCGGCCCTGGTTCTGGGTCATGTACCAGGCAAGCGACGACTGGTCGGTTGCAGCAGCGTCGGAACGGCCGGATTCCAGAGCCTGATAGATCAGGTCAACGGATTCGTACTGGTCAACTTTCGCATCCGGCAGAGCGGCATGAACCATGGCTTCAGCGTACACATTCTGCAGAACCGAGATGGTCACGGACGAGCCAGCGGCCTTCAGAGCTTCATAATCAGCATATTTGCCGTCTGCCTTGAGCATTAGGCCGACGCCTTCACGGTAATAAGGAATGGTGAAGGCGATCTGCTGCGCGCGTTCGCCTGTTACCGTCATGAACTGGCAGGTCAGGTCAACCTTGTTGGTGGTGATGTTTGGAATACGGGCGTCAGACGACTGGTTGACGTATTCAATCTTGTCTGGATCGCCAAACAGCGCCTTGGCAACGATGCGGCCCATATCAACGTCAAAACCCTGCAGCTTGTCGTCGGCGCTCTTGAAGTGCCATGGCGCGTTGGTGCTGCCTGTGCCGAGGACGAGATGGCCACGCGCAAGAACTTCATCGAGTTTGCTGCCGTCGGCAAGAACCGGAGTGGTGGAAAGGAATGTGGCGGCGACCAGAGACATGATGCCGGTACGGAAAGAAATGGTCATGGCGTTCCCCTATGAACTGAACGTTTCCTTGTATTCCAATATATTGGACATGTGTCTGTTTTATTGGATTGACATATCAAGTATCATGGGGGATGTATTGTCAATAGGTATAGGTGATAATTGGTGCGGCGCCGTAAAGTGATGTATTTTGTGGCAGCCCCGTACTTGCCAAGACAGAGGAATTTATGCCCTTTTCGCCCAGCGACATTGACGTAGCCAACACGCCTGCAATCCTCGTTGACCTTGATATCGCAAAGGCGAATGTCGAGCGTTTTCAGAGCTATGCTGATAAAAATGGATTGCGGGTAAGACCGCATATCAAGACGCATAAATTGCCTGCATTGGCAGAGATGCAACTTGCTGCCGGAGCAACTGGCATCACCTGCCAGAAAGTCTCGGAAGCAGAGGCGATGGTTGCAGGCAGCGACGCAATCACCGATGTGCTGATCACCTACAACATCATCGGCAGCGAAAAGCTGGAGCACCTGAAGGCACTTGCCAGAAAGGTAAAACTATCGGTTGTTGCTGATAGCGCCGAGATTGTGGATGGACTGTCTGCGACGTTCGCTGGTGAGGCGCAGCCGATTGCCGTTCTGGTGGAATGCGACACCGGTGCCAACCGTTGTGGTGTTCCGTCGCCTGATGCGGCTCTGAAGCTTGCAGCCTATATTGATGCGGCACCGGGGCTCGTGTTTGGCGGTCTGATGACCTATCCGCCCGCTGGTGGGGAGGCATCGGTGGAGCGCTTTATGGGCGAAGCGAAGTCGCTTATCGAGGCGCAGGGCATCGCTGTTCCGGTGATCACATCGGGCGGCACGCCGTCGATGATGCATGCTGCCGAGGCGCCGGTCACGACAGAGTATCGTCCGGGAACCTATATCTATAATGACCGTTCGCTCGTATCACGCGGCGTGACGACGTGGGACAATTGCGCCCTGACGGTGCTTGCGACGGTTGTTTCTGTGCCAGCACCAAACCGTGCGATTATCGATGCTGGTTCCAAGACGCTGACATCTGACCTTCTCGGGCTGACAGGCTATGGTCATGTGCTCGGTCGTGATGACATCACAATTGATCAGTTGTCTGAGGAACATGGTCGTCTGGTCAGTACCGGTTCCATCGGCCTGAATGTCGGTGATCGCCTGCAAATCGTGCCGAACCACGTTTGCGTGGTAACGAACATGGTGGATGCTGTTTTCGTAACCGGCGCTGGTGTGTCCGGCGTTGAGAAATGGCCTGTTGCCGCGCGTGGCAAGATTGTCTGATGCTGGTTGAGTTGAAGCCTCTTGCCGCTGATGCGTGGCAGGATGCCTTTGATGCGGTGGCCATCGGCTAATAGCTGACCGTCACAACAACCGTGTCATTATATTGCCCCGGCGCGGGCGTGTTTTGTGCCGGAACGCGACCGTAGACGGTTACGCTCTGTGATGTCCCGGTTCCTGTGCCGGTGACCACCTGTCCAGCGGCACTGCCCCAGACATTGGAGCGGGCGGCATCCCTGTAGAGCCCGTAAATAACCGATGAGCTTCCCAAGACCATCTGCCGCGCAGCAGGCGGGCTATTGCTCAATCCGCCATTGAGGGCAATGCTGTAGGCAAGGTTCGCAGTACAGGTCAGTGTGATCGCTCCGTTTGCATCGACTGCACTATTGAGAACGCCATGGTTGCCGAAGTTGATCGACTGCGCCGACACACGACATGCCGGTTCCACAGCCGCCGTTACGTTAAAAGGGACCAGTGTCGGGTTCTGAGTAACGTCAGAGCAATTCGGTGCCAGCAACGTATAGGTGGTATAGGTGAAGCTGGTTTGCGCGCCAGCGAAACTCGAGAGATAGATGCCGCGCGCAGCAGATGCCTGACTGGCTAAAATTCTGCCGTAGACGGTGCGGCTGGTGCTGCCAAGCAGTGGCGGCAGAATGGGTAGCAACAGGTCGATAGGCGGTGGCGAACCCAGTGCCGTTTGAGTGGCGGAACCCCAAGGTGTTGTTCTTCCGGCATTTTGATACAGCTGATAATTGAGTATGTTGCTGCCTTGAAGCATGCGGCGAATGCCGCCGGATTGCCCACCACTACCAGCGTTGATATTGGGGCAGATACGCACCGACAGGCCCAGTGCCAGCGGGTTGGTGCAGGTCACATTTAATGTGGCCGTTGTATCCACGGCCGCACCGCTTGCCAGATTGACGAAACCGAAATTCATATCCGTCATACTGAAGCTGCATGTTTGCGCCAGCACCGGTGCGGCGCAAAGAAAAGCTGCGATGGCAAGGCCTGCACGGGTCAGCATCATCATTGAACGCTCCTGCATGTCGCTTCAAGGGTTGCACGGGTCTCCGTGGTCGATCCAATAACGATCTGCGCCTCGCAGTCGCCTTTGGTCGGTTGATGAATGAGAAGTCGGTGCTTGTTCGAGACGTTTTCGAGATAGGCCTGTCCGTCGTAGCCGACCACAAAACTACTGTCGTCATTGCCATCAATGGTGCCAGAAGACCCTGTTTCGATGACATCTCCGCTTTCTGATTTCAATGTCACCAGCGCGACGTGACCGCCGGTCTCTACTTTGAAATCAACGACGGCGCCTCCGCCTTCCGTCGGAATCACCGTCTGTTTGGTTCGGTCAATTCGCGCATCGATTGGCAGGTTGGCCGGGTCGAGCGTGATCATGTTGGCATCATAAGACCGCAAGTTCGGAAGCAAGATCTTGCCGCGGCGGTTGGTTTGGCCGATGGGGCGGTTTTCCAGCGAAATCTCGACACCCGGCGCGCCGGCATCAACGACAGCAAAAGCATCATCGATGCGGTTGCCAAAGAATACGTCACCACCGGCCAAGGCAACTGAGCCATCCAGTTGTACGTAACCTTGTGTGCTGCCGTTGAATTGATCGACACCGGCCGCGACGCGTGCAGCGCTGCCGCGATAACTGGCCGAGCCTGAAATGATATCATTGTTGCCGCGTGAGCCGCGCAACCGCCACCCATAACTGCCCTCGGTTTGTTGCTCGGATTTGACCGCATCTGCCGTAACGGAATAACCATCGGCGCTGGACGAGAATCCTGCAGAGGTAGAAATGCCACCGCCAAATGTCCAGGAGAGACCGGCAAAAATTCCGTAGGATTTCTTATCCGCCAAATCCTTGTAGGCGGTGACAAAGATGTTGCCGTTTTCGCCGATAGGCCGTGTGACAGTAAGGCCGAGCAGCCGGGACTTTCTTTCATCGAAAGTTTCCAGCTGCGTGTAGGAAAAATTGAGACTTGCTTCATCGAAGCTGAGTTGGGTGGAGAGGGAAATCTGATCAAGCGAACGCGCCGGGCGGGCGTTGACCAAGTTTAAGGCCGTTGCATTCTTTGATCTGGTTGCCGCAACGGATGCCATGTCATGAAAATCGCCGAACGCCCGCTGCGAGCGCGCAAAAACCTGCATTCCCAACAATTCTGCTTCGACGCTTGCCGATAGCTGATAGCCACTGTCTTCCCGGAAGTGGCTGGTGGCACCCGAAACTGTGCCCAATCCGAATGCGCCGAGTGTGAAAACACCACCAAGCCCGACATTATAAAATTCCTCGCCGCCTTCGGCATGGCCTTCTACGGTCAACTTGTTGGTCAAGCCGTACCGTACGGTCGCGGAGCCGAGAAAATTCTCGTCATAGTCAAATGAGGAGATGCCGTAATTGTTGCGGGCAAAACCGAGTTCGGCGGAAAAGTCGATGAGGCCGGGTGCCAGCAAATCTGCCGATGCAAAAAACGGCGTTTCCGACACGGTCTCCCGTCCCAGCGCATCGCGCACCACCAGCCGTGCATTGCCGGCACCGCTGACCACGGGAAGGTTTGTAATGGAAAATGGGCCTTCGGGCACCTCCTGTGAGATACGTCTGATATTGTCGACATAGACATCAACGGTAGAAGGCACCGCAGCAGAGCCGGAAAAATCAGGCATTGGCATCGTGACAATATCCGGACGCAGATCGAAGTTGCGACGTATCTGTATTCCACCCATCCGCATCGGGCGTGTCCATGTCAGCCCGCCTGTGATCAGGTCGCCTGCTCTATAAGTCGTCAAATTATCTTCATCGGAATAGCTCCAAGTGGTGTCGAGGCGTGTGCTGTCAAACTGCTCGACCTTTGAGGTGCTCAGGACCTGGGAGGATGACAAGACACCGAGTGGGCCAAAAACACGGCTTTCCAGCAAGGCCGAGACGCCGTTATATTCGACAATGTCCGACCAGCTTTTACCGCCGGATGATCCGTAGATCGTGTAATTCACCAAACCTCCCAGATCGCTCGTGGCCCGTTCTTTTTTTTCTTCGTCCTCTTGCGTATCGGTTTGGCCGGAGGCGTCGATGACCTTGCTGGCGCGGGCTTCCGTCGAAAGCAAAAAATAGATGGACTGGTTGCTTTCGTCGTAACGCCAGCTGACATCCGGCAGCTTGGCGATATCAACCCAACCATCGGCACCGACAGCAGTTTCAACCGGGATAATTCCGACATTTCTCAATTGAACCGGCTCAATCAGGAGCGAGCCGGTGCTGTTTTGACGAAAGGTGGCGATCAGTTCTGTTGAAACATCGTTGATATAGACTTCAAGTTGTAACTCTCTCACGTCCTCGGCGGAAACAGAGGGGGGTGAGGCATCAGGAGGTAAATCCTGATCCTGGGAAAAACTGCGCGATGAAATGATCGTCAAACCTGCAATCGTCAAAACGGCAAGGCTAACCGCCCTTAACGCGCGCCGTCGCATTGACAGGGCCGCTTTCGCTATCTGCAGAAATTTTCAGTGTGCCGCCGCCTCGCTTGCCGCCCGCTGCCGGCACCAGCCAGGTTGCACCGGATTTTCCGAGTACATAACCGACAAGTCCCTGTTGCTGGGCCACCGCTTGACCACTTCCATTGAGCAGCCTGATGTTGGCGATGCGCAGGCGCTTGGAGCCTTTATTGGAGACGGTAACCTGGTAGCCATTGCCCTTGGGTGTCACAGACCATGTTGGCTGCGCCTCGCTGGCATCGTCTTTCGAGAAAAAGACCGGGATGGAATGGCGGACAACGAGATTGATGGTGCCGGATCGAAGTTTACCCTGTGTTGGCAATTCATCGACCATGACGCGGTAGCTCTCTTCAGCCTTCACAGGCGCCTTGGAGAGCCGCACGATGCGGACGAGATTTTCCGCTCCGGGTTTGAGTTGTGTGATCGGTGGGCTTGCAACAACATCGTCTACCGCCGTTAAGACATCCGAGCCGTTTTGCTGGGTCCAGCGGAAAATCCGGACCTGAACATTGATGGCTGTTTTGGCATCATTGCGGATGCGCAGATTGGACGTCGCTGCTGGTGCTCTGAGATCCAAAATAACGGGTGAGACCCGTAACGAGGTTGCGTGAGAAGGTGAAACATACAAACCGGCAAGTAACGCAGCCGCTAAAGTAAAAAGACGCATATGCGATCCTCCCTTTGGCGATCAATAAGTGAGTGTGGCCGTCACGGTATCCGTGTAAGTGCCAGGAGCAGGGGTGTTTTGGGGCCCAACACGCCCATAGACAGTAAAAGGCTGTGCCGCGCCGGTTCCTGTCCCGGTTAACCTGTCCGTGCCTACCGTGTTGCCCCAAACAAGTGAGTGTGCGGCATCTCTGTAGAGGCTGTAAGCGATTGTGGCCGAGGCGGGGCCGGTCATTAAACGGGTCGTAACTGTTGCGCCAGTCCCAGCGCCCGCACTTAGACCTAGACTAAATGGCGTGCCCGTCGTGCATTGCACGATAATCTGGCTGGTTGCATCTACATTGGCCGCGAGAACACCATTGGTGCCAAAATTGAGATTGGCGGCAGAGTTAATCTGGCAGGCTGCCTGAATGGTGATCTGCACCGTGAAGTTCGTCGATGTAGACGTCTGCGCAAAGGCGACGGCTGGCAGAAACATCAGTGAAACAAACGGAACAAAATAGCGTATTGGTGCGAACTTCATGCTCTCTCCCTGTGCCATTGCACCGCAATTTGGCCGGCGCCTGGCAATGAACGAATACTCCAATAACGAGTAATAAGAACTTGCTAATGTTCGCTTAGATTGGGTTAACAAATTCTTAATTTTCGAACCCGAATAACTACCGGGCGAAATTGAATATGTAGTACAATTACTTATCGAGAATTTGGCGGATTTTTCGGGGTAAAATTGTTTATTATCAATGCATTAATTAGCTTCTTCGGAAATTTGCCGCCCGGCAACTGCCAGCCACATCTGCCAACCGTTTTTGCGGCCCTTACGATTATGTCTTTACCAGGCGTCAAATTTGCCAACTGAAGAGGCACTGTTATCAGGTTTGGATTTCCTTGATGACAGTTCTCGGACCCCGCCTCGATAAGTGCCCGTTTCCGTTATATCGCTGGCATCAAACGGCACGAATTTAAGCATTTAGAGGTTTGCGGCTTAACCACCCTGCGCAGCGCGGTTTTTTAAAGCTTTTCGCTGAAACCGAAGTAATATTTTTTTACTGAAATGCAGTATCTTGCAAGTCGGCCTTTGTTGACGTACTCGAAACCTGCACGACCCTTGGGCCGATTAACAATACCGTTTGGTGGCGCTGCGTTTCAGCGCCATACACATTATGACGTTGGGATTACGATGAACCTTTATTTGGATTACCTGGCTGAGATCAAAAGCAGAGAAACTCAAGGGCTCGCTCCCAAACCGATTGATGACGGAGCTCTCGTCGGTGAGATCATTGCGCTGATCAAGGATACAGGTAGCGAACACCGCGCCGATGCCCTCAAATTCTTCATCTACAACACGCTGCCAGGCACCACCAGTGCTGCAGGTGTCAAAGCCGCGTTCCTGAAGGAAATCATCCTTGGCGAAGCGGTCGTGCCCGAGATTACGCCGACGTTTGCTCTCGAACTCCTGTCGCACATGAAGGGTGGTCCTTCGGTCAAGGTTCTGCTCGATATCGCGCTCGGTGACGATGCTGCAATCGCAACCAAGGCCGGTGATGTGTTGAAGACCCAGGTCTTCCTTTACGATGCCGACATGTTCCGTCTGCGTGATGCCTACAAGGCTGGCAATGCCGTCGCGAAGAGCGTTCTCGAAAGCTATGCCAAGGCTGAATTCTTCACCAAGCTTCCTGACGTCGAAGACGAAATCAAGGTTGTGACCTTCATCGCAGCTGAAGGCGACATTTCGACTGACCTTCTTTCGCCGGGTAACCAGGCGCATTCGCGTTCCGACCGCCAGTTGCATGGTCAGTGTATGATCACGCCTGAAGCACAGGCGGAGATCGTTGCGCTGCAGAAGCAGCATCCTGACAAGCGCGTTATGATGATCGCCGAAAAGGGTACGATGGGCGTGGGTTCGTCGCGTATGTCCGGCGTAAACAACGTTGCGCTGTGGACCGGCAAGCAGGCCAGCCCTTATGTGCCTTTTGTCAACTTCGCGCCAATCGTTGCGGGCACCAACGGTATCTCGCCGATCTTCGCGACCACTGTCGACGTGACCGGTGGTATTGGTATCAACCTGAAGAATTGGACCAAAAAGACCGGTGACGATGGCAAGCCGATCCTCAACAATGATGGCAACCCGATCCTTGAACAGCAGTTTTCGGTAGAAACCGGCACTGTTTTGAAAATCGACGCGAAGGGTAAAAAACTTCGTGATGAAAATGGCAACGAATTGGTTGATGTTGCTGCGGCCTTCACACCGCAGAAGATGGAGTTCATGAAGGCTGGTAGCTCCTACGCTATCGTTTTCGGCAAGAAGCTCCAGACATTTGCCGCCCAGACCCTCGGCGTTGAGCCGACTCCGGTCTTTGCGCCAAACAAGGAAATTTCAATCGAAGGCCAGGGACTGACAGCTGTTGAAAAGATCTTCAACCGCAACGCGGTTGGCGTGACGCCAGGCAAGGTATTGCATGCGGGCTCCGACGTCCGTGTAATTGTAAATATTGTCGGTTCGCAGGATACCACCGGTCTGATGACTGCGCAGGAACTTGAGGCGATGGCGGCGACCGTCATTTCGCCGCTGGTTGACGGTGCTTATCAGTCCGGTTGCCATACGGCTTCCGTTTGGGACAAAAAGGCACAGGCCAATATTCCAAAGCTGATGTCCTTCATGAACAACTTCGGCGTTATCACTGCGCGTGACCCGAAGGGCGCTTACCACTCGATGACCGACGTCATCCACAAGGTGTTGAACGACATCACCGTGGATGACTGGGCAATCATCATCGGCGGCGACAGCCACACCCGCATGTCCAAGGGCGTTGCGTTTGGTGCAGACTCTGGCACCGTGGCGCTGGCACTGGCCACCGGTGAGGCAACAATGCCAATCCCGCAGTCGGTCAAGGTGACCTTCAAGGGCACGATGCAACCGTACATGGACTTCCGCGACGTGGTTCACGCGACCCAGGCGCAGATGCTGAAGCAGCATGGCGACAACGTCTTCCAGGGCCGCATCATTGAAGTTCACCTCGGTACGCTTCTCGCTGACCAGGCCTTCACATTCACCGACTGGACGGCTGAAATGAAGGCCAAGGCGTCGATCTGTATCTCGCAGGACGAGACCCTGATCGAGTCGCTGGAAATTGCAAAGTCGCGTATCCAGATCATGATCGACAAGGGCATGGACAATGCTGTTGGTACGCTGAAGGGCCTGATTGCCAAGGCGGATCAGCGCATTGCCGAAATCCGTTCGGGTGAAAAGCCTGCTCTGAGCCCGGATGCCAACGCAAAGTACTTCGCAGAAGTCGTCGTGGATCTCGACATCATCAACGAGCCAATGATCGCTGACCCTGACGTCAACAATACAGACGTTTCCCGTCGCTATACGCACGACACGATCCGCCCGGTTTCTTACTACGGCGGCACCAAGAAGGTTGACCTTGGATTCGTTGGTTCATGCATGGTGCATAAGGGCGACATCAAGATTGTTGCCCAGATGTTGAAGAACATCGAAAAAACTGCAGGCAAGGTTGAGTTCAAGGCACCTCTGGTGGTTGCAGCACCGACCTACAACATCATTGACGAGTTGAAGGCTGAAGGGGATTGGGAAATCCTGCAGAAGTATTCCGGCTTCGAATTTGATGACCTGAAGCCAAAGACTGCCAACCGTACCGAGTACGAGAACATTCTCTATCTTGAGCGTCCAGGCTGCAACCTTTGCATGGGTAACCAGGAAAAGGCTGAAAAGGGTGACACGGTTCTCGCAACCTCGACCCGCCTGTTCCAAGGCCGCGTTGTAGAAGACACCTCGGAGAAGAAGGGTGAATCGCTTCTGGCGTCGACCCCGGTTGTGGTGCTGTCGGCAATTCTTGGTCGCACGCCAAGCATTGAAGAGTACCGCAGTGCAGTTGACGGCATCGACCTGACCAAGTTCGCGCCGCCAAAGACCACACCGATCGATAGCCTGTCGGTCCACTACTAAGATTTGACCAGAAGCACAGTGCCCTGAAGTTGAAGAACTTCGGGGCACTGTTCTTTTGTGCGGATGTTTGCCGGACAACTATTGTCGACGCTAGAAATTGACCTGCAGGTTGGCATGGGCCGCATTGGACTGGAAACCACTGGCAAACTCGCCCGCATAACTCAGTGTCAAACGTGCGGATTTGGAAAGTCTGGCGGTAATGCCAGCTTTTACCAACAGTGAATCCCGCGGCATGGTCACGCCTTCCAGAATGAAAGGTGAGCCACCCTCAAATGCGAAAAATGAGGTGGGCGAAAGATCACCGATTGCGTGGCGCCAGCCCAGCATGCCGGATACTATCACCGGCATATCAGTTGGCAGGTTGGCAGCCCAGCGCATGCCTATGGTGGAGACGGTCAGGTTGTTGGAGCCGCCGGCAACAGACAAGGCTGCGACACCGCCATCTTCACGGAAATCATCCGTATTGAGATTGATATAGGCAAGATTGGCGAAGGGCTGCAACTTGACATCATCCAGTTGCAGCGTCCAGGAAATGTCGCCAAAGGCCTGAAGAGTATCGCTGCCATAATCGGCCGTCAGCCGGTCGGTAAAGGAGCCGAATGCGATATCACGTTTGGTCGAGATATCGTTGCGCGAGTAGATGGCGCCGCCGAGTATATCCAGAGGGCCGAAGTCACCGGCAGCATATAGGCCTGCATGATAACTGTCCGCAGTGGCCTCAGAACCTGCGGAAAGAGAGCTGTATCCGAGAATGCCGCCGAGACGCCATTGTTCTGAAATGGAAAAATCAGCGCCGATGAGTGAGCCCGCGACACGGGTATCAAGGCCGCTGGCTACACCATTTTCAGAAAAATTACCTTGGGCAAATATGCCGGTTGTCCAAAACGACAGCTCTTCCTGATCTGCCCAGGGTCTGGCGATCAGCGGGTTCATCTGATCCATGATCGCGTCACGGGGAAATTGGCTTTCCCAGAGGAATGCGCTTTTGAGAGATGCGTGAACCTCGCCGTTAAGCTGTGAAAAGGCGGTCTCGGCGGTTTCTATATTGAGAGGCAACACCGCCATGAACAGTGCATTTGTCGATCCCAGACTCTCAACGGCTGCTGCGGTTACGCGTTCATTTTGTGTCAGGGCAACATCAGCAAAACGCACAGTATTGCGATCAAGTCTGAGATCCACTGTGGTGGGATTGTAGGTCAGCGTCGGGGAAAGAAACGCAAAGTCGCTGGCGATGGTGTCGAAACTACCGGTAATGCTGCCAGCCGACAGGATCGTGTAGGCCGTGGACGGGCCATAGGTGTTGCTTGCTGCACGAATATCGAGCGTACCACCTTCGATATCGATTGTGCCGATGGCGTTCACCTGATCCGACAAACCGGTTGAGGTAATATCCACCTGGTAGGTCGATCCAATGCGCAAGGTCAGGTCACCATTCACGGAAACGGTTTGCAGGCTAGGACCAGGGGAGAGAATGCCACCGGCATTGATCACCAATCCGCCGGAGACACCGCTGCCGGACAGCAAGCCGCCGTCAAAAACATCGATCGTTCCGGTGACTGTTCCTTGATTGATGAATTCACCGCCGCTGACGCTCGCCGCACCACTGATGATGCCGGTGTTTGAGAAGGAACCACCATTGTTGGTCAATGACGCAACTGTACCGTCATTCGACGCAGTGCCGGAATTGGTAACCGCGCCAGTCGTTGCACCGCTGTTATTGGTAAATGTGCCCTGATTGCCGATCTCGACGGAAGCAAGCGTTGCATTGTTGACGACCGTGCCGCCATTGATTGTAGTTGCGCCCGTAACCTCGCCACCACTATTGTTGGTGAAAGAGCCAGCGTCATTTTGAAGGGATGCGATGGTTCCGGCATTGGTCACCGTGCCGGAATTTCTGATATGACCCGCGATGCCGTCCGAGTTGTTGATGAAGGCTGCAGCGGCTGCAACGTCGGCGTCGGTTATCTCGAAATTGTTGGTGACTGTCCCGCCAGTAATGGTGGTCTGTCCAGTGATTGTGCCACCGGCATTGTTGACGAAGTCTCCGGCCGTGTTGGTCAGCGAGGCGATTTCGCCGGCATTTGAACTGTTGCCGGCATTAGTAACGGCACCGGCCGTGCCATCCGTTGTGTTGGTAAAGATGCCACCAGCCCCAACACTCACGGCATTCATCTCTGCATTGTTGGTGACAGTGCCTCCGGCCACGGTTGTTGTGCCAGAGACAGCACCGCCGAAGTTGTTGGTGAAACTTCCCGCATCGTTTTGCAGGGATGCGATGGTACCGGCATTGGAGACTGTGCCGGAGTTTCTGATGTTGCCAGCCGTTGCGCCGTTGTTGTTGACGAAATCTGCTGCCGCGGCGACATCTGCATCTGTCATCTGGAAATTGTTGGTCACCGTTCCGCCGGAGATTATCGTCTTTCCGGTGATGACGCCGAGGTTGTTGTTGGTGAAGTTGCCTGCCGTATTTGTCAATGAGCCAAGCGTGCCGGCATTCGACGCCGTACCGGCATTGGTGAGTGCACCTGCAGTGCCAGTTGTGTTATTGGTAAAGGTCCCGCCGGAGGACACAGAAACATCGCCCACAGTTCCGCTGTTGGAAAGTGCAGTGGTCGCTTCCACCACAGCACTACCTAGGCTGCCATTTACCGCAACGTTGCCTGCATTCAATTGCAGTTTGCCGTTGAGCGTTCCATCAATAAACAGGTTGCCGCCATTCAGGTCGATATCGGAATTCACGACGCCACCAGCATTGATGCCGAGGCTGCCGGAGTTGATCGTGCTGCCACTGGTCACCGTAAGTGTCCCGGTATTGGTGATGGTAACATCGCCGCCATTTACACCAAGCTGATTGACGGTGACGTTATTGGTGACCTGCGGGGAACCAGTGTTGACAGCCGCTGCATCATTTGCGCCCGGCAGAGCAGGTGTCCAGTTCGTTCCGTTGCTGAATTCATTGTCCGTATTACCGGTCCACACCGACTGCGCAAACGACGGCACGACAAAGGCCAGTGAGGCTAATGCTGTGAAAAGCCCGAGACGTCGAGCCAATACCGGAAGCAGTTGATGTGTCATTTAGCGACCGATGCTAACGAGCGCCGACAACCATCGGCGGGCAGATAACGACTCGTAACCAAGCATGGTTAATGAAGTCTTAACTGTCAACGTGCGGCGGCTTTGCTCGATCCCCTGATTCACAAGGGTTTCACGCCAGATAAAGCACTCAAAAACGTGCCTGGTTTATCGCAGGAAGTTGCGGAACCGGCGCAATGCCAAAGTGAAGAGAATGACGGCAATAACCAGCAGGGCAAGCAACTGCGGCCACACAACATCAAGGCCGGCACCCCTGAACAGCACCGCCTGTGCGAGGATGACGAAATGGGTGTTGGGTGCAAGCAGCATGATGTGCTGGATGATGTCAGGCATGCTTTCACGCGGTGTCATTGCACCTGAAAGCACCTGAAGCGGCAACAGTACCAGAATAAGCAGCAGACCGAATTGCGGCATCGAGCCCGCGACGGTCGCAAGGAATATCCCCATGGATGTCGTTGCAAACAGAAACAGTGCCGTTCCCAGCAGGAAGATGAAAGGAGAGCCCTCAATCGGTACGCCAAGCAACCCTTTGACCACCCCGAACAGGGCAAAACCTGCAGCAACCAGCACCACCAGGCCCATCGACCAGATTTTGCTGAGCATGATTTCCGTGGGTGTTACCGGCATGACCAGTAGATGTTCGACGGTGCCGTGCTCACGCTCACGGATCAGTGCAGCGCCCGTCAGGATAATCGACAACATGGTGATGGAAGTAATGATGTTGTTGATGGAGCCGAACCACGATTTGTCGAGTGACGGGTTGAAACGTGCCCGCAGCGTCAGGTCCACGGGAACATTGGTGTGGCCGCGATACCGCTCCAGAAACTCATTGACCTCACTCGTCACGATCGACTGGATGTAGCTGCTGCCACTGAACGCCTGGCTCATACGTGTTGCGTCAACATTCAGCTGGATTGCCGGATGCTGGTTTGCCAGCACATGGCGCTGGAAATCCGGGGGAATGTTGAGGGCGAATGTATCAAGCCCCGCATCCATTCTGCGATCCATCTCACTGATGTCGATCAGCTTCGGCGGCACGAAATAGGGCGGCGTGAATGCCGTGCTGATGCGGCCGGAAAGAGGCGATTGGTCCTCATCGACAATTGCAATTGCGGCATTGTTGAGCGTTTCGGGCAGGGCGCTTGATCCGGTATAGATTTGCAGACTGAATGCGTAGAGGATCAGCAGCACCAGCATCGGATCGCGTGCCAGTCCACGCAATTCCTTTAAACCTAGCTGAAAGATGTTGGATGAAAACAAAGCTCAGCTCTCCTGCTTTTTAAGAAGCACGGCACCGAGTGTCGCAAGGATTGGTATGGCGATCAGCAGGGGAATGAAGGAACCGGCAAGGCCTGCAAAATCAAGCGCCTTGGAAAAGGCGCCGCGTGAGATGGTCATAAAATAGGTGGTGGGGTAAATTTCGCCGATGAAGGCACCCGCACCCTGAAGGGATGAGACCGGGTCGGTCATACCGGAATATTGCGTGGCTGGAATAAGTGTCAGCAGTGCAGTTCCGAAGATTGCTGCGATCTGACTAGACATGAATGTCGACATGAAAATGCCGATCGAGGTCGCAATGATCACATAAAGAAGGGCCGCTGCCGCGTAGGCAATAAAGCTGCCTGTGAAGGGAACGCGCAAGACTAGCGTCGCAAAGGCAACCAGCAGCAGGAAATTCATCACGCCTAGAACAACGTAGGGGATCTGTTTGCCGAACAGGAATTCCAGCCGTGTGACGGGGGTCACATAGAGGTTGATGATGGATCCGAGTTCCTTTTCTCGCACCACGCTGAGGGCTGCCAACATGGCCGGGATGAGCATCAACAGAAGCGGAATGACTGCTGGCACCATAGCAACCAGACTTTTGACATCAGGGTTGTAGCGAAAGCGTGTCTCGATGGAAAATGTGCCGCGGGTTGCCTCCGTGCCGTAAAGTTGTCTTGCCTTTCGGGTGAGCCAATCAGCATGCATGCCTTGGACGTAGCCGCTCACAGTTTCCGCCCGTTGCGGCATGGCGCCGTCGATCCAGGCGCCGATTTCGACGTCATCGCCACGCTGCACCTTGCGCCCGAAACCCGGCGGAATTTCAATGGCCAGACTTATCTCGCCATCACGCATCCGCTTGTCCATGTCGGCATAATCGCGAATGGGCTCTTTTTCGATGAAGTAGCGGGATCCGGCAATGTCGAGGACATAATCCCTGCTTATGGTGGTATCGTCCCGGTCTAGTACAGCGAATGTCAGGTCTTCGACATCCATATTTATGCCGTAACCGATGACAAACATCAGGATGACGCTGCCCAGCACCGCAAGCGTGGCACGAATGGGATCGCGCTGAAGTTCAAGTGCTTCGCGCCGCGTGTAGCTGAACATGCGCCTGATATCGAAGAAGCGTTTCTTGCTCATCGCCTGCGGATGGCTGGCAGCGGCAAGTTTGGTTATATCAGCCGTCTGAGAGGTTTTTGCCTTATCGGTCTTGTCCGAAGCCGTGATGCCCGAGGCTTCCTCCAGATAGGCGATGAATGCATCTTCCAGCGTGGGAGAATTGCGGCTTTTGGCAATGGCGGCTGGCGTGTCGCTTATCAACACCTTGCCTGCATGCATTAATGAAATGCGGTCGCAACGCTCCGCTTCATTCATGAAATGCGTGGAGATGAAGATCGTTACATTGTCTTTGCGGGAGAGATCGGCAAGGATTTGCCAGAATGCATCACGCGCGATTGGATCAACACCCGAGGTGGGTTCGTCAAGGATCAGCACATCTGGTGAATGGATCATGGCAACGGCCAGCGACAGGCGCTGGCGTATGCCAAGCGGCAGCCCGTCCGGCAACGTATCCATCACGTCTTGCAAGGTGAACCGTTGCGCCATTTCATCAATGCGTGTCGGAATGGTTTCGTCAGGCAGTTTGAACAGGCGAGCGTGCAAATCAAGGTTTTGGCGAACGGTCAATTCGCTGTAGAGCGAAAAAGCCTGGCTCATGTAACCGACACGGCGGCGCACCGCCATGTCACTCGCATCGACCTTGTTGCCGAAAAGCTTTGCCTCGCCTTCGCTGGCGGCCAGAAGGCCGGTCAACATTTTCATGGTTGTTGATTTGCCGCAGCCATTGGAGCCGAGAAAGCCGAAGATTTCGCCGCGTGGAATCTGGAAACTGACATTGTCCACGGCGGTAAAACTGCCAAAGCGCATGCTCAGATGGCTGGCCTCGATGGCATATTCCTGCGTGCCGCCGGTTTCTCGAGGCGGAATAACGACATCGACATGATTACGGCGTTCCGTCTCTGGCAGCATGGCAATGAAGGCGGCATCAAGATTGGCGGCCCCTGTGCGTTCAAGCAGTTCTGAAGGTGTGCCAGTGTCGAGAACCTTGCCGGCATTCATGGCAACAAGCCAATCGAAGCCTGCGGCTTCTTCCATATAGGCTGTCGCGACGATAACGCTCATGCCCGGCCGTCCGACACGGATCGCGTCAATCAGTTCCCAGAACTGCCGCCGTGACAGCGGATCGACACCAGTCGTGGGTTCATCGAGGATCAGCAAATCCGGATCGTGGATCAGCGCGCAACAAAGGCCGAGTTTCTGTTTCATACCACCGGAAAGCTTGGCTGCCGGCCGGTCAGCAAAAGGGCCAAGACCGGTACTATCAAGCAGTTCGCGAATACGGGTTTCACGCTCCTGTTTGTCCTGGCCGAACAGGCGGCCAAAAAAATCGACATTCTCGAAAACAGAAAGTGTTGGGTATAGGTTTTTGCCCAGTCCCTGCGGCATGTAGGCAATGCGGGGGCAGGTGGCATTGCGATGTTTCGCATCGGCAATGTCGCCATCGAGAACTTCGACCTTGCCCTTCTGAACAGCCCGTGCGCCGGAAACGAGTGACAGAAGGCTGGATTTTCCAACGCCGTCAGGGCCGATCAGTCCCACCATGCAGCCTGACGGGATATCCAGCGATACCTCGCTCAGGGCAATCGTTTTTTTGTAGGTGAGAGTGACGTTTTGGAGCCGTACCACAGCGTTCTGACCGCTTTTGGCGGAACTCGAGGCAGTGCTGTTGTTTGTGTCAGCCTCGTTCATCGCGGCGCCGTTATTTTACAAGGTTCTGTTCGAGATTTTGCGGCCATGTTGCTTGCGCATCCAGCCGGACATACGCCATGCCCGGTAAGCCGGTTTTGACGTACTGGATGTATTTTTGCAGCAATTCCTGCGGTATTTGGGCGCGAACCCGGAACGTCAGTTTCTGACGTTCTTCTTCAGTCTCAACCGTTTTGGGCGTAAACTGCGCCACATCGGCAACGAAGGACACCTGGGCAGGGATGGTCAACTGGGGAGCCGCGTCCAGCACAAGACGAACGTCTGAACCAATTGAGGTCCGGCCAGCTTCTGCCGTTGGCAGGAAAAAGGTCATGTAGACGTCGCCAAGATCCACGAGGTTCAAGACACGGCCACCGGCAGACAGAACCTCGCCGGGCTGGGCGATGCGGTATTGAATTCGCCCGTCGCGGGGTGCCGTCAAAGTGCTGTCGGCAATGTCGGTTTCGATACTGTCAATTTGTGCCCTTGCCGCATCAACAGCTGCTTCGGCATCCACCACTTGCGCCTTAGCAGCATTGATGGCGGCATCAGAGGCCGCAAGCGACGCTTCTGCCGCAGCAAGTGTTGCCCTTGCAGCCTGCTCGGCTGCTTCGCTGTCATCGACGACCTGCTGTGACACGGTATTGTTGGTCAACAGTTGCCGCGAGCGCGCATTGGTTTTCACCGCGGAATCGAGCTGGGCTTTGCGCTGTTCGATGACGGCTAGTGCAGATTTTCGTTCTGCCTCACGCTGGGCAACGAGGCTATGGGCCGTATCGACCGATATCTCCGCGCGGCGCCGCTGTGCTTCGGCCTGTCGTTTGCTGGCTGCCAGCTGGGCGGTGTCCATTTGTGCAAGTGGCTGGCCAGCCTTGACGAATTCACCTTCGCGAACCATCAACTCCTTGAGCCTGCCAGCTGTTTTGGTGGAGATGTCAATCTCCACGGCCTCTATACGACCATTGCTGGAGACAAAACCTGCGGGCAAATTATCACCCCGCAGAACGGTCCAAGCGTAATATCCCACGCCGATGGCAATAACGGCGATGACGCCCCAAACCCAACCTCTTGCAGCTTTGAACATTACACTTAATCCGATTTATGGTTTTCGTGACTATGCATTAGGGGTTGAGGAAATGAACACCCTCTTGAGAGCCATGTCAAACGGCTTGGTGCCGCCACGCAATATAAATTTTCACATCTCAAAAAGGGCCAAGCCTTTGGCGCATTTTCGAAAATTGCAAAAAGTCAAAAGGCATTGACCGCTTAACTTCGTGGTATCGACATGGCGGTGTTTGGACATGTCGGTGGTGTGTGGCTTTGCCGGCATTTGAAGATACGCAACTGGTCAATCAGGTTGATCTGAAAATCTCTTTAAAAAATTCAAGGTTTATGCGCCGTTGATGCGGGTTTTCGGTGTGAAGGTGTTTGGGGAAATCTGGAGCAAACCGGGCTATATCAAAAGTTCTTCTGACCCCATCAAACAACCTATCGTGCTAGGTCTGGTTCAGTCGACGATGGTCCGGCCTTTGCGGGATCGTAGTGCGGCTTCGAACAATGCCGAGTGTGCTCATGGACCTGCCGAAGATAAAAGCGCTGATTGATTTTGTCGGGCGAACCAACGTTACCGAACTGAAGGTAACGGAAAAGGACGTCACCGTTCGAATTTTCCGAACTGGCCACGAAATCTCTGCTGCAACGGTCACGACACCGACTGACGGCGTTCACGCTACTCTGCAGGATACGCAAACGGCACCCTCTCACAACAACAGTTCTGGCACATCCGTCCGTGCACCGATCTTCGGTGTTTTGCACCGTGCATCTGCACCGGGCCAGCCGCCATTCGTCAATATTGGCGATGTGGTGGAAGAGGGGCAGACACTTTTTATTATCGAGGCCATGAAAGTATTCAATAAGATCGCCGCGCCCTGTGCTGGCCGTATCACCTTCGTTACGGATGTTGATGGCGGAGAGGTCGAAACCAACAATTTGCTGGCGGAGATTGCGTGATGGCAGAGAATTTCGCCAGCGCTGATCCACTCTTTGATACGGTGCTGATTGCCAATCGTGGTGAGATTGCTGTGCGCATACAGCGCGCCTGCCGCGAGCTTGGCCTGAAGACAGTTTCGATTTGCTCTGAGGCTGACAGGCAAGCCTCCTATGGCGAAACGGCAGATCATTTTGTCTGTATTGGTCCCGCCAATGCGCGCAGAAGCTATCTCAATCAGGATGCCATTCTTCTGGCCGCCCGGTTAACCGGTGCAGGTGCCATTCATCCCGGTTACGGTTTTCTGTCCGAGAACACGTCATTTTCGGCAGCCGTAGAGGATGCCGGACTGACCTTTATCGGTCCAGATGCACGGTCCATTGCCACCATGGGTGACAAGATTACCGCTAAGAAGGCGATGATTGCCGCGGGTGTGCCATGTGTGCCAGGGCCGGATACGGCGCTTCCAGATGACCATGCCACGGTTGAGCAGATTGCCCGTGACATTGGTTATCCTGTCATCATTAAGGCCGCAGGCGGCGGCGGTGGGCGTGGCATGCGGGTGGTTCAGGAACCATCTGCGCTGATCGAAGCAATGACCCTGACGCGTGAAGAGGCCAGACAGGCCTTCGGCAACCCTGCGCTCTACATGGAGAAGTTTCTCCAGCATCCCCGTCATATTGAGATACAGGTGCTTTGCGACACCCATGGAAATGCGGTTTGGCTTGGGCATCGCGATTGTTCAATGCAACGGCGCCATCAAAAAGTGGTCGAAGAAGCCCCGGCCCCGGGTATTGCAGCCGATATCATTGAGCCTGTTGGTTTGGCGTGCGTGGAAGCCTGCCAGCAGATTGGTTATCGCGGCGTTGGCACGTTTGAATTTCTGTATGAAGATGGAAAATTCTACTTCATCGAAATGAATACCCGTTTGCAGGTCGAGCATCCCGTTACTGAAATGACCAGTGGTATCGACATCGTGCAGGCCCAGATCAAGGCGGCGCAAGGTGTACGACTCGTTCTTCAGCAGGATGATGTTGTCTGTGATGGACACTCTTTCGAGTGCCGGATCAACGCCGAAGATCCCGATACATTCCTGCCATCGGCAGGGGCCGTCACAGACATTGCCTGGCCGCAAGACGAAGGAGTCCGGCTCGATACCCATATCTATCCCGGTTACCGGGTGTCGCCCTATTACGACTCCCTGATTGCCAAGTTGATCGTGCATGCGCCGACGCGGGCTGAGGCCATCACCAAGATGCGAACCGCGCTTGCCGGGACACGCGTTGAAGGCATTTCCACCAACCTGCCTTTGCTGCGTGCCCTGTTTGAAGACGCGGCTTTTGCCCAAGGCGAAACGGACATTCATTATCTAGAAAAGTGGCTGAAAGCATGGAGAGCGGCATGAGCAGGCTCGATTTCACCGATCCCGCCTCTCTTGAAGCTCTGACGGAGATGTTGTCGGCTGCCGGTGTCGAAGGCTTGGAAATCTCCACGCCAAATGCGCAGTTGCGGCTGGTTATTTCCGTGCCAGAGACCGTGAGAACGTCTCCGTCTGCCGTGGCTTTGAAACCGACGAATGCGACATCCAGCACGACGGTGAAGGCACCGATTGCCGGGCATTTCCATGTGTCACATCCGTCTCTTGCCTCTGGGGCGGGTCAATTCCCCCGCTCGGTTGTTGCGTCCGATGTGATTGGATTTATTCGTATCGGCCAAATTCTCGTGCCCGTCCTTGCCGGTCGCACTGGCTTGTTAACCCGTCAGCTCGCCGAGCAGGATGCTCTGGTTGGCTTCGGTGATGTTTTGTTCGAACTCGGGCCTCAATCATGATTGCCAGATCAAGTATCCTTGCGTCGCACCATGAAATTCAGCCTGTCGTTAAAGGTCGGGCAAATATTTCCTTCATCGGCTCACGCTCCTTTCTGCTTGAAGCGCCGGGTGAATTCGATTTACCGGCACAGCGCTTTATCTGGGCGCTTTCGCAAACTGTAAGTGCATGGGCTGATGTTGCGGAAGTCATTCCCGGCATGACCAACCTGCTTACCATTTTCAAGGAAACGCCTGCAGACCCCGATGCTGTCGTCGGCCGTCTGCTGGACGCATGGGATAATGCCGCAAGTATCGATCTCTCGGGAAAAACGATTGAGATACCGGTTCACTACGGCGGTGAATACGCAACGGATCTTGCCGCATTATGCGACTTTTCCGGCTTAAGTGACCGTGAGGTTGTACGCATTCATCATGAAGCGACATACAGGGTTTTTGCGCTCGGTAGCGCGCCCGGCTTTGGGTACCTGCACGGGCTTGATGGCCGTATTTACATGCCGCGCAAAACGGTGCCGTCCATCAAGATGGAAAAGGGTTGCGTGACAATTGGTGGCATGCAGACCGGTGTTGCCATGCTGACCGGTCCCAATGGCTGGAACTCAATCGGCTACGCGGATTTGAAAATGTTCGATCCAACGTTAGCGACACCGGCGCTTCTGGCGCCTGGCGACACTGTCCGTTTTGTGCCAGCGAGGGTAGAGCTATGATCGAAATCCTCGAAACCGGCCCTTTCAACACCGTTCAGGATCTCGGACGTCCGGGCTTTCGCAATATTGGTGTCACGGCTGGCGGCGCCATGGATCCGCTTGCTGTAAAAATCGGCAATATTCTTGTTGGGAATGAGCCGGATGCAGCGGTCATTGAAGTGCAGACCTTTCCGTTCAAATTGCGTGTTTCTACGCCGATGGTTTTTGCGGTAACCGGTACAGGTGGCTTGGTGCTGCTGAATGGCAAAGACGTGTTGCCATGGTGCGCTCATCTGGCCAAGGACGGTGATGTGCTGGAATTGCGACAACCGGTTAAACGCGCCCGCGCTTATGTTGCTGTTGCCGGCGGATTGGATGTTCCAGTGCTGATGGGATCACGCAGCACGGCACTGCGCGGCAATTTCGGCGGCAATGACGGAAGACCGCTTGCCAAGGGTGATCATCTAGAAACTGGCAGGCAGGAGAATATTTTGCCATTGCCTGCAAGTGGCTTGGCGGTGGTGGAGCCATCACAAGCTTTGGCCAATGTCTTTCCTGTCATCGTTGACGGCGTGTTGCAGGTTCGCGCTATTCCGGCTGGCGAACATCATTTGTTTGCCGATGATGGTGAAGCCTTCTGGGGGCAGGTCTGGCGTATCTCGTCGCGCAGTGACCGCACAGGTTACAGGCTGTCCGGCGAGCCAATCAAACCGACCGAGACCAGAGAAATGCGCTCGCACGGTGTGGTTCCAGGCGTAGTACAGGTTCCGCCCGGTGGGGAGCCGATTATTCAGATGAGCGATGCCAATACCGCTGGTGGTTATCCGAAGATAGCCGGTGTGATCGAGGCTGATCTGTGGCGGCTTGGACAGGCAAATCCCGGCGGAAAGATCAGGTTCGTCCGGACCAGCCACGAAGAGGCACGCCAGGTTGAGCAAGCGGTAAAAACCTATCTAGAGGACATCAAACGGACTGCAGACATGGTCAAGCGCGCTTTGAAGGCGATGGCCTGAGCAGCAACCGGATCAAGAGGGAGGAACTGATGAAAATCGATCTCAATTCCGACATGGGTGAAGGTTTCGGCCCCTACCGCTTGTGTGACGATGACGCCATGATGAAGCTGGTGTCGTCCGCCAACATTGCCTGCGGTTTTCACGGCGGTGATCCCGATACAATGGCGCGCATGGTGCGTTTGGCCAAGCAGAATGGCGTTGGCATTGGTGCGCATCCGGGTTTGCCTGATCGGACAGGTTTTGGGCGGCGCGAACTGCCGTTTCAGCCCGATGAATTGCGCCAGCAGATGCTTTACCAACTGGGTGCACTGATCGCGATCGCCAAAAGCGAAGGCGTTGAGGTTGGTCATTGCAGTTTTCATGCGGCGATGGGCAACATGGTCAATCGTGATCCGGTGCTTGCCGACATGATGATGAACGCCATTTCTGCTGTTGATCCCAAGCTGGTGGTCTTTGTAACCCCGCAAAGTGAAATCGAAAAAGCCGCCAAGCGTGCCGGTTTGAAAACCCTTGCCCTATTCCTGGCCGACCGCGCCTATGACGCTAAGGGTAACCTTGTTGCCCGTGGTCTTCCAGGTGCGTTGGTCAAAGATGAACCATCCGTGCGTGCCCGTGTTCGCCGTTTTCTGACCGATGGGTCAGTTGAGGCTATCGATGGCACCATTCTTGCCATGCCGGCTCGGTCCATTCTTGTGCATAGCGATACGCCGGGTTCGCTGGAATTGGCCGGTATCGTGCGCAGCGAAATCATTGCTTCAGGTGCGACCCTCGCGCCAGCCGCAGAACTTGCGTCTTAACAGGCCGCTCATCGGCCTTCTCCTTCATCTCACAGAAAGATCATTCCGATGCCTTCTACCGCTGACAGATTGAAAAACGTCTCCATATCCGCTTCTGCTGCCATGACACAGCGTGCCAGAGAACTGGCTGCGCAAGGTATCAAGGTTGTCAGCCTGTCGTCTGGGGAACCGGATTTTCCGACACCTGCCCATGCCATTGAGGCCGCCCATGAGGCTGCTCTTGGGGGCCAGACAAAATATCCGCCTATGGATGGCACACCGGGGCTGAAGGCTGCTATCGCCAGAAAGTTCAAGCGCGACAACAACCTCACCTATGATGCAAGCCAGATCATCGTGTCCGGCGGCGGCAAGCAGGTTATTTTTAATGCCATGCTTGCGACCTGTAATCCGGGTGATGAGGTGGTTATTCCAACGCCGTCATGGGTGAGCTATGCCGACATCGTCAAGTTTGCCGGCGGCGTGCCGGTTCCTGTTCCCTGTGTTGAAGAGACCGGCTTCAAGCTGCGTGCAGAAGATCTTGAAGCGGCAATCACGCCGCGTACCAAATGGCTGCTGTTGAACTTCCCGAACAACCCAACCGGCGCTGCCTGCTCACGGTCGGAAATGGCCGCAATTGCAGAGGTGATGTTGCGTCATCCGGATGTCTGGATCTTGACCGACGATATTTACGAACATCTCGTTTATGATGGGTTTGAATTCGGCACGATTGCTGATGTCGAACCACGTCTCTATGACCGTGTTCTGACGATGAATGGCGTTTCCAAAGCTTATGCGATGACCGGCTGGCGTCTTGGTTATTGCGCCAGCGGTTCAAAGCAACTGATTGCGGCGATCAGCAACGTGAACGGCCAAAATAGCGGCGGTATCGCCACGGTTACGCAGGCCGCAGCTATTGCAGCATTGGATGGACCGCAGGATCTGTTGAAAGAGCGCGCTGCAATCTATCGCGAGCGTCGCGATCTTGTGCTGAGTAAGCTGGCGGAAATTGAGGGTCTGCGTTGCCACAAGCCGGAAGGTGCATTTTACCTGTACCCGAACATGTCCGGGCTGATCGGCAAGACCACCAAGGGTGGCCGCAAGATTGAAGGTGACGTCGATTTTGTCATGGGGCTGGTGGAAGAACACCACGTTGCCACCGTTCAGGGCGCGGCCTATGGCATGAGCCCGTATTTCCGCATTTCCTATGCCACTAGCGTCGAAATGTTGAACGAAGGTTGCGCCCGTATCGCGCAGTATTGCAAGGATATGCGCTGATAGATTTGATCTGCCGGCCTGAATGTCGCGCCGGCAGGTAACTTCCTTACAGTTTCAACTTTTCGGTCAGCTCGACCAGAATGTCCTTCACGGCAAATGCCGGTTCCGACAAAGAGTTCTGGTCGGATGTGCATAAGGACAGGGTTTCCTCGATACGAGGAGACAAGATACGACAGATCAGCGGTTCGCTTGTTTCTGAGACGATACGGTCGGCGATCGCTTTCGGCATGATGGTTGCGCCAAGGCCATTGGCAACGGCACGTGCGAGAGTTCTGACAATCTCTACCTCTGCGACAACCTTGAGGTTGATGCGGCTTCGGGTAAAGGCCGTGTCGACAGCACGGCGTACAAAATTGTACGCAGGCGGCATTAGCATCGGCATACCGTCCAGCGCGGCAATCGGCACCGGTTTTGAGTCCGCCTCGATGGCAAAATCCCGGTGCGCCACCAGATAAAACTCTTCACTCAGCAGTGGTTCGAAACGCACGCCCTTGATCGGGCCGACGCCATGAATCAGGGCCAGCTCAAGGCGGCCGTTCATGATCATCTGGCTATACGTCTGTCCGACGCTTTCGGTCAGGTGAATGAGAATGCCTGGATGACGTTTACGTGTTTCGGCCAAGAGATCGACCGACAATGTTGCTGCACTGCTGAAGGGTACGAGACCGACGGAAACCCGTCCGGCAATCGAGTTTCCAGCTGCTGATGCATCCACCTGTGCCTGTTCCATCTGGCGCAGAATGATCTGCGCGTGACGGTAAACAGCGTGGCCGGCATCGGTCATCGTCACACCCTGCTGGCTACGGATGAGCAACTTCTGGCCAAAATGTTCTTCAAGCGCTGCGAGCTGCTGGCTGAGGGCCGGCTGTGCGAGATGCAGAATATCTGCCGCACGCGTGATGCTGCCGCTATCAACAATGACGATGAACGATTTTAAACGTCTTATATCCATGTTTTTTCAAATGGTTTTGAGTGGCGCGCAGATTACAGGCTGGGGCAGGTTTTGCAATGCAGGCCTTTGTATGAATTTCGTTATTCGCTGTCGTGGATTTTCGCCAATCCCGTACGGAAAAGCCGTTTTCTGCCCTCCATAAAAGTTCCTTATTACTCCAAAAGTAATCGGTCTTAGGCAAGAGCCCAAAGCTTAGCTAATGTTCATGACAACAAATAAAGGGGATCAGAATGCCATTCTCCGATTACAAGACCGCTTTGGTCACCGGCGCTTCATCCGGTATCGGCGCAGCAGTTGTAGAGCGGCTCCGTCGCGAAAATATTGAAGTTCATGCTGTTGCCCGCAGTGCGGATGCGTTGAATGAACTTGCAAATCGTACCGGCTGCATAGCGCATGCTATAGATGTTACCGATCGAGCAGCGCTTGCCACTCTGTCTGAGAAGGTTCAGTTCGATATTCTGGTTAATAATGCCGGTGTCGACAGGCCGAAAAAATTTCTGCAGGCTGATGCCGACGACATTGATCTTCTTGTCGATGTGAACCTGCGTGCGGTTCTGCATATCTGCCGTCTGATCGTTCCGGGCATGGTGGAGCGCGACCGCGGTCACGTCATCAACATTTCGTCGATTGCCGGCAATTACAACTTTGGAGGAAACTCCACTTACCACGCAGTCAAGGCTGGTGTTGCCATGCTGTCGAACCAATTGCGGCTGGATGCATTTGGCAAGCGGGTTCGTGTGACGGAAATCTGCCCGGGCCGGGTTGCGACGGATATCTTCAATCACGTGCACGGCAATGACCCGAGCGTGCGTGAACGTTTTATCGACGGTTTTGAATTGCCAAAGGCCGAAGACATCGCCGATGCGATAGCTTTTGCTATCGCAGCACCGGTTGCTGTCAATATTGGTCACATGGAAATTACTCCGACCTTGCAGGTGATGGGCGGTCTTCAAACTGCCAAGCCACAAACTGCCGCGCAGTCTGATGTCACCAAGGAGCCAAAGCCGTGAGCGGCTTTGATCTGATGTCCGTCCTGAGCAATCAGGAGTACATCGGGATGCTGCTCCACGGCATCAAGATCACATTTGCTATCTTCCTTGGCTCGTGGTCGCTGGCCATGTCATTGGCGCTGGTGCTGTTGTGCATCCGCTTTTCGCCGTTCAAATTCGGTGATCGTCTTGTTGCGGCGTATGTTTCCTACCATCGTAATGTGCCGACACTGGTACAGTTGATGTTGTGGTACTTCGGTATCTTCACTTTGCTGCCGTCGGGACTGACAAACTGGCTGACGGATCATAACGCCGAAGCAGTGTTTGCCGTGGTAGGGCTTGGACTTTGTCAGGCCGCTTATTTCAGTGAGGATTTGCGGTCAGGTTTGCGCTCGGTCAGTCCTGGGCAGATGGAGGCGGCAAAAGCACTGGGGCACGGTTATCTGTCGGCCATGCGCTTCATCATCATGCCGCAAGGTGTGCGTAATGCATTGCCGCCGCTCATCAACCACAGCGTTTCCCTGTTCAAGAACAGCAGTCTTGCTCTGGTTATCGGTGCGTCCGAATTGACCCATGCGGTCAAGGAAAT
This sequence comes from Agrobacterium sp. Azo12, assembly GCF_029193765.2. NCBI lineage: Bacteria > Pseudomonadati > Pseudomonadota > Alphaproteobacteria > Hyphomicrobiales > Rhizobiaceae > Agrobacterium > Agrobacterium sp. Azo12. Next base: position 506,585 of record NZ_JARFYO020000002.1, on the reverse strand, counting down.
TGAAAATCTCAGCTTCCAGACCTTTGAAATCTATCTGGTTGGGACTGTTCTTTATCTCTTCTTCTCGCTGTTGATCATGGCTGCCGGAGCTTATCTGTCGATGCGTCTGGATCCTGTATGGAGGGCACGGACATGATCGGAGATATGATCACCATCATCCAAGACTACTGGCTGCTTTTGTTGATCGGTCAGTACCCGAATGGCCCGCTTGGTGGCCTTGCCAACACGCTTATTCTGTCAGCGCTCGCTATTGCCTTTGCGTTCCCGGTCAGCATTCTCATGGCCATGGCACGCCTGTCCAAATGGCGCATGGTCCGGTGGCCGATCACAGCGCTTGTTTATGTCACACGCGGCGTACCGTTGCTGATGCTGATCCTGTGGACCTACTTCCTCATCCCGTTGTGGACGGGCGCTGATGTACCAAGCTTCGCCATTATGCTGGTGACGCTCGTTGTCTATCAGGGCGCATTCCTTAGCGAGGTTGTCCGGGCTGGTATTGTTGCCCTAGGGGCAGGGCAGATGGATGCAGCAAGAGCGCTGGGGCACAGCTATCTCAGCGCCATGCGTTTTATCATCCTGCCGCAGGCGCTCTATAACATGATCCCGAGCATGATCTCGACTTTCGTTGCGACGATCAAGGATACGACGCTTGGTTATGTCATTAACGTGCCGGACCTTACCTTCGCGGCAAGTCAGGTTAACAACCAGCTTCTGACGCAGCCCTTCCAGGTCTTCCTCATTCTGGCAATCGTTTATTACGCCATTTGCTGGAGCCTGACCTATCTCGCCAATGCTGTTGAGCGCCGTATTGCCAAGCGCCGCGCGGGTGTGGTTGCCCGCCCGCAACCGGAAACGCTGGCGCAGGCCAAAATCATAACGGAGCAGCCATGACCACGACATCATCATCGAAAGAGCAGACGATCCGTATCTCGAATGTCTGCAAAAGCTATGGCGACTATCAGGTTCTGAAAAATGTTGACGCTGAGGTGGCGCGTGGCGAAGTGGTGGTCATCTGTGGTCCTTCGGGTTCCGGAAAGTCGACGCTGATCCGCACCGTTAATCGTCTTGAGGAAATCAACAGCGGTTCGATCACGCTGGATGGCCAGGACATTCATGCGGCGACAAAAACGAAGGAACTCAACCTGCTGCGTAGCCGGGTTGGTTTCGTGTTCCAGAGCTTCAATTTGTTTCCGCATCTGTCGGTGCTGGAAAATGTGACGATCTCGCCCATCCGCGTCAAAGGTGTTGCACCTGATGTAGCCCGCGACAAGGCATTGAAACTTCTGGATCGAGTTGGTCTGGCCGACAAGGCTGGCGCTTACCCGGCTCAATTGTCCGGCGGTCAACAGCAGCGTGTGGCGATTGCCCGCGCTTTGGCGATGGAGCCTCCGGTCATGCTGTTCGATGAGCCGACAAGCGCGCTCGATCCTGAAATGGTTGGCGAAGTGCTGGCCGTGATGAAGGGATTGGCCGCAGAAGGCATGACCATGATGTGTGTCACGCATGAAATGGGCTTCGCCCGCGAAGTTGCCGACCGCATCTGGTTCATCGATGCCGGTGAAATTATCGAAAAGGCAACGCCTGAAGAGTTTTTCACCACACCACGCCATCCGCGCGCGCAGCGGTTCCTGTCCGATCTGCGTCACTGATACCAAGCAAAATCATAAGAGGAGAACTGCAATGAACTGGAAATGCCTTACACTCACCGCCATTCTCGCTGGTACAGCCCTTGCGACGCCTGCCGCTGCGGATCAGCTGGATACGATCATGTCCAACAAGGTTTTGCGTTGCGCGACCTTCGCAGACGTTGTTCCTTTTGCTGCTCCCGATCCAAAGACCCGCGAAATGGCTGGTTTCGACGTTGATCTTTGCAATGCCATTGCCAAGGAACTCGGCGTAAAGGCTGAGGTCAAGCCTGTGTCGGTTGAAGCCCGCGTACCAGAGGTCAAGCTCGGCCGCGTTGATATCACGGTTGCCAACCTTGCCTATACACAGAGCCGCGCAGAGCAGATCCAGTTCAGCGATCCCTATTACCTTGCCAAGGAAATGTTGATCGTGCCGGTTGATGATGCCGGTCAGAAGAAGGCCGACTATGAAGGTCAGCGCGTTGCCTCCACCAAGGGCTCGACCTCTGAAATGTCGATCAAGCTCAACAAGTCCGATCCTTTGACCTTCCAGGACACTGCGTCTGCCTATCTCGCCGTTCAGCAGGGTAAAGCCCGTGGCATGGTTGCCAACACCATGACAACGACGAAGTTTGTCAACGAATCCAAGACCAAGGGCAAGCCAATGCGCATGATTGAGGAGCCAATGCTCTATCAACGGATCGGTATTGGCATGGCCAAGGACAATCCGGCTCTGACCGCCAAGATCAACGAAGTGCTGAAGAAGCTCGATGCAGACGGCGAGATCAACAAGATTTGGGACAAGTGGCTTGGCCCGAATACCGAATACAAGATGACCCGTACCGACAAGGTGGTTCCACTTTCCGAACTGAAGTTCGACCCGATTCCTTGATCCTGCCGGGCTAAGGCCCCTCAGCATCCATTGAAACACACACATCAACATCAATGCGAGCGGCGGGACGTTCCCGCCGCATGCCTTACCGTGGGAGGTTTTTATGATCCACATTAAAGATATCGCAGAACGGCCAAGCAAAGAAGACATCGAAGCGCTTTCGAAGTTCTCGCCTGCAACCATCCATGAGGCACAGGGTCGTAAAGGTGCACTTTCCTCCCGTTTGAAGCCTGTCGACTACAAGATGAAGCTGTGCGGCCCCGCCTTCACGGTGAAATGCGCCCCGCGCGACAACATCATGCTGCAGCTGGCCATCAACTATGCCAAGCCCGGCGACATCATTGTTGTTTCGGCTGGTGAATATGAAGAAGCCGGTTCTTTCGGTGACGTGCTGGCCAATGCCTGCCTGGCAAAGGGTATCGGCGGTCTGGTCACTGACACCGGTGTGCGCGACACATTGCAACTGAGAGACCTCGGTTTCCCGGTTTTCTCTCTCAGCGTCTGCATCAAGGGCACTGTGAAAGAAACGATTGCCGCGGTGAATGACAGCATCATCGTTGGCGGCGAAATCATCAATCCCGGCGATATTATCGTTGGTGATGCCGATGGTCTGGTTGTCGTGCGCCGTGAAGACGCCCAGGAATCGGCGCGTCTGTCGCAAATCCGCGAAGATGCCGAAGCTGGTTACATTGAAGCCTACAAGCAGGGCAAATCGGTTGTCGAAGTCAGCAATCTCGAGGCCGTGTTGAAGGCCAAGGGTCTGGTTGTCGATATCTGATCATGTGGTGTTGCGAGGCAGATCTGCTGTTTCGCGCCATCGCCGGTGATCCCATGAGAAAAGAGGAACGGTGTGCCGGGTGTCCGATACCGTTCGTCCCTTGAATGAAATGACACCTCCTTTTAAGGAACAAGGTCTGATGACGTCTCGACTATTTGATTTGTCCGGTTTGCGTGTCTTGGTGACGGGTTCGTCGCAGGGGATTGGACTTGCTTTGGCGCAGGGTCTTATCGAGCATGGTGCATCTGTTGTGCTGAATGGCCGTGACAAGGTGCGGCTTGGCGAAGCGGCGGCAGCGCTGAAGGCTGAAACGGGCGTTGCTGTCGATACGGCAGATTTCGACGTGACGGATGCTGACGCGGTCAACCGTGGTGTCGAGGCGATCGAGCGGGATATCGGACCGATCGATATCCTGATCAACAATGCCGGCATGCAGTTCCGCTCACCGCTGGAGGATTTTCCAGCTGACCGGTGGGAACAGTTGCTGAAGACCAATATCTCCAGCGTGTTTTATGTTGGTCAGGCGGTGGCGCGTCACATGATCGGCCGTGGTCGTGGCAAGATCATCAATATCGCCTCGGTGCAGAGTGAACTGGCCCGTCCGGGAATTGCGCCCTACACGGCCACCAAGGGTGCTGTGAAGAACCTGACACGCGGCATGTGCACCGATTGGGCCAAATATGGCCTGCAGATCAATGCGATTGCTCCTGGATACTTCAAGACACCGCTCAATCAGGCACTGGTCGATAGTGAGGAGTTCTCGTCCTGGCTTGAGAAGCGCACACCGGCTGGCCGCTGGGGCAATGTCGATGAGCTGGTGGGCGCGGCTGTGTTCCTGTCGGGCAAGGCATCGTCGTTTGTGAATGGCCATACGCTTTATGTCGATGGCGGGATTACCACCAGCCTTTGAGTTTTGGCTCCGTGAGCCAAAGAGCCTTTTTGACATCCCATGATGGCGGTGATGGCGGATGCGTGCCCATCGGCCATGACTACTGATCATGCCCACTGACCATAACCGCGTGAGCGGTGTTTATCTTTTGGAGGAAACCATGAGCAAACCGGACATTCTGATGACGGGTCCATACCCGGAATGGGATCAGGTGGAGTTGGATGCACATTATACGGTGCACAAGCTGTTTGAAGCCGCCGACCGCGATGCATTCCTGAACCAGCATGGCGACAAGATCCGTGCGATTGCCACCCGTGGTGAACTGGGTGCCTCTGCCGAACTGATCGGCAAGCTGCCGAAGCTCGAAGTGATCTGCGTCTACGGTGTCGGTTTTGATGCGGTTGATCTGGCAGCCTGCCGGGCTCGCGGCATTCGCGTTACCAACACACCTGATGTGCTGACCAATGATGTGGCCGACCTTGGTGTGGCAATGATGCTGGTGCAGTCACGTGGCATCATTGGCGCAGAGACCTGGGTCAAGGACGGAAGCTGGGCGGAAAAAGGTCTTTATCCGCTGAAGCGCCGCGTCTGGGGCCGCAAGGCCGGTGTGCTGGGCCTTGGCCGTATCGGCTTTGAAGTCGCAAAGCGCCTGCGTGGCTTTGATATGGACATCGCCTATAGCGATGTCGAGGCAAAATCCTATGCGGAAGGTTTAACTTATATTGCCGATCCGGTGGAACTGGCCCGGCATGCCGACTTCCTGTTCGTCACACTGGCTGCTTCTGCTGTCACCCGCCATATTGTCTCAAAGGATGTGATTGCCGCACTTGGACCTGAGGGCATGCTGATCAACATCTCACGGGCCTCGAACATCGATGAGGAGGCACTGCTGGAAGCACTGGAGAACAGGACGCTTGGTTCGGCAGCGCTTGATGTGTTTGAGGGTGAGCCAAAGCTGAATCCACGTTTTCTGCAACTCGACAATGTGCTGGTTCAGCCGCACCATGCGTCTGGAACCATTGAGACCCGCAAGGCCATGGGCAAACTGGTGCGGGATAATCTCGCGGCGCATTTTGCCGGGTCTGCCCTGTTAACGCCTGTTGTGTGAGAGAAACCATGAAAGCTGTCGTTATCCATGCCGCAAAGGATCTGCGTATCGAGGAGAGAGACGTCGAACCTGTTGGTCCAGGCCAGGTAGAGGTTGCCATTGAAGCGGGCGGTATTTGCGGCTCTGACCTGCATTACTATAATCACGGTGGTTTTGGCACCGTGCGCATCCGCGAACCGATGATCCTCGGCCATGAGGTGGCCGGTACGATCAAGGCGCTGGGTGAGGGTGTCTCGGGGCTTTCCGTGGGTGATCGTGTTGCGGTCTCGCCAAGCCGTCCTTGCAATGACTGCGAATATTGCCTGAAGGGGCAGCAGAACCACTGCCTCAACATGCGGTTTTATGGCAGCGCCATGCCGATGCCACATATCCAGGGCGCGTTTCGCCAGAGACTGGTGGCGCAGGCCTGGCAGTGCCACAGGGTAGAAGAGGGTGTATCGATCCATGAAGCGGCGATGGCTGAACCCTTTGCCGTCACACTGCATGCCGTGGCGAGGGCTGGAGCTCTAACTGACAAGCGTGTGCTGGTAACCGGCTGTGGACCCATTGGAGCGCTGGCCATCATTGCAGCACGGGCACATGGGGCGCGTGAGATTGTGGCGACCGACGTAATGGATGCGGTACTGAAGAGGGCACTGGATATTGGTGCTGACCGGGTCATCAATGTTGCCGACAATGCCGATCAACTCTCTGCCTATTCCGCCAACAAGGGATACTTTGACGTTCAGTTCGAAGCGTCGGGTAATCAGAGTGCGGTGCGCTCGGGTCTTGAGGTTCTTCGTCCACGTTCAACAGTTGTACAGCTTGGGCTGGGTGGTGATGTCTCCATTCCGCAAAACATGGTGGTTGCCAAGGAAATCGAAATGAAGGGCACGTTCCGGTTCCATGAGGAGTTCGGGCTTGCGGTCGACTTCATCAACAAGGGTCGTGTTGATCTCAAACCACTTCTGACCGGAACTTTCCCGCTCAACGAAGCCGTCACCGCATTCGAAACAGCCGCAGACAGAACAAAGTCAATGAAAGTGCAATTGGCATTTTGATCCGCCATGCGAAAAAAACCAAGGTCAGGCAGATGGCATGACCTTGCGCCACAAGAGCTTGCCCATGTCTGCTATGGTCATGGTTGTGTCGTTGTACCCGCCCCGTTGGCCAACAGACCGTCTGAGACGGCTTTCGTGCACCGCTACGCCGCCAATCGATAAACCGCTGGTGGCTTGCTGACCGTGACGGCCGACGTCGTTCTGTCGCGGCTCTCGACGCCAATGCCTGAAGGCTTGGCCTTTCCGTCGGCATGGCTCTGGCCAAAGCGCAGGCACTTGTGCCGGAGCTGGTCGTTGCGGATACGGACAGTCGGGGAGATGGTGAGGCGCTCGAGCGACTTGCTTTTTGGGCGTTGCGGGTTTTCTCCTGCTGACGTCGATGGTCCAGCGGTTCGCAACTGCCGGCCTAGAGGCGCGTGCGGACATTGCTGATACAAGACGGGCGGCGCATGCTTTTGCGCGCTCCACAACCAGAACAACCCTTGTTGTGTCATCAGGTTGAAGCCTGCCATCGCATTGTCGTCTGCCGCTTGCGGCCCTTCGTCTGGAACTATAGGCGTGGCCTGCACCGCGATGAGCCGCTGCCACTTTTTGGCTGCCACAAGACTGGAAGCGGTTTCCGTGGTGGATCAGAATGAGCCGACTGTCGCTTTGAGATCAATATCGGCGGGCGGTGAGGTTGTTGAAGACTACAGTCATGTCGGGCTGACCCTGCGCAGATGCGGTGGCGTCTCCTTACAAACGTTGGGTCGAGGTTGCCGGGATCATATTTGGTGCACCAGCGGCCTGGATCGGCCAAGGGTGTGATGTTCATCACTATAGAAGATGAAATGGGTGTCGCCAATGTGGTCGTATGGTCCAAAGTGTATGAGAAACAGTGCAGTATCGTCCTCGGTGCTAGCATGATGGGCATCAAAGGTTATATTCAGCGGGAGGGGGAGGTGGTTCAGGTTGTTGGATGAGTTCCATAATGGCATGCCGCTGCCGGATCCAAGAGGCCGGCCAAAATCGGGCACCATCCTTACGCCTCACAGCCATCGGGGTGAAATCCGGGTCAAGACGCGCGACTTCCGATAGAACCTGGCGTTGCTTGCCCTGCAATGGCGACTCTGTTAGCCCCAAGGTTGCCGTATACGGATTGGAACAGCATGACTTCACAACTCGACTTCTTTGCATCGTCCGGCAAAACTGCAAGCGTGAGCATTGCCAGGTCCCCGGCGCGTGCGCGGGGACGCCAGGAAGAGGTTCCAGTCGATAGCGAGGCCATGGCCCGACATCTCGAATCCACCGGTGATTATCGCATTTTGCGCAAGCTTCAGGCGCCGCCGATCGTTAAACATCCGCGCCCGGAATTCCCGCGTCGTGGCATTGTTCTCGATACCGAGACAACCGGTCTGAATTACCGTTCCGATGAGATTATCGAGATCGGGCTGGTGGCTTTCACCTTTAACGATGACGGCCAGATCGGCGATGTCACGGATATTTATGGCGGTCTTCAACAGCCGAGCGTTTCGATACCGCCAGAGATTACACGGCTGACAAGGATCACCGACGATATGGTTGCCGGCCAGGTGATTGACCGGGATCGTATGAATTCTCTGATTGAACCGGCTGATCTGATTATCGCGCATAATGCCGGTTTTGATCGGCCGTTCTGTGAAGCCTTTTCACCGGTTTTTGTTCATAAGGCCTGGGGCTGTTCGGTTGCTGAAGTCGACTGGTCGGCCCGGGGTTTCGAAGGCAGCAAACTGGGCTATCTGATTGGACAGTCGGGTTACTTCCACGATGGGCACCGTGCCGTCGATGACTGTTTTGCCCTGCTTGAAGTGCTTGCCCTGCAGCGCGCACCCGCCGCGAGCACACCATTTTCGGAACTTCATGCCGCCAGCCAGTTGTCGCGTGTTCGTATCTATGCCGAAAACTCGCCCTTCGACATGAAGGACCATCTCAAGGCACGCGGTTACCGGTGGTCGGATGGCTCTGACGGTCGCCCGAAATCCTGGTGGGTGGAATTGCCGGAAGAGAAATTCGACGACGAGATGCATTTCCTGCGGAACGAGATTTATCGCTGGGAGGCCGATCCTCCCATTCGGCGTCTGACCGCTTTTGATCGTTTCCGGGCAGGCTGAGACAGGTCAAAGACCTGTCTTGATAACCACCTTGCCGTGGCTGGTGCGCGGTTTGCGCAGATAATCCCAGGCTTTTATGTACTCTTCCATCGGGTAGACCCGGTCAATGGAAGGTTTGATGCGCCCGTCTTTCAGATGCTGATAGACAATAGCCTTGCCGCGCGCGCACATGTCAGGATTTTCAACGTAGTTGAACAGTGAATAAGGCTGAAAGGTCGCGTTTTTCTGGAACATGTCCTTCATTGGTAAGACAGGCGGCTTAGTGTCGAGCGTGCCGTAAAAATAGATCCGCGCGTCTCGGGCCAATGCCGGACTATATTGCGCAATCATGGTTTCGCCCACCGGATCGAATGCGGCATCGATGCCCTTGCCACCGGTCATTTCCAAGAGTTGTTCAGCAACGGATGCGCCTGTGCCATCGGTAACAACAATATGGTCAGCACCCTTCATCTGCAGGTAGTCGCGATTGGCCGCAAAGCGGGTCGTGCCGACCATCGTCGCACCCAGAATGCGTCCAATTTCCAACGAGGCAGTTCCGGCCGTACTGGTTGCTGCCGTCGCCAGCACGTGATTGCCAGCTCCGACCTTTGAGATTTCGGCCAGCGGAAAATAGGCCGTCATATATTGCATCCAGATGGAAGCGCTTTCGACAGCGGAGAGCCCTTCCGGCGCCGGCGTTACGTACCTGGCGTCAATGATCAATGTCTCGGTGCTGGCGCCACGCTGGTAATAGAAATAGGGTAATGTGCAGTAACGCTCGCCGATTGCGATCCCTTCAACACCCTCTCCAACGGCTTCCACAATGCCCGCAGCTTCCATGCCGATCCTGGCGGGAAAGTCATGGAAGCTGAAGGAGTAATTGTCCAACATCAGATCCATGTCGCCCCAGTTCAGGGCAAAAGCCTCGACCCTTAGCCTGACCTCACCAGGTCCCGGCTGTTCGACGGGGACATTCACGAGTGAAAGCCCCTGATAACCGGAATAGCTGTTGATGACCCAGGCACGTGCCATGGCTTTTGTCCTTCCTGCAAAACGATGTCGGGATCATGCCTTCGTTGTGTGCAGATCACGTGGCAGCGAGGAGAAAATCTCCGGGCCATCGGCGCGCAGGATGACGATGTCTTCCAGACGAATACCGAAACGGCCGGGCAGGTAGATGCCGGGTTCGATGGAAAAAACCATGCCTTCTTCGAGCACCGTTTCCGAGGTGGCAGTGATATAGGGTTGCTCATGGCCGTCAATGCCCATGCCGTGACCGGTCCGGTGCACGAAATAAGGGCCGTATCCGGCTTCGGTGATGACCGAACGTGCGGCAGCATCAACGTCTTTTGCCTTCACGCCGGGGCGGGCGGTTTTGAGAGCAGCCTGAACTGCCTTTTCGACAATGGCATGAACTTCGGCATAGCCTTCCGGCGCCTCACCAACCACCGCCATGCGGGTAATATCGCTTGGGAAACCATCCTTGCGACCACCAATGTCGATAACCACGGCGTCGCCTTTCTGGATGATCCGATCACCGGTATGGTGATGTGGAAATGCACCATTGCCGCCAGCGCCGACAATCCAGAATTTTGGATCAGCACCTTCCGAGGAAAAATGTGCACGGATTTCTGCGGCAACTTCGTTTTCGCTGAGGCCTGAACGCAGCGTGGCAAAGGCCTTTTGCATGGCGCGGTCTGCGATGCCGGCATTCATTTTCAGCTTTTCATATTCGCTGGCATCCTTACGCATGCGCAACCCGCCGAGGGTCGCCGGTGTGAACTCGCTTTTCGTGTTGTCCGGCAAGGCATGCAGCAGCAAAAGAGCAAAATCGGCGCGCATGGTTTCATCCAAGGCGACCACACCAGGCGCAGTGGCGCCGATGGCTTCAAGCGCTTCCTTCAGCGCCTTTTCCGGTCCCTGGTCGTCACTCCAATTGAAGAAAGATATGTCGGTATGCTCGCGAGTGCCGTCCGCATTGAGGGCCGGCATCAAAAATGCTTCCTTGGTTGGCGAAACCAGCAGCAGGCAAGGCCGCTCATCTTGCATTGGGTGAAAGCCCAGCACCCATTCCATATGTGAACCGGGGCCAACGGCCAGCAGTCCCGTACCCGTTGCCTTCATTTGTGCGCGCAAGGCGGAAAGCCGGTTTTGTGTCTGGTTGCCCATTATGTGTGTCCTCCTAGTTTGCCGCAATAATGATGCGGCTGCCAAAGACGGGTTCGTCACCGCCAAAGGCATCAAATTTTGCCATTTCCGTTTCTGATGGTGGTTCGCAGGACCATTTGCGCCCCGGTCCCCAACCGCATTGCTGTTTGAGAAGGGCGGCATATTCTGCCCGTTTCAACGCTGCAATCGACGGATCGATTACCGGTACACCGAGCTCCTTTTCAAGCTCCTTGTAGAAACCGATTTCCATGGTGCAGCCAAGGATGAGTGCCTCTGCATAACCTTCTTCAACGGCCTTGCGACCCGCCTGTTTCAGTCGGCGTGCCGTCTCGTCATGGTCTTTCTGGAAATCATCGACACCAAGCCCGACCTCGTAAAATCCGGCAAGGCGTTTGCCATGGCCGTATTCCACGACATTGGCGTGCATCTGGTTTACCCATTTGCGGCGGCCAACAATAATTCCGAAGCGATTGACGAGGCTGGCAGCGATCTCGCAGGAAGCAACACATGGTGCTGTGATGATCATGTCACCCGAAATTTCGCGGGCGTCATGCAGGGCCGTGTCGTAAAAACAACCGATGGCAAGCGCGTCAAAACCTTCCTGCGCGGCGGCTCTGACCGCCCGCATGATGCCTCTGGTGACCAGTGCCTCGTAGGCCCGAAACTCGATATGCGAAAAACCGTACTGGTCTTTCGGCAAGGCGGTTACATGCACCTCAGTGCCCGGCAGTTTATGGTCACGTGCCATCTCCGCAAAGATGGCATCGACCTCAGGATTTGCGGCAACCGGATTGAGGTACATGATCTTGAGAGGTTTGTTGGTCATGGCGCGATCTCAGACCTTGTAACCATGAACATCGGCAGCACGTTCAGGCGTAATGAAGCCATTGCGAATATCTTGCGCGACCAGTGCCGGATCACGCTCTTTCGGGTTGCCCAAGCCGCCGCCGGTACCCGTAATGATGCGGATCACGTCATCCTTGTCGACACGGATGCCGGATGCATAGGCGTGGCGTTCCTGTGCTCCATCCTTGCGCATGACGAGGGCATAGTTTGCCGTTCCTTCATTGCCGCCATCCAGCGACCACGGCATGATCCGTGAGCGGGTATAACCGAGTGTGAGAAAGGAGTTATCGCGTCGAATGCGGTAATCGATGCGAATGCCGTGGCCGCCTGACCATTTGCCTTCGCCGCCCGGTTCGGTGTTCAACTCCATGCGGTCGATGATCAGTCCATTGCGGGCTTCGGAGATTTCCGCCGGGCAATTATAGGTCTCTCCATGCACGCCTGAGAAGATGGCGCTGTTACCATCGCGGCCTTCGCTGGCACCCCAGCCACCAATCTGAGGTTCAATGATGGTGTATTGCCGGCCGGTATCCGGGTGAATACCGCCGATGAAGGTTCCGGCGATGGATGAGAAGTGACCGGATGGCAGCTTGCCCGGCATATGTGGAGCAAGGCAGCGCCAGACCAGATCGTAAACGCGAATGCCGACTTCGTAATAGAAGCCAACGGCGGCCGGTTCCTTGGCATGGAATACGGTGCCTTCTTTCGTCAGCACCTTCAGCGGACGGAAGGAGCCTTCATTGGCCGGTGAGGCAGGGTCGGTCAGCGCCTTGAAAATGACCTGCATGCTGACCAGCGTGTCATCGCGTCCGGCGTTGAACGGGCCATTGTCCTGATCCGGATTATCGCGCAAATCTACAATGAATTCATCGGCCGAGACGGTGATGGAAACATTGAAGAAACGTCCGTCATCCTGCTCTTCCGAAAGTGAGTAGGTGCCGTGCGGCAATTTGGCCAGTTCGGCACGCGATACCTGTTCCCCGAAATTCATGAACTGCACCATAGCCGCTTCAAAGGTCGAAACGCCGTATTTGACCGCCAGTTCTTCAAGCCGTTTGGCGCCGATGCGAACCGAGGCGATTGCCGCCCAGAGATCGCCTTCCAGAAAGTCCGGCATGCGGGAGTTGGTGGTGATGATCTCGAAAACCGGACGGATGGGCTGGCCACGGGAAATCATCTTGATGGCAGGCAGGCGCAAACCTTCCTGGAAAATTTCCGTTGCCTCCGACGACAAGGATCCCGGCGCCATGCCGCCAATGTCGGAATTGTGGGCAATGTTCGCTGTCCAGGCAATGATCCGCCCTTCGGAGAACACCGGCATGACAACGATCAGGTCGTTGAGGTGGGTCACGCCGCCGTAATAGGGGTCGTTGGTGATGAAAACGTCACCGGGTTCAATATCGCCGGGCTCGGAGAACTTCTGAACAACGAATTTTACCGACTTGTCGAGAACACCGATGAAGCCCGGAATACCTGCTCCGGAAGAAGCCAGATGGCCCTTGGCATCGGTAATGCCCGTGCCCATGTCCAAAACTTCGTAGATGATGGAACTCATCGCCGTTTTGCGCATGGCGGCAAACATTTCGTCAGCCGTGGCCTGCAATGAGTTCTGAATGATTTCAAGCGTGATGGGGTCGTGGATTTGTTCTGCCATGTCCAGCTCCTTCAGGCGCCAAGATGGATGTGAATGTTGCCGAAACCATCGACCTCGACGCGATTGTCGGGATGGATGACGATGGTGGTGCCAGGATCTTCAATCACGGCCGGGCCTTTCACCTGCATGCCGGGCTGCAATTTTGTGCCGTCGTAGATCGTAGCGTCGTGAACACCTTCCAGAGCGTAATCGACCTTGCGGGTGCTTTTGGTAGCTGGCGATGCGTCGCTGTTGCCAAGCGGTTTTTCCTGCATCTTCAGTTTGCCAACCTCGGCAAAGGCCACGAGGTGAATGCCGACCAGTTCCACCGGCGCCTTGAGACGATAGGTGTATTCGCGCTCATAGGTTTCGTGGAAGTCGGTCTCGATTTCCTGCAAGCGTGCCTGCGTGATCGTGCCTCCATCGATCAGAACTTCCGTCGTATGTTCCTGGTTCTGGTAGCGGAACTTGCCATAGCGCAGGAATTTGACCTTGGGGGCGTCGATGCCTTCGGCGGCAAACTGCTCCTTGGCCAGCGTTTCGCTTTCGCTCAACAGGTTTTCGATCATTGCCGCGGCACCATCTTTCAGGTCGGCCAGCTTGGTCACGAAATAATCGCGGCGCAGATCGGACATCATCATGCCCCATGCAGAGAAAACCGATGCACCTGCCGGAATCACAACCTTTTTGACGCCCAGTTCCATGCCCAGTGCCACGGCATGCATGGCACCGCCGCCGCCAAACGCCACCAGGGTGAAGTCACGCGGGTCGAAGCCACGGTTCAGCGACACCAGCTTCAGCGCGTTGACCATGTTGTTGTTGGCAATACGGATAATGCCACGTGCTACCTCGTCGGAAGATACGCCAAGCTTGCCGCCAACGGCATTCAGCGCCTTTTCAGTCGCGGCCATGTCGGCCTCGACCGAACCGCCGCAGAAATAATCACGGTTGATACGTCCCAGCCAAAGATTGGCATCCGTTGTTGTCGCTTCCGTGCCGCCACGGCCATAGGCCGCAGGTCCAGGCATCGCGCCTGCCGATTTCGGACCGACATGCAGCTTGCCGAAATCATCTACCCAGGAAATCGAGCCGCCACCGTTGCCGATTTCCACGAGGTCGACGACCGGTACCATGATTGGATATCCGGCGGAGGTGCGGTCGCGCTCGATCCAGTAATCGGTCATGATGCGGACCTGACCGCCTTCGATCAGCGAGCATTTTGCCGTCGTGCCACCGATATCAAGTGCCAGCACATTTGGTTCACCAATTAGCTTGCCCAGTTCTGCGGCACCCCAGAAACCGGAGGCAGGGCCCGATTCAACCATGGTGATCGGGATTTTCGAAACCGAATCCAGCGAATCTACGCCGCAGTTGGACTGCATGATAAACAGGTTGCCATCAAAACCCTTGGTTTTCAGGCCATCGTTCAACCGTTTGAGATAACGTTCGGCGGCTGGCTGCACATAGGCCGACATAACAGTGGTATTGCTGCGCTCATATTCGCGCCATTCACGGGTGATCTGGTGTGAGGAGACGACCGCCACTTCTGGCCACAGCTTTGCGATCTCGGCAATAACAGCCTGTTCATGCGATGGGTTGGCATAGGAATGCAGGAAGCAGACGGCGATGGCTTCAACGCCATCATCCCGGAAAATCTTCAAAATCTCCGGCAGTGTAGAGAGATCAAGCGGCGTTACTTCCTCGCCTTTGTAGGTAAAACGTCCCGGCAGTTCACGACGCAGATAACGCGGCACAAAAACGTCGGGCTTTTCATAATGCAGGTTGAAAAAGTCCGGGCGGTTGCCGCGGGCAATTTCCAGCGTGTCACGGAAACCTTCTGTGGTGATCAGGCCAACTTTGACGCCCTTGCGCTCAGTCAGCGCATTGATGACAACGGTGGTGCCGTGGGCAAAGAAATCCACGCTGGCAGGATCAATGCCGCCCTTGTCCAGAACATTGAGAACACCCTGTTCAAAGTTGGGAGGCGTGGTGTCCGACTTTGCGGTGGTGATGGTTGCTTCACCGGTTGCGTGGTCCGTTTCGAAGCAAACGAGATCGGTGAACGTGCCACCGACATCGGTTGCGACGCGAATGGTTTTTCCGCTCATATCAGTGTGCTCCAGCCTTATTCTGGGTGTGAAGAAGCATGCAAATGGTGCCCGGCAATTTCAGCGCTTCGGCTGCAGCTACGCGTTCTGGCGTGTAAAAACCGGTTTCATGCAGGCAGTTGAGCGTGCCGATAACATTGCCGTCGACGATGATCGGCACGTTGATGACGCTTCCCAAGCCCAGCGATTTGATGATCTCGTGGTCATCGAAAACAGTGGCAATGTCTTCGATCGTGTTGGCGACAAAGGTCTGCTTTTGCTTGAGGGTAATTTCGGACCAGCGGGTTTCATTGTAAGGTTTCGTACCTGAAACGGGATAGACATCTGGCAGGCCGGAATAAACGCGCTCGGAGTTTTTACCCACAGTGTCTGCGGTCATGATGGTGAAGAGCTTTGCGCCGACAAGCTTTTTTGTCAGAGCTTCCAGCGCTACCATGGCCTTGTGTGGCTGATCGCCAGCTTCAGCGAGTGCGGCATTGAAATCGCTATAGTCAGTCATTTGCATTTTCCTGCTCCATTAGGCGATCGCGCAGGGCCGCTTCATCGCGGCTGACGACCGGAACTGCGCCGATAAGCCGGCGTGTGTAGGCATGTTGGGGATTGGTGAAGATGGCGTCCGTGCTGCCGATTTCGACGATGCGGCCTTTTTCAAAAACGGCGACACGGTCTGCAATATTGCGCACCACGGACAGATCGTGGGTAATGAAGAGGTAGGTCAAGCCACGCTTGTCCTTCAGCTCTTTCAAGAGTTTCAGCACGCGTGCCTGTACAAGCACGTCGAGTGCGGATGTCGGTTCATCCAGAACGACCAGTTCCGACTGGCAGGCCAGCGCACGCGCAATGGCGACACGTTGGCGCTGGCCACCGGACAGGGCCGATGGAGACCGTTTGCGGAAATCTTCCGGCAATCCGACTTCTTCCAGCAGTTCACCGGTGCGTTTGTCCCGTCCGGACTTGTCGCCGATATTGTGAACGTCGAGAGCCAGTCGCAACGAGGCGCCAATGCTGCGGCGTGGATTGAGCGATGAGAGGGGATTTTGCTGCACAAGCTGAATGTTCTGCCGATGTGTCTGCGTCCGTTTTGCCGGAAGCATCTCGCCTTTGAAGGCAACATCACCTGACGTGGCCGCATAAATGCCTAAAATGATGTTGGCGATCGTGCTCTTGCCGGAGCCGGATTCACCAACCACAGCCAGGCATTCTCCGGCATTGACGTCGAAGGAAATATTTTCCAGCGCCGTGACGTCTCGGCCGGCGACATTGAAGGTTTTGGAGATGTTGCGAACGGATAGAAGCGCGCTCATGCCAGAAGCTCCTTCTCGCTAAAGCCTTCATGCGCGATGAGCGGCGCACTGAAATGCGCGGGATCGTCATCGATGTCGGGAATACCGCCGCCGGTGATGCGTGGAACGGCAGACAGGAGAGCGCGCGTGTAAGGATGGCGCGGATTATCAAACAGGGTTTCGGTCTTGCCCTGCTCGACGATGTTACCCTTGTAGATGACGTAAACCCGGTCTGCAAATTCCCGCACAACACCAAGATTGTGGGAAATGAACAAGACCGACGTATGGTGTTTTTCCACCAGTTCTCCCATCAGTTTCAGCGTCTGGGCCTGTACGGTCACATCAAGTGCTGTTCCCGGCTCGTCAGCCAGAAGCAGGGCAGGATTGTTGGCAAGCGCCATGGCAATCATCACACGCTGGTTCATGCCACCGGACAGCTGAAAGGCGTAGGAATCCAGAACCCGTTCAGGTTCGTTGATGGCCACATCTGCCAGTGCCTGAAGCGCAAGTGCACGGGCCTCGGCACGTTTGATATCAGGCCGCGCGCGTTTGAGAACCTCGTGAAACTGCACCTCGATGGTGTAGACCGGGTTTAGCGACGAGGACGGATCTTGAAAGATCATCGACATATCCGTGCCGCGCAACGCCTTGCGCTGGCGTGCAGTCATGGCGTTGAGGTTGCGACCTTCAAACTCCAGTCCGCCGGTGATCTTGGCATTTTTCTGCTCCTGCAGAAGTCCAAGTACGATGCGGGCAGTTACGGATTTTCCGGAGCCGGATTCACCGACCAGCGCCACCTTTTCGCCCTTGGCGATGTGCAGCGATATGCCGTGCAACACCGCGTTGGTACCGGAAAAGCTCTTGAAACCAAGCTTGAGGTTTTCGATTTTCAGGGTTGGGGTTTTCATTGATCCACTCCCAGAATTTCGCGCAGCGCATCGCCAATCAGGTTGAAACCGAACACCGCAATCAGAATGGCAAGGCCCGGGAATACGGTCAGCCACCAACTATCAGGCAGATATTTTGCACCTTCGGCAACCATCGAGCCCAGATCCGGTGTTGGCGGCTGTACGCCAAGCCCCAAGAAGGAGAGTGAGGAGGCGATGAGAATAACAAAGCCGAAATCCAACGTCATCTTGGTGAGGATCGAGGGTACGCAGTTCGGTAGGATTTCCCGGAACATGATGTGCAGACGCGAGGCGCCGATCACTTCGGCGGCAAGCACATAACCTTCTTCTTTTTCGGATCGGGCAAGGTTGTAGACAAGGCGTGTGTACCAAGGCCACCACATGGCAGTGACCGCGATCATGCCGTTTGTCAGTGTCGGTTCCAGGAGGCCCATCATCGACATGGCAAGAACCAGTGGTGGGATAGACAGGAACACGTCGGTGATGCGCATCAGCACATATTCCGTCCAGCCGCCGAGGTAACCGGCGGCAAGACCGATGGCGACGCCGACCGGAACTGCAATCGCCAGCACCACGATGCCGAGGATCAGCGATACCCGGTACGCATAGATGATGCGGGTAAAGAGATCACGGCCGACAAGATCAGTGCCGAATATGTAGGGCCATTCAGGTGCCTTGTTGAAGTTCAGGAAATCGACGACAGCACCCTGATGTTCGGGGAAGGGCACGATGAAGTCGGCAAAACCCGCCGAGAATACCACCAAAGCCACAAGCATCAGACCGATCAGGGAAAGCGGATTGCGCACAAGTACAAAGAGGGTTTTGCTCATGCTTTCCCCCTTGCAAGGCGAATTTTCGGATTGATGACGGAGACCAGCAAGTCAACGACGAGATTGACGATGAGGAACATGGCGGAAATGATCAGAACCGTGCCGATAATGGCGTTGAGGTCCTTTCGCAAAACCACTGCGACGCCGTAACGTGACAGGCCGGGCCAGGCGTAAACAGCTTCGATGAGGAACGCATTGCCGAGCATGGCCGCAAAATCGAGACCGATGATCGTCAAAGACGGGATCATCGATGGCCGGAAGGCATATTTGCGTGAAATCCGCTTTTCCGGAAAACCATAGGCCTGCGCCATTTCGATATAGGGCTTATCGTAGGTTTCCACCATGTTGGAACGGACCAGACGGGCGGCCTGTCCGATGCCGGAAAGGGCAAGCGCGAAGGCTGGAAGAATGAGGTGCGAAAGGGCGTCAACAAAGGCGTCCGGGCGACCTGCCAGCAACGTGTCGACCAACAAGAAGCCGGTCACAGGTGCAATGGTGAAACTGTCTGCAATCCGTCCTGCAATCGGGAAAATAGGCAGGTAATAGGCAAAGACGAGCATCAGGATAACCGCCCAAACGAAGCCGGGAGCAGACACGCCGAGCAGCGTTATCAGGCGGATTACGTGATCCACGACGGTGCCACGAAACCGAGCGGACAAAACACCAAGCGGCACACCGAACAGCACCATCATGATACCTGACACGATGACAAGTTCGAGCGTGGCCGGCAGGAATTGTGCGATGTCGGCTGTTACCGGACGGTTGGTATAAAGTGAAATGCCGAGATCACCGCGCAGAAGATTACCGATGAAATAGCCATATTGCTCGATGAAGGGTGCATCGAGATGCAGCCTTACTCTCAGAGCCTCAACGGCTTCAGCCGTGGCATTAGGGCCGAGCGCAATGCGCGCCGGGTCGCCGGGAATGATCCGGGCTATGGCAAAGATCAGCAGGGACACGCCAAAAAGGACGATAAGCGACGTACCCAGCTTCTTCGCGAGAAGATGCAGGACAGGAAACATCTGTTTTTCTTTCAGAAAGTTAAAGGAGTGCCGGACGGGGGACCGCCCGGCACATCATCTTTACTCGTTCATTTCCATCAGACGGAATGTGAAGCCAAACGCTGCAAGAGGAAACGCCTTGGCAGGATCGGTGAGCGCTGGAACTGACACCTTGGGCGAGGCAGCAAAAACCGAAATCTGATCCTGACCATAAATGGACGGGGCGATGGATTTCAGCTTGAGACCAAGCTCCTGATAAATCTTCGCACGTTCTGCTTCGTCGGTTGTTTCACGGCCCTTGTCGAGCAATGCGTCAACCTCCGGGTCCTTCAGATGTTCTGGCGACATCCATGTGCCGGCAGCGGTTGAGTGATACATGCTGTAAAGCAGCGTATCA
This sequence comes from Agrobacterium sp. Azo12, assembly GCF_029193765.2. Classification (NCBI taxonomy): domain Bacteria; kingdom Pseudomonadati; phylum Pseudomonadota; class Alphaproteobacteria; order Hyphomicrobiales; family Rhizobiaceae; genus Agrobacterium; species Agrobacterium sp. Azo12. The sequence goes on along the minus strand of NZ_JARFYO020000002.1, from coordinate 486,970 downwards.
GGGTCTCCGGTCATTGTGTTGACGAAGACCTGGCTGATTTCAGGTGTGTTTTCTGCTTTCGTCACCTGTTCGGAAAACAGCGCCCATGGCATTTTTTTGACGTTTGCCTTGATGCCCAGTTGGCTGAAGTTGGCCTGCATCAGCAATGCAAAACGCTCTTCCAACGGCACCTCACCAATCCAGGAGATATCCATCTTGATGTCTTCTGGCTTGTATTTGCACTTGGCCAGATGTTCTTTGGCCTTGTCCAGATCCTGCGCCAGTGTCTGGTCTGCAGGCAAGGCACCCATCATGCCGACCGGAATAGGACCGGTGGCAGCACTGCCCTGCGAGATCGTGTCATTGACGGCCACGATTTTGACGGCGGCGTTGTAATCAAAGGCGTAGGATACCGCGAGGCGGCATTCCACGTCGTCGAATGGGGCCTTGGTGGTGTTCATCTTGACGTAGAAGCCGGATGTACCGCGCTCGGTTAGCAGTTGAGCGCCGCTGGCCGCTAGAGATTTCAGGACTTCCGGTGGCAACCACTGCGAGGAAATTTCATGCTGGCCCTGCGAAATCAGGGTTCTGACGGTTGCCGCCTCCAGACCGTAGCGCAGACGTACCGTGTCTGGGGCTTTGGGCGGCACGCCAAGGAAATAACCGGCATTTTTAGCCATCACGGTTTCTTCCTGCGGATTGTGTGAAACGACTTTGTAAGCGCCGCTGCCTGCTGCATGACCGGAGAGGTAAGCCTGTCCCCAGTCCTTCATGTCGCCTTCGCCGTCACCCAGATTTTCGAGAACAAGTTTCTTGTCGACGATTGGCAGGCGGGTCAGTGCCGAAATGAAGGGGGCGTCCTGTTCGGCGAGCGTAAATTTCACAGTGGTTGCGTCAATCGCCTCAACCTTTTCAACCTTGGTGAACAGGTAGGAAAGGCCAGCACCCAGTGCCTTCATGCGCTCTAGCGAGAACACGACATCGTCTGCCGTCAACGGATAGCCGCTCTGGAATTTGATGTCGTCGCGCAGTTTGAACGTATATGCCGTTCCGTCAATTTCCCAGCCGGTCGCGAGGTAGGGATCGTATCCAGGTTGTCCCTGTTTGGGGATGACCAGCGCATCATAAACATTGAACATCAGGATGGAGTCGGCATAATCGGACGCCTTGGCCGGATCCAGCTCACCCACGGGCGATTCATCCAGCCTTAGAACGGTCTCTGCCTGTGCGTATCCGTAGAGCGATGCGGTAGCAATCAATGCTGCTGATAATAACTTGAAACTGTTTTTCATTTCCTGTTCCCTTTTTTTGTTATGGGCTTTTTGGACTTCATGGGAGGCGTCTTGGAGCCAATGACCGGCTGCTTGGGCGCGCTGCGTCGGCTGGCCGCGCGCGTCACAACAAGGCTGTCGCCGTTGGTGTTGGTATGGTCGTCACCGAAAACATCCATGGTGCAGGTGTGGAAAACCGTCGTTGTTCCCGTGGTGTGGTTCCAGGTGGCGTGGACCCGTGTCGACGGAAAGTGGGCGGAATCGCCTGCTTCCAAAATCATGCGCTCGCCATCAATCTCGATGGTGAGGGCACCTTCCAGCACGAAGAATATCTCTTCCCCCTCATGCGACATCGGCTCGCTTCGATATCCCGGCGGCTCGTGAATGAGGGTGCTGCGCAAAACATTGCCGGGGAAGGCTGCCGACAGGCGCTCATAGGTGACGGCACGACCAGCTTCGCCCCCAAGGCCGTAGGCCTCACGGCTTTCCCGCCGGGTAACCGAGGAGCTGGGTTTCTGCGAGTTGAAAAATGAACCTGCGTCGACTTTCAGCACGCGACATACAGCGACCAGTGAGGTGAGGGAGGGAACTGTAATTCCGCGTTCGATCTGGGAAATGAAACCGACCGAGAATCCTGCCTTATCAGCAACTTCCTGCAGGGTCAGGCCTTGCTCCTTACGGCAAAGGCGCAACCGTTCTCCCAAAGGCTGAATGTCGGCTGCGCTATGCGCAGGGCCGCTTACAGGATTCATTTTTAGTTCCACTCTTTTTTAGTATTACTACAATCAAAGGATTGGAGTGGGTTTTTGTCAAGCATTTTTTAGTCATGCTAAAATTTCAATCTAAAATTGATTTATCGAGTAATGAAAAGCCACTGCCTCAGATGATCCCGACGCTATGAAACAAACCGGTGGATGTGGGTACAGTATTTTTAGTCCACCTATTCATATCTAAAGCATCTGATTTGCTTGGCTTTTATGATGTGCATCTACCAGGCAGAATGCTCTGAATGTTTATGGTTGTCAGTCTATCGGCATCACGTGCTGCGGGTGAACTGTTCAAATCTCGATTTCCCAAAGGTCGCTCTCTCAATGGAGTACAACTTATGATGTGTTGTCTGAGTGATGCCGCGTCGGCGTTTAGATATGTGATGGCAGTGGCGGTTTGGTTTTTCTCAGGGTGAAGAGCAATACAGCAGCAAGGCTCGCGGCAACGAGATTGCAGCTCATACCCCAAACGAAGGCAGTGGCGTATAAGCCTTGCTGTTCACTTGGAGCCACGCCGCTCGAAAGCACCGAGCCAAAAAGAATGCCGGTGACTGCAACGCCGAGTGCTGCTCCTGCCTGCTGAAGCGTTGAAATCATGCCCGAGGCCATGCCAGCCTGTCGTTCACTCACAAAACCAAGCACGAGGTTAAGCAGTGGCGTCATGATCATTGCCTGAGTCCCTCCGATAAGGATTAGGACGGGAATAAGATGTGCGATGACCAATCCTGCCCCCGCCACCCACACCTGCATGATCATTGCGGCAAATGACAGGGTGTAAACCAAGGCGCCGACTGCAATTGACAGCGCGCCGAACCGTGCGAACAGGCGTGGTGCGATGATCGACATGACGACGAAGGCAATTGAACAAGGCACAAAAATGCTGCCAGCCTCAAGCGGGTTGAGGCCGAAACCGGTTTGAGCAAGCAAGGCAAAACATAAAAAGAATGACGAGGACGTGGAGTAGATCAACAAAACAAGCACGCCGCCTTTTGCAAAGCGTGCTTGGCGCATGAGTGTCATGTCCACCAAGGGGGCGTGTCCCGACAGTCTTCGTTTTTCCTCATAGTGATAGAACACCAAAAGCAGGGTGATTGCGCAAAGCAGCGAGACACTACTCCAGATTTGCCAGCCATGTGTGGGCATTTCAAGGACCGGTATCAGCAGTGCTGTCAGACCGAGGCTCACCAAGGCCACGCCCGGCCAGTCCATTTCCGGACGCTGTTGTGAACAGGTCTCCGGGATGTGAAGAGCAGCGAATATGGCAAATATCCCAACAGGCACGTTGATCAGAAAGATTGTTCGCCAGCCGAGATCGAAGACGTTGGCTTCCACCAGCAAGCCGCCAAGGATCTGCCCGGCAATTGCTGCTAGGCCAAGCGTCATCCCAAGCAGGCCAAAGGCTTTGCGTCCAGCATCTCCTGGGAAGTTGATACGGATCGATGCGTAAACTTGCGGGAATAATAGTGCTGCTGCCAACCCCTGGAATACACGCGCGGCAATCAGTATTTCCACGCCTGGCGCGATCCCGCAAAGCAGTGATGCGGTTGTAAATCCAGCCATTCCAGTGATGAATAACCGACGCCGACCGTAGAGATCACCAAGCCGGCCGCCGGTGATGAGCAATACACCAAATGCCAACTCGTAACCTGCAATGATGTAGCCAAGTTCTGACAGGCTTGCACCCAAGCTGGACTGCATAGACGGAATTGCGACATTCACGACGAATAGGTCAAAGATCGTTACAAACCCTGCGAGAAGCAACACAAAAAGCCCGAGCCAAGGCAGAGGCGCTGTGGGATTTCTTCCGGTTTCCGGTTGGTGCGAAACGTGTCTTGTCCTTGTTTCGCTCGTGCAGATTTCAGTGCTCATCTTGCGTCCCTTTGTTGTGACGCGGTAGATGTGGCTCGAATGTGAAGCTGTTACAATTTAACTTATTATACTATTACAGCCAGCAATAGGTTGATCATGAGAATTCTCGACAGAACCAGGCCCGATCTTGCCGAATTTCTGCGCGCGCGCCGTGAGCGGCTGGCGCCTGGAGATGTCGGATTGCCGAGAGCAAAACGTCGGCGCACGCCGGGTTTGCGGCGCGAGGAAGTTGCCGCACTCGCTGGCGTCGGTCTTACTTGGTATACATGGTTGGAGCAGGGGAGAGAGATTGGCGTCTCTTCTGACTTTCTGGATAATCTTGCGCGAGTACTCAAACTCGATGCCACGGAGCGCCGGCATTTGTTTCTGCTGGCGCATGCGCGTCCACCAGCGGAGCCAGGCATTACCTTTTGTTCGGTGCCACCATTGGCTGCGAGGCTGGTTTCAGATCTTGCACCTCACGCCGCCTACATCATCAATCTACGATGGGACGTATTGACGTATAATGGCCCTGCCGATCATCTTTTTGGCTTCGGCAGACATGAACCGACGCGACGCAACCTTCTCTGGATGCTGTTCACCGATCCGGTTTTACGGAACACGTTTGCGCAATGGGAAAAGGACGCCCCTGCGGTTCTGGAAAGCTTCCGCCGTGATTATGCAGGCTCGCGTGACGAGGTCGGCATGCGTCACCTGATCGATGAGTTGGAACATGTATCGCCAGAGTTTAAGGCCATGTGGCGTCAACAGGACGTGCTTGCCCCCTGTACGGGTGTTCGCACGCTTGCGGTCGATGGGACATTACTGAACTTTGAATATACGTCGCTGCTAGTCGATGGTGGGCAGCATCTGCGGCTCATTGTGTATGCGTTGACTGCGCCAGCGTCTTTCTGAACCACGGTCCGCTTTCAGGTGCCGGAAAAAACAGCCCCGGCCAAAAACGCCGGAGCCGTTCAATAGGCTAAATCTACACTTTAGATCACGCCGTGCGCCCGCATGGCTTCTGCCACGCGAATAAAGCCGGCGATGTTGGCGCCAAGCACGTAATTGTCTTTCGCGCCATATTCTTCAGCTGTTTCTGCACAGCGGTCATGAATGCCCTGCATGATTTGGCCAAGACGCTCGCGGGCAGTCTCGAAGCTCCAGCTGTCACGGCTGGCGTTCTGCTGCATTTCCAGTGCCGAGGTGGCAACGCCGCCAGCATTAGCCGCTTTGCCCGGTCCGAAAAGAATGCCTGCCTCCTGAAACGCGCGAACTGCATCCGGCGTCGACGGCATGTTGGCGCCTTCCGCGACGGCAATCACACCGTTGGCAATCAGGGTCTTTGCATCGCGACCGGATAATTCGTTTTGCGTGGCGCAAGGTAGCGCAACGTCACAAGGCACGTCCCAGATCGAGCCGCTACCGGATGCAATGAAATGGACGCCCTTGGACTTGACGCGGGCATATTCAGACATGCGTTCACGGCGTACTTCCTTGATCTCCTTGACGAGGTCAAGATCGATGCCTTCTTCGTCAATGATGTAGCCGCTGCTGTCAGAGCAAGCGACGACGGTTGCACCATAGCTGATAGCCTGCTCCATGGCATAAATCGCCACATTGCCTGAACCGGAAACGGTAACCTTCTTGCCTTCGAAGTCGGTGCCTTTTCTTTCGAGCATAGCGCGTGTGAAATAGACGGCGCCGTAGCCGGTCGCTTCCTTGCGCACCAGTGAGCCACCATAGCTCAGGCCCTTGCCGGTGAAGACGCCTGCCTCAAAGCGGTTGGTCAGGCGCTTGTATTGGCCAAACATCCAGCCAATTTCGCGGCCGCTGACACCAATATCGCCAGCAGGCACATCGGTGTGTTCGCCGAGATGACGATAAAGTTCGGTCATGAAGGATTGGCAAAAGCGCATGATTTCGCCTTCGGAACGACCCTTTGGATCAAAGTCCGAACCGCCTTTGCCGCCGCCAATCGGCAAGCCGGTCAAGGCGTTCTTGAAGATCTGTTCGAAGCCAAGGAACTTGATGATGCCGAGATTGACGGAAGGGTGGAAACGGAGGCCGCCCTTATAAGGACCAAGTGCCGAATTAAACTGCACGCGGAAGCCACGGTTGATCTGTACCTGACCCTTGTCATCAACCCATGGCACGCGGAAAATGATCTGACGTTCCGGTTCGCAGATGCGCTCGATCAGGGCATCGGCGAGGTAACCGGGATGTTTGGAGACGACGAGGCCGAGGCTTTCCAGTACTTCGCGGGTGGCCTGATGGAACTCCGGCTCCGCAGGATTGCGCTGCAGGACCTGGGCTAGAATGGGTTCAAGTTTCTCGTCGACGGTCGCCATGGCGACACTCCTTTCATCATCAATAAGAAGGCATGAGGGCCGCCGGTTTTCAATCGGCAGACCCCTTGGGACAGTGCTCTCGCAAGGTGCCGGATGCATCGCCCGTCATCCGTGCCTGGTGGCTAGCGGCGGGAGTTAGTGCATATCGGCTCAGATGCACGACGTTGTGCATCTGACGGTGTTTTGAACTGAATACAGGCAAATTGCCGCTGCTGTGGGCAAAATGGAGGGGTGGCGCCAAAATGAGTCTGAGTCCAAAAGCGGCAAATGATCAATTGATAGGCTTATCGATTTAATTTTTGCGCCTTACAAGGACGGAAGTCCTCATTTCGGTACTCGCGTTAGATTTGAGTTATGCCTTGTCCGCAATCAGCGGGTTGTAGCTAAAGGGCTTGCGTCCAGCCGGTAGCCTTACCGGTGCTCCTATTAATCTCACGATGCAAATATTCTGGCGGCATCCGCTCAAAAGGTCTTTCAGTAATTGTTGATGTAAAAATGTACGAACAAGTACGTATGTGGTTGCAAAACAGATGCCAGCGGCACTATACCGCAGTCTCGGGAAGAAATTCCCTTCGCTGTCGTGCGTGGGAGGGCATGGTAGTAATATAAGAAAGTCCTTGCAGAGGGCGCTCCCTGAATTGCTGCTCATCTGGACCGGCCAAGATGTCGGCGCCCGTTCGAAAGCAGTGTGGTGACCGTAATTGAATGTGATCTCCGCTTCTGCTTCCGTCGCTGTGGGCTTTGACTGTCGACTCTGTCGAATCCACAATTGGAGCTAGAGATAAATGAAAGCCTCTAAAGGCATCCTGTCCCCGATAGCCAGGTTATGGCTATTCGTGCTTGGCGCCGTTCTCATTCTCGCCGGTCTGTTCTTTGCCGCTGCTGGCGGCAAGCTGGTGTCGCTGGGCGGTAGCTGGTACTTTCTGATTTCCGGCATTGCCATCGTCGTTGCCGGTTTGCTCGTCATGATGCGCAAGCCCGCTGGCGCACTTCTTTTCTGCCTGGTTACAGCGGCTACGGTTGTCTGGGCGTTGCTGGATGTCGGCCTTGAATTCTGGCCGCTGATCTCGCGTTTGCTGGCCTTTGGCGTTGGTGCGACCGTGGTCGTGCTCAGCGTGCCGTTGTTGCGCAAGGCTTCCGGAAAGACACCGGCCTATCTGCCGTCTTTTGCCATCGCGGCGCTTCTGGCGGTTGTCTCAGGAGCCGGATTTGCTGGCATGTTCGTGCCGCATCCGACCGTTGCATTTAACGGTACCGTTGCGCCTTTGACGCCAGTTGATCCGGCCAAGGAGCAGAAGAACTGGGAGGCCTACGGCAACACGACCGGTGGCTCGCGCTTTGCAGCGCTTGACCAGATTACTCGCGATAACGTCAAGGATTTGACCGTTGCCTGGACCTACCAGACCGGTGATACGCCCATCAGCCCCGGTGGCGGTGGTGCGGAAGACCAGTTGACACCGTTGCAGGTTGGTGACCGCGTCTTCTTGTGCACACCGCATAACAACGTCATCGCTATCGATGCGGACACGGGCAAGGAAATCTGGAAAAACGAGATCAATGCCAAGTCGTCCGTGTGGATGCGCTGCCGTGGTCTTGCCTATTTCGATGCGACCCGTCCGCTTGAGCAGCCAACCGTTGATGGCTCGACGCCGGTCACAGCAGCCACAGTTCCGGAAGGTGCTCTTTGCCAGCGCCGCCTGCTGATGAACTCCATCAATGCCGAGCTTTTTGCAATTGATGCCGACACCGGCGCATTTTGCCCTGATTTTGGCACCAACGGCCGCGTCGATCTGAAGATTGGTATGGGCGATGCCCCTGATCCGCAATATGTGCTGACATCAGCGCCGACGCTTGCTGGTACCACTGTTGTTGTCGGCGGTCGTATTGCCGACAACGTTCAGGTCGATATGCCGGGCGGCGTCATGCGCGGTTTCGATGTGATCACTGGCGAATTGCGTTGGGCATTTGACCCGGGCAATCCTGAAATCACCAAGCTACCTCCAGAAGGTCAGACCTATACACGTTCGACACCGAATGTTTGGGCCGCAATGTCCTATGATGCAGCATCGAACACTGTATTTTTGCCGGTTGGTAGCCCATCAGTTGACCTCTACGGTGCGACGCGTACGGACCTTGACCACAAATACGGTGCGTCGATGCTGGCGCTGGACGCCACCACAGGTCGCGAGAAGTGGGTCTATCAGACCGTTCATAACGATCTCTGGGACTTTGACGTGCCAATGCAGCCGTCATTCTTCGACTTCAAGAAGGCTGATGGATCGACTGTTCCGGCCCTGACCTTCGGGACCAAGGCTGGCCAGATCTGGGTGCTCGATCGTGCGAACGGTCAACCTCTGACGGAAGTCGCCGACGTGCCGGTCAAACCAGGTAAAATCCCGAACGAACCTTATGCTCCGACACAAAAACTATCGGTTGGCATGCCGCAGATCGGTGCGCAGACGTTGACGGAAAGCGACATGTGGGGTGCGACGCCATTTGACCAGCTGTTGTGCCGCATTGCCTTCAAGGGCATGCGTTATGATGGCGTCTACACCGTTCCGGGAACAGATCTGGCGCTGAATTTCCCAGGCTCGCTTGGTGGCATGAATTGGGGCGGTTTCTCCACCGATCCGACGACAAACACCATATTTGTCAACGACATGCGCCTTGGTCTGTGGATTCAGATGAAGGAAGCCGCACCAAGCACTGCCGTCAACAGCGGTTCGGAAGCGACCAATACCGTCATGGGCCTCGTGCCGATGCGCGGTACACCTTACGCGGTCGACAAGAACCGTTTCCTGTCGGCGCTCGGTATTCCGTGCCAGGCCCCTCCCTATGGTTCGCTGACTGCCATCGACATGGACAGTCAGAAGATCAAGTGGCAGGTGCCGCTCGGTACGGTTGAAGATACCGGCCCTATGGGTATCAAGATGGGTCTTCCAATCCCGATCGGTATGCCGACGATTGGTGGCTCGCTGGCCACGCAGGGCGGTCTGGTATTCTTTGCCGCCACCCAGGACTACTATCTGCGCGCATTTGACAGTGCGACAGGCAAGGAAATCTGGAAGGCCCGTATGCCGGTTGGAAGCCAGGGTACGCCGATGACCTACAAGTCGCCGAAGACTGGCAAGCAGTACATCGTCATCTCGGCCGGTGGTGCACGTCAGTCGCCTGATCGCGGCGACTATGTGATCGCCTACGCGCTGCCAAACTAAGCCGTCAGGTACATTTGCTGGAAAAAGAAATGCCCGGCCATGCGCCGGGCATTTTTATGGAGCAGCCCACTGGCTGCCGGAACAGTCCGTGGTGACATAGGCCAATACGGAATCGACCACCATCTGTCTGTGCCGCTGGTAGATATCGGGTACGGAGAGGTCGCACTGGAAGAGTGTTCCGAATGTATGTTTGTTGGTAACGCGGAAAAAACACTGCGAACTGATCAACATGTGCAGATCAAGCGGTTCGATATCACGGCGAAACACACCAGTTTTGCGCCCACGGGTGATGATATCTTCCAATGTTTTAAGCACGGGCGGGCCCGCATCCCCGATCGCCTTCGATTGCTTCAAATGCATGGCCTGGTGGATATTTTCATTCATTACCAGACGCACAAAATCGGGGTTTGCTTCATCGTGGTCGAATGTGTGTTCAATCAATTTTTTCAGGGCTTCAACAGGAGAGAGTGCCTCAAGGTTCAATTCTCTCTCAAATGTCCGGGCCTGAATGTAAGCCTTCTCAAGGACCGCAAGATAAAGGCCGGTCTTGCCGCCGAAGTAATAGTAGATCATCCGCTTGGATGTCTTGGTGCGTTCGGCTATCGCATCAACCCGCCCGCCCGCCAGTCCCAGAGCGGCAAATTCCTCAGTGGCCGCTGCCAGAATGTCTTCCTTGGTTTTGTCGGGATCATTCTTTCGCGTCTCGCGCTTTGGACTTCGCATTTAAGGTCAGCTTTCTTCGCATCTAAACTGGAACATCCGCTGGTAGGTCCATTTGGTATAAAATGCGAGTGGAAATAAGGCCAGTTGATCGCGGCTGGGCTGCTTGTGGTCATCTCTGCATCCTCTGTATCGCCGATAAATCCTATATGGCATTTCCTGGTTCTGTCCTTTTCAGGACTGCCGGATGTGTCTGTCTAGTGGTTGAGTGCAGCTGTGAATTGCATGGTCCTAAAGCCTTCAATTCCCTGAGCAACAGTGAATGTTAGCAATCCCGATGGGCTTTATATTTTGGTTTGTCCCGACCGCTGACTTTGATGTGAAAAACCGCAATTCCAATCATTAATTTATTAAACTAACCATTGACGAGCGATAGGTGTTCGCCTAGTGATACCGCTGAGATCGGGAGCTCTCGTTTGTTTTAGGAGGACAACATGACCACGATTCTGAAGCCGACCCGCCGCCGTTTTGTACAGCTGACAGGTGCCGTTTTGGCATCCAGCGCGCTGTCAGCACCTGCTATAGCGCAGGAAAAACAGCTAACGATCATTTCCAACCGCGGCAACGCCGGTCAGCGCAAAGCGCTTGAAACGATTGCAGCTGAATTTGGCAAGGCTGTCGGTGCAAATGTCACCGTCAATAACATGGATCACGAGGCGCATAAGACCGCGATCCGCAACTATCTCGTGGCAAGCCCGCCGGATATCTGCTTCTGGTTCTCCGGCAGCCGTATGCGTGGTTTTGTGCAAAAGGGGTTGTTCGAGGACGTTTCCGATCTCGTAGCCAAGGAAAATTATGCGGATGTGCTGGGCGGTACGCTCGGTTCCGTTACTGTTGATGGCAAACAATATGGTTTGCCGACCGGCGGTATCCTCTGGGGTCTGTTCTACCGCCAGGATACGTTTGACCAGCACGGTCTGACCGTTCCAAAGACATTCGATGACTTCTTTACCTTGGCTGAACAGTCCAAGAAGGCTGGCATCATTCCCATGAGCATGGGCACCAAGGATCAGTGGCCTTGCGGCGGGTGGTTCGACCACATGAACCTGCGTATCAATGGTCTTGAGCATCACATGGATCTGATGAACGGCAAGGTGAAATACACCGATGCATCGCTCAAGGATGTTTTCGACAAGTGGGAAGCGTTGATCAAGGCTGATTTCTTCACGCCAAACGGTTCGTCCTACGAGTGGGATCCTGCCGCGGCCAGCCTGGTGCAGAAAAAGTCCGCGATGATGGATCTCGGCAACTTTATCAAATATGCGTTCCCGGCCGAAGATCTGCAGCATGTGCGTTTTGCGCCTTTCCCGACGATCAATCCGGGCATGGACCAGTTCGAGGACTTCTCGGTGGATTCGATCCACATGCCGTCGGGTTCGAAGAACAAGGAACTGGCACGTGAATTCCTGGCTTACTTCTACAAGCCGGAAAACCTGAGTGCTTACCTTGCGCCGGAAGGCAATGTGCCTGCCCGCAGCGACTGCACGATCGGTGACGATCCGATCCTGAAAATGGCAGTCGCTGAGCTGAAAAACGTCAAGGGCACTTCGCAGTATTACGACCGCGACAGCGATCCTGATCTTGCGCAGGCCGGCCTCAAGGGCTTCCAGGAGTTCATGGCAAAGCCTGAGCGTCGCGAGCAAATCCTGACGCAGATCGAGCGTACCCGCCAGCGCATCCACGGCTGATCGCCGCTTCGTTTCAAAAGGAGGTGGGCTTGTTCCACCTCCGATCATTTCCATAGGATATGCCCATGTCTCTTTGGTGGCGCAGCCATCGTAACTGGCTGACACCCGCGCTGTTGCTTGCGCCGGGCCTGATACTCTTCCTCGTTGTCATCATTGCCTCGTCGCTTGAGACGTTCCGTATCTCGTTTTACGACTGGGACGGCATGGGCCCGAAGACATGGGTTGGTCTTGGCAACTACCGTGAACTGTTCGACGATCCGCAGTTCTATGTATCGCTGAAGAACAACACGATCTGGCTGATCACGTTCCTGCTGGCGCCACCCGCCGGTCTGGCGATCGCGCTTCTGGTCAATCAGAAAATTGCTGGCATGCGATTTATCAAATCGCTGTTCTTCATGCCGCTGGTGCTGGCAACCGTCACGGTTGGTGTGATTTTCGGATGGTTCTACGATCCGACCTTCGGTCTGCTGGCCATCATCTACCACGCATTCGGTGCGGAGGCGCCAGCGCTTCTTTCCGATGAAAACCTTGTGACCTTCGCTGTTGTTGGCGCTGCCCTGTGGCCACAGATCGCCTTTTGTATGGTGCTGTTTCTGGCCGGTCTCAACAATCTCGATGAGGAATTGATCGGTGCTGGCCGTGTTGATGGCGCGAAAGGCTGGCAGATGCTGCGCCATATCGTTCTGCCGCAGCTCAGCCAAGTTGCCTTTATCGCCGTTGCCATCACCGTTGTCGGTGCCCTGCGGTCGTTCGATGCGATCTCGGTGATGACCGCCGGTGGTCCGTTCGGTTCCTCCATGGTGCTAGCCTACCAGATGTATGATCAGTCGATCTTCTCGTACCGTTTCGGTTATGGGGCTGCGATTGCCACCATCCTGTTCCTCATCATGTCCATATTCATTGCCTGGTATCTGCGCGGGCTGATCAAATCCGAAAAGAGGAGCTGATCCGATGTATCCTCGTCCCATACCCGAGAACAAAAAACTTGCCCGCTTTGGATATATGGCTGGCGTTTCGCTGGTGCTTGTCCTGTGGCTGTTGCCATTGTTTGCCGTCATCATGACGTCCTTCCGGTCGTTTGATGACGTAATGGCCGGAAACTACTGGGGCTGGCCCAGCAAGTTCAATCTCGTCGAGAACTATGTCGCGGTCTTCGAACAGACCAAGATGACCCGTTATTTCATGAACAGCCTGATCATTACGGTGCCCTCGGTCATCATGGTTCTGGTGTTCTCGACGCTGACCGGTTTTGTGCTGTCGCGCTATCGTTTTCGGGGTTCGATGGTGATCTTTGCGATCTTTGTCGGCGGTAATTTCCTGCCGCAGCAGATCATGATGATTCCGATCCGCGACCTGATGGTTTCGATCGGCCTCTACGATACCTTCTATGCGCTGATCCTGTTCCACGTTGCCTTCCAGACCGGCTTTGCCACACTGTTCATGCGCAACTTCATTGCCGCCTTACCGGACGAACTGTTCCAGGCGGCACGTGCCGAGGGTGCGTCACCCTGGCAGACACTGATCCACATTGTCGTGCCCCTTGTCCGCCCTGCGCTCGCAGCACTTGCCATTCTCGCCTTCACCTTTATCTGGAATGACTATTTCTGGGCGCTGGTGCTGACGCAGAGTGATATCGTCAAACCGGTTACTGCCGGTCTCTCCAACCTCAAGGGTGAATGGGTTTCTGCCTGGAACATTGTTTCGGCCGCCACGATCTTCGTCGCGATCCCGCCGGTCATCATGTTCTTCCTGATGCAGAAGCACTTCATTTCGGGCCTCACCATGGGAGCGGTCAAAGGATGACTGTTGCCGCCCAGAACCCGACGCCCACCAACCAGACGAACAATAAGGACAAGATCGGCATGAAAAGCGTCGAACTTACCAATGTCGAAAAGCACTATAGTGGTTTCCACGCGCTGAAGGACATCAACCTTACGATTGAGAAGGGCGAGTTTATCGTGATGGTCGGTCCATCCGGCTGCGGTAAGTCCACGCTGCTCAAGACCATTGCCGGTCTTGAAACCGTGACCTCTGGCACGCTGACGATCAATGGTCGTGATGTGACTAAGGAAGAGCCGGGCGATCGTGGCATAGCCATGGTGTTTCAGTCTTACGCGCTTTATCCGCACATGACGGTTGGCGAAAACATGGGGTTCGGCCTGAAGATGGCAAAACGGCCAAAGGCCGAGATTGATGCCGCCGTAAAGCGTGCTGCCGAAATCCTGCGTATTACCGAACAGCTCGATAAGCGGCCAAAGCAGCTGTCCGGCGGCCAGCGCCAGCGCGTAGCGATCGGACGGGCTATTACGCGTTCTCCGGAAGTCTTCCTGTTTGACGAACCGCTGTCCAATCTGGATGCGGCACTGCGCACGCAGATGCGCGTGGAACTGTCGACGCTGCATGCCGAGCTTGGCTCAACGATGATTTACGTCACCCACGATCAGGTCGAGGCGATGACGATGGCCAGTCGGATCGTGGTGCTGAATAAGGGGGCAATCGAACAGGTTGGTTCGCCGCTTGAGCTCTATGCCAACCCGATCAACCATTTTGTCGCCGGCTTCCTCGGTGCGCCGCGCATGAATTTCTTTGAAGGTCGTGTCGTGACCGTTTCGGGCAACCGCGTCAGCGTCACTGTCGAGGGACTACCGGAATTGCAATTTGCCGATATCGCCGACGTGAAACTTTCTGTCGGCGACAAGGTCAAGGTTGGCGTGCGTCCGGAACGGTTGAAAACCGGAGAGCAGACCGGTGACGCCAGTTTCGAGGCGAAAATCCGCCTGATCGAACATCTTGGCCGCGAGACAATCCTTCACGTTGACGGCGGTCCTGTGGTCACCACCGGCTCCGACACCGGCACCCAGAACATTACTGTTCAATTGGGTGATGTCGTTGCCTTTTCCAACGGTCAGTCGGTGAAGGTTAGCTTCGACCTCTCGGACGCTTACCTCTTCGGGCCTGACGGCAAAACGATCACTCCTGCGAAAGCCGCCACCCGCACTTAATTTAATTTGGAGTTTTGAAGATATGAAACGGTCCAATCCAGCGCCGCTTTCGGCTTGGCGCACGCTTAACCTTGACGATTTTTTGCTTGGCGTGCCGCATTATCCTGAGCATGTCAATGAAAGCTACTGGCAGCGTGATGCCGAGCGGATGAAGGAACTCGGCTTCAACACGGTGCGTATGGGCGAATTTGCCTGGCACATCTGGGAACCCTTTGAAGGCAAGTTCGACTTTGACCTGTTCGACCGGGCGATTGAGGTGCTTGGCAAGGCTGGCATCAACACCGTTCTCTGCACACCAACGGCGACACCACCGCGTTGGTTGACACATAACTATCCTGAAGTGCTGCGTGTTGACCGCAACGGCCGTCGGGCAAGCCACGGCTCACGCCAGCATTGCGACACGACCAGCCCTGTGCTGCGTCACCACAGCCGCCGCATTACCAAGGCAATGGCCGAACACTATAAGGACAATCCCTATGTTATCGGCTGGCAGACAGACAATGAGCTGAACACCACGGTGTCGGAATCGTTCTCGGATTCTGCCGCACTCGCGTTCCGTAACTTTCTACGTCACAAATATCAGACAATCGATGATTTGAACTTCGCCTGGGGCGGCCATTTCTGGGCCACTGCCTATGACAATTTCGATCAGGTCGTGTTGCCAATGCCGATGGCACCATCCTATTTGAGCCCCGGCCACGTCCAGGACTATCACCGCTTCCTGGCTGTAGCGACCGCAACCTTCCAGCATGATCAGGTCAAGATCCTGCGTGAAACCAATTCCGACTGGTTCATCTTCCACAATCTCGGCAATCTCACCGACATCGATTTCCGTGGTCAGTTTGGTCAAGACCTCGACTTCATCGGTTTCGATATCTATCCGATGCTCTATGACGAGTTCCGCCGGACGGGCGGCCATGCCGCAACGCAAGCCCTGCAGATGGATTTGTGCCGCAGCTATTCCGGCAACTTCATCGTGCCGGAGCAGGCATCCGGTCTTGGCAGCCAGCCTGCCTTCACGACGATGACACCAGAGCCCGGCGAAATGCGCCGCATGGCACTGTCATCCGTGGCGCGGGGTGCAGATGGTCTGATGTTCTTCCGCTGGCGCCCGGCGCATTTTGGTGCGGAAATCTACTGGATGGGTATTCTCGACCACGATGACGTGCCACGTCGCCGTTATGAAGAGGCACGTCATTTCGCGTCGGACATCAACAAGATCAAGAGCAAGTTGCTGGGCACCAGTGTTCAGATCGATATCGGCATTGCCGGCGCGGACTTCGACAACCAGGAAGCCCACAAGACTTATCCGATCGGCCTGCCGTCGCCGGTGGAAGATGCAGTTCATCTGCATCGCTTCGCCTATCAGAACGGTTATGCGACCGGCTTCGTCCATCCGGAAGACGACCTGTCTCGCCTGAAGGTCTACTACATTCCGCATTGGGTCATGTGGGATAATGCCTGGACACCAAAACTGCGTTCCTTTGTTGAGGCGGGCGGTACGGTGATTGTTGGTGCGATGACCGGCACCCGGGATCGCAACAACCACATTATTCGTGAGCAGGCACCGGGCGCACAGCTTTGCGAATTGACCGGAGTGAGGGTTGAAGAGTTCGGCCGTGTTGTGGCGGCTGGCGGGCAAGGTCTTTTCCAGCGCAATGCGCCTGATGCCGGCATGTATGTGCCGCCGCAGGTTCTGCCGTCTTCGTCGTCGGAACGGTCCTACAAGATGCAGATTGGCAACCGAGAGGCGACGGCCGAACATCTCTACGAGACCATCGAAATCGCTGACGATGTGAAGGTCCTGGGGTCCTGGTCCGATCGCAGCCTGGCTGGAAAACCGATGCTGACCGAGCGCAACGTCGGGCAGGGACGTGCGATCTATCTCGCAACCTATCTCACACCTGAGGTGGTTGAGCTTCTGGTATCGACTGTCATTGCACAGTCGGGTGCCGAGCCTCTGGTTGAAGATTTGCCATCCGGCGTCGAAGTATCGCTCCGCACGGCAGAAGATCGTCGCCTGCTTTTCGTCATCAACACGACAAGCGAAAGCCGCTCTTTCAAGGCACTGCCTGCTGGTCAGGATCTGTTGACGGATTCAGCCGTGTCAGGCGCAACTGAACTGGCTGGCTACGGCTGCCTGGTGATTGAGCTCAGCTAAGTCTCCACCCTCCCAGGAGAGTGATGCTTGAGCTATCAAGACGTGCGGGGAACTAGGTGCCCCGCACGTTTTTGTATCTGCGTAGCGGGCTGGTCAGACTGCTGTTTCGTCTGCGGCCACATCGACTTCGAAGTCGAACAGTCGTTGGGTCGCGAGCGCTGCAGCACCCGGACTCCAGAAATTGTCGCGCTCATCCGCTAGTATGGGTGGCGCCTGCATAAAACAGTATTTTCCCAGCGTTTCCGTCATCGGGTCGAGCAGGAAGGCCCCGAATGCGGTTGCCTCGCCACCTGCGATAACGATTTCCGGGTCAATCGTATTGATCTGGGCTGCAAGCTGGATGCCGATCTGCTCGCCTGCATCCCTCAGAATTGCACGTGTTTCGGCATCACCCTCTTTAGCAGCTTCCAGCATGTCAAAGCGGTCCTTGGCGGCAGGCAAGCCCTTGGTTTTGCGCCACCGGGCAACAATGGCGGGTTCGGAATAGGATGCCTGCAGACAGCCTCGTTGACCGCATTCGCAAAGCGGTCCTTCCAGATGTTGTTTAACGTGCCCCAGTTTGCCGGCGTGGCCATGCGCACCTCGAAGAACCACACCATCTGCCACGGTCGCGGAGCCAATACCGGCACCAATGGCGAGTGCGATAAATGTGCCGACGTTGCGGCCGAGCCCGAAAAGGTGGTGAGCCAGCGCAAAGGCAATCGTGTCATCTTCCATCCACACGGGGATGCGTGATTTTGCAAATAGCTGCTCGGCGAAGTGTACATTGTTCCAGCCAAAACGATGGCTTTTCAGACAAATTCCGTTGCGATTGTCGATGATGCCGGGCATTGAAAAACCAATGCCTGTTACTGGGCCGATCCCTTTGGGCGCATTGGCAATCAGGTGTTTGATTGCCTGATGGGATGCCTCGACAATTGTCTCAGGACGGGTGTTGGAATAGTCAATCGCGTGAGACAGGATTGGTGTTGTCGAGAGGTTCGTCAGGATGCACTCAATCCTGTCGATGTTCATCTTGATGCCGATAGCCGCATGACCATCATAATTGATGGCCACTGGTGTCGGGCGTCGACCGCTGGCACCACGTGTCGTTTCCTGCTCGATGAGGTAGTTTTCCTTGACGAGATCGCCAACAACGAAGGTGACCGTGGCCCGGCTAAGTCCCGTCACATCAGCGATTTCGGCCCTGCTCAATGGACCTTCCCGGCGCAGCAAATTTAGGACAAGGCGCCGGTTCATCGCGCGCGAGGTTCGCTGATCAATCTTGAGCATGATATTCCAAGGTCACTGCTGCCGGGCAGCAAATAATTTACGGAGTTGATTCTGCAATCGGTCAAATAAATACCATAACCGGACAGATCACGCTGAAAAAACATAATTTTCTCAACCGTACATTGGTGTGGTGTTGTGACGATGGTGAGATCTGGATGCGTGTAAAGTGGCGCAGGTCTTGGGGCCGGAGGCCCAGCCAAGCATTGTAGAAAAACAGCTTTATTCGAATTTTGCACGTAATTGGTTGAGATTGTCATGCGTTGCGGTGGCGCGCGCCGTATTCCTTGCGGAGAACCGGAAAGTGAGGAGATCACCGATAACGGTTGCACCAATCAGCCAACTGGCCAATTTCGACGCCACAGCCATGGAATGCAGGGCAACTGTTACCTGATCGCGGAACAATTCATTGAGCTGAGTGCCGGACACCAGAACGGTTGAAACGCCAATCTTGCCAGCGTGCTCTATCAGCGCGGCGATATCCTTACGGCGGGTCGCGGCATGAAAAATCACCAGTGTATCGCCCTTGCGAAGGCCAATCATGCTGTTGGCAAGATCAAAGCCGCTACTTGCAACGGTCTGCGTGACAAGGCCAGCGCGCAACAGACCGGTGGCCAGATGGCGTGCTGGTTGTTCCGCCACGCCAATGCCGAGACACCAGACGGTTCCGGCATTTTCAAACAGTGTCACCGCCTGCTCGATAGCGCCGGGATCAAGCGCTTCGCGGGTTGCTTCCAGTATTTCGTGTGCGGCTGCGAAGATGGCATCGCGGGCCGCTAATGCGTCCGGCGCCACGGATTTGATCTTGTGGCCAAGGCGTGTGCTGGGCGATGTGTGGGTGGCGATAGGCCGATTGATCAGGCGTTTCAGTTCCGGCAGACCGGAAAAGCCCAGACGGCGGGCCGTGCGAATGACGGTAGCATCGCTGGTGTCGCTCGCGACCGCAATCTCACCTGCGCTGCGAAATGCCAGATCGGCTGGCGCCAGCGTCAGCAGATAATCGGCGACGCGACGCTCGGTCCGTGTCAGCGTGTGCGCATTGGCATCGTAATGGCGGCGCAGAAGTGCCGAGGCTTGGGCAACGCCCGAATCTGTGTGCGAGGGGTCGGTCATTGGGTTTGCCTAACACAGTATGGGAATGCCGTCATTGTCAGGACACTGCGGCGAGTGGCAGGCAAAGTGGTGTGCCATCACTCGGGTGAGGGATGACCATGGCCGCCACGCCAAACACGCTTTTTATCAGCTCTGCGGTCAGCAGTTCCTGCGGATTACCGGCAGCATGAATGCCGCCGTCGGCAACCGCAATAATGTGATGGGCAAACTGGGCGGCATGATTGAGGTCATGCACCACCATGACAACGGTGCGCCCTTGCTGCTTATTGAGTTGACGCAGCAGTTGCAGGACTTCCATCTGGTGCGCGATGTCGAGATAAGTTGTTGGTTCATCGAGCAGCAGAATGGGTGTTTCCTGCGCAAGTGCCATGGCGATCCAGGCGCGCTGGCGTTGACCGCCCGACAGACGGTGCAGCGGTTGGTTTGCGAGATTGGCCAGGCCTGCGGCGGCAAGAGCGGTATCGACCACCGCTTCATCATGGTCGCTGGAGCGCGCCAGTAACGGCTTGTGCGGATAACGACCGAAGCGGCACAGCTGGCGAACCGTCAGACCATCCGGTGCCACAGGATTTTGTGGCAATAGCGCCATGATGCGGGCGACAGCCTTGCGTGGGTTTTGAGTAATGTCCTTGCCATCCAGCAGGACCGTTCCGCCGAAAGGGTTTAGGACCTGTGCCAAGGTACGCAGCAATGTGGATTTACCCGAGCCGTTGGCACCAATCAGCGCCGTAATCTTTCCGTCCGGGATTGCCAGCGACACCTCATTGAGAACGGGGTTATTGCCATAACCGACGCTCAAGGTTGCAGCTTGTAAACGGTCCTGTTGGATATCAGCCACGACGGCGAGCCTCCCAAAGCAAGAGGAAGAAGAGATAGGGTCCACCGATCACCGAAGCGACAATGCCGGCCGGAATTTCATTTGGCAGTGCCACCAGCCGTCCGATCAGATCCGCCAGCAGAAGTGCCAGTGCCCCGGCCAGTGCGGTGGCTGGAACGAGATGGCGGGCATGTGGTCCCACCATAAGGCGAGCGATATGGGGCGCCAGCAAACCCAAAAAGCCGATGCTGCCGACGCTTGCGACGGCGCCTGCCGTCAGGACCACTGCGGTCAAGACAAGGCTGGCGCGTAACAGATTGGGTGAGATGCCAAGGCTTTTCAGCGTATCGTCACCGAAGGCAGAAATGTCGAGAACCATGGCGAGCAGAATAACTGCGGGCAGGCAGGCGAGAAGCCAGACTGACAGCGACAGAACGTCGGAAATTGTGCTGCCGTAGACGCTGCCTGCCAGCCAGACCATGCTCTGGTCGATACCACGTGGATAACGCACCATGAAAAACTGCATCATGGCTTGTGCCAGTGCGCCAAGCGAAACGCCGACGAGCGCCAGAGTGGTGACGCCACCGCCAAGGCCGCGACCGATCGCCAGCAGCAGGGCCGCAACGGCACCAGCGCCGATGATAACACCAACCGGCACGCTCCAGATGATCCAGGCTGGTGGTGCAAAAATCAGTGCCAGCATGGCGCCGAGACCCGCACCCTTGGTGATGCCGACTACATCGGGCGAGGCGATCGGGTTTCGCAAAGCCACCTGTAAGAAAAGACCTCCCAAAGCGAGTGCAGCACCGGAGAGAATGGCGACGATGACGCGGGGCAGCCGATATTGGCCGATGATGAAGGCATCTGGTCCGCCGAAAAGACCCGCCAGCACTCGGTTGAGAGAAAGCGGGACAGCGCCAAGTGCCATACTGACCAAGGCAAGCAGAACGAGCAATACCGCAAGGCCAACGCATACCAGCGTGGTGCGCAAGGGGTGAGATGTTGATGGATCAACCAGCGCTGCGTTCATCGATTGCGGTTTCTCCACGTGATAAGCAAAAAGGCTGGTGCGCCAAGAATGGCAGTGACGATGCCAACCGGCAGTTCGGCCGGGTAAGTCGCGAGTTTGCCACCAAGATCGGCGCCGACAAGAAGCAGTGGACCTGCGACGGTGCTGAGGCTCAGTGCGGTGCGCAAGTCTTCACCGATAAGGCTTCTGACGATGTGCGGCACCATCAGTCCGACAAAGCCGATTGGACCGGCAACAGCGACAGATGAACCGGCGAGGACAACGATCAATATTGACGCAAGGCCACCAGTTCGCCGGGCATTCTGGCCAAGCGATTGGCCGGTGCTTGCATCCAGCGCCAGCAGACCGAAATGATGGCCGCCTGCAATGGTGATGATGATACCGATGACTGTGAATGGCAGAATGATCAGAACCTTTGGCCACTGGGCAGAGGTGACAGAACCCGCCAGCCAGTAGACAATGTCTGTGGATGCATTGTTGGCAATAAGCACTGCCTGCACAAGAGCGGCGAGCACCAGTTGCAGAGCCACGCCTGCGAGCGCCAGTTTCAGCGGCGTGATGGCGTTGGAAAGCGATAGCACCCACATGATGAAGCCGATGGCCGCTGCGCCAGCAAACGCCGGTAGCACCGTTGTTCCGCCGGAAAGTCCGGGGAGTGCAATGACGCAAACGACAATCGCTAATGCTGCGCCACCATTGATGCCGAATGTCTGAGGTGAGGCGAGCGGGTTTCTGGTCAGTGCCTGGATCAATACACCGGCGACAGCCAGATTGGCGCCGACCAGTATGGCAAGCAACACGCGCGGCAGGCGAACATCCCAGATCAGCGCAGTTTCCACCGAACTATCAGGCTGGAACAGGGCGGCAAGCGATTGCTGGATGGTGAGGCCAGCGGCTCCCACCATAAGATTGCCGATAGCCACAATTGACAGCAATACCAGCAGAATACCAAACAGCCAGACCGGATGGCGGCGAAAAGCTCCGCTCCACCCGATCTTGGTGTTTTCATGGGCAGAAGGCCCCGTGGCCCTCTCGGCCTTATTGGACATTGAAAACCTTGTTCAATACGTCATTGGCAATCAGTTCCGCGGTGCGAAGATCGCGGAAACGGGCGTATTGATTACGGTTCACTTCAAAGACTAGATTGTTCTTTGCGGCGGCAATGGCTTTCCAAGCGGAATTGTCCTGCACGCGGTCGAAAATGGTGCCGCCTGGATCGGTGGCAACAAGCAGAACATCGGGATTGACGGCAACGAGACGTTCCAGACCAACGCCACTTTCAACCGGTTTGTCGGCCTTAATGGCAGCTTCAACGCCGATGGCTGCAAAGATCGAGCCACTGAAGGAATCGGACGTGTGCAAAGACCAATTGTCGGCTGTGGCAACGGCAAGCATGAATTTGCGATCATTGCCGGCCGGGATTTTTGCGGCGATGGCGGCCATCTTTGCCTCATGGTTGGCAACGACCTTTTCACCCTTGGCCTTGTCACCGATAGCATCCGCGATCGTTATGACGGCATCCTTGATGTCCTTGTAACTGCCATCCCAGCTGTTGAGAACGATGGTTGGCGCGATGGCACTCAACTGTTCGTAGATTGCGCCATGGCGGCGTTCATCGGCAATGATGAGGTCCGGCTGCAGTGCGCTGATCAGTTCGAGGTTTGGTTCCAGGCGAGTGCCGACGGAGCTGTATTCAATCTTTTTACCGAGGTTCTGCTCGATGCGATCCGGCTGATTGTCATCGGTAATGCCAACAGGCGTCACTCCAAGCGAATCCAATGCCTGCACAAAGGAAAATTCCAGCACGACGATGCGAGCAGGGGTGCCGGCGATCTCGGTTGCACCCAGTTCGTGGGTGATGGTGCGCGTCCCCTGCGCCTGGACCGGTGTCGTCGTGAACGCAAACAATGTTGCTGCAAATGTTGCGCAGAGTGCGCGCAAAGTATGGTTGGAAAAGAGGCGAGTCAGGGTCATGTGTCTCTCTCGGCGGCGGGGCCGCGATGTCTCCAAGGCGATGCCACGGCGGCGTCACGTTGGCCTGACTACACATTTGTAGTTTTTATTTCAATATACTTTCTTCAATTGGTCATGTTTTAGATCGGCGTAATCTACCGAGGGAGGCGCCGTGGCCATAGTCCATACGACGCCTGATCTGCACGGACTATGGCACACTGATACAGTCGACTAGCGTAACGAATACCCACCGTCACTGAACAAAGTGCTGCCAGTCATGTTGGTGTTGTCGAGCAGAAACAGGGCTGCATGCGCCTGTTCGTCGACCGTTGCCGGGCGTTGAACGAGGCAAAGTTTGCTCCAGTATTCATAGGCTGGCTCACGTGTTTCCTGCGGTCGGTTTCGCCAAAGGTCGCTATCGGTGGTGCCAGGGGAAAGGCAATTTACCCTGATCGGATTGAGTTCGATGGCAAGCCCGCGGGCCAGCCCTTCCAGCGCCGAATTGCAGGCGGCGTAGGCCGGTGCACCAATCGGACGGACCGAGGCAGCACCCGCCATGAGAACAACAGATGCATTTGGTGCCAGACGGGGAAGGGCACCGTGAACAGCCCAGTACTGGCCCCAGAATTTTGCCTTGAACAGGTCTTCGCTGGTGGTGATGTCACCGTCTGTAAAGGAACCGGTCTGGTAAGACGCGGCCGGTGTAAAAAGGCCTGAAAGAATGGGCGCTTCTGCGAAAAAATCACGGAGCGACGTCTTGTCGGTAATCTCCACGGTGCGACCGGAAGCCCGCTCTCCCAATGTTGTAAGTGTCGTGGCAAGCCGCTCTGGCGACCGTCCGCCGAGAAAGACGTGGTCGCCACGTTCAATGAGTTTGCGGGCGAGGGGCAGTCCGATGCCGGACGTACCCCCGATGATGGTGTAGGTTCGATGTGTGCTCATGAGCGCAACCATATCCTATCTCACAAACGACTTGGAAACGCATAATTTTCCTTCGATTGCCGACCAAAATTCGCTAATAGACTGCCATGCGACATCAATCTGGCGACGATATTGGCGTGTTTCTCACGGTCTGCGAGGCGGGCAGCTTCGTTGCGACCTCGCTTCGTTTAAGGCTCTCGGCGTCAGCGGTGGCAAAGGCCATCGGCAGGTTGGAAAGCCGCCTGGGCATTCGGCTGTTTCAGCGTACGACGCGCGTCCTCAACCTGACGGCGGAAGGGCTGGTGTATCGCGACGTATGTTTACGGGCACGCAGCGAAATAGAGCGCGCTGAAGTGGCCATCGCAGGCCTTGCGCATGAACCGGCCGGTACCCTTCAAGTCAGCCTGCCGCCGCTCTTCGGCGCAAAAATTATCGCACCGGCGCTCTATGCACTCTGCCGAGAATGGCCGAACCTTGATTTCAGTATTTCAACATCGACGGAGCCAAGCAATCTCCTGGATGGCACGACGGATCTTGCTGTCAGAATTGGCGAGATACCCGATGTCAGCGGCCTGACCGCTCGATCTTTGGGGCTGCAGCAACTCGCTCTATGCGGTTCGTCCAGCTATTTCGAGACACGGCCCGTGCCACAAAGTGTGGCGGATCTCGACGATCACGATGTGATCGCAGCGCCGCGTCAGGGCAAACCCGCACCGTGGCAATTTCGCAGTCTCGACGGGGAAATGGTGAACTGGCACCCCAAGGCGCGCCTTGTGCTTGATGGGAGTCTGTTGACACATTCGGCGATCTGCGATGGGCAGGGGCTTGGCCTTTTGCCACGCTGGCTTGTACGAGATGAGTTGGTCAGCGGTCGGCTGGTCTCCTTGATGGACGATAGGATCGCCGGACATCTGCCGATTCATGCAATCTGGCCTGCATCTCCTGTTATGTTGCCCCGCGTGCGGGTCGCCATTGACGCCATCGTGGCGGTGACACGGCCTCTCTTGAAGGATGGCACACTGGGTTGATAGTGCTAAGCGTCAACTTCCTCGCTAATCGTCGTGCGGATCGATGGACCGTGTGTGGTCATCCAGACGGCCAGAGAATCCAGCGTTGGTTTCAGTGTGCGGCCAAGTTCTGTAATTTCATATTCCACTCTTGGCGGCATTTCCGGATAGACCGTGCGTTTCACCAAGCCTTGTTTTTCGAAAAGCCTGAGGTGACGGGTCAGTTCCTTCTGAGTGACGGGCGTCGCTGCACGTTGCAGGGTGCCAAAACGCACCGGCCGGTTTTCAACAATCAGGCGATAAAGCACGGGGATTGCCCATTTGCCGGAGATGAGATTGACGAAATCAACCATTGGGCACCGTACACCTTGTTCAATTTGCTCCATGCGTTTTTTCATTTTTTTCCTTTAGTAGCAATTTGGTGCCTACTATACAAAAGATACTAAAGACCTGACAATCGTCTCGCATCAAAAAAGGAGACATAGTTATGGGACGCCTTGCAGGCAAACACGCGCTGGTAACCGGTGGGACCAGCGGCATTGGGCTGGAAACGGCGCGCCAATTCCTGAAGGAGGGGGCAAAGGTTGCCATCACCGGGCGCTCAGTCGAACGGTTGGAGGACGCAAAACGTCAATTGGGTGGCGATGTCATCGCCATATCCAACGAGGCGGGTGATATCGCGGCGCAACGTCACCTGGCGGCGCAATTGGGTGAGGCATGGCGAGCCCTCGATGTGGTGTTCATCAATGCGGGCGATGTAACACACCATCCGCTGGAAGACTGGGACGAGGCAACGTATGACGCCTTGTTCGCGACCAATTTGAAGGGGCCATTTTTCCTTGTTCAGGCACTTTTACCGCTGTTGAAGGCTCCGGCTTCGGTCATTCTCTGCGGCTCGGTTTCCGCTCATATCGGCTTGCCGCAGTCCAGTGCCTACGCCGCCAGCAAGGCTGGCCTTCTGTCACTGGCGCGGACTTTGTCCGGCGAGTTCAAAGACAGAGGCATCCGGGTCAATGGATTGAGCCCCGGTCCAACCGAAACACCTGCGCTCGGTAAACTTGGTCTGGAAAGTGACGCGGAAGAGGCGTTGCGCCGTGAAATCCGGCAATTGGTGCCAATCGGTCGTTTGGGCACGCCACTGGAACTTGCCAAGGCCGCAGTATTCCTTGCATCCGATGAAGCATCCTTCGTTGTCGGCACGGAACTGCTGGTCGATGGCGGGGTCGGAAGTCTCTAGCGAGCAATCCATTCAGCCGCCCTTTCGTGTGGGCGGCTGACATCGGGAACCAACACGCTTAGTAGCGCTGGCTTTTATTTTGAAGACTGTCGTGCCGCAGCCTCAATCACATCTGCGACTTTGTCCGGTTGCGAGGCAAAGACCGCATGGCTTGCTGTTATTTCGGTGATCGCACTGCCTGCACGTTTGGCCATGTCACGCTCAAGCTCGGGATTGATTGAACGATCCTGCGTCGCGACGATTGCCCAGCTGTTCTTGGCCCTCCAGGCGGGGTCACCGACCTTGGCAGAGAAGGATTGTTTGGATGCAAAAACCTGCGCCTTTGCCATAAAAGCCGTTTCATCCTGAGGAAGGTCCGCCGCAAAGTCTTTCGCGAAAGCTGCCGGGTCGAGATAGAGATACTGACCGTCGGGTGTCTCGCGGATATTCATGCCCGAAGACGGCTTGGAACTTGCCAGCGACAACAAGCTTTCGCCCTTGTCCGGTTGAAAGGCCGCCACGTAAACGAGGCCAGCGACCTTGTTGTTATGTCCTGCTTCGGTAATAACCACGCCACCATAGCTGTGGCCGACCAGCAGGGTCGGACCATCTTGCATGTCGAGCACCCGGTTGGTTGCGGCAATATCGTCGGCCAGCGAGGTGATTGGTTGTTGGACAATCGTGACATTGAAACCCCGCTTTTCGAGAATCTCAGTTGCCGTCTTCCAGCCAGACCCATCGGCAAGGGCGCCATGAACGACAACAATGTTTTTAATGTCGGCTGCATGGGCGGCAAAAGCGGCAAGGCTAGCGACGAAGGTTATTGCCATGGTGGAAATAGAACGCTGCATGGAGAGGTTTCCTTTTTTGAAAATGGGGATAGGGGCAGGCATCAGCCGAATGTGAAGGCGTAAGCTTCCACACCGGGATCAAGGAAGCGGATTTCGAATTTGCGGGTTGTTACGTCGCCGGATTGGCGAACGAGCTGATAGAGTCTTGTCGAACTGACCGTGCCGTAACCGTTGGCATCAATGTCGGCGCCATGGTCTGCACCTGGTGCTTTGCCATCAATGGTGACCTGAAAACGGATGGGTTTGCCGGCCTGACCGGAACCAAGGACAAGATGCAGGTCACGGGCGCTAAAGCGGGAAACGATCTTATCGTCGGGCTTGTTTGAGACGGCCTGTTCCGGGTCAATGGTCCATGTGCCAGCCAGCCCCCATTGGTTGAGATCAGGGTCGTCGACAGAATAATTAGTCGCGACGCCTGGCTCGACGGTTTCGGGTGAGACAAAACCGGTCGCGCGTTGATAACCGAGATAGGTTTCGCCAGAGCGGATATTCTTGAGATCAGGGCTTGCCTCGGCCCCCTGTGCAGCGGGGTCGACAGGTGTGCTGGTCGGCATGTTGCTGCCGGCTTCGTGCAGCAAATCCTGAATTGCCTGTTCCGTTTGGCGGTAGTTTCCTTCGCCAAAGTGGTGGTACCGGATCTGGCCATTGGCATCGATCAGGTAATGGGCCGGCCAATAGTTGTTTTCGAAGGCGCGCCAGATCTTGTAGTCGTTATCAATGGCAACGGGGTAATCGATCTTGAAGTCGCCAACCGCTTTACGGACGTTGTCGATCTTTTTTTCAAAGGCAAATTCCGGCGCATGAACGCCAATGACGACAAGCCCCTGATCCTTGTATTTTTCTGCCCAGGCGCGGACAAAGGGAACGGTGCGAATGCAGTTGATGCAGGAGTAGGTCCAGAAGTCGACAAGGACGACCTTGCCACGCAATTGCTCCGAGGTAAGCGGTGGCGAGTTCAGCCATTCAACCGCACCGCTAAACGATGGCGCGCGACCTTCAACCGGCAGATTGGCTTGAGATGACGTGGTCAGGTCTGCTGGCGCCACGGTCTTGCCATTGCTTGCCACGTCAAACGAGCTGGAACCGTCTGTTTTGGGATGAACGCTGTCAAGGATGGCCTGTTCGAAGGCAGATGTACTGGCATAGGAAAGCCGTGCGAGCAGACCGGTATCGAGGCCAAGAGCAATCACCCCGACACCTGCCAGAACAGCAACACCCAGAGCCTGGCGAATGCGTTCGCTGACCCCAAGAGAATTCTTGAGAGTGGCGAAGACTTTACCGCCGAGCAAAAGCGCAAGACCAAGAGATGTGGCAGCACCTGCCGCATAGGCGGCCAGCAGCAAGGTCGTTTCGAGATTGGCACCCTTGAGAGCTGCTCCGGTCAGCACAAGGCCAAGAATAGGGCCAGCGCAGGGCGCCCATAATAGACCGGTTGCAACACCGAGAATGAGTGCACTGACAGGAGAGCTTGCCGAGCCGGGTTTGCCACGGGCATTGATAAGCCGGTTTCCAAGATCGACAACAGGCCGTGTGATGACAGCCGCAATCTGTGGCGACAGCAGGCTTACGCCGAAAATCGCCAGCAAGCCTATGGCGGCAAGCCGCCCGTATTCATTCGCATGGATTGCCCAGCTGCCACCAACGGCTGCCAGCGTTGCCACTAGCGCAAAGGTTACCGCCATGCCTGCGAGCATCGGCAATGTATCGCGCAGAAATGGCTGCCCGGTTCGGGCAAAGATGAAGGGAAGAATGGGCAGGATGCATGGGCTGAGAATGGTCAGGGCTCCGCCCAGATAGGCAATGATAAGAAGCGTCATCGTCGTCTCCTTGAAACGTGGAGCTGGTGTGATGTGATGATCGTAAAACCAGCGATGACGCCAATGTGGTCGTCACGACGTATCCCGCATGTGTCCGGTCGCCCTGCAAAATGTATCGAATTGTATCTGGGAGCCTAAAAGCTACATGCTCATGCAATTTCGGTCGTCAACGACACACCGGAGATACATGGCACGGGCTTTCTCTTGATCGTGATTATGCAAATCGGAGAAAGCTCATGAGCAACGAAATCAATCTCAATCGCCGTCACTTTTTCGGTGTCGCCGCAATGGCTGCCGCTGCCGTCGAGCTCGGCGTTCCCGCCCTGGCAAAGGCTGAAGCCGCAGTCGCACCGCCGCAGACGGCGATGAGTGCCGCAACAAAGGCGGATGGCCATACAGAATTTGCGGCCTTGAAGCAGATTGATGCTGGCGTTCTCAGTGTCGGTTACGCGGAGGCAGGTCCCGCTGACGGTCCCGCGGTTTTACTGCTGCATGGATGGCCCTATGACATCTACAGCTATGTCGATGTCGCGCCAATTCTGGCATCGGCGGGCTACCGGGTGATTGTACCTTACTTGCGTGGATACGGGACAACCCGGTTCCTTTCCGGCGATACACCGCGCAACGGCCAGCAATCGGCTCTCGCTGTGGATATGATTGCACTTCTGGATGCACTTGATATCGAGACGGCAATTGTTGCCGGTTACGACTGGGGTGCGCGCACCGCTGATATCATGGCGGCCCTCTGGCCTGAACGCTGCAAGGGGCTGGTGTCTGTCAGCGGCTATCTCATTGGCAGTCAGGATATCAACAAGAAGCCGCTAGCGCCTGCGGCCGAACTATCATGGTGGTATCAGTTTTATTTTGCGACAGAACGGGGTCGCGCCGGTTATGCGGCCAACACCCGTGATTTCGTGCGGCTGATCTGGAAGACAGCGTCTCCAACATGGGCGTTTGACGATGCGACTTTTGATCGCTCAAGCCCGGCTTTCGACAATCCTGATCATGTTGATATCACCATCCATAACTATCGCTGGCGGCTGGGACTGGTGGAGGGTGAAGCACAGTACGATGCCTATGAGCAGCGGCTTGCCAAACTGCCTGTTATCACCGTCCCGACCATCACCATGGAAGGTGATGCCAACGGTGCGCCCCATCCTGACCCATCGGCATATGCCGCGAGATTTTCCGGCAGGTATGAACACCGCAATATCACTGGTGGCATAGGCCATAACCTGCCGCAGGAAGCACCACAGGCATTTGCGCAGGCGGTTCTCGACATTGGCAAGTTTTAGGAGCCAATATCTTTTCTTGTCAGAGTAGATTACGCATGCGGTATAGCACCGCGTGCCAGCCCCAAGACGTTGAAGACATTCATGGAACACATAGACCACATTCTGGTCGTCGATGACGACCGTGACATCCGCGAACTGGTTTCGAGCTATCTGATAAAGAACGGATTGCGCACAACGGTGGCCGCTGACGGGCGGCAGATGCGGACATTTCTCGATAACAACACCGTCGATCTGATCGTGCTCGATGTCATGATGCCGGGCGACGACGGGCTTGTTCTGTGTCGTGAACTGCGGGCTGGCAAACACAAGGCGACACCGGTGTTGATGCTGACTGCGCGCGATGACGAGATGGACCGGATCATCGGGTTGGAAATGGGGGCAGATGACTATCTGCCCAAACCGTTTGCTGCGCGTGAACTTCTTGCCCGCATCAAAGCGGTTTTGCGCCGGACACGAATGTTGCCGCCAAATCTGCAAATCAGCGAAGCAGGGCGTCTGTTGACCTTTGGTAACTGGCGTCTGGATACGGTCGGCCGCCATTTGCTTGACGGAGAAGGAACGGAAATTGCGCTCAGCGGTGCGGAATACCGTTTGCTGAGGGTATTTATCGATCACCCGCAGCGGGTGCTCAATCGCGATCAACTGCTGAACCTGACACAAGGTCGCGATGCCGAACTGTTTGACCGTTCGATCGATCTTCTCGTCAGCCGGTTGCGGCAGAGATTGGGTGATGATGCGCGTGAGCCAACCTACATCAAGACCGTCCGGGCGGAAGGCTATGTCTTTTCCGTCCCGGTCGAGATTTCGGAAACCAGGACATGACCAGCGTTGGCAAAATCGATGCTGCAAAAAACGGGGCTGACCGCCAAGGCTGGTGGCCTGGTACGTTGCGATCAAGGCTTTTCATCATTCTGTTTGCCGGTCTGGCGATCGCCTACAGTCTTTCTTTCAGCATTCTCTTCATAGAACGCTACATGTCGGCCAAGGCGGTGATGCTCGGCACGCTGGAAAGCGATCTGGCGACGTCTATCGCCGTTATAGACCGCTTACCAGCGGATGAGAGACCACAATGGATTGACCGGCTCAGCCGCGGAAACTACCGTCTCGTGCTGGGGCGGGGTCTTGCCGGTATACCAGACATGTCAGGCCGTGCTGCAGAAATCGCCGAGCGGATCGAAGAGGCGGCCGGCCACCGGTTTCCGCTTAAGGTTGAGGCAATTCCCGGTGATGACAAACGGCTGCAGGGGCATGTCGTCCTGTCTGATGGCTCCCAGCTGACGATCGATGTCACGCCGCGCGGTGTCATGCCGATAGCCAGCTGGCTTCCTTATGTGTTCGCCATCCAGATGGCATTGCTGATACTGTGCACGTGGTTAGCTGTGCGTCAGGCGATCCGTCCGCTTGCGGATCTCGCGGCCGCTGCCGATGCGGTGGATCCCGGCAAAGAAGGCGCGCCGATGAGCGAGACAGGCCCTGCTGAAGTCGCACGGGCAGGGCGTGCCTTTAACGCCATGCGGGATCGGATTGCCCACCATCTGGAAGAACGCGTGCAAATTCTGGCGGCGATTTCGCACGATCTGCAAACGCCGATTACCCGGATGCGCCTGCGGGCCGAAATGGCGGACGATACGCCTGAAAAAGACAAGCTGGTCGGTGATCTCAGTGAAATCGAACGACTGGTGCAGGACGGTATTGCCTATGCACGCAGTTCGCATGGCAATGCTGAAAAGCTGTCGCGGATCGATCTTTCTTCGTTCATCGACAGCATCGCCTACGATTATCAGGACACCGGCAAGGCAGTCCGCGTCATCGATCTTGTCAAAGGTACGGTGGCGACCAAACCGCATGCGTTGCGGCGGATACTCACAAATTTCATCGACAATGCGATCAAGTTTTCCGGGGCTGCCGAAATCTGCGTGACGCAGGGCAATCAGGGGCAAACGGTTATCAGCGTTCTCGATCGTGGCCCGGGTATTCCCGAGAATATGCTGGAGGCTGCCATGCAGCCGTTCTTCCGATTGGAGCAATCCCGCAATCGCGAGACTGGCGGGACGGGGCTTGGTCTGGCGATCGCCCAGCAGCTTTCAGCGGCAATTGGTGGTTCGGTGCGTTTGTACAATCGTGATGGTGGCGGATTGGTTGCGGAACTCACGCTCGACTGAGCGCTTCGATCATTGAATAAAGCCTTTGAATTGTACGTCAAAGTATCTCGCGCTCTAGGCCCTACAATAGCTTACATTTCAATGGTTTTCTGAAACACGCAAGATACGTCGATCCGTCAAAACACGCCTTGTCAGCAACAAAGGAGTGTTTCCATGACCCAGATTGAAAAGGTTCTCTATACAGGCAAGACCCACACCACAGGTGGTCGCGATGGATTTGCCCGTAGCGATGATGCACAGCTTGATGTGAAGCTGTCGCCACCAGGAACCTCAAAACCCGGCACCAATCCGGAGCAACTGTTCGCAGCTGGCTGGTCGGCCTGCTTTATCGGAGCAATGGGGCTGGCTGCGGCCAAGCGCAAGTTGCGTCTTCCCGAGGGAACGGCTGTCGATGCCGAGGTTGATCTCGGGATGACCGGTGATGCCTATTTTCTGCAGGCACGTCTCAATATCAGCCTGCCTGGCCTGGAGGCTGAACTGGCGCGTGCGCTCGTTGAGGAGGCGCATCAGAATTGCCCCTATTCCAAGGCAACACGCGGTAATATCAACGTAGAGCTCAAGCTGATTTGACGGGAGGGCAACATGCGAAAGATCGTTATTCTGGCTGTTGTGGCGTCGGTGTTTGCCGCACCGTGCATCTATGACATTGCCTCGACAGAGCCTTCAGCGCTTGCAGGTCTGTTCAGCCTTGCCATGGCCTATTGAACACAAGAAAGAAGGCGTCTCTTACCGGTGGGCCAAGAGACGCTGCATTTAACCGCGACCAAGAGATGCCGATGTCGTGAGGCTGCCTTTGCGTGAGTACTCACGTGCAAGGTCTATAAATGCCCGCAGCTTTTGCGGAACGTGCCGACGGCCCGGGTAATAAAGGCAGAGAGCGGGCGTGGACGGTGTCCAATCGCTAAGAACGATCTGCAGATCGCCGCTGTCCAGATGGGGTGAGATCGCGCGTTCCGACAGATAGGCAATACCTGCACCGCTGAGCGCGGCGTCAAGCATCAAGCCACTTTCATCCAGTACCATTCGTCCAGGTACATCGAGCGCATGGCGTTCATTCTCCTTGGAAAATTCCCAGCGATAAATGCGACCGCTTGCCATGCGGGCGCGAATGCATTCGTGCGTCAGCAGGTCCTTGGGATGAAGAGGTATGCTGCGCTGTTTAAAATAATCCGGCGAAGCGACGACGACCTCGCGCATGTCAGGAATGATGGGTACCGCGATCATATCTGGTGGCACGCGATCTTCCAACCGGATGCCAGCGTCACATCCGTTGGCGATGACATCCACCAGTTCCGAATCCGTGACGATCTCGACATGCATGCGCTGAAACCGTTTGAGATATTCGAGCACCAGAGGCTGGAGAATGAACCGCGCGGCACCCAGTGCCATGTTCAGCCGCAACAAACCTGACGGTTCTGCCACATGCTCTCCGGCATTTTCAAGCGCACCTTCAATTGCAGCTAATGCCGGGGCAATTGTCTCGATGAACCGCTCGCCGGCTGCGGTCAGCACCACGCTGCGGGTGGTGCGGTTGAACAGGCGAACACCCATACGCTCTTCAAGACCCGCAACTGCGTGACTAAGGCCTGACGAGGATACGCCAAGTTCCCGCGCCGCTGCCCGAAAACCGCCCCTCCGAGCAACGACAGCAACCGCTTCAAGTTCGGCGAGACTTGCTTTGGTCATTGCGCAATGTTCCTCATCAGCCCGTGTCTTATTGTGTATCTAATAAGATCGATGACCTCGACGCATATTTCTGTCAACAGCCAAGGAGGCCAAGACATGCGAGACATCGACAAGATTTACATCAACGGTCAATTCATTACGCCTGAAGGCACTGACAAATTGGAGCTATTCAACCCAGCAACCGAGGAAAAAATCGGAACAGTGAGGCTTGGCAATGCAGATGACACGCGTGCCGCTATCGCTGCCGCCAAGCGGGCTCTCCCAGCGATGTCACGCACGAGCAAAGCAGATCGTATTGCCATGTTGCATCGTTTGAGTGCGGCGGTTCGGGCCCGGACGGACGACCTGACCGCGGCCATGACCGATGAATACGGTGCACCCGCCTACTTCACCGGCTTTTCCGTGCAGAACACCGCATCAATCTTCGATGTCATGGCCGAAACGGTCGAGAACTATACCTTTGACAGGCAGGCCGGTTCCAGCGCCGTTAAAATGCTGCCACTGGGTGTCATGGCAGCCATAACCCCATGGAACAGCAACTTTGGTTTCATTGCCACGAAGCTGGCCCACGCCATTGGTTCAGGTTCCACCGTCGTGATCAAACCTGCCGAACAGAGCGCTATCCAGACCCAGATATTGCTGGAATGCCTGCATGCCGCAGATCTGCCGGCTGGTGTGCTGAATGTTGTAAACGGCCTCGGTCCGGTTGTAGGAGCAGAACTGACCACACATCCTGATGTTGCTTCTGTCAGCTTTACCGGCTCCACTGCTGCTGCAAAAATCATCCAGCGTGCGGCCATTGAGACGATGAAACGGGTTGTTCTGGAGCTAGGCGGCAAGGGGCCGACAATCGTGCTTGACGATGCCGATCTGGATAGAGCGATACCGGTTGCCCTGATGAGCGGCTTTGCCAATAGCGGACAAGCCTGTGTTGCCGGAACCAGGATATTGATCCCGCTTTCGCGTCGTGACGAGATACTGGCACAATTGAAGAGCGAGACAGAGAAGCTGAAGGTTGGCAATCCCGGTGATCCGGATGTCAGGATCGGGCCGCTAGTCAATGAACGGCAATGGCAGCGTATCCAATCCTATATCGAACTCGGCAAGCAGGAAGGTGCGACTGTTTTGACCGGTGGCGAGGGACGCCCGGACGGGATCAGTAGAGGGTGGTTTGTTCGCCCGACAATCTTTACCGATGTGACGAACGACATGAGGATCGCCCGCGAAGAGATATTCGGGCCTGTTCTGAGCGTCATCACTTACTGCGATGACGACGAAGCAATCGAGATCGCCAATGATTCCGATTATGGCTTGCAGGCCTATGTGCTTTCTGCCGACACAACCCGCGCGCTGGCTGTTGCTGACCGGTTGATCGCCGGCCGGGTCATCATCAACGGTGCACCGCATGATCCTCACGCGCCGTTCGGCGGCTTCAAGCAATCGGGCATTGGTCGCGAAATTGGCGCTTATGGTCTGGATGAGTTTTTGGAGCCGCGCGCCATTCTGGTTCCAACCTGGTAATCACCCCAAAAAACAGACCTGCCGACGGCTGGACGATCGGCAGCTCTGTCCGTTCTCATGGGAAAGCGGCTTATGAGTTGCCGAAGATCTTTTTCCAGAATTGCCCGTTCGTCAGGAACAGGCCGAGCAGGATGAACACAAATGTGACGGCAATCATCAGGCTGGAGACAGCAGCGATTGTCGGGTCCTGCTGGAATTCAAGGTAATGATAGAGCGCAACGGGAAGTGTCTTAACCGAGGGCTGAACCACAAATAGCGTTGTTTCAACCTCGTCAAAGGATGTGATGAAGCAGAAGAACGATGCGGACAGCAACGCCACGCGCATTTGCGGCAGGGTCACGAGAAAGAACGCACGAACCGGGCCGGCGCCCAGATCGCGGGCCGCTTCTTCCAGTTTGGGATCGACATCTTCAAGAGCGGCGAGGAAAATGATCACCACAAATGGGACCACAAGAATGACATGCGCAAGCGCGATGCCCGGTAGAGTGCCGAACAGTTGCGAGCGTGTCGTGACAAACAGGATGAACAGACCAAAACCCAACACCACCCGTGGCACGACGAGCGGCGCAAGCAGTACGGAGCGAAGGACTTCGCGCCCCCGGAAACGGAACCGCGAAATGGCGTAGGCAGCGGGTATGCCGATCATCACGATGACGAGGGTTGCGAGTATCGCAACCGCCAGAGAACGCCACAGGCCGGTGATAAAGCCCTGATTGGCAAGCGCCTTTTGAAACCACGCCGAAGTCAGGCCGGGTGGCGGCCAGGCATTATAGGCGCTGACATTAAATGCATTGATGATCACGACAATAATAGGCGCGGCCATGAAGACCAGAGTTGCGCCGAGAATGATATTGAGAATGGTGCGTTTCAACGGGTCGCTCCTTCATAACGGAACAACCGTCCGAGGCGACGAAGGCCGAAAAGAACAAGAACGGTGATACCAAGCAAGGTGAGACTTTGAACCGCGGCCAGTGCCCAGTCGAGACTGCCGATATTGTCATAGATCAGGCGCGGCAGGGTCAGCACACGTCCACCGCCCAAAATGGAAGGTGTGACGAAGGCCGAGGCGGCAAGCGCAAACACGATCTCGATCGCCGAGAGAATGCCGGGCAGCGTCAATGGGAAGATGACACGCAGCAATACCTGCACGGGGTTCGCCCCCAGATCTCTCGCAGCTTCGATGCCACTGGGTGGCAACTGATTGATGGAACTTAACAGCGGCAGAACCGCAAATGGCAACATAACATGCACCATGGCAATCAGCGCGCCAAAATCATTCAGCATCAGCCGAAACGGGCCGAGGCCAGCAATACCAAGTACGGAGTTCACCAGCCCTTGGCTGGAGAGCAGAACGATCCAGCCATAGGCCCGCACAATCACACTCATCAACAGAGGTGTGAAAAGAACGGTGAAGGCAATGCCGCGGGTGAGCGGTGATTTCAGGTTGTTGAGTGCAAAGGCAACCGGATAACCGATGAGAAGGCAGAAAAATGTCACACGGGCTGCCAACCACAGCGTGGTCCAGATGACCTTCCACGAAAACGGGTCGGTGATGAACCGTGCCCAGACTTCCAGCCCGACAGCTTGCCTGCCGGAGAAGCCAAAGCCGATGACCAACGCCAGACTGGCGATAAACGGCAGTGCCACCAGCACAACGACCGGTGAGATCAGCAGCAGCCAAGGTGAGCGCTTTCGAAGGGTCATTTCGATGATGTCTCGGCCGGCGAGCGATTGAGCAAGATTGCGGCGTCATTTTCCCAGCGCAGACCAACCTGTTGACCGGCTTCGGGCAGTGCACCTGAGGGGGCAAGTGCCGAAACGTTCAGCTCGTCGCCACCGGGCAGGCCGAATGTGTAGAGAACCGTCGTTCCCTGAAACAAAGTGCGCAACAGTGGAAGGCTGAGTTTGGCGTCTTGTTGTGTGGCGAGATGTAACCGTTCAGGGCGAATGGAAAGCAGCACCTTGTCACCGACGGACAGTGTTTCCTGGCCGATCAGCACGAAAGTCAGCCCTTGCGCCGAAACGTGTGCTTCATTGCCGTTTTTGGCTGTCACTTCGCCGCTCATAACATTGGTTTGCCCCATGAAGCGGGCAACAAATTCTGAGGCAGGGCGGTGAAAAAGCGCCAGTGGTGTATCAACCTGTTCAAAACGTCCGGCATTCATCACAGCGACGCGGTCAGACATCGCAAGTGCTTCCTGTTGATTGTGAGTGACGTACACAAAGGTGGTGCCGGACGCGCGTTGAATGCGAACCAGTTCCTGCTGCATGTGCAATTGCAGCTGCAGGTCCAGAGCGCCCAAAGGTTCATCAAGCAGCAACACCGCAGGATCATTGACCAGCGCACGGGCGATAGCCACACGCTGTTGCTGGCCACCTGACAATTGGGAAATGGCGCGCTGTCCATATCCCTCAAGCTTCACGGTTTCCAGAATGACAGAGACGCGGTTGCGTATTTCATGTTTTGAAGTGCGTTTGAGCTTCAGCCCGAAGGCGATGTTATCAAAAACACTCAAATGGGGAAAAAGGGCAAGCTTCTGGAACACCATATTGGTCGGCCGGCGCTCCACGGGAACACCGATGACCGACTTGCCGCGGATGGTGATTTCACCTTCTGTCGGTGCTTCCAGACCAGCGATCATGCGAAGTGTCGTGGTCTTGCCGCATCCCGATGGGCCCAGCAGGGAGAAAAACTCTCCCTGCCGGATATCGAGGTTCAAAGGTTCAACGACGGTCTGGTCGCCAAACTTTTTGCCGACATTGCTCAGGCGTATGTCGATGGCTCCTGCCGTCACGACAGGTTCGCTTTCACGCGGCGGTTCCACTGGTCGAGCCAGCCCGCATGGTTTGCGGCTATCTTCGCATAATCCAGTCGCAGGGCCTTGGCGAGTTGCTCGCTGGAGACGGCCGGATCATTGGCAAGTTCTTCCGGCAGGCCGCTATTGTCTTTCAGGACAGGTACAACTGAGGCAGTGACCGCATAGTCGATGATGTTCTCGCGCGTCAGGCTCTCATTGATCAGGTTGCGGCCAACGCGCAGCTGATCATCTGTGCTGCCGTTCAACAGCTGGAAACCTTCAGGGAACAGAATCTGCCCTTCTTCCGGGATCGCATAACCGAATGGTGCGCCTTCCTCGATCCAAGGCAGGACAATACCGCGGAAGTGCGGTGCAATCCAGACTTCGCCACTTGCCAGAAGCTGCTGGATCTGAGCGTTGGAGTTGAAGAGCGAATGGATGTGGCCGGACTTGGCGGCTTCTTCGTAAATCTTCAGCGCAGGTTCAATGTCATCAATGCTTCCGCCATTGGCATAGGCGGTTGCAAGCACGCCATTGCCTGTCCAGAAGCCATCGAAAGTCGCGACACGTCCGTGATACTTAGGGTCGAACAGGTCTTTCCAGGACTTCGGTGGTTCCTTGACCTTTTCGGCATTGTAGATGATGCCGCCTAGATCAATCCAGGGGAATGCTCCGACGTCGTTTGGCAGGCGAAAGTCGTCGTGGATATTGTCCAGGTTCTTTACCTCGGCAGCATTGAGCGCGACCCATGCATCTTCGGCGAGGCCACGTGCGGTGTTTTCGAGGTTGAAGAAACCGACATTGATCGGTGGAGGGCTGCCTGCCTTGCGGGCGGCTACAATGGTGTTGAGTACCGCATTGGATGAGCCCGGTGCAACGGTGATGGTGACGCCGGGATTGGCAGCCTGAAATGCGCTTGCAACCTTTTGCGGTACGATTTCCTGAGCGCCTGTCCAGACTTGTTGCTGGATCTGAACATTGTCGGCGGCGAAAACGCTGGATTTACCGGCCAGTGTCAATGCGGCGGCGGAGGCGCCTGCAGCACCTAGAAAATGACGACGTGAAAGCGTGTGGGTCATGGATTTTACCCTGCGTTGGGAGATTATTGGGGGCGGGAGGAAACGGTAATGTCGAGCGCCTTCGTTGCGCTCAGCGCCTGATAGATCGAGCAATTGTCGAGGTAGAGCTGGCGTAGGCGGTCGGCTTCTGTCTGATCGATACCTTCGATCGCGACGTCGAGATGGAGCGAGCCGAGGTTTGTCTGGCCCTCGACCCGCTGGAAACGGGCATCAATATGCACATTACGAAATGCGGGCAGATCAGGCTCAATTGCGCCTCTGAAAACATTCAATGCACAGGTGACGAGTGCGCCACCAATCAGGTGCGAGGTGCCTGCTGCCTGTCCGCGACCACCTTTGCCAGCGGTTGCGTCGGTCACGATCTGGAAGCTGTCATTGCCTATCAGAAAGCGGCCCGGAATATGGGTTGTCGCACCTTCAATCTGCACATCGGTGATAATCTGGCTCATTGTATTCAACCTCTGAAACGGTCACGCAGCGTTCCGGCTGCATAGTCTGTACGGAACTGCCCGCGTTTTTGCAGGATCGGCAGAACCTCATTGATGAAGATGTCGAGTGGTTCGTCGTAATAGGGCAGGGACAAGTTGAAGCCGTCGACAGCACCCGTTTCCCACCAGTGGCCCAGGCGGTCAGCCAGTTGCTCGGGCGTGCCGACGTAATAACCGCCGTCATTGCTGCCTTCGAGATGTTTGGCAATGTCGCGCAGCGTGTAGTTCTTGTCCTTGATCAAACGCAGGATTTGTTCGTAGCGGCTTCTTAAGCCCTGAACCTGATCCGGCTCTGGCAAAAGCTCATGCGGGATGGGTTCATCGGGTCCAACCTCAGACAGTTCCAGTCCAAACCAACTGCGCATCGACCCATAGACGTGA
Organism: Agrobacterium sp. Azo12; assembly: GCF_029193765.2. Lineage (NCBI taxonomy): Bacteria > Pseudomonadati > Pseudomonadota > Alphaproteobacteria > Hyphomicrobiales > Rhizobiaceae > Agrobacterium > Agrobacterium sp. Azo12. Next base: position 446,564 of record NZ_JARFYO020000002.1, on the reverse strand, counting down.
TCGACTGTTGACAGTTCATGCAGCTCTTGCGCGATGCTTTTGGCTGCCTGCTCAGTGTCTGCCAGTACGGGGCAAAGGGCTGCCAGAACGGAGATAGCGTTACGCGGCCGTCCGGAACGTTCTGTTGCTTCCCTGATCTGTTTGGTAAACGCCAGCGTTTGGTCGAAGTCGTCGCCCGGTGCATAAATCGCATCCGCATAAGCGCCGGCAAATTTCTGGCCGCTGGCTGATGCGCCAGCCTGAACGAGCAGAGGGTGGCCCTGTGGTGGTCGGGGGCTGGTCAGCGGGCCCCGTACATCAAAATACGGCCCCTTGTGATCAATGGCGTGAACCTTGTCATAATCGACCAGTGTTCCCTGAACCTTGTTCCTGACGAGAGCGTCTGCTTCCCAGCTGTCCCACAGCTTTCGCACCACATCGACAAATTCTGCAGCACGATCGTACCGCGTCGCATGTTCGGGGATCGGGCGGTCTCCGAAGTTTGCGGCTGATTCCGGATGAAATGTCGTGACAATGTTCCAGGCCGCACGACCTTTCGAAATGTGGTCGAGGCTTGCGAATGCGCGAGCCACGCTGAATGGGTCCGAATAGGTTGTCGATGCCGTGGCGATTAGACCAATATGTTTTGTGGAGACCGCCAGCGCCGACAGAAGTGTCAAAGGCTCAAATAGCCAGCTCAACCCTTTCCAAGGGTGATTGATGATCGAGAGACCGTCGGCAATGAACAGGGAATCGAATTTGGCTGCCTCAACCTTGCGGGCGATCTCAATGTAATAATCAATGTCGAGAATTTCATTGATACGGTTTTTAGGGTGCCGCCATCCGGACAAATGATTGCCCTGTAACCGCATAAAAAGGTTGAGGTGGATTTCCCGCTGGGTCATCTGTTTGCCTGCACTGCTGGTCTGCATCAAAAAAGTGAACTGGTACGCCCGGAATCGGTTCTGTGTTCCAACTCACGCCCATGCATCGCCGACGATGAAGCTTTTCTCACTCGCCATCAGTTTGCATAACTGTATGAAAACAAGTAATTATTTTCCGATTTCGGAGTGTCTGGAAACGGATACTGATCCCGTTCACCTTATGTAATTAAAATCTATCAAATTTATAGGTAATATAATCTAATATCCCGACGACAATGAGAATTTCTTTGCAATTGAGCGCGTGGTGAAGCGTGAATGGAAGGTCACAGCTCGTGTGCAGGTCAAAAGGCTAGTTGATGGCGGGTTGTGCACATTGACAGAAATTCCCTTCAAGGAATTTCCGATGCTGCCGACGTCTTTCATCGGCAGGCAGCCTTGGCCATGCGCTAGGCCATTCCAATCGCATGTCGGTCATAGCCCCATCGCCAGCTATGGGTCGTTAACAGAGAGCCTGCGCTTTAATCAGTCTTCCCGCGCGACATTGCTGAGCGGCGAGGTGGTGCCATCTGAAAAGCCGCGATAGCGCAAATGGCTGCGGTTCAGATGGGCGCGCATGGCTTCTCGCGCGTTTTCCGAAATACCAGAGCTGATTGCCTCGCAGATGGCGCGGTGTTCAACAACGGTGTTTTGAATGTAATCCGGGGTAATCAGTGCAGGATTGAGTTGTCTCGAAAAGGCTGGCTGCGGTAGGATTTGCAGGCTCATCAGACTGAAAAATTCGATAAAGGCGCCGTTATTCGTCGCTTCGGCAATCGAGCGATGGAAAATGAAATCGAGATGGTCGAGTGCGCTTTCATCTTCCAGCGAAGCTTCGAATTGGCGCGCGGCATTCCAGATGTTCGATTCCTGCGCCCATGAGCGACGGGTGGCGGCTAGGCCGGCTGCGTGAACCTCGAAGGCCATTCTTAATTCCAGGAGATCCATGAATGAAGTTTTCAGGCGCGCAAATGGAGCGAGCGCTACGTCTGCATCAAATGTATCCGGTTCGCTCTCAGCCGCTCGGGGCGCTTGCCGGACAAAGACGCCAACCCCGTGCCGTGATTCCACCACGCCGTCGGATCGCAACGCCGACACGGCTTCACGGATGACTGTTCTACTGACGCCGAACAGCTGTGATAAATCATTGAGTGAACCCAGCTTGAAACCACTTTCAAACTGGCTTTCGCTTATGTGGGTTTTCAACGCCTGTATGGTTCGGCCCGTCAGAGTATCCAAAGTTCGCAGTTCCTGTATCGCTTATGTTTTGCGGTAAAATCTCATTTCTGTCGACAAGGTATCACTACTTGGCCAAGTGATGCTACCTCTTTGGTCGATTTTCGCGTTTTAAGTGTGCGCACTCTGAGGTTGAGGTGATGGAAGTACGGTATATCTGGGCGCTATTTCGGCGTTTATTTTAAAAAAAATTTTGTATTGACGCACAGTGTCAGAAAATGTCGAGGTGAGATAACACCAGTAAAGAGATTTATAAACATGAGGTTAGAGATATTGAATGGATTTAATTTTCAAGAGGTAGTACCTCTTTGTTTGTTGTTGACAAGAGATACTATTTCAATAATGCTCTCCCTCAGAAAAAGTGAGCTTACGACCAGTCAGATGTAACAAGACGGTTGGCGATTGGCTCCGGGAACGTGGTCCGCGCACACTGCGCGTTCAAAAATTAAAATGGAAAGCTGCTATGGGTGCCGTCTCCGCACGTCTCACAGAGCTGGGCATCGTATTGCCGTCGATTGCCCCGGCTTCAGGTAATTACATTTCGCACCGACTGGCGGGAAATCTGCTGTTCGTTTCGGGTCAGATACCCAGAATAGATGGCGTCGAGCATTTTGTCGGTGTTGTCGGTCAGGATATTTCGCCCGGCGACGGTTATCAGGCCGCCCGGCTTTGCGCACTCAATGTCATAGCGCGTGTCAACGCTGCCCTCGACGGCGATCTAGACCGCGTGGTTGCCTGTGTCCAGTTGCGCGGTTTCGTCAATGCGCCACCCGATTTCAAAGGGCATCCAGCCGTCGTTGATGGTGCTTCCGATCTCCTTGTCGAGATATTTGGAGACAAGGGCCGTCATGTCCGCACCGCACTTGGTGCGGGATCGCTGCCGCGCGGATCATCTGTCGAGATTGATGCCATATTTGAAATCGCACCTAACGCCTGACAACAAAAAGGGGAACTGGCCATGAACGGGACCAGCATGTCGGAAAAAGCCATAGAGATGACCGGCGTCAACAAGTGGTATGGCACACTCCAGGTGCTGAAGGGCATCGACCTCAATGTCGCGCGGGGCGAACATATCGTTCTGTGTGGCCCCTCTGGGTCGGGAAAGTCGACCTTGATCCGCTGTATCAACCACCTTGAGGAAATCCAGCAGGGCAAGATTGCCGTTAATGGTACCGAACTCAGCCAGAAAGGTAACAACGCAGACCATATCCGCCGTGATGTCGGCATGGTGTTCCAGCAGTTCAACCTGTTTCCACATCTGACCGTTCTTGAAAACTGCATGCTGGCACAGCGTCGGGTTCGTAAAACGCCTGTAGCCGAGGCGAGAGACAAGGCAATGCGTCATCTGGAGCGGGTTCATATTGCCGAACAGGCCAAAAAATTTCCGGCCCAGCTTTCCGGCGGACAACAACAGCGTGTCGCCATTGCACGGGCACTGTGTATGGACCCCAAGATCATGCTTTTTGATGAGCCGACGTCTGCTCTTGACCCGGAAATGGTCAAGGAAGTGCTCGATACGATGGTATCGCTGGCCGATGACGGCATCACCATGATCTGCGTGACCCATGAAATGGGGTTTGCGCGGGCCGTTGCCCATCGGGTGATTTTCATGGACCGCGGAGAGATCATCGAAAGCGCCAAACCGGACACCTTCTTCAGCAATCCGGCCCATGAGCGTACCAGAACGTTCCTCAGCCAAATCCTCAACCATTGAGGGGTGACCGATGAATTACACATTTGACTTTACCCCCGTATTTGCCGCCTGGCCGATGCTCGCGGACGGCATCATCGGCACATTGAAGATGTCGTCTTTGTCGATGGTGTTCGGTTTGAGCCTTGGCATCGTCTTTATGTCCATGCGGATGAGTAAGACGCCCGTGCTGCGCACCATCGCCATTGGCTACATCGAACTGATCCGCAACACGCCAATTCTGGTGCAGGTGTTCTTTGTGTTTTTCGGAATGCCAGCACTTGGCATCCGATTGAGCGGAGAGCAGGCGGCGATCCTTGCCATGACACTGAACTGTGCAGCCTATGCGGCGGAGATTGTTCGCGGCGGTGTGCAGTCCATTCGTCCTGGCCAGATCGAGGCGGGCAGGGCGCTTGGTTTGCACACGGTGGACATTTACCGCTTCGTGGTGTTTCGGCCTGCCATCCGTGCTGTTTATCCGGCGCTGTGCAGCCAGTTTATCCTGATGATGCTGAACTCCAGTCTGATGTCATCGGTGTCGGCGGAAGAACTGACCTATTTCGCCCAGACGCTGGATTCGCAGACTTTCCGCAGCTTCGAGATCTATCTCACCCTCGGTGCCATTTATCTTGCGCTTTCGCAGTTCTTTTCCATCGCTCTCGGCGCCATTGGCCGAGTGTATTTCTCCTATCCGGTAAAGTGAGGCAGTGCGATGATCCGTCAATTTGGTTGGGGAGAGTTCCTGTTCTTGCTGGAAGGCGCGCGTTGGACGGTAGTCCTGTCGCTTCTTGCCTTCACAGCCGGAGGCGCGCTCGGACTGGCAGTCGCACTTGGACGTACCAGCAAATGGAAATGGCTGCGTATTTTGATGGCGACCTATATCCAGATATTCCAGGGTACGCCGCTGCTCGTGCAACTGTTCTTCGTGTATTTCGGCCTGCCGCTGGTCGGCATCAAGGTGGATGTCTGGGTGGCGCTGACCATTGGTCTTTCGCTTCACACCAGCGCCTTTCTCGGTGAAATCTGGCGCGGCAGCATTCAGGCGGTTCCTGATGGGCAGAGCGAGGCGGCACGTGCGCTTGGTATTGGTTACGTACACCGCATGGTCGATATTGTACTGCCGCAGGCATTCCGCATCGGCCTGCCAGCCACCATCAGCTTCCTGGTCAATCTGATCAAGGGTACAGCGCTTGCCGCACTTCTCGGCCTGACAGAGCTTACCCGCTCCGGACAGCTAATGGCCAACATCACGTTTCAACCGCTGCAGGTCTATGGGGCTGTTGCACTCATCTACTTCTTCATCTGCATACCACTGACCTATTGCAGTGCACGGATCGAAAGGCGCCTGAACGCCGCTCGGTAACACAAGAACGCATGACAAAAACCAACCAGAGGTGACACTATGTTCAATACAGCATTCACTCTTTCGCGTTCCAAAGCCCTCGGCGGATTGACTGCCGTCCTTCTTGCCGCGACCTCTTTTGCGACGTCGGCACTGGCTGTGACGCCGGAAGAAATCAAGGCCAAAGGCACCGCGACCATTGGCGTACAGATGGACCAGTTCCCCTGGGGCTTTATTGATCCAAAGGGTCAGAACGACGGCTTCGATATCGAGATTGCCAACATGATTGCCAAGGAACTTGGTGTTGAGGTGAAATTCGAGCGCATCACCGGCCAGAACCGTATTCCGCTGCTGGTCAACGGCAATGTCGACTTCCTGGTGCCGTCGATGACGATTACCGAGGAACGCGCCAAGGTCATCCAGTATGTCATTCCTTACTCGTCGAATGACATCACGGTCTGGGGCAAGAAAGACGCTGACATCAAGGCGAACGAAGATCTCGGCAAGTTCGTGATCGGCGTTAACCGCGGCAGCGCTTTTGAACCACTGCTGGTCAAGGTTGCGCCGCCAGACACCCAGATCAAACGTTTTGACGATGACGCAACAACTGTGCAGGCGCTGCTTTCTGGCCAGGTCGATGCCATTCTTGGCAGCGTGACATACGGCATTGTCATCAAGCAGGCCGGTTACGATGCGCAATTCGACCGCAAGTACAAGGTTGCAGACAATTTCCAGGGCATGGCAGTGCGCAAGGGCGATCAGGAATTGCTGGATTACCTGACTGACTTTGTCACACGCCACACGGCAGACGGCACGCTGGATGCCGCCTACAAAAAATGGATCGGGGTTGATCGGGCCAAGTTGCCGACGACCCTGCCGGGTGTCGATTTCACCGGCAAACAGTAACGCTGAATTTCTGCGCGGCCGCTGGGGCCGCCGCGCAGAACACCTCAATATCAACAATTCAAGAGCTTTTGGCCTCCACCTGATTGTGTGGGTGGGGGAACGGCGGACGCATGTCGAAAATTGAACGTCCAGCGCCCGGCACAACCAGCAGCTCGCTTACGGAGCATGAGTTATAAAATGGCGAAAGATGGCAAGCAGATCAGGGTCGGTGTCGATATCGGTGGCACCTTCACCGACGTTGCGATGGAGGTAGGCATCACGCTCCATTCGATCAAAGTGTTGACCGATTATTCTTATCCCGAAAACGCGATCGTCAAGGGTATCCGACAGGTAGCGGAGGTGGCGGGTGTCGAGCTTTCCGAGATCGATACGATCATCCACGGCACGACGCTTGCGACCAACGCGCTGATTGAACGACGTGGTGCGCGCACGGCCTTCATCACCACCAAGGGTTTCCGAGACGTCATCGAAATGCGCACCGAAAGCCGTTTCGAACAATATGATCTCAATATTGTTCTGCCGGCGCCGCTCGTGCCAAGAAACGAACGTTTTGTCATCGATGAACGTATCGGTGCAGATGGCTCGGTGCTCAAGGCACTGGATATAGCCGAAGTGGACGCGCTGTGTGACCGCATCATTGCAGCTGGTTACGAGAGCGTCGCGATCGGTTTCATCCACTCCTATCTGAATGGCGCGCATGAAAAGGTCGTTCGCGAACGCCTACTTGCCAAAAAGCCGGATATTTCGGTGTCGATCTCGTCTGAGGTCTCGCCGCAGATGCGCGAATTCCAGCGTTTCAACACGGTTTGCGCAAATGCTTTCGTCAAGCCGCTGATGGCGTCCTACCTTAACCGTCTTGTCGGCCGGTTGACCGAAGAAGGCACCCGTTGCCCGGTCTTCATGATCCATTCCGGTGGCGGTATCATAAGCGTCGAAAGTGCCGTTGAATTCCCAGTGCGCTTGCTTGAATCCGGACCGGCCGGTGGCGCGATTTTTGCAGCCCATATTGCCAGCAGCTATGGTCTCGATCAGGTTCTGTCCTACGACATGGGCGGTACGACCGCCAAGATTTGCCTGATTGAAAAACAGACACCAAAAACATCGAAAACCTTTGAAGTCGCCCGTACATGGCGCTTCAAGAAGGGCAGCGGCATGCCGATTTCCATTCCGGTTATCGAAATGGTCGAAATCGGAGCCGGTGGTGGCTCTATCGCGACCATCGACAGTATGCGCCAGATCCGTGTTGGGCCGCACAGTGCGGGTTCCGAACCGGGCCCTGCCTGCTACGGTCGTGGCGGTGCCAACCCGACGGTAACCGACGCCGACCTTATCCTTGGTCGTCTTGACCCGGATGAATTTGCCGGTGGCGCCATGAAGCTTGATCGCCCGGCCTCCGACAAGGCCATGGACACCGACATTGCCTCCAAACTTGAAACGGACATCGCAACGGCTGCTTACGGTCTCAGCGAAGTTGTTGATGAGAACATGAGCAATGCCGCGCGTATGCATGCGGTGGAAAACGGCAAGGAATTGTCCGAGTTCACCATGATTGCCTTTGGTGGTGCAGCACCAATTCATGCGGCACGGTTGTGTGAAAAGCTCGGCATGTCGGATCTACTGATCCCGCCTGGTGCCGGTGTTGGTTCGGCTATCGGCTTCCTGCGTGCGCCTTTCGGTTTCGAATCCGTTCGCAGTGCTTACAGCCGTCTCAGCCGATTTGAGGCCAAGGCGATCAATCAGACCATCTCCGACCTGATTGCCGAAGCCACGTCCTTCGTTCGTTCCGGAGCTCCAGATGCCGATCCGGCACTCGAATGCACGGCCTACATGCGTTACGTCGGTCAAGGATGGGAAGTGCCTGTCACCATCGACGTCCGTGATTATGCCGACACTGACGATAAGCTGTTCCGTGACCTGTTTGATGAACAATACGAACAGTTCTTCGGACGTGTCATTGATGGTCTGGATGTCGAGATCGTTAGCTGGTCTCTGCGTGCAACGTCAAAAGTCACGCCTCCCGGCCGTATTGGCAAGACTGAAAAGGCTGACAGCGCCAAAACCAGCGGTGTGCGTGACATCTTCGATGTGCAGGAAGGCAGCTTCCAGAAAGCCTCGATTGTGTCGCGCAGCGACATGAAGGCCGGCGACTGGGTCTCAGGACCTGCCGTCATCACCGAACGCGAAACCTCGACCATTATCACCGCAAGCCGCGAAGTCATCATGCAAGCTGACGGATGCCTGCTCGTACGCGTCAAGCAAAGCGCTTGAACGGAGGATTACCCATGAAAACCAATGCACTTTCCGAAGTCCACATGCAGATCATGTGGAACCGTCTGATCTCCGTCGTTGAAGAACAGGCTGTCACCCTTATTCGTACCGCTTTCAGCACCAGTGTGCGTGAATCGGGCGACCTGTCTGCCGGAGTGTTCAACCGTGGCGGCAAGATGATTGCCCAGGCCGTGACCGGTACGCCCGGCCACGTCAACGCCATGGCCGAGGCGGTTGGTCACTTCATCCGCGATATTGGCCCCGAAAATATTTTCGAAGGTGATGTTTACATCACCAATGATCCCTGGAAGGGGACGGGCCACCTGCACGACTTCACCGTCGTGTCGCCGAGCTTCCGCAATGGCGCCCTGGTGGGTTACTTCGCCTGTACCGCCCACGTTGTGGACGTTGGCGGCCGTGGTTTTGGACCAGATGCCAACGAAGTTTACGAGGAAGGTATCTTCGTACCGATCATGAAATTTGCCGAACGTGGCAAAGTCAACAAGGATCTGGTCAACATCCTGCACAACAATGTGCGTGAAAGCCATCAGGTTGTGGGTGACGTGTATTCGCTGGCAGCCTGCAACGAAATCGGCCATCGCCGTCTGATGGACATGATGGAAGAGTTTGAGCTCGATGATCTGGAGACGCTTGGCGAATTCATCTTCAAGCGCAGCTACGATGCGACGATCGAACGTATCGCAGCATTGCCGAAGGGCTCTTATTCCAACGTCATGCGTGTCGACGGTTACGGCTCGCCAATCGACATTGCCGTGCGTCTTGACGTTGCAGATGATCATATTCTTGCGGATTTCGAGGGCACATCACCGCCCAGCCCAAAGGGTATCAATTGCCCGATCATCTATTCGGCAGCCTATGCCTGCTATGGCATGAAATGCTCGATTGCGCCTGAAATCCCCAACAATCACGCTTCGCTGCTGCCATTCCGCATGACGGCACCGACCAACTGCATTCTGAACGCTCAGCACCCGGCGCCAGTATCCGTTCGCCACGTTCTCGGCCACCTGGTACCGGACGCCGTACTCGGTGCGGTTCACAAGATGCTGCCGGGGCAGGTTCCGGCAGAAGGTGCGGGCGCCCTGTGGAACCTGCATGTCAGCGTACGGCCATTGCAGGGTGAGCATGCACCAGCCGACGGCGGCCAGCGCGCCGAAGTCCTGTTGTTCAACAGTGGTGGTGCTGGCGCCCGCTCGACATTGGATGGTCTGAGCGCCACCGCCTTCCCAAGTGGTGTCCATTCTATGTCGATCGAGGCGACCGAGCATGTTGGTCCGGTTATCTTCTGGCGCAAGGAATTGCGGGATGGTTCCGGCGGTGCCGGCCAGTTCCGTGGTGGCCTCGGCCAGGTTGTCGAGATATCCCCGACCGATGGACATGAAATGCACTTCAACGCGATGTTTGACCGCGTCGATCATCCGCCACGGGGTCGTGAAGGCGGTGAAAATGGTGCAGCCGGCGCCGTTCTTCTCGACGACGGAACACGTCTTGCCACCAAGGGTCGTCAGCATGTGCCTGCCGGTCGGCGGTTGATCCTGCAGCTACCGGGTGGCGGCGGTTACGGTCCAGTCGAGAAGCGCGACGCCGATGCCGCGAAGCGCGACACTGACTTCGACTATGTGATTGCCCAATAACCCTCCCGTAGAAACCGGGCGAGAGGTTCAGCCTCGCCCGGTTTCTGGCTCAAAGATAAGGTCAAGGAAGTCGGAAATGAGTTTCGAAAACGGGCGCGCAGCAAGCATCAAATCGTCCCCGAGCATGGCGATTGCAATGGCTGCAAAAAAGCTGGCGGCGGAAGGTCGCGACATCATTGATCTCTCATTGGGAGAGCCGGATTTCGAACCGCCGGAGCATGTCACCAAAGCGGCTGTCGCAGCTGTTTTGAAAGGTGGCATACGCTATGGCGCGCCAGCTGGCATGGAAAGCCTGCGCAAGGCGATTGTACAAAAATTCAAGACCGAGAACGGGCTGGATTACTCGGCCGACGAGGTGATGATTGCCAATGGTGCAAAACAGATCCTGTTCGACGCATTTCTGGCGACACTCGAACCGGGTGACGAAGTCATTATTCCAACACCCTGCTGGGTGTCGTACGGCGATATCGTTGCCCTGCATGGCGGCAAGCCGGTTTACGTCAACTGCGGCCCTGAAGATGGTTTCAAGGTATCGGTCGGTAAGCTGGAAGCCGCCATCACGCCAAAGACCCGCTGGCTGATGTTGAATTCCCCTTCCAATCCGACCGGAGCAATCTATTCCGCCGCTGAATACCAGTTGCTCGCAGAGGTGCTTATCCGCCACCCGGATATTCTTGTGGTCTCCGACGAGATTTACGAACATGTTCTTCTGCAGGACAAACCTTTCGTCTCGTTTGTTAGTGCCTGTCCGCAATTGCGTGATCGCACTTTGGTCGTCAATGGTGTGTCAAAGGCCTATGCCATGACCGGTTGGCGTCTTGGATATGCGGCAGGGCCAAAGTCGTTGATCTCGGCGCTCAACAAGATGCAGTCGCAAAGCGTCTCCTGCGTTTCGTCAATTGCACAAGAGGCTGCGCTTGCAGCCCTGACCGGCAATCAGACCTTTGTAACTGATGGTGCACAGATTTTTGCCAGCCGTGCCCGTCTCATGGCGGAACGTCTGGCGAAGATCGATGGCATCGACTTCATTCCTCCCGATGGCGCATTTTACGCATTTATCGGAGTACAAAGCCTGCTGGGTCGCAAGACGAGCGGCGGGGATGTCATTGCTGACGATACCGACTTTGCCGCCTGTCTACTGCAGCAGTTTGGCCTTTCCAGCGTTCCCGGTGCTGCATTCGGTGCACCCGGTTTTATTCGCCTGTCGATCGCCGCATCCAATCAGGAATTGGAAAGTGCCTGTGATCGTTTGGCTCAAATGGTCGGCTCTCTAAAGGCCTGAACCATCATTCCACCCATTCACGAGTAGACAGAGGTGACGGACAACCGCACCTCGACAACAGGAGGGTTACATCCATGAAGACCGAAGATCTGAAGCATGTTCTAGGGGCGGGACTGTTGTCCTTCCCGGTTACGCATTTCGATGGCGAAGGCAAGTTCAATGCAAAAAGCTACGCCGAACACGTCAACTGGCTGTCTGGGTTTGAGGCGGCGACCTTGTTTGCTGCCGGCGGTACAGGCGAGTTCTTTTCGCTGACACCGGAGGAAATCCCGGAGATTGTTCGGGTCGCAAAGGAAGCGGCCGGCACAACACCAATCGTTTCGGGCTGCGGTTACGGCACTGAAATCGCCATTTCCATTGCCAAGTCGGTAGAGAAGGTCGGTGCTGATGGCATTCTGCTTTTGCCTCATTATCTGATCGATGCGCCGCAGGAAGGCCTCTATCGCCATATCAAGGCGGTCTGCCAGGCAACCGGCATGGGGGTGATGGTCTATAATCGCGACAATTCGGTCCTGCACGCTGATACGCTGGCGCGACTTTGCGATGAATGCCCGAACCTTGTCGGTTTCAAGGATGGGACGGGCGACATTGGCCTGGTGCGCCAGATCACCGCGAAGATGGGTGACCGACTGACCTATCTCGGGGGCATGCCGACAGCGGAGCTTTTTGCGGAGGCCTATCTGGCTGCAGGCTTTACCACCTATTCGTCGGCGGTTTTCAACTTCGTTCCGGGTCTCGCAGTGGAGTTCTACAAGGCACTGCGTGCAGGTGAACGTGCGACGTGCGAGAAGATCCTTATCGACTTCTTCTATCCGTTCATGGCGATCCGTAACCGTGCCAAGGGGTATGCCGTTGCAGCCGTCAAGGCAGGCGTGCGATTGCAGGGCTTTGATGCAGGCCCGGTTCGCTCTCCATTGCAGGATCTGACAACGGAAGAAATGGGCATGATGGAAGCCCTGATCGGCAAGTACAAGCGCTGAACGAACACTCATGGTTGCCCTTTCTGCGGGGCAACCATGACGCATGGATAGGCTGCCATCAGTCGATGGCAGGATGGACATCCGGCGGGATCGGGCAGACATAGGGCTGCCCGTCCATTTTTTCTTCCCACTCAGCCTTTGCTCTGGCCAGTAATTCCGGCGAAACAAGCAGATCAAGTCCGGTTGCAGCCATCGCTCTGGCGGCATGGATCATCGCCTTGTGTGCACCGGGACTGCGCCCTTGCGCCACGACCTGCCATGTGTGCGGATTTGTGCCGATTGCCCAGGCCGGTGCCCAGCACTGCGCGGTTGGCGTGACACGGCTGACATCGCCCACATCGGTTGACCCTGCGCGGAAGTGCGACTGCCCCTCGAAAGACCGAAGTCCGAGGTGCAAAGGTTGTGTGCCATCCACCTTGTGATTGAGGAAAACGTCGTCCTTGATCTGATAAAGCCGAATGCTGCTCTTGATTGCCTCGTCTGAGAAAGTGGCTTGAATCTTCTGTGCAAAGGCAACGTCCGCTTCGTCGAATGGAACCGGACCGAGAGCGGTCAGATTGTCATGGATTGCGTGTTCAAGCGTCAGATTGGGCAGGAGATTTGTTGAGGCTGAATCGAAGACGATCTCGACTTCGGTTTCCGTCATCATCGCAGCGCCTTTCGCCACCTTGTTGACCCGCTCGGCAAGGGCAAGCGCTTGCGACATTTCAGGCGCACGAACGAGATAAAGAACTTCGGCACGGGCCTGTACGACATTGGCCGCTTTGCCGCCGGTATCGGTAATGGCGTAATGGACGCGGCAATCCTGTGGCATGTGTTCGCGCAGGAAGTTGACACCGACGTTCATCAGTTCCACCGCATCAAGTGCTGAACGACCAAGATGGGCAGCATTGGAGGCGTGGGCGGCAACGCCTTTAAAACGATAATAATATTCGAGAACGGCGAGATTGTTCGTTGACCGCACGCCGTTGAACGGTGCTGGATGCCAGGTTAAGGCGGCATCTACATCGTCAAACAGACCGGCCCGCGCCATGAAGGTCTTGCCGGATCCGCCTTCTTCGCCTGGGCAACCGTAATAGCGCACCGTTCCAGGAATGTTGTTTTCTGCCAGGTGTTTTGCAAGGGAAATGGCTGCAAGCAGTGAGCCACTGCCCAAGAGATTGTGGCCGCATCCATGGCCGGTTGCGCCCGTCTCCGTGACCTGTTGTTCGTCAACACCCGCGACCTGGCTCATATCTGCCAGCGCATCATATTCACCGAGGAATGCGATAACCGGTTTGCCACTGCCATATTCGCCAATGAATGCAGTTTCCATACCGGCGACACCTGTCGTGACCGAGAACTCATGCTCTTTCAGCATGTCGATCAATAGCTCGGCTGAGCGGTGCTCATGGAATTTCAGTTCTGCAAAATCCCAGATGCTGTCACTGAGAGCCGTAAACCCGGATGAAAGGCCATCAATATTGGCGTTCAACGCGGCAAGTGAAGCGGTATCAGGCATGTCGTATCCTCAGGGCAGGGGTGGAATTTCAGGCAAAAGAAGTCTGGATGGCGGACTAACGCCCGCCATTGCGTCTGTTTTTGTAGTTGAGTTGTTCAGGACATCAGCTCATCGCTGACGTCCTGAAGGTGCGGATCAATCCGCGATCGATACTTCCCAAAGGCGGGCATTCGACTGCCATACTGGCTCACCGCGAAGCTTGGCGGTTGCGCCCCAGACATCGATCATGTCGTAGAGGAAAATGCCGGGCATTTCGGCCAGCATCAGCTCATGGAATTCATCGAAAATCGCCTGACGCTTGGTCTGGTCGGTTTCGACATAGGCGGCGTTCATCAGTTCGATGGCCTTTGGATTGTCCCACATCAGCGATGCGTTCTTGTCCTTGTCACCGACATAGAAGCTGTACATCAGTGCCGGGTCGAGACGTGGCGCTACCGACTGCGAAATGACCTGGTAGTTGCCGGAACGACGACGATCCACCTGTGTTGCATAATCGAGAACTTCGATCTGAACGTTAAGACCTGCCGCCTGCATCATGGCTTGCGCCATCACGGCGGCCGGGAAGCTTGGCACGTTACCGCGCTTGTTGGCGATGATGCTGATCTGCTCGCCCTTGTAACCGGCTTCTGCCAGTTCTTTCTTAACTGCTTCCAGATCGTAGGCAGGACGTTTTTTCTGAACGTCGCTGTAGTAGATGGAGTCTTCGGCAACCATGGAGCCGTTGGCATGGCCGGTTTCATTCGAAGCGGCCATAACGAGCTGGTCGAGATCAAGCGCCATGGCCATGGCACGGCGAACGCCTGGCTTGCTCAAAACCGGATCACGGGTCTGGATGTAGAATAGGTTCTTGCCGTTGTTCGGGGAAACGATCAGCTGTGTCTTATCGTTCGACTTGAATTCAGGGATCAGGTCCGGCGAGATTTCGGCCGTGTCCAGAACGCCAGACTGCAGGCCGGCTTTAACCGTGGATGCATCCGGAATGACCATGAACTTGATGCCGTCAGCCAACGGGCGCTTGGAGCCAACCATGCCATCTGCCTTGCCGTCATTTTCCGGCGAGACATAATCATCGAACTTGGCAAGGCGGATATATTCACCCTTTTTCCACTCGTTCCACTTGAAGGGACCGGTGCCGATTGGCTCCTTGAAGGTGCCATCAGCGACAGAATCGGGCGAGATCATGCCGGTGTAACCGCATTCAGGGCGCGACATCAGGCCGAGGAAAACTGCCGAAGGCTTTTCAAGGGTCATGGTAACGGTGTTGGCGTCCACAGCCTTGACACCGGTAACGTGGACGATGCGGCTACCGTCGAAATCACCAACGCACGTCCATTTGGTGGCCGGGTCCATATAGCGGTTCCAGTTCCACACCACGTCTTCGGCGGTCAGCGTTTTGCCATTGTGGAACTTCACGCCGTCGCGAAGAGTGAACGTGTAGGTCAGGCCGTCGTCGGAGGTTTCGAAGCTCTTGGCGAGAAGTGGCTTGACTTCACCATTGTTGGCGTAACCGACAAGGCCTTCAACGATGTGCAGGATAACGCCATCGGTATTGCCGTCACGGTTGACGCCGGGATTGTTACTGCGCAAATCCGAGCTTTGCGCCACGACGATGTCGCGGGCGACCGCCATATTGGCCATGGTGAGCAGGACTGTACCTGCAAGCAGTATCTTTTTCATGTTCTACCCTCTTTTGTGATTGAGTTTATTGCTGGAATTGGTCCCAGCAGACGCGTGAAAGTCTGCCGATCGTTTCTAGTGATACGGTGTAGCCCGGCGTTCCGTCGGCCATCGCCTGTGGCACCTGATCGGTGAAAGCGGCGATGATGTAGAAAGGCGCGCCATCGCGGTAAACGATGCCGGCATTCATACGGCCGCGTTTGCCCGTTCCGCCCTTGTGAGCGACCAAGGTGCCAAATGGCAGCCGTGATGGAATGGCGTACCGCAGGATCTGGTTTTTGAGCGTTTGCAGCGCGTAAGCGCAAAGCTCCATGGATGATCCGAGCAGTTCCGCAGCTTCCGGTGAAGTCTGCGCGTCCAAAATGGTTTGCAGCAGAAACACCTGATCGCGTGCTGTCGTGGTGGTGACGGAGGTCAGCGTGTGATCGGGCGATAGGGCCAATGGCGGAATGAGGAAACGGTGATGCGTTCCGCTCATGCCGATGGACTTGCAATAGCTGTCGACTTCCGAAAGCTGCAACCGCTCGAACACCATCTTGGTGCAGACATTGTCACTCAGCACCATCATGCCGGTAATTGCATCACGCAGCGAAATGACGATGCCCGGTGTCAGGTAGCGGAACATGCCGCTGGCGACTTCTTCGGAAAAACGTTGCTCGTAGACGATCTGCTCATCCAGATCCAAACGGCCCTCATGCACGGCTTTGAGGGCCGCCATCATGATGGATGTCTTGCGGGTGCTGGCAGACGGTGTTTCTTCATCTTCGCCGCGACCGATGGTTTCACCGGTCAGAAGATTGCGCACCATAAAACGGGTGGTGAAAGGCTGCGCGTTGCAAATTGCTTCAAGCGCGGTTGCCGCGGCGGCGGTGTTTACACTCATGTCCATTTTATGCCTCCAGTCGCCATTTCAGTTGCACTCCACCATTTTCGTTGAGGTCAAGAGCAGGAATTGCCTGAAGGAGACGCCGTGTGTAGGCCTCCTTCGGGTTGTCGAAGATGGTGTCACGATCACCTTGCTCGATGATGCGTCCGTCCTGCATGACGATGACCCGATCAGCCACCTGCTCGACCACGCCGAGGTCGTGGCTGATGAACAGGCACGAAAACCCATAACGTTTCTGCAGATTTGAGAAGAGGTCGAGAACCTGCGCCCTGACGGTTACGTCAAGTGCTGAAACCGGCTCGTCGGCGATCAGGAATTTTGGACGGCGTGCGATCGCGCGGGCGATGGCAACGCGTTGACGCTGGCCGCCGGACAGTTCGTGCGGGTAACGGCTGGCGTAGCTGCTGTTCAGGCCGACTTCTTCCAGCGTCTCATAGGCACGCTTCTTTTTTCCTGCCTTGTCGATATCAGGCACTAGACGCAGCGCTTCTTCGACCAGTGCAAGAATGGTCATGCGTGGGTCGAGAGACGAGTAGGGATCCTGAAAAACCATTTGGCAGTTCAGGCGGTAGTCGTTCCAGTCAGCATCGCGGCTGCGACCACCAAACAGGATCTGGCCGCTGCTTTCTTTCACCAGTCCGGCGATGGTGCGGCCAAGTGTCGTCTTGCCTGAGCCTGAGCCACCGACCAGCGCAACAACCTCGCCCTCATGAATGTCAACGCTGACACCATGCAGTGCGCGTTTCGGAGGTGCCTTTTTCAGGAAACCCTTGCGGCCGGGATAATCGACGATGATGTCGCGGGCGCTGACCATCGGCTTGGCGTCAGCCGCCAGTACGCGTGCTTCACTGCGAAACGGCAGAGAGGACAGCAGCTTTTTTGTGTAGGGATGTTGCGGCTTCTGTAGGATATCTTCCGTGGTGCCTTTCTCGACGATGACACCTTTTTCCATCACCACAAGACGGCTGGTATAACGGGCCACCATTGGCAAGTCGTGGCTGATGAGCAGAACGGCCGTGCCTTCGGCGCGGGTCAGTTCCACCATCAATTCCATGACGTCACGCTGGATCACTGCATCAAGCGCAGTGGTCGGTTCATCGGCAATCAACAGGGCAGGCTTCAGAAGCATGACCGATGCCAACATGATACGCTGGCGCATGCCGCCTGAAAATTCGTGTGGCCAGGATGTCAGAGCACCTTCAGGGTCACGAATGCCGACACGTTTCAACATGTCGAGAATACGTTTGCGGCGTTCTTCCGGTGACAGCGTCGTGTGAAGGATAAGGCCCTCCTCAAGCTGTTTACCAATGGTCATCGACGGATTGAGGGAAGTCATCGGTTCCTGAAACACCACGCCGATTTCCGCACCGCGCATGGCGCGCAAGTCGCGGCTGGTCATGGTCAGGGTATCACGACCCTTATACATGATCGTGCCACCGGTTGCCTTGATGACAGGCGGCAGAAGCGAAATCAGGGCGCGGGTGGCAAGTGTCTTGCCGGAGCCGCTTTCGCCAACGATGCCGAAGATCTCGCCGGCTTTGATGTCGAAACTGACATTTTTCACCACTTCGATACCGGTGTGGGAAACCTGAAGCGACAGGTCGCGAACGCTGATAAGATTTTGTTCTGTCATTTCAGGCCCCTCATACGTGGGTCGAGTTTGTCGCGCAGCGCATCGCCCAGGAGGTTGATTCCAAGAAGGGTGAGTGCAATGCAAAGGCCAGGGAAAAGACCGAGCCACACGGCTTGCTCTATGAAGGGGCGGCCAGCGGCCAGCATATTGCCCCATGTTGGTGCGGGTGGTGGTACCCCGAGACCAAGGAAGCTGAGCGCGCTTTCCGACAGAATGGCCCAGCCGAACATTGAAGTTGCCAATACGGTGATCGGCGCAACGCAGTTGGGCAGGATGTGGCGGAACATCGTGAAGAGTTCACTGTTGCCCATTACGCGCGAAGCCTCGATAAATTCACGCTCGCGAAGCGACAGCACGGCGCCACGGACAACGCGGGCCATGGAGGGTGTGTAGGCAATACCGAGCGCAAAAATGATGCCGTATTGGTTGGCACCAAACACGGCGAGAAGACCGAGCGCCAGCAGAATGCCGGGAAAGGCCAGCAGTGCATTGTTGACGGCCATGATGACGCCATCCACCCAGCCGCGGGCATAACCGCTGATAAGACCGATGAGCGAACCAAAAAACACGGCGAAACTGACCGTCAGAAAGCCGATCCAGACGCTGGCGCGTGCGCCGACAATGATGCGGCTCAGCACATCACGTCCAAATTCGTCGGTACCAAGCCAATGTTCTGCACCGGGTGCCGCCAAACGGGCGGTGAAGCTCAGTTTCATCGGATCGTAAGGTGTCCAGAACAGACCTGTCAGAGCTGCGAGCAGCAGGACGGTGATGAGCATGCCGCCAATGGCGGCATTGAATGTAAGCTTTTTCATTCGGCCACCACGCGCGGATCGAAAAGAGGATAAAGCAGGTCAACGATAAGATTGACCACGACGTAGGAGAGGGCGACAAACAAAAGGCAGCCTTGAATAACCGGGTAATCACGTTGGAAAATGCTATCGACCATCAGACGGCCAAGGCCGGGAATGGTGAATACAGTTTCGATGACCGCGATACCGCCGAGCAAATTGCCGAGGATCAGGCCGATCATCGTCCAGGTAGGGCCGAATGCGTTCTTGAACGCGTGTTTCCATAGAACGGCGCTTTCGGACAGTCCCTTGGCTCTGGCGTGGGTGATGTAATCAAGCCGCAAAACTTCCAACGTCGATGCGCGCGCCATGCGGATAAGGACACCGGCCTCATGGATGACAAGCGTCATGATGGGCAGGACTATGTAAAGCAGGCCAGCCGTGAAGTTTTCAGACATCGAGACATAACCGAGCACAGGCAACCAGCCGAGCTTGAGGCCGAAAAACAACAGCAGCAGCAGACCGAGCCAGAATGTCGGGATGGAAAGCAACACCGTTGCAGTGCCAACCAGAGCAAGGTCGGTAATGCTGTTTTGTTTCCAGGCCGCGATCACGCCAGCGGGAACTGCAATCAGGCTGGCAAGCGCGACCGCAATCAGCACGATTTCCGCACTGATGATGAAGCGTGAAACAACAAGTTCTAAGACCGGTTCGTCGTTGACGATGGACTTTCCGAAGTCACCAGCAAGAACATTCTGTCCCCAGATGAGGAACTGTTCCGGCATGGACTTGTCCAAGCCCAATTCGGTACGCATTTCGGCGATCTGCTCTGGCTGAGCCATGTCGCCCAGCATCAATGCTGCCGGATCGCCGGGAATAAAACGGATCAATGCAAACACGGTGATCGATACGATCAGCACGGTCGGCAACGCCATGAATAGGCGGTTTAAGATAAATCGAAGCATATGTTCCCCTGAACTGGACATGCCGTTTTTTAGGCGGCTATCCATTGTTCCAATTTTCATGGACTATGAGCGATATGGAAAAATTGCGCAATATTATGCATTTTTGTCATAGGTTTATGCATATTGTCGCAGTGATGCAGACGGGGTAAAAATCTGCATAAATGTTTGTAAACGCTTATTTTTGTGAGATATCTATCTGCTGTTTGAGTGTGTCCATCAACGCCTGTGTGGCAAGTGATGGCGGGACTCCAGCTGGTTTTGCCAGGCCAAACTCCTGTGTCGCAACAGGCACGAACTGGCGCTGAACAATCGGCAGGTGAGGGTAGAGATTCGCATAAAAACTGCTGACGATACCGACGCCAAGATTGTGTGCGGCATAGGCACAAGCCGAGCTGTTGCTGTGAGTTTCGATCCTGACATTCTGGCGCACGCCAGCGCGTTGGAACGTGTTGTCGAGCATCACGCGCTGGGGGCGTTGCCGTCCCAACATTATCAGAGGCTCACCACGCAAATCCTTCGGCCCGATCTCCTTCTTGGCCGCCAACGGATGGTCCTTGTGCATGACGCAGACACTGACGCCACGTGCAACGGGCTCCATGGTGATGCTTGTGGGTATTTCCCCCTCATATCTCAGGAAGCCGAAATCGATGACCCGCTGCTCGATCATGCGGGTGATGGATGTGGTAGTTTCAAAAAAGGTTTCGATGCGCACATTGGGAAAGTTGCGCCCATATTCAGCGAGAACGGCGGGGGCAAAATTTTCCCACATGCTGCTGGGCAGGCCCATGCGTACCAGATCAGGACCTGAAACGCCGGTGCGCAGATCGTCTGCCAGCTCGGAAAATCGCTCAATGCCGAGCAGCACGTTTTCGGCATCCTTTGCAAGGATCAAGGCTTCGGGCGTGGGGATAAGCCGGCCCTTGTCGCGCGCAAAAAGCGTCAGAGACAGGTCCGATTCAAGCTGTTGCAAAAGCCTGCTGACGCCCGATTGGCTGAGGTTCATGCTTTTGGCTGTGGCAATTGTCGAGCCTGTTGCAAGCAGGGTTTTCAACACCTCCAGCTGCCGGAAATTGATCATCGGAGGTGTTCCTTCACGATTAAACCCAAGAGTTATATCCAATCTTCCAGACAGCGTATAAAGGCAACCGCAACTTTGGAAAGCGGTGCGCGCTCACTGCTGATGAGTGCATAATTGACTGTCAAAGCGGGTTCCAGTGGTACGAATGCCAAGGGCAGTTCGGTGTATTCCCTGGCGATGAGTTCACCCACAACAGCAATTCCCAGTCCTTCCGCCGCAAGTGCACAGGCACAACCAACCGAATGCGCCTCAATGGCGGGGCGCTGTCTGAGGCCGTGATTGTAGAGGAGCGCCTCCAACTCATGGCGCACAGGTCGTGCGTTGTTGAGCAGGATCAGGTCGTTGCCCTTGAGGTCCGTGACTGTCAGCCCGTCACGGACGGAAAGCGGATGATCACGATGCAAGACGCAAATATTTCGCGACGGAAGCAGGCGCTCATGTTTCAGGCCGAGGGTGGATTCAGGCAAGCGCGTAAAGCCGATGTCGGCTTCATCATCGGCGATCATACGTTCAATGCTCAGGTAATTGCCTGACTTCACCTCTATACGTGCGGGTCCGTTCTCTCTAAGGAAGCGTTTGATCAGGCGGGGCACTAATGTCACGGACAGACTGGCGGGAAAAGCCAGTCGCAAGGGGATTTCCTGCGAACGTCCATGTTCCAGTTCCTGTGCCATGACCTTCAGAGACGTCAGACGATCCGAAATCGCCCGGATTTGGGGCCCGATTTGTAAGCCTTCTCGCGTGGGAGAAAGCCTGTTCTTGTCACGCTCAAACAGCCGGACGCCAAGATAAAGCTCAAGCTGCTGCAGCAATCTGCTGACATTTGATTGGGAAACGCCAAGCTCATTGGCGGCTGCAATGGTGGAGCCTGTTGCTGCAATCGCATCATAGGCATGGATGTGTCGGATGCTGATCGTGACGTCGCTATCCTCCGTCATTTTTTCTCCCGAAATTGAATAGAGCGACCCGTAAACTGCATAAGATTGTGCGCCTTGGCCAAAACGCACATTTTCAGGGCACTAAGAAATCCGGTGAAAAGGCATTCGTCAATGACGACCGTAATTGAAAAAATCGCAGCACAGCTTGCTACCCGTAAAAGCTTTTCGCCATTGGCGTTGCAACGAGCCACAGAAGCTATTGTCGATACGATTGGCTGTATGTTGGCGGGTGCCAACGATGAGACACCACGCGCGGTGATGCGCGCCTTTGCCAATGATATCAGTGAACATGGTGGCTCGGCATTGGTTGACGGGTCAAAAGCATCGGCTTCAATCGCCGCCCTGATCAATGGTACCGCCGCGCACTGCGTTGATTTTGATGATAATTTCCATCCTGCCCGTGCACATGCATCTGCGGTTCTGGTGCCAGCCCTGCTTTCCCTCGCAACCGCCGACTACGGGATAACCGGTAGGCAATTTGTCCATGCCTATCTCGCCGGGTTGGAAGCGCAAGCGGCGGTTGGTTTCGGTGTTATCCCCTCGCATTACAACAGGGGATGGCACGGTACATCGACTGTTGGTGCAATCGGCGCAGCCGCTGGCGTCGCAGTTTTGTTGGGACTGGGCAGGGACCAGATTGCGCAGGCGATGAGTATCGCGACGAGTTCTTCCTCCGGGCCAAAGGGTCAGTTCGGAACACCCGCCAAACCGCTCCATGCGGGGCTGGCGGCACGCAACGCGGTTGAGGCGGCATTGCTTGCCACGGCCGGTGTTGCAGGACGGCTTGATATTCTCGAGAGATCACAGGGCTTTAGAGATCTGTTCGGTGGCGACGCCGCAACCGGCTGGGATGCGCTTTCATTCGGTCACGACCACATCATCGAAACACGCGGGCTGGTGACCAAACAGCACCCGTGCTGTGCTTCAACACACCGCGCTATCGACGCGGCGCGTGAGTTGCAGGATCAGTACGGATTTCGGGCGGAAGAAATCAGGTCCATCAACACCAAGGTCGGCATTTCCGCGATGGATAATCTGGCCTATCCCGATCCGCGCGATGAAATGCAGGCACGTTTTTCAATGCAATATTGCCTGGCGACCGCACTTGTTCACGGCAGGCTGTCTCTCGGTGATTTTACACCGTCCGCTATATTTCGTCCGGACATTCGCCAGTTGATGCCGCTGATATCCATGTCGGCTTACACCGCTGCCGAAGAGGTTGGCACGGAGCGGCTGCCGCATCAGGTCGACATTCACCTGAATGACGGACGGCATCTCAAAATCGAGAGATTGCATGCTGATGGCTCAATTCAGAAGCCGCTCGGCAGCGCTCAACGGCAAATGAAATTTGCAGATTGTCTGGCATGGGCTGGTTTGAATGCGGATGGTGATGCGTGGCAACGGCTTATGGGAGTCGAAGACACGACGTCATTTCGATCCCTATGGGCAGAGGTCAGCCACTCTCTGCGCAGATAGGTGTTGAGCGAAAGGGTCGATTTGCGGCTTATTTCGCGATCAGGACTTCGATGCCGCGTTTTTCAAATTCGCGGGCGTCGCGGTCTGAAATGCCATCATCTGTAACGAAGGAATGGATCACGTCGAGAGAACCAAGGCGCGTGAACGACGATTTGTTGATCTTGGTCGAATCCGCCACGAGGTAAACATGGGCTGCCGCCTTGATCATCGCTTCCTTCAGCTGAAGGTCGGCAAAGCTTGGATAGGTCAGCCCCGCGTCTAGTGCGACACCGGCGGTGGCGAGAAACAGCTTGCCCGCAAAAATGTTGCGGAAATATTCGACCGACTTGTCACCCGAAAGCGAAAGCGTCGGGGATTTAAACTGTCCGCCCGGCATGTGCACTGCAAATGATGGCACAGCACCCAATATGATTGCGATGTTGAGCGCGTTGGTGATTAAGGTCAGATCACGGCGGTTGGTCAGGCGTGTTGCAATTTCCGTTGTCGTTGTACCAGCATCAAGGATCAGCGTTTCGCCATCCTTGACGAGGCTTGCGGCAAGGGCGCCAATACGGCGCTTTTTGTCCATGTTTTCCTGATGGTACAGGGTCATGGTGCCGGTTTGTGGTGCGACCGTATTAAGATAGGCGCCACCATGCTCGCGCGTGATGAAACCTTCGTTTTCGAGCCTTTCAAGGTCCTGACGTATGGTTGCTTCTGATACATGGAAGGCGGCCGCCAGTTCTCTGACGCGGGCGGAGCCTTCTTCCTGAAGCCATTCAAGAATGCGACGACGTCTTGGCTCGGATAGTAGCCCGATCATCGACTCCGAAGCATCTTGCTCGTCTTTCGCTTCCATTTGGACTTACCTAAGCTCCTGAATCGCAACCAATCGAAATTATTCGATTCCTTTTTATCGGATACTTACAGTATCGATCTGGCAGCATCAAATCCTCAATTGGCGTTCTGCTGCAACACCACGCGGGCCTGCAGTTTTTGCTGAACCTGATCAACCACCACGGCCGCAATGATGACCAAACCCTTGATGACTGTTTGCCAGAAGGACGAAACGCCCATCATGATAAGCCCGTCCGCGAGGATGCCGATGACAAAAGCGCCAACGATGGTGCCTGCGATGCGACCGCGACCGCCCGACATGGATGTGCCACCAAGAACAGCTGCCGCGATGGCATTGAGTTCGAATGTCTCACCGGTTGCCGGGTGGCTGGCCTGAAGCTGCGAGGAGATGATGAGACCGACAAAGGCCGCGCACAGGCCTGAGAACATGTACACGAACAGCTTGATACGATCGACGTTCACGCCTGACAGGGCCGCGCCGCGCTCATTGCCGCCAACGGCATAGATATGCCTGCCAAGCGGGGTACGGCTGGCAAGATAGGCCGCGCCCAGTGCCACAACGACCATGATCCACACCGAGACAGGAAAGCTGAGAAACGTGCCGGAGCCAATGATACGGAAGGTATCAGACCCATATTCCGGGTTGCCGGAAAGGTTTGGGAATGTCCGGCCCTCGGAGAACAGAAGGGCTGCGCCACGCGCGACATAAAGCGTGCCGAGCGTGGCGATGAACGGTGCTACATTCAATTTGGTTATCAGGAACCCGTTTATCGAACCGATAAAGACACCCACGACAAGCACGATAAGGCAGATCTCGATCGTGTTGAACTGCAGGCTGTAACCAATGCCAATGAAGCCGAGGTCGATGCCGTAAAGCACGAGATATCCGGCGACCATGGCGCAGAGGCCGACAATCGAGCCGACCGACAGGTCAATGCCGCCAGCGATGATGACAAAGGTCATTCCAATAGCAAGCAATGCATTCAGCGCAACGTGCTTGGAAATGATCACCATATTTCCCATGCTCAGGAAGTTGGGAGCGGCGATGGCAAAGAAGGTGAACACCAGAATGAGCGCCACGAATGTACGCATGTGCAAAAGCAGCAGCAATGCAGAGGTTCTGGACGTTGACACTCCAGTGACGGTTTTGTCGTTGCCCGAGGTGTCGATGCTGCTCATAGTGTTTCAACCTTTTTAAGATTGGGAGTTGCCGCCGAAACGACATCCGCTGCGTTGGCGCCAGCCGGAAATTGTCCAGTCAGCCGACCATTCGCCATGACGAGAATGCGATCGGAAAGGGCCAGAACCTCTTCCAGATCGGATGTGACAAAAAGAATGCCCAAGCCATCACCGGCCAGGCGCCGCATGGTGCGGAAAATTTCCGCCTTCGCGCCAATGTCGATGCCGCGAGAAGGCTCATCCATCAGAAGGATCTTCGGTTTCGTCATCAGTGCCTTGCCGATGACGACCTTTTGCTGGTTGCCGCCGGACAGGCTGGAAACCGGGTGTTCCATGCTGGCGATCTTGATCGCCATGCGTTTGACAAATTCGGCAGCCTTGGCGGCCTCTGCCTTGAGGCTCAGGTGAAACCCGCGCGTGAAGTCGTAGAGAGACGACATCGTCAGATTTTCCCGGATTGTCATGATCTGCACGAGGCCGTCGCGTTTGCGATCCTCAGGTATCAGAGCAAGACCGCGACGGATGCGACCGGAGACACTTTGTTCCTTGAGTGGCTTGCCCGAAATGAACATCTGGCCCGACGAATTCGGATGTTGTGCCATGATGCACTCAAGCAGTTCAGAGCGGCCGGCGCCCATAAGGCCGTAAAGCCCGACGATTTCACCTTCTCTGACCGTCAGCGACATGTGATCAACGGCGTAACCGCCAGCCGGGCTCGGGAGGCAGATGTTTTCAACGCGAAACACTTCGTCGCCCAACTCGTGCTCAACGGTTTTGGGAAACTCCTTCGATGCGCTGCCGATCATGTTGGCAACGATCCAGGGGATGTCCACGCCCTTCATCGAGCGCGATCCGGTGATAACGCCATCACGCAGAACGGTTATATAGTCGCCTATGCGAATAAGCTCTTCCAACCGGTGGGAGATGTAAACAATGCCGACGCCCTGTTTTTTCAGATCGTTGATGACCCTGAACAGCACCTCGACTTCGGCCGCAGAAAGCGCTGATGTTGGCTCATCGAGAATGAGAATGCGGGCATTTTCAGCCAGTGCCTTGGCAATTTCAACGATCTGCTGCTGACCGATCCGCAGGTTACCGAGCGGTGTGTCGGGATCGATATTCTGCTCAAGTCGTTTCATCAGCGCTCTGGCGGCGCTGGTCTGTGCAGCCCTGTCGATATGAATGCCAGCCCTGGTCTTTTCGTGACCGACAAAGATGTTTTCCGCGACCGTCAGGTTGGGGAACAGGTTGAGTTCCTGAAAAACAATGCCGACACCATGTTTGGCGGCATCCGTCTTGTCGGTAAAAACAACTGACTTGCCATCCAGTTCGATGGAGCCGCCATTTAACTGTTCAACGCCTGCTATGATTTTCATAAGCGTTGATTTTCCAGCACCGTTTTCGCCGACGAGAACGTTGACCGCGCCCATGCGCAGGTCAAAATCGACATTCTTGAGTGCCTGTGTGCCAGGATAGATTTTTGATCCATTGCGGATGGACAGGCCGATAGGATGCGGTTCGACTGTTGCAACCGCACTCATTGTGCCACCTCGATAGAGACTGGCATGATCAGTGGCTGTTCGGTTGCCGAGCGAATGACCACAGCGCCGAGGAAATTGATCTTTTTACCCTTCAGCGGCGTTTCGACTGTGGGCAGTTTGGAAACGGCCTTGTCATTCAGGGCGCGGCCAAGTCGGGCATATTCGATCTGGTCACGGAATGTGGAGAAATCATAAAGTGCAGTCGTGTCGCGCAAGGCCGACCCCTTGACGACCGGTCCCAGTTGCAGGGTCGCGTCGGCCTTTCCATCACCATCAATGTCGATATCTGCGACGGCTGCTTTGGATGCGCGGTTTTCGTTGATAACGTTTGCTGTTCCCTTGACCGCGAAGTTCCAGCCGCCGCCAGCGCCGCCAACTCTTTCGCCATGGCTCTCGCCAGCCTTGTCGAGACCGGACTTGATGGCGTCGCGAAGTTGCGTGAGATCCACGGCCTTCTGTGACAACGCTGGTACCAGCTTGGCATCAAATGTCGTTTCGACCAGTTCTGCAATCGGGTCTGCCGCGGCACCTGTCGCGTCGTCTTTGTTGGTCTTGACCAGTTTGCAGCCTGAAACGGACACGGCAAGCAGGCTCACCGCAACAAGGGTTGTGATTTTCATGGCGATCCGAACTTTTAAAAGCGGGCAAACATCCGGGGTGCTCAGGCACCCCGGATGGCGAGGCAGGTTTTACTGCGTGAGCGCGAATGTCTCGAGCTTTTCGGCATTGTCAGCGTTGATGAGAATGCAATCCATCAACTGCTTTTCTTCAAGGCCTGTGGAGCCGCTCTTGATGAACTTGTCAGCCTGTTCAACAGCCAGCTGTGCTTGCTGGTAAGCGGGCTGAAGAACGGTTGCCTTGATGCCACCTTTCTTGATGGAGTCACGAACGTCGTTCGAACCATCGAAACCAACGACGATAACGTCCTTGCGGCCAGCGGCTTCAAGTGCTGCATAAGCGCCCATGGCCATGGTGTCGTTGCCGGAGATCACGCCCTTGATGTCAGGATGCGCCTGCAGGATCGATTCCATAACGGTGTAAGCTTCGGTCTGCGACCAATTTGCCGTCTGTTTGGCAACCAGCTTCATGTCCGAATATTGGTCGATCACGTCGTGATATCCCTGCGAACGAATGCCGGCATTGGTGTCGGATTCCTTGCCGAGAAGTTCGGCATAATTACCCTTTTCACCCATCAGCTTGACGAACTCTTCCGCGCCGAGCTGTGCACCCTGATAGTTGTTGGAAACAATCTGCGATACGGCAACGCCGGCTGTGGTGATTTCGCGGTCAATCAGGAAAGAAGGTATGCCCTTGTCCTTGGCCTTCTGGACTGCTGCAACCGAGGCGTCTGCACCGGCATTGTCAAGAATGATGGCTTTTACGCCAGCTGCGATAGCGCTGTCGAACAGCTCGTTCTGCTTGTTGGCGTCATCATTGTGGACCAGAACCATAGTGGCGTAGCCCAGTTCTTTCGCCTTGGCCGCAGCGCCATCCGCTTCAGCCTTGAAAAATGGGTTGTCATGGCTTGGTGTAATGATTGCAATAGTATCGGCAGCTAAAGCCACGCCGGACATCGCACCGGCAATGCCGAGCGCGACGACGGACATCAAAAGACGTTTCGTCAGTTTCATGGAGACCTCCCGTTGTCAAAACCACCCTCCAGCGGTTTTTCGAGGTTTAAACTATCGATTACTTTCGTTTGATGTCAATATATTTTTGAGATTTGCGGTTTTTTGGTAGAGATGATGATGCAACGTACACTGATAGGATGTAAGGCGGGGCGCTCTCTTTCGTTATGGTCTTGTCGTATAATAATTCACTTGAACGCGTTAGTGTTTCATGCGACTTGTTCAATCAAATGAGATAAATCGAAAGCATTCAAAAGCCATTTAGTGCTTTGATGCGGTAGCCACGTCTGGGAGGAGTGGATGGTACCGGTTCGTTTGCAAGCAGATACGTGTATCGTTGTCAGGGGTTGGCCGTATTTTGGTCGGCCGTTGTACGATCACGGTTTCATGTCGTTTCGATCTGCTTTGACACGGTTTCGTCATCACATCTGATTTTACGTTGCCGTCTGTAAAAGGCGGTCGCTCAAATATTCACATACATGGAGGAAACCTATGACAACACAACGTTTTGGCGCCGGTATCTGGCACTTCGCCACCTATCTTGATCGTTATGCCACGGATGGTTACGGCACACCGCGTAGTGTTATCGAGGCAATCGACCTGGCAGGCCAGGTTGCTGATCTTTCGGTTGTCGATATCAACTATCCATTCTTCGGCGGTGATTTTTCCAATGCGCAGGTTAAAGAGGCACTGGATCGTAACAAGCTGGGTGTCATCGGTATTACGCCAGAAATCTATACCCGCGAATTCGTCAAGGGCTCATTCACCAACCCGGACGCTGGCGTTCGCAGACGCGCCCATGAACTGGTGACAGAAGCCTGTGATCAGGTTCGTTATTTCGGTGCTGATTACGTCAAGCTTTGGCCGGGTCAGGATGGCTGGGACTATCCGTTCCAGGTTGATTACGGCACATTGTGGAAGCACTCGCTTGATGGGGTCGGCCAACTTGCCAGCGAAAACCCCGATCTGAAATTCGTGATCGAATACAAACCACGTGAACCGCGTGTTCGCATGAGCTTTGGTTCTGTGGCACGTACACTGCTCGGTATTGAGAAAATCGGCTTGCCAAATGTTGGCATTTTGCTCGATTTTGGCCACGCCATCATGGGTGGTGAGTCTGCGGCCGACAGCGCACAGCTTGCTATCGATTATGGTCGTTTGTTCGGCATGGACGTCAACGACAACTATCGTTCATGGGATGACGATTTGGTGGCGGGCAGTCTTCATCCAATTGAACTGTTTGAGTTTTTCTATGTGCTTCGCAAAAACAAGTGGGAAGGCGTCTGGCAGCTTGATCAGTTCCCGTTCCGTGAAGACAGTGTTGCGACTGCCAATCACGCTATTGATTTCCTTAAGGCTGCCGACAAGGGGCTTGCCGCGCTTGATGTTGATGCATTGAGAGAGGCACAGAGCCGTCATGACGCGATTGGTGCATTGAAAATCGCCCAGAAAGCATTGTTCGGCGCCATGTAATGGCGTTCCAGTGACGTTTCGATTTTGCTTACTGCATATCAAAGCCCGGCCCTAAGGTCGGGCTTTTTACATTTATATCTTAAGCAACAGTCTAGCCGCTTTCCCCCTCAGTCAGGGCCATTGGCCAGACGCGGCGGTAGGTGGCGGGATAGATATCCGTGTAGGCAGGCATAACGGACAGCAGACCCTCGGCAAGGCAGATGCCGAGGTCGTGTAGCGAAAGGCTAAAGCCCGTTAATGCCGGAGACAGAAACTGGGTGTGTGGACTGTGGCGGCCGATGATGGCGATATCTTTTCCCGGTTTGATGCCAGCCTCTTCAAGACCTTTGTATAGGCCAGTCACCAGCGTTTCGTTGACAAGAGTAATGGCGGTCGGACGGGTCGGCCGGGCAGCTATTTCCTGCGCCACGGCATAACCGCCAGCCTCATTGGGGCGGGCGCGAAAGATGTATTCATCGCGCAGCGTTAGATTATGCCGCGCCAGAACTTCCCGGCATCGTTCGATGAAAATGTAACCCAGATTGAGATCGCCATGCGGCCAGACGACACCGATATCCGTGTGTCCAGCATTGATGAGACGCTCCATGGCGGTTTCGGCCATGCCTTCAAAATCCAGATCGATCCACGGTTGACCAACGTCGGTCAGGCTGCGACCGAGCGAGATGAACGGGATGTTTTGCCGGTCGAGCAGTTCGAAACGGGCGTCGTTGCGGCGGGTTGCCGAAAGAATGATGGCATCGGCAAAACCGCGTGCCACGGTGCGTTGTAGGTAGGCGTCAGGATCCTCGGATGAGGAGCAGAGCAGGGCGACAAGATCGAGATTGTGGCGAGCCAGAACCGTCTGCACGCCGTCAAAGACGCTCATGAAAAAAGTGTCGCCTTGGCCGGTGATTTCCGGCCCCGTTTGCATCATGAAACCGATGACGCCGGTTGAACCCTTGCGAAGAGAGCGGCCAGACTGATTGGCGACATAACCCAACTTTTCTGCGGCCTCGAGAACACGTTGGCGTGTCCTAGGATTTACATCTGTCTTGCCGTTCAACGCACGCGATACGGTGCCGATCGATATGTCGAGATGCTCGGCCAGTTGGCGAATGCCCTTCATGCTGTAACCCGTCTTTCATCACCGTTTCAGCAAACAGTATTGACAAAAAATCAGACATGTCCATAGTTACCGTAAACGTTTACGGTTTTTGCTGGAGGGCGAGAATCCTAACGTCTCAGGGAGGTTAATCTTGACATACAACGTCGTATTGTGTGGCTGCGGGGCTATGGCCAAGGGCTGGCTTCGTGCGGTGAAATCCACACCAGACTTGCGGGATGCGCTGTCGGTGGTCGGTCTTGTTGACCTTGACCTGAATGTCGCTCGAGCACTCGCAGACGAGTTCAATTTAGGCCCTGTTATTACAGGAACAGACCTGCGTGAGGTGCTGGAGAAGACCAGAGCGGATATCGTGTTTGATATCGTCATTCCAGCCGCGCGCCATTCGGTTGTCCGCACCGCCCTGGCATATGGTTGTCACGTGCTGAGTGAAAAGCCGATGTCGAGCTCGATGAGCGAGGCAGCTGATTTGATTGAAGCTGCGAAGGCCGCCGGCAAAATCCATTCCGTCGTGCAGAACCGCCGTTTCATATCGGGTGTGCGGCGTATGCGTCGCTTTGTTGAGAGTGGTGCGATCGGCGACATCACCGCCATTCATTGCGACTTTTTCATTGGTCCGCATTTCGGCGGATTCCGTGAAAAAATGGACAATGTGCTGCTTTTGGACATGGCGATCCATACCTTCGATGCTGCCCGTTATGTTTCGGGCAAACTGCCACTTTCTGTCTATTGCCTTGAAACAAACCCCCGGGGCTCGTGGTACGCCCATGGTGCTTCCGCCAATGCGGTGTTCCAGCTGTCGGATGATGTGGTCTTTACCTATCGCGGCTCTTGGTGTGCGGAAGGCGAACGGACAAGCTGGGAAGGCACTTGGCGTCTTGTCGGCACGAAGGGAATGCTGACCTGGGATGGCGAGGAAGCCTTTAGTGCTTCTATTGCGGGCGTGCAGGATGGCTTGCTGCGCGGTTTCACGTCCATTGAGGTGCCGCCGCCTGCCAATGAAGAGGAAACCCATGGGCATGCCAGTGTCATTGCTGATTTTCTGTCGGCAATCCGGACAGGTCGTACCCCTGAAACGGCCGGGCAGGACAACATCAAGAGCTTGGCCATGGTGTTCGGCGCAATCGAAAGCGCCCGGTCTGGCCGATCCGTCGATCTTGCAGCATAGGAAGAATCAGCAATGAGCGAACAGAACAGGAATTCCATCCGCGTTGGTACAATGGTCAGTGCCACAAAAGGTCAGGCGGCACAGCGCATTTCGCAGATCGCGGATATGGGTTTTGAGAGTTTTGAGCCGTTTTTCTGGCAGACGACCAATGGTCAAGATATTGCCGAGCTTGGAAAACGGTGCGTTGATGCCATCGGCGACAGGGATATCACCATGTCAACGATCGGCATGTTCGGTAATCCGCTCGAGGAAACCGAACTGGATTTGCAGACCCTGCAAGGCTGGAAAGACTGCATCGACAACGCCCATCATTTTGGTGCGACCTGCGTGGCTGGTTTTACGGGCCGCATCAGAAACAAGCCATTGCCCGAGAGCCTACCGCGTTACCGGGAAGTGTGGAGCGAACTTGCCAAACGTGCCGCCGACAAGGGCATAAAAATCGCCTTTGAAAATTGTGCCATGGATGGCAACTGGGCAACCGGTGACTGGAATATCGCCCATAATCCCGACGCCTGGGAGCTGATTTTCAACGAAACGCCTGACGATAATATCGGTCTGGAGTGGGAGCCCTGCCACCAGATGGTTTATCTGATCGATCCATTGCCGCAGATCCGCAAATGGGCACACAAGATTTTCCATGTTCATGGCAAGGATGCCACCATTCGCTGGGATGTCATTCGTGAGCACGGGATTTTTGGAAAACATCCGTTCGTTTTCATGCGCACACCCGGTTTTGGCGACAGCAACTGGACCGATATTATCTCTGAACTGCGTCTCGCCGGCTGGTCCGGTTCCATCGACATTGAAGGCTGGCATGACCCTGTCTACCGCGATGCACTTGAGATGACCGGTCAGGTCCATGCACTTAACCATTTGAAACAGGCACGAGGAGGCGATTTCGTCGTCGATCCGACCTGACAGGAGTGGCCGATTGCCTGAGGAGGCGGGCAATCGGCAAGGTGACGTGAAGATAACCCGAAGGAGGAGAACTATGGGTATCCGAAAGCATTCGATTGCCATTGCACTGGCCATGACATGTACTTCGCTTGTTGGTTTCGCCGCAAAAGCTGACGACGTAACGCTGACCCTGTGGTCCCTGGACCGCGATATTCAGCCCGCGCCCAATCTGATCAAGGAATTCAACGCACAGAATAATGGCATCAAGATCGAATATCGCCAGATCCAGTTTGACGATGTCGTGAGTGAAGCCATGCGCGCCTACTCGACAGGAAAGGCGCCTGACATCATTGCCATCGATAACCCCAACCATGCGATGTTTGCGTCGCGCGGTGCCTTTCTTGATTTGACAGACATGATCAAGGGATCATCGGAGATAAAGCCGGAGAACTATTTCCCCGGACCTCTGAAATCGGTCACCTGGGATGACAAATATTACGGTGTGCCGAAGGCCACCAACACAATTGCGCTTTACTACAACAAGGACCTGTTCAAGGCGGCAGGGCTTGATCCGGAAAAGGCACCCCAAACATGGGATGAACTGGTGGAAACGGCTCGCAAGCTGAATGATCCGTCGAAGAATGTGTATGGCATTACGTTTTCTGCAAAGGCCAACGAAGAAGGAACCTTCCAGTTTCTGCCATGGGCACAGATGGGGGGATCATCCTACAAGGCCATCAACGGCGAGGGTGCCGTGCGTGCTCTGACCATCTGGAAACAGTTGCTGGATGAAAAGCTGACGTCGCCCGATACGCTGACGCGCAGTCAGTGGGATTCGACGGCGACGTTTAATGCCGGCAACGCCGCCATGGCGATATCAGGCCCTTGGGAAATCGATCGCATGCTGAGCGATGCCAAGTTTGAATGGGGCACGGCCTTGTTGCCAGTTCCGCAGGAAGGCGCTGAACGCTCTTCGGCTATGGGTGACTATAACTGGGCGATCTTTTCAAAAAGCCAGCATCCGGAAGAGGCTTTCAAAGCGCTGGAGTTCTTCGCGTCGAAGGATGCCACCATGTACAAGGATTTCGGCCAGCTGCCCGCCCGCGCTGATCTGCCGGTCCCACCCACCGGCAATGCGGTCAAG
This sequence comes from Agrobacterium sp. Azo12, assembly GCF_029193765.2. Classification (NCBI taxonomy): domain Bacteria; kingdom Pseudomonadati; phylum Pseudomonadota; class Alphaproteobacteria; order Hyphomicrobiales; family Rhizobiaceae; genus Agrobacterium; species Agrobacterium sp. Azo12. The sequence continues at coordinate 412,395 of NZ_JARFYO020000002.1, read as the reverse complement.
GACGCTGCCTTGGCGACATTCGTCGAACAGCTGAAATATGCCCAGCCGCGTGGCCCTTCACCTGAATGGCCCAAGATTTCCAAGGCAATTCAGGATGCCATTCAGGCCGCGTTGACCGGGCAAATGGAGCCCAAGGCGGCGCTTGATCAGGCCGCCGAGAAGATCAAGTCGATCGAAGGCTGACCAGCCTTCCATCTGACGTGACCGAATATCTCGTTTCCTCCCCGACGTCACTACCCGGCACTGCGGTGCCGGGTAGTCTGAAGCGATCATAAGAGGTTCTGATGAGACGAATACTCTCCAGTATAAGCGATGGTCGCGGTTTCGACCTGATGCTGGTTGGCGTGCCCTTTGCATTCCTGTTTGCGTTGGCCGGCCTGCCGCTGATCTACAATATTCTGATGAGCTTTCAGGAGGTGGACATGTTCAGCCTCGGCAGCTTTATCAGGCCATTTGTGGGCTTCGACAACTATGTTGCTCTATTCAAACAGCCGGAAACGCTGCCAATCCTGACCAATACGCTGATCTTCGTGCTTGGCTCCATCGCGGGTCAGTTCGTGATTGGTTTTGGTCTGGCCCTGTTTTTCTGGACGAGTTTTCCCGGCTCCACATGGCTGCGTGGATTGTTCCTTGTGTCATGGGTCATGCCAGGGTTGGTCGTCGGCGCGATCTGGAACTGGATATTGTCTGGTGATTTCGGCGTGTTGAATTTTTTCCTGCGGGAAAGTGGTTTGATCAGCGACAATATCTTCTGGCGCTCCGATCCCGATTTCTCCCTCTGGGCCGTCGTTATTGCCAATATCTGGCTAGGCACGTCCTTCAACATGATCTTGCTTTCGGTTGGTCTGTCCGCCATTCCCGGTGATCTCTATGAGGCAGCCGAGATGGACGGCGCCAATGCCTGGAACCGGTTCTGGACAATCACCTTGCCGATGATGCGTTCGACCATCGGGGCTATTATTTCTCTGGGTCTGATTTTTACCCTGCAGCAATTCGACCTGTTTGCGGCCATAACCGACGGTGGACCCAACAATTCCTCCAATGTTGCGCAGTATTGGGCCTGGGATCTGTCATTCCGCCAATATGACTTTGGCAGAGGTGCGACGATCTCGGTGATCATGACGGTGTTCGTGATGTTTGCGGCGGCAGTTTATGTCCGCTCGACACGGCATGAGGTGCGCGGATGAATGAAACATCTCGTAATCGTTTGATGCTGGCTATCGCTCTCGTCATGGCGGCAATCTATCTGTTTCCGCTATACTGGATGTATATAACCGCGATCAAAGCCGGCTCGGAAATGTTTGCCAATCCGCCAAGTTTCTGGCCTTCGACTGCACAGTGGGGCACGTTTACCTATGTGTGGGAAAGCCGGAATATGGGGCGGTACCTGTGGAACTCGACATTGATTGCGTTCGGGTCCGTTGCGCTGATCACCGTGCTTGGAACCGGCTGTGCTTATGTACTGGCGCGTTACAGAAACGTCTGGATTGATGCCGGTCTTTTCCTGATCTTGATGTTGCAGGTTCTGCCGGCCTCGTTGATGGTGACACCGATCTTCGTCGGCTTCACGCAAATCGGCCTGCTCGATTATCCACGTTTTGCCGTCATTCTGGCAATTGCCGCCAAAAGCATGCCGTTTTTTGTCGTGCTTGTCCGTGCAACCTTCATGGCCGTGCCGTTGGAGCTGGAAGAGGCGGCACTTGTGGATGGCAACTCCCGTTTTGGTGCCTTTTTTCACATCGTTTTACCGCTTGCCCGCAACGGCATTCTGGTCAGCGCAATCCTTATCTTCATGCAGGCCTTCGGAGAGTTCGTCTATTCCAAGTCGATGATCCAGGATGTCACTTTGCAGCCGGCAAGTGTTGGCCTCAATTCATTCATGGGGCCAAACACCAGCGAATGGAACAACATCATGGCCTACGCCACAATGTATGTAACGCCAATCCTTGCGATCTTCGTGCTGTTGCAGCGACGTATCGTCTCCGGCCTGACCTCAGGAGCTCTGAAATGACCCAGCAAATCGAACTGTCGGGCGTGAACAAATATTATGGCGCCTATCATGCGCTGAAGAACATCGATCTTTCTATCCGCAAGGGTGCGTTTGTAGCACTGGTCGGTCCGTCCGGATGTGGCAAGTCAACTCTGCTGCGTTCGCTCGCCGGGCTTGAGACAATCTCTGCCGGAGATTTGGTGATAGCGGGTGAGCGGATGAATGACGTTCCGCCCAGAAAACGTGACCTTGCCATGGTGTTTCAGTCCTATGCGCTTTATCCGCATATGACAGTGGAGCAAAATCTTACCTACAGCCTGAAAATAAAGGGCGTGAAAAAGGCAGAAGCAAAGAAGGCCGCCGAAGAGGTCGCGGCCATCACCGGACTTTCTGATCTGCTTCATCGTTACCCTAGGGAATTGTCGGGCGGCCAACGTCAGCGTGTGGCAATGAGCCGTGCGATCATTCGTAACCCCAAGGCCTTCCTGTTCGATGAACCTCTATCCAACCTCGATGCCGCTTTGCGTGTCCACATGCGCAAGGAAATCCGGGCGCTGCACGACAGGCTGGGCGCAACATCGGTCTATGTGACGCATGATCAGGTCGAGGCGATGACCATGGCAGACCATGTCGTGGTGATGCGCAGTGGCGTGATCGAACAGCAGGGCAGGCCGCTTGATCTCTATGACCGACCGGCCAACCGCTTTGTTGCCGGTTTTATCGGTTCACCCGCAATGAACTTCATTCCTGCGCGGTCATCGGCGGATGGAAAATCGCTAAGCCTCAATCTTGGTGGTGAACAGGTCATTGAACTCGGAAAGGTCTTGCCAGCCAACACAGAATTGCTGGTTGGCGTCCGGCCGGAACATCTGGTGCTGGCAGCGCCCGATGCGCCAGGGTTTGATATTCCGGTCGCCGCAGTCGAGTCGACTGGTGCAATGACCTATGTAACGTCCGCCACATCACCGGAAATCGTCGTTGTTTTGAACGGCAGGTCTCCGCTTACGTCGGATACATCCATCCGCCTGACTTTCGACCGGGACAACATTCATGTGTTCGATGCGAAAACAGAGCTGCGGATTGAGCCTGGCGTTTAAGCCATGCTCGCTTTTCAGGAAAAGCGCCGGACACTCAAGTGCAGAGGGCGCACCTTTTCCGTCCCGGTAACCAAGGTTTTCTGAGGATAAAACGACGCGGGTGGCCAACATGGAACACCCGCGTCTTTTAACATTTTTTTACGGATAGGCGGTTCCACCGTCTGGTTTGCGGGTGATCTTGCGCTCCCAGTGAATATAATCTTCTTTCACAAGGGCTTTTTCATCGATTTCAATGCCCCAGCCCGGACGGTCCGGACGCAGTTCCATATGGCCATCGACAGGCATGTATGGGTCCAGTGCCCATGGCGCATGAATATGGGGTTTGAACTCGAGGATCTTGAAATTGGGCTGGGCCGCGCAGAAGTGAATATTCACTGCTGTGGCCAATGGACCCATCGGGTTGTGCGGTGCGATGGTGACGTAATGTGCCTCGGCGATTGCCGCGATGCGCCGCATTTCACTGACACCGCCCACAACGCAAATGTCGGGCTGAATGATGTCGGCTCCACGTGCGGACAGAAGCGACAGGAACTCGAAACGTGAGTAGAGTGATTCACCAGTGGCCAGCGGCACTGTGACTTTGGATTTCAGTTCACTCCAGGCCGGTATGTGCTCCGGGCGGATCGGCTCTTCGTAAAACAGCGGGTCGTAAGGCGCGATGGCCGCGGCCAATTGGACCGCCTGATAGGGCTCAAAAATCTTGGCATGAGCATCAAAAGCAAATTCGAACTGCGATGGTGTGATGTCTCTGATCTTGCCGAACCAGTCACCCGTTTCCTTTACCAGTTCACCCCAGCGGCCGGTATGCAAGTCGCGGCGGAAGGGGCTGAGCTTGAAGGCAGTGTAACCGTAATCCTCTTGCAGTTTCATGGTTTGGTCACGGGCATGTTCTGCATCCGGCGCTGTGTAGACGCCGCAATAGACCCGCACGCGATCACGCACATTACCGCCCAGCAGCATATAAACCGGCAGACCGGCGGCTTTGCCAGCAATGTCCCACAATGCGTGATCAATGGCTGAAATTGCAGCAAGGCCCAGCGCACCAGGCGGAAAGCGGCATTGCTGGTTGAGCTTCAGCACCAGATATTCCACACGGCGAGGATCCTCGCCCTCAATCTGATGGAACAGATAGTCCAGGAGTGGCGGCAAGGCCCAGTCGGGACCATGATTGTAGCATTCGCCCCAGCCGGAAATTCCCTCGCTGGTTTCTATTTTTAGAAGCAGGCGCGGGCGATCATCGACGCGCTGCATATATGTTTTTATACCGGTAATATGCACGTTAACTCTCCTCAGGCAGCCTGCTGCTCGTTGCTGACCCGGTCAACCACGTTGCGCAGCAAGGCGCGTTCGCTTTCGTTGAGCGAAACCACGCCGGGAAGACGGACCGGACCAACATCATTGCCGAGCATGCCGAGCGCTTCTTTGACGACCGTGACATTGGCGCCGTTATTGTATTTGGTGCGAAGCGCTTCGAAACCTGCGATGCCGTCGATCAACTGGCGTGCTGTAGCATAATCACCCGCTTCCAAAGCCGTGTGGATGGCATGCGAACGTTGCGGGAAAACGTTGACGAGACCTGATGTGAAACCGCGCGCGCCGAGCGCGTAAAAGGCCGGAGCCCAACCCTCGGCAAGACCGCAAACCCAAACGGCCGGTGCATCCTGTGTGGAGCGGATGATGTCTGCCAGCAGCATGAGGTTTGACGAAGCAAACTTGATCCCTGCAATGTTGGAATGCAGTGCCAGTTCACGGAAATCAGCCACCGAAAAGCCGTCACTGCGCACATAAGCGATGACCGGCACGGTAGACGAATCTGCCAGCTCGAGGAAATACCGCGCCTGATAGGAGGGGCCTGCAAACGGGTCCATCGGGTGATGGCCCATGATGGCATCTGCACCTTCAGCAATTGCGTCTTTCGCCAATGCTTTGGCATCGGCCAGCGAGCGGCCAACAGCCGCACTGACCAGTGCCTTGCCATCTGCGGCACGGATCGTTGTGCGGTGGACGAGGCGAATTTCGTCCATAGTCAGCGTGAAAAATTCACCGGTATTGCCTGCAGCCATCAGGTTGTGCACGCGGGCTGCCGCCAGCCCCTTGATCAGCGTGTCGAGCTTCTCGACGTGAACGCTGCCGTCAGCGTGGTAGGGGGTAACCGGCACTCCAGAAATGCCAGTCAGTGCCTTTCTTACGATTTCGAGCTTCTCACTCACCCTTGATGTCCTCCCTTTTTCCAAAAACGATTGCGAGATATGTCTCGCCAGAGCGCACCACATGGTCGCGCATCTGCTTTTCTGCTCGTTCCGCATCCCCTGCTATGATGGCATCGGCAATGGCTGCGTGCTCACGCAACGCCTTTTCGCGCTCTGCGGTATCCGAGTGAATGATGCGGCGAATGCTGGCGTCATAAAACTGCTGACGCTCAATCAGCTTTGCCAAATATTGACAGCGAGATGCCTGATGGATCTGGTCATGGAATGTTTCGTTGAGCGCAATAAGCTCATCGACATCGCCACTTGATGTGGCGACTTCCATAAGGCCGACAGTGGCCCTTAACGCTGTGGTCGCCTCTTTTGACATGCGCCGGGCTGCGAGATGGCCAATCATCGATTCGAGAGCCGCGCGTGCAAGGATCATTTCCTCTGCCCAACCCATGTTGAAGCGGATGATCACGCCGCGTCGTGGCAATGCCTGAACAAGCCCCTCTGCTTCCAGCTGTCGCAACGCCTCCTTGATGGGGGTGGTGCTGACGCCAAACTGCTCCGCTAGTTGCCGTTCGTTGACTTTTTCGTCAGGGGCGAAACGACCGGCAATGATCGCGCCGCGCAGGATGCGATGCACGTGATCACGGACGGTAATCTGGAGTTGTGGGTCCAGTTTCTCAATGCGCCCCTGTGTCGATGAAAGATCCGGTAGATCAGCCATTGATGCAAAATCCTGTTGACGTGTTATCGAACTTGTGAGATCTGATATACCAGATTTCAGATCGATGTCGATATGAAAATTGTGGTTTTCAGAGGTTGAGGAGCCTCGTTGTGGAGGAGAAGAGCATGTTAAGACGCCATTTCCTGACGCTTGCCGGTGCTGTTGCCATGTCAGCAGCATTGCCTTTTGCCGCGTCAGCGGCGACGCCCAAAGATCAACTTGTCATCGCGACCAACATGTCGTCGATGCGTGGTCTGGATCCGCATGAATTGAACCAGCTTGAAGCGGCTGAAGTTGTCGCCAACCTCTATGAGCGGCTGATTGTTTTGCCGGCCGACAAGATTAACGAGCCTCAGCCGGGTCTTGCTGAAAGCTGGACTGTTTCCGAAGACGGCAAGACTTTTACGTTCAAAATTCGCTCTGGCGTGAAGTTCCATTCCGGCAATCCACTTACGGCTAAAGATGTAGAATGGTCGCTTCGCCGTTTGGTAAAGTTGGGGCTGGCGCCGTCGACAGATCTGCGCCAATGGGGTTTTTCAGCTGACAATGTTGATAGTCTGATCAGGGCAACTGACGATCAGACTGTCGAGATCAAGACCGCAGATGTGTGGAACGCAGATTTGCTGTTGTTGTCTTTGGCAAGCTTTTCCACCTCTATCCTGGACAGCGCATTCCTTGCCGACAAGGAAAAGGATGGCGACATGGGGCGTGCCTATCTGCAGACGGCGGATGCGGGTTCCGGCCCTTACTCCTTGCGCTCATGGCGTTCCAACGAAACGCTGATTGCCGAGGCGTTCCCCGATTATTGGCAGGGTGCTCCTGCAATGCGCCGCGTGCTTTTGCGTCACCTGCCGGAATCGTCTGCGCAACGTTTGCAAATCGATGCGGGCGACATGGATGTTGCGACACGTCTTTCCTCGACAGATCTGGCAGCCCTTGAGGCAGGCGGCAATGTCGAAATCCAGAAAACGCCGGGTTTTGGATTCTATTATGTGGCGCTGAACCAGAAGGACGAAATTCTTTCAAATCCTAAGGTTCGCGAGGCATTCCGCTACCTCATCGATTATGACGGGCTGTCTTCCACAGTGATGAAATATTACGGCATCAAGCAGCAGAGCATCATTCCTGCTGGTCTTCCGGGGGCAATCACCGAAAATCCATACAAACTGGATATTGAAAAGGCCAAGCAGTTGCTGGCCGAGGCCGGTTATCCAGATGGCTTTTCCAAAACCTATTATGCGACGCCGGTAACGCCGGAATATGAGGTGGCACAGTCCCTTCAGGCCAATGCTGCAAAGGCTGGTATCAAGCTGGACTTGCAGGGTGGTGACCACATTGGCAAGTTCCGCGACAGGGCTTTTGAGATATTCTCTGCCCGTTCAGGTGAACGTTTGCCGGATCCGCATGCGGTTCTCGCGTCCTATGCTACCAATGCCAACAACGCCGATGAAGCAAAGCTGACCGGTCTTCTTGCTTGGCGTTCTGCCTGGGATGTTCCGAAGGATATTCAGGACATGGTGTTGGCCGCAGCACATGAAACCGACAAGGCAAAGCGTGCCGATCTCTATGGCAAGATCAATAAGGCCTATCTGGAATCCTCGCCTGCTTTAGTCACGTCATTCCAGAGAACGGATGCCAAGGCAGTCCGCAAGGACGTGAAAGGTTATGTCGGTCATTCCACCTGGCTGACCCGCTGGGATACCGTGACAAAGGGTGAATAACTCTTTTCGGGAGAGCCTGTCTGATCGGATCAGACTGGCTCTCTGTACCTCTTTTAAGTGACGATAGTCTCACTGGCACCATTGGTGCTGTGTGCGGATTATGCTCCAGCAAGGATTTCCGAATTGAACTCCTCCCAGGCAACCGCCACAAGGGTATCGGGCAGCAGTAAAAAGCTGCTGTCCTCAATCCGAAAAATCGCCACATCATTTGCGGTGATCCTGACAACCCTGTTTGGGCTTTTGGTGATAACCTTCGTTATCGGGCGTCTTGTCCCTGCCGATCCGGTTATCGCGGCCATCGGCGACCAGGCCGATCAGGCCACATATGAGCGCGTTTACAAGGAAATGGGGCTGGATCGTCCTCTTTACGAGCAGTTCGGGACCTATCTGGTAAATGTGGTGCAACTGGACTTTGGCCAATCTCACATTACGAAAAATACGGTTTCAAGCGACCTGGCCCGTGTCTTCCCGGCAACGATTGAACTGGCGACGCTCGCCACCATCATTGGTGCAGGACTTGGCGTCCCACTCGGCGTGGTTTCTGCAGTGCGCAAGGGAACATGGGTCGACCACCTAGGGCGCGTTGTCGGACTTATGGGGTATTCGACGCCCATTTTCTGGCTCGGTACCATCGTCATCTTGGTATTTTACGCGAAATTTGGCCTCATCCCCGGCGGTGGGCGCATCGATATTTACAATGAAGGGCTTGTCGAAGGGCCGACCGGTTCTTTGCTGCTGGACTCCGTACTGGCTGGCGAGTGGGAAGTGTTTCTGAGCGCGCTGCACCATGTTATCGCGCCCGCTCTTATCCTTGGTTACGCAGCGATGGCGTATCTTAGCCGTATGAGCCGCAGCTTCATGCTGGAGCAGTTGCGCCAGGAGTACATTCTCACCGCCCGCGCCAAGGGGCTGGGACAACGCGCTGTTGTCTGGCGGCATGCATTTCGCAACATCCGCGTCCAGTTGTTGACGGTAGTGGCTTTGGCTTATTGCGGACTGCTTGATGGCACCGTGCTGATCGAAACGGTTTTCGCATGGCCGGGTCTTGGTCAATATCTGACATCGGCACTGTTTTTTGCGGACATGAATGCAGTGCTTGGCAGTGTGCTGCTGATTGGCCTCATTTCCATCGCGATCAATCTCCTGTCGGATATTGTCTATCGCTTCATCGATCCACGGACGCGGTGATTTATCATGATGAAAAACGGATCTTTCACCACCCTGCATAATTGGTTGATCAGCGAGGACTTCACGTCTTCCCGCCAGGCCAGGCTACATAAAGCTTATGTTGCCTGGCTTGGGCTGCTGGCCAATCCGCTGGCCTTTACCGGCTTTCTGGTGGTTCTTGGATTGATTGTCGTGGCTATTGTTGCGCCCGCTATCACCAGCTACAGCCCCTATGATCAAGATCTATCGCGCGCCTTGCAGCCACTATCTTGGCAGCACTGGTTTGGAACGGATGAATTTGGTCGTGACGTTTATACCCGACTTGTCTATGGCGCGCGAACAACCCTCTACATCAGCATTCTGGTGACACTGATCGTAGCGCCCATCGGCTTCATGATTGGCGCAATGTCCGGTTATCTCGGGGGATGGGTGGATGTGGTGCTGATGCGCATTACTGATATTTTCCTTTCCTTTCCGAGCCTGGTTCTGGCGCTGGCCTTTTCGGCGAGCCTTGGACCTGGCATCGAGAATGCGGTGATTGCCATTGCATTGACGGTGTGGCCCCCAATCGCCCGCCTTGCGCGCGCCGAAACGTTGACATTTCGAAATGCCGATTTCGTCGTAGCTGCAGAGTTGCAGGGGGCGGGAATGATGCGCATTCTTCTACGTCATATCGTGCCGCTTTGTGCACCATCTGTGGTCGTGCGTCTGACGCTGAATATGTCCAGCATCATCCTGACGGCTGCCGGTCTCGGTTTCCTTGGTCTTGGTGCGCAGCCGCCTATGCCCGAGTGGGGTGCTATGGCGGCCTCGGGGCGCCAATATCTGCTGGATGCCTGGTGGCTCACGACCATTCCCGGCATTGCCATTCTCATAGTCAGTCTCGCCTTCAACCTGTTGGGTGATGGCCTGCGCGATATTCTGGACCCAAGAAATGGCTGATTCAAAAGACACAATTTTGAGCGTGGAAAATATGTCGGTGGAGTTTCCAACACTCTCCGGCGTGGTAACCGCAGTGCGTGACGTATCCTTCAATGTCGGGCGTGAGAAGGTCGGCATCATCGGTGAATCCGGTTCCGGTAAAAGCACCGCAGGTCGTGCTATCATGCGCCTTCAGCCCCCGCACGCGCTTGTCAAAGCCAAACGCATGCAGTTTGAGGATGTTGATCTCCTCAAGGCAAGCGAGCAACAGATGCTGTCGATACGCGGCCGTCGTATTGCCATGATCCTGCAGGACCCGAAATATTCACTCAACCCGGTGATGACGGTCGGTGAGCAGATTTCCGAGACGGTTATTCTGCACGAACATGTTTCGAAAAAGGAAGCAAGGTCGCGTACGCTAGCGATGCTAGAGCGGGTGAATATCCGTGATCCACAGCGTGTTTTCGATCTTTATCCGCATGAGGTCTCTGGCGGTATGGGCCAGCGCATCATGATCTCCATGATGCTGATTGCCTCGCCATCGTTGATCATCGCCGACGAGCCAACCTCTGCACTGGATGTCACGGTGCGTCAGCAGGTGTTGTCAATCCTCGATGAACTGGTCATGGAGCGCAACATTGGCCTGCTGTTCATCTCGCATGATCTCAATTTGGTACGTAGTTTCTGCGACCGTGTCATCATCATGTATGCCGGGCAAATCGTGGAAACGATTGCTGCAGCTGATCTCGATAATGCGCGCCACCCTTACACGCGCGGTCTGTTGAATGCACTGCCGAGCCTAGAGCATCCACGTGACAGGCTGGATGTGTTGCGGCGCGACCCGGCCTGGTTGGAGAACCGTTCATGAGTATGATTAAGGTCGAACATCTGCAGGTCTCCTATGGCGCTGGTGATATGCTGCTGCGCGTGGTTAATGACGTGTCTTTTGAGATTGCCGTCGGCGAAACATTTGGTCTGGTTGGCGAAAGTGGATGTGGAAAATCGACTGTGCTTGGTGCCCTTGCCGGGCGTAATCGGCAATGGACAGGGGCCGTCACCATCAATGGTGAAGTCATTGGACAGAAACGCACAAAATCGCAACTCGCCACACAGCAGATGGTGTTTCAGGACCCATTCGGATCCATCCACCCACGCCACACGATCGGCCGTACATTGCTGGAGCCACTGGAAATTCATGGCAAGGACCGCCGCGAGGAGCGGATTGAAAAAGTGTTGACCGATGTCGGCTTGCCGCACAGTTTTCGTTACCGCTTTCCGCATCAGCTTTCAGGTGGCCAACGTCAACGTGTGGCAATCGCTCGTGCGCTTATTCTGGAGCCTCGCATTCTGCTGCTGGATGAGCCGACATCAGCACTCGATGTGTCGATCCAGGCCGAGATCCTCAACCTGCTGAAAGACCTCCGGGAGCGTGAGAAGCTCACTTACATTCTTGTCAGCCATGATCTGGCTGTCGTCGCGCATCTGTGTGACCGGGTTGCGGTTATGCAGAACGGCGTGTTTGTCGAGGTCGCCGAAAAACAACAGCTTATCGATGGAACAGTGAGCCATCCCTACACCCGCGTGTTGATGGATGGCAGTCGGGGTTATGTGCCCAAGCGCAGCACTGTTCCAGCCTGATCTTCATTCTGGCGGCCTGACTGGGAGGTTAATTTATAAGGGTTGTGGCAGCGCGTGCATTGCGGACGTAATCGGTTTCAATGCCGCTTTCGCGGCCTATCGTTTGCCGTCTGTCGATGACGGTGCGCAAGCGTTCTCTCCCGCAGAATACTACGCTTCGTTTTGCTGGCCCATCTGAGGAATCTATCAAAGTTTGCCATGCATGCCAGATGATTCCAGCGTCGATGTGACCGCGTCGGTACCCGAGGCGGCTCAGTCTGGAATGTTGTTTTCCCGGCAGTTTTTAATATCCGCACCCCCTTTACGCCGAGACCTATGATCTATGCGGGCATTCGGATAGGCAAATTTACAGCCGATTGTAGGTGATGAAGGCGCGCACCGCAGGCGATGCTTCGGTTTTGCGGTGAGCAGTGGCAAGATCCGAAGTAATGTTGTTGTCAATGATCGGCACGTATCGGATAGTCGGCAACATCAGACAATTCAGCGACTTCGGTACCAGCGCAATTCCAAGTCCAACAGCCACCATGCTGGAAATGGTGGTAAAATCGCGCCCGAGTGGGCTGATGATCGGCTGGAACCCGGCCTCGTTGCAGGCGCTGATCGTGTTGTGATGAAACCCGACATCCGGTGGCTGTCGCGGTGTGATGAAGGTCTCATGTGCAAGGGCGGATAGTTGAAGCTGTTTGGCGTGGGCAAGTGGATGTTTTTCAGGCAGCACGACCACCAGCGGCTCTTTCAAAATGATGTTGGTCGTTATGCCTTCCGGTATCGGAGCCGGAGGCCTGATGTAACCGAAATCAAGCGTGCCATCTGCGATGCTTGCAAGTTGCATGCGCATTTCCATTTCCGTCAGTTGCAGTTCCACATCCGGATAGGATGAGCGAAAACTGGTGATGGACTGCAACATAGAGCCGGCATAAGCAGCCGATGCGACATAACCGATCGAGATGCGCCCTGTCTCGCCACGGTCAAGGCGTTTGAGTGCTGCAAGTGTCGCGTCCGCGTCGGCCAGCAGCTTCTTGGCGTCGGCATAAAGCAGTTGCCCCGGCAATGTCAGGTTAACTGAGCGTTTCGTCCTGTCCAGCAGGGGCATGCCGACAATTGCCTCAAGGTTCATGATTTGCTGGCTAAGACCGGGTTGCGCAATGCCGAGTCTCGCTGCCGCACGCTCGAAGTTTCTTTCGTCCACCAATGCGGTGAAATATCTAAGATGACGAAGTTCAAAACTGTCCGCTTTGGCAATTTTGGGTCCAGCCATGGCCGTCACTTTCGAAGTGAAAATTAGAAGAATTACAAACTATGCAATTATGCGATTATCATAATTTTCAATTATGAAAATACTTATCTTTGCTTATTGGAACATTGTGAGCCCTCTGAGTAATAAGATGACAAAAAAAGTCCAGAAAATATGTCGTCTCGACATAGGACATGTGATTGGCTGTCATTTGAGGGTTTGCAACGTGGGTATCAATCAGAAGCGCAGGTCACTTTTGACCACTGATCATGTTTTGGCTGTTGCGATGGTCATGGTATGGCCGCAACTGGTCAGCGCGCAGGATTCCGGCAGCGCGGTACAGCTCGGAACAATCACTGTGCAAGGCGAAGGGCAGGAAAACCCTAAGGGACCTGTAAAGGGCTACGTTGCCAAAAGCAGTTCAACGGCCACCAAAACCGGCACGCCTATCCTTGAGACACCACAATCCGTATCGGTCATCACCCGCGACCAGATTGATGCGCAGGATGCCAAGACGCTGACTGAGGCGTTGCAATATACGCCGGGTGTTGTCGCTGCCCCTTATGGTTCTGACGCCCGGTTCGATTCTCCGACAATTCGCGGGTTTGATGGTCGCCAGGTCCAATTCCTGAATGGGCTTCGCATCATGCGCACCGCTGGTGCCGCACCGATCGAGCTCTATGGTCTGGAACGGGTAGAAGTGCTGCGCGGTCCAGCTTCTATTCTGTATGGTCAGGCCAACCCCGGTGGCCTGATCAACCAGATCAGCAAACGTCCGACATTTGATGCTTTTGGTGAGGTTGGCGTCCAGATCGGTAGTGACGACTATTATCAGACGATGTTCGATCTTGGCGGTCCGATTGCCGATAGCGAAAACTTCGCCTATCGCCTGACCGGAGTGGCACGCAATGCCCATGACGAAAGCGGATTTCTCGACAACGACCGTTATTTCGTCGCGCCTGCTTTCACTTGGAAACCGGATGAAGACACGTCGTTGACGGTTCTGACCAGCTTCCAGCGCGATAATCCAAGCTCACCATCCGGACTGCCGCCGGCCCTGACGTTGAACGCAACGGGTGTAATGCTGCCGCGCGGTTTTTATGTCGGTGATCCCTCATTTGATTTTTCCAATCGTAAACAGACCAATATCGGTTACGAATTTGAACATCGGTTTGATGAAACCTGGACCTTCAGGCAGAACTTTCGGTATTCGAACCTCGACTGGAACTATCAATCGCTTGGGATGAGTTCCGCAGGCAATGGTATGGCTGGCAGCCTCATCGCTCGAAACGCCACTTTTCAGGACGAACGTCTGAATACGTTTAATGTCGACAACAACCTGCAGGCCGAGTTTGCTACTGGCGGTATCGACCATAAGCTGGTGTTCGGTCTTGATTATCGCAATTTCGATAACAAGGTAAAAACCGAGTTCTGGCGGGCGATCTCACTTGATCCTGTCAATCCCGTCTACGGCGGGCCAATCTCACTCATTTCGCGCTCGACATATGCAGATGTGAAATCGACCCTAACGCAACTGGGCATTTACGCTCAGGACGAGATGTCCTACGATAACTGGCGTGCGACGGTTGGCTTGCGCTATGACTGGGCTAGCACGGAAGGTGGCGCGATTTCTGCGCCTGGCACGGCTCCAAGATCACGCAGCAAGGATGATGAGAAGCCGACTGGTCGTGTTGGTCTTGGTTATGTGTTCGATAATGGTATCGCGCCCTATGTCAGCTATGCCACATCGTTCGAGCCAACGCCGGTTCCCGCCAATGGGAAATTGCTTGAACCGACCATGGGCGAACAATGGGAAGCCGGCATAAAATACCAACCACAGGGCTGGGACGGTTTCTTCTCCGCTGCTGTTTATGATCTGCTTCAAAAGAACGTATCCTACCAGATCTCATCAACGCCTCTTGTTTACGGTCAGTATGACGTACGTGTAAAAGGTCTGGAGTTGGAGGGCGTCACCAGTCTTGCGGATGGGCTCAACCTTCGTGCAGCCTATACCTACATGGACACGGAAATTGTCAGCGGCACGAATAACGGCAGACGTTATGAGAACGCTCCAAGGCACTCTGCAGGCCTGTGGCTGGATTATACCTTTGCAGAAGATACGCCGCTGGAAGGATTTGGCATGGGGGGCGGTGTGCGATATGTCGGCCAGCGCTACGGCAACTCAACCAACACGTTTGATATGAGCGCCGTGACATTGTTTGATGCGGGTGTGCATTACGACAAAAACAATTACCGTGCCTCGCTGAATGTCCAGAACATTGCAGACAAGGAATATCTAGCCAGCTGCGGTACATTCGGTTGCTATTACGGAAATGGCCGCACGGTAATGGGCAAGCTGACCTATCGCTGGTAAATACGGGCAATTGATAACGATCCGGAATGACGGTGCACACAAAACTCAACGTATCAGGCCTTGGGCGGCGACAGGTTCTTGGCCTGCTCGCCGCGCCGCTATTTGGTCGGTTGGCACAGGCTGAGGTCTTTCCGCAGCGTGTAGCAGCCATTGATTGGGCGATGCTGGAAACCGTCATGGCGCTTGGTGTAAGGCCCGTTGCCGCGACTGAACTTATTCAATTTCGCAAGGACAGTGTTGAGCCTGCAGTGCCGGAGACTGTCGCGGATCTGGGTTTGAGAGGTTCTCCAAATTTTGAACTTCTCTATCTCTTGCGGCCCGAGCTTATTCTGATTTCGCCATTTTATACCCGCTATCAGCAGCAGCTTGAGGCCATTGCACCAACCATGTCGCTGCCGTTTTACGTCAAGGGTGAGCCGCCCTTCGGCAAGGCACTTGCGGCGGTCACTGCGTTGGGCGAGCGACTTGGCAGGTCCACACAGGCGCAAGAGGTACTGCAGCAGGCCGGGCATTCGCTGGAAACGATGCGTGAGCGTCTTTCACCCTACGCCAATCGTCCGACCTACATCATCAATATTGGTGACAGCAGGCATTTTCGCGCCTTCGGCAGCGACAGCATGTTTGGCGACATCCTGATGCGGCTTGGTCTGCCGAATGCGTGGCGTGAGGGTTCGCGTTTTACCTTCGCAGCGCCGGTGCCGCTGGAAACTCTTGCGGAAAATCCGGATGCGCGGATTGTCGTTGTGTCCAATGTGCCGGTGGAGGCGCGCAGCGGGTTGCGCAGAAGCCTGATCTGGAACGCACTTGAGCCAGTCAAGAACAAGCGATTGGTGATGCTCGACAACGTCAATCCTTACGGAGGTGTGACGGCCGGTATGCGTTTTGCGCGATTGTTGACGGAAGCACTGCTAACCAATGAGGATGCGCTGTGACCGTCAGGACAATCTGGAGCCTCGCCGCAGCAACACTGCTTCTCGCTCTGGCACTCGCCACCTATACAGCGCTACAAAAATTGCCATTACAGGGCTGGCCTGCCATTCCGTTTGATGCGGCACGAATGACGACCGATCAGATCATTCTTGCCTATGCGATATTGCCACGGTCAGCGGTTGCGGTACTGGCAGGCGCCATACTCGGGCTTTCCGGTGCACTTCTGCAACGGCTTCTACAAAACCCGATTGCCGACCCGTCTACGCTTGGCGTGTCTGCAGGCGCGCAACTTGCCATCGTCGCTGGCACCTTGTTTTTCCCGGAAGTGCTGGATGGCTACCGTGGTCTGGTCGCGCTGTCCGGTTCGTTCATGGCGGCATCGGTTGTTTTCCTGCTTGGATGGCGACGCGCCTTCGAGCCCGTTTCGATGGTTGTCTCAGGTCTTCTGGTCGGCGTGACGGCGTCTGCGATTTCTGCGGCACTGACCCTGTCGCAGGGCGAGTATCTGATGTCACTCGTCACCTGGAATGGTGGTTCGCTGGGCCAACAGGACTGGTCGGTATCCCTGTCATTGCTGCTTCAGTTGATCGGGGGGCTGTTCCTGACCTTGCTTCTGATCCGACCTCTGGTGGTTCTGGCGATTGGTGATGCCGGTGCGCGGTCTCTCGGGGTCTCGCTTTTCGGGATTCGTTTTGCCATCGGGGCATTGGCTGTTGCGCTATCCGCCGGTGTTTCAGCTGCTGTCGGACTTGTGAGTTTTATCGGACTTGCTGCGCCGGCACTGGTGCGGGGGCTTGGTGTTCGTAAACCAGCCCATATCCTCTTTGCCGCTCCGGTCGCAGGGGGCCTATTGCTTTGGCTTTGCGACGGTTTTGTCCAGTTGCTGGCATCAACAACCAGTGAAAATTTCCCGACAGGTGCTGTGACCGCGCTGATCGGCGGCCCGCTGCTGTTGTGGCTTTTGCCGCAGGTCCGCTCCGATGATGCCCATCAGCCAGGTGTCGTGGAACAGCAGAACCGTCGATCGCTGTGCAGTCTTCTGCTGTTGTCTGCTTTTATCCCGGTCATTGTCTTTGTTGCACTGGCTGTTGCCAAAACCGCTGATGGCTGGCTGATTTTGAATATGCAGGACTTCAAAGATCTTCTGCCGCTTCGTTGGCCCCGTTTGCTGGCGTCGGCTGGTGCCGGCGGTCTGCTTGCTCTCGCAGGCGCAATTCTGCAGCGACTGACCGGCAACCCGATGGCAAGCCCGGAAGTGATTGGTGTGAGTGGCGGAGCAGGCATCGGTTTTGCCGCCGCGATTACTATTTTCCCGGCAGCTGGCATGTTGCAATTGTTTGCCGGGGCAGGCCTCGGTGCAATCGCCGTGATGATTGTTGTGCTGATATTCTCCAGCCGGCAGCATCTTTCGCCGCAACGCATTCTGCTGGCCGGTGTTGCGGTCAGTTCCTTCAGTTCTGCAATCCTGGCGGCACTGCTTGCCGTTGGTGATCAGAGATCATGGCAGATCCTGTCCTGGCTGGGGGGTACTGCATCGACTGCGACTCCGGTTACCGCCATGGTTTTGGGCTCACTCGGCGTTATTATCCTGTTTCTGTGCCTGACGCTTTCCCGTTGGTTGACGATTATGCCGCTCGGAGCTTCCGTGCCGCAAACGCTGGGAGTGCCTGTCCGGGCAGCACGAACTCTGATGATATTGGCTGCCGGGCTGGGAACTGGCGCTGCTGCGTTGCTGGTTGGTCCGCTTAGTTTTGTGGGACTGATGGCGCCGCATATTGCCTTCAGGGCAGGATTTACAGGGTCTCGCGATCATATGCTGGCGACGTTCCTGCTGGGAGCAATGCTGATGTTGATTGCAGATATCGGCGCAAGAACAGTGACATTCCCTTACGAACTGCCGTTGGGATTGTTTGCTGCCATGGCGGGCGCGCCCTATCTCATTTGGCTGATAGGCAGGCGCGCATGACAAATGTGATTGCGATTATGTATGCGGTAATGAGAGGAGCAGGGGCATGAACAGTGTTGTTACATCGCAAAACGATGAGGCTGCTCCCTTGTTCTCATTAAAGGATGTATCGCTGTCTTTACAGGGCAGGACGTTGTTGCAGCCCTTGACCTTGTCGCTGCCCGCGAAACGCACCGTTGGTTTGATCGGTCATAATGGCTCCGGCAAATCGACACTGCTGAAAATCCTTGCCCGTTTGCAAAACCCGACCGGCGGGGATGTCTCTTTCTGCGGAAAACCACTGTCGGACTGGAGCAATCGCGAGTTTGCGCGAGGGCTTGCTTACCTGCCGCAAAATACACCGCCAGCATCGGGCATGCTGGTGCGGGAACTGGTGGCTCTTGGTCGTTACCCATGGCACGGGGCGCTTGGTCGGTTCAGCAATGTTGATCAAAAAAAGGTCGATGAGGCAATTGAGCTGACAGATATCGGCCCATTCCTTGACCGGCTTGTCGATACGCTGTCTGGCGGTGAACGCCAACGGGTGTGGCTGGCGATGCTGGTTGCCCAGGACGCACATTGCCTGCTGCTGGATGAGCCAATTTCAGCGCTTGATGTGGCGCACCAGATTGAGGTGCTGTCACTTGTTCAGCGTCTCTCGCATGAAAAGGGTCTCGGTGTTGTGGTGGTGCTGCACGACGTCAACATGGCGGCTCGCTTCTGCGACGACATTATCGCACTTCATTCCGGCAAGTTGATCGCACGCGGCAGCCCGGATGAAATCATGACATCGCAAGCCCTGCAAAAAATCTACGGCGTTTCGATGGATGTCATCACGCATCCGGCCACCGGCAGGCTGGTGGCGCTGGCGCTATAAACCGTTGCAACCGCTTTGAAAAATCTCAATTTGTCAGACGAGCGGCGGTAAACTTGTCGGTGACCAGCACGTCTATGACGCCAAGTTTCAACGCGCCGGCAATGGCTTCGGTCTTGGACTCTCCACCGGCCAGTGCCATGACGCGATTGGTCTTACGCAGCTCTTCGAGTGAAAGGCCGATAACCCGATCATTGAGTGGTGTTTCCACCGGTTTACCGTCCTTGTCGTAGAAGCGGTAGGAAATCTCACCAACTGCGCCAGCATCGTGCAGCATGGCCATCTCCTGCGGAGAGAAAGTGTTGCCGGACCGGGCCAGAAGCTCTGACGGTTCGACGGCGCCAATGCCGACAATGGCGAGGCTAAGGCGGCTGAAAAGGTCCATGGTTTCACGCACAACCGGGTCGGCCAGCATGACGAGCTTTGCTTCTCGCGATGAGGTGATGCCTTGTACGAGGAGAAGGCGCGGTTCGCCACCGGTCAGCCGGGCAAGACGCGCGGTCAACTGTGTCGCATGGGTTTGCACTGACGCATCGCCCATGCCACCAAGCACCTGCACAATGTATTTGGCCTTTGCGTTTTTTAGCGGATGAATGTTGTCCACCATACGCAGAATGGTCTGGCTCCAGCTTGAGACACCGATGATTTCATCCGGCTGAAGTGTGACCTCCAGAAAATGTGCGGCTGCTTCGCCAATGCGCGCGGTAATGGCGCTGTCACGATCTTCCGAACAGTCGATAACAATGGCTTCGGTCAGGCCGTAGCGATCACGAAGGGCGTCTTCGAGCTCTGCGAAGGTGCCAGCTGGTGGAATTACCGTCGTGCGAACGATATCTTCCTGCTCGGCGCGCTTCAGCATGCGCGACACGGTTGCCTGAGACATATGCATGATTTCAGCAATTTCGGACTGCCTTTTGCCTTCGATATGGTACATCTGGGCAATTCGGGCGATCAGTCGCAGCTCATTGAGCCGTGCCATGCAAACCTCCGGCAGTGAATTTTTATTCACTCATAGATGAAGGGACGGACACGGTCGAGCGATAGATTGCGTCCTGCCAGACATGCAGGCGATCCATAACATCGGAGCTCCGTGGGGTGATTGTATTGCTGTTGCGTGGTAGCGCACTGATGGCTGTCAGATCCGACCACACACCCAGTGAAAGGCCGGCAAGATAGGCAGCACCCAATGCTGACGCCTCCGGCGCATCACATTGAATGATCGCCCGATCAAGAACATCGGCCACGCATTGCATAAGGAAAGTGTTCTGGCTTGGACCGCCATCAACGTAGAGACGACCCATTGGTGTCTGCGACTGCGAGGCCATGGCTTTGAATACGTCATGCACCTGAAAGGCGATGGAATCGGTGACTGAACGCGCCATCTGCGCCCGCGTCGTGTTGAAGGTCATGCCAGAAAACAATGCGCGTGCATCGGAATGCCAGTAGGGCGCGCCAAGCCCGACAAAGGCTGGAACGAAACCGGGTCCGCCGGGGGCGGCCGTCGCGGCAAGTTCGGTCAGTGCCTGCACATCGGGAAGGCCTAGCATCTCGACCATCCATGGAAGAGAAGCGGCCGAAACCAGAATATTGCCCTCAAAAGCATAGGTCGGTTTGCCAGCAATCGACCACGCAATGGTCGTGGTGATACCTTGTTGAGGCGCAATGAAGCCGGGAAGGGTGGTCATGATTGACGACCCTGTGCCGAAGGTTGCCTTGCCATCGCCGGGATTAAACGCGCCATGGCCGAACAATGCGGCATGGCTGTCGCCAATGGCGGAGGCAATCGGAATGCCGTCCTTAAGACCCGGCACATTGCTGGTGGCGCCAAAATGCGCGGCGCTATCGCGAACTTCCGGTAGTGCGGACTTGGGAACACCAAATAGGGTGCACAGTTCGTCGCTCCAGACTTGGACGTTGAGATCATATAGCTGGCTGCGGGCGGCATTGGCTGCATCACATGCGTGGACCGCGCCGCCGGTAAAGCAATGGATCAGCCAGGCATCGATGGTTCCCAGTTTTACGTTATGTCCTGCTGGTGCCCGATCCAGAAGCCATTTCATTTTCGGGCCAGGGAACATCGGGTCAATCGGCAAGCCCGTCAGTGCCTGCACGCGCGGCGCATGTCCGGCGGCAATCAACGCGCTGCAAGTCGCAGTGGTGCGGCGGCACTGCCAACTGACCACCGGTCCCAGAGGTTCGCCTGTTTGCGCATCCCAGATGGTGACGGATTCGCGCTGGTTGGAAATTGCAATGCCAATGATCTCGACATCGGGAATCGACTGAATGCAGCGGGCAATTGCTTCCTGCACGGATACCCATAATCTGACGGGACTTTGCTCAACCCAACCGGGCTGGGGGTGCTCGATGCCGACAGGTGATGAGCCACGCGACAGGATTTCGCCTGCCGTGGAAACAAGCACGGCCTTCGAATTTGTGGTGCCCTGGTCAATGGCGAGAATGGCAGTCGTCGTCATGGCAGCTCCGGTATAGGGGCATCAAGGACCGGGCAGTTGGCTTCGACCAAGGTCTGCCCGGCATTGAATTTAGGGACGGCAACTCACGCCTGTGAAGGCTTCCGTGCAATCAGCGCAACGGCTGCGTCTGCGATGGCGGCGGGTGACATTCCGAATTCATCCAGCAGGAATTCTGCGGAGCCGGTCGGTGCAAAAACACCGGGAACGCCAAGGATCTTCATAGGCACAGGTGCCTCAGTCACTACGCATTCGGCAATGGCAGAGCCAAGACCGCCATACACAGAATGTTCTTCGGCCGTCAGGATGGCACCTGTATCATGAGCCGCCTTAACAATGGCATCGACATCGAGGGGGCGAACGGTTGCCATGTTCAACACCCGGGCTTCAATTCCCTTCGAGGCCAGAATCTCGGCGGCTTTCACCATGCGGTGGGTCAGCGTGCCGTTGGCGATCAAAGTGATTGCATCGCCATCCCGCAACAGATTGGCCTTGCCCAGCTCGAATGTGTGATTGGCGGGTAGCAAATCCGGTACGCCGACACGCGACAGACGCAGGAAAACTGGACCATCGAAATTGGCAGCCCATTCGACCGCGGCTGCAGTTTCGATGGAATCGCATGGTGCGATGACCGGAAGGTTCGGAAGAACGCGCGTCCAGGCAAAATCTTCAATCGAATGATGTGTCGGGCCGAGTTCGCCGTAGGCCATGCCGGAGGAAATACCGATCAACTTCACATTGGCATTGGAGTAGGCAATATCAGCCTTGATCTGTTCAAGCGAACGGCCGGTCAGGAAACAGGCCGCGCCACAAACGAATGGCAAAAGGCCACCATTGGCGAGGCCAGCACCAACGCCAACCATGTTCTGTTCGGCGATGCCGACGTTGACGAGGCGTTCCGGCCATTTGGCTTTGAAACCGCCAAGTTTTGAGGAGCCGACGGAGTCGTTACAGACGGCAACGATCCTGGAGTTTTCTGCGCCAAGGCGCTCGAGCACTGCGACAAAGGCGTCGCGGCAATCATGCAGTTTTGGAGAAGGTGTTACAGCGTTCATCACAGCGTCTCCGAAAGCTCAGCCAGGGCAATTTTATACTGTTCTGCATTTGGCACCTTGTGATGCCAGTCGACGGTATCCTGCATGAAGGAAATGCCGTGGCCCTTGTTGGTATGGGCGACAATGCAATGCGGTTGGTTACCGCGCGTTTCCAGTGCTGGCACAATCTCGTTCATGGCATTTCCGTTGATTTCGGAAACGGTCCAGCCAAAAGCCTCGAGTTTCGAGGCAAAGGGCGCGAGATTGTTGGTATCCTTAAGGGCGGCACCCTGCTGGAACCGGTTATGATCGATGATCAGGGTCAGGTTATTGAGGCCGAACTGTGCTGCCGAAGCGATAGCTTCCCAGTTTGAACCTTCCTGCATCTCGCCATCACCTGTCAGGACATAGGTATGATACTTCGCGCCTGTTATCTTGGCTGCCTTGGCCATGCCGACGGCGACCGGTAGGCCATGGCCCAATGGCCCCGTGTTGGTTTCTACGCCCGGAACCTTGTTGCAATTAGGGTGACCGTTCAGGCGCGAATGTGGCTTGAGAAATGTGCTGATTTCCGCTTCCGGAATGAAACCTCGTTTGGCCAGCGTGACATAAAGCGCCAAGGCAACATGGCCCTTGGAAAGTACAAAACGGTCGCGCTCAGGGTGTTTGGGCTGATCCGGCCAGATACGCAGAACCCGGAAATAGAGGGCCGTCAAAACGTCGATGGCCGACATTTCCCCGCCAATATGGCCAGCTCCGGCTTCGACGACGGCTTGAAGATCGCGAAGACGAATTTGTCGGGCGATATGTTCGAGATCATTCGGCTGCATGAAATCCTCATATTGAATATATATTCACTTATCAATATATTTTCACATTCAGGCAATAAGTCAAGCATTAACCGCGAATAAGCGCGTCTCTGAATCGCGCATTAGTTTGCTTCGAGAATTAAAAAGCTTTTGTGAATAAATATTCTGCGTTGGGTGGGCTGAGTGACAATGCGTGCGGCCCCGTCCGCAGCTGAATGACAAAACAGTTGCCATTGCAGTAAAACATGAATATTTTTATCATGAAAATCCGTGATGGCATGGCAGCTTAGAGAGGCGGTTCTCCAGATTGGAAAACGCCCTGGAGGTCGAATTTAACGTCTGTGCCGGTTTTTATGAAAAACGTTGAATGTAATTGATATGACATACATGCACTCGATGATTTGCCATACAGACGGCATCAAGGTTACGGCGCCGGTCAAATGGCGTGGCCTCGATGGTATCATGAGTGTGTTTTGGGATGCTGAAGGGCAAAATGGCGCCAGTGCCTATTACCTGTCTCCAGATCCACGTATCGTCATTTTTCTGAATGACGTTTCGTCGCATATTCACATGTCCAACCGCGACCGTTCCGACGTACAGCAATATCGCCCGATGATGCGGGCCATTTACGTGCCGGCCGGCGTACCATTGTGGACGAACTTCACCGGCACGCACCGGTTTTCTCATCTTGATCTGCACTTGCACAAGGATCGGCTGCTGCGGTTTCTGTCGCCATCAATCGGCACATCAGCGGCACTTACAGCTCTGCGCAGCCCGGTCGAGATTCAGGACATTCGCTCGATTGAGCTGTTGGCCGGTCTGGTGATTGATGAACTCTCGTCGCCTTCACGTCATGCGATCTATGCTGAAAGCCTTGTTGGCAGCATTGTTGCCGGCCTTCTCAATATTCCAGACGATGTCAGTGAACCGTCCAACGGGCGGCTGACACAGGCGCAAATGAACAAGCTGATCAACGGTGTAAACGCCCGCAACGACTGCCGACTGACAGTGGCGGAGATGGCCAATATTGTCGGGCTTTCGGAAAGTTGGTTTGCCAATGTTTTCAAACAGACAACGGGCAAGACGCCGCTGCAATGGCAGCTTGGAAAACGGATCGATCTTGCGCAAAAAATGCTGCTGGAGAGCGACTTGAGCGTGGCTGGTGTGGCAGCGCAGCTTGGTTTTTCAGATCAGGCGCATCTGACAAAAGCATTCCGGCAAGTCTCTGGTCAGACGCCCGCCGCGTGGCGGCGCATGCAACAGCTCAGCTGAAATCTCAGCCGACAGGATTTGCCGTTGCCGGCAAAAATGGTAAAAAATGCCATCTGAGACATGCTGTGCGTAAACTATCGCGCATATGGCAATAAGTGCACTTGTCTGTTAGCCTTTGCGGATGAAAAGAGCATCACGCATGGGTGTGACTGTAGCCTATTCACCCACAATCATTCCGGCCTGGGCTTCCGACAAGAAAAATGCCGTGACGGAAGCGGATGCGGCCTTTCTTGCGGGTTCGGCTTTGAACTCGCTGGATGGGTTTATCAAAAAAGATCACCCGTGGACAGGGTGCTGGCGAAGCCGCCTTGCATTGCGCTGTGCCATTTCGGCCAACCAGATGTTAGGCCGTGAGACCGAAGAAGCCGCCTTGCGCGACGCGGTATTGATGGTGCGACCCGGTGACAATGCCGGGCCAGCCGGAAACGTCCTGCTGGCGACCAGAATGCTGAAGACGCGGGTGGATTTTATCAGCAGCAAGACCCTGCAATCCCTGACGGATCTTTTTGCGTTACGTTGGGACAGCACACTTGCTGACCTTCCTGTCCTTATCGACGAGATCATGCAAAAACCGCAGGCCGCACCGATAGCTGTGGCGGAATTGGTGACAAGAATTCATGCCGTTCGCCCCGATGTCGAGGTTTTAGCGTGGTGGCTGGGCGATTGGGTTTTGGCGAAACGTCTTGGCTGGGATTTGCCAGTTCCGTTTCTTCTTGCCCAACGCTACAGCGGTGCATTTCGGACCTCCGCTGGCAAAGGACGTTTGGCCCCGGGAGAGCAGGGATTCAATCGTGCGGTCTCCATGGCGCTTGTTCACGGGACGGAAGATGTGTTGCTGATGGCAAATGAGATTGGCCGCCGCGCAGACCGAACGATAGCCAGTTCTGCCACCATTCGTACAAAGGGCGGAGAGCGGATTATCAGACAGCTTTTGAGCGAAGATGCCCTATCAGCCTCAGCGCCGGGCACGGACCTGTCCCGCTGGGCAAGCAGCAGATTTTTCGAACGGTTGGAGAGCATGGGCGGCGTGAGAGAGCTTTCTGGCCGCTCTACCTTCCGGGTTTACGGGATTTGACGATGGAGATTGACGGCTCCGCCAAAAAAGAACGTCGCGACAGGCGGTCAAGCAGCAAGATTGAAATCCCGCTGGATACCGAACTGGAACATTTGCCGGTCGAGTTCCGGTGGCGAGAGTGGATGATGCGCGTCGAGGCAATCATTTTTGCCGCATCAGAACCGGTTCGCCGTGAAACGCTGGCTCGCGTTGTGGGGAATGGCTGCGACATTGATAAACTGATTGCTGATCTGCGTGCAGAAATGAAACCGAGGCCCTATGACATCGTTTCCGTGGCTGGAGGCTGGCAGTACCGCACCAAACCGGCCTATGCGCATGCAATCAAGGCATCGAAAACACCGACACGTGCGCTGGCACCCGCTATCTCCCATCATGAGGCCATGGTGCTGATTGCAATTGGGTATTTCCAGCCAATCACGCGTGGAGAGCTTTCCAAAATTTTCGGCAAGGAAATTTCGCGCGATACGATTGCCAGTATTCGAGGAGCCGGCTTACTCGATACCGGGCCGCGCAGTCCCATGCCCGGCGCTCCATATACGTATGTGACGACGAAATATTTTCTGTCGGCTTTCGGGTTTGAGACACTGCGTGATTTACCGGATATCGAAGCCCTTGAGGACGCGGGCCTGTTGAATAGGACAGCTGTTGTGATGACTGACTCCGCGATCGAGAATATGCAGCAAGCAGACGAAAAGTAGGTGTGTCCGCTCAGTTTCTGCTTCCAAGGATGTCCGAAACGCCAGGGGTCTTAGCCGATGTTTAGTGGGCAGCCAAAAAGCAATGCTGCTGCAATTGATTGGTTAAGGGAAGCCTCACGCGAACCCAAGCATAGCAGTTTCATTCCGTCGGCTAATCGCCTGCGTCGCCTCAAGTGGATTAGACGTACTTCGTTGCCGTGTCGGGAGGGCGACATCTTTTTCACTTCTTCGTTGTACATCTCACTATTCCTGCAAACTCGTCCGTTGCTGGGAGCACGGTTGTCTCCGCGGTCGACAAGCAATCGCCGCATCTTGGGTTTTCACAGGGCGGGTCTACCTATCTTCAAGACGCAGTCTCAAGGAACTGCGACCGAACCGACGGAATGACCCACGTCCACAGCGGGGACGGTCAACATCTCAGTCAGATTGAGACGCTGATGCAGGTAACCCGGCAATTTGCCTATGCAGCAGCGCCAGCCAATGGATTGATCGCTTGCCTGGGATTGAGCATGCTATGCATAATGACCGCAAGTTTTCGCGCAACAGCAACCGCGGTACGTTTTGAAGCCCCGCCGCTCACGCAGCTTCAGCCCCCAGATCTTAAGACTGCATTCGGTCCTTACAGTGGTTCTTGTTAAGTGGACGGTTGCCACCTCATAGAGTAATCCCCGCAGCCGACCGTCACCGCGTCGCGAAATATGGCCATCGTAATCGATTTTGCCGGACTGTTAGGGCCGCGTCGTAAGCCCGAGGCAGGCACCCACTGGGTGCGAGGTGGCGACGTCATCAGGATATTTGATCGCTGCAATGTACGAGACGGCAGTGATGGCACCAACGCCTGGAATTGTCATCCGAAGCTTCGTAGCCTGGCTCTGGCTTGAAGCTGCGAGTACCGGAAAGAGGGTTGGCCACGACGTAGATAGTGGCAACCGCCCAGAAGGGGCGGGGAAGATCGAAGTTGATTGCCACGAGCTAGGCAAGCATCGCTGCAAGAACGTCTTTAGTGAAAAGATGACCATGCCAGTGGTAAGCACAGGCCGAGTGCTGATGTCTCATCAACCGAATGAGAGGCCTAATCGTCTGTCGCGGTTTTCCTAGTGTCGCACAGACTATAAATTTCCGGAGAAACATAGCTGAAAAATGGAGATGCGATGCACGCCTGAACGTAGGCTTCAACTGGATCATCACACGCAATAATCGGACGAGCAGACCGTGGCTTTGTCATCAAAGCGCGAAGCTTCGAGAAAGCCTTCTCGGCCGCTTTATAATGCCGTTCACCAAAGTCGACCGCAGTCACGTTCGGAAGATCAACGAACAGCTTGGAAATCGCTCCCGCATTCGAAAACTTCTTGCCCGAAGCACCATGCGCGTCTCCAGAAGGGTCGGCCAAACAATAAGAATTTCTTCTTGGCTTATGAGAGTCTGAAACAGTTCCGCCTCAGGCTCGTTCAGCGCCGTTTCCAATTTCACCGACGTATGAATGGCAATCATATTGGTAAGCCGTTTTCGTCATAGAGGTCATCATGACCGGAGCTGGTACCGGCGGGAACCGAGCGCCGACCTTCAGCCATCAGCTCCCATAAGGCACCCGTCGGCGTCAGCGCCGATTTCCTCCGAAGTTCCTGATCGTAGCGTTCAAGCGCAAGTTCGACCAGACGGTTTATTGGCTGTCCGGTGCGGCGCGCCAGCGCATGGGCAAGATCTTTCGCTTTGCCGCTGCGGATGGAAAGCTGTGGTTCGGACATCGCGTTCCTCTTAATTCGTGCGCGAAACATAGGCTTCACATACAAAGGTGGCAATAAGATCGCGGGAGATGGCTAAACACTGATAAGCATTACTAATCAGTAGTATATACACCAACTGTTAACCATACCCACTGACGAATATTAAAATAGCTATAGAGTTCGTTTCACAAATCATTTACCATGATTTCAATGGTTTACGATCTCGCCAAATTGCCCATCCACACGTAAGCGGGGGTAAGCGGGGCTAATCCGGTGGCAATGGCGAGAAAATCTGCAGTTTCGGGGCGCGCGCGCTGGCAGGATCGGCTGCTGAGAGGGCAAGGTGGTCGTCAGAGACGCGCCGCAACCAGGGAGGCGAGCGAGGCAATAGGATGATCTTTGTCGCTGATCCCCAGCCGATCACCCAGATAGTGCCAGAACGACAGGCCGAGCTTCTGGCAGGTCTTCGAAAGGCCCAACATGCTATCGCGCGCCTGCCGTCCGTTTCTGCTGACCGTGCCTCCGGAAATCTTCCGCTTGATGACAAAGCCGCGCAGATCTCTCTCCGACGCATTGGTGTGGAGCGGGATTTCCGGCCGCTCGAGAACCCTGAGCAGCTTCGGTTTGCGACGCCTCAGCCGAAACAGCAATTTGTCGAGATCACCGTAGCCGGTGCGGATCGAGAAAATCCGGTCGAAGCGCGCCTGCAGGCCCTTGGCCATGGCTGGGTCAGGCCTTCGTCGATAGGCTTTGAGAGCCTTGTAAAAGTGCCAGATCAGCTCTCGCAGGGTCTCGACGTGCTTCACCTGGCCGGGTGTAGCCGGCATCAGTTTTTGGAGCAGCCGTTCGGCATGGACCCAACACAGCGCGTGGGTACCAACGCGAAACTGCCCGGCATCGTCGGAGACGATCACCGCGTTTCCAACGAGGCCATGATGGCGAATGGCACCCCATATGCCGGCCTCCGCAAATGGCCGAAGCGTTTCCGTGTCGAAGATGTCGATACCATGTTCGGCGAGATGCTGGAGGAAGGGCACCTGATTGGCAAACCGCAGCGGCTCATGGGTGTTCAACCGGGCAGCAAGGGCAGGGTCAACCTGCCGGTCGTCCAGCAGCGCGAAAGCGGCGTCGTTGAGAACATAGTCCTGATAGTTGCCGCGCAGCAGGGCGAGGAAGTTCAGCCGCGACTTCGAGGGCGCCGTGCGAAAGGCTGTGAAATGCTCGCTGCCGATATGCGTTGTATGAAAATTGCGGTTGGCGTGACGGGCGCCGGTGTCGTCGACCGTCACATAGGACGCAGATACAAGGCCAGCATGCAGCACGGCGGCATCCTCCGCATGAAAGCCATCCAGCCTTTCTGTCAGAAACCGCACCACCTGGCGTTTGGAGATCTCGACACCGATGTCGTTAAGCAACGTCGTCATTCGTTGCGTCGTGACCTGGCCATACGCATGCAGCATCAGACAAAACCGCCACAGATTGGGCCCAAAACCACCTCTTATCCCCGCAGGCAGCGGTGCTGTGATAGTGTCCCCCTCCGGCGTCACCCAGCATTCGCGTCGAAAGCGGACCACTTCCGCCCGCAGGACCAAATCCCGCACCATGCAGTCCTTGTACCCTTTGAAGCGCGATCCGGGCGGCACACTGGCAGGCAGAACCTCGTCACGCGTCACGCGCTTCGTGTCGTTCTTCGGCCCTCGCGGTCGGGGCGCCGGATCCTTGCCGGTGAGCGCCTTGTCACCCGTTGCCTTTTCCATCCCCGACGGTCTGAACGGCGGACGGGGCGGCAGGTTCTTCAGTCGCGCAATCTCGTCGCGCAGGAGCTGGTTGTCGACTTTCAGCCGTGTGTTCTTAATCCTGAGCTGGTCATTCTCGGCACGAAGGTGTTGGTTTTCAGCTTCAAGCTTTTCAATTCGGGCGTCAGCCCGGTCAGCACGCTCCACCAAGCCGGTCACGAGCTCGCGCAGCGCCTTCAGCGACAGCGTGTCAGCATGCTCGACCATGGGCAGGCGGCGCTTCGTCATAAAGGGATTGAATCATGATTCACAGAAAACAGGAATCCCTTATGCCACCGGATTTGCTCCAGGTACTGCTGAAACCGCTCAGCGACGCCACGGCAACGTTTTGTTGTCTCGATGAGCGTGTTGCCCGCTCATCCGTCGGTGCTGGCTGGTGTGAGCGCCAGAATTTTAGCGACGCCTGTGCGTCTCTGTGGATCGACGGTGAGTTGGTGCATCTCGAAGACCTCGTCCTCCATGACGCCACCCGTGATGTCCGCGCGCCCACCCATGAACTGACCATCGCCCGCGACGTTCTGAAAACCCGTCGGCGGATTGTTGCACAACCGACAGCCTGGGCGCTGTCGCCAGACGGCATCAGAAGTTTGCGACAAACGTCACCCGACCAGGCTTGGCCTGCAGCATCGTTGGGTAATGCTAGATCGGTCGTGGTGAAAGAGATCGCGGATGACGATCAGGCTGCGGCAGGGCAGGGGACGTCTGAAGACGGTGACGCAGATCAGCCGCCTGACGAGTTTGCCGAGATTGATGCGCTCTTGGCCCGCACGGAAGCCGCCCTCGAGGACGCGCTGCGGCCCGGCCCGGCGAAAGGCAGTCATGACCGGAATTCTTGGGTCTACGATCTCGACTGGGATGAAGACGCCCGGCTTGAGGAATGGCGCACCGTGCTGCGACAAGCCAAGGTTTTGCCGCCGATGCTGCAGGCGATTGTTGTGCTTGATGCCTGGAACAGTCTGGATGTATTGCAGCATGCGCCGTGGCTTGGTCGTTTGTTGTCGGCCGCGCTTTTGCGGCAGGCAGGCATTACGACGCAAAATCATCTCTCCGCCATAAACACCGGCCTGAAAACCATCCCCGTTGATCGCCGCCGCCATCGCAGCCGCGAAGTCCGCCTGCTGGCAATCGCCGAGGCATTTGTCGCCACAGCTGAGATCGGTTTAAAAGAACATGACCGGCTGGCATTGGCCCGTCAGATGATGGAGCGCAAGCTTTTGGGACGACGCACCTCGTCCAAACTGCCCGAACTGAACGAACTGGTCATGGCAAAGCCGTTAGTGTCGGCCGGCATGATTGCCAAAACTCTCGATGTCACCCCGCAAGCCGCACGGCGCATCGTCTCCGAACTGGGCCTGCGCGAGATGACGGGCAGGGGGAGGTTTCGGGCGTGGGGGATTATATAGCCAGCTACGGTTCGACATCGTCGCACACAGAGCAAATCGAGGAGCACTACCCGAAACGCCTGCCACCCGCGAGACATCACCAACAACTGCTCCGGCCTATGCCTCGAGGAGCTTTTTGCGTTTGACCTCCATGTCGATATCGCTAAGGCGCAATTCGGCCCAACAGAGCGTTTTGGGTTAAGGTGACGACTTGCTGCATCTCCGCAATTACATCCATCGCGGCCAATATATTGGCGATGTCGCCTTGCACCTGCAAGGTGCTGGTCGGTGGCCGGGTCTTTTGCCGATCACCACTATTTTTATAAGGTCTTGCTCGATAGGAATGAAACGGAACTTCGCCCTCCGCAGTCCTGTTGCGGGAGTGTATAGTTGAGATGAGTAGTCGATTTTCATGCCTGAAGTGGGCGTGACGCCAGGTTTCACATCGGGCACCGTGCGTTTGTCTCAAGTGACCTTGGCGCATATCCGCTTCACGATAGTCGCTTTGATCTTAATCCCGCTTCTATGAGTAATCCGAAATAGCTACGTTGATGTAGGTGTATTTTATAAGTACTCACAATGTGCTACATTGACTTGAAATTACTATAGTAATATCAATCATGTTTACTCTATGTGGGGTGTAATCATGAGTCCGATCTCGGTGGCGCTGGTTGATGATCACCCCTTAATGCTTGCTGGATTGACTGAAATCCTCAGGAAACAGCCAGAATTTTCAGTCACAGCAACTGGGTCGAGCGCTGATGATATACTGGATATCGGCCTGAGATTGGCGCCAGACGTCTTTGTCGTCGACCTGATGATGCCGGGAAACATTTTCGAAACAATCGCAAAACTGGTCGAAAAAGTCCGAACGAAAATTCTGGTGTTTACCGCAATGACGGGTAGCGATTACGCTGTGCGGGCACTTAATGCTGGCGCAAGCGGCTACGTTCTCAAAGGAAGCAGTGCACAGGAGCTCCTTCAAGCCATCGCAACCGTCCATAGGGGCGATATGTTCATTACTCCTGCATTTGCCTGCAAGGTCATCGAAGAGCTTAAGTTGGCCTCTCTCAAGAAAATCACCGGGGCCGAAGTAAAGCTGAGCATACGTGAAGGCCAGATCATTAGGATGCTTCTACGAGGTTTCACAAATCGGCAAATTGCGGCCGACCTGCAGATCGGCGAAAAAACCGTCAAAAACTATATGACTATCCTGATGCAGAAGTTGAATGTAAGAAATCGTCTGGAAGTATTACTTGCTGCTCAGAAACTTGAAGGCGGCTCTGATACTGTCATACGTCACTAGATGCCATTCCCCTCCATCGGCACCACGACCTGAAGCTCCGTTCCAGAGCGTGGGCGCTTCCGGATTTCAACTCTACCGCCAAAGGCTTCGACGCGGTTGCGAATACCCTGCAGGCCGAGCGGCCTGCGACGGCCTTGGGCGAGGTTCAATCCAAAACCGGGTCCATCGTCGGCAATGACGACGGTGATGGTCAATGGGTCTGCTGAGGCCGATACCCGCTGGTCGCGTCCACCGCCATGCTGGAAAGCATTGTTGAGCCCTTCCTGTACGACGCGATAAAGACAGATCTTCAGCGGGTGCACGACACGCTCGGGCAGGCCGTCATAGTGCTGTGTGACCTTCGAGCCGGTTGTATATTCGTGTTGATCGACCGCCATGCCTAGAGCCGACTCCAACGTCATGTGTTCGATTTCCGGCATTACCAGTCCGGTTGAAAGCTCTCGTAACTCCGTCAAGACCTGACCTGCAATATGCGAGGGAGTAAGATCGACCTCCGAGACGACGGGCGCGCTGTCAATCGTCGTCGCACATTGGATGGGTGCCTCTGAAAATCCTCCAAGCTTGAGGATCAACAGGCTGAGCAGTTGAACGGGACCATCGTGCAGATCAGCACCGATCCGGTTCAGGATCTGCTCATTGGACTTCGTTGCATCCATTCGCGCCCTGTCGGCTGCCTTACGAAGCTCGGTATTCTGCTCCGCCAAGGTCTGGGCCTGAGCAAGCTGCATCTTCAACGTCGTCCTTTGATGAGCGATGATATTGCTCGCCCGCTGGACGATGAGGTACAACAAGGCCATGATGGCGAGTGTTGTTGCACCTACGATCGCCCATGTCTGACGCTGAACCATATCGCGCTGAACGACGAATTCGTCAGCATCCTCGTAGAGCTCTCCGACTGCGATGATGTCGTGCGTACCGGCACGGTAGATCGGTGCATAGATTTCGATGAGAGATCTATCAGCCTTCTCTCCATCGCCTTCACCGTCGTCGTGGCCGTATTCAAGTTGCGCGACGACTTGACCGGCGAAGGCCCGCTTCAGGTTGGGCGATGGAAACACCCTTCCAATCAGGGACTTGTTGGTGCTGTAGATGACCATGCCATCATTGCGCCAGATCTTGAATCCTTCGACCCGGCGTGCGAGGTCAGTGCCGATTAGCAGATCGTCAAGTTCCTTGCTGCGGGTTTGGGAAACCTGTGGATCTTGTGCAGACCCCTCGACATGGCGGGCAAGGAAACCCTCCATGTAAAGGGCGCCGGACTCGGTCCTGCTTCTCAGCTGATTTTCGGCAATCTGGCCATTGAGCCACTCGCCAAGAATTGCCATCGAACTGCAGATGACCAGCCCGGCAACTATCAAAAATTGCTGTTTCAGATCAAGAGTATGCCAATAATTTAAGAACCCGGTTCTCATGTAGACAGAGCTCTTCTTGAAAGGGACGTAAGTCACATTTGTTTCCGGGCCTAAAGTCCCGGCCTCCTGAAGACCAAAGTCCATGAATGTCAGTGGACCTTTGGAACTATCGCCTAGCCTTGCCTCAAGACATTATCTGATCATCGCAGACAATGCTGAAGATTTTCTATTGGCGTTCGCAATCTCATTTCCAGAACCCCAGTCCAAAAACTGCAGCAAAGTAGACGATGCCTGCGAATGCAGGGTGGGGAAAAGCATCGCCGGAACAATAGTGTTTTCCGGACAATCCGAGGGGAGAGTAAAATGGTCACCTATATTCGGTCGGATCTCGATTTCATCTTGAAACAGATCAAAATCGCGGAAGCGGACGCCGCCTTCCGGCAAGGCACATCGACCGGCGATCCGAACAACGTCGCAAAGCCGTTATTCGGGGTCGGTGGCTCGATCCCGACCTATAATCTCTCCTGGGGGTTGCGCACCGTTGACGGGACCTACAACAACCCGCTGCATCCGGAATGGGGTGCTGCCGATAACGAGTTCCCCGAACCCCTCGGCAACCAATTCAAGACGATCATGGTGCCTGCCGGTCCTGGTGGGGCCTTGGTTCCCGTCACCTATCAGCCCGGCGTCGACAATGACGGGCTTGGCTCCGCAGGTGCTGGTGATGTCTTCGACCCCTATGTCCGTACGGTTTCAAACCTGATCGTCGATCAGACGCTCGGCAATCCCTCAGCGATACTGACTGCGCTGCAGCGTGCGGGCATTGTCCCCGCAGCCCAGCAGATGACGGTAACGGCACAAATTACCGCCGCCTATCAGCCACTCAAGCCACTGTTCAACGACGTGGGGACAGCCGAGCGGCTGAACGCCGAAGCCCAAGCAGCGGCATCTGCGAGCCCCGGTAATCAGGCTTTGCAGGATGCCGCAGCAGCGACCGCGGCCAACCTGGCTACCGCCCGGGCAGCTCTCGATGCCCAGGATGACGCACTGGTCGCGCTGCTGGATGCCAACGGCGTCGAGCTCGATGGCGTCAATGTCGTCATCACCAATGCGGCGCCTGACGAAGGACTGTCGGCACCGTTCAATTCCTGGTTCACCTTGTTCGGCCAGTTCTTCGATCACGGTCTCGACCTCGTCGCCAAGGGTGGCAACGGCACCGTTTTCATCCCGCTGATGCCCGACGATCCCCTTTATGTTGAAGGCAGCGATACCAACTTCATGGTTCTGACACGCGCTACCCTGGCTGGTCCCGGCGCCGACGGAATCATGAACGACGATCCGACAACGGCGGTCAACGAAGCCGCTGATAATACCGATCGTCCGGTCAACACGACCACGTCGTTCGTCGACCAGAACCAGACTTATACCTCCCATCCGTCCCATCAGGTTTTCCTCCGCGCCTATGTACTAAACCCTACTGGCGATCCGGTCTCGACGGGCAAGCTTATCGAAGGCGGCAATGGTGGCATGGCCACCTGGGCTGATCTCAAGGCGCAGGCAGCCGACCTGCTGGGCATCCAGCTTGTCGACGCCAATGTCGGCAACGTCCCGTTGCTCGCCACCGATCCCTATGGCGAATTCATCCGCGGCGCCAATGGCTACCCGCAGATGGTGACAGCAACGGGCCTCGTCGAAGGCGACCCCACGGCCAATGGAGGATTGGGCGTCCTCGTTCCGGCGAATGCCATCTTTACCGGTCATGCATTCCTGGCCGACATCGCGCACAATGCGGTACCGGACGGCCTGGCCGACGGCGATATCGAGATCGGGCTGGAAAACCCCGGCAATGAGCCTGGTGTCTACGACAACGAATTGCTCGATGCGCACTATGTTGCCGGCGATGGCCGTGCCAACGAGAATATTGGTCTGACAGCAGTACACCACGTGTTCCATTCGGAACATAACCGGCTGGTCGAGCATACCCAGGAAGTGGTGTTTGCAGATGCCGTTGCGATGCTGGACGGCGGCGCGTCGCAGGCCGAGGCTGTTGCCTTCCTGAACGAATGGCTCGTTAGCGATGTTACCGAGGTTCCCGCCAACGCGGATAGCCTCGTCTGGGATGGCGAGCGCCTCTTCCAGGCTGCCAAGTTCGGCACCGAGATGCAGTATCAGCACCTGGTGTTTGAAGAGTTCGCCCGCAAGATCCAGCCGAACATCAACGTGTTCCTGGTTCCAGACGGGTTTGACGTCACCATTGATCCGTCGATTGTCGCCGAGTTCGCCCACGTAGTCTATCGCTTCGGCCACTCGATGCTGACGGAGTCGATCGACCGCTTCGATCCAAACTTCAACCCCGACCATATTGGCCTGATCGAGGGTTTTCTCAATCCGCTCCAGTTCGAGAACAATGGCGGGACAGCGACCGTTGATGCGGATATCTCAGCAGGCGCAATCGTTCGCGGCATGACGCGGCAGGCAGGCAACGAGATTGACGAGTTCGTCACCAGTGCGTTGCGCAACAATCTGCTCGGCCTGCCGCTCGATCTTGCGACCATCAACCTGGCGCGTGGCCGTGATACCGGCGTGCCATCACTGAATGCGGCACGAACGCAGTTCTACAACGCCACCAATCAGGATGTTTTGCTCAAGCCCTATGAGAGCTGGGTCGATTTCGCCGGTCATCTGAAGCACGAGGCCTCGATAATCAATTTCGTCGCAGCCTACGGCACACATGCACTGATCGACGGCCAGACTACACTCGAAGGCAAACGTAACGCGGCGCTTACCATTATTACTGGTGTGTCGGTCGGCGGACTTGCAATCCCGGCAGATCGCCTCGACTTCCTGAACGCGACCGGAGCCTATGCCGGCGGAACGCTTGGGGGGCTCAACAATGTAGACCTCTGGATCGGCGGCTTGGCCGAAGCGATCATGCCATTCGGTGGCATGCTTGGCTCGACCTTCAACTTCGTCTTCGAAATGCAGATGGAAAAGCTGCAGAATGGCGACCGCTTCTACTATCTGCAGCGTCTTGACGGTCTGCATCTCTTCGGCGAGATGGAGAACAACTCCTTCGCCGCGATGATAATGCGCAATACCGATGCCACACATCTGCCGTCGGACGTGTTCTCTACCCCCGGCCTCATTCTCGAGGTCAACCAGGCCCGCCAGTTTAACGATCTCGATGGCGACGGCACTCTGGAGAGCACCGATCCGCTCGGCGATGGCATTCTCACGCAGCTTGTCATCCGCAACAATCCGGCAACTGTAGGCCCAGACACCAACTATCTGCGCTATACCGGAGGCGACCATGTGGTAATGGGCGGTACCGAAGCCAACGACATCATAATTGCGGGTATCGGCGACGACACGCTGTTTGGCGATGGCGGCAACGACCGTCTTGAAGGCGGGTTCGGCAACGATATCATCAATGGTGGTGACGGCGACGACATCATAGTAGACAGCGGCGGTGACGACAACATCAAGGCAGGCAAGGGAAATGACGTCGTCCATGCCGGGCCTGGTCTCGACCTTGTAATGGGCAATGACGGCCAGGACTTCATCTTCCTCGGCACGGACATGGGCTCGGAAGTCTTCGCTGGCACCGGCAACGACTTTATCTACGGAAACAAGAACGCCGAACGCATCCTCGGCAACGAGGGTAATGACTGGATCGAAACCGGCACCTTTGACGGCGCCCCTGGCGATAACTTCGACGAAGTTTTCTCACATGACGAAATCGATGGCCACGATGTGTTCCTGGGCGATGGCGGCTTCGACGAGTTCATCGGCGAAGGCGGCGACGAAATCTTCGTCGGCAGCGCCGGTCGCGGCAAGATGGTGGGCATGTCCGGCTTCGACTGGGCAACCTATAAGGACAATCCTAACTTCGTGAACGCCGACTTGTCGATCCCGATCGTCTTCGACGAGGCCCCGACACTGCCTCAGAACGCTGCGCTCGACGAATATGAATCAGTCGAAGGTCTGTCGGGAACGCGGTTCAACGACGTCCTGACCGGTACCAACCTGCTCGCTGCAGATCGGCTTCCCACGCTTCAAGGGGGTACCGAAGGCTATCAGGGTAGCGCCCTCGACGCTGAAGGCATTGCCCTGATCGCTGGCCTGCAGGAAGTCCTCGGAGCCGGGGTCACTGAATATAGCGCTGGCGACATCATTCTCGGCGGCGACGGCAGCGATGTCATCACCGGCCAGGCCGGCGACGACATCATCGACGGCGACAAGTGGCTCGACGTGCAGATCGGTGTCTTTGCAGCAGGCGACACGGAGCACACCGGTCAGCCGATCGCGCTGCACAACAGCATGACGACGCTCGCGGCCGCCATGTTCAACGGCGCGATCAACCCCGGCCAACTGTCAATCGTTCGGACGATCCGAAACAGCAATGATCAGCCGGACAGCGACAACATTGCCGATGTCGACAGAGCTGTATTCTCCGGTGCCAGGGCCGAATATGACATCACCTTCAATCCCAACGGCACCGTGACAGTGGCCCATACCGGTGGCCTGGCCACTGACGGTACGGACACAGTCCGCAACGTCGAGATCCTGGATTTCACCGATCAGGACATTTCGCTTTTGGCGCCGACGCTCGACCTGCATGGGCCGACGGCGTCTACAGCCACGGCGACAGTGGCCCAGGCCTACCGGGACACGTTTACCGCCAACGCTTATAATAACAATAACGGCGTTTCGGCCTGGGGAGGCGCCTGGACCGAGACCGGCGACAATGCGAGCGCGGCAGGGGGTGACGTGAATGTCGGCGGCGGCAGGCTGCAATTTGTTGCAGGTGTAGATGGTGGCGAGGCTCTGGCCCGCTCGGTAAACCTTACAGGTGTCACCAGAGCCACCCTGTCGTTCGACTGGCAAGCCGTTGGCCTCGACGCTGGCGAAACGGTGTCAATCCAGGTGCGTAATACAACAAATCCCAACGGTGCATGGACGAACCTACAGACGATTGGCGGCAACGCGACCGATACCTTCTCGTTGGCCCTTCCCGCAGGCATGATTGGAGCGAATACGCAGATCCGCTTCCTGACAGCAGGCACTTTCGAAGGCGGCGAGAACTTCTTCGTCGATAATGTCAACATACGCACGGAGATCGATACGGTGACGCCTGTTCTGGGGGCGCCTGGCAACAATTACGAGACGAATTATGCTGAAAACGGCGCGCCCGTCGCAGTAGCGCTGGGCGCTATGATCACCGATGACGGCACAAGCATCGCTTCGGCCCGTGTCGTCCTCACCAATGCCAGCGCAGGCGATGTCCTGTCGGTGCTTGGTATCCTCCCGGGCGGCATCACATCGTCGGCCGACAATACTGTCGCGGGGCGGATCACCCTGACGCTGACGGGCAATGCCTCGCTGGCCGCCTATCAAACGGCGATCCAGCAGGTGCGGTACGCCAACAGTTCTGAAAACCCTCTAGCAGGTGATCGTGCACTGCAAGTCACCGTCAATGACGGTCTGCTCGACAGCCCGGTTTCGACGACGACAATCCATGTCACCGCTACCAACGATGCGCCGGTCGCCAATAACGACACTGTCATCACCAACGTGGCCCAGAATACCAGCTTCACGATCTCGCATGCGGCTCTGCTCGCCAACGATGCCGACCCGGAAGGTTCACCGGTCACCATCACAGCTGTGGGTGGCGCCAACGGCCTGGCAACGGGTCCGACATCGGGAGCAGGCATCATTACCCTTTCCGACAATGGAACGGCCGGAGGCTCCTTCACCTATACAGGCAGCGACGGAACCCTGACCGACCCTGCAACGGTTAACATCACCCGCGTCGAGACCGCCAACATTGCCGGCACCGGCGGCAACGACATCATCATTGGAAACGGCACGGTCAATACGATCACTGGTGGCGGCGGCAACGACAACATCAATGCCGGCGATGGCAACGACACGATCAGCGGCGGTACCGGCGACGACATCATTCTCGCTGGCACCGGCAATGACACCATCACTTGGAATGCAGCGGGCACGACAGATGGTTTCGACATGGTCAATGGCGAGGTCGGTGGCATAGACACGTTCATCGTAAACGGGGTGGCCGGAACAGCCGAAATATTCCGCATCTATGAAAAGTCAGCAGCCATCGCGGCCGGCATTGCGGTGTCTGGAGCCCTCACAGAGATCGTCATTACCCGCACCGTCGGACTGACGACCACCATCATCGCCGAGCTCGACAATATCGAGGAGATCCGCGTCAATACGCTCAATACGACCGCTAACAACAACAACAATCCGAATACACCGGACGGTGGGCTGAATAACGGTGATACGATCCAGGTCATCGGCAATTTCAATGCGCCATTCACCAGCCTGAATTTCAATACGATCACCATCGACGGCAATGCCGGTGACGATACGGTTGACATCTCGGCCCTGACCTCTGCGCATCGCATCGTGTTCCGCTCGAATGGCGGCAACGACACGATCGTCGGCACCTTGCGGCCGCAGGACGTCATTGAACTGCCCGCCGGCGCAACTGCCGACGATTATGTGGTCACGACCGAT
This sequence comes from Agrobacterium sp. Azo12, assembly GCF_029193765.2. Lineage (NCBI taxonomy): Bacteria > Pseudomonadati > Pseudomonadota > Alphaproteobacteria > Hyphomicrobiales > Rhizobiaceae > Agrobacterium > Agrobacterium sp. Azo12. The sequence goes on along the minus strand of NZ_JARFYO020000002.1, from coordinate 372,117 downwards.
GCGAACGGCGTGACGACAATGACAAGCAGCCAGCACAGCATTCATTTCACGAGTGAGGGAGGCCTGCCGCAGTTCAGCGACACCGCCACTGGTGAAGACGATACGCCAGCTGCCGACCCGTCAGCCGGCGCTCCTGTCGCCGGTACGGCCAACGCTGATGTGCTCGTCGGCACGGCAAGCGGAGAAATGATCGTCGCATTCGCCGGCAACGATGTGGCGACCGGCGGTGCCGGCAACGACATTATGCGTGGCGATGACGGCGACGACCTTCTCAGTGGGGAGGCGGGCAACGACATGGTCTTCGGCGGTGCCGGCAACGACGACCTGCTGGGCGGCGCTGGCAACGACATGCTCTACGGCGATGCGGGATCCGACCGCGTCTTCGGTGACGCCGGTGACGACATGATCCAGACCGGTCTCGGCAACGACACAGCCCATGGTGGCAGCGGCAACGATATGTTCATCGCCGAAGCCAGCGATGGCGATGACGTCTACTACGGTGATGCCGGAAACGACACGCTCGACATGGCGGCGATAACTGCAAACCTGACTGTCGATCTCGGAAGCGGCTTCATGGGCAGAGGCAATGCATCAAGCAGCCAATCGGGCAACGATACGCTGTGGAGCATCGAGAATGTCGTCACGGGTTCCGGAAACGACACGATCACGGCCAATGCCTCAGTTAACATCATCGACGGCGGAGCTGGGAACGACAAGTTCCTGTTCAACTCCGAAAAGGATGCAGATGGCGATACCATCCTCGGCTTCCAGCCAGGAGACAAGATCGACGTGAGCGGCACGGACGCCAACAATGGTGTCTCCGGGAATCAGGCGTTCACGCTGGTGGCCGGTTCCACACTCAGTGGTTCGGCGCAACTGATCGTCACGCACGAGACGCGTGACGATGGTGATTATACCGTCGTCCAGGGAAGCGTCGACGGCGACAGCAGCGCCGAACTACGCCTCAGCATCAAGGGGAACCACAACCTCACCACTACGGACTTCAACCTGTAAAGCGCGAAATGCGGCGTGCCGGCCTCTCCGGCACGCCGCATAGTCCAATATCAGCAAGAAGTGGTGAATGACATGCGTCCTAAAACTCCGTTGACCGGCACGAAGCGCAGACAGATCGAGAAACTCACCCACGGACTGAGAGGAATTTTCGTATTCCTCTTCATCACGTCGGGTGTGATCAACGTTCTCGCGCTGACCGGTTCCTTCTACATGCTGCAGATCTATGATCGCGCGCTGACCAGCGGCAGCGTTCCGACCCTGCTTGGCTTATCGGCACTGGCGATCGGCCTCTACCTCTTCCAGGGATTTTTTGACATCATCCGATCGCAAATTCTGGTGCGCATGGGGGCGAGGCTCGACAGCCGGATCGCGCCCATGGCGCATCAGGTCGCAATCGACATGCCTCGCTTCGGATTTTCGACAGCCGAGGCTCTCGAGCGCGGACGCGATGTCGATACGGTGCGATCCTTTCTCGGGAGCCAGGGGCCGGTCGCCCTGTTCGACCTGCCCTGGGTGCCTCTCTACCTGGTCTTTGTCTATATTCTGCACCCCTATCTGGGCGCTCTCACCTTCGCCGGAGCTTTCATCCTGTCGATACTGACGATCGTCACAGAGCTCATGACCCGCCGCCTCGCGAGTGCCACCCACAAGTCGGGGATAGAACGCAACGCGATTGCCGATTCCAATGCTCGCAACGCCGACATCCTGAAGGCAATGGGTTTTGCAGGGCGCGCGGTCGATCGTTTCAATCGCGCCAATCAAGACCATCTTGAGCTGCAGACACGTACGAACGACATCAGCGGTACGTTCGGAGCGATATCCCGTGTGCTTCGCATGATCCTGCAATCGGCCGTGCTCGGCCTTGGCGCTTGGTTGACGATCCAGGGAGAGCTTTCGGCAGGCGCAATCATTGCAGCATCGGTTGCCTCGGCACGTGCCCTTGCGCCTGTCGATCTCGCCATTGGAAACTGGAAGGGCTTCGTCGCAGCGCGCACGGCCTTCAACAGACTGAAGGAGACTGTGATTGCATTGTCCGGCACCGCTCCGCCAATGACATTGCCGGCACCCGCTTACTCGCTGAAGGTTGAAAAGATAACTGTTGCTGCTCCCGGATCCGGACGGGTTCTTTTGAGCGAAGTCAGTTTCGAGATCGCCGCAGGACAGGCGCTCGGTATCATCGGCCCAAGCGGCGGCGGCAAGACGACGCTCGCACGCGCCTTGACCGGCGTCTGGCCGACCCTGCGCGGCAGTGTCAGGCTTGATGATGCCGAACTTACGCAATGGTGTGATGCGGATCTCGGGCAGCATGTCGGATATCTGCCACAGGATGTGGCGCTCCTGGATGCGACGATCGAAGAAAACATCTCGCGCCTCGAGCCTCAGGTCGATCCCCGCGCGATCGTCGAAGCCGCCCAGACGACGGGCATTCATGAACTGGTCGTACGTATGCCCGATGGTTACCGTACGGCGCTCGGGCCTCAAGGCATTTCGCTTTCGGCCGGACAACGGCAGCGCATCGGTCTTGCGAGAGCGCTCTATCGCAATCCCTTCATCGTCGTCATGGATGAGCCCAATTCGAACCTAGATGGCGAGGGCGAAATGGCGCTCACCCAGACGATCAAAGCGGTTCGCGCCCGCGGCGGCATCGCGATCGTCATCGCTCACCGGCCGAGTGCGCTTGCGGCCGTTGACATGGTTGCCGTTATCCAGAATGGAAAGATGGTGGCGTTCGGACCCAAGGACGACATCCTCAGACCATCGGTAGCGGACACTAGCAGCAAACCTGCGGCCGCAACACAGGTCGGCTCGCGTATCATAGCGAGGATGTCGGAATGATCGAGGTAAAGGGAACAAAAACCGCAAAGGAAAGTGATGATCCGCACGATCGCTATGTCTTCAGGAATGAGGACAAGCTCTCCAAAGTGCCGATGTTCATGACACTCTTTCTGACGGGATTTGCAGTCTATCTGAAGAGTGCACTTTCGCACCAGCAAGAGGGTTTGCCCCTAGAAGAGACGGAACCTAAGCCACCCACGGATCCTGCAGAAAAGCTGCCGTCGATCGATCCCGTCACCAGCGGCACCGTAATGCAAACAGAGGCCGAAGAGGGAGAGAAGGCGCAACCCGCAAAGAAGAGTGGTATTCACCTCTCCAACTACAAGAACGCAATAAGTCATCCTCTGGAGGATTCTCCGCCGATCGAATTCAACAGGCTCAACCTGCCCAGTCTGGCATTCCTGAAAACATCGGGTGGAGTTTCGGTGTCCTTCCACGCCTCAAACGATAATGCTTGGACGGTTTCAAAGCCAATATCGCCCGCCCGCTTCCACATGTCAGATGACAATGCCTGGACAGGCCCGAGTCGAACTTCGGCTCCTGACCCAGGTGACTTCAAGCCTCCATCAGCGCCGGTCCCGGAAAAGGCGCCTAACCGTGCACCGCGTGCCGGCAGTTCGGTCACACTCGCCGACGTTTCCGGTTGCGCCATCGCCCTGATCGGTCTTACCGATCTCTTGCGCGGCTCGGTGGATCCCGATGGCGACGTGATGTCGGTCAAGAATATTACTGTTTCTTCCGGCAAGCTTGTACAGACGGCCGGCGGATGGACATATCAAGCCGAGGGGTTTGGCCCCGTAACCATCAATTATCAGATCTCCGATGGCATGGCCTCCGTCGGCCAGACTGCCAGTTTCTCTGTCGTCAAGGCTGCGCCTGTTGTAGGCACAAATGGCGACGACCTATTGGTTGGCACCAGTTGCGGCGATGATATCGACGGCCTGTCCGGCAATGACAATATCGACGCGAGAGATGGCAGCGATACCGTCAATGGCGGCGATGGAAATGATAACATCGTCGCCGGCAACGGCAACGACACGGTCTTTGCGGGTAGCGGCAATGATATCGTTCTCGGCGGCCTGGGCGACGACCACATTTTTGGAGGCACTGGCAACGATCGCCTTTACGGCGAAGACGGCCGCGACAGCCTCTTCGGTGAAGCTGGCGACGATCTGCTGAGCGGCGGCGGCGATAGCGACATCCTCCATGGCGGTGACGGCGATGACGCCCTGAACGGCGACGCCGGCAATGACGTTCTGGAAGGCGAAGCTGGTGATGACAGCCTCTTTGGCGGCGACGGCGCCGACATTCTTCTTGGACAAACAGGCGCCGACAACCTCAATGGCGGTATGGGTAACGACTTTCTGAGCGGCGGCGACGAACGGGACGTCGTCAAGGGAGACGATGGCAACGACACGGTTGCCGGTGATGCCGACCGCTTCGACGACGCCTATGACGGTGGAACGGGGACAGATACCCTCGACTATTCAGGGCTTGCCGAGGCGGTAGAAATCAATCTGGCTGCTGCCAGCGCCTCCGGCATCGAGATCGGCACCGATAAGATCTTGAATTTCGAAATCGTTCGCGCCGGTGCGAGCGACGATTCGGTGACCGGCAGTGCAGAGGCCGAGGAAATGCATGGCAACGCCGGCGATGATTATCTTCGCGGCGGTGACGGTACGGATATTGTGAATGCCGGTGATGGTAATGACGTCGTTGCCGGAGACCTCGATTGCGTGGCTGACAGCTATGACGGTGGAAGCGGCATAGACACGCTGGATTATTCCGCCGCTGTCATGTCCATTGTCGTGGATCTCAATGCTGCTAATGCAACTGGTCCGGAGATTGGAACCGACGCAATCAGCAATTTCGAAATCATCAAGACCGGCGACGGTGACGATATCCTGCGCGACGGAGATGCCGCCGAATGCCTCTCGGCCGGCGATGGCGATGACATCATCGTCGCGGCGGCGGATGCGTCGGATGATGATTTCCAGGGAGGTGATGGTGTCGATACGATTGACTATTCGAAGGCCGCCCATGCCGTACTCATCGACTTGAACACGGGCACGGCCACGGGCTTCGATGTGGGGCATGATGCCATCGATGGTTTTGAAAAGGTCCTTGGCGGAGCCGGTAACGACGTCATCCGTGCCGGTCAGGTGGCCGCTGTCGTCGAAGGCGGCGCGGGCGAGGACACGTTCGAGTTCAGCGTCCCTGCCGGCGAGAGCAGCGCTGCCGTGGTCCATCAGATCCTGGATTTCATGGTTGGGGACCGCATCGACGTGTCCAAATACAAGATCTTCGAAGATGTTATGGACGGACTGCAGGATCACTTCGAGGAGGTCTACGGCGACAAAGCCGATGCTGATCCATTGCCGATCCGCGTTCGCCATGAGGGAACGGACGAGATGAGCCGTACCTTCATCGAAGTTGATATGGACAAGGATGAATATTACGAAATGACGATCAATCTGACAGGGCACCATCTCCTCGTGATCGTAGAGAATACCTGATGGCTGGGGGAGAAAAGGCGTGCTTCAAAAACAACCGGACACTAAGTTTGGGCAATCGTCCGAGACGAACAACATGTTTCCTGTCGGAACGCGTGTTCTTGCCGGCGTTGCGCTTGGCTTCCTGCTCTTCGCAGGAGCCGGCGGATGGGCAGCGACGACACAGTTGCGCGGCGCAATCATTGCGTCCGGCGTCATCAAGGTCGATCGCAACCTGAAGTCTATCCAGCATCGCGATGGCGGCATCGTCAGCGAGATCGCCGTCAAGGAAGGTGACATTGTCACCAAGGGGCAGATCATGCTGCGCCTTGATGATGCGCAGACGCGCGCCGAACTCTCGATCGTCAAAACGCAACTCGTCGAGCTGGCGGGACGTCAGGCGAGACTGATTGCCGAGCGGGAAAATCAGGATGAAATCACCTTTGAGCCCAATTTCTCCACCGAGTTTGCGCTCATCTCATCCGGTGAGCGCCGCCTTTTTGATGGAAACCGCCGCAACAGGCAAAACCAGAAACAACAGCTCCAGTATGGCATATCTCAGCTCGAAGAAGAGCTGAAAGGCCTCATCGCACAGTATGATGCAAAGGACGACGAATTGGACCTCGTGCGAACCGAGCATCACAAGATTAAGGGCCTCGCGGACAAGAAGCTCATCGATACCTCGCGCAAATATATTATTGACCGCGAACTGGCGAAACTGACGGGCGAGAGCGGAGAGATTCACGCTAATATCGCCCGGTCGAGAGCACGGATGAGCGAGATCCAGGTTCAGATTATCGCCATCGATGAGGCCGCCCGCACCGAGGCTCAGCGCGAGCTCAGTGTCGTCGAACCGAAACTATCAGAATTGCGCGAGCGGCGCATAGCTGTCGAGGATCGGCTGGCGCGAACCGATATCCGGGCACCACTATCGGGAACTGTGAACGAGCTTTTCGTACACACAATCGGCGGAGTCATTACGCCTGCGGAGAAACTGGTGACGCTTGTGCCTGCTGACGCTGCACTGAAGATAGAAGCCAGACTGTCTCCCACCGACATCGACCAGGTCTCCATCGGTCAGGAAGCAAGGATGCGATTTTCCGCCTTCAACCAGCGCGCGACGCCGGAGCTTGACGGCAATATCGCTTACATCTCCGCTGCCACCAGCACCGATCCTGCGACGGGCCAGATATTCTATCTCGCCGACGTTGCCGTCCCCGCCACCGAGATCGCCAAACTTGGCGTCAACAGACTTCTTCCCGGCATGCCGGTCGAGGTCTTCGTTTCCACGGAAGAGCGAACTGCCATATCGTTCCTGGCCAAACCGCTCACGGATCAATTCAACCGGGCATTCCGCGAGGAATAATTCCGTCCGAGCTAAGGTGGTGAACTCGGAGTCAGAACAAGAGCAGTGCAATATCGTACGCTAAGGGCGAACGGACTGAGAACTTATGCTATCCCCGGCGACTATCGGTGATTGCAATACCTCTTGGAGGGCGCATAGTGGCAGTAGCGGACAACTTTGACGCATTGACGACCGAGAGACCCGACGAGGAAGCATCGAGTACCTAGAAGGCGAAGGATCACATAATTGAACGTGCTGGTAGTCATTTCGACCCGGCATGCGTTTCCGCTTTTGAACGAGTGTTTCCGACGATTCAGAAAATCAAGGCAGCCTATGAGGAAACGACTTCCCCCTTGGAACAAAGTGCCTAGTGCTCGCAAAGCTGCCTGTAATAAATAATAGCTGTTTGAGAAACGTCGGCGGGTTGAGATCTGATCCTCAATGATCACGGTTAACAGTCTACAGATTGAAAACCGGTGGTCGGAGGTTCGAATTGGTTCAAGAGCATAGTTTGCAATGGCTGCTTTCAGAGTGCGAACATGTAAGCTCTTAGTCGGACTGCAATTTCGGCTATTCGCTGCGAAGGAAGGTCGAATTGACCCATCCTTCCTGACCGGTTTCATTGACGCGAATACGAGCCCAGCCTGCCTGTTCTTCGAGTGACGTAACCAGCAGATCGGTCGCCAGTGTTTGCAGCAGCGGAAACTTCGGGCCAGGTCCGCTGCGCATGTTCAGGTTGGTTGTCGTTCTCGCGGGTTTCGAACCGGGCACGTTTTCGTTGGATGCATCCGACGGAACTGCTGCGACATTTGGCGACGGTTTGATTTGTCTGGTGACCAACGGTTGGATGGGGGAGGAGCTGGTGTCGACGGGGTCATCTTCAGTTGGGGCGACATTCAGACTTCGCGTTGAGGCTTCGCGAACAGCGATATCGAAAGCTGCTTTTAGGTCGCCGTCGATATTGCGGTAAACTCGTTGCGGTGTGGTGGTTGATGCTGGGTTCGGTTTTTCAGCCGACAGTTCTTGTCGGGCGGCGGACGATGTAGAACTGAGTTGCCCATTATCGGATGCCAAGCCTCCGGGTTGCGAGTTCGACGATGTTGAACCCGGCCTGCTTGTTCCGGAGGCGGAAGGGGCATACGTCTCACGGGTTACTTTCGGTTTCGCTGACATGTTAGCCAGAACGATCGCACCGACAGTCATGCCCACAATGATGCAGGAGTTTTGATAGGGGACTGACATCGTTCGTTACCCCATATCCAATTCGACTTGCTTGACCCGACGATATGCCTCCGTCATCAGTGCGAGTGGCGCGTTCCTGATGGCATTGGCTGCGTCGGCAAGTCGATGCAGTTCTTCGGGCGCTTTTGCCAGGTCACGTTCGATTTCGACACGTTGCCTTTCGATTTCAGCTTTTATTGCCTGAATGATTTTTGGGTCTGACGGCATAGAAGGGTCAAAAACAAAGGCCTTTGCGACGGTCCTCGCCCAGACATCCATCTCGCCAACGAGTGACGGACCAAAACCAGAGATACCAGTCATCGATTTGTTTTGGACGTCGAATGCGGTTTTCACACCATGAGAAGCAAGCGTCGTCTTGCGACCTGGTCCAACCCCCGCAATTTTAGCCCGATCAATCTGGTGGGCTTTCATGTGATTGATGAACTGAAGCTGACGCTTTTTCTGCTCGAGTTCATTGAGTTTCTGTCGCTCTTTTGCTGGCAGACCCGAATGGGTGTGTGCAAGCGACAGGTAATGCTGTTTTTTGCGTTCGAACGCATCAGGTCCAGCCTGCTCAAGCCACGCACTTCTTTGATCGCGCCATGTGCGATGTGCCTGCTCATACTCTGTTCTAAATCGTGGTTTCAGGCTCAGTGAGCAAGCCGTCATAATTGAAGACCCGATAATGAGCGCGGAACCCCAGAAACCGTTGATATCGAGCGCGAGATAGGCGCCAATAGCCACTGCAATTACACCAGCCCAGAGAGTCACTGTTTTCTCAGAACGGGCGGCGTTTCCAGCTGCTGATATCTTCAGATCAGGAACCGTAAAAACTGTCTCCGGCTCTGGTGGAGCGGAGGGGACAGGGATTGCCCGGATCGTGATGAGGAGCGCGCTAACGTCCATAATGGATCAATTGGCAACAATGCCGAAAGCATTCAACACTTCCGGTGTGATGGTTCCCGTGACTTTCAAGTTGTAGTCAGTTTGCATTGCCGTCAACGCGGTCTTGCTGCCTGGCCCAACCTGTCCGTCGATAAGGCCGGAATAATAGCCGTAAGCCGTCAGTGCTGCCTGTACCTGCATCACAATTCGTTTGAACTTGTCGGTGTTGCCTGCAAGCGGTCGCAACGGGGCAGGAGAGGTCGTAGCAGGCGCACTATAAACCGGGGCAGGTGCGGAAGGCACAGCCGGCGCGACGGGCACGCTTGGTGCGGAAGGGTAGAGTGAGCGCGCGGGTGGCGTGTAACGCGGAGCCGGCGCAGAGTAGGTTGATGAACCGCCATAGCTATATCCACCACCACTGCTCGACCGGTGACTTGAATGCGAACGATGGCTCGAATGCGAACGATGCGAGCGGTGACCAGCCAGCGTGAAGATGTGGTTGAGCTTTAGCCGTTCAAGAACGGTTGGGACTGGACTTTTTTTGGCGACGAGCTCGCCAATCGGCATGGCTGTCGTTTTCGTAGGTAAAAACCCCGCCGCTAAGAACGACGGAATCAAGAATAACCGCGATTTCATAATGGCCCCAATGCAGTAAACCCCTCGGCATGATCATACCACTGAAAAAAACCACCACAAGTTTCGCGTGCACCACAACTATCGCAAAAATCGAGATACTTACGTTTCCAGTCAGAAATCGTTGAAGGGGCATGCGCACGATAGGGCGAAGGAACAGAGCAGGCCGGGAAATTGTAGAGCCATGCCTGAATGCCGCGCGCAGACACGATGTCGATTGCGCGGGCAAGAGGATCAAATTCTGTGGACGTGTCCTTGAATGACAAAGTCCAGTTCATGCGGCCATAGCCGATCCGCTCAAGCTGCATCACGGCCCAAAATGAAATGAACCCTAATCGTGTTGAGATGAACTCAGCCAATGCTGGCAGGTCATTGAAGTTCTGCCGAAGCACCACCGTGCGAAGCTCGACGGAAGCGCCAGCGCGGAGGAGTACTGATAGTCCTTGCTCCAGTGTTTTAAAGGCTCCGACCTTGCCAACAATCTCATCATGGACAGTAGGGGTCGCAGAGTAGAGTGGCACACCCCAGAGAACACGGTCCCGGCCGAAAGACGCCACACGTTCGATGTCACCAGGCTCAAGATGCTGGGCATTCGTCAGAATATGAAACCGAATGTCTGGCCGTGTTTCGATAACCACTGACAGCATCTCGAATAGGCGGTGCTTGTGTAGCAGCGGTTCGCCGCCCGATATTCCGATCGTTGCATTTGGCGGCGCGAGAAGTGCCGCCAACGCAAAATGCTCGAACATGTCGTTGTGATGCTTTTTGGGTGGTTGCGAACACATGACACAGAGCTGATCGCATTGTTCGGTGACCAGGAAGGTGTTGTGCTCGGAGTTTGCGCGGATCAGGCGATGGGCGCTTGGTTGACCAGGCAACAATAACAGCACGTCGCTATCCATGCTTTCGCCAGATCGCGTATAAACGCCGATGGAAAAACCGTTGTAGTCGTATTCGCGGCGATCTCCGTCCGCGTCCAAAAGGACAGCGTCATGCGGTCCGAGCTCAACGTCGGTTTGTTCGCGTAATCGTATAATCAGTGGAACGTCGAGCGGAAGGGAATCCACTTTCAGGCGCAGATCAATCATCGGTGAAACTTCGCGAGAGATTGATCGAAGCGGACGGAGCCCGACCAGATTGCTAATGATTTTTGTATCTTCGGATCGTCAGAGTAGATCATCGAAAAGATCTTATCGAAAATGTAGGTGTGCCGCTGACAAAAGTCGGTCAGATGTTTTGGAAGGTCTATCCGGCCATAGCGAGAGATGTCATCGACCAGATCGACGCCGCAGAACGCCTGATAGGGACAGTGCACACAGTCGGGATGAAAGTTATTGAGGGCCTCGCCGTTTAGCGAATCGATCGTATCAGGCTTCAATCCTTTAAAGACATCGCCCATCGACAGGTCGAACTGCCCAACGCGTGTCACCATGCGCGCTTCGTCAGTCGGATAAAGTTTGCCGTCAAAATCGACCACCAGATAGCTATGGCCAATAATGTTGGGATTACGCAGATCAGCATGGTGATTGTGTCCTGACCGCAGGACACGCCTGAGACAGTGCGTAAAATAATACTCCTCGACCGGCTCATCCGAATTCCAGTTGAACTCCACCATCTCATCGATGAAGGACGCGTGGTACTGGTTCCAGAGACTGGCATTGGCACAAGCATCAAATTTCTTGCGTGCAAAACCCTGATAGTTCACCGGTCGCAGATAGATCGACCTGAACCCGTAATTCGCAAAAGAGTCGATCAATCCCTTTGGTGTTGGTGGTTTGCGAGGATCAATGGTCGGTAAAGCTGATACCTTGTCAGGACCAAGCCATTCGATAGCCCGATCAAGATTGTTAAAGAATGCATCTGTCTTTTGCGGGGTGACGGTACGCTGCGCCTGATGGATCGACCGTGTCGCATCAAGCGATGTACTGGTGAAAACATCGTGTTCGCGCAAAACCTCCCATGCGTCATCACTGACGTCCTGAAGATTTGTGCAGATCACAAATTCACAGCGCTCAAACTTTTGCCGACAGAATGCGATGACCTGTCTGATGACATCCAGTCGCAGGAGGGGTTCACCTCCCTGAAACTCAACCTTGATGTTACGGGTTTCGAGACCGTCCAGAAATTTTATGACGGCCGATAGGGTTTCCGCGCTCCAGTCAAACCCGGGGGTGCCTTCATTGACACGAGAAACCTGACAGTATCCGCAAGCCAGATTGCATCTCAGTGTTGGGACCAGGATGACGTAGTCCAGATCCGCCTGCAGATAGAGGCGGCTCGCAAAGCGGTGCTCAAATCCGAGGTAAGATAGGTCGTTAGTATCGTCGAATGCGTGACCGTTGTTGCTCAGGAAGTCATAGTCGCTCTCGTTGAGTTCATCGCAGACATAGCGATGCAGGAAGTCTTCCTCGGCCTTGAAATAGCCGCCGGCGTCATCTGCGAAAAGTATGCCGTCATTTGCGGTGCGGAATTTAAGAGGTGCGACGAGCAACGCCGGTCACTCCTTCAATCAACATTGTTCGAAGTGGCAGGGTCTGCTCAAAGATTTTTTGCCGATAGAGACAAAACTGAAACTCCCGTTTGAGGCCCGGCTCGTCAGCTCCGATTCCTGTCAGACGGACGGCATTGCCTTCGGTCGAAATTTCAATGTGGGGGTGGAGGTATTGGAACCTTAGACACGCGTCCTGCAACCATTGCTGAAACTGTTCTTCTATTACAAACTCTGAACTAAGAGCGCTGTTTTCCATAGGGATACCGACTGACTGGACGATGTCGCGCCATTGACGTTCGCGTCATCATAATCCATCCAAAGCTGAGTTGAATTTAGCTAATACTATCTCAGGTTTTGCGATAGGGAAGTCAAGCATTGTTGCTTGTCACCAAGATCATGCCTGAGCAATTCAATCCATTCTCCGTCGTTGAAACTGAAAAACTGGATCACACAGGTTCCCGTGTCAGCGTGCGCCCACTGTGTCGTCATAAGCCGGCTGGAGAGATCGAATTTGAGGGCGAGGTTGGTGTTGCTTGCGCCACCAACCGGTAGTTTGAATACCTCACCTGTGCGAACGTTACCCACAAAGACGTTCGTACAATTTGTTCCGCAGTTGATTTCGACGACGGCAAATTCCCCAGCGAAGTTTGGGCCAGAAGCCATACCCTCCACAATCCTTGTCCGATAGTTGCGCGTTGTTGCACTCTGATCTGTGAAGTCCGGTGCGTTACTTGGACCAGAATACACCCGAGCAACAGGCAATTGTGATGGCTTGATCCGCGCCAATGAAATCTGGCGTTTTTGGTCTGCCGTTTGAATTGTCGCCGGCTGCCAGGCGATGGGCTGATATCCGATATCGAAAACTGACGGGGTGCCGCGCGTTTCCTGAAAATATGCCGCCTTTGAGAGTGCTACAGAATCCAGAAAGGCTACCTTTGCCATATGATCGTAGGCTGAGGCTCCATATCGCTTTTTGAGTTCCAAAAGCGCTTTCTGGCTGATTTTTGTCACAAACATCACGACGACATCGCTGTCAGCGACTTCGTAAAAGCTGGAGATTTCGAGGCCGCCATCGGATGTCGTCAGAACTGGCAAACCATTTCCAGGAAGTGAACCCGCGTTGCCAAAGCGTTGCCTGATCGTTGCAAGCGTCGTTTCGCCAAACTTGAAATCCGAGAAATAGGCTGGCTGTTTTGATGTTTGCTTGTCAGCCTTGGCCTCCAGGCGAACAACCTTGCCTGTCGATTTATCAGTCGTCCCAGTTAGCCTGACGCCGTTGCTCGTTTGAAACGACCCGTCTTGGTAATTTCCGTAAGTGTCTTTCCAAGAGCCTTTTACAAATTTCTCGAGTGAGGAACGCTGTTCGCCAATCGAATGGTCAGCAAGAGTTTGAGCGAAAGAATATCCAAAGCTGGCAGCCAACAAAAGAGCCGCGCACGTAGCGACGCGCCTTCTCCAAGGCCAGAGGTACCCAGATAACATTTCGCACAGCCCCCGCCGCATTATATTTGCGCGAGTACACTAGCAGGTTTAGTCCGGCACGACATAAGGAAAACATCTAGCATGTGAAAGGAGCATCCATTCTCATATCGCAATACTATCGCCACATAGCGTGGACCCGCATCCTTTTTCCGTTACCTCCGTGTCTGACTAGAAATGTTCGAGCAAAGATCAAAGGGCTAATGGAGTTTTTTGAGGTCCAGACGGCCGACATTAAACTTGAACTGCCTTGGCCCCTCACCAAAAAAGCTCACCTCCATTGTCATGATCTGCGAATATTTCAGGTCCATCCAGAAATCGGGTCTGAAATCCAGAAAGATCACGTTTCTAATACCGTCTGACGCTTCGGAACACCGGACAGTCTGTATCTGGCCAGCATCAAATTTTACATAAATGGTTGAATCGCGATCTTCGTCACACCGAAATTGCCCTTTATCGACCTTCACGAAAATTTCCAGACCGTCATTCCAGCGTACGAACAACGATGGCGTTGCTCCACCTTGATACGGAAACTGAAAATCGAGTCTGTCGCTGCTGTCGACGGAAGCATAATTCGTCACCTTTCCACGCATCTCGTCAATATGCGCGCCATAGACCCAAGGTCCAGCTGCAATGCCCTTGTACCAGTCTCGGCCAATGTTATCTCCACACCCACCTGCGAATGAATCGTCACCGATGACAACGGAATCTGAGTTTATAAAATAAAGTTTGCCGTTGAACTCCGCACTCGTCATGCCGGAGCCTATTGTCAGCTCGACAGGCTCTGCATCGCCAATTTGTAATGTGTTGTCATTCGCTCCTTGGCCACCACGAATACTCATGATCATTGGGGGATGGCCATCAAACTGGCAATTTATGATGGTAGGCTCACTGGCAAATCCGCTTCTACCAAGCGCGACAAGGAACAACATGCACAAAAAAGCACTCTTCATGGTAGGCGGTGTCCTGAAGCGAGTTGGAGTAATGGGAACGAAGTCGAGAGACCTGTGTTCAGTTATCGCTCTCCGCAAAGCAGTGCTTTATGACGCTACCAACCGCCGAAGTTGATCCTGTAACTGACAATTTGTCCTCATAGTAATTTCTACCCAAGATGGCCACGGCGACAGCAATGTTCTTCTTTGCTTGACGGAATTGCTCTACCTGTAAACGAGTGACATTGGAGGTAAGAACAAAGCTGCCACCGTCTCCAAGGCTACCGAGTGCATCCAGCGTAAGAATTTCGTCCTTATCAACACGCAGTTTCAGCTTCATCGCCTTCATGCGGTTGCTGCGCTCAATTGTGTCTCTGTCGAAGTTAGCGTCGGCGAGGATGTAAACAGCTTTCATTTCCTCATCCTGACAGCGGACGCCAAAACCTCCATACATTCCAACAGTCACAGCCATGTGAACGGTGTCAGATTCCTCGAAGGCACTTTCGTTGCTCTCATATAACCACGCCGCAGTCGAGGGCAGGCTCGATAATAGTAGAGAAGTCGCAGCCAAGCTGACGATAAATGCTCTATTCGAATTCATAGCTTCCTCCATTTAAAATACTGAAGGTTGTTTAGCTGATGGATGTTTTGTTTAGGTTGATTCAAACTTGAAAAAGCGATGCAGTAACTTATGCGTGTATTAACAAATTTACGCTCTTGTGACGAAAAGTGTGCTGCGCTTCGGGAAGGCGTGAAAACTGAAGATATAGCGCAACGCTAACCAGTCACTTGACCGGGTCTAAGAAGGCCTCTGAGAGAAAATCGAAGGCAGTGGAAATTACGCATGTTCGAAAATAGAGACCCAAAAATAGAACCTACTCCTCAGTCGGTTCTATTCGCTGTTCAAGAATATAAAAAAATAGGCGAGCGGGAGTTCCTAAAAAAATACACGAGAGGTCGCGCCCCAATAAATAGTTATCTTCGTTACAAAGGTAAACTTTATCCACTCAGCGCACTTTGGGCTGCATCTCATCTGCAGCCTGTCAAAGCCAATTCATTCAACTCAAATCAGGCTGCTTACCGATTTCGAGATATCGGTTTTGAGGGTGCTGTTAAAATCGATGAGGATGGCAATGAAGAAAGCTTTTTTGCCGACAACAATAAGCGCAATACAGCTAAAACCATCACTGACAGCATTATTGATGAATATGTTTTGGAGGGTGAAAGGCTCCTCAGAGAAATAAAAGCGATAAAACGTGACCCCAGAATTGTCGCAAAAGCAAAGGCGAAATTTGGCAGTGTATGTCAGGTCTGCAATTTTAATTTTGGAAAGGTATATGGGGAGATTGGCCGGGGCTTTATAGAGGCTCATCACATCGATCCACTGCATCTCAGGGCGGGTAAGAACCGTCCCACCGCTGTCGATGATTTCGCAATGCTATGCTCTAATTGCCATCGGATGATACATCGGACTGACAGCGCGCTTACGATTGAGCAACTTAAAGCCATCGTCGCCGGGAACAAAAGTCGGTCGACATGATCAACACTGCTCACAGCCGGGGATTAGGTCGGATTACCCCCGCACCTATCTTTTGCTTTTCTCTGCAAATTTCTTTTCTGTACTGTTTGTGAGACTTGGGCGTGCGCGCATTTCATGTCGGGTACATCGCCTGATATCGCAGATCGAAGTTGCATTTGGATTACGCCATAGACCATCGCATCTCCCAATTATTGACTACTCATCTAGAACGCTTCACCTCCAGATACGAAGCGAACACGGTGTCCATAGACCAGAAGTCCGTCGCGCTTTACGAATGGGGGGTTAGAATCAGCTCAAGGCGATCGCAGCTTCGCCGCTGCCGGTGTTGTGCCTGGGCGGCGCACTGTTTTTACAGCCTCTTCGGCCATTTCTGAGAGGCATGCATTACGGTAATGATCTCGATGTCCTGTCGAACCCGATAAGGGATGATGTAAGGAATGTCGGACAATACCACTTCGCGCGTGCTGGCGATGCGACCGATGCGTCCAGCGGCTGGCATCTCTGCCAGCATATCGACTGAAGCTACGATTCGGGCAACGACCCGTGCAGCGGCATCTGGGTCGTCTTGTTCTATGTACGAGCCGATTTCGTCAAGTCGCCGCAACGCCCGCACGGTCCAGCGGATGCGCCTCTGCTTCATGACTGAGAAGTCGCCTTGACGTATTTGCCGACGACCCGCGCCACGTCGTCGTCACTGGCGAATTCGCCGCGGTCAGCCTCGACAATTCCGGCTTCAATTTCCGCGAGCTGCCATTCTTCGCGCGACACAAAATCTTCAATGGCCTGAGCTGCCATGTAAGAGCGCGAACGGTCGAGCTTTTGAGCAATCTGGTTCAGGCGGTCGGCCACCTCGTCCGGGACGCGGATCGTGAATGCGGTCATGAAAAGGTCCTCTCCTGTTCACCTTGAATATCATTGAACCACTTTGGTTCGTCAAGGTTCAACTGCTTATTTTCTAAATCCCCCGTGCTGCCTTGTTTCAGGCTGGCCAATCGATGATCATCCCGCTGATGACTGCCACCCCACGCTCAA
The DNA here is from genome assembly GCF_029193765.2 of Agrobacterium sp. Azo12. Lineage (NCBI taxonomy): Bacteria > Pseudomonadati > Pseudomonadota > Alphaproteobacteria > Hyphomicrobiales > Rhizobiaceae > Agrobacterium > Agrobacterium sp. Azo12. The sequence goes on along the minus strand of NZ_JARFYO020000002.1, from coordinate 355,217 downwards.
CAGCGTTACCACTGGGCCGTCAGTTCGGCTCCCTTCAAGAGCACTACATCACAATTAAAGCTTGGGGCATTGTGATTGAGTAGGGCGTAAAGTTCGCGAACTGATGCAAAACGAGGAGATCGAATGCGAACCGGGCGTGCTATTTTGGGTATTGATGCTGCTGCCTAAGGTCTTTGGCGTCATCATAGGTGGCCTTGCGCACGTTCTTCGCGGACAAGGACAGTTTGTTGAGCGGCACAATGAAAAGATCAGAAGGCTTTTGACATATCTCGGAACTCCTATTTTCCCCGTTGGCGCTCCCTCTCAAATTTGATTGGGAATACGTATGTATTCCCGGGCAAAGGGGGAGGGCGGAGCCAGCCCACTGGCGGATTGGTCCGCCGCGTCGCAGGGGTCATGGAGGCAAGTCTGCATCGCCTATAGTGTACGAATGATCCCCTATAGCAGTTATATCACATCCCGTCACAATGACCGCTCGACGAATGTCGGGATATCGTCTTCCATCATTATTTTCATTGCTTATCTCCCCGGCAACCGCATGAAGTGGAACCTGTCCACAGCGCGGCCTTTGAACAGGTTCTTTTTTGCCCGCTTTCGCAAAGCAACGGTACAGTGCTCTTGCGTTAGCTTTTTTACAATGCCCACCCAGTGAGAGGCGTCCCACACGAAGCCGCCTGCTTTAATCAGTCGGGCTCATGTTACTTTAGACTGTGCGCATGTTGCGCGCCCGCAGCTCTGGCCATGGCTTTTAGTCGAAGAATTCAGCTGCTACCTTGCCGCCATTTTCAGACAGCTTTCTAAGAAGCGCTTTATGAAGCCAGGTATTCATTTCCGTAGAACCATTGAGCTCATCGGTGTAGCCTAACTCTTCGGCCAATTCCTTACGTTCGGACAAACTAGCGTCCATGCCGAGAGCTTTCATCAGATCGACAATCGAGTGTCTCCAGTCAAGGTTCTGACCACTGTTGACCACCGCTGCATCAAGTTGCGCAGCAACGTCTACAGTCTGCCATGAAGAGGGAGCCGATGCCGCAGGTGTCGACGCGCCCGATGTCGACGGGACCGCCTGACCGGTGCCTCCAACTGGGGATGCCGTCGTTGCGGCTGGCTCGGGAACAGGTGTTTGCTCCGCGCTTGACGACGCGGGTGCGCTCTCTGCATGTGCTGAGTGACCGAAAATAGCGTCCTTGATTTTGCCGAAGATGCTCATGTTTTTCTTCCTGTAATTTTTGGCCGTGATGCGCCGGTTGCTATTCAAAGAAAAAACCGCCGATCATCTTTGACCAGCGGTTTCGAATTATTAGCGTTTACTTACCAAGTCTGACGACCGTACCAGTCATCGACATCCTTTTTCGTCTGATCCTTTTCGTAACCATAACGCTCTTGAATTTTACCCTCGAGCTGATCACGCTTTCCATCGATGACGTCCAGATCGTCGTCTGTGAGCTCTCCCCACTGCTCTTTGATCTTGCCCTTCATCTGCTTCCAGTTGCCTTCGACGCGATTCCAGTCCATTTGTATGCCTCCTCCAGAATTGGGTTGTCACTTGCAACGTTGAAGGCTTTGGTTGGTTCCCCCTGTACGAGATCTAAGCAACAGACGGGTCTTGTGTCTCACCCCAGGACGACAAACTTTTCTCGCATCAGTTCCATCATTTCGAGCGGATTACAGGTCAACCTTGATCTGCTTGCTGTTGGTCCCTTGTGTTAAGAGGCCAGTGTTATTGAACGCGGTTGAATCCTTGTACTTGACGAGCACCAGAACCTTATTGAGTTATATCACTTTCAAATATTTAATAATTGCTAGGGAATGACATGCACGGATCGAGACTACGTTGGCTATTGCCACCCGAAACCGATCGCTGGATCGGCTACCACGATGGCTCAGAAGCCGCGGAAGTTTGGCCAGAAGGGCTGTGCGGCAATCAAATAGCCAAATGGAACTGGAGGCTGGTCGATGCTCCATCAGCTGGCGTTGTCCCGGGTAGCGGCGACGACGACCGTGACCGACGAGCTGCTCAGAATGAAGCCAATACTGCATTTTATCTGAGGCGATGACCGGCAGGTCAAAGTTTGGGGATCGCGCAGAACGCCTAAGCGTCCCCTTTGATCAATCGCCTTGGCGGCATCCAATAACAACAATGAAGAGTATCGGAGAAATCAGCATAGCGCCGCCTTCAGGCGGGATTTCGGGAGTCCTCGACACGCCAGGACCGGAAAAGCATCGCTGCAGGAGCCTCAATTAGTGGCCGCTCGGCGGGAGGCGGGCTCGACCCGGTAATGGCGTGCCGCGCCAAGAAGACGAGAGCCAAGCGATATCCTTCTGCCAAAGTGCAGGGCAATCGCCCATATTGCCATTGCAGTGTTTTCCCTTATCATTGACGAACTCTGGGGGGGAGAAAATGAGCAATTCTATCTCTGCCTTCATTTCTGAACTGATCAGAGACGCGAACCAGATTAATAGGCTTGGCGACTTTGAAAAACGCCGGATGCTTGAGCGCGCAGTGGCGACGATCAAGGATATGCGCGAAGAGATCGGCTTGCGATCGACTTCAAAACTACGGGATCCGCTCATAGACTTGCAGATAACTGCAGCGCTCATTCCGAGAGGCCACGCAGATGACAGCAAGGTAAAAGGGGCGATGTTGGAAGCAGCAGAGATGCTGCGTACGCTTAAGATAGTCCTAGAGGCAAAAGACGAGGTGACTGACCCCTAGGTTTTTTTTGGGGGAAGAACGGAACACTTGTCATGATTCGTCGTTCGTTTCTTTAACGCACTCCCACTGCGTTACTCTCCTCGATGCTAACAGTATCGAAAACTCACAGCCCTCCATAAGGAGGGTTTCTTTTTGATGCTCTCATATGGCATCGGGCGGGACCGAATACGCCCTGATCATGGCGTACCTTGCAGCTTTTTAGTGCTTTGTCGCAATGTCAGCTTGCGCCTGGGCGATCTCGAGATCCGCTTTCATATTTTCCTGTTCCATGGCCTGATGCGCAGCAATCAATGCTCGTAAAGCTTCAACGCTTTCCGTTTTTGACCAACCCGCTTCTTCAGCGAGAGACAACAGGGTTTGAAACGGATCTTCAAGTGCCTGCTGGCAATCCACATCTCGATCGGGGTACGGGGTACTATAGCGTGGCATGGTCAACCTCATTTCGGTCCTCCCGCCAACGCAGATAGGGCTTGGCTCATACGTTTATAACGTTGCGAGGACAACATAAGTTGCTTCGGAACAAGGAACGACTTTTGTCCTTTCTCCTCTGAGGGGTATGCAAAGGACATGTCTACGCAATCTCACGAAAATGCGGCACACGAACGCTTTCACACTCTGCGGTCTGGGGCGCCATTGACGCTCTCGCTGAACGCCATCAGTTGACCCCTTCCAAGCTCGGGTTGCGTGCAGGCCTTGATAAAACATCATTCAACAGATCCAAACGGTTCAAAGGCGGGCGAGAGCGTTGGCCTTAGACGGAATCCTTGGCGAAGCTGCTGGAATGCACAGGCGCCAGTGTCGATGATCTTCTGAGCGTTATTACTGGCGGTAATAACGACAATAATAAACGCGCGATGATGGCAGAGACATTCCGTTGCTCGGGTTCGCCCAAGCCGGATCTGGCGGCTACTTTGACGAAAGCGGCTTTCCTGCAGCACAGGGATGGGACGTTATCTCTTTTCGTGAATCGCCAGCAGACAAACCCGTTGTTTATGCACTTGATGTGCAGGGCGAAAGCATGATGCCGCTCTATCGAGAAGGTGAAAGACTGATTGTTGAGCCAGGCGCTCAAGTGAGGCGTGGCGGTAAGGTAGTCCTTAAAAGCCGCGATGGCGAAGTTATGGCCAAAGTTCTCGCTCGCCAAAGCCCACGGTCAATCGAATTGATGTCCTTGAACCCGGCGCACCCCACCCGAACATTCGATAGGAGCGACGTTGATTGGATGCCCGGATCATCTGGGTAAGTCAGTGAAGCGGCGATGCTGCGGAGCCAGTCGCAGCGTTCATTCATTCTGGCACTGGACTCTGGCCTATAATGCAGCTTTCTCCCCAGCCTACATGCGTGTGCCTTAGCACCGACTTATACCCTCCTTTTGGAGGGTTTCTTTTTCGATCATCCACAAGCACCTAATTTTGGGAGAGCGTGAGGCGAATATCAGCAATTCCAAAAATTGAGGAACGATCAGCTTTGCTGATTGTTATGGCGGAGTAAATCACGCCATAGGAGGATTAAATGGCTACTGAAAAAACACTTGATGATCTTTTCCTCGATACACTCAAGGACATCTACTACGCCGAGAGGCAAATTCTAAAGGCGTTGCCAAAAATGGCACGCGCTGCTCAATCTGAAGAGGGTAAGGCTGGTTTCTTGCGGCACCGCGAAGAGACTGAAGGGCAGATCGAACGCCTCCAGCAGGTTTTTGAAATTTTTGGCAAAGCAGCGAGAGGAAAGACCTGCGAAGCTATCCAAGGTATCATCGCTGAAGGCGAAGAAATCATGGAAGATTACAAAGCATCCCCCGCCCTCCATGCCGGTTTGATCTCGTCGGCACGAGCCGTAGAACACTACGAAATTGCACGGTACGGAACTCTTATCGCCTGGGCAAAACAGTTGGGTTTAAAGGATGCAATTCCGCTCCTTGAACAGAACCTCGCGGAAGAGATCGCAACAGATAAAAAGCTCACAAAGCTGGGGGAAACCTCGGCAAATGCCAAGGGCAGCAAAGCTGCGTAAAAAACCAAGCTGACTGCGAACTCCCGCAGTCAGCTTTTTTGCGCTAGTGGAGAAAAAGATGCCGACCTATATTTTCCGCACCATAGATCAGAACAGCCCAACCCCAGTCGAAATACGACATGATTTTCCCGACGATGACGCCGCGAGGCTTGAAGCGAAGACAGCACTTGGGGAGATGGCGCAGGACGGCTTGCCAATTAACGATCTCCACCGACTGGCAATCATGGTTCTTGATGAAGCCGGCGCTTTTATTGTCGAATATCGCCTCGTTCTGGAAGAAACCAGCGGGACTAGAAACAATCCAAACTTCCGGGTGTCAACGTCATTCAATCCAGAAATTTTCCCTGCTCGTTGATTCCACTTTTCAACAAGTATGACTTGGACTAATTTTCTTCTTGCAAAAAAAGGGGAGCGCTGAAGGCTATTGTTCCACATACGCTCCCTGTTGGATTGGGAGAGGGCCTATGGTCTCGCGTCTTATTCAAAGCGAAGCACCGGCATTCGACATTCGAGAAACCCTCAAGAAGAGAGCACGGTTCTACACACCTTCTCCTGAGGAGCAAACCAGGATTGTTGAGAAAACAATTCTCCTCGCTGGCACGGACCCTGATCTTATTTTTGAAGCAACAATTGAGAAAGCGGTTTTCAGCTTGTTGCAGAAGGTGGCGCGTCACGAGCTTGATGCTGAGATCGAAAGAAAATCGGCCAGATTAAAACAAACAAGATCAACAAAGGTGAATGGGAGTGATACTCTTATGAAACCAACTCTGGTGGAGTTTGCAGAGCAAATAGACGTGGAGGAATTGGAGCTTCTGACAGATTTAGTGATGCTCTGGTGCCAGAGACACGACCGCAATCCCGAAGAGCTGCTACCGAAATGCGGGATCATATTGCAACGCTATCGCTCCGGTGAATACAACGCTGAACAGTTGTTTCGCGGCCTTTGAAAGTTACGCTCTGTTCGGGCGAAGGATCGTGACCCGCAGGGGCGAAAACCCTTTAGGGGTTCCGTGGAGCGTAGCGGAATAGAGCCTGGTTGCGCAGCGGCGCCGCGAAATTCATCTATCCCCGCAGCCGCTTGGCTCACTCATACCGAATTTCAGAGAAAGATTTTCCCCAAAGAATTTTCGTGCCGACTGGGCGAGGCGTTTGACAAATGTGGACATCAAGGCCGTGATTTCTCCAATCGAATGTCGTCACCGTCGATGTCCGTTTCATTCCTCCAACCAAGGTGGCGATAGAAACCTGCCGCCCGGGTTGTTTTGCTTGTTTCGAGCCATGCAACGTGGTGATACTGGAATAGGGCGTCTTCAGCGGCGTGGACTAGCTTTTTGCCCAGCCCCTTCCCCTCGTAGGATGGCAGGACGAACGCGGCAAAAAGTGATCCTTCATCGAGATCAATCATCGAAAATCCAACGACTTTTTCCGCGTCAACGGCCACCCACGCACACCGAGAGCTCAAGATCATCTCCGTGATTGATGCTTTCGTTATCCCCATCTCGGAAAGCTGCGCGACTGTCAAAAAGTTTTCAGTGACCGAGGTTCTAACTTGAAAGATGCCCTCAACGTCGGATGGCTCTGCTGGTCTAATTAAAAATTGCATACTGTACTCCTAACACGCGGGCAGTATCAGAGAGCCACGGCAAGATAAACCCTGATCAAAGGGACACAGCGAAGGGGCGAATTTTATCATATGCAAGAAGGTTGCCCAGAGGCGGTCGAGCGGCGAAATCAGCTCAAACACCGATCAAATGAACGTCGGTACAACTGCTTACCGTGTCATTTCGCCCCTTACCGGAACCGACCCCAACACCACGGCTAACCAATCATGAGGGTATACCATTCACATATTTGAATATCCAATAGTGGATATCCACAAGCCAGAATATCAGGCATAGCATCCTGACTAGCGGCCCAAAGCCAGATCTTGAATTTCGTAGCCTTTCCAGATCCGCGAGGGCGTTGTCAACATCCACTTTGGTCAAACTCGCATCAACTGCGAAGCCCGCGCCACCTACAAGACCCTCCTGGATGCAACGCCGACTGTCGTTTCTTTCGTCAATGCGAAACCATCTATGTTCGACTATCGCCGCGATAGAAGTGTTAATGCTGATGAAAGATAACGGGCTGCCAGCTCGTTTCCGGTTGTTTTTGCTAAACTATGTGCGGAACGACAGTGAGCCTCAAGTGCATCGTCTCCAAACATCACGCCGGGAAGGGACTTGTCCATCACCGCTCCGGTGAAATACGACGGAACGCCCGTATCATCCCGATTACAGCGGCCAAATGCCACGAGTTCTCGAGAAACTCCATCAGACAAACGAATGCGATACGCACTTGACGTTGTCTCTCCAGAGACGATTGCCTCATGTATACGTTTTGCCATCGCCGGTCGGTCATGTTCAACTATTTTGCTCAATATTTGCTCGACCGAGACGCCTTTTCTCAAGTCGATTTCGGGAAGTTCATAGAGAGTTGCAAAAATTGCGTCACCGAAAAGAATATTATCAGGGACGGACCACGTAAAGAAACCCATTGACTCGCATACGCCTCCCACAAATGCATTGTTGTCACCTGCAATATTCATAATTCCTCCGCTTTTGATCCTTCATAAGGCGTTGCTATTGAAGTTCAACCAAATTAAGAAATTTGAGATGGAAGAAGTTCCGTAGAATTTGTGCTTAGTCATCGGGGCTTTGATCGTCCACAGCAATCGGGCCTGTTAGTGCTTCCCGAATACTATCGGCTTGCCACTGCTCGACCAAGAACATCAAGAGGCAAATCATGTATTCCAACAAGTCAAAAGCACGCCTGCTGACGAATTTATCTAATGCGGTCCGTCTGGGGATACTGGAAATTGTCTCGGAAAGAGAAACTTCGGTGAACGAGCTAGCGGAGAGATTGGAGATGAGCCAGTCGGCTATTTCGCAACATCTAGCTCGATTGCGCGAAGGTGGGCTCGTGACAACCCGGCGTGATGCTCAAACGGTTTACTACCGCTGCACAAACCCAGGCGTGCAGCGCGTTTTGCACATGCTGAATGAAATTTTCAGTGCCGAGTTTGATGCAGCAAATGGCTTGACCCTTGCAGAGCATCCCCCGGTCGCAGGCTGAAGAGCTGTTGGCTACGGGACGGCGCCGAAGACTGCATCCCAGCTTGACTGGCGAACCATCGGATGAGGAAAGCTGCATCCAAACGCATCCAGTAGTCTGCGCCGCAACGCCACCCTCAGAGCAAAGGCAGACAGGCCGCACGCCGTCTGCGTAAACGGACGGAAGCGCAAGCATGAGCGCGTCATTGCCCGCAACGGTGCTGGATCTGACGCTGTACATATTGGATGAAGGTTCAGTGTTGCGCGTGGCAATGACTCCGTTTGAGGCAAAAAATTCAGATGAGACCTGGGCGATGCAGCGCAAATTGCAAAAACGCTGTCAGTGCGAAGTTCTTATCCACTCCTTAGAGATTTAGAAGGATGTGCCGATGGGCGGAGATCCTAGCCTGAAGGAGAGCTCGATACCGTCGAGTTTCGCGTGTGATCCGCCAGTTCGCCGACCTTTGTGGCAGTGTTGAAAGAGGAGCGTTTCTCAATCAGTTGGCAAGCTTTGATAAGCTGAACCTGTTCTTGGGCCGTCATGCACTGTTTCATGGCCTGCCGCAACCATTCCTCCCGCGCCGCGCGGCTGTTTTTGAGAACCGTTCGGCCTTGCTTGGATAGGCTGATCCAAGTCTTCCGTCTATCCCCGTCATCTGGAGTGAGACCCGACCGTTAGAGATTGCTTAGGAGTGTGGCCCTCAACACAGCGAACCCATCATTTTGAAAGCGGATCCAAAAATTGAATCGTTCTTTATGAGACGGGCCGATGCCCGCCTCTCGTTCCAATTCCCCGATATTGGTCATGTGCGCTCACTCGTTCATTCGTTCGCCGATAACCCAAAGGGCTTTGTTGAGCTTTATATCTTGGTCGATGCCGTTAACGGCGCGGGACTCAACACGGCGCGGCCTTCCCAGATCGTCACGGCCTTGACCACGCAAACCACGGATGGTGTTTTCCTGCACGACGCTCCATGTGGTCCAGAGATCATTTGATCTGTCATCGGTGCGGCGAATACCAAGCATCTTTTGCGGTTGGATTGGCGTGTCAACATTTCCATCGGCATCGCCAAAACGCAGGACGTGTGCAGCCTCGGCCAGTGCAAGCTGCTCATCACGAATATGTGTCGACCAATCCTGTGGAGCAACCAGCGTGCCCTCCACTTCATTCAAAACTTATACTTCCTTCCATGACCTTATCTCAGACGTTGCCAGAGTGGCGAACCTTGATGGCGTCAATGGTGCCGGTGTGTGTGACGAGGCTATTCAGGCAACGAATACGGAAAAGACCTACCAACAACCCATAAGCGGACGTTCCATCATTGGCATTCTTCAGAAGGATTTCGCAAACGGTATCGCCAACATTGTAGACCTTGCCATCATCAACGCAGCGCATGCGAATAAGGTGCTTCGTAAAGTGTGCCTTGCCCGGCGTGCGGCTGGCCGACTGCTTGACACCCACAGGCACAAAACCCTCATCTTTTAGACCGCGCAAAACTTCGATTGTAGGAATTGGCATGAAGCGTTCGGAACGGCTTTCGTGCGCGCTGTTCTTTAGAGAGCACTACCGCTTAACATAAGCAGCTCTCTACTCTTCCGGTCTTTAATCGCCAGACGCTCTTTTCAATTGTGGGAGGCTGTTTACAGTCACGGTCCTTCCATTGTCGAGCTGAATAATACCGCTAGCTCTCAACTTCGTAATGTTACGACTGACCGTCTCCACCGTCAGCCCAAGAAAGTCCGCGATTTCAGTTCGCGTGAGTGGAAGGTCACATTGATAACCAATCCCTGAAGTGGGAGGTGCCTTCATGACAAACATCAAAATGAGGCTAGCGACTTTTTCAAGAGCGGTCTTGCGGCCGACAGACAACATCCAATGCCTTGCCTGATCGAGCTCATCTAAAGCTTGTTTATACATCGCATCTTCCACTTTGGGATTACGTCCCAGTATGTCAGTGAGCAATGCGTTCGGAATCGCGCATAATTCGCTGTCGGTGGCAGCTTGAGCTGTCACTTGGCTGATCCTTGCGGGCAAGAGGGCAGACGAAAACTGCAGCCCAACAATTTGTTGGCGACCATCCGATAGTCCCTTTGACAGATGGACCACGCCTTTCACAATATTCTTGGCACGCACATTGTCGCCTGCAAAGAAGATCGGCGCGCCTGCCTTGAACGTTCGCCGGATCGTTCTCCTCCCGACCTCACGCAATTCTTCAAACGACATGACAGCGCAAATTCCGGTATATCTGATGTGACATGTCAGACATTTCGCAGCTATCTCGACGGGTTCGGTTGCTAGCTTGGTCAAAACGCTTTCCACCAATCGTTTCGTTGACCGATAACACACAATCTGACTGACAATTGTCAATTGTGAGAAAGGATCCATGCAATTTATGGAGGTTGTCTGGCGCAACGAAGCGGTGGTGGTTCGGGTGACGTGCTGCGACTGTCGCGTTGTGTTAAACGGGTCGTCGCATGTGAATAAGGATAAATTTGAGGACGTGACGGAATGGGTTTGCCCCTTTCGGTTTTAAGCTCCTTGTACCCACTGAACAATACCATTCGGGTCTGCGTCTAGCCGTTCGGCCAGCCCACCAGAAAATGACAAAAACGCATCGAGATTAAGACCGTTGACGCCGATGACCACGGGTTTGTCGTTTTCCATGGCTTCGACGATCAGCGGTACGAAACCACGGCCTTCGGCTTCGTGTTTGCCGAACTTATTGACGACAAGCACTGTGGCACCATCTGAGTGTGCAGCAGCCTCTGCTGTTGCTGCTTCGAGAGCTGCGCTATCCAAACGGCAGCCGGTTGAAAGTTCGCCCAAGTCCTGGCTGATACGAAGAACAGGTCCATCGGGCAATATTTTCAGATCCATATCGCATTTGCTGCGATTGGCCCCTTTATATGGCGCATGGATGGCGCCGGATGGCTTGATGCCGGCTTCTTCGAACAGCTTGACCACTTGTGACAGGCACAGGTCCATCTCTTCACCGTCGGTCATGTTGACGTATCCAAGCGGCATGTTTTTTCCTCATATGCTGTTTCTTCGCACTGGAAACTCAGTGAACAGATTGGTGTGCATCTGCCATGGCACGTTTAAGGTCGTCAATTGCGGAAGCAGACGGCAGTTGTTCGCCCTGAAGTTCAGGTGGCATTTTCCAACCGGGATCAATACCTTCCATGCTGGGAAGTTCATGAGCGATACCCTTGTGGCAATCGATGCATGTCGCCTTGCCAGGGAGCAAAAACCTGGAATGGATGTCAGCCGCACGTTGTGTCTGCTTGGTGAAATCCATAGCAACTGATGCGTGGCAATTGCGGCATTCAAGGCTGTCATTGGCTTTTAGACGAGCCCACTCGTGCTGGGCAAGTTCAAGACGATGGTCGAGAAACTTCTTGCGGGTATTGATGGTGCCAAAGATTTTGCCCCACACTTCCTTGGAAGCCTGCATTTTGCGGGCAATCTTGTGGGTCCATTCATGTGGTACGTGACAGTCAGGGCACGATGCCCTCACGCCTGAACGATTGGAGAAGTGCACCGTTCGGGTCAGTTCCTCGTAAACATTGTCCTTCATCTCGTGGCAGGAGATGCAGAATGCCTCCTTATTGGTCATTTCCAGCGCAGTATTGAACGCACCCCAGAACATGACCCCGCCAACAAAACCGCCAAGCGTCAGGAACGCCAGGCTGAGTGTCGCTGCCGGTGTTGAAAGCACGGTCCATACCCAGAGCAGCAGCTTTTTGACACGGGAAAACATCATTCGCTTCCTGCTTTTTTGACACCCATCTCGCTCATGTCCTGGAAGGTATTTGGCACGAGTGGGCGCGTGTCCGCCTGAGGCACGTGGCACGCTGTGCAGAAATAACGGCGCGGTGAAACGTCAGCCAGCATCTGGCCTTCGCGCGTCATGTAGTGGGTGACGCTGATCATCGGCGCACCGGCATCCTGAGAGAATTCACGCTTGTGACAGGACAAACAGCGGTTCGCGTTCACTGACAGCTGGTAGCCGTCGATTGAGTGCGGAATGACCGGGGGCTGTTCGGGATAAGCGCGCATCCGTCTCAGGTCGTCAATGATCCACTTTGGAAGCGGCTTGGCCGCTTCCGTCCGCATTGGATCGCCACTAGGACCTGAAAGTTCGGGCACCATCTGGGCAAAAGCGCCTGTTGCAATGAGCGCAATGGTACTGGCGGCGACAATCCAGCCGCGTCTCGCAACTATGCGACGGGTTCTAGTTTGACTGCGCATTTTTTGTAATCCGTTTGTTTGGAAATGGGATCGGTTGCATCCAACGTCACCTTGTTGATGAGCTGGCTGGCATCGAACCACGGCACAAAGATCACGCCGGGCGGCATGCGGTTACGGCCACGCGTTTCAACGCGGGAGCGTATTTCACCCCGCCGTGAGATGATGCGTATTTCTGAGCCCTGATTGAAACCACGTTTGCGCGCATCCTCTGCATTCATGAAACAGCGTGCACCCGGGAACGCCTTGTAAAGTTCCGGGACGCGCATGGTCATGGAGCCAGAATGCCAGTGTTCAAGCACACGGCCGGTGACCAGCCATGTGTCGAATTCGTCATCAGGGGATTCCGCTGGTGGCTCGTAGGGCACGGCAATGATCGCCGCCCTGCCGTCCTTGTTGCCGTAGAATTTCACGCCTTCGCCCGGCTTCACATAGGGGTCGTATCCCTCGCGGTACCGCCAAAGGGTTTCCTTGCCATCGACAACCGGCCAGCGCATGCCGCGCACTTCATGATAAGCGTCGTAAGGCGCCAGATCATGTCCGTGACCACGGCCAAAAGCGGCATATTCCTCGAACAGGCCCTTCTGCAGGTAGAAGCCGAAGTGTTTGGCCTCCTGATTTTCATATTCACTGCTGACTTCGCTCAGCGGGAATTTGCCGACATCGCTGTCCTTAAACAGGACGTCGTACAATGTCTTGCCGCGGTATTCCGGGTTGGCATCCAGAATGTCGGCGGGCCAGAGCTCATCCGTTGTGAAGCGTTTTGAAAACTCGACCAGTTGCCAAAGATCCGACCGCGCTTCGCCGGCTGCCTGTACCAACTGGTGCCAGACATGGGTGCGGCGTTCGGCATTGCCGTAGGCGCCTTCTTTTTCCACCCACATGGCCGCCGGCAGAATAAGGTCGGCACTCATTGCGGTGATCGTAGCATAGGCATCCGAAACAACGATGAAATTCTCTGGATTGCGATAACCGAGATAGGTCTCGTTGCTGGTGTTGGGGCCAGCCTGAACGTTGTTGTTGACCTGAACCCAGTAAAAATTCAGCTTGCCATCATGAAGCATGCGGTCCTGCTGAACGGCATGGTAGCCGGGTTTTTCAGGAATGATGCCATGCGGTACCTTCCATATTTCCTCGGCATGTTTCCGGTGTTCGGGATTGGTCACGGTCATATCGGCTGGCAGACGGTGAGCAAATGTGCCAACTTCGCGAGCTGTACCGCAGGCCGAAGGCTGACCAGTCAACGAAAACGGGCTGTTGCCCGGTTCGGAGATTTTACCGGTTAGCAGATGAATGTTGTAGACCATCTGGTTTGCCCAGACGCCACGCACGTGCTGATTAAAGCCCATGGTCCACAGCGACATGACCTTGCGGTTCGGGTCGGCATAAAGCTCCGCCAGTTCTTCTAGAAAGCTTGCTTCGACGCCGGTCATCTTCACCGCTTTTTCCAGAGTATATTCGGCAACGAAGGCTTTGAATGTCTCGAAGTCGATTGCTTCCGTCTTGGCAGGATCGGCAGAGTTGGCAGCGTTTATCTCCTGTGGGTCATCAGGGCGTCTGCCATAACCAATGTCAGTCACACCTCGGACGAATTTGGTGTGGTTCTTGACGAAGTCCTCGTTGACGCGACCTGTCTGGATGATGTGGTTGGCGATGTAGTTAAGGATCACCAGATCGGTGCCCGGCTTGAACACCATTGGGATGTCGGCCAGGTCCATACTGCGGTGGGTAAAGGTCGACAGCACAGCAACCCGAACATGTTCGTGGCCTAGACGACGGTCCGCGATGCGCGTCCAGAGAATGGGGTGCATTTCAGCCATGTTTGAACCCCAGAGCACAAAGGCGTCTGCGTGTTCGAAGTCGTCATAACAGCCCATCGGCTCGTCCATACCGAAAGTGCGCATGAAGGCGTAGGCGGCTGAAGCCATACAGTGGCGGGCATTCGGGTCGAGATTGTTCGATCGAAAGCCGGCACGCATCAATTTGGTTGCCGCATAACCTTCAAATATCGTCCACTGACCGGAACCAAACATGCCAACGGCGGTCGGTCCCTTTTCCTTCAGTACGCGCTTGCACTGCTCGGCCATCACATCGAAGGCTTCATCCCAACTGACCGGTTCGAACTCGCCGTCCTTGGCGTAAACGCCACCCTTCTTGCGTAGAAGAGGCGTTTGTAGACGGTCCTTGCCGTACATGATCTTGGACAGGAAGTAGCCCTTGATGCAGTTCAGGCCACGGTTGACTTCGGCCTGCATGTCGCCGTGTGTGGCAACGACCTTACCTTCCTTCACACCAACCATGACACCGCAACCGGTGCCACAAAACCGACAGGGTGCCTTGGACCATTTGATTTCCAGCGCACTAACGCCGCCAGACACAGGTTGCGCGGAGGCCGGCAATGCAATACCTGCCGTTGCGGCTGCAATGCCTGCGGCATGCGCCTTTATTACATCACGCCGCGTTAATTGGCTGCTCATCGCCGCTATTCTCCTCTGTGTCGACGTGTTCAAAAACCATGTTGGCCGAGATCACCCCGTCGAGTGTCGAAATATAAGTCAGCACACCGCCCATCATGCCGCTGCTGGTACCTTCGATGACGATGACAATCTTGCCGTTGCCCTCGCCATGAATTTCCACATTTTCCAATTTCTGCAAGGTCGCCACAACTGATTGCGTCATCTGCGGCAGCGTGGCGACGACAGCACTGGAAACGTGATATCGCTCTGTATTTTCAACCATATTGAACCTCGGCAGATCGTTCGTTGATCTCGATCACGTTGGCCGGACAAACGGACACACACGCACCGCATCCCGTGCACCGCGTCTCGTTCAGTTCGGGAATGAAGGGGCCACCAAGCCGTGGACGAAAACGGATGGCCTGCGTGGGACAAGCATCACGACAGGCCTGACAGTCCACTTTCTGAAATGCCAGACAGTCGTCACCGATCACCATGGCATGATCAAAATGTGCTGCCGGTTCGACCTTAAAAACCGGTTCCGGGCATGCGGCGGCACACTGACTGCAAAAGGTGCATTCACCTTTTGAAAAATCCAATGCAGGCAGCCGATCGACCATTGAAATGATCTTGGTAGGACAGTGTTCTACGCACTTTCCACAGCCGCTGCATGCGGTGAGATCACTCAAAGTGACCCCGGGAGGACAGATACGTTGCCTTGGGGGCTCAGTTCGGCCTCGCAGTAGGTCTCTTCTGGAAATGAGGTTTGACATCACCACAGCTCTCAGTGACCTGGAGGACCCGGAGGCCCGTAAATGATCTGGAATGCCCAGACGATGAAACCGTAGGCACCGACAAATCCCACAGCCAGGACCGGCCAGATACCGAAGGCAAGAATGGCAAAAGTGATCAATTCTCTCGCCCGGCTTGGCTTGGCTTGCTCGGCCTCGGCAGATACAATTTTAGGCATTGCCGTATTCCCTCTCAGATTCATGAGGGATTATAGCAGCATGATTTGCGTGCTCAAGTAGTTGATTTTATTAATTATTTGTCAAAAATGACAAAAATCAAAAGATAGGGTCCAAGCCATTGATTTTAAAATAGGCAAACGCCCTCAAAATCGGCGAGGAAAGATTGCCGCAGCCTCTTTTGACAGCAGTTCGACGGTCGTGATGTTTTAATACAGGACGTTTAACACAAAACGAATTATCGCGGGAAAATGCCGTTGCTAATACGAGATTCCACCTAATTGGCGGCAGGGTACACCCTATGGAAATCTGGAAATTGAGGCTGCACTTTCGAGTAAATTTGAAATCGGGGTCCGTTATGAACAGGGGGCGCTCGATACCGCCGCTTTTTATGCGAAGGCAACGGACTGCATCACTACCAGCCGCTGCGTGGCTGTGAAGACGTACTGCCTGACAACGGGGGCGTCCGCAAATGGTGCAATGCTGCCGTCAGCTTACAATTATTGACTACTGATCATTTTTTGGGTGGGTAGCGTCGTGGATTTGGCATCACGAATGCTCATTCTGTTTCTTTCGACGCCAATGTCGAGGCGACCGGAGATGGTTACCTGTCGACCATTGTCGTGTTGATTGGTAGCTCTAGATCGTGGTGCTGCGCTATGGATGTGCTTGCAATAGCTCATCTATAGTGGCAAATATGAGCTATAGAAACGGCGGCTATAACTCATGAAATGGAACTGGCAAAACACTGATTGGCCAAATTTCAAGTACGATTCCGCAAGCCTGGTGCCGCTAGAGCAGAGATTTTTGCAGTCCGCCGGCGAGGTTATCGGTGCTGTACGACATTTCAACGATGACGACAGCAATCAACTTCGCATTGAATTGCTAAGTGACGAAGCGGTCAAGACCTCAGAGATTGAGGGGGAATTTCTGGACCGCATGAGTGTCCAATCATCACTCCGTCGGCAGTTCGGACTGGACGCTGATGATAGACAGGTTCGCCCCCAAGAGCGGGGGATCGCCGAGATGATGGCGGACGTCTATCGAAGTTGGCATAGGCCACTGCATCGTAAGGGCCTGTTCTACTGGCATTCAATGCTGATGGCTGGGAATCGCTATATTGAAACGGTGGGTGCCTACCGTGAGCATGAAGACGCCATGCAGATCGTGTCAGGTCGATTGGATAAGCCGACAATCCACTTCGAGGCTCCTCCGTCTCGCCAGGTTCGTGCTGAGATGGAAACTTTCATCGCATGGTTCAATCAATCCGGACCAGATGGCCAAACGTCGCTTCAAGCGTTGACGCGTGCAGCAGTAGGCCATCTCTACTTTGAAAGCATACATCCATTTGAGGATGGCAACGGCCGAATTGGGCGTGCGCTCGCTGAGAAATCACTAGCGCAAAACATAGGGCAACCCAGTCTCATTTCACTCGCCTTCACAATCGAGAAGCGCCGGAAGGCCTACTACTGCGAGCTTGAGCGGCACCAGCGCACGCTCGATATCACCGACTGGATCATTTTCTTCTCAGAAACGATCCTGGATGCTCAACAGGCGACACTTGAGCGCATAGATTTCTTCATTCAGAAAGCAAAATTCTATGATCGTTTTCGAGGTCAGTTGAACGAGCGGCAGCAAAAGGTTGTCGCGCGCATCTTCAAGGAAGGCACAGCTTGCTTCAAGGGAGGGCTAAGTGCCGAAAACTACATTTCGATCACAGACACATCCCGCGCTACAGCAACACGCGACCTTCAGCAGCTCGTGGAGATCGGTGCGCTGACACGGACGGGCGAACGTCGGCATACCCGGTACTCGCTGTCATTGCAGAAATAAATCGTTGTCAGCCTCGTCAACTCCATCAACGCAATTATCTAGGTGACGGACTGTTTGATTCCGCTCAAGAGCTTTTAGAGTTCTCGATGGCAGCTCTTGGCCGGACGCCGTCATTGAACCTGACAACTGCGAGGGCTAAATTTGAGCTATGGGAAAACTGCACAAAGCAATTGCGCTCATTCAGACCACAATTGGCCTAATCCTTGTTGGTTGGCTTGGCTTTGAACTCGCAGGGCCGATTGGAATATTAGTTTTTACACCGCTTGGCGCTATGGTTGGATTAGTTTTGAGTATTCTCAACTGGCGACTACATTATTTCCTAAGATGACCATTCTTGGCGTAAAGCGGTCATTGGCTCGATATTATTGACTACTCATCTGGAGCGCGAAGCGAAAACACGACGTTCCGGACCAAGATTTAATCGCATTCCAAAAACACGGGTTCAGTTGCGTTCAAACCGAGTGTTGACGAGTGGACATTAATCGGTGACATCGGACAACCATGTGATGGATAACTCGAGAAACTGATGCGCCTGAAATCTCCTTGGAAGGCCCGCCTTAACGACGGTTATGGTAATCCCTCGACCCGCTTGCTGGAAGCGCTTTCAGAAGACATCTTGGCCGGAATATTGGCAGGTGGTGACCGGTTGCCGCCGCATCGTGAGCTTGCATGGACCCTGGGCCTTGGTGTTGGCACCGTGACCAAGGCTTATGCGGTGTTGGAACGGCGTGGTTTGGCAAGAAGCGTCAAGGGAAGGGGAACCTTTGTTGCAACATTGCAGTCTCAAAGCCAGGCAACCATCGACTTTTCCGTCAATACCATCCCGCCGATGTTGAGCGATCGATTGCTAGCGCGAACCTTGTCCACGGTCTCTCGCAAGATCGATACACAACATGTCCAACTAAGGCCGCCACTTGCCGGGCATGATGCGCACCGCAGAATCTTTGGAAAATGGCTTGAAAGCCTCGGGATATTTGTTGAGCCCAACCGGATCATCCTGACAGGAAGCGGCCAACAGGCGCTTTGGCTGGCATTTGACACCTTGTGCGGTGGCAGAGGCCTTATCATCACTGAGCGACTGAGTTATCCCGGTGCCTTAGCGCTCGCGCGCCACCGAGGGCATCCGATTGCAGGTGTGGGGATTGATGCAGAGGGCATGATCCCACAGGATTTGGCACGGGTACTGGACAACGAAAGCAATCAGGGACGGCGAAGGCTGGTTTACCTTACGCCTTCTCTCCATAATCCGACCACCGCAACGATGAGCCTTAGCCGCCGACGAGACATCATCGAGATTTGCCATCAGCGTGACGTGCCAATCGTAGAGGATGGCGTCTATACGATCGGGTCCGCTCATGACCATCCGCCTCTGGTTACATTGGCTCCAGAGTCCGTTTTCCACGTAACCAGCCTTTCTAAAACACTGACATCAGGTCTTCGGTTAGGCGTTCTGGTTCTGCCTGAAAAATGGGTCGCTTCAGCCGAGGAAGCTCTGCAGATCATTCCATTGGCGGCATCGCCACTGGACTATGCTTTACTTGAAGAATGGTTCAGCAGCGGGGTTGTTGAAGCCACGCGAACATCGCTTCGAGCTGAAGCCAGCCGCAGAGCACATCTTGCTGCTTCGCTGTTTTCTGACAGGAAGATCGTCACCAATCCTGCGGCGTTTCATGCATGGATACCAATGCCGCATACACAGGCGGAGGCATTTGTTTCGTCAGCCGAAATGATGGGTTTTATCGTCACGCCACCGGATGCAATGCGCGCGGACCCCCAGGATGAGTTCACGGGGATACGGCTTTGTCTCGGCGGTCCTTCTTTTGATGAATTATCGCGCGGCCTGTCAATACTGGCAAAATTCCAAAGCGGCCCTGTGTGAGGACAGGGCCGCTTTGAAGCTGTTACCGGATGTTGCTATCCTCTAAGGTTCGATCGCAGCTACCAACGGATTCGGACGGAAGCCATGACTTCCCTGTCGTCGCCATATTGGCAGGAGGAAAACTCGCAATTGACGTAATCTTTTCCAAACAGGTTGGTGGCGTTGACCGAAAGTGTCACGTTCTCGTTGAAATCGTAGCGGACTAGCGCATCGACAACCGCATTGGCTGGTATCCCATGATCGATACTTGAAGCGCGGGTTGTTCCTTTGTAACGCACACCGCCGCCAACACTCAAACCTTCGACGCCCAGTTGCGCAAGATCATAGGTCATCCACAAGGCGGCTTGGTGATAAGGTGTGTTTTCGCTGCGTCGACCAATTTCTACAGCGACCTCGCTCTTGGTAATTCTTGCGTCCGTATAGGCGTATGACCCAACCACAGTGAGATAGTCTGTAAGCTCAGCTTTCGCTTCCAGTTCCAGGCCCCGTGCACGTTGCTGACCAATCTGTGTGAGGTCACCGGCCAAATTGGCGGAAACAACATTATCCTGAGTCAGTTGATAGACGGCTGCACTGAACAGCATGTTGGTTCCCAGCGGCTGATAACGGATACCCGCCTCAATCTGTTCACCTGTGGTGGGGTCGAAATTTATATCGCTGGTGAAAGCACCAACGGATACGGGGAAGAACGATTGCGAATAGCTGATGTAAGGTGCCAGTCCATTGGCCGCCTCATACACCAGTCCCGCACGCCAGGTCGTTTTCTGCGTATCGCGGGTTATGATTTGTCCGGTTCTATGGATCCTAAATTCCTGGTCTGCCCAGTCGTGGCGCAAGCCTAGCAGCACATTCCAGCGTTCGTAGAAGTTGATATTATCCTGAAGATAAATTCCGTGCTGCGTGGTCGTGGTTTTACCACCACGATTGAGAGCAGGGTTCTTGTTCACCACAATGGGTGTTCCGTACATCGGATTGTTCAGATTGATCGAGCCAACCGCTGCGCGGAAATTGTCAGAGTCATAGGATGTGTCATAAAAATCATATCCCACAACGAAGGAATGTGACAGTGGGCCTGTATCCTGGTCAAACGCAACATTCATATCATGGGTAAAACCCTTGGCGCGATCTTGGCGGTCGCTGTATTGCCGGGCCAGAATACCGGTCGCAGCCGCGTTGTTCACTGCCGCAGTACCGGTCTGGGCCATCAGATAGCGCCAATCAAGGTCCGATTCATAGTAGCGAGATTTTGATGAGAACTTCACATCATTATCAAAACGATGCGTGAACTCGTAGCCAAGAGCGCTCATGTCGCTCTCCATTCCGTCGTAACCCGGCTCGCCAATAAATGTGTCCCGTCCCAGGAAGAAGGGACCAGATCCTATACCGTCAATGATCTGGTACGGGATTGATGCTGGAAACCGCGTGCTGCTTCGTTGGTAGAAACCGAGGACCGACAGCGTTGTATCGTCGTCAGGGCTCCATTCCAAAGCTGGCGCAATGTAGAAGCGGTCGTCATTGATGTGGTTCACCGGTGTATCACTATCCCGTCCCATGACGGTGAGGCGATAGGACAATGTATCGGTCAGGGCATCACTGAAATCAGCAGTCACCTGTTTGCGCTTATGCAGTCCGCCTTCAATGCCAATTTCACGAAGCGGCTCGTCGGTCGGGCGTTTGCTGACGCCATTGACAAATCCGCCGGGCGAAAGCTGGCCGTAAAGAACAGAGGATGCGCCGCGGACAACGTCCACGCGCTCTAAACCGAAAGGTTCCTGAGTTCCGTCATAAGAATTGTTTTGCAGGCGCATTCCATCGCGCAACAAGCCGCCCGTGCCTGGCTCTACATCAAAACCCCTGATACGAAAGCGGTCAGCCACACGGGAGAAGCTACGTGGTTGCGCGGTAAAACTGGGCGTATAGGAAAGGACATCGGCAAGGGTGCGCGCGTCGCGATCCTTTATTTCCGTTGCAGACACCACCGACAGCGACTGGGGTGTCTGAAGGATAGGGGTGTCGGTTTTTGTGCCGCTATTGCTCGTGCGCGCGACATAACCATCGATTGGTGCCGTCGCGTTTTCTTTGGCATCTACGACGATGGATTGCAGGACGGTTGCACTCTGACCATCCTGCGCGATGGCTCCACCCGCTGACAGTACGGCCCATGCCAAAGCAGTTGTCGGGATCAAAGCCGAGTTGCAAAGCAGGCGTGTGGTGCGGAATTTCTTGAGATGTCGGCGCATTGAATCCCCATAGTCTTGACCTTGACGCAGAAACATGACAGTCGCGGTCAACAAAGATGGGCGTCACTACCATGTGAGGCACTTTGGTTAAAACGTTATAGTGTCTCAATACACTTTTAGCGTTGTGTGTGGTTTGCGATCCGGTGTTACAGGTGGCCAAACCGGAACTGAATATTGGTCTCGTCGACATGAACCCGACGGCGGATAAGCGCGCATGTTTTCGATTAATGATTTAAATGTGTACCACGGTGACACGCATGCGCTGCGCGGTATCAACCTGACGATCAAGGAACGCTGCTTCACTGCCTTGATCGGTCCCAACGGCTCAGGGAAATCGACGCTACTGGACACAATGGCCGGCAATGTGCGTCCTAAAAAGGGTAGCGTGCGCCTCGAAGCAAAAGAGGTCTCGTCCTTTCCGAAGCGTGATTTTGCCCGTCTCGTGTCATTTCTTCCGCAAAGGACCCGTACGCCAACCGGCATAAGTGTTCGTGAATTGCTGGTACAAGGTCGTTTTCCCTGGCGCAACTGGCTGGGGAGATGGTCAAACGCGGACGAGGAAGCTGTTCAACGCGCAGCATCACTGTGTGAAGTTGAAACATTGCTGGACAGGCCGCTTTCAGCCCTCTCGGGTGGCCAACTGCAACGCGCGTGGATTGCTATGACGCTGGCGCAGGAGGCACCAATTGTCCTGCTTGATGAACCCACCACCTACCTGGATGTCGCCAATCAGTTGAGCCTCCTTGATCTGCTGACCGTGCTGCAAAATGCGGGCCGTACGGTTGTCGCTATTCTCCATGACCTCAATCAGGCGGCCCGATATGCGGATCAACTTGTCATGATGCGCGACGGCCATATTGTTGCGCAAGGGGAGACCTTGCAGGTTTTCACCGACGGAAACATCGAAACCGTGTTTGGCGTGCGTTCCAGAATGTTGATGGATACCGTGACCGGAGACATGATTTGTATCCCTTCGGCGCAAAAGGCTTAGGCGGCTGACATGTTATCCGCCAGACGTTTAATTCCTTTTACCGCACTCACGATTGTTCTTGCCATCGCTGCATTGTTGCATCTGGCATTCGGGGCACGTGCGCTTGAATGGCGTGTCGTATGGGATGCCGTGTTATCTCCTGATTACGCAAATCCACTCCACAACATCGTCCTTGATATGCGCATGCCGCGTCTCTTCAGTGCGCTGATCGTTGGCGGTGCATTGGGTTTGGCCGGTATATTGCTGCAAGGACTGACTGAAAACCCACTTGCGGACCCGGGCCTGCTTGGCATCAACAGCGGCGCTGCGTTTTTTGTGGTTGGCGGGTTGCTGCTTGTACCTGATATGACGCTGGCGATGATCCCGCTTCTGGCGTTTTCCGGCGCTGTTGTGGCGACATCTTTTGTTCTTCTCAATGCAGGGGTAGAACAACATCGAGCGCGGCTTATCCTCTCCGGCGTTGTCATCAGTGCACTGTTCAGCGCTTTGACATCAACCATTCTTTTGATGGATCAGCAAGGACTTGATACTCTCAGGCGTTGGCTTGTTGGTTCGTTGGCGTTCGAAACCAGCGAAGCAAGATGGCACACCTTGCCTCTGCTCATTCTTGCCTGCGGTATCGCCGTGTTCAATATTCCTAGTCTCAATCTTTATCGCCTGGGTTCACACAAGGCATCCTTGCTTGGACTGAACATTGGGCGTTTTCGTCTGTCCATTTTGCTGTCAACGGTCCTGCTTTCCGCGTCATCAGTAGCAATCGCCGGACCCATCGGCTTCGTTGGTCTGGTCGCTCCGCACGTTGGCCGACTGTTGTTTGGTAACGATCATCGCACTCTCATCGTAGCCGCGCCACTTCTCGGCGCTCTGATGGTGGTGATCGGCGACACTGTCGCGCGCGTTGTCGTACGGCCGCTCGAACTAAACACTGGAATTGTTACGGCGTTGGTTGGTGCACCGGTATTCATTGCACTGGTATTGCGGAGGCTGAAATGATCTCTGCACTTCACAATTCAGCTACGACCCTTAGGGACAAGCAGGCGCGCAACATCGTCGTTTTCGTCTTCATTTTCACGCTGTTGTTTGCTTTTCTGTCGATCACTCTTGGCAGTTATTCGATGACGGTGGCTGACGTGGTCACCACCCTGTTGACCGGCGACGACACTGGCATACTGCGCACCATCATCTACGAAATACGTCTCCCTCGTATCTTGCTTGCCATTTTATCTGGCATGGCGATGGCCCTTTCAGGCGTTGTGCTTCAGGTGCTGACCCGTAACTCTCTAGCCGCACCTGGCCTTGTCGGGGTCGAAGCCGGGGCGGGAACAGCGGTGCTTCTGGCCATGATCGTCTGGAGATCGACTCTGACTGTCGAGTTCTATCCGTTGGCAGCTTTCGTTGGCGGCGTTTCGGTTGCGTTGCTGATAACACTGTTGTCCTGGAACAGGGGCGTAAATCCTTTACGCCTGATACTGGTTGGCGTCGGGATAACTGCAATTTTGAGCGCAGTGTCCGACACAGTGATAACATATGGCCGCATCGATCAGGTCGAATCTGCCCTGCTGTGGCTGGCCGGCAGCCTTCGCAATGCAGGTTGGGCAAATGTGCGCGGCCAATTCGTCTGGCTGGTGATATCAGGTATGCCTGTGGTTCTGCTTTATCGTCATTTCGATCTTTTCCAGCTTGGTGAGGCAGTCGCAGGTAGCCGGGGGCTGGACATTGGCAGGTTCCACCTGGTTGGATTGCTGCTGAGTGTGATGCTGACCGCCTCCGCTGTCGCCAATGTTGGAACGATGAGTTTCATCGGTCTTCTCGCGCCGCATGCATCCCGGCTTCTTGTCGGGGACCGCCATCGATTTCTGTTACCTTTAACGGCCCTTGTCGGCGCTTGTATCGTGCTGGTTGGCGACACAATCGGTCGAACACTGTTCGCGCCGTTGCAGATACCGGCTGGATTGGTCGTGGCGGTTATCGGTGCACCATATCTCCTTTTCCTGCTTTCGCGCAGAGGACATATCTCATGAGAATGCCAGCAGTATTTGTAACTTTGTTATGTTTTGTGAGTGGCGCGTTCGCTGAAGCAGGTGAGCCGACAAGGATGTTCACCAACCAGTTCGGAAAAACAGAAATTCCTGTGTCACCCCGCTGCGTCGTGTCTTTGCATGATTTCAGCCTGACCACGCAATTGCTGGAGTTTGGCGTTACACCCTGCGGCTCTTCTGGCCGCAAGCGCCTATTTGAGGAAACGGTTATTCGTGGCGCATCGCACCGTTTCGATACGTCCGCTATCCGTTATGTCGGCACCCACCAGGCACCTGATATCGAGACTATCGCGGCCCTCAAGCCTGACTTGATCGTTGGCCTGTCCTATCACGCAGCCCTTCGCGATAAGCTGTCATCGATTGCCCCAGTAGTTCTTTTGCCGGTCCACGAAAGCGGAATACTCGAATATGCTGAACAATTGGCAGATATCGTTGGCAAGCAGGCACGCTACAACGAGTTGAGCATGGAGTATCAGGGCATCGTCAGCGCGTTCAAACGCCGTGTCAGAGATCCCGCAACCATCACTGTTACGCCAATGGAGATTTATCGGGATGGTTTTCGTATCATCGGTCGTGGCGGTATGGAGCAGGTGATTTCAGACTTCGGTCTAGGTCACGTTGCAGCCTACACCAACAGCTCGCGTGACATACCCTACAGTCTGGAACGGTTGTCCGATTTTGACAGCGATGTGATCATCGACACCTATGAAGAGATGCTGAATGAAGAAGCGGAGACGAAGGCATTTCGCTCGACCGCGCAATGGCAAAATCTCTTCGCAGTCCGCAACCGCCAGTTCCTGTACCTTAACCGTAGCCGCTATGCCGAAACGATGAACGGCCTGATCGGATCCGCGACGTTACTTTTTTCGCATATTGGTGAGCGGGAAGTGCGGCGGCAAGCCGGCATCGATGAGGCGGCACAGCCTCGCTAAGACTGCATCAATCGATGGGGTTCACCGTTACAACCTGCCAGCAGTCAACCTCATCGCTTGATCCCGCTTTGATGGTATCGCACCGGGTACTGACCTCAAATGGATGTCGAGCCAGTCGAACGCGCAGACGGCGCGAAGACACAACAGCGATGAATTCAGCTTCGTTTCCCGTGTCGCACGAAAATTCCGGGTTTTCCTGTAAAGTCACCTCCGTTACTCCGTCGTCGACTGCGTAGGTAAGCGCAGTGTGCTCTGCTACCTGTCTTGCTGCATCAAGCGTCGGGTTGCCGCGATAGGCCGGTAGATATGGCACTTCTCTGGATAGGCTCTCCAAAAATGCAGGGACTGCTTGTGGTTCAAGCCGCCCATATCTTTGCCTCGCAGGTAAAACAACAAGGGTCGCCGCGAACCGACAACCACCCAGATGGGTCGATTGCAGCACTCGAAATCTGGCAGGATCGGCTTTTTCTTTCAATGCTTTCCAAGTGGAAAATCCGTATCTGGCACAACAGGGATCCTGTTTGCTGTCCGTGCAACAGAGTATCGTGATCCGCGCGTCAGCCTCACCATCCAGTGACCCGCCGGCGGCGACCTTTAGTAAATTCTCTGCGGCCAGTTCCTGAGATGCGACGTGTAACATCTTTCCGTCGACCGACAATGCAATGTTATCGCCGTCAACCAGGGCAACATGCACACCCGCCTCGTTTGCTTTGACAATTGCCTCCGACAGATTTTCTGACATTTCAGCGGACGTCGTTCTGGGAACCCGCCAATGGCGGCGGGGCCAATGTAACAATGCATATCTATTTGCAGCCACGCCCGAACCCGGCAAAGGTTCTCCACGTTCAATGCTGATGTCCCGGCAAAACTGATGAGAGCTCATAGGAATTGACTTACGGGATAGTCGAGGCATCAGACAAGAAAAAATCGCGTCTCAAGTTACCGAGCACTCGTAAGGCATCGTCACCGTGTGTGGGCAGTGGTACGCTCGTCCGCGAAAATCATGCACGGCTTTCCCGTTTCGTTCACATAACGGCTGTTGGCTGTCCCGCTTAGCAACATTGTCTCTCGCCAATCGGATAGGAAAGTCTAACGTGGTACGTGACCTTAGTTGACGATACTTTGGACAGAGGTGCGAATTACCGCTGAAGGCGAACATTGATATTATTGACTAAAACTCAATTGGCTCTGGGAACGCGGGCTCACGTCCCCTCAAGCGCATTAAATATTTAGACAAACAGGGTGTCACTCCTCGTTAAGGAACGCCTTGAAGTTCGGCATCACTCTACATATATTGACATCAAAGCCATCATTTGTCTGGAGGTGATATCAATGCCGGCGGTCACCATTCGAAACCTTTCTGACGAAACACATCGTGCACTCCGGGTGCGAGCTGCTCATCATGGCCGGAGCACCGAAGCAGAGATCCGAGACATTATTGAAGCCGCTGTTCGTCCCGCTGAACGTGTTAAGCTCGGTTCCTTGTTGACGGCCATTGGTCGCGACGCCGAGCTTGCCGACAGCGACGTTGAAGTCCTGCAGACAAGTCGCGATAAGACACCTGCCGAACCAATGGCTTTTGAATGATCTTGCTGGACACCAACGTTATATCCGAGCCTTGGAAACCTGTTCCTGATGAAGCAGTAATTGCCTGGTTGGACGCACAAGCTATTGAAACGCTTTTTCTCTCCACAATAACCGTTGCTGAGCTTCGCTTCGGGATTGCTGCTATGCCTTCAGGGAAACGGCAGAATACCCTTCGCGACCGCCTTGAGGGTGAAGTGCTGCCACACTTTTCCGAGCGCGTCCTCTCCTTCGATCTGGCTACTTCTCAGTCCTACTCCGAGCTGATGGCGCGCGCTCGCGTATCTGGGAAAGCGATTGGCGCCGCTGATGGCTACATTGCAGCTACGGCGGCAGCAAATGGCATCGCGATTGCAACTCGCGACACAAGCCCCTTCGAGGCTGCTGGGCTGAAGGTGATCAATCCCTGGTCCAAGTGACTACAGTGTGCGTGTAGGTATCGTGAACTCAGATCCCATCAAGGCGAGATATTGCCCGCTTGCTATCCGGCCTTCGAGGGGAGGGTCGATCTATCTGTCGTGATGAAAACGGACCCGCATCAAAGCCAGTGGTTTTTCATCCGCGCCAAATAGAGCGACATCGTGTCCCCACTTCAGCCTTCGGAAGCTAATATCCGCCAACTCTTCCGGCTCCACATTGCCAAGATAGACTACTCATCAATGGGATACAAAGCTCAAATTCGCATCAATTAAGCAGTGCACGGGAAGTGTGCTATTCGTTTGTATATCCCGTTGACATATACATTCCTGATGAGTAGGTTATGGACATGGACATGGACACGTATATGGGTAAGGAAGGAGTTATGGAGCAGGGCGCAGTTTTTCAGAGCAATCGGAGCCAAGCCATTCGAATGCCAAAGGCTTTGGCTTTGCCTGACGATGTTAAGCGCGTGGACATCGTAGCAGTGGGACGTACTCGAATTATAGCGCCCGCCGGTGAGGCTTGGGACAGTTGGTTCGAGGGACCAGAAGTAACATCCGATTTCATGCTTGAACGCGGTCAGCCTGCCATGCAGGAACGTGATACATTCTAATGCTGAAATATATGCTCGATACGAACATTTGTATTTACACCATCAAGAACAGGCCGCAGCGGGTGCGAGATGCGTTCAATCGCCACTCCGGGCAGCTGTGTATAAGTTCGGTTAGCTTGATGGAGTTGATCTACGGGGCGGAAAAGTCTGCGAATCCGGAGAGAAATTTGGCTGTCGTAGAAGGTTTCGCAGCACGGCTGGAGGTGTTGCATTATGATGAGGTCGCAGCTAGCCACACTGGTCAATTGCGAGCTGAACTGGCTAGAGACGGAACGCCGATCGGTCCGTATGACCAACTGATCGCGGGGCACGCACGTTCTCGCGGACTAATCGTCGTGACTAATAACCGGCGCGAGTTCGATCGTGTGTCTGGTTTGCGGATCGAGGATTGGACTGTTTAATGCGGTGTTCGTGCTTGATGTTCGGTTAATTAACCGCGCGAGCTGGCCGATTATTTGCGTAAATGAGCAGAACCTAGGCTCAAGTGCCTTCTGACCAGTCTTGCCGCCAACCGATTGGTCCAGACGGGCCTACCGGTCGAAGTCGACGACGGCGGAGTTGCGGCAGTGAGCGCGGGCGGTGGTACTACCGAGACAACCTTTACGACACTGGGCGTGGACCTCAGCTCCGCTTTCGACCTAGCCGACTTGACTGCCAACGCGCATGGCAGACTGGGGTGGCGTCATGCTTTTGGTGACACTACACCCGTATCTACCCAGCGCTTCTCGGGTTTCGATGCCTTCAAAGTTGTAGGTGTTCCGATCGTCAAAGATACAATACTGATTGAAGCAGGCTTCGAGGTGGACCTCAGCACGGCCGCCACGTTCGTCATCTCCTATCAGGGCGAGTTTGGCAACGGAGTTGTAAACAACGGCATCAGAGCGGATCTCAGTATAAGTTTTGATCAGTGGCTGCGGTTTCTTCGTTGCCCGGCCCCCGCAGCTATTCTGTCCCTTCGAATTGTGAACGGAGACCCAGACAACTTGGTCAAACACTCTTTCGGAAAGCATTGAACCAGTGCCCCCCCAAAAGAAAGTTTCGAAAGCAACGCCGTGTTGACTTGTCGGCCGTTAGCGTCGGCTATGGAGGGAGCGATCACCGTCACGTTACGATCCTGGTGTTGGATTGGTACCAGCCCAACGATCGAACAGCACGGGCGAACGAATAAGCCAATTATGTCCCAACCGTTAGCCGGCAATTGGATTGTACGCTATCGTACATCCGATACTATTGTAATTGATTGGCAAATCTGATCATTTCCCACCTCTCAGTCTCTCAATTCGGCCTGGCTTAATAAAATCGAGTGGGCTTTAAGTGGTCCTACTTTCTAACACGCGATGAGATTTCACATGGATCGACGCCGTACGACGCAGACGAAGTTTAGACTTGGATTTGAGCCTGCAGTCGCTGTTGGACTTGTTTGCGTGTTCGCATTCTTTGTGGTGAGCGGGATCGTGTCCTACAGAAACCTGCAAGCCTTGCGCGAAGGAAACGAACGCGTTGTCCAGACCCATGTCGCAATCGTCGCACTGGATGAATTGCTCTCGAAGGTGCAGGACGCAGAAACCGGTCAGCGGGGATTTTTGCTTACAAACAATGAATCATACCTCGCGCCATACAACCTTGCTGTTGAGACTATTCCAGCGCAACTGGACCGGGTCGGATTTCTAACCGGAATCAATCCAGGTCAGGACCGACGCCTCGCCACTTTGCGCCAGCGCGTCGATGGAAAGCTCGCCGAACTTGCAGACACCATCGCAGTCCGTCGTAGCGCTGGCCTGGAAGCTGCGCTTGCTGCTGTCAACTCTGACAGGGGCAAGACGGAAATGGATGCAATTCGAGCGCAGATATCAGCGATGGCCGGCGGTGAATCCGATGTGCGTCTGCAACGATTGAACGAGATGAATTCCGCCCAGAGAACGGCATTCGTCAGCACTGTTATGTCCGCCGCTCTGGGGCTGCTATTGACTGTTTCGATCGCATTTCTCGTTCGTCGCAGTACATTGGCACGACGGCGTGACGAATGGCTTCAAATAGGGGAGGTCCAGCTTGCGTCGGCCATGATGGGGGATCAGCCAGTTGATCGTCTCGGAACGAGCATCCTGGACTTCATGGCTCACTACACCAGCGCTGTCGCCGGCGTCGTTTATATCGGAAAAAACGGCAGATTTGAGCGATCAGCGCGCTACGGCGTGCCGACGGGCGCGAACGTTCCGGAGACGTTTGAGACTGGCGAGGGCCTGCTTGGCCAGGCTGTATCCGAACGCCGCAAGATTGTGGTCGATGACGTGCCTGATGGCTACCTAGAATTTGGCTCCGGATTGGGCACCGGAAAACCAAGACACCTTATCATACTCCCGGGGGAAGTCGACGGTACCGTAACGACAGTCGTGGAACTTGGCTTCCTTCAGGACGTCTCTGATGACGTAACCAAATTGCTGGCGCGGGCCGCGGAAGCCATGGCGACAGCGGTGCGTGCAGCCATCTACCGTAGCGAGCTCCAAGATCTGCTTGAGGAAACCCAGCGTCAGTCAGAGGAACTACAAACCCAAAGCGAGGAATTGCGTGTTTCCAACGAAGAGCTGGAAGAGCAAAGCCGCGCCCTTAAGGAGTCACAGGCACGGCTTGAGCAGCAGCAGGTGGAACTGGAACAGACAAACTCACAGCTCGAAGAACAGGCGCAGCAGCTGGAGGGTCAACGCGATGATCTCGAACAGGCAAACGCCGCAGTAAGCTTGAAAGCACGGGAACTGGAACAAGCGAGCCGTTACAAGTCGGACTTCCTCGCCAACATGTCTCACGAGTTGCGTACCCCGCTCAACTCCTCACTGATACTTGCAAAGCTGCTTGCTGATAACCCGCACGACAACCTGACCGATGACCAGGTAAAATATGCGAAAACGATCCAGTCTTCGGGCAAGGACCTGCTTAATCTTATCAATGACATCCTTGATTTATCGAAAATTGAGGCTGGCCATGTCGAGATTAGACCTGAGACTGTCACTATCGAGCGACTGACAAACAACCTGCGTCAACTTTTCCAGCCGCTGGCGGGCGACAAAAAGCTCGGTTTCCATATCAATGTGGCTCCCGATCTCCCCCAGACTATCGAGACCGACCTGCAGAGGCTGGAACAGGTCCTCAAAAACCTCCTCTCGAACGCGATCAAGTTTACCGAGAAGGGGCAGGTCAAACTCGATGTTTCCGAAAATGTTGACGGTGGTATCGCATTTTCTGTCTCCGACACTGGCATCGGAATAGCCCCGGAAAACCAGCAAACCGTCTTTGACGCTTTTCAACAGGCTGATGGCACGATCAGTCGTAAATTTGGCGGAACCGGCCTCGGCCTGTCGATTTCACGTCAGCTTGTACGGCTTCTTGGCGGGGTAATTCAGCTTGAAAGTCAGTTGGGGCAGGGTAGCACATTCACATTTTCATTACCTGAGCACTACGACGCCAATATCGTTCTGCCACGGGAGAAAGTTGAGCAGGGCAGCCCGGCAACGCAGAGTATGCAAGCGCCCGCAGCGGCACCACCGCCCCATCGCAAAGTTGAAGACGATCGCGAGCGGCTGACGGACGACAAGCGCATTCTCCTCGTTATCGAAGACGACGAGACCTTCGCTGGGATCTTGAGGGATCTGTCTCGTGAGCTGGGCTTCCAGTCTATCGTAGCTGGCTCGGCCGAGGAGGCGTTGCAACTAGCCAAGGAATTTATGCCGAGTGCAGTTGTTCTCGACGTTGGTTTGCCAGACCAGTCGGGCCTGGCGGTACTTGATCAACTCAAGAACGATGTCCAAACCCGACACATTCCTGTCCACGTCGTGTCGGGTAGCGATCATACCGAAACAGCATATGCACTTGGAGCGATTGGCTACCTCATAAAACCTGTCAGTCGTGACCAGCTCGTAGGAGTTTTGCAAAAATTTGAGACCCGCCTGTCGCAAAGTGTCCACCGCGTTCTTATCGTTGAGGACGATGCGGTGCAGCGCGACGCAGTTGCCGAGTTGCTGAAAACTTTGAATGTCCAAACAGTGACGGCAAGCACTGTGGCTGAATGTCTTGATCTTCTAAGCCAAGGCACGTTCGATTGCATGGTCCTTGACCTGTCCCTGCCGGATGCGTCGGGATACACTCTCCTTGAAACATTGAGCAGAGAGGATAGCTACGCTTTCCCTCCTGTCATCGTCTACACGGGCCGGGAATTGTCGACTGACGACGAGCAGAACCTGCGGCGTTACTCAAAATCAATCATCATCAAAGGCGCCAAATCGCCTGAACGGCTGCTCGATGAGGTTAGCCTGTTCCTTCATCAGGTGATTTCAGAGTTGCCGGATGAGCAACAGAAAATGATCCGTAAGGCTCGCAACAGAGATGCCGTCCTGGAGGGGCGACGGATCCTCATTGTCGAAGACGATATACGCAATGTCTACGCGCTCACAAATATACTTGAGCCGCGCGGAGCAATTGTTGATATCGCACGCAATGGCAGCGAAGCTCTGGAGGTACTTGCGAAAATATTCAACGATGACGGTGCACCCATAGATCTGGTGTTGATGGATGTCATGATGCCGATTATGGACGGACTAACCGCAACGCGTCACATTCGCGAAAATCCTAGCTGGAAGAAGCTACCCATCATTACATTGACAGCGAAAGCGATGCCTGACGATCAGCAACGCTGTATTGAAGCCGGTGCCAATGATTATATGGCCAAGCCGCTGGATGTAGACAGACTGTTATCGCTGGTGCGCGTCTGGATGCCGAAATGATTGACACACCAGCGCAGGACAAGGTCGAGGATATCGAGATCCGTCTTCTGCTGGAGGCGTTGTATCTCAAATACCACTATGACTTTCGCAACTACGCAATGGCATCGATCAAACGCCGCCTCAAACAGGCGCGCGAGCAGCTCGGATTTTCGACGTTCTCGTCATTGCAGGAGAGTTTGCTTTATAATCCTGATATGTTGCCGCGACTGTTGCGCTACCTCACGGTACAGGTCAGTGAGATGTTCCGTGATCCGACCTACTTCAAGGCGATACGAGAACACGTTGTTCCGCACCTGAGAACCTACCCGACTCTGAAGGTCTGGGTGGCTGGATGTAGTGAAGGTGAAGAGCTTTATTCTCTTGTCATCCTGTTTCGGGAAGAGGGGCTTGAGGAGCGGACAATTTTTTACGCCACGGACATCAATCAGGACGCACTCAGTGCTGCGGAATCCGGCATTTATCCTGTCGACCGAATTCGTTTATTCACTGAGAACCATCGCCTTTCCGGCGGCAAAACAAGCTTGTCAAACTACTATCAGGCAGCCTACGGCAATGCCTCTTTTGACAAGTCCCTTCGCCGCAACGTCGTGTTCTCCGACCATAGTCTGGTGACCGATGCGGTCTTTGGTGAAATGCATCTGATCTCCTGCCGAAACGTCATGATCTATTTCGACAAAAAGCTCCAAAACCGTGCCTTGGGTCTATTTAACGATTCACTCGCCCGCAAGGGATTTCTTGGCCTTGGCTCGAAAGAGTCGCTGCGGTTTTCCGATTACGGCAGTGCGTTTTCAGACTTTGATCGCAGCGAGAAAATCTACCAGAAGGTGGGAGAATGATCTCTGATCGCATCGATGCCATCGTGATCGGTACATCTGCGGGTGCGGTGGAAGCGCTTTCAATGTTGCTGCCTCATCTGCCCGGCGATCTGCCTGTTCCGGTCATCGTCGTGGTCCATGTGCCACCTGACAAACGTAGTATCATGGCAAGTCTCATGGCGTCGAAATGCGCGTTGCGTGTGAAAGAGGCGGAGGACAAGGAACCGCTGGTTCCTTCCACGATCTATTTCGCGGTGCCAGATTATCACCTCCTTGCAGAAGTTGATAAAACTCTCGCACTGTCAAATGATGAGCCTGTATCGTTCTCTCGCCCATCAATTGATGTGCTTTTTGAAAGTTCTGCGGATGCTTTCGGAGCGAGATTGGTTGCGATTGTGCTGACCGGTGCCAATCATGATGGCGCCGCTGGCGCACGCGCCATCATCGACGTCGGCGGCACAGTTCTCGTACAAGATCCACAAACAGCTTTCGCATCCACAATGCCTCAGGAAGCAATCAAGGCCTGTGGGACAGCAAAGGTGCTGTCGATTGCCCGCATCTTAAAATATCTGGAGGAACTCTGAATATGGCACCGGTTCCTTTCTTGCTGGTTGATGACCTTGAAGAAAATCTTTTGTCGCTTGAAGCGCTTCTTCAAAGCGAAGATCGCCTGATCCTCAAAGCGAGATCGGGGGATGAGGCTCTTGAAATTCTTCTGGAACATGATGTGGCGCTGGCTCTCGTTGACGTACAGATGCCGGGTCTGAATGGTTTCGAGCTTGCTGAACTTATGCGAGGCAATGAACGAACCAGGCGCATACCAATCATTTTTGTCACTGCCGGGACCGGCGCTGGCAGACGCTTCACAGGGTACGAGGCAGGTGCGGTCGATTTCATTGAAAAACCGATCGAGCCGGATGTCATCCGTAGCAAGGTTGGCGTTTTCTTTGAGCTCTACCGCCAAAGGCAGCAACTGGCCGAACAGCGTGACGCGTTGGCTTGCCAGGCGGATGCACTGAAAGAGGCCGCGCGGCATAAGGATCTGTTGCTGCATGAAATAAATCATCGCATCAAAAACCTTTTCAGCCTTGCAGCTGGACTGATCTCGATCAGTGCACGTCCAGCGACATCGGTGGAGGAACTGGAAACTGATCTCAAATCGCGCATGGGGGCATTGGCGCGCGCCCACGATCTGACACTCCCCGATTTGAGTGGTTCGGCGGATCCTGCGAGCGCAACGACGACCGTATCCGCGTTGCTGAAGGCAATCGTTGCACCACATGAGCACTCCCTCGGTCCGTCGGTCGACATTCTCGGGACGGACGCGCCACTCAAAGGCGGTGCTCTGACGTCGCTGGCCCTTTTGCTTCACGAACTTACGACTAACGCCGCCAAATATGGCGCCCTGTCCAATACCTCCGGCAGTTTGGTGATCAGTGTGTCTATTGACGATGAGACTTTGACGTTAAGCTGGGAAGAGCATGTCGAGCACCGAGTCGACATTACTCCTCAGCGCCAGGGGTTCGGCACCAAGCTCGAAAAAGCAGCGCTTTCGGGCCTCGCAGGCTCTATCAACCGCGTCTGGAGACCAGATGGACTGTCCCTAACCGTGGAGATGCCGGTCGAAAAGCTGCTCGCCTGAATTGCCGCGGAGGCGATATATGTCCCCATACTTACACGCTCGAAAGCGCACGTGGATCTGCGGCGAATTCCGACCCGACGCTATGATTTTCTTTTCTGAAGGGATTGCCTGGTCAATTGTCGCCAGTACCTAGCGCTCCCGATGGCGCTGGTCAGCCTAAAGACGAGATATCTAGGATCTGCCCGGGTTACCACGGTGACCCGCGCTGCATTCGATCAGCATTCCGAGACTGTCGAATTCACAAGCACATTCAGGATAAGGACGCCGCAATCCGGCGATTTCAAGGCTTGATATCCAACTGAAAAAGTGTGGTCTCCAGATCGCCTCCAGAGATCGGTTTTGAAAGATGGATCGCTTCATCAGGTAGAGTTCCCTGCGATGGGCTGTAACGGCCGGAGATAACGACGATCTTGCAATTCGGTCGTTCCTCTTTCACACGATGGGCCAAGCTTATACCGTTGATCGTGCCCGGCATATCAATATCGGTCAGAAGTGCACAAATAGTCGGCTCCCGTTCCAAAACGTCGAGGGCCTGATCAGCGTTGGCGGCTTCAAGTACTTGATAGCCAGCGTCAACAAGCATGTCGACGATGTCCATTCTTATCAATCCGTCGTCTTCTACGACAAGTAAAGGCTTTGACTTCATTCAATGCTCTTTCTGAAATGTTTCAAGGTCGGCTGTGATAAAGCAACGAATGCCTTCATGATGATATTCAACCCTGACATGGCTGTCGGCAGTACCATTCAGCCCGGCTGATATGAGACGCATGCCGGAACCATTCGTCGCTGGCGCCACAACGTCCGGTCCTCCGCTTTCAATCCATTCCAGTTCAAAGAGATTCCGCTGAACACCTCCGACACGCCATCTGAGATCGATCCGTCCGCTGGCGACAGACAGGGCGCCGTATTTCACGGCATTGGTGGCCAGTTCGTGTAATATCAGTGACAGCGAAAGCGATGGCCGCGAGCCAATCCGCAGGTCGGGGCCAGATGCTGCGAAGCGAGGGTTGGCGAGGTCGTCGTGCAGCGCGGTCATCTGACCAACCAGCTGCCTGACGGTGGAGGAACCACGTCCACCCTCAAGTATAGTGTCGTGAGCGTCGCTCAACACTGAGATCCGGTCCGACAGCCTCTTTCGCGCCGTAGCGATATCGGGGGCCGTTCTCAGTGTCTGGGAAGCAATTGCCTGAACCATCGCCAATTGGTTTTTCAGCCGGTGACCAAGCTCGTGTGAGAGTAGGCTCTTCCGCTCCTCCTCAGCGCGGAGCTGCGTCACGTCTTGAGCCTGCACAAGAATTCCAGTCAGTGGTGCGTCTCCACGACACTGTCGTCATCATCGAAATTACCGTTACTGAGAGCATCATAGGAATTGACGCTTTCTCCACCGCCGCGAGTACCAAATGCAGTTAATTGCACCATCACGGCGCGAGCCCGCTCGACGACATCGATCTCGTTAAGATCGTTGTCGCCAGCGACTTTGACGATCACTTCATCGCCATCATCTCCAATGAATTCCATCTTCCAGCCATCGCTCGCATTATTTGGGCCAGTCAGTAACACCACGATTCGACTATCTGACTAATATGGGATATCGTATCTCCATCGCCATCAATTTAACCTGTAGGCGCGAGCCGCTAAGGCTGCTGCGAGCTCCTGCCATTTAGGGGGAGAGCAATGATGCGCATGGATTCCAGTGACGGCATTCTATTTTCTGACGTTCGACGGGTTCTTTTTGATCGGGCGTCTTTCTACTCGGCATCTGAAACCGTAAAAAACATCATCACTGAGCGGAGCCTATCGCTTGCGCTCGAAAAACCCGACCTCCTTAGTCACGATGATATTGAAAGAGCATTGTTCGAGATAGTGCACAAAGTCGCACTTGAGGAGTTTCAGAAGTCGGCTCGTTCCCTACATGGCGAACAGACCTTTTATTGTGACCGTCTTTTTCGATAACAACATTGCCGCTCGCCGCCCGCGGTCAATTAAGTTGCTGTCCCTCAATTCGGAACACCCCAACAGGGCGTTTGAGGTCAGCGATGTTGGCATGCTCAGCTCCTTCGCCATGGTGAGTAGAGATGAATGTGCCGCAGTGAGAACGAGCAGATATGGATCAAATCTTTGAAATGCAGATGTTAGTCGTCGTCCGACGTCTGCTTCATTGCGTCTGTTATTTTTAATTTGCGTGGGTTTTGGAGGTTCTCCCCCATCGCATCCCGATCACGGTTTGGATCATCCTTAGCTGGTAGATAACCGGAGGGCCTTGTTTCAGGTGGCCCTTCCCATCTTGGCAACTGTTCCGTTGTGCCTGGCTTTCCGTCTGTCGACTTACCAGAAGTCATGGCGCTCTCCCGAAGTAACACTTAGCTGGGTCTCCTAACCGCGACCTGTCTCCTTTGTTCCAGCTTTTCGTCAAAGGTCGAAGGTCGATAGAAGTTCACGATCTGTTAACACGGTGGATAGGAGATGAGTGTCCACGTTCAATCGGCGCACTACCGTTCTGGCACCCCCGTCCTAGGCTCTGTGTGTTGCTGATGAACCGCGGCACATACTGAGGCGCAAGCGCGAAAACGCTTACACCAAAACCAACCGTTCGGTTGCTCGCCAAGAAGGCGAAAGTTCCAGTTCCACCGTGAAGGCTCAAACGTCTAAGCTGTCTTTGAGCGGGCTCTTGCATTTTCTCTGGCATGAATCGGTGCTCGATCACTGGAACCCTCACAGCGCTCAAAAGCGAACCTGGCACCACGTCCGGCTCAGACTATTGGATGCATTGGCGTCCAAACAGGCTAGGAGCATGGCGCTGATTGATCGTTTTGTAAGTGCCTAAAGTCTTCTTTTAGGATAGAGCCGAAGAGTTGGAAAAGCGACGTCGGCAAATGGTGGCGCGTTTCACGCCGGCTACCGCCGCTAAACACGAAGTCTTGATTTACATTGGCGAGGTTCAGGAGTTCGAGGCGGCGCGGTTCGGCTCAAAAATCATCTTCAAACATGCCCCGCGGTTCCCAGTGTTTCTGTTAGACAAGGAGATGACGTCCATCAGCCGAAAATACGAAGCTTTGCTGGCGATTTGGAAGTCTGATGAAAAGTTCAAGCTGGTGATAATTTCGACCGTGACGTAAACAGCCCCGGTTCCGCCAACCTTGAAGAGGTTGGCTTTATGCTCACAAGCGAAAACTGGATTCCGGTCGATACCGTGAGTGAGGTGGATTCGGTGGCCGAGCTGACGCGCCAAAGTCGCCAGTTTACCAAGGGTTTGCGCTATGACGTTCGTGACAAACCGATTGCGGCCGCGTTGGTGACAGATAGACATCCACCGAAAGCATTGTTCATAGCTGAAACCGAAGTGACCGAGGCCTTGCAGGACGCGCTCGCGGAGTCGGAAAAGGCGACGAATTCAAGACTTGGCTTTAGGCCCCAAGTCAGGATGCTATTCCGGACTGATATGATATCCGTTAATGGATATTCAAATATGTGAGAAGGTACTTTTTGTGAGTTGTCCGGTAGCGTTCGACGTTTCCAGACAAATGGCGAGGATCTTCCGAGGTCAGGCTTAGTGCGGCTAACTCAGGTCGTGATGGAATTGTGTATGTGGGGGCGAAAGGCAGCCTGCATTTTTTGATCGCAGAAAAGCATCCTGAAGGTGCGCCGTTCCAGGGTCTTGGTTTTGTGACGCCGGATGGCCAGTATTTGGATCGCGCAGAGGCGCTGGTTTGGGTTGATCGGAATGAACGGCCCATGAGAGGCAGCTTGAATATGTTGGCGAGCTGGATGCCCTGGGTTCTCGAGAGCGCAAATTTTTCATGTCAGATTTGGATTGATAGGTGAATTTGGCGACGCCGCTGCACGAGCAGGCGCTATTCCGCTACGCTCCACGGAACCCTTAACGGGTTTCCGCCCATGGAGGTCACGATCCTTCGCCCTTCGGGCAGAGCTTCACAGGTCGCAAAACAGCCGGTCAGCGTTTGTTTCCCCACTGCGATAGCGTTGCAATATGACACCACATTTGGGCAGAAAATCTTCCGGATTTCGACTGTTTTTCTCGCACCACAACATGAGCAGGTCGGTAAGGAGTTCAAGTGCGTCTACGTCAATTGGTTCAGCTAAGTCATCCAGCCTTGGTTTCATTAGTCTCGCCCTCATGCACGCTTTTTACGTTAATTTCGCAAGAATGCGCGGCTAGGTTTTCAGTTCCTGCCTGAATCTCTTGTTGAGCCACTTCGTCCAATACGGCGAGTAGGCGTCTTCGATTTGCCCGGTTTGCACAGAATGCGCCTGGCTCGCAATCAAGATGGTACGCTCGATAATTCTTGCTTTAGTGTGGGAGACGATGTGTACTCGCTTACCGTTTTCTCAAGAATATCCACGATATCAAAAGATTGGTGGCTGCGCTGAAAAGGGTCCGAGGCCATGTAGCTCTCCCTCGGCAGGCAAGAGTACGTATAACCTCTTAGTCGCCAGCGCCTACGTTTTCGGTTGCTGACAATGGAGAGATGCTACACGCTTGAAGCGTATGAGTCGATTTTATTCTGAGATGCTGATGTTAAAGCAAGTTCGCGAAAAGAAAGTCTGGCCGACGTTCACCCGCCTCAAAGCGCGACACTATAACAGGTCTATGAATGAGAAGGTCATTAATAGATTTCTCATGCAGGTGACACCATTCAAGCATCAAGTCAGCGAGAATAAGTAACGGTGTTGTGCCGATCGCTTGTGGCGAGCTGTCTGGTGGTGGTTTCATGAACGTCTCGGAGGGGCGGTGCGCAGTACAAATATTGCGCTTTCATACCCGAAATTAGAATAATCGCGTAAGGTTCCGTCTGCGTCCGCTACTGTACAAAAAGGCAGTGGCCCCAAGCACAGCAGTATTGGTCGGGGTAATTTTAAGCCGCGTAACTTGGAGCGCCAAAAGCGTTTAAAACATAGATGGCGGTGCACAAGTCGCTTCCAAGTGACAAGCGCTTATTTATAGCTGTCATCAGCACAGCCGGAAGTATTCCGGGGGATATTGAGATTGCGTGGACCAAGGCAAACGTTTGCCTCGAGGGACCGGACGCAGCGAGCACTGTTCAAGATGATACGATTTTCAAATTTACATCAGCAGTTATAGACGTGCGATATGATGCTGACGTGATCCTCAGCTTGACGCGGAAGCTTGACGTGAAGGCTGTGCCTTACCTATTTTTTGTTACTGAGAACTTGGCGCGGGCGGTAGAAGGGCCATTCGTGCTCTCGGGGCAAACAGAGGGCATCGAGGCTATTGTAGCCGCGCTAGTAAACCAAGGTGCAGGACTGAAACACTAAACAAAGAAAATGTTGAGGTTGTTATATTCAGGAAAGGTCGCGTTTTAAGCTCTCTCGAGCTCTGTTGACCCGGCTTTTTATTGTCCCTACCTTACAGTTGCACATTCTGGCTGCGTCAGCATAACTAGTCCCTTCCGCAACAAGCATTAGCGCTCGCTGCTGTCCGGGATCCAATCCTCGGATCGCAAGCATGACTTCATCATGCGCCAGCTTCCATTCCTGTTCTGCAGGGATTGTCATCCTGAGCTGGACAACATCTGGCAGACCAACGCATTCCCGCTTTGTCACCTTGTAGCGAGAGCAGAAGGTATTTCGTACAATGGTGAAAAGCCATGATTTGAGCGACGTGCCGGGTTTGAACTGATGAACGGATCGAAGCGCCCGGAATATTGCTTCTTGTACCAAATCTTCAGCATCCTCGTCCTTTCTTAAAAAACGACGAGCAAACAACATAAGTACAGGGGTGTATGCTGCGATTTGGTCCTTAAGAATCCTAATGTCGTTTTCGTTCGAACTTACCGCAGCGCCGATTACTCTTGAATTGTTCATCTTGGCGTCCTCTAGGAAAGGAATGCCTGA
Source organism: Agrobacterium sp. Azo12 (assembly GCF_029193765.2). NCBI lineage: Bacteria > Pseudomonadati > Pseudomonadota > Alphaproteobacteria > Hyphomicrobiales > Rhizobiaceae > Agrobacterium > Agrobacterium sp. Azo12. The sequence continues at coordinate 314,089 of NZ_JARFYO020000002.1, read as the reverse complement.
ACGTACGCTTAGTTGCTGTACGCCATCGTACGATGTTTGCTGCTTTGCGTCTGGAAATTTAGCCGATCAGGATCGGCATAAATGCATCAGCCGGAAAAAACCGACGGGTGGTAAAGCCCTGTTTTCCAGAAGTTTAAAGGCAGGGTTTTGCGCAAGCCAAGCCTCAACGGAAGCTGAATTGAAGGATGAGCTCAGCCCGCAACTTTGCGCGATGGGCGAAAATGCCCGTTGCAAACGGCCTATTGCGCCGTCAGCGTTGCTGATCTTGCTAACGATGACGATTTGCCCCTTCGGCTTCAGGACACGCGCGCATTCATCCAGCAGGCTTTCGGTGTCAGGAATGAGCGTTATGACAAAGGGAAGTGAAATCGTATCAAACGATTCGTCATCAAACGTCATGTTGCACGCGTCCATAGTGTACAGCCCTTTGACGTTGTTGTAGCCATCGTCCAAGACTTTCTTTCTAGCCCGCGACAGCATTTCATCTGAAATGTCTATGCCAGTAACCTGGCATTCCTTGGGATATAGCGGCAAAACCAGTCCAGTCCCAATGCCTATTTCCAAAATGCTTCCCGCCGTCGCGCCGACGCGGTTGGCGAGTTCATGCTGTGCTGATTTGAGAAAGAAACCATAGACTTCGTCATATATTGGTGCCCAAAAACGATAAGCCTTTTTCTGTTTTTCGCTGTTAGGGTTTTCCTGCTCTACGGCATGCATGTTCATCTTTGTTCCCTTCGATCATTATCATTGCTGAAAGCGTCTGACATGGTCGGAACCGCGCAACGCCTATGGAGTTCCAAGAGAACTGCGCTTGCCCTCAGGCCTCGTTGATGAGCTATCTGAGGCTTGGGTGAGTTGAAACCAATCAAGCAAGCTGGCCCAAATTGGGTCGGATTCCAAGCCGGACAGAGGGCACGCGAATACCAGACATAACTTTTTTCGTGCGATTACTTTCGCGATATACGCGAACTGTTCGACGCCGAAAAAGTTGCAATGCGCTCAGGAACTTTCCACGACAATTGGGGTTCGAGTGGCTTGAATAACGAGGTCCGAAAACGAACCGTATCTAAGGCCGTGAGGGCTGGCCGCGCTTTCGTTGTTCGACGCCGAGCTCGTAACCTCCCATCAGGAGATGGTGAACCATCAGTCAATATGCTGGCAGTTCCGAACAAGCTCGAAGCAGTGCCTGTCCCGAAGCCCGACCTTGTCATCTGATCTCAGGAGGTCCCCGTGTCAAATTACCTGTCTATACTTGCCCTATCCGCGACTACCCTTGCCCTGCCGTCTGCGGCTTTTTCCGAGATCAAAGGTACTGTCGGAGAAGCATCAGACGTAACGATTCGAGGCTCGATCCTCGAACCCGAAAAACTGGCGGTCACGGACGATGCCAAGCTTACGGACCTGATAAAAGCGCCTGCCGGGTTCAATGTCGATGTTTTTGCCCGAGACCTGATCAATCCGCGCATGCTCGCGGTTTCACGGGACGGAAACCTCTACGCAACCCGCAGAACAGTCGGGGACGTGATCATGCTGAAAGACGACAACGCTGACGGCAAAGCCGATGGCGTTGTTACGGTGGCAAGCCGCCCGAACATGCATGGCATCGCGTTTGACGGCGACAAGGTCTTCCTTGTGACGATCCACGATGTCTACAGTGCCGATGTCAAACCCGATGGCACGTTCGGGCCGCTGAACCGCATCATAGACGATCTGCCGGATGCTGGCCAACATGCCAATCGGACGATCGATATCGGTCCGGACGGTATGCTCTACATTTCTGTCGGCAGCACGTGCAATGAGTGTCAGGAAGACAATCCAGAGAACGCGACGATCCTGCGAGCATCGAAGGATGGAAAAACGCGTACAATATTTGTATCGGGCCTGCGCAACACGATCGGTTTCGACTGGGAGCCGATGACCGGCGAACTCTTTGGCATGGACCACGGGATCGACTGGCTAGGCGACGAGGTGCAGATCGAAGAACTAAACCGCATCGAACAGGGCAAAAAATATGGCTGGCCCTATGTGTATGGCATGAGCGGGATCAACCCACATATTAATCCGCCTGAAGGCATCACGCTCGATCCGTGGGCAAAGCAGTCGACAGAACCTCTCCTGGGATATACCGCCCACAGCGCGCCAATGCAGATGGCTTTTTATGACGGAAACGCGTTCCCTGCAGATTACAAAGGTGACGCATTTATTGCCATGCGTGGGTCATGGAACCGTCGTCCGCCGAGCGGCTACGAAGTGGTGCGTGTCGATTTTGAAAACGGGAGGCCAGTGAAGTTCGAGAAATTCCTCGAAGGTTTTCTTCTTCAGCAGGAGAATGGCAAGTTTGGATACCTTGGGCGTTTAGCTGGCATTGCTGTTTCAAAGGACGGGTCGCTGTTTGTCTCCGACGACAGCAATGGGGTTGTTTACAAGGTTTCCTATGCCAACGGCGACGCCAAACGCGTCGCTGAGACCGCGGCAACTCCCAATGTCGTGAAAGACATGCCAGCCTCACCGATTGCGATCGACCTCATCAATACCAAGAACGGCCAGCCGATCTCGGTCAAGGCTGCCTTCAAAAAAGATGGGCCAATCCCGGTTCAATATGTGGCTGATGGAGACAACGCCTCTCCACCAATCGAATGGAACACAGTGCCGCAAGGTACAAAATCCTTCGTGCTGATCGTCGATGACCCGGACGCCGCAAAGCCGAAACCCTTCACACATTGGCTGGCTTATGACATTCCGGTTGTAACCACAAAGCTGCGTGAAGGTATTCCTGGAACACCAATCCTTCAGGATCCGAAGGAGATGAAACAGGGCGCCAATAGCATGGGGTCGATTGGGTACACAGGCCCGAAGCCGCCAGTCGGCGATCCCGCCCATCATTACCATTTCCAGATCTTTGCGCTGGATATCGAAACTCTCGATCTTGAGCCCGGAGCCAAGCGCGACGCTGTGCTGACAAGGATGGAGGGCCACGTTCTCGGCGTGGGCCAGATCGTTGGCACTTTTGAACGCAAATAAGACCAAAAAAAGAGGAACGAAGATGAAAGCATTAACCTGGCACGGCAAGCATGACATCCGGTGTGACAGCGTTCCTGATCCGCAAATTGAGGACGGCCACGATGCGATCATCAAGGTGACGGCCTGCGCAATCTGCGGGTCAGATCTGCATATCTACAACGGCATTATGCCGGAAATGCACTGCGGCGACATCATGGGCCATGAGACGATGGGCGAGGTGGTTGAGGTCGGGAAGGACAACAAGAAACTCCAGGTGGGCGACCGTGTCGTCGTGCCTTTCACGATTGCGTGCGGGCAGTGTTTCTTCTGCCAGAGGGGGTTCTTTTCCGGCTGCGAAAGATCGAATCCAAAGCCTGAAAAAGTCACGAAGATGTGGGGAAATTCGCCTGCTGGACTGTTCGGCTACACCCATCTTCTTGGCGGATACAGCGGCGGGCAGGCAGAATACTTGCGAGTGCCGTTTGCCGATGTGGGTCCCATCAAGGTGCCGGACGGCCTGACAGACGATCAGGTTCTTTTCTTGTCCGATATCTTTCCCACGGGCTACATGGCAGCCGACTTCTGCAACATCCAGCCAGGCGATACGATCGCCATTTGGGGATGTGGTCCCGTCGGCCAGATGGCGATCAAATCTGCTTTCATCCTTGGGGCCGAACGCGTCATCGCTATTGACAGCGTGCCTGAGAGACTGGCGCTAGCCCAGCAATCGGGCGCCATTACGCTCGACTACCTGGATAAGGATATCTATGAGCGGATCATGGAACTGACCAACGGTCGCGGAGCGGATGCGTGCATCGATGCCGTCGGCACTGAGTCAGATCCGGCCGCGAGCTGGGATGCCCGTATCGACCGGATAAAGGTTGCGACCTTCATGGGCACTGATCGGCCGCATGTGCTTCGCCAAGCGATCCATTGCTGCCGGAATTTCGGAACGGTTTCTATCGTCGGCGTATACGGTGGATTTCTAGACAAGATTCCCATGGGCTCCGCAATCAATCGCGGCCTGACATTCAAAATGGCCCAGACCCCGGTCCAGCATTATCTGCCAATCCTGATGGAGCGCATCCAGAACGGAGAAATCGATCCGTCCTTCATCATTACGCACACAGGCGGTCTCGAGGATGGCCCGGAACTCTACAAGACCTTCCTCGAAAAGAAGGACGGCTGCGTCAAAGTCGTGCTCAAGCCGTGAGGAGTAGGATACCTGACGATAACGACTGTTGAGGCGAAATCTCGGGCATAGCTAGCACATACAGGAGCTGGGCGTTTTTGGTCCGATCCGTTCAAATGGAGCTGTCATTGATCGAATGTGTCGATCGTCTGATCGAGGCTTTGCCTCTGACGGCTCTGTCGACTTCCTGTTGGCGAACGACCAGCTGCGGACGTGGCAACAGACGAAATCTTTCCAGAGAGCCCGCCTCAACGGGCACCTCGTTCTCATGGTGGGTAGCAAGAATTGACTATCGAAGTCAGGCCTTCATTTGAGCCATCTTTTCCCCCAGAACCCAAAGGGCTTTGTTTAGTTTAATGTCCTGATCGATGCCGTTGACGGCGCGGGATTTAACACGGCGCGGCCTTCCCAAATCGTCACGGCCTTGACCACGCAAACCACCTTTGATGGTGTTTTCCTGCACGACGTTCCATGTGGTCCAGAGGTCATTTGATTTGTCATCGGTGCGGCGAATTCCAAGCATCTTTTGCGGTTGGATTGGCGTGGCGACATTTCCGTCGGCATCGCCAAAGCGCAGGACGTGTGCAGCCTCGGCCAATGCAAGCTGCTCATCACGGTTCAAAATGTGTGTCGACCAATCCTGTGGCGCAACTAGTGTGCGCTCGGCTTCATTCAAAACTTTATAGGTTCCTTCAATGACCTTATCTCGGACGTTGCCAGAGTGGCGAACCTTGATGGCGTCAATGGTGCCGGTCTGTGTCACAAGACTATTCAGGCAACGAATACGGAAAAGGCCTGCTAACAACTCATAAGCGGACGTTCCATCGTTGGCATTCTTCAGAAGGATTTCGCAAACCGTGTCGCCTACATTGTAGACCTTGCCATCACCTACACGACGCATGCGGATAAGGTGCTTGGTAAAGTCAGCCTTGCCCGGCGTGCGGCTGGCGGACTGCTTTACACCAACAGGGACAAAACCCTCGTCTTTCAGGCCGCGCAAAACTTCGATTGTTGGAATTGGCATGAAGCGCTCAGAACGGCTTTCGTGCGCGCTGGTGGCAAAAATCGATGGTGCCAACTTGCGCATTTCGATTTCAGTCATTTCGCGGCCAGTGTCAAAACGAGCTGTGTTTGTATAGATGGACATATATCGGAACTCCTATTTTCCCCGTTGGCGCTCCCTCTCAAATTTGATTGGGAATACGTATGTATTCCCGGGCAAAGGGGGGAGGGCGAAGCCAGCCCACTGGCGGATTGGTCCGGCGTCACAGGGGTCATGAAGCAACAAAAAACGGAAGGTTCGGCCGAAGGGTGAAAGCCGTTTTTTTTGACGGAGTGACAGCGCGCAGCGCGCTTGCCCCTTGATCGCCGGAACGATCCGAATGCAGGGGGAAACCAGACAAACAGGAGAATGTGCGCCGCAGTCGCGATTTATCGCGTGCGGGCGCTCTCTATTCGTCTTCAGCCGTGCCGGCTGACTGCAGTATTCGTAACTACTACATTTGATAGTTGTTCGTGGGGACGGGAAGTAGTGTGTTTGCTGAATGGATACAAAGCTCGAAGATCTTAAACTGCGACCGGGGCTGCTGTGGGAACTCCACGCCCTTGGTTATTACACCGTGGGCGATATGGCCCACCTCTCCATCGTTGAAACTCTTCGAATCCCAGGCATGGGGGGCGTTTACTGGAGGCGCATAGCCAAAGCGCAGGGCAGGGAACCCTATCCAACGAAACGGGAGCTCATGAATGCAAGGAATGAGGTTGAGCCGCGCAGTTAGAATTTCAGATCAGAGATCGCTTAACGCTGTTGGAAATGGGTGTTTTCGGATAGTAGAAATCCCAGCAGGAGCAAAAACATGATTTCGAACGCGCCGCCCTTCTGGTGGAGAAAACCGGGGTGGCAAGCATATGTGCTAAAACCGCTGTCATCGGTTTACGGCTGGATCGCTGGTAAAACGATGAGGCGAAAGTACCGTCCATCCGTAGATGTTCCGGTAATCTGCGTCGGTAACTTCACAGTCGGGGGAGCCGGTAAAACGCCAACAGCTATTGCGATAGCTCAAGCTGCAATTGCAAAGGGGTTGCGCCCGGGCTTCCTCAGCCGGGGTTATGGCGGCACGTTGGATGTTACTACTCTGGTGGAGCCGCATCATCGTGCAAAAGATGTTGGCGACGAACCGCTTCTACTAGACCGCTATGCCATGACAGTCGTTTCAAGACGACGTATCGACGGTGCGCACCGCCTCGTTGAGGCCGGTGCTGACCTCATCATCATGGATGACGGGTTTCAAAGCGCGCGCCTGATGGTCGACTATACACTTGTCGTCATTGATAGCGTTCGTGGACTTGGTAACGGTTTCATAATTCCGGCAGGTCCGGTGCGTGCGCCAATCTCCGAACAGATGCGCCAACTTTCCGCTATTCTTAAAGTGGGCGATGGCGCGGCAGCTGATGAACTTGTTCGAACAGCTGCTCGGGCAGGTAAGACAATTTACGTCGCCGGAATTCAGCCAACCTTACCGGGTGGGCTTACCGGTACGCCGGTAATAGCCTACGCCGGAATTGCTGATCCAGACAAATTTTACAGAACCGTCGAAAGCCTGGGTGCGAATATCATGGAGCGGCGATCGTTCAGTGACCACCACACGTTTGAAAACGACGAGGTTGCTGACCTGCTAGACACGGCAGCAAAGCGACAACATTCTTTGGTTACCACTGCGAAAGATGTTGCACGCCTAAAAGGCGCTCCAGGCAGAGCCGAAGAGTTGCGGCGGCGTAGTTACGTCATCGAAATCGAAATGGTGTTCGATGATCCAAACACACCTTCTGAGATAATCGACGCAGCCATCGAGAACTGCCGCACACGTCGGCTCTGCGGTACGCCTGCGAAATAGGCTGAGTACTATTTTTACGTTGGCAGGGCGTTGTTCTTGATACAGCAACTATCGCATGTGGCGCTAAAAGACGCCGCATGCGATGCAACCTCGGTCTACGTTCTGCAAGCAGCTAATAGAGTGGAGTTTATTCAGGTACGACATTTTCCGCTTTGGACTTACCAGTTTTGCGGTCCTGGCCAATTTCGAAGTTCACTTTCTGGCCTTCCCGAAGTGGTTGAACGCTTTGAACCGCTGAGACATGAACAAACACATCTCCGGCGCCATTATCCGGAGTTATGAAGCCGAAACCTTTATCCTGATTAAAGAACTTAACTGTACCAGTTGCCATCAAATTTTCCTCAAATACGCAGCCTCTAGGCCGCAAGTCGTAAGAATATGTATCGTAAGGTTAGACCGTAATCAGGCAACTGGCCACAGAGAAAAATCTCTTCAAATCTAGCCATATTGATATTTTAACAATCTTCTGGCTCACTTGTCTTCATGACAAAGAAGCCGCGCCCGAAACCTTTGTTGCGAGAAACCGAACCTCCTGTTCGGTCAAGGCCTCGGCGTCGCAGGAATCCGGAGCAGCCGAACCTTCCCTTAGATCCAATGCCAGAACGTATTGAACCGTGTCTGGCTACCTTGAAATCAAAACCGCCCGAAGGTGATGATTGGAGCTACGAGATAAAATGGGATGGGTATCGCTTGGCGGTGCACATCGAGTTATCTGGCGTGCGTATTCTTACTAAAAGTGGTCATGACTGGACGAAGCGTTTTCCAGAAATCGAGCGTGGCGCTAGAGAACTGGGTGTAGCAACCGCGATATTGGACGGCGAAGCAGTCATGTACGATGAGCAGGGTCGATCAGACTTTAACCTGCTGCAGACTTCGCTCGGAGGGCGGTCGGGCAAAAAGACTTCACCGGCACAGTTTGTCGCCTTTGACCTGCTTTATCTGGACGGCCATGATATGCAGAACACTGACCTGCGTGTTCGCCGGCATCTTCTTGCCGATCTGATTGGCAGCGCAGAAAGCCCGATCCAGTTTTCGGAAACGTTTGATGCTACGGGTGCTGAGATGTTGGAAGCCGCATGCATACATGGGCTTGAAGGCATCATCGCAAAGCGCCTTGATAGGCCATATCGCTCCGGCCGGAATGACGACTGGATCAAAATCAAATGTGTTGCATCCGAGAGTTTCTTTATCGTCGGATATGAGCGATCAACCATCGGCTTCAGTTCTCTTTTGCTCGGTGCTTACCACAACGGCCAGGTCGTCTATGTTGGATCCGTTGGCACGGGCTTCAAGCAGAATGAAGTAGCAAACCTACAGACACAGATGAACAAACTCATCTGGAAAAAGAAAGCGCCGCCCGTTCGATACACTGGCAAGCGTGATGTCGTGTGGGTCGAGCCAACACTAATCGCGGAAATCGAGTATCGAGGTTGGACCGGCGACGTGAAACTGCGGCATTCCAGCTACAAGGGTCTGCGCGAGCTGCAGGATAACGCCGAAGTCTACCGCATTGAAGATTGATAGACTCGTTGTTGCCACATGAGGCAATGGTGAACCCGGCGCAAACGCCAACGACAATCTCTCCCAATCGTTTCCATCTTGACTCGCTCATGAACGAGAACATAATGAGAACGGAATTACCTGCCATTGAGAAGCCGACATTCCATGCTCCATGCCATTGCCACCGTTGAGCCTGTTTCCGTGGACTACATAGTCCGTGAGGTGAGGACCGCTGGACTGATGGTATCGGCAGGATTTCCATCTCCAGCAGGAGACGATCTCGAAGACCCTATCGATCTAATCGCTTGGATCGTTCGGCGAGAGACTTCCACATTCTGGTACAAAGTTTCAGGAAACTCCCTCTGTCGTGCAGGAATCCTCGACGGTGATTTTGTAGCGATAGACAGGGCGGGTAAGGTTCAACCCGGCCGGACGGTTCTCGCCCTCCACAACGGAGATATGCTTCTGAAAGTGTTGACCAGGCGCGACGGCCGAATGTGGCTCGAAGCAAGGTCCGACGATCATTATCCTCCGCTCCCTGTTCTCGAAACAACTGAAATCTGGGGCGTTGTTGCAGGCATCGCTCGCCGCTATCCGGTCGAATAAAATGGCAGATCCTATTGCTCTGATCGACTGCAACAATTTTTATGTCAGCTGCGAAAGGCTGTTTGATCCCAGACTTCGGGGCGTTCCGGTCGTCGTGTTGTCGAACAACGATGGATGCGCCGTCGCGCGCAGCGACGAGGCGAAAGTTCTTGGAATTAAGATGGGGGAGCCTGCTCATCTCTTTAAACAGAAGACGAAAGAGCATGGCATCCGCCTGTTTTCGAGCAATTATACCCTGTACGGCGATATATCCCGGCGCGTAGCAGCTACCATTTCCGACTTCAGCCCACGCACCGAAATCTACAGCATCGACGAAACTTTCGTGGACATGTCCGGCTTCGGTGGCAGGATGATCGACCATGCGGCTGAAATGCGGGCGACTGTGCGCCAGAACACCGGCATTCCAACCTGTGTCGGTATTGGTCCGAGTAAGACGATGGCGAAATTTGCGAACTTCATCGCGAAGAAAAACCCGGTCTTTAATGGCATTGCTGACTTGATGGACGAACAGATCGCCGGCTACTGCATGGCTCGCAGTGATGTCTCGGAAGTCTGGGGTGTAGGATCAAGAACGACTGAAAAACTCCTCGGCTTGGGAATAAACACTGTCGCCCAGCTCCGCGATATGCCGTTGCCTCTTGCTCGGCAGATCGGGACCGTTGTGCTTGAGCGTACTGTCGCAGAACTTCGTGGAATACCTTGCATGGAGCTTCAGGATGTAGAGCCCACCCGCAAGGGGATGGCTGTGACCCGTTCTGCAGGATCGCCCATGACATCGCTGGCCGTCCTTCAGCAGGCTATCACCGCACATGCAACACGTGCGGCCGAAAAGCTACGTAGTCATGGCCTCGTTGCTGCTCATATGACGGTTTTCTTCCACACGAACCCGCACAACGGATCCGCTCGGGACAGCTCATCCAGAACCGCCAAGTTATCCCCGCCGTCAAATACGACCATGGCACTCGTGCAGACAGCGCTCCGTTGTGCCGAAAAGGCATGGAAGGGAAATAAAGAGAATAACGGGTTTGCATATACAAAGGCGGGCGTGATGCTCGATGACCTGGTGCCAGAGGAGCTGGCCCCGGTAGACCTGTTTGCACATGAGCAAGCCAAGTCCGTGAAATTGTCGGCCGCACTGGATGCCGTCAACGACAAGTGGGGCAAGAAGACCGTGATCCTTGCAAGCGAAGGCTTTAAGCGATCTTTTGAAACCAAGGCAAGCATGAGGTCGCCCAGATATACGACGCGGCTTGCTGATCTACCGGTCGTGCGGGCATAGTCGGTCATGGAAACCAGCCACACTTTCCGCGTGGAAGTATGGGATGATCCGCCCGACGCTGGCGGCTCGATCATCGAAGTTATCTCTTCGTCATCGAGCTTTGCCGTCTCAATCGCTGCTTACAAAGCCGCGATCCGTGAACGTCCCGGCAAATACTTGACGCACATGAATGGTCGAAACCGCATGACATGCGAGCTCGCGCCTGATCCACCGGAGTCATTGAGGCAGTCGAAGGGCAAGGAAAGAACGGACCACTATCCCGACGTTCTTGATGATCCCGAGTACACATTCGCCTCGTTGCCAGAATGGAAAACGCTCGCGATCCACTGCAAGAGCTGCGACCGGGTTGCGCCTGTCAATCGCTGGGAGATGGCCCGAAAACACGGAAAACAGTGTGTCATCACTATGTTGCTTCCCAAACTACGATGCGAATGTGGCGTGAGAGGCAACAGCGAATGGCTCATTGGTAAAATGCCTCGTTGACGTAAAAGATAGTTAGGTCGCAGCGGGCCAGTCGTTGGCTGGTTCATCGACCATGCTATCGTCGTCAGCGGGATCTGGATCTTGCTGGTAGGCTTTATGCAGATTTCCTATCTCTTCGCTGACCGCCCCGAGAACTTCCTTTTGGTCGACGCCTTCCGTAACGAACCTGTCGACCAAATCTTCTAGTTTGAGCCGGAGTTCATCTCGCCATTGCGCTGTCATCTCTTTCTCCTTTTGATGGGCTTTTCTGCAAGTTCAATTCTGACAGGAGCATGATCACTCGTGTGGTCCCACCCGCGGACATGCTTGTCTACTTCTGCCTCCACTAACCGTTCGGCGAGATCGGGGCTGAGAAGGAAATGATCCAGACGGAGCCCGGCATTTCTTGCATAGGCATTCCGGAAGTAATCCCAGAAAGTGTAAATTGTTTCATGGGGGTGAAGTTCACGGATGGCATCCGTCCATCCTTGAGCAATCAGCTCGCGAAATGCATCTCTGACCTCAATGCGGAAGAGTGCATCGTTCTTCCATCTTTCTGGCTTATATACGTCGAGCTCGGTCGGCATGACGTTGTAGTCGCCGGCGAGAATGACGGGTACCTCAAGTTCGAGAAGCCCCGCCGCATAATCCCGCAAACGTTGAAACCAGCGGAGTTTGTATTCGAACTTCGGGCCAGGATATGGATTACCGTTCGGAAGATAGAGACCGCCGATTACGATGCCATCTACTATAGCCTCAATGTAGCGGCTCTGTTCATCCTCTGGTTCCCCAGGTAGCCCCTTACGGGTGAGTAATGGCAGCTGTCCTCTAGCGAGTATCGCGACACCGTTCCACGATTTCTGACCATGCCAAACCGCGCCGTACCCAGCCTTTCCGATTGCGTCTTCGGGAAACCGGATGTCAGGCGCTTTCAGTTCCTGAAGTATGGCAATGTCCGGCTGCGCCTCTTCGAGCCATTTCAGCAAAACCTCAAGGCGGCCGTTTACGCCATTGACATTGTAGGTCGCGACTATCACTTCGACTTGCGGTCGCCCTTGTCTCCTTCCCCCGGTTTTGCATCGTGTTTGGCGTCATGCCGCTTGTCTGCTGAGAGAGACCTGCCCACATCAACGGATTCTTTGAAGCGGCCGTCCTCATCTCGGCGGACGTAACGCTTGTTGGTTCCCGTATCAATCAGTTCGCGCTTGCTCATGGTATTCTCCTTCGTTAGCGATACCTCACTAACTCGCAACCTCATGAAAAAGATGCATCAACGGTTGATGGCGTCAGTCAATTGGAAGCGTAACACGACAATAAGGTTTGGCGCCCGTTTTGAAAAAGGGCCGCCCATTGGCGACCCTGCACGAAATCCAAAACACGAGTGAAGGTGAGGGGCGGTCAGTGGTGCGTCTCCACCACGATACTGTCGTCATCATCAAAATTACCGTTACTGAGAGCATCATAGGAATTGACGCTTTCTCCACCGCCGCGAGTACCAAATGCGGTCAATTGCACCATCACGGCGCGAGCCCGCTCGACAACATCGACCTCGTCAAGATCGTTGTCACCAGCGACTTTGACGATCACTTCATCGCCATCATCTCCAATGAATTCGATCTTCCAGCCATCATTTGAGTGTTCAATGTGTGTTTCAGTCAAATGCATATCAGCCAGCCTTTCTTCCGCCGTTAAGCTCTTTGGCCAACGACTTCTTCAGTGCATCCATAATGTTGACGACGTTGTTAGGTTCCGCTGGCGCATCTCCTTTGCGACTATTGCTTTTAGGTTTCAGTGATTTCTTTTTCTTCGCAATCAGTTGCAGCAGCGTTTCCTGGACAGGGTCGCTCACCATATTCGGTGACCATTTCTCGGTTTTTTGCTTGATGAGTTTCTGCATCAGGGGGACCAGTTCAGGGTCAGAATCGTCCTCGATATTCTCGAAGTATTCTTTCTCAGGCCTGACCTCGTCACCGAAACGCAGGGTCCACAAGACGATGCCATCATCCCGAGGCTCCAGCACAACCGCACGCTCACGGCGGCCCATGACGAGTTTCGAAACTCCAACGACTTTGTCAGATTTCATGGCATCGCGGATCACGGCGAATGCCTCGTTGCCAACTTCACTTTCCGGCATCAGATAATGCGGTTTTTCGAGATAAACCCATTCGATGCTATCGGCTGGTACGAACTTCTCAACGTCGATGGTTTTCACCGTGTCGAGCTCGACAGCATCGAGATCATCGTCCGTGAGGATGACGTAGTCGTCTTCTCCCCGCGCGTAACCGCGAACATCGTCGCCCTCTTTCACCGGCTTACTCGTGACGGAGTCGATGTATTGTGAAACGACACGGTTGCCGGTTTCGGAGTTCAAAGTGTGAAAGCGCACCTTCTCACTTTCCGACGTAGCCGGCGACATCGTGACGGGGCAGGTCACAAGGCTGAGTTTGAGATAACCGCGCCAATAAGGTCTAGGCATGATCAACCAGCCTTTCTGGATGCTGACGAAGATGACGAGCTTTTAGAGGCCCCTCGGGCTGCGGGTTTTTTGGTCGTTGTCCTGTTGACGTTGGCTGCGGCGCGTTTCGGTTTCGCTTCACCACCTTTCGACATGCCGGCGCTTTTACGAAGTGCATCCAATAGATCGTTTGGTTTCGACACTTCGACTGCTTTCCGCTTGGGAAGCGCTTTGCCAGAGATCTTCGCTTTAACCAGTTCAGCAAGAGCTGCTTCGTAGCGATCATCAAATGTCGCCGGATCGAAGGTGCCTTTCTTGGTGGAGATGATATGTCGGGCGAGATCAAGCATTTCGGCCTCAAGCTTAATCTTCGGCATTTCCTCGAATGCTTTCTTCGAAGACCGAACCTCGTAGTCATAGTTCAATGTGGTCGCAATCAGGCCCTTACCGTGAGGACGAATAAGAACCGTCCGCATGCGACGGAAGAGGACCGCCCGCGCTATAGCAGCCACTTTTGATTTCTCCATTGCGTCGCGCAGCGCGGTGAATGCATCGGACCCGGTCTTATCCGGTGTCAGATAATACGGCTTGTCAAAGTATACGTCATCCACATCAGAGCAGGTTATAAACGCTTCGATTTCCAGGGTCTTGTTGCTATCGGGAATAGCAGCTGCGATCTCATCTGGGTCAATGATGACGTAGAGACCATTATCGACCTCAAACCCCTTAGTCTGCTGCTCGCGAGGCACAACCTCTTCGGTGGTGCTGTCTATGAAAACGCGATTGACGCGATGTCCGGTGGCTTTGTTGATGGTGTTGAAACTGATGCGATCTGAGGTGGACGCCGCTGTGTAGAGCGCGATCCCACAACTCACTTCACCAACCTTCAAGAAGCCTTTCCACTGTGCTCGATGCGCTGCCATACGAGATACTCCGACTGACGCTTGAAAGCGAATCAACCGTTACGCATCCGATTCGTTCCGATCGAGAACGAAACGGTTCTACCTTCTTCCAAGCAACTAGGGCGACCGTTTAAGTTCTAGGTCGTGAACCATTAATCTCAGCGCAATGAAGCTGCCGCGTTTGATTCCCGGACCTCGGCCAGTCAGTTCACATATTCTAGGTGGATGAGTGGATATGGCCTGCCCTGTCCGTCAATTGGCGAACGGCCCGTCCGCCTGAATCCCATTCGTTCATAGAACCGAACAGCTTGATCATTCTGCTCGTTGACGTCGGTTGTCATTCTTGGATGACGGGCGAGGCCATGCTTCACCAGGGCAGCACCAATTCCGGTTCCGCGCCGGGCGGGATCAACGAATAGCGCTTCCATGTGTCCTTCGTCGATTAGCATGAATGCCATCAGGTAGTCATTTTCATCAACTGCAAGCCAGAGTGGAGCTTGCGGAAGGAAACCGCACACCATTTCGTCAATGGCGAGACGATCCTCAGGCGTTAGAAAGTCGTGCGTAGCGTCAACTGCGCCTCGCCAAATTTCAATGATGCGGGTGCCGTCGTCGGGGCGGGAAGGTCGGATCATAATCATGGTCTCGGGATACAGTGCTTTGATCAAAAGAGTAAAGCGAGTTACCGAATGGACTTACATTTCGCTGCCAATTCTGTTCAGGCTCGGCATGAGCCGTTATGACTTGACCGACTTCGAGTGGCGCGTGATTGAGCCAATCCTCCCAACAAACCGCGAGCCGTGTCACGCGTAGACGATCGTCGCGTTCTGAATTGGATTTTCTGGGTGCTGCGGTCCGGTGCGCCGTGGCGGGACCTACCCGAACGCTATGGTCCGCGTACCACCTGCTACTACCGTGTCGTGCGGTGGCGAAAGGCCGGGGTGTTGAACCGGATGTTCCTCACTCGACTAATCACCGGTCGCCCGCAACAGATTTCCTGCGCCGCATTTTGCTTACCTACGCTCGTCTTTTGGAACGGGAACGTAGACGTCACGTGGAGGTTTGGCTTCATCTATGTGTCCAGAGTTCTCGGATAACTCTCGCTCCTTAGCCGCCCGCACGTCGTCCGACATTTGCGCATCCTGATAAGGGCCCAAAGATCCGGTTTCCCCTGCATTAGTCCACTCTACCCAGTGCCCGTGAGCGTCGGATCGGACTACGACACTCAGTGCTTGGTCTTTATCTTCCATTAAATTTCTCCTTCGGACCTGACGTATCGGTGTTCCCAACTCGCTGGATGATACCGAAGCACTCCCAAAGGTCTAGGGACCGCTCGGGAACAGTGGAACGACCGGCCAACGCTTCGTACATTCTCGGGTCTTTACTGTTTGCGTTGGCTTCTTTAGGCAAGTCTAACGGTTTAAATGAGGCTTGATAAGCATGAATACGTCCGCGGGTGCCGACACGGCGTGGGTTCAAGAAATGCTAGGTGGACTTCCCACCGCCCACATCAGCGCTTTTGAGCAATGGCCAGCGGATTTGAGAACTACATTTCGGACGATAGCGGCGTCCCCACACCAGATTATTTTGTTTTGGGGTAGGGAATATGTCGCTCTCTACAATGAAGCATACGCTCCATCCATTGGCCTGAAGCATCCAGATGCTTTCGGCCGTCCCGCGCGGGATTATTGGAGTGAGCTATGGGAAGATCTCAAGCCGCTCCTCGATCAGGTGATGGAGAGGGGCTTGCCTGTTTTTCTCAAGGATAGACCCTTTTATATCGAGCGTCATGGTCATCCGGAAACGGTAACCTTCGACATTGCTTACTCAGCCGTAACCATCGCAGATGGTTCGGTTGGGGGTGTATTATGTATCGTGAGCGAGACGACAGAGCGCACAAGAGGCGAACAGCAGCTTAGGGAAAGCGAAGCGCGTTTTCGCAATATGGCAGATCACGCACCGGTTATGATGTGGGTCGTCGATGAGGCGGGTGCATGCAATTACCTCAATACCAAATGGTACGAGTTTACGGGGCAATCCCAGGAGCAAGCCGAAGGTTTCGGTTGGCTCGACGCCACGCATCCTGACGATAAGGAACTGGCGACCCGAACGTTCATGGAGGCGTTGGCTCGTCGGGAAGGCTTTCGACTCGAGTACCGTCTTCGCCGTCACGACGGCATTTACAGGTGGGCTATCGACGCGGCGGAACCCCGCTTTTCTGCGGATGGAACATTCCTTGGTTATATTGGCTCGGTCATCGATATTGATGAGCGACACGATATGGAACAAAAGCTCTGGGCAAGCGAGAGCGGCCTGAAAGCCCTGACCAACTCGATTGACCAGATGGTTTGGTCGACCCGGCCTGACGGTTTTCACGACTTCTACAACGAGCGTTGGTATGAGTTCACTGGCGTCGAGCGTGGTTCCACGGACGGCGTTGGCTGGAATGAGATTTTCCACCCGGATGATCGCGAAAGAGCATGGTCTGTATGGCGCGAATGTTTGCGAACTGGCGAGCCCTATCACATCGAGTATCGTCTGCGACATCATACCGGACATTATCGCTGGGTTATTGGTCGAGCAAACCCGGTCATTGACGCCCAAGGTCAAATCACGCGCTGGTATGGCACTTGCACGGATGTTCACGAACTCAAAATTGCCGAGATACAGCGAACGGCGATTATCGAATTTAATGAGCACGTTGCAACGCTGCGTGATCCCGGCGATATCGTGAAAGCAGCACTGCAGACGATTGGAAGTCTGCTGAAAGTCAGTCGCGCAGGTTATGGGACAATCGATGAGGCCCGCGAGACAATATTAATCGAACACGACTGGACGAGTGGCCGCACTGGTAGCCTAAGCGGACTACGACGTTTTCGCGACTACGGCATGTTTGTTGACGACCTCAAGAAGGGTGAAATCGTTGTTATATCCGACGCCGAGGTCGATCCTCGAACACGGGAGCGCGCCGCAGCATTAGACGTGATTTCCGCGCGTGCAAGCGTCAATGTTCCGTTGAGGGAGCAAAGTGGACTTGTCGCGGTCCTGTTCGTCAATAACTCGAAGGCAACAGCATGGCGCAACGAGGAGCTGACATTTTTAAAGGAGATGGCGCTGAGACTGCGCAATGCCGTGGAGCGCCGCCGCGCGGAGAACGACCTTTTACAGCTCACTGAGGGTCTTGAACAGAAAGTCATTCAGAGAACAGAAGAATTGCGGGCCTCAGAAGAGCGACTGCGTCACAGTCAAAAGCTTGAGACCATTGGTAAGCTAACGGGCGGGGTTGCACATGACTTCAACAATTTGCTGCAAGTTGTCTCGGGCAACCTCCAGCTTTTGCAAAAAGACCTCTCTGGAAACGAGAAAGCACAGCGTCGCCTGACAAATGCAATGGCTGGGGTCACTCGCGGTGCCAAATTGGCAAGTCAGCTGTTGGCGTTTGGGCGACGCCAGGCCCTTGATCCAAAGGTCATTAACATTGGGCGGTTCCTGCGCGACATGGACGACATGCTGCGGCGGTCGATTGGCGAGGCCATCGAAATTGAGACGGTTATCGCTGGTGGTCTCTGGAACTGCCTCGCGGACCCGGCTCAAGTGGAAAATGCCGTCCTTAACCTGGCGATCAATGCGCGTGACGCTATGGACGGGCGGGGTAAGTTAACAATTGAGGTTGGGAACGCCTTCTTGGATGACGACTATGCAGCCAAGCATGATGAAGTCGAAGCCGGCCAATATGTTATGCTCTCGGTAACCGACACGGGTACAGGTATTCCAGCCGATATGATCGAACAGGTGTTTGAACCATTTTTCTCCACGAAGCCGGAGGGAAAGGGAACGGGACTTGGCCTGTCCATGGTATTTGGTTTCGTGAAGCAATCAGGCGGCCATGTCAAAATCTATTCTGAAGTGGGTCATGGGACGACTGTTCGCATGTACCTCCCGCGCGCGCTCTCTAGTGAAGATCGTGAAGCTCCTATTGCCTTGGGGCCGATTGTTGGAGGCTCCGAAACCATCCTGGTTGCCGAAGACGACGATGAGGTCCGCGCCACCGTAGTCGAGACGCTCACTGACCTCGGATACAGTGTCTTAACAGCGCCGAGCGCGGAAGCGGCACTCGTGATCGTAGAATCTGGAATTTCGATCGACGTTCTGTTCACAGATGTTGTCATGCCGGGCAGTATGAAGAGTACCGAACTAGCCAAGCGGGCAAAAGAACGTCAACCGGATCTCGCGGTACTTTATACATCTGGTTACACCGAAAATTCGATCGTTCATGGCGGTAGACTTGATGTCGGCGTTGAACTGCTGTCCAAACCTTACACCCGTGAAGCGCTGGCTCGTAAAATCCGGCATGTTCTTGGGAACCGCGCTCAGCGTACGCAGGTCCGAACTCAGAAGACACCAGTTGTCAACGTCCCAACACATCCCAATCCAACGCTCAACGTGCTGTTAGTTGAAGACGATGCGCTTATCCGCATGAACACAGCGGAGATGCTTATGGATCTGGGTCACACCGTTCTGGAAGCGGGATCCGGGAAGGAAGCTCTCACGGTGGCCCAGCGCAGCTTTGATCTTCTTGTGACCGATATCGGTCTACCCGACGTATCCGGTTATGACCTCGTACGGGAGCTTCAAACTGCAGGTCGGGTCTTCAAGGTTATTTTGGCGAGCGGACAATCGCGTGTAACGGACGAGGCGTTCTCTGGCGCGACTTTGATAACCAAGCCATACAGTCAAGAAGATCTGGCTAAGGCTATAAAAGAGCTTTTCGGTCGTTGAAATTCTGGCTATGGATTTTCTGTCCCAAGGTCAGTAACAGGGCCCTACTCGCAACACGGAGGGTCGGCTTTCTCCACCCGAACGGCGGCCGTAAAAGGCACCGTCATCAACACGGTTCCTTCACTCGCTGCAATCTCGATTACTTGGCCTTCCTGCACTCGTCCCTCGATTACTTGTCTCGCCAGTAATTCTCGGGCAGCGGCCACTGCCTCAAGGCGAGCATCTTCGAGGCTCGCAAATTCGGCCCCCTCGGGATCATGTATGATCGTGTGCGCGTTGCGGCGATGGTGAAGATAGTAGCGGGGCATCTTCTTTCCTTTTGCCAACCCGAACCACATAATTGCGGAACGGTTCCTTGATTTATGAATTCTCGTAGATACGTTAACGGCACCATGCTGAAATCAAGGAACTTTTCGAGGAACCAGTGTCACAACCCTACGGAAATATTCTCCTAGATCGACTTGCGCCTCACGTTTCCGCCGAGATCGCACTCAATCTTGAACGAGTCCGTCTTGAGTCACTCAATTGCTTGCTACATCTTCAGACATCCTTCCGCACGACGGGGCGTTGAAGCGCGTCTCGCAAGTGGCTACTAATGTATTTTGACCGGCTCGATGGCGACGAGCTTCGTGTAACGCATGACGCTTTGGCATTTGTTCTGGATGTCCGGCGCTCGACCATAATCGACGCGCTACACATACTGGAAGGTGAGGGTATGATTACCTGCAAGCGCGGAAGCATCGT
Source organism: Agrobacterium sp. Azo12 (assembly GCF_029193765.2). Taxonomy (NCBI): domain Bacteria; kingdom Pseudomonadati; phylum Pseudomonadota; class Alphaproteobacteria; order Hyphomicrobiales; family Rhizobiaceae; genus Agrobacterium; species Agrobacterium sp. Azo12. Next base: position 294,276 of record NZ_JARFYO020000002.1, on the reverse strand, counting down.
CCTTCGAAACCGACCGGATCTCATAAAACTTTCCGGCCCACTGTACGGACTTGCGGAAGCCGAATACCAGCGACTTCTTGGCGCTAACTTCCGGTTGGCAGAGTCGTGCTAAACGGTTTTGTCTGTTCCACGAATTATCGTAGCCCGACCGAAAAATCTGTCTGTAGTAGGGAGAAGTTTAGGAGAGCAGGCCACAAGAGTCCGGGATAACTCAACGGATTCATCTAGTGTTCGAAGTGGCTTGGCAAACGCAGGCTCCGGTTGACGGCCGTACCAAGTGCTTACCAATCGTTTTACACGGTTATCGGGCGTCCCCGATCGGTCAGGACGTCTACAGGCGGCACACCGGTGTCGCGCGAACTAAAATTTCATCCATTGAAGCTGCGCTCCAGGCTCGTGCGGTAAGAGACCCATCATTCACGATCTAGTTCCTCCACCATAACCTCTGCCACGATGATTTTGTCGTGTTCGACACCAGAGCCTCCGTACCAAAGCCCTTGCGCAGGTGAGTTGACATGTAGGGTTGCTCCACCGAACCGTGCGACGAGCTCCCTTTCGACTTGCTCGATCTTGCGCTGCGCGTCGTCAACATTTGAAGGCAAGAAGATTTCAATAAGGTGGCTCATTTCATCGCTCCCACGGCGGAATAAAACGTCGATCTCGTTAGTCACCAAGACAAAGGGAATGCAGGGGATTAAGCCACGTTTCAGTCTTGAAATAACAGATTGCTGTTAGCTCACCTTCTTGGAAGCCTTTCACAGGCACTGTGCCACGGTAACTGCTTTTCTGACCAACGTCTTCCAAGCCATCCAACTTAGGAAGACACTCTTCGGTCACCTTAAACAATTCGCCGCGGACATGCAGGGCCCTGTCCAGGTTGATCCAACATCATCGGCCCGAAAAACCGCGATGAAGAGTGGGTAAGGCACAGCGGTAACGACCTCGCCCTGAAATCGCGCGGTGTTAAGCCCTTTCTCCTGGAGAGCGAACCCTCGTTTCAAGGTACCGTAGCTGAAAACGTTCATTCAACATCCCTACTCGGAATCGGATGCGCTTTTCATTTTTAGCTCATGCGTTAAGAGCTAAGTTCAACCGCTTGACATAGCTTTTGCGTCTCGAACTAACGGCAGCTTTCTTTGTTCCTCCCAACAGTGACTTACATGTGAAAGAGGCTATTAATCGCCTAGCAAAGCGCATAAGCTGCGCCTAATGCATCCACCGAGGAAGGAACGCCGTGATAGAGTCCGGTTTCAATGATCGCGCAAGGCTGCTGGGCGCCTTGGCCAACGAAAAACGTCTGCAAATCCTGCGTTTTATCGCTGGCCGAGAGACCGCCGTAGGCGATTTGGCGGAACAAGTTGGATTAAGTCAGTCCGCCCTGTCACAACATCTTGCAAAGTTGAAGGCCGCCAATTTTGTCACCGCTCGCCGCCAGGCGCAAACAATCTACTATTCGACCGAGCATCCAGGTGTGTGCCGTATGTTGAAAACCTTGGAAGAACTGGGATTTCATCCTCCGGCTGAAATTGAAGAAGCCTGTTAATAACCAGTTCGCCGTACATAATGTTAATGGGGGCGGAAAGCTTCACCAGATGATAGGGCGGGTATAACAATTCCGACATATGTTACGGTGTCACCGTTTCGATCACGGAAGCCGCGTCCGTAGCCCGTCACAAGCGTGTACTCATTGGACGGGTTGCACACGCGATAGGTTTGCTGTTGCGGCCTATTGGCAATGATGCTGTCTCTTATAGTTTTTGCAAGGCTTGGACGATCTTCCGGATGCACCCGTTTTAGATAAACTTCAATCGGAAGACCATTTGCCGCGTCTTCCGCGTCCAGACCAAACAAAGCTGCTAGGGCGGCATCGGCGCGCAAACTGTTTTCCGAAAGATCCCAGGTAAAAAAACCAATCTCAGCCGGGTCGTCATCCTCTACTTCGGCATGAAATGTTGTCTCAAAGCTATCCATCGCAACTCCGCGTTATGCCCTCGTTAGGTTATGGGTAACTGCGACAGAGACCTTTAATCGTTAGCATCTTCACGTTTCATACGGGCTCTGATCCCGCCATCCATCCCCATGCCGTCGAGCATTGGTTCATGTATGGCCCCTGTATGAAACGACCTTGGATCGCCGCGATCGGATTCTTTCTTGGCGATATTTGCCGACAACCGCTCCGTAAGGTCTGGTATCAAATGATGGGACATATCAGAGGCTTTCGCCTTCCATCCAACAGGACGCTCTTCTTTGGGACGGAGACACGATCTCACGATTGCATCTACGACGATTTCAGGATCGTCCATCATCGCCATACGGGGTTCATGGCCAGTATAGTTAGCTGCATGGGTCCACCATGGCGTGTCGACCGCCCAAGGCATGATCGTCCCGACCTTGATGTCCTCCATCTTCGCAAGCCGCAACTCTTCATTGAGTGTGCGGCTTAAACTGAGGACGCCAGCTTTCGTGGCTGCGTAGGTATTCTGAAGAGCCAGAGGTACTTCACTGTCAATTGACCCTGTATTGATCAGCGTGCCGTAGCCTTGGATTATGAACTGATCAAGCGCGACGTGCGTCCCGTAGATCAGCCCCTTCAGGTTGACGTCGATGAGGCGAGAGTGGTCTTCGATGGGAATATCCCAAAAGTATCCAATGGCTCCGACCCCAACGTTGTTTATCCAGACATCGATCCGTCCGAACTGATTAATGGCCGACTTGGCAATTTCTGAAACTTGCGCCGGGTCAGTGACATCGGCCTCGACAGCAAGGGCGCTTCCGCCTCCGCTTTCAATCTCAGACACGATCTCGTCCAGCATGTGTTTACGCCGTGCAGCGATGACAACCGACGAGCCTTCCGCCGCAAGCTTAATGGCGCTTCCGCGTCCAAAGCCACTTGAGGCGCCGACAACGACGACGACAAGGTCACCTAATTTATCAGGACGAGCGCTCATATTGGATCTCCATTGTTTCCTCACAGAGAAGACTGAGGGGAGCACAGGGTTCCATTTGTTCCGTCTGGGTCATCGATTCAAAGCAAAGAGTGTCTGCAATCATGCGATGAGAGTTCCCAACCGATTTCGGTATGTAACGCAAAAAAAAGCGCGTCTCTTTTGAGACGCGCTAAAATTTCCAACGGGTGCCAGCTATGCGGTGGGACACATTAGCTTGGCAGAGACCTAACTTCTCCACGGGAAATGTGTTCCAAAGACCTGTTTACTCTCAAGCGATGGCTGACGGGTCCCAACTGCTGTCCAGCTCTTAATCATATGTTTCGCACAATGTACGCGCAAATTTGGCGGGGCCGATTCCGTTCAGAGGCGACGGTGAGAATTGCCACAGATCAACCGTCCCAACACTGAAACATTCCTCCTTTTTTTTCACACCCAGGGTTCGAGCATGGCAGGAGGTGAGGTGGAAAAGCATCCCGCGCCGGCCAGTGTGCCACCAAGTATCAGGGCGCCTTTGCCGTAAAGTGTTAGTGCCTTGAACTTGGATGGCACTTCTATAATCCACACAGCGTTTTCGTTGTCATTCCAAACAAGGCGGCCATCCACGGAGGAGACAGCAGCCATTTGGCTTGCTTCGGAGCTCCCGCGGTCGAAAGCAACGATGACGTTATCACCGTACCCAAAAGGCATGGCAGCAGCCCCGCCAGCGACCGATGTTGCAAGTAAGACCATAACTATCGGACGGGACCGCTTACGCATCCGAACTTTGGTTTGAGTGCGGTAGACAACGATGGCGATGGACATGCAGATCACCCCGGCGATAAAGACCATGATGTCCCATAAGAGCCAATACTGATCTTCTTTGATGTGGTGTAAACCAAGTAGCCAGTGATTGATTATTGCATCAAGCACGTGCCAAGCGCCAAACCCTGTTAACATCATAGCCCCGGGGGGGTGGATGTTGCCTTCTGGATGCGACCTCAAGCCGATCCAAAAAAGATAAATTCCAGAAACTGCCACTATGTACATTCCAGCATGGAAGATACCATCCATCATCACCCGAAAGCGGAGGTCGCCAAACCCGGGACGATCAACGGAACTCAGTAAGCCGTGCCATTGCAGTATCTGGTGAAAAAGGATTCCATCGAAAAAACCGCCGAACGAGAGCCCAATTAAGAAAGCGCCCGCGTTATAGGAAAGCCAACGATGGTTTGGGCTCTGTGCGCTTGGCTCTCTCGTGGACATCGGGTTACCTTTCGGTTGGCAATTCTCTCCGAACCCCCTCTACACTTGATTGTTCCAAGCCTCTTGGATCCTATTCTGCGGATAGCATTTCGTTGAGACATCCCTGTTAGCCGTCAAACCAGTGTGGCGAAACGATCATCCGTCTCTCGAGCGGGAACAACACCACCAACATATTTCACGGTGTCGCCATTTCCATAATTAAGGGACGGCTAACCGAAAAGGTCTATTGGTCCAAACCGCCATAGATGCATACGCCATCCGCTACTGGCAGATCAGGCACTATTGATCGCGGCCCCCGGGAACTCAGTTACGAAAAAGGGGTTAAGTGCAGTGGAAGGTGAGCTATGGGTACATTGCACGAAAAAAAAACGGTTGTACTAGTCGTCGAAGATGAGGGCCTGATCCGCATGGATGCAGTTGATGCCCTTTCAGATGCCGGTTTTGAATTGGTTGAGGCGTCGTCCGGTGATCAAGCCGTAGCTATTCTTCGGGAGCGGGATGACATCGATGTCGTTTTCACTGACGTCCATATGCCTGGTTCCATTGACGGTCTTATGCTTTCTAAGACGATCCACGATGAGTGGCCGACCATTGGCGTTATCATCACCTCGGGTCTTGCTCGACTAGTCCAAGATCGGCTGCCATCTCGAACACTTTTCTTCCAAAAACCGCATGAATATAAGCGGATCATTGGCGCGGTGAACTGTCTCACGGGTCGATAGTGTTCGACTTGAGAGGAAGTTTACCGATCAAACGAAAGCGAACACCTTTTGGCGGAAACTCCAGGGTGGTCTCGCCGGTAAAGTACGGGCCGATCATGCGACGGATCAGGCGAGAGCCAAACCCCGTCGCTGACGGCTCCCGCACCAGCGGGCCATCCTGCTCCGTCCAGTGGAGTTCAAAGCTCCCATCGGTTTCAACAGTCCAAGTGATTTTGACACTGCCTCGTCACCTGAAAGCGCACCATATTTTGCTGCATTCGTCGCCAGTTCATGCAGTCCCAAAGAAAGGCCGATCGCTTGGGGTGGTTCTAATGGATAATCCGGTCCATTCCATGACAAACGGCCATTACCGGCTTCATGAGGCGCCAGCGCTCCCGGTTTGCCCGTGACGCTGTCGATGTACTGGGAAACCACCCGGTTGCCGGTGGCTCTTTTGAGTGTGTGGAAACGGACCTTTTCGGATCCGGATGTCGCCGGTGTCATAGCGACAGGGCACGTGACCAGCGACAGTTTGAGATAGCCTCTCCAGTATGGGCGCACAGTCATGCGTGAAACTGCGATGCCGCCCACTTAGTTCCGTTGCTGGCGAAACCACGAGGGCGCTCATGGCGTTTGTACAGACGGAAAAGGAGAATTACCCATGGCCGACAATCTCTCTAAATACCGGGCGAAGCGCGATTTCAAGCAGACGCAGGAACCGACCGGAGAGGCGCAGGTCAAGCCGTCCAATCGTCGGCGGTTCGTGATCCAGAAACATGACGCGACGCGGCTGCACTACGATCTTCGACTAGAACTGGACGGAGTATTCAAGTCCTGGGCGGTTACAAAAGGGCCGTCTCTTGATCCGGGCGACAAACGACTCGCGGTTGAAGTTGAAGATCACCCTCTCGACTACGGTGACTTTGAAGGCACGATCCTGAAAGGCCAATATGGAGGCGGCACGGTGATGTTGTGGGATCGCGGCTACTGGGAGCCCGAAGGGAAAAAGACACCGGAAGAGGCGCTGGCCAGAGGTGACTTCAAATTCACGCTTGAGGGTAATCGTCTGCATGGCAGTTTTGTGCTCGTCCGCATGCGGCATGATCGCGACGGCGGCAAACGCACCAACTGGCTGCTGATCAAGCACCATGACGAGTTCTCCGTCGAGGAAAATGGTGCCGCCGTGCTTGAGGAAAACGATACCTCGGTGGCGTCCGGCCGGACGATGGAGGCTATCGCATCTGGCAAAGGCAAAAAGCCGAAGTCATTCATGCTTGAAAGTGGTGCTGTGGAAGCCAACGCCGTCTGGGACAGCAATCACGCACTTGCCGCCGACGAGCGCAAGGCGGGGACAAAGAAGACAGCCACCAAATCAGCGAAGAGGTCGGCTACCTCAAAAGCTGCGTATATGCCTGACTTTATCGCGCCGCAGCTTTGCGAAACCCTGGCGCGGCCGCCAACCGCAAGCGGCTGGATACATGAGATCAAGTTCGATGGCTATCGCATCCAGATGCGCGTCGAAAACCGTGAGGTCACCCTGAAGACCCGCAAGGGATTGGACTGGACGAAAAAATGGTCCGCAATTGCTCAGTCCTCTTCCACTCTGCCCAACTGCATCATCGATGGTGAGATTTGCGCCCTCGACGAAAATGGTGCACCTGACTTCGCCGCGCTGCAGGCGTCCCTGTCGGAAGGCAAGACGGACGACCTCGTCTTTTTCGCTTTCGATCTGCTTTTCGTCGGAAGTGAAGACGTTCGGGAGCTGCCTCTGACCGAACGCAAGGATAGACTGCAGACGCTACTATCGGACGCCGGAGACAACCCCCGACTTCGATTTGTCGAGCATTTTGAGTCCGGTGGCGATGCGGTGCTGAAATCTGCGTGTCGTCTATCACTGGAAGGCATCGTTTCAAAACAGGCTGATGCGCCCTATCGATCAGGCCGCACGAAGACCTGGGCGAAATCGAAATGCCGGGCCGGCCATGAAGTTGTCATCGGCGCCTATGCAAAGACCAATGGCAAGTTCCGCTCGCTACTCGTGGGTGTCAATCGTAATAACCATTTCGTTTATGTTGGCCGTGTGGGTACGGGTTACGGCGCGAAGGTCGTTGAGACGCTTCTGCCAAAGCTGAAGGCGATGGAGGCATCGAAGTCGCCGTTCACAGGCATCGGTGCGCCTAAGAACTCCTCCGATATCGTTTGGCTTAAACCAGAACTCGTGGCGGAGATAGAATTTGCAGGCTGGACGGGAGATGGCCAGGTTCGGCAGGCGGCTTTTAAGGGCCTGAGAGAATACAAGTCGGCCGACGAGGTTGAGGCCGAAACACCGGCGTCTCCGGTTGAAAACGAACTGCCTGATCCTGAGGCCGCCAAGTCACCGCCTAAACGCTTGCGCAAGGGGGCGAAGGTAGAGGTGATGGGTGTGATGGTCTCAAGCCCGGACAAGCCGCTCTGGCCGGATGCTGGCGACAACGAGCCGGTGACCAAACTCGATCTGGCCCGATATCACGAGGCTGTTGGATCCTGGCTGATCAACCATATCAAGGGCCGACCTTGCTCGATCATCCGCACGCCGGATGGGATTGCTGGCGAACAGTTCTTCCAGCGCCATGCCATGCCGGGAACATCCAACCTGCTGGAACTCGTCACCGTCTTCGGCGACAAAAAGCCGTATCTACAGATCGACCGAGTCGAAGGGCTGGCTGCCGTCGCGCAGATTGGTGGCGTCGAGCTACATCCCTGGAACTGCGAGCCCAACCAGCCGGAAGTGCCGGGTCGGTTGGTGTTCGACCTCGATCCAGGTCCGGATGTGGAATTTTCTGCAGTCGTCGAAGCTGCGCGGGAAATTCGCGATCGGTTGCAAGACCTGGGGCTCGTTAGCTTCTGCAAGACGACTGGTGGTAAAGGCCTTCATGTCGTCACCCCCTTGGCCGTGCCGAAGGGCAAAAAGCTGAGCTGGGACTTGGCGAAAGGTTTTGCTCATGACGTTTGCCAGGATATGGCACGAGACAATCCGGATCTTTACCTGATCAAGATGGCCAAGAACCAACGGGAAGGTCGCATATTCCTGGATTATCTGCGCAACGACAGGATGGCGACAGCGGTCGCTCCTTTATCGCCCCGCGCGCGCCCCGGCGCAACCGTGTCGATGCCCCTGAACTGGAGCCAAGTAAAGACCGATTTGGATCCCAAGCGATTTACAATCCGCACTGTGCCTGACCTGCTAGAAAATGGCACCGCGTGGCAGGACTACTGCGATGGGCAGAGACCACTGGAACAAGCCATCAAACGGTTGGTGAAATCTCGAAACGTGTCTGCGTGAGAGTACTATGAACCAGATGGAGCGGTTTCGGCAGCTTCCACCTGTCGATTTGCAGGAGATGATCGGCTTGTGGAAGGGCAGGGGTATTCCATCCGGACACCCCTTAGACGGCGTGCTGGAAAATCTTGGGTGGTTTGGCAAACGGTTCTCGGCTGAGATGCGCGCCGATGCGCTGTTGTTTCGTGCAGGGCAAAAATGCTTGATACCTATAGACCCCGCGTGGGTACCGCTCCGTTTTGCACTTCGTATCCACAGGCTCGGAAGAGCACAAGCTTTAAGCAACCTATTTCCCTATCTGCTGCCTTGGATGCGAGCCAGAGGCTCCGTAGCGTCGTTAGAATCGCAGCCATTTCAGGGGGTAATGAGTGCTGCGATGATCTACGACAAGCAGCCCATCGTCGATCATTTCCGCAAGATCGGCGACGGTCACGTCATGGGAACAATGGTGATTAACGGCGACGACCGCTTTTATTTCTTTGAACTGAAGCGCGTTGAAGAGGGGTGAGCCCCGCAACGCACTTGTCATAATTCGCTCAACGAATATGGGGGTCGCTGTTGCGCTTTTTACTCTGCGCCACCAGACTGTCAACGTCCGGCGCAAAGAGATCATGCCGCTCGGCAAAGGCCAAAAAAACGGCTCGTGCGGTCTGCGCATCGATTTCCCCCTTGATCGCAGTCTTGCACGCTTTGACCGCTAGCTCGCGCTCAAGATCGGCAGGGTTTCGCCAATCCAAGAGTATCTGGTAGGCATGCATGACCGATCTGACTTTTGTTGGCATGCCTAGACCCAAAAGAATGGTGACGGGTTCCTCGAACATATCGGGTTTCATCGGCTTCTCCTTTCCATCTGCCCCGATTGTGTCTGTATGAGAGATGAAGGCGGGAAGCGTGGTCCGCTTCCCGCTTATGTTCAAGTTCTTACAAGCCGCGTCTTCATGTCGGACGCCTTATGCGACCTGTCGTTCCGCTTCGATTTGTAGCGGGGCTGCCTGATTACCAGTCTGGCCGATCGTGATTTTGCGCGGTTTCAGGGCTTCGGGAATCTCTCGCCGCAATGCAATGCGTAGAAGTCCATTCACCAAAGTGGCTTCTTCTACCTTCACATGGTCGGCAAGTTCAAAACGGCGCTCAAAAGGACGACCGGCAATGCCGCGATGGAGATATTCGCCGTCTCTGTCCTCGGCCCTTTGGCCTTTTACAACCAGTACGTTGCGCTCCTGCATGATGTCGAGATCGGCTTCGCCGAAGCCCGCGACCGCCATTTCGATACGGTAATCGTCGTCACTCGTTTTGACGATGTCATAAGGAGGCCAAGGGTCAACTGCCTGTAGACGCTGCGCGTTGGTCAAAAGATTGAACACGCGGTCGAAGCCGACGCTGGAGCGATAGAGAGGTGCAAAATCAAGTTCAGTTCTCATAGCCAAATCCTCCGTAAAGCGAGATGGAATGGAGACGCGGAAACTCGCGTCCTCGGTTCTGTCAGCCCCTGTCGGCGACTGACGACAATGATCTAATTTTGGGAAAAACGGGTTTCAAGATTTTCCTCAAATTTTTTTAGGTCCGTTGAAGGCCCTCCGTATGCGGTTGCATGCGTGAGTCGGCAGCCAGTTGCCTTTCAGATCATGATTTCGCCGCCCGTAACAGGAATGACGGCCCCCGTCATGTAACTTCCCAGCGCAGAGGCAAGCAGGACGTAAGCGCCGACCAGTTGTGCTGGTTGCCCGGCCCGACCGATAAGGGTGTTCTCACCAAACTTGGCTGCTTTTTCAGCTGACATTGTCGAGGGAATAAGTGGAGTCCAAATTGGCCCGGGCGCAACCGCATTTACACGTATGCCTTTGTCTGCAAGCATTTCGGCCAGACCTGCGGTGAAGTTAGAGATGGCGCCTTTTGTGGACGCATAGGCCAAAAGCTGCGGCGATGGCTGCCTTGACTGGATCGAGGTCGTGTTAATGATTGAACTGCCCGGCTTCATGTGACGAGTAGCAGCCTTCGAGAGAAAGAATGGCGCGTAGATGTTGGTTCGGAAAGTTTCATCCCACTCATCACCCGTAATATCGGCGATGTCATCATAGGTTCGTTGGAAAGCGGCGTTGTTTACAAGGATGTCGATGCCACCGAGCTCGTCGACGGTGCGTTGTATAATGTCGGTGCAGTGTTCCTCGGATTTGATGTCGCCAGGAATGACAAGTACCTTCCGGCCGGCGTCCTCCACCCATTTTGCGGTGTCGCGGGCATCATCGTCCTCGTTGAGGTAGGAAATAACGATGTCGGCACCTTCCCGGGCGAAAGCGATAGCGACGGCCTTGCCAATCCCGGAGTCGGCTCCGGTAATGAGAGCGACTTTCCCTGTAAGTTTGCCATCACCTTTATAGGAATGCTCGCCATGATCTGGGACAGGCTGCATCATAGCAGTCTTACCGGGCGGCTCCTGCTGCTGTTTAGGATATGGCGGATTAGGGTATCGAGTGTCGTCCATCATCGCTCTCCTTTGGGCTTAGCGATTAAACCCTGGAGTGTGATCTGGGTTCCCTACAGACGATTTCTTGCCACGCTAGGAGGAAATAGGTGACGGTACTTTTATACTAATAATCAATGTTACCTTTATCCTTAGTGTTGGAAACTTGTAAAGCCGCTTGGATCCTAAGGGCCTCTTCCTAATGTGACGAGGTGCGATCTTGCAGAAGACGAAACACTGTTCGTTTTGCGGCGGCGCATCCTGGAACCGGCAGTTGATCCTGAGATGCTCTTTACATAGTGAAAAAGTGGAAGCTGGCTTCTCTAGTAATTATTTCGGATTTTCATTTTGAAGGAAGTGGTTGACTAGCCCTGTCGGCGACTGGCGAGAATGGTCGTAAATTTGGGGAAAAAAGCGTTCGAAGATTTCGCTGATTTTCTTTCTGTTGGATTCAGCCGCCAACATATTAGCAAACCGTATCCTTCAGTAAATTTCGACCGAACCTGGCTCCTATCTAAGCCACTGCGTCTGGTCGCGTATAGTCCCGACCCTCGAGGGAACAACATCAGCCAACCAACGTTTTCGAGGTCCTATCACAAATGGAGTTTGCAAAAAAATGGTCACTATGGTTGGCAACGAAGGCAACATCGAAAAGCTCGTCAAAGACCTTCTTTATCTAGAGCATGACGCAATCGCCGCATACGATTCCTGCATCGAGCGGCTGGACGACAAAGCACTCAGTGCGAAAATCGCCGAGTTCAAGCAGGATCATCTTCAGCATGTTTCCGTCTTGAACGACATGGCTCGAGAGCTTGGCATCGAAGCCCCGACCGAAGGCGACATGAAGCAGATGCTAACGACAGGCAAGATCGCGCTTGCAGACCTGATGGGCGACTCAGCGATCCTGAAAGCCATGAAGACGAATGAAGATGACACCGTCACTGCTTACGAGCGAGCATCGCGTCACGAAGATGCCATCCCCCAGTCGAAAGCATTTTTCATGAAGGCCCATGAAGATGAGCTCCGCCATCGTGCCTGGATGGAATCGACGGCCAAGGCCATTTGATCTTGATAATCGTCGGGAGGACCCTCATCTAAAGATAACCTCCCGAACAAACCATAGCCTGCAGCGACAGACAGTTACCTGCTGGAGACGGGATGACGAGGGGGCGCTCCCCGTAAACCATCCTTAGTCTGACGCTCTACCTCGACACAAAACAATGCCCTGTTTTTTTGGCAATAACGGGAACATATCAGGTAGCGCATTGTTACCGGCTTTTGGAGGAACGAATATGTCAGCACTCAGTTGGGGCATACCACTCGAACTAACAATGCCTCACAGTGGCATGCAGACTGTGCATGGCCCCTTCGCGGCCCTTATTTTTCTCATGGATGAATGGCCTGACAGTAGCGGTCCTGCCTACGTGGCGGCACGGAGCTCATGCAGGGCGGCTATTGATGGGCGTGAAACGCCGGAAGAAACGCGAGAGCGGTTCGTTTTAGCTGCGCGTGAAGCGGGACTGCTCCCGTCGGAGATGCGTCGAGAGGGGATGCTCCCATTCGCCACTGGGGGGGCGTTACATCACTCAATCAATGCCAGTGCTGAGCGTCCACCGGTTATAGGCCTTAGGCATGACAAATGATCAGAAGAATATTATCCGTGCTCTTGGTGTAACAGATACCTTCGACGCGAGCGATGAGGTTGCGCGGCGAACTACCTTCCTGACAGATTATGTGAAATCGTCAGGTACCAAGGCGCTTGTTCTCGGTATTAGCGGTGGGGTGGACTCCCTTACCGCTGGGCTTTTATCGCAATTGGCCGTCCAGTCACTGCGATCCGACAGGTATGAAGCGCGCTTCATTGCGGTGAGACTTCCATATGGACGCCAGGTGGATGAGGAAGATGCACGAAAATGCCTTTCAGTCATCGAGCCGGATGAAGTCATCACTGTCAATATACAGCCCGCAGCTGATGCTATGCTAAGGGAAGTAAGACGTGACGCCGATCAGTTGCTTTCTGGGCCCCGTCTTCATTTCCACCTCGGTAATATCAAGGCCAGGCAGCGAATGATCGCTCAATACGCACTTGCAGCAGGCGCTGATGGTCTCGTCGTGGGGACCGATCATGCAGCCGAAGCGTTAATGGGTTTCTTCACCAAATTCGGGGACGGAGCTGCCGATATTCTTCCGCTAGCGGGACTCAACAAACGCCGTGTGCGAGCGCTTGCGCGTTATTTTGGTGCGCCTGACGAATTGATTTACAAAATACCGACGGCGGATTTGGAAAGTGATGCCCCGCTGAAACCCGATGAGGAGGTATACGGCGTCTCATATGATGAGATCGACGACTTCCTCGAGGGTAAGCAGATCCAGCCCGAAGCTGTTCAGAAAATTTTGACAGCATACCGCCGCTCTGGTCACAAACGCGCGTTAGCTGTCACACCTAACTGAGCTCCTGGACACATCGGATGCTCGGCCGACACACTTGTGAATAGCGTTCAGATTAAGTCTGGCGAGGAGGGCTCATGAACAATTGGGTTCATTTATGCATCGATATGCAGAGGATGTTTTCAGAAGACACACCGTGGCATGTTACTTGGATGAAGCGGGTCGTGGACGAGGTCCTTGAGGTCTCCCGATATCACCGCGAGCGTACGATATTTACACGCTTTGTACCTCCTCGGCATCCGTCCGATATGCCCGGTATGTGGCAGACCTATTACGAAAAGTGGCACGAGATGACGCTCCCGGTCCTTGCACCGGGAATGGTTGATTTGATACCTGAGCTAAGGAGCCTGGTCCCCCCTGCTAGAGTGTTCGACAAAAGCACATACTCACCGTGGACCAGCGGACATCTTCATCCATTACTGGACCAAGAGGAAGTGACTGCGTTAGTTATCACCGGCGGTGAAACTGATATGTGTGTGCTCGCGACCGTCCTTGGCGCTATTGACTTGGGCTATAAAGTTATCCTGCTTAGGGATGCCGTCTGCAGTGGCGCGGATGATACACACGATGCGTCCCTGGAGCTTTTAGCTAGCCGATTTTCCGTCCAGGTCGAGGTTCTCACTACTGAGGAATTTCTGAGGCGATCGTCACCCATATGATAATTGCTTAAGACTCAACTGCGCTGGATCATTTGCGAAGCAACCAAGGCGTTAGTTCCCCATATTCAATATTGAGCCACTTAGTGCAGCGCAAGTTCGGCAGAAAACTCTCCATCGTCCTATCAAAAATCCCTGCGGATCAGCCCCTACAGATCGACAAAAAGGCGGTTCGTGTTATATTCACCAGATCGAAATCTCTGCAAAATGACGTCCCGTTTTGGCAAAAGCCCTGATGGATCGCGCTTGTTTTTAGGGCACCATATGATCAGCATATCGGTGAGCAATTCGATAGCATCAGCATCCAATAGCGCGGTGAATCTGTTTAGATCAGACTTCATGCCGAAATCGCTCCTCGGTCCGGGCGCGCAGCGTTGCCTCACTGCGAGCTTACTGTGATCTCATTCTATCAGTTCCGGTATGGCACGATGGATTCACGCCTCGGTCGAAAAAAGACCCTGCCACTCTAGGTCCGTCTCGCGCACGTAAAGGGTCATAGCAGCCTATTGATACTCCCAGTGTGACAGGCAGCATTTCGAACGACGTCGGGTTCGGCAACCTGGCACCCCGATGACTTCACCCATGCCCTGCCTAGGCTCTTTTGGCTTAATACCTGTTGCCTAATGTGCTAGCACGTCAGCCTCGAGCGCAGCCGCAATAAACTCCTCGCGGGCGACATGGGGCGAACTGTTTCTTGCTGCGGCCAGTATGCACGCGTTTTTCGCTCGATCGTAGTGGAGTCCACGTCGACTAGGCCAGCGATGCTGGAGCATCTCAATCGCGCGCCCCGGTCCTTCCACCACCTCGGATGAACCATATCCAATCCGAACCAAAACCGGCTGCGGCCAGACCACACTGACAGACTCTGCTTGCTGCTTCATTATCTCCTCCTACGGTCGATCTCTCGTCGACCTACCGGAAGATTAGCATACTGAGTTGAGGTTGAGCTAGCGTCATAATAATAGGGAACAGAGCTCGTTCAGGAAAACTTCTTCCCGCAGTGCTGGTGGAGAAAGCCCTGGATTATCATGATCAGAGAACTTCCTCGGAAAGTCGGACGCATCATCAAGCGGGCCTTACCGTTGCGCAAACGAATATGGAGATTCTCCTAATGTAGGGCAAGCACTGTTGGATCCCAGTCGCCCGGGGAAAAGTTTCATTAAATACAGGCGTTTGTCATCGGCAAGGGCTTGGAGAAGTTCTAAAGGCGCAGCAAGGGTCGAGGGGATTGCCTGTCGCGTATAAGCACGGCCTCAGGGACGGCAGTGGCTCTAAAGCCGTCTCGCATTCTCGCATAGCGACACCGACCGCAGAGAGGGACAACCCAGGTTTACGGTGCCAAAATGAATTCCTCCGCAACTCGAATAGTCGACCCGGGGATTTACAGACGATCTCCGTGGAGGATTTTCTCCGGGTGGAGAAGTTATGGATCAGAGCGGACTGGCGAGTGACTATCTCGTGGCCACCTTCGGCAAAATGGTGGAATGTCGCCCTCCATCGCCAAGGCGGAATGGTCTTGAGTTATATGGTGCGAAAGAAAGATAAGTGCCCGCAAAAGAGCTGCTGTCAAAGACGCAGGCTGTTCGCCTGCGTCTTGTTTTGGAACTAAGCAGGGTCTTTCGAAACAGACGATTGCGGTGTGCTCGTTACGGACTGTGATTCCTCGATGACGCGGTCGCGAACCACATCGTGCACATCCGCTGCAACTGCTATCGCTTTGTCATACACATCCGACGTAACTTTCTCGGCTTTGTCGATTTGGGTTGCGACTTCGGTGGAAACTCGAGATTTCACGTCGTCCGAAATTTCCCCTATCGCCGTGTCCTCAGCCTCTGTCCGCGGCAAGGCTGCACCGATAGCAGCGCCCACCGCAAAGGCAAGGGCTCCGCCCACGAGTGGTTGGTCCTTGAAATGTCGGAGAATTGCCTCGTTGACGTGCGAGCCTGTATCGCGCGCGGATTGGCCCATGTCGGCGACTTGCTCACCAAACTTTCCAGCTGAGCTCTTCAGCTCATGCCAACTGCTAGATACCCAACCAGATGCTTCGTCAAGAAGGTGGCCGGCTTCGTCCCTGATATCATGTATCTGTCGGCCCGACGCGTCAGCAAAACCACGAAACTTCTTGCCGCTCTCGTCAACAAAGTGACCCGCGCGCCTACCGGCTTCATCGGTCAAGGCTTTGAACCGGCCCCCGCCACTGTCAGTAAAACTAGTGTAACGCAGGTCGCCCTCCGTTTGGACCGGTCCGGTCCGTCGCAAATCTCCACTTACCTGGGCAAGCGGATACTCATCTTCCGCTCGGTGAGAAACCGAGGATCCAGTTTTTGGCCCAGCCATGAGCCAAGCGAGGCCCACTCCGACGAGTGCCACAGGAACAGGATTGCTTTTGACAGCAGCCCCGAGGTTAGATGCATATTCGCCGCCCCCGGATGATTTGGCATAAGCCAAAACCTCATCCACAAGTTGACCAGGCGACATGCGTTGCTGGATCGCGTCCAATCTGTCTTCGATGCGTCGGCGATCTTCAGCAATTTCCCGTTCGATCTCCGCGGACTTTGGATTTTCTGATGTAGAAGCCATCACGTTCTGTCCTTTACTACCTGAGCATCACGCTGGAGCGAGGCCGCTGTTCGTTCAAGTTTAAGATTTTCGCCTTTGAAAGACGAAAGGCCACGCGCAATCAGCACCCATGCCACAAGTGCTACGACAACACCTACCGCGATCGATGAAAGAGCGTCAGCCGTAGTTTCTAACATACCCTGCGCTACCAAGAACACGGTTAGGCCTTTGATAAGCGCTGCGAGTAGCACCCCGATGGCGCAAATCGCAAGGATGACGCCAGCGGCGAAAGCCTCTAAGCCCAACAAGGCATGAGACATCTTCTCCGAAGCCTCTGCCTTGGCCAGATCAATTTCCTTGCGGAAAAGGCCTGAGATGTCACTTACCAATCCGGTAACGAGCTCAGGCAGGGAACGATTTTCCTTGTCAGCCATTGGAATGCCCCTTCACTGTAGTGGTAGTTGGCTCATTCGTCGTCAGAGTTGAAGTGCCAGTTACTCGAGCCGTTGAGACTTGAGTCTCGTTACCATTGCCTGGCGCCGATGCTGTAAGGAAGCGACTTGCCGCAAGACCCGCAATTGCCGCTATTCCAAGAAAAGCGAGGGGCTGTTTGCGACCGAAATCTTCAGCCATGGCTGCGATTTCACCTATGCTGCGACCATGCATGTCATCTGACAACCGGCGCACGGTTGAACCGACGCTGCGCGCCACCCGGCCGATCTCTGGGTCATCACCATTCTGTAACTCGGCTGCCACTTTCTCCACGGCTAAGGCAACACTGCCCACCTTGTTAGCAAGATAGCCTTTTTGATCCTCCGCAACGTCCTTGGCCTTGTTTGTTATTGAACCTATCTGCTCTTCGACGAAGCCGGAAACCGCATGGATGTCGTCAGCCACTTTCTGTTTTATGTCTGAGGCGGATGCGGTGACCTGGCCAGTAGTCGTTGTCTCCACGCCTTGCGGGTGCGACTGTGGTCCGTTGTTTACGGAGTATGTGTCGCCATGCTGTAGACGCGGTTTTTCGTCATCTCGGTCAGCCATTGAACTCTCCTGCTTAAAAGGGGTGTTTGAATGGTTACTAACTGGACAAGACTCACGTTTGTTCCAAGGAGCTGCGGCTGTTCCTAAAGTTCTGTAGGGAGAGAGAACGATCAGCTTTGGGCGCACCTGCGGACACGGTATAGGTCGCGGTATCACTTCGACTTACGATCACCCTGTCACCACAAGGATTTGCATCGTGTTGGCTGACGCTAGCCGTCTCTCAATAACTCGCGATCTGCTGAAATGATGCTTCAGCGGTTTGTTCTGGTTCCTGCGACGAACGCTCGCCCGGATTCGCTCCTGTTTGCCGTATTCATAATTGGTTTCGCTGCACCTTACGGGTGCTCCCCATTGCACCAGCATTAAAAACAGATATTGTAGGGAAACGGGGGATCATTTGCCGGCCAAAAAATATTCCACTTCGCATCGCGCGTATTTGAAGAATGGAAGATGATCGTATGGGCGGGGAAGGCACAATAAAAGGCGGCCAGCACCTGATCAAAGTAAACGATAGAGAAGGGCAATCGGCGCATGAAGCAGCGGCGTTCCTTGCCGCGATTGTCGAATCGTCCGATGACGCTATCATTAGCAAATCCCTTCAAGGGATCATCACTACTTGGAACCGGAGCGCGGAACGTCTCTTTGGCTATACGGCCGCCGAAGCGGTTGGAAGACCAATAACAATTCTTATTCCCGACGAAAGACTGGACGAAGAGCCAGCGATCCTAGCACGGATCAATGTAGGAGAGCGAGTCGATCATTTTGAGACGATCCGCCGTCACAAGGACGGCACCCTCATTGATATTTCCCTGACGATCTCACCCATCCGGGACTGTGATGGCACGATCATCGGAGCCTCCAAAATTGCCCGCGATATCTCGGAGCGGAAACACGCGGCCGAGCATCAAAATATGCTGCTTCGGGAAATGCATCATCGCGTCAAAAACCTTTTCGCGATTATCAGCAGCATCATAACGTTGGCCGCACGCTCGGCGCAGACACCTGCAGAACTCGCCAGCAACATGAAGACCCGCTTGGTTGCATTGTCGCATGCCCACGAAATGACATTAACCAGCGTTAGCGACGGTGAAACGTCCACTGAACAGCCCGCCACGTTCTTTGCACTGCTGTCGAAACTCCTCTCACCTTTTGCCGACACGGAAGACGGGAGATGGCGTCTTCACGGTGAAGACAGGCCAATTACCGCCGACCGGGTGACAAGCTTTGCACTGCTTTTTCACGAGTATGCAACCAATTCAGTAAAGTACGGCGCTCTTTCCCTAAGAGAGGGGCGGCTGGATGTTACCTTGGTAAGACAGCCGAACGGTTTCGAAATAGAATGGCGGGAATCGATGGGAATAGGCGCGACTGTCGGACCAACGGATAACAGGGGCTTTGGGACAACCCTCGAGGCAATGTTGATCAGGACTCTGAATGCACAGATTTCGAAGGATTGGCATGCAGATGGACTTATAATCCGGCTCACGCTCTCCTGTGACGCACGTGGCGTTTGATGAAGATAGTAGTGTAGCATCATTTTTCCTCTGCCGCCCCAAACCGTAGAGACACCTGAGGATTCCTTGATTTTCGAATACTGGTGATTAATTTTCCTGCGAGATATCGAAATCGATGGAGCTTGCGAGGAATAAGTGTCGAAACTCTACGAGAATGTTCTCCTGGACCAACTTCCGCCCCACGTTACGGAGGAACTAGCGCCGCATCTCGAGCGCGTCCGCCTCGAGGCCCTCCAAGTGCTTTCTACCCCATTAAAGACATTGCCCCATGTCTATTTCCCGCAGAGCGCGATTATCGGAGTGTTGGCGCCGCTTTCCGCCGAATACCATCAGTTGGGACTGATCGGAAGGGAAGGAGTCATCAACCACGTTTTCCCTTCAACAGATGATCGGATGCCTTGGACGATGCAGGTCCAGGTCGCGGGTACTGCCTGGCGCATCCGTGCAGAAACGCTGGCGCTTTCAGCCGAGCGTCATAGCCTTCTGAACCTGATGTTTCTTCGCTCAGGTCGGGTTGAGCAGATCCAGTTCGTGTCGACTGGTTGGCCCGCTACTCGCCGACGCGTGGAAGCAGGCCTGGCCAGATGGCTTTTAATGTATTTCGACCGGCTTAATGGCCACGAGCTTCGTGTGACTCATGAAGCCTTGGCATTTGTTCTAGGCGTCCGACGGCCGACCATAACCGACGCGTTACATATAATGGAAGGTGAGGGCGTGGTCTCGAGCAAACGAAGCAGAATTGTTCTGCGAGACCGGCAGGCTCTCATCGAGATTTCTGCTCCACTGTACGGGCTGGCAGAAGCTGAATATCAGCGGCTTCTTGGTGTTGACTTCCGGCAGGTTAAGCCTCGCGAAACGACTTTGTCGGTTCCCGAGATCATTGTTGCTAACGCAAAATAAGAAGTCTGTGGATGTCGATGACAGTTGGTCCGTCACACAGATTAGTCAACATGTTGTTATACTTCGTTTTCCGCGCAGCATGTTGATCCGGGTGAAGAGTGCAAATAGAGCCGAGCGCTAAGCCGGACAGGTGGGGCGCTCGTCTGCCATTTCGTTGGCCACCGCCAGAAACCGGAAAAACCGCGATGTTCACCATCCCTGTCGCGTCCGGTTGACACGGCCCGCGCTCTGCAGGTGAACTCAATCAATGGCGACTAGTTCCCAATGTTGGCTACGAAACGCGAATGGTTTGTCCATCAGCGACCCAGGCCGCTTCTTCATGCGTCGGGGGATGACAGGGAACATTTTCGTGAACTCTACGTTACTTAGGCTAAATGTTCCAACTACAAAGGAAGATATTATGGCCGAGAAGACATTGGAAGATCTTTTCCTTGATACGCTCAAGGACATCTACTTTGCCGAAAAGCAGGTTCTCAAAGCCTTGCCGAAAATGGCCCGCGCCTCGCAGTCAGAAGAAGGCAAAGCTGGTTTCTTGCAACACCGCGATGAAACGCAGGGCCAAATTGAACGTCTTGAGCAGGTGTTCGAACTTCTTGGTAAAGCTGCTCGTGGAAAGACCTGTGAGGCCATTCAGGGCATTATAGCCGAGGGGGAAGAGATCATCGAGGAATACAAGGGTTCGGTCGCCCTCGACGCGGGCCTCATTTCCTCGGCACAAGCTGTTGAGCACTATGAGATTGCCCGGTACGGCACGCTGATCGCCTGGGCCAAGCAACTCGGCCTCAAGGACGCAATCCCACTGCTTCAGGCAAATCTTGCAGAAGAAGAAGCTACCGATAAAAAGCTAACGCAGCTCGCCGAAGCGTCAGCAAATGCCAAGGGCAAGAAAGTTGCCTGATCGATCTACCGTCTCCTAAGAGGCCGCCCGCAGGGCGGCCTTTTCTCTGTGCGCATCAACCCTCATGAGGAGAGACCGATGGCCAAGAAATCCGCACCGTCCAAAAACGCAGGTCCTTTGCCCAAACAGTCAGCGTCTAAAAATTCGTCCACGCCAAACCAAACGATGGCCAATATTATAACCATCCATGACCAGCAGCTCCATCGCGGGGAAGGCGGGGAACTCCACCAGTTTGCTGAAGACGGCCACGACGTGTTGACGACCGCCCAGGGAGGCCCAGTGGCTGACGATCAGAACACGTTACGCGTCGGCGCCCGAGGCCCTGCGCTTATTGACGACTTTCACTTTCGTGAAAAAATCTTCCACTTCGATCATGAGCGTATCCCGGAGCGGGTCGTGCACGCGCGAGGCTATGGGGCGCACGGCTTCTTCGAAACTTATGAGTCACTTGCGGCCTACACAAGAGCCGATCTTTTTCAGCGGCCAGGGGAAAGGACGCCAGCGTTTGTGCGGTTTTCGACTGTGGCGGGAAACAAAGGCTCTGCCGACCTTGCGCGTGATGTGCGCGGCTTCGCCGTCAAGCTTTACACGCAGGAAGGTAACTGGGACTTAGTGGGCAACAATATTCCGGTATTCTTCATTCAAGACCCGATAAAGTTTCCAGATGTCGTACACGCCGCAAAACAGGAGCCAGACCGTGCGTTCCCGCAAGCGCAGACTGCCCATGACAATTTTTGGGACTTTATTTCGCTTACACCCGAAAGCATGCACATGGTCATGTGGATCATGTCGGACCGTACTATTCCACGCTCCTTCCGCTTCATGGAAGGGTTCGGCGTACACACCTTCCGGTTTGTCAATGCGAAGGACGAGTCCACGTTCGTCAAGTTTCACTGGAAACCAAAGCTAGGGCTGCAGTCGGTCGCCTGGAATGAAGCAGTCAAAATCAATGGCGCTGATCCAGACTTCCACCGTCGCGACCTTTGGCAAGCGATCCAGTCCGGCAATTTCCCTGAGTGGGAACTGTGCGTTCAGCTGTTTGACCAGGAATTCGCTGACAGCTTCGACTTCGACATCCTCGACCCGACGAAGATCATTCCCGAGGAAATCTTGCCGGTTCAGCCGATCGGACGACTGGTCCTTGATCGAATGCCGGACAACTTTTTTGCCGAAACCGAGCAAGTTGCGTTCATGACCCAGAACGTGCCGCCGGGCATCGATTTCAGCAACGATCCGCTGCTGCAGGGTCGCAATTTCTCCTATCTAGATACGCAATTGAAGCGACTTGGTGGACCGAATTTTACGCATCTACCCATCAATGCGCCTAAGTGTCCCTTCCACAATTTTCAGCAGGATGGCCACATGGCGATGCGCAATCCAGTTGGCCGAACGAACTATCAGCCAAATTCGCGTAACGAAGGCCCGCGGGAATCGCCGGTGAAAGGCTACAGGCATTTTCCATCAGAAGAGCAGGGGGCAAAAGTGCGGCTTCGTCCGGAGAGTTTTGCCGATCATTACAGCCAGGCTCGCCAGTTCTATATTAGCCAGACCGCGCCCGAGCAGCGCCACATCGCCATGGCGCTAACCTTTGAGCTCAGCAAGGTAGAAGCCCCAGTCATTCGCGAACGCATGGTATCGCATCTGCTGAACATCGATGAGACACTGGCAACGACCGTTGCGCAAAAGCTCGGCTTCCAATCCATGCCCCAGCCCGCGGATGCGGCCATGCCGACGCGCCAGGACCTCGAGCCATCGCCAGCGCTTAGCATCGTGGAACGCGGTCCCAAGCGTTTCGAAGGGCGCAAACTTGGAATTCTGGTCACTGATGGTGTCGATGCCAAGCTTTTGAAAGGCCTGACTACGGCAATCACTAAAGAGAAAGCCGTTTTTGAGCTGATCGCTCCGAAAGTCGGTGGCGTGACGGCGTCCGATGGTTCGCGGGTGGAAGCACACCACATGATTGACGGCGGGCCGTCGGTTCTGTTCGATGCCGTGGCCATTCTCACGTCGACCAATGCGATTGACGATCTGGTGAAAGAGGCGACTGCAAGAGACTTTGTGGCCGACGCTTTTCAGCACTGCAAGGTCATCGGATATGATCAAACAGCTTTGCCACTGCTTGAAAAAGCGGGGATTGCAGGTGATCTCGATGAAGGCGTTCTGGCTTTGCCGGGAGAAGAGGGCCTGTCGGCTTTCGTTTCGGAACTTGGCAAACTTCGTGTCTGGGGCCGTGAGCCGTCAGTAAAGCTTGGTAAGGCTTCTCCGCCAATCAAGTAGCCTAGATGGGCGCGGTTATCCGCGCCCAATCAAGCATCGTGAAATTTCGGCAAACAACTATCTAAGGTGTCCCAAGAAGAAAACACGTGTAGAATGCCACCTGTACATGAAGCAAAACATGGTCATTTTGGGAGAGCCCGCGCAACCATGCCTGGCGCTTGCTCGATCATTTTCAGCAGTAAAATTGCCGTTCGATCCGGTTGATAGTGTTTCTGCTCCCAATCCTTGATTGTCTGTTGGCAAACCATACTGCTTAGTACAGCAACTCTTGAAAGCCCTTGCGGATGGCTGCGAATCCATAGTTTCAGGGACGAAAAGGGCACTAGGTTCCGTGCGTCTGAGCCTACGCCCGAACTATATTCATTGAAGTATACTCTAACATTACTTCTAAACCATGTGCGCATGCAAAGCTCGATGCTTACACAGAAACCGGGGGAGGCTTCCCGGCCAGTTTTAATTCAACCAGCGACTACAGCATGGTTGTCCGTGCCGGTGTCGATGGCGTTCACGCATTCAACGACAACATTCGCCTGCTGGCGCGCGCCGAAGCGGCTTACCGGTTCGAGGACGAAACCGCAGCCACCAGCGGCACCATCACCGGTCTTTCCGCTTTCAGTTTCGACGGGCAGGAAACCAACCCGTTCTGGCTGCGCGGTGGTTTGGGAGCTGAAGTCGATGTTGCCGGCGGCACGGCCTCGCTCAACGTCAACGTGACAACCCAAGGCGACGATCCAACCGTCTGGGTTCGCTCCGGATGGAAGGTCAGTTCTGATCATTCTATTCGAATAATTGTCGAGTGCGAAGCCGGACAGGTGGGGCGCTCGTCTGCCATTTCGTTGGCCATCGCGAGAAACCGGAAAAACCGCGATGTTCACCATCCCTGTCGGGTCCGGTTGACACGGCCCGCGCTCTGTAGGTGAACTCAATCAATTGCAGTTTGTTCCGAAATGATCGGCGGTCCAACGGTCTGAGTTATCAGGCTGTACGGTCACGGTCTGAGCGCTTTGGTTTACGAGTGTCCTTTACCGCCTAAGGGCAAGCTTCACTCTTGCCTGCGCTGACAGCAGGAAAGCATAAGCTGCAGTCTCTGACATTTCTTCCAGTATCTGCATGTGGCCCCAGTCGCCGAAATTCAAACCCATATGTCCTTCCGCACCAGCGGAGACAATCATTGCGACAATAAACAAGAGAATGTCGGCAAATGGAAAGCGCCAGGTGACAATCAGGAACCTGAGAACGTAAATGCCCTTGCCCTTAATGGAAAATGCCGCGCAGATCAGGCCTACGACGATGAGTGCAGGCATTATGTAAGGCTTGTACCATAGCTGGGACGAAGAGAAAAACGGTCCCTCATCGCCGTTAGACAACGGAGGCATGAAAACTCCGCCCCAGCTGAGTTCGCGAAATGCCAAGATCGCCCAAACGATAGAGACGGCAAGCCAGAACCATCGAAGCTTTGTGTGACTTTCTACCGCGAACCATAGCGCCATTGCCGCGCCGCCGAGCAATATGAGAACTTGGCCAACTTCAATAGGGCCGTTTTCGAACCCCGCCCAAGCAGGCAATATTCCAGCTGCAGGAAAGCCGAGGGCTAATAAAGCCACTCCAACCCACCTCAGTTGCTTCATCACACTCATCTTGCAGATTCCAGTCGCCCTTAGACCATTTCATTTCATTGAATCTGCAGTGTGTCTACTGGCGTCGCTTTACGAAGTGGGTGATTTCGCCGGATTTCGCCATGCCCCGAATTTCGACGGATTGGCTATTCTATGGTCAGATCACAGGCGCGAAGGGCAATGGGGAGGCAACAGTGACTCACAAGCCTTTAAAAAGCTTATCTGCTGTGTCTGCACCGCGGCGGTAGCGCTCCAAAATCAAACTGCAATGTGGAAGCAATTCTACCGTATGGCGGTCGTTTTTCTCGCACCAGACAAGCAGTAGGTCAGTTAGCAGTTCGAGTTCCTCAACTTGAACTTGCTCGGCGATTTTTGCAGTTTTATTTTGGATCGCCGCCTCCCGTGTGCCACGGATGAACGCCGAACGAACCGGGTTGAAACTCGTCCTTCTTGATATTCATTTCCTGGACTGCAGTCTCATGCATCAGGTGAAAAAGCGCGCTGTCGATAGGGTCCTCGACCAATGACGTCGGATCGTTCGTTGCTTTCAGGATCGTCTTTTCAACAATCCGGTGGCGCATCTCGATTGACGATGTGTATTGCGTGACCCTCTCGTTTAAGAGAGGTCGAATTTGAAACTGAATAATGGGTTTTTCCATCGATGGGCTAGACATTTGCTTTCCTCCCGTCCTCGCAGGCAAGAGCACATAGTAACCCTCAAGCGTCAACGCCTACGTATTCGGATGCTAACGATAGTTTAGTATACCCTAAATAAGGGTTGGGAACGAATTTTTACAGTAACCATTTTTTGAGGGTTAATTCCTCCCTTGATTTCTCCATCCTCAAAGAAAGTGCCCTCCAGCATCGGGCGGTGCTTCATTAGGGTATACCTCAACGCTACATACCCATGTGACGCTAGTTCCGCGTCACATAAGGGTGGTTTTTTCTAA
Organism: Agrobacterium sp. Azo12; assembly: GCF_029193765.2. Classification (NCBI taxonomy): domain Bacteria; kingdom Pseudomonadati; phylum Pseudomonadota; class Alphaproteobacteria; order Hyphomicrobiales; family Rhizobiaceae; genus Agrobacterium; species Agrobacterium sp. Azo12. The sequence continues at coordinate 268,746 of NZ_JARFYO020000002.1, read as the reverse complement.
AAAGTGACGTTACATATTGTAAACCACCCTAATGTTACGGAATCCCATGGCTCGCATCGGTTACGCACGCGTAAGCACACACGATCAGGATTTAGTTGTCCAAAATGAACGGCTGAAGGAGGCAGGCTGCGAGATCATTCGATCCGAAACTGGATCGGGGTCGACGCGCAAAGGTCGCTCCGAGCTAGAAACGATCATGGATTTTCTACACGCCGGCGATGAGCTGGTTGTTGTCCGCTTGGATCGGCTTGGCAGGTCTACTCGCGACGTTCTCAACCTGGCTCACGAGTTGGAGGAGAAAGGTGCATCTCTACGCGTCCTTGAACCTGAAATCTCAACAACCGGCTCAATGGGAAAAATGGTCGTCACCATTCTAGGTATGGTGGCGGACATGGAACTTCAGTTTATCAAGGATCGACAAAGGGCCGGTATTGAGGCTGCAAAGAGCTTGGGGATCTACACGGGTCGCACAAAGCAGATCGATAACGATGAGATCCACCGTCGCCTGTCGGCCGGAGCAAGCAAAGCAACTATTGCCCGTGACCTCAAAATATCACGCATGTCAGTCTATAGAGCGCTCCAGGATGCGGACAAAAAGAAGACGTAGTTTTCTCCTCGTCCGCCCGTGAAACATTTTCGCGCGCAGAGTATGTGGTATGTCAGTAACACTTGCATCTATTGGCGTAAGCCCGAAAGCTAGGAAATAGCATCTTGGCAGACGCTCAACCTACAGCGTACCGTCAATCTGAAAATTTTGCTGTCCGCAAGGTTGGCTCACATTAGACGGGTTACATTATTATGCTGAAATATCGTCGGGCATTAGTCTCGGATATGGAAATGATCATCGATCTTCATGTGGTGATGAGCAAAAGTACTTACGCCCATGTCCTGCCAGAACATTATCTGGCCAATGAACTTCCGCTTGAAAAAAGAGAGCTGTGGGAGAAAAGGTTTGCTGGGCCGAATACCGACCAACTTATTTTTGTAGCCATGCACGGTCAGGAAATCGCTGGTTTTTGCTGCTTCGTCTTCAATGAAGGGAAGGAACACGGTACGTACCTGCATAATCTATACGTCTCGCAGGAATATCAGAAGCGTGGGGTGGCGAAGTCGCTTCTTAACCAAGCGATCGAGACTTTTGATAGCGATCGGCAAAAATTGCCAGTTCATTTGCTTGTATTCGCTAAAAACACAAATGCTGTTGCCATCTATGAAAAGCTCGATGGCACCGTCATCGAGAAGCGTGATGTATCGCGATGGGGTAACCCTACGGTCGAGCTGCTGCGATACCAGTGGCCTTTTGCTGACGCGCTACTTCAAAAACTTAACAATCGTCAGAGCCAAACCACCTGATCTTCACCAAAACGAGTGTGGCGAAACTACCGCTTACCGATAATGTCTGGAAGCTCGTTAATGTCATTGAAGAAATAATCTACATCGGTGGGACCATTGTTGGTCAGATATTCAATTGTGGCACGCCAATTCACCGATGACCTTATTGCGAATTTACAATCGGTTTCTTGGTATCGGTTCCATCGTACCGCGACGAGTTTACGCCTCGGCCGACGCGATAGAACTCCAGAGCGTCATTGAGATGTTGGCTTCGCAACAGGGCCTTTGCATCTTCGCCCTTTACGTCTGTGTCGAGCCATTCGTCATATGCTGCGGGATTGAGAATGACCGGCATACGATCATGGATTTCTGAAATCTTCTGCGTGGCCGGCGCTGTGATGATCGTGCAGCTCGTTACGTCGAGCTTGTCATTATGCGCCCATATGCCAGCAAACGAAAAACCTTTCGCCTCTGGCATCTGAAACAGCCATGGGTCTTTCTTTCCGTCCTCGGTGCTGGTCGTCCATTCAAAATATCCATCCGCAGGAATGAGACAGCGCTTCGATTTGAACGGCTCCCGAAACGCGCCTGACGTATCAACAGTCTCGATCCTGGCATTGAACATTGCCGCTTTGGGCAATTCTTTCGCGAAAAACGGCACCAGCCACCAGCGGCCATAATCGACCGTCAAATGACCGCCGCTATCCTTGTGCGCGAAATGAACGCTCTGGGTGGGGGCGATGTTATAGCGCGGCGGCATGTTCGAGGGCGGCGGGCCTTTATCCAGAATGCTATAGAGCGCGTGGATCTCGCTCCATGTCATTTCATTGGTAAAGCGACCGCACATGTTGCCTCCAGTGTCGCGTTATGCCCGCTCAATATCCGTCTTGGTGAAATCGTCCCCTTTAAACAGCAGGGGCAGGCGATATTCCTTTGCCAGCGCGTAAACAAAGCAATCGCCCATGTTCAGTCGTGCAGGGCTAGCGACAATCTTCCCGTATTCTCTCGCGGCAGCGATCGACTTGACGTGGATCGACGCATTCATGCTCATTTCTTTGACGTTGAGGGTATCAAGCAAAGAGGCAACGTCGATCTGTGCGTTGTCAATGCAGTGTTGAGGGACCGGCGACTGCGTGCCGACAGTCTTGTTCGCTTCGTTGCGAGCTAAGCTTATTACGGCCTCATATACAGTCATGGGTGAGCAGAAAATCTGCCGTTTGGTGTCTTCCAACTTCGCTATGTAATAACCTGCATCATCTTCTTCGGCTAGAATGGCTACAATGGCGGATGCGTCCAGGTACATTAGATTTCCCACTGTTCGTCTAAAAATGCCTTCATGTCGAAAGGCTCTGATTTTGGATTAGGACCAATTCGGCTACTAACCCGGTCCTGAATTTCCTTGATCCGCTCTCTCAACGGGACCTTCTCTTTCGCACGATCAAGTTCATGCTGAAGCGCACGGCGCACAGCTTCGGTCTTATTCGGCGCCTTGGTAACTTTCATGACCTCGACGGCCAGATCGTTCACGCTGTCATCTTTGATATAGAGTTGGGCCATGCCTATTACTCCTGATTTTGCATATACGGATATATATCACCGTATATCCGTATATGCTATACTTATATTGCTAAAACAGCCGGATTTGCCCCGTTTTTTCAACCGCATAATCGAGCTTTGGTAGCTCTTCCAAATCCAAAGCCGGGGTAGGCACTGGCGCAGCTGCAGACGATAAAAACGCATCATCTGTTCGATTTGATCCTGCCTAAAAAATGCGCCGGGGTTTTCCATTCATCGCGAAACTGAAGCGAAAGCGTGTTGCCCTCAAGGATCACAGCGGGAATATGAAGGAGTGCAAACTGAATATAGGCCATGTGAACCGCACGGCGATCAATATCCATTGCTGTCACATGCAAACATTTCTGGTAGTTATGGCCGACATCTTTCATGGCCTCGGCAAGGGCAATGACCATTGCCCCTGAACCGCAAGCCGGTTCTTGCGCCCGAATGTAACCTCGGCGCTTCAGCTTGCCCGCAACACCATCGCCTGAACCGATATTGATTTTCGCCATCATTTCACAAATGGCGTAGGGCGTGAAAAACTGACCTCGGGCGGCGTTGTGCAACTCCAGCGCATGAAACACTTGCCCCAGGATATCGGTTGGCTTTTCTTCCAGCGCCATCACGACCGCGCCCAGGATCTCGGGGGAAATCTGCAGCATTGCGGGATCGTACCGACGCACCACTTCCAGATATTGTTTCTCGCGCTCATCGCGCTTGCGCAGATCGACCGCATTGCTCAATGCGATTGCCGCGCACTGGCACCAGTCAGAAAACACGGTGTAAAGATCGTGCTTGTACCGGCACTTTTCGAACAGTTTGACGATGGTGGACACATGAGGATTGGACACAGAAATAGCCATCGGAAAAAAACGCGCACCTGGACCTTTGAGCGTTCAGGCGGGATGGAGGAAAGGCTCATATTTCAGGAGCCTTGAATTCGCCGAATTTTAAGTCAGTGTATAAGGAATACATTCCTTTTCCGGAGATTGGCCATGGCGCTTGGCGCATCGCATCGCTTGCAGGAAAGCCTGGAGGCGGTCGAAACGATGACACGCTTCGCGCTCGCCGTTCTCGCACTTGCTTCGGGCGTGTACACTTATCTGGGTGTTCGTAGTCTTCTGGACGGTTCGCCGACTGCGGTATTTTTTGCCGCCGTCATCTATTCCGCCTCCGTATCCGTCGGCATTTACGCCTTTTGGTCGTACATGGCACGATTCTATCCGCACATCACAGGCCGTTCGAGCCGCACTGCTATGCTTGCGGTGATGGCTATGGGCTGCGTCATGATTTTGGCTATGTCAAGCTGGTTGAACGCCGCTGCTCTCGCGGGATCGGCGGCGCTTGAACAGCACCTTGCAGAAACGGTTGAAGACTACACCGGAGATCTGGACCAAGCGCATCAGAATGCGCTTGCAGCTCAGAGCCTGTTGCCGGACATCCAACGCGCCAAGGAGCGCTTCTCCCAGCTAGGTGAATCTGAACGGCAGTCGGGCGCACTGACCGGGACCACAGGCTCTGGCAGCGTCGTTTCGCTTCTGTCACAAATGTCATCGCAAATGAACGAGCTGGAAAACGGGATCAATGCATCGCGTGAGCAGGTGACCACTCTGTTTAATGAAGGGCAAAAACGGCTCGAGACGATGCGTGGTCTGGTCTCTGCTCCGGGCGTCGTCGAACCACGGGCCGACAAATTCTCATCAGAAGTCGTGGCCCTCACCGGTGTCATCGCTTCGCTGGGCCAAACTTCGATTGCGCCCTCCATCCGCCGGGCAGCCGACGACCTTTCCCTTGGCTTCATCGCTCCGATTCCAGACGGCGGCGTACAGGATCTGATCAGCCGTCAGGACCGTGTGATGGAGACGATCCGAACCTCTGTTGCGGCTCAATCCAAGGTGCTGTCGGAAGCCGCCGACGAGATCCTTTCGCGTGCTCCCGTGGCCGATCGGCGTTTCGTGCCGCTCTCATCGGCGGAAGCCGTTCTGCGGTATGCCTCGGATTTCATTCCCGCATGGGCAGGGGCCATTTCCATCGATCTGTTACCGGGGGTCATGGTGTTCATTCTGGCGGTGGTAAATGGCGCAATTCGTAGACAGGATGAGACGATGCCGCTTGCCGAACGGATCACCGTGGCTGAAATGATGCAGACACTGGCAATGCAGAAGGCCATCTCCGCCGAATCAATGTCGGCCAGGGAAGTGAAGTCGACAGAAGAAGTTATTGCAGAAACTGAAGGTAGCGCGGACGACACGGAGGTCAATAACATCACTAGTCTCGGCCTCAACAAGACGCCGCGCAAAGGTCCGGCGACATGAAACCATCATCCGCGCTTAAGGCCGTTATCAGCATGGACGATGGTTTATTGATGCGCGGCGCCTTCTACGTGCTGCTCGCGGCGGCGGCCGCCTTTCTGGTGATCGACCTCCGGGAGATCAGCACAGCCGAAGCGGCGCGACCGGCGCTTGAAGTAATGCCGAACCTGCCGACCTTTCTCCCCGCCACGACTGCGCCGGGAGCGCCTGGCTCGCCACCGGTACAACCCTCGAGCCCGGAAGAGGTCTTGCGCAAGCCGATGACGTTTAATCTAGTCTCCGGTGGGGTGCTCCGTGCCGAGGGCACCATCGACCCCGGCGCTGCTGATCGGTTTGCCAGTGAGGTGGAGGCTCGTGGCGAATATATCAAATTGGTCTCTTTGAACTCACCGGGAGGTTCGGTGGATGACGCTATTGCGATGTCCAAGCTGATCCGGGAGAGGAATATCGCCACGAAGGTTGCGGAAAAGGCGCTCTGCGCTTCCTCCTGTCCAATCATATTTGCCGGTGGCGTGGCAAGATCGGCCGAAAAGGATGCCGTAGTGGGCGTGCATCAGGTGTTCAATGGCAGCATCGAGCGCCCGTCGCCGGAGCAAGCGATGTCTAGCGCTCAGGCAACCACTGCGCGTGTCGCGCGACATCTCGACGAAATGGATATCGGCGCCGGTTTGTGGATCCATGCGCTGGAAACCCCGCCAAACCAGCTATATTATCTTACTCCCGCGGAGATGTCGAAATATCGCCTGACGACCGACGCAATCGCTGCAAGTGAACCAAACGCTGGATGACGCTTTACCGGACTTGTCCGAACGCGGTGGGCGAGTTGCAATACCGAGACTGTTTTCATCAAAGATGGCACATCAGCCGTTAGCTTATTAGACGATGACCGCCATCGATTTGTGGCGTGTTTTTCGGCTAGCGCACGACCCCCTTAGACTCCGTTGATCCTTTCTGACAATTGACAATTCTGATCCATATTGTGTGTGATCCGTCGACCAAACAATTGATGGAGAGCGTTATGACCAAGATAGCAACCGAGCCCGTCGAGATAGCTGCAAAATGTCTCGCGTGTCATATCAGATATTCCGGAATTTGCGCTGTCATGTCCGTTGAAGAATTGAGCGAGGTCGGGCGGAGAACAATCCGGCGAACGTTCAAGGCAGGCACTCCGATCTTCTTTGAGGGCGACAACGTACGAGCCAAGAACATTGTGAAGGGCGTGGTGCACCTGTCAAAGGGACTATCAGATGGTCGCCAACAAATTGTTGGGCTGCAGTTTTCGTCTGCACTATTGCCCGCTAGGATCAGTCAAGTGACAGCTCAAGCTGCCACCGACAGCGAATTATGTGCCATTCCGAATGCATTGCTCAATGACATCTTGGGCCGTAATCCCAAGGTAGAAGATGCGATGTATAAACAAACGTTGGATGAGCTTGATCAGGCCAGGCATTGGATGTTGTCAGTCGGACGCAAAACCGCCTTTGAAAAGGTCGCGAGTCTTATTCTGATGTTTGTCACGAAGGCGAGTTCCACCTCAGGCGGTGGTTATAAATGTGACCTTCCCCTCACTCGTGCTGAAATTGCTGACTTTCTGGCACTGACGGTTGAGACTGTGAGCCGCAACATGACGAAGTTGAGAGCAAGTGGCATCATTCAACTCGACAACGGAAGAACCGTTGCAGTCAACAGCCTTCCACTCTTGAAAAAAGCTTCGGGCGATTAGTGTCGGAAGTGCAATCATGCCATTTGACGAAGATCTGGGCCGTTAGCTGCCATAGAAACATCGACGCGTCAGCGCTTATATTACAATAACTAAACCGCTCTGAACAATGCGCGAACCAAGCTCGAACATTCTATCACCAGTTGCCAGGTGAAACGTTTAAGCAGTCACCAGTCAAGTATGCATCGACTTGAGAATCCTCAGTCTCGTTGACTGACCGGGCTTTTATAGCCCACTGGCAACGGGGGCCGCGATAACTGAGGGGTATTTGACAGAGAGCTTTTTGGAAAGTCTCTTGTCCTGAGACGCAAGTAACTCAAGTGCATTGAGTGATGATAGCAACTGCCGAAGCTGGGGCTCATCGACAAGTGGTGCCGCAACCGATGGCCTAAACCACGCCTTCTGTCGCTGTCTAGTTTCCTTGAACTTTGCGGAGTCCTTAGTCACTCTGAGCAAATGAACAGAAACCTGTAGCTCCCGGTCTCCGTCTTTAAGGTACGAATAAAATCCGATCGGCCTCTTTCGTACCTTCCCCTGAACTCCGGATTCTTCGAAAGCTTCGCGTTGCGCGGCGACATATGGTGCTTCCTTCCGCTCTATATTTCCTTTGGGTAAAATCCACCGGCCAGTGTCTCGGCTTGTCACGAGAAGTAATTCAAGCTCACCCTGTGGTGAAAGCCGGCAACATACTGCTGCTGCCTGCTGACACGGTCTACCGTGTGCTTTCAAGCTATGACCTAAGAGTCGATCAGTGTGCCTGCGAAAGTTCATGGCTATCTCCCGAATCGAAGGGTATGCGCCAATTCTCTAAAATATAAAGTGTAAGTGTCGTTGCTGACCAATGAGTTAATTTCAGGCCAATGCCTTGGCTTGTGAAAGACTCTGAAATCTAACGATCGACATTTCTCGTGCGTTGTTTGGGATCGAATTATGGATCGGATGTTTCGAACCAGTGCTTCGGCAGGGGCCAACCAACCAGCTAATCAATGTGCCCCACTACGCTGCGACTTAGAGTGCTGGCGTCAGATAATGAGATTTCTCCGTTCAGAACGCCGATAATCTCAGGAACCGTCATCTCGCGCAGGACAACTTGATAGAGGGCCATCGGCGCCAATGGCCCAACATGTCCGGAAACGATTGACCTGATATCGGCACGTTGTTTTTGTGCTTCACTTCGGCATAGCTCCTCAGTCGCCGCATAGAACAACAACTCGTCAGTGCCAGGAATGATCTGATAAGCCCAAATCCGAGTTTCCATCGTCCATTTCTACGTGATAGTTCGCCACGACTTACACGTGTATCTACAGCACTATGGCAACGGACAACAGGAGTTTTGAAACAAGCGGTTTGACGTAGACGTCATGAACACCGGCATGGGAGCAACAGGATTTTCTCAGGAGTTTGAGCCAGAGGACCACATGGCTACGAGCAACAGTGGAAGGCTCTAATCCTGGTTGTTGCAAACGATAAGTATGCAATAAGGAGGAAACTACCAGTCCTGCGGAATTATTTTGCGTAACTTACAAATCGCTCCATAAAAGTAGATTGCGATTAAATTATACGCAATTACTACAACTCATTTCAACTGATGGTGGACAAATTGCCCTCCACAGCACGCGAATGACGAGCGTGGACTACCCGGCATGAAGCCACTTTCTAAACCCTATACTTCATCTATTCTTTTAGGGAGAACAACATGCTTAGCCTTCAAACCAACGCAGCTTCCCTCACTGCACAGCAAAATCTTGCCCGCACGAATAATAGCCTGAGAATCTCGTTTGAGCGCCTTTCGACCGGCCTACGAATTAACGAAATGGCACAGCTACCTGTCTCACCAGCAAAGGCCGGTAATTCTGCTGAAGCTGCTGCGAGCCAGGTGATCGCCAAGGCGCAGACCGAGGATGCCAATCTCAGCAACACCCAGCTCGTACTCAAAAAAAGTCTACGCTGGTACAACAGGCTGGCGACAGCGCAACAACCGCTACCGACCGCGATGCAATCAACCAGGAACTCTCCAGCCTGGAAGGCGAGTTTAAGACTATTTCTGTTAGCACCAACAACGACGCATTGTCCAAATCCTATGTAGGCGGCAATGGCGCGTCTTACAGCTTGGTGGGCGCCGCCGGTTCGCGGACATCAGCGTTTCTGCCTCGACAACCGCTTAAGACTATGCCGGTATGCTGACGGCTCTGAACGGCGCGCGCGATGGCGTTTCTGCAACCCAAGCCAGCAACAGTGTTACCATGACCACGGCGTTTAAAGATCATACCGACAGTCTTGTAAACTCTGCAAAAAGCTCTGGTCTGGATGTGCGTGAACTGACCCAGAATGCTGAACTATTTTCGAGCGCTACTGCGGCTCGTGAAGCACTGTTTGCAAGCAGCCTGCCCATCGGCAATTCCAGCATCGCCCTCATTCAGGCAGCACTTCTGCGCGGCTAACCAGCCGCGAATTGCGAAATGAGAACGCGTGAGATATCTCTCACGCGTTCATTCGACGTTAATGGATTATTTATCTTTAGCTGCTGGCTCAACCCGGTCTGAGCTCTGTCATCGCACGCCCACTGCCATCCATTGCCATGGGATAACTACTGTGCTCGTGAATGATCTTCCACTGGCCGTCGCGCCGGCTCAGAACAACTGTCCTTCTGTTCCAGGCATCAACTGGCCCTTCGCCTTTCTTGACGCCCTTCATTTGGCTAAGGCCGAACACGACAGCCAAATCACCTTCGACGATGACTGTCGGGTTTTGAAGTTCGACGGATACGCCGTTTTCCCAGGTATCGAACCATTCCTCGAGACCGGCGATCCCATCGTCTGCGGTACCGACTATTTGGAGCGGTGGAGGCAGATCGAATAAGACAACGTCTTCAGAAATTGGAGCAACAATGGCCCTGACGTCGCCACGGGCATGCGCTGCGTCCTGATCCTTGATAATCTTGAGAACATCGTTGGCGTCAGACATGTTGGTTCCTCCCTATGTCCGTTGAACTGTACGTCAGTTTACTCGTTCATAAAACGCATTCAACGCCGCGACCTCGATACGCAGTTTCGTCAATGAGGCACGCACACTCATGTGATCTTCATCTTGAAGGAAAAACCAGTCATCAAAACCAAAATTGGTCTTCGAACCATCTGCCATGGGCACACCGCGGGGATGTTTCCATCGAAAGGCATTTCCGCATAGTCGGCCTTCAGATCTACAGCCCGATGATCACCCCTGTGATGCCATAAAGTGAACCGTTGCGCACTGGCTGTAACCGCGACGTTAGGACTTCGGTTCCTGCTGCAGCTTCTCGATATGCTCCCTACAGAGTGTTTCAATCAGGGTATGAAGTTCAGCCGTCCGCTCCTGAAGCCAGGCAAGTGCCTCTTCGCTGATCTCGAACTGTTTTGAATAGCGCGCCTTGACGTAGGCTTCGTTGAGAATGTTGTACCATGCGGTAAAGCGTTGCTGTTCGCGCGGCCAGATATCGACAAGCCGCCGGTCACGATCCTCGGAAAGCCCACGCAGGAATTTGAGATTGTGCGACGGCGGGCTGTAATTTGTAAGCGTTAGGAGATAGCAGGAATAGGCTGTCTCTACGGATTGGTGAAGATTGAAAGTAGCGAGGTTGAGGTTCTCTTCCTGAACGAAGAATTTTGAACCTTTCAGAAAATCGACTGCATTCCGAAACTGCTTTTCAAAATGTTCCTCTGCCACCCTGAGCGCATCCGTTGGGCTGAGCGGCTTTGGTTCGGCCAACGGTCGGTCATCGAACTCGTAGAGAATGATGCCTTCACGGGCGAGATCGACAAAGAAGTACTGCCCGTCATGCAAAAAATTGCTGATCTCGCGGGCACCATGCACGATCAGACCAACAGGCGTTTCGATATCCTTGTCCCACATCACCCGGTCGGTGGCCTTGTCCCAGTATTTCGGGTCGGCCAGTTCCTTGTTGCTGACGATGACCAGAATATCGAAATCCGAACGATAGCCTTTCGAGGTATGCGGTTCGTCGACAAAGGTACCGCGGGCATAGGAACCAAACAGAATGATCTTGTAGATCCGCCCGTCTTTTTTCGCATCCGACTTCGAACGCTCGACGACGCCAGCAAACTCTTCATGGATGATGCGGACGATCTTTTCCAGTTCGACCTGCTTTGCCTGCGGAAGATGTCCGATATCCGATTTCATCGCCTTCACCATCGATTCTTCTGAACCGTCACCTTAACCGAGATCGCTAGACCATTGCTACTCCACAATCTCGTAGTGGTTATGAGGAGAACCTTCGGTGCCAGTGGGGAGCCGAAGCAGACAGCGAGTGGCGGATGGGAATGTTGCCGGGGTCGGAGGTTGGGACTGAACCATGGAGCTTCAAGATCGTGTGGATTCCGCTCAAACGAATGTTGGGACCGTCTGCAATTATTGACTACCCATCAATTGATGTGGAAACGCATCATGTGCTGGAAGATGCTCCGTTCGGCCTAATTCCTGCGGTGAGGCTTGCAGAAATCGCTCAAGCCGAAACGCCCCGCACAAAAGCGGCGTCGAATTCCTGAGCGCCTGCTACGGTCGGGCGTGTGCTGACGACGACCTACTCAAGGAGCTCGATTTTGGCGATCAGGATTTGATTTTGGTGGGCTATGAAGCGCTGACCAATGCGCGCAGTGGAGAGCGCTGAGCGCCAAGCAATATGTGGTAGTTCTCAAAAGCGTTGATACGTCACCTTCCCCCGATCTTGTTTTAGTCTGCATTGCGCCACGTATTCATTCCGTGCCTTATTCCAGGCACATCTAGACGGTTATCAGAAAACACCTTCTGCAGTGTTAGCGGATATCTCCGAAAAACAGTCCTACGTCAGATTAAGCTGCCGCTATAAGACGCTGACGGGCGCCGTCAGCATGAAGCAGTCTGCATATGCGAGTATCTTAGATCGCGCAACATTATCAAAAGATACCTAAAAAGATCTTATGTTAAGATATGATCCTAAAAGGTATCTTATTATTGACTTGTGTAATGAGTTTAAGGTATTTCGTCGTATATCGAGCAAAATAGTCGGGTAGGGATATGACACGGTCTAAATCAGATGCCTTGCTGGGAATCGGGCAATTGCTGAAAGGCGCCCGTAAAGCCCGGCAACTGACACAGGAACAGGTTGCCGAGATGGCAGGCATATCGCGTCCCCGCTATCGTGAGATAGAAACCGGAAGCAGTGCTGCGCGCACGACGACCCTCATCAACATCTCCCGCGCGCTCGGGCTTGAATTGATGCTCATCCCGCAAGCGATGGTTCCGGCTGTTGATGCCCTGCTGCGACCGCACGACGATCTGGATGATCTCCCGGCATTCATTGCTAACCCAGATGAGGGTGAGAATGTCTGAGGTTGGTGCCGATCCGAGATCTATATCTTCGCTTGAGGTGCTGTTGAACGATGTGAAGGTCGGCACAATCGTTCGGACGCCCGGCGATTTTAACGCTTTCAGCTTCGAGGGCAGTTATCGCGCAACCGGCGGCTTGCCAGTGCTCAGTCTGTCTTTTCGCGCAGCTACTGGCGGCTTGCGTAAGGATCCGAAACCCGTCGCAAGAGCGTTACCGGCGTTCTTTGCCAATCTGCTTCCCGAAGACAAGCTGCGCGAGGCGATGGAAATACACCACGCGGGGAGTGTTCGCGCGGGAAACGATTTCGACCTGCTTGTCGCTCTCGGTTCGGATCTGCCTGGCGCAGTCCGCGTCGTGCCGAGTGACAGAACGGTTGGGCGTTTCGACAACCTGCCTGCTCCCAAGCCGAAGGCCCGGTTCTCGCTTGCCGGCGTCCAGATGAAGCTTTCGGTCATCAAGAATACGGGTAAGGGCGGTGGACTGACACTGCCGCTCGGCGACGACCAAGGATCCTACATCGCCAAGTTTCCATCGACCTCGTTTCCCGGAGTGTCGGAAAACGAATATGCCAATCTCGCATTAGCAGAAGCGATCGGGATGGAGGTGCCGGAACGGGAACTTGTCGAGCAGTCAGAGTTCGAGGGTATACCAAAGGAATTTGAGACGCTGGCTGATGGAAAGGTCCTGCTCGTCAGACGCTTCGATCGCGGCGCAAACGGCGAGCGCATCCATATTGAGGATTTCGCGCAGGTGTTCGGCGTTTATCCCTCGCGGAAATACGAAGGGGGGGCCTATCATGATATCGCCGCAGCCCTGAACGTTGCCATATCGTCCACCGCCGCTCTTGAGTTCGTCCGCCGGTTGGCTCTCGCTGCCATCACCGGAAATGGCGACATGCACTTGAAGAACTGGTCACTGATCTATCGCGAGGCAGGCGAGAAGCCGCAACTCGCACCTGTCTACGATATGCTCTCGACAATCCCTTACATCCCCGCGGATGCCATGGCTCTGTCGCTGGCCGGCGAGCGGTCCTTCAAGGCGCTGAACGTGCAGCGGTGGAAAGCCTTAGCCAATCGTGCACGGCTGCCGGAAGCGGCCGTGCTCAAAGCGGTGGTCGATACAGTTGAACAGGTGAACGGATTTTGGTGGTCGCTGCCGGAACGAAAAGTCGTTCCGGCGAAGGTCCTCGAGCGTATCGATACGCATGTAAGACTGATGACGCCGATACTTGGCACGTGTGCGGAGCGATGCCCTTCGGCCGAGCGGTAGACTCCCTATCCTTAGCTCGTTCCCCAGTCCTCCTGGCGCGTCTTCACCCGTTGCCAGAGGGCATCGTCGACAATTCTAAGCGACGGCACCTCCTGCACGACATGGTGCTCGGAAGCATTCTCCCGTGAGACCCGACGTTCCGTTGTCGGATTTTTGCGATAAGCGAGTCCCTGCAGGCTTCTGATGTTGGTCCCCGTCGACGGCTTCTGCGGGTCGGTGCCCGCGTTGGCCACGGCACTGGCAAGCCGACGACCAAGGTGATCGAGGAAGCGACCGACATGCTGGCTTTCGTAGCCCGTTGGACAGGCCTCGAAGTAGGAGGGTAGACCGTCACCACCAACCTGGAGTAGTGTCGCTCTCGATACGGATCTCCGCTGAAAGTGCCTGCTTCTGGAGTTCAGCGGTGATGATCGGTGCAACCCTGTCAGCTACCCAGGTCGGTAGTTGCCGGTGCACCTCGCTCGACCAGCGCTTCTATAGGCCTTCGATAGTGAGGTTCCGCCCTTGAAGACAAAACGCGGGAAAGAAGAACATTGCCGCAGAAGTCCGTGTTCACATCTTTCGCATGCGCCTTTTGATTGTGCACAGCCCGCGACAACCGACTGTCACAATTTCATTGCAGGTTCATCTGTTTTCGTTTTCAATGCGAGTTGCTTCAAACGAAGCGAGCTCACGTTGGATCGGGAGGATCTGTCGTGGGACCATACTTGGTCAGTGTATAGCTAAACCAAGTGGAACATCAGGGAGGCACCATGTCCACGAAACTCTTCGTTGCATCCGCAGCGACCCTCGCCTTTTCGCTTTCTTTCGGCGCATCCGCCTTTGCTGCCACGGAGCTGCAGTGGTGGCATGCCATGACCGGCGCAAACAACGAAGTTGTCGATCAGCTCGCAAAGGAATTCAACGAAAGCCAGAGCGACTACAAGATCATGCCCGTCTTCAAAGGCACCTATCCGGAAGCTCTCAACGCCGGGATCGCTGCATTCCGCTCGAAGCAGCCGCCCGCGATCATCCAGGTCTTCGATGCAGGCTCCGGTGTCATGATGGGCGCAGAGGGTGCCATCGTTCCGGTCGCCGAAGTGCTCGAGAAGGGTGGATTCGAGTTTAAGAAGTCGGACTACCTTGCCGGTATCGTTGCCTACTACTCAAAGCCAGACGGCACCATGCTGTCCTTCCCGTACAATTCTTCATCGCCGATCCTCTATTATAACAAAGACGCCTTCACCAAGGCCGGACTTGATGCAGAGAACCCGCCGAAGACATGGCCTGAGGTGTTCGATGCTGCGCGAAAGATCAAGGATAACGGTGCGGCGCCTTGTGGCATGACGTCAACCTGGTTGACCTGGATCCAGACCGAAAACTTTGCCGCATGGAACAATGTTTCCTATGGCACAAATGAAAACGGGCTTGCTGAAGGCACGGTCGAGCTGAAGATCAATTCGCCGCTTTATGTGCAGCATTTCCAGTCCATCGCAGACCTAGCCAAGGATGGTGCGTTTCGTTACGGTGGCCGCACATCTGAGGCAAAGCAGCTCTTCCTGTCAGGCGAGTGCGCCATCATGACCGAGTCGTCGGGTGGTCTGGGTGACATCGTGAAGTCGGGAATGAACTACGGTATCGGCCAGCTTCCCTACTACGAGGGCAATGGCCCGCAGAACACCATTCCGGGCGGCGCCAGCCTCTGGGTCTTTGGCGGCAAGAGTGATGAGGAATACAAGGGCATTGCCCAGTTCTTCAATTTTCTGTCTCAGACAGAGATCCAGGCACGCCTGCATCAGGTTTCCGGCTATCTGCCGGTGACCAATGCCGCCTACGAGGCGACCAAGGCGTCGGGGTTTTACGAGAAGAACCCGGCGCGTGAAACGCCGATCCTGCAGATGACCGGCAAGGCGCCGACCGAAAACTCCAAGGGCGTCCGTCTCCCGAATCTGCCCCAGGTTCGTGACATCATGAACGAGGAGTTCGAAGCGATGTTGGCCGGTTCCCAAGATGCCAAGACGGCGCTTGACCGCATCGTCGATCGCGGCAATGCGGCCATCGCCGCCGTCTCCAGCAACTGATCTGCCAGACCCAAAACACTGTCCGCATCGTCAGGTGCGGGCAGTGTTTTTTTCTTCGGCCGACTGAGGAGCTTCACCTTGCACACGGTTCACTTCCCGAACAAAATCCTGCCCTACCTGCTCTTGGCGCCCCAGATCATATTGACCGTGGTCTTCTTTTTCTGGCCCGCGAGCCAAGCGATTTATCAGTCCATGCTCAGGGAGGATCCCTTCGGGCTGAAAAGCACCTTCGTGGGGTTTGCCAATTTTTCGGATATCCTTTCGGATCCCAACTATCTCCATGCGTTCCAGGTAACGATCATCTTCAGTGCGCTGACCGCTCTTGTATCGATGGCGGTTGCGCTACTTCTGGCGACGGCCGCTGACAAGGTTGTTCGTGGCCAAACCTTTTACCGCACCCTATTGATCTGGCCCTATGCCGTGGCTCCTGCCGTTGCCGGTATGTTGTGGCTCTTCATGTTCAACCCAGCCATGGGAACCCTGGCATATCTGCTGCGCTCAACAGGCTTCGACTGGGATCCACTTCTGAAGGGCGACCAGGCGATGGCTCTCATCGTCGTTGCCGCTGCATGGAAGCAGATCAGCTACAATTTCCTCTTCTTCGTCGCCGGTCTTCAGGCAATTCCGAAGTCCCTGATTGAAGCTGCCGCGATCGATGGTGCCCGTGGCAGCCGACTCTTCTGGACGATCATCTTCCCGCTTCTGGCACCGACGACCTTTTTCCTGCTGGTGGTGAATACGGTCTACGCCTTCTTCGATACCTTCGGCATCATCCATTCGGTAACCGGAGGCGGCCCCGCGAAAGCCACTGAAACCCTGGTGTACAAAGTTTACAATGATGGCTTCGTAAACCTGAACCTCGGCTCATCCGCAGCGCAGTCCGTCATCCTGATGATCATCGTGATTGGCCTGACCGCCTTCCAGTTCCGCTTCGTTGAGAAGCGGGTCCATTACGGATGAGGACCGGACATGATTGAAAATCGACCCATTGCCAATCTGATTGGCCACCTGATCCTCGTGATCGGCATCATCATCGTTGCCTTTCCAATCTATTACACGTTCATCGCCTCATCGATGAGTTCGCAAGACATCATCCGCCCCCCGATGTCACTGCTCCCGGGCGGCCATCTGGCGGAAAATTATAAAGAATCCATGTCCACCGGCGTCGAGCGTGTTGTCGGAGTCAGCCTTGAGCGCTTGCTCTTCAACTCGTTCGTGGTTGCGATCGCAATTGCCGTCGGCAAGATCATCATCTCGTTCCTGTCGGCATTCGCCATCGTCTTCTTCCGCTTCCGTTTCCGGATGTTCTTCTTCTGGATGATCTTCATCACCCTGATGCTGCCGGTCGAAGTGCGCATTCTGCCCACCTACAAGGTGATCGTGGATCTCGGATTGATAGACACCTATGCGGGTCTGACTTTGCCGTTGATGGCATCAGCCACCGCCACCTTCCTCTTCCGCCAGTTCTTCCTGACAATTCCAGGCGAACTGGTCGAAGCTGCGCGAATCGACAACGCCGGCCCCTTCCGCTTCATGAAGGATATCCTCCTTCCGCTTTCGACCACCAACATCGCAGCGCTCTTCGTGATTTTGTTCATCTACGGCTGGACCCAGTATCTCTGGCCTCTTCTGGTCACGAATGACGCAAAGATGAACACGATCATCATCGGCTTGCGCCGCATGGTCGATTTCACCGACGCCTCCACGCCCTGGAATTACGTCATGGTTACGGCGATCCTCGCAATCATCCCTCCCATCGTTGTCGTCGTTCTGATGCAGCGATGGTTCGTCAAAGGTCTTGTGGAGACAGAAAAGTAATGGCCCAGATTGTTTTGAACGATGTCCGCAAGATCTATGGTAATGTCGAAGCCATCAAAGGCGTGTCTCTAGAAATCGCCGATGGAGAACTGGTTGTCCTCGTTGGGCCTTCAGGCTGCGGCAAGTCCACGCTGTTGCGCATGATAGCCGGGCTTGAGAGCATTTCGGGCGGCGAGATCGCGATCGGGGGCCGGGTCGTGAACAAGTTGGAACCCTCTGAGCGAGACATCGCCATGGTGTTCCAGAACTACGCACTCTACCCCCACATGACGGTTCGCCAGAATCTGGCCTACGGCCTGAAAAACCGCAATATGCCAAAGGACGAGATTGACCGGCGTATCGAGCAAGCTGCAAAGGCGCTCGAGATCGAACAGTTCCTGGAACGCAAACCGCGGCAACTGTCCGGTGGCCAGCGCCAGCGTGTCGCTATGGGCCGCGCCATCGTGCGGGAGCCGGCGGCCTATCTCTTCGACGAGCCGCTGTCGAACCTCGATGCAAAGCTTCGCGTGCAGATGCGCGTCGAGATCAAGCGGCTGCAACGCTCGCTTGCCACGACCAGCGTCTACGTTACCCATGACCAGATGGAAGCGATGACGCTCGCCGACAGGCTTGTGGTCCTGAATGCCGGACGCATCGAACAGGTCGGCACGCCGATCGAGCTCTATGAGCGTCCGGCCACGACTTTTGTGGCGACCTTCATCGGTTCACCCTCCATGAACCTGCTTCAGATTGCGAGGGCGACCGGTAGCTGGTCCATGACCGACGCGTCGGTTCCAACCGGGACCGCCACCCTCGGCATCAGACCGGAAGACCTCCATATGATCACGGATGTGCCCGGGGACGAGATCTTCACCGCAAACGTCAAGGTCGCCGCGGTCGAGCTGGTTGGGGCTGAAAGCTATGTCCATGGAACGCTCGCCGATGGCAGCGACATCGTCTTCCGCGTGGCAGGTCGCTCGCGGATCGAGATGGACGACATGGTGCAGATCGGCGCAAGGGCATCTGACTTGCATTTCTTCGACGCGAATAGCGTTCGTCTCGACTGATGCTACGGGTGAAGGTCTAGCGGGGTCATATCCAGGCCCCGCTCGACACCGCGGCAATACGGAAATCATTTTCTGACAAGGCTGGCGCCTCCAATTGCGATTCGACGGAAGATGGTGTCGGAATGTCACCTGAAGTCTTCGACCAGGCGATGGAACCCTATACGACACGCTCGATAACCGGTGGCTCGGGACTCGGACTGGCATTGGTCTACGGGTTCGTCCGTCAGTCAGGCGGTAAGGTCAGGATCACCTCTCGTCTGGGAGAAGGCACACGCGTGGCGCTTTGTTTTCCTTCCGTCCAAGTCAGATACGACACCGAAACAGGCTGATTGTGAGCAGGTCTGACCTTGGCCTATGGCCATTGCTGTTGAGTTCAGCAGGGTTTGATTCGTTTCATTTCGCGTTAGCCCACCAGATCCGGTGTAGTGAATTGTCAGCAAACAAATTTATTCGGCCTGAGTGGATCACGGCGAGTGGAAAACTGGATCGAACTCACGCGAAAATTAACAACTTTGATCGCTGATTGATTTTTTTTGGCGGCATGTGGGATAGCATCATTTGATCCTTCTTTGGATCGAACCGGCGCTGTTGCGGCGACTTGTCTCGAAGCTATTTCGAAAGTCGGTTCATCAAATAACAAGAGAGACCTAACGAGAAAATTGAAACCATCGATCACTTGTTTGTCAACGTCACGAATGTCGAGCAGTCAGCTCAATGGTACCAGCGGGTGCTTGGAATGCGGCGAGTGGACTATGGTCAAGGTGCAGATCATTCGCGGACAGCGATGCTTTTTGGAGAGCAGAGGGTTAATCTTCGGTCGGTAGCTGTAAGCACGCAAGAGTGGTTCACTGCCGATCACGATGCTGCAGGCCGCGATGATCTCTGCTTCCTTAGTCCTCTCGCTTTCCAGCGTCAGATGCGTCTTCTGGAAGCACGACAACTCCTGTCTACAGGCGGCAAGAGCGTCTCAAGCGTGGCGTTTTCAGTAGGGTATATAAGTCCTTCGCAGTTCAGCCGTGAATACAAAGGCATGTTCGGCACGTCGCCCGTCGCTGATCTTACAATCCCCGAAGCCAAGACAGCTGTACGACGGTGATCTAATAAAGGCTGGCGGCCCAGACAATCGATGAGCTTGGCCGCATGGGGCCGAAAACGGCCTGATGCCCACGTGAAAAACCGCCCGACTAATTCAACAATATGGACGCAATGCGGTCATGGGCTCATGATTGTTGACTACCGATCAACAAAAAGCTTCTCGAAGTCAGACCGGAACACACCGTGTTTCAACACACGAGAACCACACGTCGTATACTAGTTTCGCAATAATAATATAGTCATGCCGTCGTGTCGCTGGGCGATGATCTCGCCCGTTCACTCGGTGTCAATATTCTGCAGGCCGTATCCTCACCCTCATTGCTGTAACATTGCTGGCAGGGGCCGGAACAGCTGCTTATGGTCCAGTCGGATTTGTCGGGTTGATGGTGCCGCATGTGGTGCGCTGGTTTGTCGGACCCGATCAACGCTGGATCATCCCGCTGACGATGATCTATGCACCTGTGCTGCTGCTGTCCGCCGACATTGCTGGACGGCTGATCTTGTTCCCCGGCGAACTCGAAGCTGGCATCATGAGCGGGGCGATCTTCCAGTCATTGACCCGCAATCCCTTGGGCTCGCCTGATATCATTGGTTTCTCGGCGGGCTCCTACACCGGAGCACTGGTTGTCATGTTGCTTCTGTCGGGCGGCTATTATGAGACGGCAGCCGGGGCGCTGATTGGTGGCATCATCACGGCGATGGCCGTTTATCTGCTCGCCTACCGGCGTGGTGTGCAGGGTTTTAGGTTGATCATCGTCGGTATTGGTGTGGCCGCCATGCTCTCTGCCTTCAACACATGGATGATCCGCGAGGCCGATCTGCAGGTTGCGATGTCGGCTGCCATCTGGGGCGCAGGCTCGCTCAATGGTCCTGGCTTCGAACAGCTTCTGCCTGTTGTCATCGTGCTGTGCCTCGTCTCGCCGCCGGCACTTTTTCTGTCGCGCCCGATGCGCCAGCTTGAGGTGGGCGATGACATGGCGCGCGCATCAGGCGTTAACGCCAACTGAACGCGCGCTTTGCTGGTGGTGTGTGGTGTGGCGCTGACCGCCATCGTCACCGCTGCAGCAGGACCTATCTCCTTCATTGCACTGGCTGCACCACAGATCGCCCGGCGAATTACCTGCTCGGCTGGTGTTGCGTTGATACCATCTGCCCTGATGGGTGGTCTTCTGCTGCTGGCTGCCGACTGGGCTGCACAACATGCATTCGGGGTGCAGCTATCCGTTGGGGTGATGACGGTCAGAATCGGCGGCATTTATTTTCTCTGGCTTCTTACGCGCGAGGGTCGCAAATGACCGACACAAACACCGGCAATAGCGAAAGCACCAATACCCATTCCTGTACAGATACCAACCCGAACTCGAACCAACAACCAAGGCCAAAACCTAATTCCTGCACATCCGGCCGCACGTTTGCATGCGGACAGTGTGACGCTGCGCTTTGATGAGTGCACCATATCGTAGAACCTGTCAGTATCGATCCCCGACGGTTCCTTCACCGTCATCGTCGGGCCGAATGCCTGCGGCAAGTCCACGCTGCTTCGAGCCCTGTCACGGCTGCTGGCACCGTCATCGGGTCAGGTGATCCTCGATGGCACAAGCATGACCGACATCCCCGCTAAGGAAACCGCAATAAGATCATCGAAGGCGTCATGGCAGATGAAATGAAACGCTTCCTATACTTTCGCTCATTCAACCACTCGAAAATGCGTTCGCCGGACGCTGGCGATGGTATGTCGGAGCGAGGTTTCGGGTGGGGCGGCGCGAGGAAGCCGCCGGTCTGATCCGTAGTGGAACGCCTCGCCCCGCCAATCGGACGAGGCGTCGGAAACCTATGGCACCCGTACGGTGACCCGCAGGAACGAGGCGGGGATCGTCGTGGCGTCATTGGTCTTGGCTTGGTTCTGGCGGTTGAACAGCAGATCAAGCTCATTCTGCAATTCCTCGCCGTTTCCAGTCTTGGCTGCCGCCTCGAAGGCATTCATGGTCGGACCATAGAAATTACGGAACTGACTGAGGAAATTCGTGGCCGGGCCGGGGTAATTGAATGTGTAAGTATCTTTCTCGCAGGTGATGTTAACGGGAGGAATGCCGGCGGCTTGGAAGCGCTCGATCACGTTGGCTTCCACGCCCCAGGTCATCGGACTGATGAAGCCTTCCGGCGGAGGCGGTGAATAGACCGAGCTGATCCTGAGTATCTGCGCCACGAGGGTAGGGTCGCCGGGGATCCAGTTGCCCATGACGATCCTGCCGCCGGGCTTGGTGACGCGCACCATTTCTCTCGCGACATCGCCGGGCCTGGGTGCGAACATGGCGCCGAAGATCGAGACGACGACGTCGAATCCCCTGTCTTCGAGGTTGACCAGATCGCTCGCGTCGCCCTCTTCGAAGCGAATGTTGGAAAGCTGTAGGGCCTTGGCACGGGCATTGCCGGCCGTGACAAGATTACGGGCGATGTCCACGCCCACAACATTCGCGCCGGCCTGCGCCGCCGGTATCGCTGTCGTACCGTCCCCGCAACCGAGGTCCAGCACCCTTATGCCTTTTTCGACGCCGATCGATTTAACGAGGGCCTCACCGCTTTCGCGCATGGCAGCGGCAATACGAGTGAAGTCACCCTTTTCCCAGAGCGCCTTGTTGGTGTTGGGAAGGGGAGTGGTGGTCAGATTGAGATCCATCGGAATTTCCTTTCGTGGTTTGAACGAGACCAACCAATCACTGGCTCGACCCGCCAGATAGTGCAGAAAGTGGAGCAAGCCGATACAGATTGTTAAGCGCTGGCTCTGGTTGCGGCCTGATGCTCCGGAGCGGCGGCATAGCTGCTACGCACCATCCATGTTTCCAGCGTGGCAATCAGCTTGCGGTCGCCGATCAAGACGAGAGAATTTGAATTGATTTCACTGCGCAGGGTCGACCATCCCATCCAGGCCGAGGTCATCGCCTTCAGATCGGCCCTTATGAACAGATCGACGTCATGGCGTGGATCGAGCAGGCAGAGATCTACGGGGTGACCCGGACGGGCCACGAGCCAATAGTGCCGCTCGCTTTCGATCAGTTCCGGATAGGTGAACTGGATGACCGTCGTCGTGCCTCGCGGAAAGGCGCTGGTATCGATCTTCTGGCGCATGTTCCACATCAACAGACGCGCATCAAGTTTGCTAAGCGAGACTTCCTTGTCGATATTTCGATGCGCCCATTTGCCTAAAGCCTGCACCACGGGCTTCAATTCGTCAGCCATGGCGGTCGTGGTGTAGCCCGGCTCACCAGCATCGCTTTCGACACGACGAACCAAGCCGTGCTGTTCCATTTCCTTCAGGCGTTTCGACAGGAGAGTAGGAGAGATACCGGGCACACCGCGGCGGATCTCGTTGAAGCGCGTGGCGCCGTGCGACAGTTCACAGAGGATCAGCAGTGTCCAGCGCGGTTCGATGATGTCGCAAGCTTTGGCCACGGGGCAAAAGCTGTCATAGCAGTCGGAAGACATGATTACCTCCCAAAGAAACCATTCTTAATACGGCCTTTGATGGCGTCCAGTCCTGAAAGTGTAGCACTTTCTGGCGGCCGCGTATTAGCTGTCTGGATTGCGTAGAACTGCGCTGCTCCCATCGCCCTGGGAAACGTCCGTTCTTGGCCCAACCTGCGTAGGAGATCTGATGGCGGTAGAACCGACAGTCCGTCTCCGGCCCGATAACGCTGACGGTGCGCCGGACAGGAACGTCGGCTGCCGAGAACCCGACCAGGAGATTGGAATGGCGACAATGGCTCGGACGCGGTCATAGGGGATCGCGCCTTCCTAATCGACAATCGAATGGGATCAGTCATGCTTGTCTTGCGAAGGACCTTTTCCGCTAAGGAATAAATTCCGAGACGATCGGAGAATAATGGAGGCCAGCCGCCGGAAATATCGCGCGGCGTTTGCAGGATCTCCGGTTCGATTCCGTTCAAGAGTATACAGGCCCATGATCACCTCCGTGATGCCATAAAGTGAACCGTTGCGCACTGGCAGTATCCGCTACAGCCCGGCCAGTCGGGATTAAGTTTTTGAAGGTCTGGCCTGATCGCACGAACGTGAAGCAGTGGAACTCCAGTCGCTCAACGCAGTGGGTTGGTCGGAGAACGACGCGAGGTCCGCACATGTTCAAACCACCATTTGTGATCGTATTTGCCGCACTCGCAGCTTCTCCAGCTTTTGCTATATCCCGCTATGACACGCCGAGCATGACATGTTCTGCGGTTCAGCGAACGATTGACCAGGAGGGCGCGGCCATACTTCGCTACCCATCCACGCGTGTGAAAAACATGACGCTTTACGACCGCTATGTCAGGAATAGTCGGCAATGTGAATTCGGCGAAAACGCTGAACGGACCACGGTTCCGACACGTGACCGACAGAACTGTTCGGTGTACCAATGTGAACCGCGCTGCAGCCCTTCAGCTTTTCGCGACTGCTGAGCGTTCACGCAATATCGTTAATAGCACGCCGCGAGCCGGCAATTTTTCAAGGTTTGATATTCATCTGGATCAGTGCGGTTTCCAACTCGATTCCAGAAATCGGCTTCGAAAGGTAAAGCGCTTCATTGGGGAGAATGCCTTGAGATGGACTGTAGCGGCCGGAGATAACGACAATCTTGCAATGCGGCCGTTGCTCTTTGACACGGTGAGCCAGACGAAGACCATTGATTGAGCCAGGCATGTCGATATCGGTCAGCAGCGCAGAAATGGCAGGCTCACGCTCCAGAACCTCAAGTGCTTGATCAGCATTAGCTGCTTCAAGCACTTGATAGCCAGCGTCAACCAGCATGTCGACGAGATCCATTCTGATCAATCCATCGTCTTCCACGACAAGCAAGCGGTCGGACTTCATTCAATGTTCTTTCTGAAATGTTTCAAGGTCAGCAGTGATGAAGCAGCGAATGCCTTCGGGACCATATTCTATGTTGACCGAACTATCGGATGTGCCGTTTAAACCGGCCGAGATGAGACGCATGCCAGAGCCGTTGGACGCTGGTGCAACAATGCACGGCACTCCGCTCTCAATCCATTCCAATTCGAAACGATCCCTCTGAAGTCCCCCGACACGCCATTTAAGATCGATCCGTCCAGTGGCTAATGACAGAGCACCATGCTTTACGGCATTGGTGGCCAATTCGTGCAGTATAAGCGAGAGCGACAGAGACGGTCGCGAGCCAATCCGCAGGTCTGGACCCGATGTCGAGATGCGAGGCTTGGCGACGTCGTCGTGCAGCGCAGTCATCTGACCAACCAACTGCCGGACTGTGGAAGAACCGCGTCCACCCTCCAAGATTACGTCGTGAGCATCGCTCAACACTGAGATCCGGTCCGACAATCTCTTTCGCGCTGTCGCGATATCTGGGGCTGTCCTCAGCGTCTGTGAGGCAATAGCCTGAACCATAGCAAGCTGGTTTTTCAGCCGGTGACCAAGCTCATGTGAAAGAAGCGTCTGGCGCTCTTCCTCAGCGCGGAGTTGAGTAACGTCCTGAGCCTGCACCAGAATTCCAGTCACTGAGCCGTTTTCACCCCTCATCGGTTGGTAGACGAGATCAATCAGACGGGTCTGCATCTCTCCTTCAGGGCCACGGTTGAGCTCAACCGGGAGGTTCTTCGCGATGAACGGCTCTCCGGTAAAATAGACATCATCGAGTATTTTGATAAATCCTTGCCGAACAACCTCGCTAACCGCCTCGGCCACCGTCTTGCCGATGATCTCGCGTCCAACGCCGATCATCGCGTAATATTGCTCGTTCGCATAATCGAAGGTGTGATCCGGACCGACAAGCATGGCAATACCGCCCGGATTAAGCTCGAATACCTGCATGAAGCGTTCGCGCTGCGTGCGTTCCTTTCGGGCCATCGCTACCTGGGCAGTTATTTCGTTGCAGGCGCAGAACATACCCAACACTGTTCCCCACGGATCTCGCACGGGCGTGTAGCTGAAGGCGAAGTGGGTTTCCTCAGGATAGCCGTTGCGATGCATGGTGAACTGGATATCGTCCATAGCCGTGCCATGTCCGTTGTAAGCCGCGGTGATAATCGGATCCACCTGATCCCAAATATCGTGCCACAAATCACGGAAAGGCTTCCCAAAGGCATGTGGATGGCGGTTTCCACACATTGCCGCGTAGCCGTCGTTATAAAGCGTGATCTGGGATGGGCCCCACACCATAAGCATTGGCTGGAGCGAACCGAGCATGACGTTTGTCAGGGTCTTCAGTTCGACGCCCCACTCCTCCATCGGCCCAAGGGGCGTCAAGGCCCAGTCAAGGTCGCGGAAGAGACGCCCGCAATCCGGGTTCGTAGCAGTCATACATTTTCCTGAAGTTGAGCCCAATCCAACAGCGCGTGAACGCAACTGTCGTCCTTATGTTCCATAAGAATGCAATGTTTGTGCAATTTTACGGACCTGCGCGCCCATGTCAGGACGAGAGATGTTGTTGACAATCCCGTTGTTCTTTTTCAGCTTCGTCTTTGATATAGAGTGGGCCCATCTGAAAACCTCTAAAAATAGATATCCCTATTTATACCGAAACGATATCCAAACTGTAATAACAAAGACTAAAATAGCCGGATTTGGCCTGTTTTTTCAACGGCGTGAACGTGCTTCGGTTGCTCTTCAATTTTGACGGTTGGAACCGATACAGGCATAGCCGCAGACGACAACAGCATTTTATTCTCGTCTATCGGATCCCACTGCTTGAAAACTTTGCATCCCATTGCTCAAGGATGTGCGCCGGGGTTTCCATTCATCGCGAAACTCAAGGGAAAGCGTGTTGCGCGCGCTATTGGATGGGTCGGTCATTCTATCAATTCTTGGGATTCTGGTTGTTGAGCCGCGATCAACGCGCCATGCTGACGCAGGTGGTGGCGAAACAGGTCGGGATAGGTGTCGATAACGGCGTCCGTGACGCTGGATCGCTCGGCAAGTGCCACGCGCCACGCCGTCACACGGGGCAGACCAGCAAAGATCGGGTCCACCAGTTGGCGATTGAGGATCCCGAAATAGCGGAACAGAGGCGCGTAGACCGCATCGACCAGACCAAATTCTGCTCCGCCGAAATAAGGGCCGTCGCCCAGTTCGGCCTCGATCTTGCTTAGCCGATCACGGAAGGCGGCTCGCCGGACGTCGGCGGTCGCCATGTCCTTGGCGTGGAGGAACTGCCAGCCCTCAGTAAAGGTCTGGGTGGCGAATTCGATCCACGCGCGATGTCGAGCGCGCAACAACGCATCGTCGGGATACATCGCCGCGCCGCCCTGCGTCTCGTTCAGATATTCGCAGATGACCACGCTTTCGAAAAGGATTGCGTCTTCGCCGCTCAGTTGGCGCACCTTCAGCACCGGTACCTTGCCGGTCGGCGACAGGGCCAGAAACCAGTCGGGCTTGGCGGATAGATCGATGTTGACCCGGTCAAACGCCACCCCCTTTTCGAGGAGGACGATCGCGGCACGCTGGACGAATGGGCACAGCGGGTGGCTGACAAGAGTGAGGTTTTGCTCGGTCATGATGGTGTCTCGATGCACTCTAGATCAGAGCGACTGGCCGCCCGACACGTCGAATGTCGTGCCGTTGGCCCAGCCGAAATCGTCGGACAGGATCGCCGCGACCGCGCCGCCGATGTCGTCGGGCTGACCGACGCGGCCAAGCGCGATCTTGCTCGCGACGAAGGCATGAGCCTGTTCGTCGTCGCGGACCCGACCACCGCCAAAATCGGTGGCGATGGCACCAGGCGCAATGGCGTTGACGCGGATCTGCCGCGCGCCGAGTTCCAGCGCCATGAACCGGGTCAGCGTCTCGAGCCCCGCCTTGGCCGCCGCATAAAGGCCGAAGCTGGCCATCGACGTGCGGGTGAAGCCCGTCGACACGTTGAGGATGCGTCCGCCATCGGCGATGATCGGTAGCAATGCTTGCGTCAGGAACACCGGTCCGCGCAGGTGCATGTCGATCATCATGTCGAACTGTTCCTCGCTGGCGTCCGCGACCTGCACGTGGACGACCGCACCGGCGTTGTTGACCAGATAGTCGAACCGGTCGCTGCCGAAGCGGCTCCGGAGCGTCTCGGCGAAGGATGCGGCAAAGACCGGAAAGCTCGCCATCTTGGTGACGTCGAGCGCGAGCATCGCCGCTGTGCCGCCAAGCGCCTCGATCTCGCTTACCAGCGCATCGGCTTCCGCGGCGCCTTGGTGATAGGTGCCGACGATGCCCACACCGCGACGGGCGAGGTGCAGCGCCATGCTGCGACCGAGGCCCCTGCTGGCGCCGGTAATGAGTGCAATCTTCTGTGACATGGCTACGTTCCTTGTGATTTGGATTTTCCGGACGGCACGCCGCTGAGGCGTCGCGTTCGCTGCCAGTGGAATAGGCGATCGCTGTGTCCGATACCCCGCCTAATGCTCTCAATTGTTTGCCTGATTGTCTCAAGCGCTTTGCATGCGTGAAGATTGGTGCCACAGTCCTAGGCATGACCGATAACCTACAGCCGCATCGCGATCTCGCATTCCGCCATGGCCGGACCGGAATGACCTTGACGCCAATCCCGCGCTTGGAAATCGGCGTAGGACAGGCAACCTCAGGAACCTCGCCGTGTCTCTACCGCTCGATGATCTGCTTCATTCTGCAGGGATCGAAAGAGGTGGTTATCCATGACGACCTGCTGCGTTACGACGCGTCTCAATATCTGGTTAGCGCACTCGATCTGCCGTTGAGCGGACAGATCCATGACGCTGACAACGGCAGCCCTTACGTGTCGGTTTCGCTGGTCCTTGATCCGGCTCTTCTCGCCGAGGTCGCATCGACGATGCCGGCGGTGCGTGACGCGGAATCACCAGGCAGCGGCATTGCGATCAATCCGATGACGCCCGCGCTGCGCGATACGCTGCTACGACTGCTGGCGTTGCTCGACACGCCGGCGGACATCCCGGTGCTCGCGCCGATGGCCGAACGCGAATTGCTCTATCGTCTCCTGCAAGGCCCGCAGGGGCGACTGTTGCGCCACATCGCCCGCCCGGAAGGCGCGATCGGCGGCATCCGCCGCGCGGTAGAATGGATTCGAGACCACGGCAATAGGCGGCTGCGGATCGAGGCGCTGTGCGAAGCCGCCGGCATGAGCCGCGCCAGCCTTCACCGCCACTTCGTTGCGCTGACGGGACTGAGCCCGATCCAGTATCAAAAGCAGCTACGCCTTCAGGAAGCACGTCAATTGCTGCTCGCTGGCGACCGTAGCGCCTCCGATGTCGCCTATGCGGTCGGCTATGAAAGCGCCTCGCAATTCAGCCGCGAGTATCTGCGGCACTTCGGAGCTCCGCCTGTACGCGACGTGCGCAAGCTCAGGCAGTCGATCGACAATCAAATAATCAATTAGACGGCCGTCAATTGGCTGGGAAGTTGTCCACACAAATCGGCCAAATCGTCTCCTGTCAAAGGTTTTGATATGAGCGTCTTGGGCCAACTTTGGACGATATTCGGCTCCCGTCAGCTAGAGGATAGGCGAAGAAGCGTATGACCTCAGCTCGCCGATTAGAGAAGTGGCCGCATAGCGGGGCGGGACCGGCTACGCCCCGGATCATGATCGCTTCCGTCTAGAACGACGACGAGCGCGTATTTTGCTGAAATCATCACTCTTCATCAGCGCACCAGAACGATAGCAACAAGCCTTAGCAGCTTTCTGATATGCATCCTCGAAAGCCGGGTGCCGGCCAAGGTTGCTTTACGGTTTGCCCAATTTACCCGTGCCCTTGGCCGGTGATCAACAGCCTACAGATGCCAGCTTGACGTGCCTTTGGGTATCCACCCAAGCCGCTCTTTGCCTCCGGATGAGAACCGTCTCCGGACGACAACGAAGCGACATCGCGTCCGCGCCAGAAGCTCGGTATGGTCGGAGCAAATGCTTCTATGGTCACCGCAATCGTTCATGCAACGCCGGCCCGCAGGACAACATGGCTTAACGGTTATATCGTTCTCGGTCTTCGGCCGCAGATCGGCGCTGTCGCAATAGGTTTTTTTTGACGGGAGACGCAGCAGGCTGCCAAAACTCACATGGAGCGAGGTTGTTTAAAGTCGATGCCGATGAGGTAGGCCACTGCGGTGTTTTCTGCTGTGATATGTACCGAGTCATCGAAACCTATCTCGACGAGAGCATCAAACGCGCCGGCTTGCAACGGCCGATCTTCGATAACGCACTGGGCTCGCTCCGTAAAAACGATGATTGAAACATCATGCTTGCCGGTGACCGTTTTGACGGTCGCCAAATCCAGACGTTTCATCACATGGGTCGCGTGATCGCGCAGCGTCATGATGTTGAGATCAGTTGTTTCCCCGCCATCATTGACTGCCTCGACAATAGCCTCTCCCAAGAAAGTGAAAGGCGTCCCAAGCGCTACAAGTTTCGGGCTTGGGTTGCCGTCAACGATCAATTGTACGGTATTGCCTTTCAGCGCGACGATGGACCGGTCGATACCAGGAAACACGGAGAAAGGGCCTGAACCCTTGATCGTGGCGAGGCTGACCCGCCACAGGAATTGCGCGCCATCCACGGTAGACGGTTCCAGCGCCACCTCATGGGTGACGCCGAGGCCATTTTTCCATGGCATTGTTTTGTGTTCCCTGGCGCGCAAAAGTCTCATTGTGCTGCCTCAGTTTCCAAGAATACCGGGCAAACGAAGGCCCTTTTCCTTCGCGCAATCCAGCGCGATGTCGTAACCAGCATCGGCATGGCGCATCACACCGGTTGCCGGGTCGTTCCACAGCACGCGCTCAAGACGTTTGGCGGCATCATCAGAGCCATCAGCGCAGATCACAACGCCGGAGTGCTGCGAAAAGCCCATGCCAACGCCACCACCATGATGCAAGGAAACCCAAGTTGCTCCGGATGCCGTGTTGAGAAGGGCGTTGAGCAGTGGCCAGTCGGATACGGCGTCCGAACCATCCTTCATGGCTTCGGTTTCGCGGTTTGGAGACGCGACCGAGCCGCTGTCGAGATGGTCACGACCAATCACGACCGGCGCCTTCAATTCACCGTTTTTGATCATTTCGTTGAAGGCGAGAGCCAGGCGGTGTCGATCACCCAGACCAACCCAGCAAATACGCGCCGGCAGGCCCTGGAAGGCTATCCGTTCGCGTGCCATGTCCAGCCAATTGTGCAGGTGTTTGTTGTCTGGCAGCAGTTCCTTGACCTTGGCATCCGTCTTGTAGATGTCTTCCGGATCGCCGGAAAGAGCGGCCCAGCGGAAGGGGCCAATGCCACGGCAAAACAGCGGACGAATATAGGCCGGAACGAAGCCTGGGAAAGCAAAGGCGTTTTCGAGACCTTCCTCCTTGGCCATCTGGCGAATATTGTTGCCGTAGTCGAGTGTCGGAACGCCCATGTTCCAGAAATCCACCATGGCCTGAACCTGAACCTTCATCGAAGCACGGGCAGCGGCTTCAACGGCCTTCGGATCGCTTTCCTGCTTTTCGCGCCATTCGGCGACGGTCCAGCCGGATGGCAGATATCCATGAATCGGATCATGTGCCGAGGTCTGGTCCGTGACAACATCAGGGCGAATGCCGCGCTTCACGAGTTCCGGGAAGATATCAGCGGCATTGCCAACAAGACCCACGGACTTTGCTTCACCCGCCTTGGTCCACTGGTCGATCAGGGCCAGTGCTTCGTCCAGCGTGTGCGCTTTTGCGTCGACATAACGGGTGCGCAGGCGGAAATCGATGCGGGTTTCATCGCAATCGACGGCAAGGCAGCATGCGCCTGCCATGACAGCGGCGAGAGGCTGAGCACCACCCATGCCGCCAAGACCACCGGTCAGGATCCATTTGCCGGTCAGATTGCCGTTGAAGTGCTGGCGACCCGCTTCAACAAACGTTTCGTAGGTTCCCTGAACAATACCCTGCGTGCCAATGTAAATCCACGAACCGGCAGTCATCTGGCCGTACATGGCCAGACCCTTGCGGTCGAGTTCGTTGAAATGTTCCCAGGTTGCCCAATGTGGAACGAGGTTGGAATTGGCAATCAAGACACGGGGCGCATCCTTGTGGGTGCGGAAAACACCCACCGGCTTGCCAGACTGTACCATCAAGGTTTCGTCTTCGTTGAGGTCTTTTAATGTGGCGACGATACGGTCGAAATCTTCCCAGGTGCGGGCTGCACGGCCAATGCCACCGTAGACGACCAGCTCATGCGGACGCTCTGCTACATCGGGATCCAAGTTGTTCATCAGCATGCGCAGAGGCGCTTCTGTCATCCAGCTTTTGGCGTTCAGCTCAGTACCCTGCGGGGCGCGGATTTCGCGTTCGTTATGGCGTGGGTTTGTCATGCTTTATCCCCTTATCGTTTGCTGGCGAGCGCAAATTGCTCCATGCGCGTCAGAATGGTTTTGAGATGTGTGCGAAGCTGTCCGGCCTTGTTGTCGTCATAGGCAAAGGGCGGTGCTTCCGTGATGAGGTGGGTGGATTGCGCCAGTTCCATTTGAATGGCGTGTACTCCGGTCTGTGGCTGGCCGTAATGACGGGTTGTCCAACCGCCCTTGAAACGACCATTCAGGATGCTGGTGTAACCTTCGGCGGCTCCGGTCACCTCAACCGTAATCCTCTCAATGGCTGGATCACAGGTTTTGCCGAGATCGGTACCGATGTTGAAGTCTGGCAGCTTGCCCTCGAATAGAAACGGAATATGCGAGCGAATGGAGTGGCAGTCATAGAGAATGGCGATGCCGTGAATGGATTTTACCCGCTCGATTTCGGCCGCAAGCGCGGCATGATAGGGTGCGTGAAATGTCTGCAACCGGTGGGCAATATCGGCTTCAGTTGGTTCACATCCGTCCTTCCAGATCGGTTTACCGTCAAAATCCGTGTCCGGAACAAGCCCGGTGGTGTTCTGGCCGGGGTAAAGGCTGGTGCCGGAGGGATCACGGTTTGCATCGATGACATAACGATGGAAGGTAGCGCGCACTGACGTCGCATCTTCCAGCAGATCGCGATAGAGGTCATGAATATGCCAATCGGTATCAGCCAGGATCTTGCCGTTGTCATTCAGACGGTCATGGATATCTGCCGGAACTTCGGTGCCGGTGTGTGGCAGACCGAGAATGATCGGTGAGGTCCCCTGGCGAAGCTCGAAAACCGGCATGTTTACGCCTCCAGCTTCGGCAGAATACCGTCGGAAATCGCGGCGACCAATGCGCCGGATGCGACGAGGTCGGAGGCGTGCTTGAGATCCGGCGCCATGTAACGGTCGTCCTCCAGAGAAGGGATGATGGCGCGAAGCACGTTGATTGCCTTTTGCAGTTCCGGGCTGGTTTTCAGCGGACCGCGAAGCTCGACGCCCTGGACAGCCGAAAGTGCCTCAATGCCGAGAATGGCGAAGAGATTTTCGGTCATGGGGAGAAGACGGCGCGCACCATGGCATGCCATGGAAACGTGATCTTCCTGATTGGCAGAGGTCGGTGTGGAATCCACGGATGCCGGATGCGACATCTGTTTATTTTCGCTCATCAGTGCCGCCGAAGTTACCTCCGCTATCATCAGACCGGAGTTCAACCCAGGCTTTTTGGACAGGAAGGCGGGCAGGCCGTAGGAGAGGGCTGGATCCACAAGAAGCGCGATGCGACGCTGGGCAATGGCACCGATTTCGCAGATCGCAAGGGCCGTCTGATCGGCTGCGAAGGCAACTGGTTCTGCGTGGAAGTTACCGCCGGACACCACCGAATTGTCAGAGAGAACCAGCGGATTGTCAGTTACCGCATTGGCTTCGATTTCCAGTGTGCGGGCAACCTGTCGCAACAGGTCAAGGCACGCACCATCGACCTGCGGCTGGCAACGAATGCAATAAGGGTCCTGTACGCGTTCGTCGCCTTCGATGTGGCTGACGCGAATTTCTGAGCCTTCGAGCAGTTGACGCAGGGCAGCACCGGCATCGATTTGGCCCTTGTGGCCGCGCAAGGTGTGAATATCGGGATGGAAAGGCGCGGACGATCCCATCGCCGCGTCCGTCGACAATGCGCCAGTGACAAGCGCTACTTGTGCAGCGCGGTGAGCCCGGAACAGGCCAGCCAGCGCGAGCGCTGTGGAGGTCTGTGTTCCATTGATCAGTGCCAGGCCTTCTTTCGCGGCCAGTACGACAGGTGACAGACCTGCCTTTGACAAAGCCTGTGCTGCAGGAAGTGCATTGCCTTCATAGAAGGCTTCGCCTTCGCCCATCATTACGGCTGCCATATGCGCAAGGGGTGCCAAATCGCCGGAGGCTCCGACCGAACCCTTCTCGGGAATGACCGGAGTAACGCCTTTCTCCAGCATGCCCTCGATCAGGCGGATCAGGTCCAGCCTTACACCGGATGCACCACGGCCGAGTGAAATCAGTTTCAGCGCCATGATAAGGCGAACAACGTTTTCTGGCAGTGGAGCGCCGACACCACAGCAATGCGACAGGATCAGATTACGCTGAAGGGTGGCGACATCGGCGGCATCGATCTTGATCGAGGCCAATTTTCCAAAGCCGGTGTTGATGCCATACACTGGAGCATTGCCAGCTGCGATTTCGGCGATGCGGTTTGCCGCTTTTTCGATGGCAGCATCAAAGCTGCGGTCGAGGACGACATTTTCATTTTGCCAGTAAATTCGGGCAAGATCGGCAAGCGGCACTGAGCCGGGATGAAGTGTAATGGTCATGAATGACCTCCCATAAATGAAGGCGAGAGAGCGCTGACATCGCCGGCGAATACGCGGGCATGCAGTGGGTTGAACCCTATGCGGTAAACCAGTTCCGCGGGTTCGTTGATGTTCCAGATAGCAAGATCTGCGCGTTTGCCGGCCTCGATGGTGCCGATCTCGGCAAGGCGGCCAAGTGCGCGCGCAGCTTCGCGGGTGATGCCGGCAATGCACTCATTCACTGTCATGCCAAAGAGAGTGGCCGCCATGTTCATGGTCAGCAGCAACGAGGTCAGCGGAGAGGTGCCGGGATTGTTGTCTGTGGCCAGAGCGATTTTGGTGCCGTGTTTGCGGAACAGATCAACCGGCGGCTTGCGGGTTTCCCGGATGAAATAAAACGCGCCCGGCAACAGGACGGCAACCGTTCCGGCCTTTGCCATGGCAGCCGCGCCTGCATCGCTTGTATATTCGAGATGGTCGGCTGAAAGCGCACCGAATTCGGCGGCAAGGGCCGCTCCCGACAGATCGGAAAGCTGGTCTGCATGCAGCTTTACCGGCAGGCCAAGTTCCAATGCGCTGTTAAAAACCACACGCATTTCCTCAGGCGAAAAAGCGATGCCTTCACAAAAGCCGTCGACAGCATCCACCAGCCCTTCAGCATGGGCTTTGTGCAGAGCTGGCAGGACAACATCCTGAATGAAGTTGACGTTTCTACCCTTGTATTCTGCTGGCGTAGCATGGGCGCCGAGGAAGGTCGTGTTGACTGAGACGTTGCGGGCTTTCGCCATCGTGCGGGCAACCCGCAACATCTTCAGTTCATCTTCAACTGTCAGGCCGTAGCCGGACTTGATCTCGACCGTGGTGACGCCTTCGGCCAGCAGTGTGTCCAGACGTGGCAGGCTCTGGGCAATCAGATCATCTTCACTTGCCAACCTTACCTGCGATACAGATGACACGATGCCGCCGCCAGCGCGGGCTATTTCTTCATAGGTTGCACCGTTCAGGCGCATCTCGAATTCGCGGGCGCGATTGCCAGCGTGCACCAGATGGGTATGGCAATCGATGAGGCCGGGCGAAATCCAGCGACCTTCGCAATCGATGGTGTGTGTTCCGGCCGGAGCGCTGATCTCTTCAATGGGTGCTACCTGAAGGATAACACCGTTCTCAATCAGGATCGCACCGTTTTCAATGATACCGAGATCGGAACGGTCGGATTGCATCGTCATCAGACGAGCATTTGTCAGAAGCGTTTTCATGGAAGTCTCTCCGGCTCAATGACCGATGTGTTGCCAATCACCGCAGACAGGGTTGCAACATCGGTATTCAGAGGGCGGTCATCATGGTAGGCCGCAATATGCGTACGGATCAGCTCGTACACCTGGCCGGTCTTCACAGCCTTGGCAGCAGGCTTCGGCTGCACGTCATAGGCTTGTGCGGCGGCCAGCAGTTCGATTGCCAGCACGGTCTGCAGGTTTGAAACGATCGAAAGGGCCTTGTCCGCCGCCGGTGTCGCATGGGTGAGGATATCTTCCTGCAATGCAGAGGTGATCCCACCATCAAGACTTGCCGGGGCTGCAAGACGACGGTTTTCCGCAACCAGTGCTGCGGCCGTATATTGAATGATCATGTAGCCGGAGAACACGCCGCCTTCGGCCGCCAGAAAGGCAGGCAACCCGCTGACAAGCGGATTAACGAGGCGGTCGATCCGCCGCTCGGAGACCGCGGCCAGTTCAGCCGCTGCGGTTGCCAAACTGTCCATCGCCAGACCAAGTGCGGCACCCACAGCATGGGCCTGTGAATGGACCAGCGGGTTGTTGGCGCTGCCGGTGACGACTGGATTGTCGGTGACGCTTTCCAGTTCCTGATTGACGACATCGCCAGCGTTTACGAAGGCGTCTCTGACGGCTCCGTGTATTTGCGGCACGGCGCGCAGGCTCAACGGGTCTTGCGTACGGCTGCCAGCGGACTGCGCCAGCAGTTCACTTCCTGCCAGCCAGTGACGCAGTGTTTTGCCAACCTGCTGAAGTCCTTGCGACTTGCGCAAGGCAAGCGGCTCTGCTGCAAACGGATCGGACTGACTGCCAAGATTTTCATAGGTCATGGCGGCGCTGACATCCGCCCAGTCGAGCAGACCTTCCAGCCGCGACAAGGCAAGGCTGGCCAGACCGGTTGCGCAAGGCGTGCCGTTGACGAGGCTCAAGCCTTCTTTTGCCTGAAGTGTCAGGGTCGAAAGACCCGCCTGTTTCAGAGCCTCTGCTCCAGAGATGACGTTTCCTTCAAAAACGGCTGTGCCTTCACCAATCAGCACCGTTCCGATCGCGGCTGCATGGGTGAGGTATCCGATAGAACCGCCCAACGGAATGACCGGCAATATGTTGGCATTCAAAAGTGTGAGCAAAGCTTTGACGGTGTCTGGATGAATGCCGGAAAAGCCGTGCGCAAAATTGGCAATCTGTGCGGCCATAATGGCACGTGTCGGTGCCTGTCCTAGTGCTGGGCCAACACCACAGGAATGACTGAGCAGGATATTGCGTGACAATGCCTGCTGTTTGTCCCTGTCGATGATGACATCACACAATGCACCAACACCGGTGTTGATGCCGTATCCACGAATACCGCGCTCCACCAATGCATCGACAATGTCGCGTGCATTAGAAATTCGCTGCCATGCCGCTTGCGACAACTGCAGTTCGGCTCCATTGGCAATCGCACCGATGTTGCGCCAGGTCAGCGGGCCGTCGAGGATGATGGTCTCAGGCATGGGGTGTCACTCCCGCACGTCGTTGAACGAACCGTGCGACATAGTCATTGGCCGGATTGTTGAGAATCTCATGCGGCGTTCCGACCTGAACCAGCTTTCCATCCTTGAGAATGGCGATTTCGGCGCCAATGCGCAGCGCCTCATCCAGATCATGGGTAATAAAGATGATGGTCTTGGAGAGGTTCTTTTCCAGCTGCAGCAACTGATCCTGCATATCGCTGCGGATCAGCGGGTCGAGCGCAGAAAATGCCTCGTCCATCAGGATCACGTCGGTGTCTGCGGCAAGGGCTCGCGCCAGTCCGACACGTTGTTTCATGCCGCCAGACAGCTGATGCGGGAACTTGTTCTCGTAACCTGAGAGGCCAACCATCTCGATCCATTTCATGCCGATCGGATTGGCGTCTGCCTTGCTGAGGCCCCGCACGCGCTGGCCGTAGGTGACGTTCTGCAACACGGTGCGATGCGGCATCAAGCCGAAGTTCTGAAACACCATGCTGACGCGGCGTGTGCGGAATTCACGCAGGTCACGGGCGGAAAGATCGAGCACATTATTGCCGTCAAAAATGATCTCACCGCTGGTCGGTTCGATCAGCCTGTTGATGTGGCGAACAAGTGTTGATTTTCCTGAGCCGGAAAGCCCCATGATCACAAAAATCCGTCCGCCGCCGATCTTAAGGCTGATGTCGTTCAGGCCAACACTGCATCCTGTCCGCGAAAGGATTTCGGATTTTTCAACGCCTTCACGCGCCAGTGCCAACGCAGCCTTGGAGTTCCCGCCAAAAATCTTGAAAACGTTTTTGATTTCGATGTCAGTCATTGTGGCCGTCCTTTTGTCTGGATTGACCAAGGCTCTGGGTGATCCGGTCGAGCACGATGGCGAGAATGACGATACCAATGCCAGCTTCCAGACCCTTGCCGACGTCCAGTGTCTGGATGCCGTTGAGAACCTGTTCGCCAAGGCCGCGTGCACCGATCATCGAGGCGACGACAACCATGGAAAGCGCCATCATGATTGTCTGGTTCAGACCGGCCATGATGGTGGGGGTTGCCAGTGGAAGCTCCACACCGAACAGGATTTGTCGTGGGCTACCGCCAAAGGCTGTCGCAGCTTCAACCACTTCACTGTCAACCTGACGAATGCCGAGGTCGGTGAGGCGGATCAGTGGCGGAACCGCGTAAATGATGGTGGCGAGAACGGCGGGTACCTTGCCGAGACCAAACAGCATGATGGCCGGGATAAGATAAACGAAACTCGGCATGGTCTGCATGACGTCGAGAACAGGAAGGGTGATGCGCCGCATGATGCTGCTTTTGGCCAGCCAGATGCCCAGGGGCACGCCGATGGCAACCGAAATGACCGTTGAAATCAGCATCAGTGCCAGGGTCTGCATCGTCAGATCCCAGAGACCGAGAGCACCGACCACCATCAGCAATATTCCGACCATGGCGACCAGAGAAACCTTGCGGCTTGCAAACCAGGCAAGCGCCATGAAGGCAATCAGGACTGCCCACCATGGTAAACCGCGCAAAATCCATTCGAAGAATAGAATGGCTTGCAGGATGGTTTGTGAAATTGCTTTGAATACAAAGCCGTAATTCACAACAAGGTTTTGTACGAACTCGTTTATCGGCCCGCGAATGGAAATGTGTAAGGCATCAGGAAACATCGCTTAAGCCCTCGGTATGGGAGACGGAAGAAAAGAACAGGGGCAGGGAATGTGCAAGGTTGCGGCAAACGCTGTTGGTTCGCCGACCCCGCACATTCCCGTTCTGTTTAGTTGAGGGAGGCTTCGATCTTTGCCTTGGCTTCAGGTGAAACCCAGCCACCCCATACGTCGCTCTTCGTCTTCAGGAAACGTGCCGCTGCAGCCGGAGCGTCAGCCTTTTCGTCGACCATATAGGCAAGGCTTGCATTGACTTCGTCCAGTGGGAAGGTTGCCTTTTCGAGGATGCTGACGATTTCAGGCGCTTCTTCCGCAAATGTGCTGTTGATACCGTAAGCGACTTCAACAGCCGGGAATGCACAACCGGCTTCACGCTTGCCCGTGGCGCTGGTCAGCTCTTTCCAGCATTCTGCATTGTAGGTTGGCTCTTCCAGCTGAACGAGCTTGAACTTGCCCATGATTGCCGTCGGGTTCCAGTAGTAAAACAGGACTGGTTCGCCCTGAAGGTAAGCGGAGCTGATGCCTGCATCGAGTGCCGTGCCTGTGCCTGGGCGGAAGTTCACGTAGGTTTCACCCAGCTTGTAGGCTTCAAGCTTTGCGGTGTTGACGCCTTCACATGTCCAGCCCGATGGGCAGTTCAGGAAACGACCCTTGGATGGTTCTTCCGGGTCCTTGAACAGTTCAACAATTTCGGGATTGGAAAGCTGGTCGACACTTTTCAGATCAGGCGCCTTGGCTTCGATGCCACGGCTTGCATCGCCCTTGACGAG
Organism: Agrobacterium sp. Azo12; assembly: GCF_029193765.2. NCBI lineage: Bacteria > Pseudomonadati > Pseudomonadota > Alphaproteobacteria > Hyphomicrobiales > Rhizobiaceae > Agrobacterium > Agrobacterium sp. Azo12. Next base: position 229,334 of record NZ_JARFYO020000002.1, on the reverse strand, counting down.
ATATTCTGGCACGAACCAGCCTTCGGATGCGCCGACAAATGTCTTGCCGATCGACTTGACCTTGCCAGCTGCAGAGGCTGCATTCCAGACGTCAGAACGGCCAATCCACTCTTCGGCGAAAATCTGCACATCGTTGTTTGCTGTTGCCTGTTCGAGCGTCACGGAGTTACCGGGAATGGAGTCGACCTTGCAGTCATAACCCTTTTCGAGAATGGTCTTCATCACCTCGGTAATGAACGAGCCGCTTTCCCAGTCAATGCCCGCGAATGTAACGGTTTTGCCGTCGCCGCAATAGGATGCCTGGGCCGAACCGACAGAACCGCCAAGGATCATGGCCGCGGCTGCAATTGTATATTTCAATTTGTCATTCAACATTATGTTCCCCTTTTTTGATGAATGTCAGTGACGTTAAAAATGCAGTCTAATGTTGCCGCTTGAGGGCAGCATGAAATGCGCGATCGATCTCCTCCTGACGGATGTGACGACCGTCCTGAACAACCCATTGTCCGGCAACCATGACGTCCCGAACGGCTTTTGACCCAAGGGCAAAAAGCCAGCGGTCCAGAATTTTTGTCGATGGCGCGGTGGCGATAAAGGCTTCAACCTCACTCAAAACCACCAGATCAGCAGACGCGCCGATGCTAAGCCCGTGCTTTGGTTGGCCCGCTGCCTGTGCGCCGCCTGCCAATGCGCCCTTGAACAGTGTCTCGCCAACAGACGTGCCGCTACCAGCTGTTATTCTGTTGCGTCTCTGGTCTCGCAACCTCTGGCCATATTCGAGCAGGCGCAGTTCTTCGCTGACGCTGGTGGCGACATGGCTGTCCGTTCCAATGCCAAAACGGCCATTGGCACCAAGAAAATCGGTGGCGGGGAATATGCCGTCGCCCAAATTGGCTTCGGTTTCCGGGCAAAGACCGGCAACCGCGCCGCTGCGTGCAAGACGCGACGTCTCTTCCGCTGTCATGTGGGTCGCGTGAATGGCACACCAGCGTTCATCGACAGGCATTTCATCGAGCAGCCATTGCACCGGTCTGCGACCGCTCCACGCCAGGCAGTCGTCCACTTCCTTCTGCTGTTCGGCAACATGGATATGGATCGGGCCACCGGTTTGTTCGGCGCTGAGAATGGTGTGCATTTCATCCGGCGTGGCAGCGCGCAGGGAGTGAATTGCCAGCCCCAGATTGATCGCCGTGCCCGCTCGCTCTTTCTCCAGACGTTCAAGAAGCGTCAGAAAACGATCTACTGAATGAATGAAGGGGCGCTGACCATCGCCGGGAGCGGTGCCGCCAAAACCAGCATGGGCGTAAAAGACCGGAAGATGTGTGAGGCCAATGCCGGATTGCTTTGCAGCGTTAAAAATGCGCAGCGACATTTCCGCCGGATCGTCATATGCTGTGCCATCTGCCTGATGGTGCAGGTAATGAAATTCTACGATGTGGCCGAAACCGCCTTTGAGAAGTTCACTATACAACTTTGCGGCAACAGCTTGCATGTCTTCCGGGGAAAGCTGGCCAACAAGCCGATACATAGCGTCACGCCATGTCCAGAAACTATCCTCGGATGAACTGGAAACTTCGGCAAGACCAGCCATGGCACGCTGAAAGGCGTGTGAATGTAGATTTGCAATTGCCGGCGCAACCGGGCCTTTTGCCTGCTCTTCAGCATTGGTTTGCGTGGTTTCAGCCTGAATGTCGGTTATTGTGCCATCATGGTTGATGGAAAGCGTGACATTGTTTGCCCAGCCGTCAGCCAGAAAAGCACGTTTGCAGAAAAGAGTTCTTGTCGATGCCATCGTCGCGCCTCAAGTTGTATATGGAACATTGCAGCTTTTTAGATGACAATCAAGCGGGATATTGAAATAATGGGCTTAAATTTCGGCTGCATATTTTGTATGCAGATGAGGACTGTAACAAGGATGCCATTGTATGCCGCAGGCTGAAGTCGAGGCTATCGTCAAGGATGCCAGCGCACGCGAGGCGCCGCTATACGAGCGTATGAAAGCCCAGATAAAGGCACGTATCGAATCGGGCGAGTGGCCGGTTAACTCGCGTATTCCTTCGGAAAATGAGCTGGTTGACGTTTTGGGTGTCAGTCGCATGACCGCCAACCGGGCGCTCCGGGAGTTGGCCAGTGAAGGCGTGATTGTGCGGGTTCAGGGGCGCGGATCGTTTGTTGCGCCGAAAAAGCGCAGTGCCAAATTTATGGGCGTTCGCAACATTGCGGATGAAATTGCCGAGCGGGGAGCAACACATCGCGCCGAGTTGATTCTCGCGCAGAGAGAACCTTGTGGGCCGGAATTGGCTGAAGCACTGGAGATCAAGGTTGGAAATATCGCCTTCCACACCATCATCGCGCATCATGAAGATGATGTGCCGATCCAGATCGAGGACCGCTTCGTTAATCCCGGTATTGCACCTGACTATCTCGATCAGGATTTTACGGTAGTCACACCGAACGCTTTCCTGACGCGGGTCGCACCGATCATTCGCACGGAGCAATTCATTGAAGCGGTGTTGCCGCAGCCATGGGAATGCAAGCTTCTTTCGGTGGCGCGTTCAGAACCGTGCCTTCTGGTTCGTCGCCGGACATGGTCGGGAAATCAGGTGGCCTCGTCCGTGAGACTTCTTTACCCGGGCTCGCGGTATCGACTTCAAAGTTCTTTTTAAAATTTCTGGTTGAGCAAAGGTAGATCGGTCGGTCGGTTGGCTCTTCGAAAATCACCGAAGAGGCTGATCGGGTAGACGTTCAGTGCCGCTGCTCACCCGATGGACTAGAAGTCATCTACTGAAAAGATGTTCTAAAATAATCGTATTTTTCAGGTCGCCATGGCTTGCGAAGCCGCGTCAACGATGAGATCAACCACTCCAGAAGAGAAAATATATCTCATAAACCGCGAAGTTATATCATGCCAAATCAGAAAAATTTCCCCGTTCCGCAAGCTCACTCCCGACGCCAGTTCCTGGGCCTATCCGCCACGGCGCTCGCTGCGGCTGGATTTGGGTTGACGTCTTCCGGGCTTTTCATTCCGTCTGCCGCACGGGCGCAGGACGCAGGCCCACGCAAGGGTGGCCATCTCGTCATAGCGATGCACTCCGCTTCGAGTTCCGATCACCTTGATCCGGCATCCTACACCATGGCCTATATGTATACCGTGGGCTTCCAGCTTTTTAATACGCTCTTGGAGCTTGGGCCGGATGGAAAGCTGACGAGCGCTTTGGTAGAGACCTGGGAACCTGCTAATCCGGACGCTAGCAAATGGGTATTCCGTTTGCGGCGAGGCGTGACGTTCCACAATGGCAAGGAATTAACCGCCAAGGACGTCGTTTACTCACTCAATCATCATCGGGGCGAGGACACTAAGTCGGGTGGTAAGGGTGTGCTGCTGGCTGTAAGCGATATTGTGGCATCGGACACCTATGAGATTACAGTTACTCTGACAGCCGGCAATGTAGACTTCCCGTCTGCGTTTCTTGACTACCATCTGGGGATTGGCCCTGACGGAGAGGATTTCGACAAGGGTATCGGGACCGGTGCATTTGTTCTTGAGGATTTCCAACCGGGTGTGCGCGCGCTGACACGACGTAATCCGAACTACTGGCACCCGGACCGGGCCAATGTTGATTCCGTTGAAACAATTGCGATGGATGATGCAACCGCGCGCGCTGCCGCCCTGATGAGCGGTCAGGCACATATCATCAATGCCGTCGAGCCTCGTATTGTCAGCCGTTTGACAACCCGGCCAGACATCCAGATTCTTCGCACGCCTGAGAACTCGATGTATTGCTTCCCGATGCGCACAGACTCGGAGCTTCTTAAGAACAATGACCTCCGTCTTGCCCTGAAATATGCGATTGACCGAGAGGAGCTCCAGAAAAGCCTGCTCGTAGGCACAGGCGCGATTGGTAACGACCATCCTATTCCGTCTTGGAACCCGCTTTATTCAAAGGATGTGCCACAGCGTGCATATGATCCGGAGAAGGCGTCTTTCCATCTGAAAAAGTCCGGTTTCTCTGGCTCCATCCCGCTCAGCGTTTCTGATAATGGCTTCACCGGTTCAGCCGATGCTGCGCAACTGTATCAGGCTTCCGCCGCGAAGGCTGGCATTACGATCGATGTCGAGCGTGTGCCATCGGACGGTTACTGGGATGAGGTCTGGCTGAAAAAGCCATTTGTTGCATCCAATTGGTCCGTGAGGCCGACAGCCGACGCTATGCTTTCCATGCTGCTTCAGAGCGATGCGCCCTGGAATGAAACAGGTTGGAAGAACGAGACCTTCGATAAATTGCTGGCAACATCGCGCGTTGAGCTCGACGAGACAAAACGCAAGCAGATCTATCATGATATGCAGGTCCTGATCGTTGAAGAGGGTGGCGAGTTGATCCCTGTCTTCACCGACAATCTCGCCGCGGCAAACGGCAAGGTGAAGGGATATGTTTCCATTCCCGGTGGCGGCGACATGAGTGGCTATCGCCTTGCGGAAAAGGTCTGGCTCGAAGAATAAGCCTTATTTTCCTTCAAGACATGGAAATGGCAGCGATGACCATATAGACGGTTTATCGCTGCCATTTCGTTATAACTTGCAGGCGGAAAAAAATGCCAAATCTTGCAAGACCTGACACCGGACTGTGATGACACAAAAGCCAATACAGACAGCGCAACGCGCTCAGATCGCCCAGTTTACATTGCGACAGGCTGCGGCGCGCATCTGGCAAAGCAGCGGATTGCTGTCGATGATTGTCCGCCGGCTACTTTTGGGGATTTTGCTGCTTTGGGCGACGTCTGTCGTAATATTTGCGGGAACGCAGATATTACCCGGTGATGTCGCGACAGCAATGCTTGGTCAGCAAGCGACGCCTCAGGCGGTGGAGAGCATCCGTAAAGAGCTTGGCTTGGAGAGGCCTGCTATCCAACGCTATAGCGAATGGCTGGGGAATGCTGTTCAGGGTGACCTCGGACGTAGCTATTCAAACAGACAGGACATCGCAAAAAGCATCGCGCCTCGCTTAAGCAATACGTTGTATCTGGCTTCTGTCTCTGCGCTGTTTGCCATTCCATTGGCGCTTATACTCGGCATCATTTCCGTGCTGTATGCGGGGCGGGCTGTAGACAGAACGATTGCAGTGGCAACTCTCGGGACGATTTCGCTGCCAGAGTTTTTCGTCGCCTACATATTGATCGCTTATCTGGCGGTCTCGCTTGGGCTTTTGCCGTCGAGTGCCTTGGTGACATCATCGATGAGTGGCTGGCAAAGGTTGGTTGCGGTATCGCTTCCCTGTATGACGCTGGTGATTGCTGTGACAGGGCACATGGCGAGAATGACACGTGCCTCTCTCATGGCTGTTATGTCTTCACCTTATATCGAGACTGCGCAGTTAAAAGGCTTGCCGCGGTGGCAAATTCTTTTGAAACATGCCTTGCCCAACGCCTTGTCGCCCGTGGTCAACGTCATTGCATTGAACCTGGCATATCTCGTCGTCGGTGTCGTCGTTGTCGAGGTTATTTTCGTTTATCCAGGCATGGGACAATACATGGTCGACCACGTCGCCAAACGTGACGTCCCCGTAGTGCAAGCATGCGGCCTTATCTTTGCTGCCGTTTATATCGGACTGAATATCATTGCCGATGTAATGGTCATGCTCACCAATCCAAGATTAAGGCATCCGCGATGAGACAAAGGACAACTTCACGTCTTCTCGCGGTCATCGGCTTTGGCGGCGTCGCATTCTTTCTCTTCATTGCGGTTTTCGCAAACGTCATTGCTCCGCATCCCATATCGGAAATTGTTGGCGGCGTATGGGAAGGCCCGTCGACGCAGGCTCTTCTTGGTACAGACAACATAGGTCGAGATCTTTTGTCCCGGGTTATCTGGGGAACCAGACTGACCTTGTCCATCGCGGGGGCAGCAACCATTCTTGCGTTTGCATTCGGCGTGCCGTTGGGCTTCCTGGCCGCCCTTTCGGGTGGGTGGCGGGATCAGGTGTTATCGCGCACAAATGATCTGCTGATGGCGATACCGACGCTAATTTTCGCTCTGGTGGTTCTGGCTGTGTTGCCCAAGAATGTGTTCGTGTTGATCTCTGTAATGGCTGTGCTGGAGGCCACACGCGTGTTCCGGGTCAGTCGCGCAATTGCCTCCGACCTTGTTGTGCTAGACTATGTAGAGATTGCGCGCCTGCGCGGCGAAAGCAAAGTGTGGATCATCTTTAACGAGATACTTCCCAACGCTATTTCTCCTTTGTTGGCAGAGTTGGGCCTGCGTTTCGTCTTCGCCATCCTGTTCTTATCGACCCTGTCGTTTCTCGGCCTTGGTGTTCAGCCTCCGGTGGCTGATTGGGGAAGCCTGGTCAAAGAAAACAAGGATGGTTTGATGTTCGGCGTATTTGCGGCACTCATCCCGGGCGCCACCATCGCGATATTGGCTATCAGCATCAACTTCATTGTTGACTGGATTGGGCAGCGCAAGCGCGGCGTAATGAGAGGCGTCAAAAAGGATGACTGAAATCGCGCTTGAAATTACCGATCTCGAAATCAGATCGGTTGAAGGCATTGTTGTCGACCGTATCGGTTTGCGTCTTCAGAAGGGGCGCGTTCTTGGCCTCATCGGTGAATCCGGTGCAGGCAAATCCACCATCGGTCTTGCGGCACTCGGCTATGTCCGCAATGGTCTTCATATCGCCAGCGGACATATTCTTCTCGACGGAAAAGACATTCTCGCTGCGGGAAAAGGACAAGAACTGCGCGGTTGCAAGGTGACATATGTGGCCCAATCGGCTGCGGCGGCCTTTAATCCTGCCCACAAACTGATCGACCAGGTCATTGAGGCAACCGTCTGGCATGGCGTGATGAAAAAGCCGGATGCACGCAAGCGGGCCATTGAACTCTTCGCAATGCTGGGGCTTCCCGATCCCGATCGTTTTGGGGAACGATATCCCCATCAGGCATCCGGTGGTCAACTTCAGCGCGCAATGACCGCTATGGCCCTTTGCCCGAAACCCGACTTGATCGTCTTCGACGAGCCGACGACCGCCCTTGATGTGACGACACAGATTGAAGTGCTTATCGCCATAAAAAATGCGATTGCGACGACTGGAACTGCCGCGCTTTACATCTCCCATGACCTTGCTGTCGTTGCGCAAGTTGCAGACGAGATGATGGTTCTTCGTCACGGGCGAATGGTTGAAGCGGGGCCAGCGGCGCACCTCCTTGAGGCACCTCAACAGGAGTATACAAAACGACTATTGGGGGCCAGGCAGAACGAAACAGAGGAGCGATCATCAACCACTGCTCTTCTTTCTGTGAAGAACGTATTTGCGGCCTATGACCCTTTAGTCCCTGTCCTGAGTGATGTTTCTCTAGATGTTGAAAAAGGGCGTACAACGGCGATTGTCGGGGAATCGGGTTCGGGTAAGTCGACGCTTGCTCGGGTGGTCAGCGGCTTATTGAATGCGGCGGGTGAGATTCATTTCGAAGGGGTTCAACTCGCTTCGCGCGTTGATGACCGCCCGAAGGACGTGTTGCGCAACATACAGATGATCAGCCAGCTTCCAGATTTGGCACTTAATCCGAACCGGACAGTGGCTGACATTATCGGTCGTCCGCTTAAGTTTTATTTTGGCATGCGCGGCAAAGAGCGCCTCAAGGCTGTTGAAGAATTGCTCGAGCTTGTCGAGTTGTCACCAACTCTTCAGGCCCGTTATCCGACAGACCTTTCGGGCGGACAAAAGCAGCGGGTTTGTATTGCTCGCGCTTTGGCTGCACGTCCCAAACTCATGCTGTGTGACGAGCCAACCTCTGCACTTGATCCACTGGTGGCCGAGGGAATTCTCGATTTGCTGCGGCGTGTGCAGGCGGAAAACGGCACGTCATATCTGTTTGTAACCCATGATTTGGCGATTGTGCGCGCAATCGCCGACAAGGTCGCGGTCATGCATAAGGGACGGGTGGTTCGTTACGGACAGAAGGCAGATGTGCTGAGCCCGCCATTTGACGATTATACCGGCAAACTTCTCGCATCCGTTCCCCAAATGGCCACGGGGTGGCTCGACAGCGTCGTTGCTGCACGGCAGAGCCTCTAGAAATTTTGATACTGAAAAGGACATTTCGCCATGAGCAAGAAGACAATTATTCTGGACGGAGGCATGGGCCGTGAGCTGGAACGTGTTGGCGCACCATTCCGGCAGCCGGAGTGGTCGGCACTGGCACTTATCGAAGGGCCTGAATATGTTCGTAAAGTCCATGACGAATATATTGCAGCCGGCGCGGACGTAATCACGACCAACAGCTATGCCGTTGTTCCTTTTCATATTGGCGAAGATCGCTTTGCCAAAGAGGGGCGTACCCTTGCCGCTCTTTCTGGCACTCTGGCGCGTGAAGCCGCCGATGCCGCGCCGCGCAGTGTAAGGGTTGCTGGTTCGCTTCCACCTGTCTTTGGCTCCTACCAGCCTGAACTTTTTGATCCGGCGCGTGCCGGTGAACTGCTCGGAGTACTGGTGGAAGCACTTGAACCATCGGTGGACTTGTGGCTCACGGAAACGCAGAGCAGTCTTATCGAGGTAAAGGCGGCACATCAGGCGATTCGACACACAGGCAAGCCGCTCTGGATTTCCTATACATTGCGCGACGATGTCTCTTCCGAAGAAATGGGAGAAGCGCAGCTCAGGTCTGGCGAAACAGTTGCGGACGGCGCCCGCCTTGCCGCAGAACTCGGTGCAGAAGCGCTTCTGTTCAACTGCGCTATGCCAGAGGTTATGGATGCTGCCATTGCGGCCGCAAGCAAGGTCTTTTCGGATCTGGGCAAGGACATCCCTGTCGGAGTTTACGCCAACGCGTTCCCATCACAACAGGGTGATGAAGAAGCAAACGCAACGGTGACAGAAGTTCGTGCTGATCTCGATCCAGAATCTTACGGCAACTGGGCGAAGCGTTGGGTCAATAACGGCGCCTCAATCATTGGCGGCTGCTGCGGCATCGGCACCAACCACATTCATGCTCTTTCAACACGGTATCTTTGCAATTAAAGCAAACGCATAATTGAAGGGCGGCCTATCTGGCCGCCCCTTAGTCTCTCAAGACAAGATACGCGCAGCCGTCAGTGACAACGCCACGACGCCGTTGGCAATGCACCGTTCATCCGGCTGGTAATCCGAGTTGTGCAGCTTGTCGTGGCGGCCGTCCTGAGACGCTCCGATGCCAAGCTGGAATGATGGTACCTTTTCCGCGACCAGAGCGAAGTCTTCGGAACCCAGGCTGGCTTGGCGCTTGAACATCACGTCGCCATATCGCTCGTGGATGGCGGCTGTTGTTGCCTCGATCAAAAATGGGTCCGACACCATTGATGGGACGCCGCGCACGTAATTGACCTCGGTTTTGACACGCATAGAGGCTTCCAACCCAGCGCATATACGGCGCACGGCCGCCTCAATGACATCCCGGGTGCCTGGATCCTGGCAACGAACCGTCCCCATGATCATTACTGAATCTGGAATGATATTGTGAGTGTTGCCGCCATGAATAGCACCGACGGTCAAAACCGCGGTGTGCATGGGATCAACTTCACGCGAAACAATGGTCTGCAGCTGAAGTACGAGCTGAGCGGTAGCGACAATTGGATCGACGGCATGATGAGGCCGTGCAGCATGACCGGATTGTGCGTGCACTGTTATTTCGAACTCGTCAGACGAGCCATTGGCAATGCCTTCAACAAAACTGAAGGTGCCGGTTGGTTCATCCGGATGATTGTGGAAACCAAGGGCCAAGTCGACACCATCGAGGATGCCGTCGGCAATCATGGCACGCGCGCCACTTTCCTGCGTTTCTTCTGCAGGCTGGAACATCAGTTTTACATTGCCTGCAAGATGCGGCGCGATTGTTTTCAATACACTGCCGATGCCAATCAAGGTTGCGGTATGCAGATCATGGCCACAGGCGTGCATCTTGCCTTCGTAGACGCTGGCGAAGGGTAGGCCGGTCTGCTCTTCAATAGGCAAGGCATCCATGTCCGCACGAATAACAAGGGTCTTGCCAGGGCGACCACCTTTGATAAATCCGACAACACCGGTTCGTCCTACGCCTGTTTGATGTTCGATGCCAAGGCGTTCAAGCTCTTGCGCCACGACATTGGCCGTACGTGTAACGTCAAAACCCGTTTCTGGATGTGCGTGGATATCCCGACGTATCTCGATCAACTGCGGCTCGATTTGGTCTGTGAGGTACTGAACGACGGATACGAGGTCGTTAATCCGAGCAACATCAGGGGGCGAGACTTTCGTCATGGTCTTTCCAATCAGGCTATGGCGACGTTATCGACAACGTCGGTTTTGTAAGCCCTCGCCATATCAGGATTTTTTCTCTCTAGACAGAGTTTGGCGTGTAAGTTTCTCTTCAAAAATATTGCTGAGCGTTATGCGTGGAGGCGCGCTTTCGCGCGCCTCCATTATTGTCGTTCCATTCTTAGCCAAACATGCTCAGCGATTTTGTTGTCTCAGACTGGCTCTGGGGCTTGTCGTCCTGTTCTTCAGCATGTTTGTGCTGCACAAGTGCGCGGTTTCCGGTGAGCTTGCGAACAAGTACGTAGAACACCGGTGTCATGAAGATACCGAAGAACGTTACCCCGATCATACCCGAGAACACTGCCACACCCATGGCAGCGCGCATCTCGGCACCTGCGCCAGTGGAGATGACCAGAGGCACCACGCCCATGATGAAGGCGAGCGATGTCATCAAAATAGGACGCAGGCGCAGACGGCTGGCTTCGATTGCCGCAGCAACCGGTGTTTTGCCCTCAAACTCAAGTTCCCGGGCAAATTCCACGATCAGGATCGCATTCTTTGCCGATAGTCCTACCAGAACGATTAGTCCTATCTGGGTGAAGATGTTGTTGTCTCCACCGGTCAGCCAGACGCCTGTCAATGCAGCCAGGACACCCATGGGTACGATCATGATGATCGCCAGTGGAAGTGTCAGACTTTCATATTGTGCGGCCAGCACCAGATAGACCAACAGAAGTGCCAGCGGGAAAACGAGGAAGCCGGAACTTCCTGCCAGGATTTGCTGGTAGGTGAGGTCAGTCCATTCGTAGTCAATGCCGGAAGGCAGTGTTTCAGCGGCAATACGTTCAATCGCGGCCTGTGCTTCACCAGATGAGAAGCCTGGGGCTGGACCACCATTGATATCGGCCGAGAGGAAGCCGTTATAACGGTTTGTACGTTCCGGACCGGTTGTGGCATCCACCTTCAGCAGGGCTGACAGGGGGATCATTTCGCCGCTTGCCGAGCGTACCTTCAGCTGGCCAATATCCTCGGACTGCGAGCGGAACTTGGCATCAGCCTGCACCCGCACGCTGTAAGTACGGCCAAACGCGTTGAAGTCGTTGACGTAGAGTGAGCCCAGATAGATCTGCAGGGTTTCGAAAACGTCAGTGACTGAGACGCCAAGCTGTTCTGCCTTGGCACGATCTAAGTCCGCGTAAAGCTGCGGCACATTGATCTGGTAGCTTGAGAACAAACCAGCCAGTTCCGGAGCCTGATAGGCCTTTGCAAGGAATGCCTTGTTGGCTTCATCAAGTGCCTGGTAACCGAAGCCGGCCCGGTCTTCGAGTTGCAGTTTGAAGCCACCTGTTGTGCCAAGGCCATTGACGGGTGGTGGCGGGAACATGGCGATAAATGCATCCTGGATTGCGCCGAATTTCTGGTTGAGCGACATGGCAATCGCACCGCCGGAAAGATCGGCCGTCTTGCGCTCCTCAAACGGGCTCAAGGCAACAAACACTACGCCTGCATTCGAGCTGTTGGTAAAGCCGTTGATCGACAGTCCGGGGAAGGCAATGGCATGTTCGACACCTGGCTGTGCCAAGGCAATCTCGCTCATGCGCTTGATGACGTCTTCGGTGCGGTCAAGGCTGGCAGCGTCAGGCAACTGGGCAAAGCCAATCAGATACTGCTTGTCCTGTGCAGGCACGAAGCCACCGGGCACGGCATTGAAGATGCCGTAGGTTGCACCGGCCAGCGCCATGTAGACAAACATGACGACGCTCTTGCGTGACAGCAAGCCACCAACGCTGCGACCGTAACCATTGGACGCAGCACCAAAGCCACGGTTGAAAAGGCGGAAGAAACCACCGAACACCTTGTCCATGCCACGTGTCAGCCAGTCTTTTGGAGCGTGGTGCCCCTTAAGCAGCAAGGCAGCCAGAGCTGGAGACAATGTCAGAGAGTTGATAGCCGAGATAACCGTTGAAATGGCGATGGTCAGCGCAAACTGGCGATAGAACTGGCCAGAAAGACCGGAGATAAACGCCAGTGGCACAAACACCGCAACGAGAACCAGTGCAATCGCAATGATCGGACCGGACACTTCCTTCATGGCGCGGTAGGTTGCCTCGCGTGGAGACAGCCCGTTTTCGATGTTACGTTCGACGTTTTCGACCACAACGATGGCATCGTCCACCACAATGCCGATTGCCAGCACAAGCCCGAACAGACTGAGTGCGTTAATCGAGAAGCCGAAGACATACATGACCGCAAAAGTCCCGATGATTGAAACCGGAACGGCAATCAGCGGGATGATCGAGGCGCGCCATGTCTGCAGGAACAGGATCACGACGACCACCACAAGCGCAACGGCTTCCAGCAGCGTATCAATAACCTTGTCGATGGACGAGCGGACAAACTGTGTGGTGTCGTAGACGATTTCGTACTTCACACCGTCAGGCATCGCCTTTTGCAGTTCTGTCATGGTGGCAGAAACGCTGTCGGAAATGGCAATGGCGTTGGAGCCTGGAGCCTGGAAAACGGGAATGGCAACGGCAGATTCACCGTCCAGCAATGAGCGCAGTGAATAGTCGGAAGCACCGAGTTCAACGCGAGCAACATCCCGCAGACGGGTGATCGCACCGTTTGAGCCGCTCTTGACGATGATATTGCCAAATTCTTCCGGCGTGCTCAGACGGCCCTGTGCATTGACATTGAGCTGCATGTCGATGCCAGACAGGTTGGGTGAAGCGCCGATAATACCAGCGGCTGCCTGCACGTTCTGGGAACGGATGGCATTGGTGATGTCGGCGGCGGCAAGACCATGTTCTGCTGCCTTTTGCGGGTCGAGCCAGATGCGCATGGAGTAGTCGCCCGCGCCGAAGATCTGTACCTGACCAACACCTTCGATGCGTGCCAGCCGGTCCTTGATGTTCAAAACGGCATAGTTACGCAGGTACGTCAGGTCGTAACGATCACCTGGCGAAACCAGGTGGATCACCATCATCAGATCGGGAGAGCTTTTGACGGTTGTTACGCCAAGGCTGCGTACCTCTGAAGGCAAGCGGGGTTCAGCCTGCGAAACACGGTTCTGCACCAACTGTTGTGCCTTGTCGGGATCGGTGCCTAGCTTGAAGGTGACTGTCAGCGTCATCACGCCGTCAGACGTGGCCTGGCTGGACATGTATAGCATGTCTTCGACGCCGTTGATCTGTTCTTCAAGCGGTGTTGCCACCGTTTCGGCAATGACCTTGGGATTGGCGCCAGGGTAGGTGGCGCGCACGACGATCGATGGTGGCACGACTTCCGGATATTCGGAAATTGGCAGAGCGCGCATACCAAGTAGGCCCGCAACCACGATCAGTACCGACAGAACGGCGGCGAAGACCGGTCGATCGACAAAAAATCTGGAGATGTTCATAACAAAGTCCTCTCCGGTTAAATTCTGGATACAGAGAGCCGTTTCGGTGGCACCGGACCACCAAATGGCGAATTTTTTGGGATGATTGGGCGAGGCGGGTCTAGCCCGCCTTTGCCCTTTGGTTATTGTGATGCTGCGACGGTCTCTTCGGCCTGTGGCGCAATGGTGGCGCCTGGGCGAATACGCTGCAGGCCATTCACGACGATCGTGTCACCGGCGGAAAGACCGCTTTCGATGATGCGTGCGCCTTCGGCTGCCCCACCCGGCTTGACCTGGCGGTAGCTGACCTTGTTTTCACCGTCGACAATGAAGACGAACTTCTTGTCCTGATCTGTTCCGATGGCGCGGTCGCTGATGACGATATGGTTTTCAGCCTTTGGCTGACCCATGCGGACACGAACGAACTGGCCGGGGATCAGGCGACCATCTGGATTGTCGAAGATGGCGCGCACACCAATTGTGCCACTGGCTGCATCGACCTGGTTATCAACGAGGTGCAGTGTACCCTTGATCGGTGTTCCCTCATCGGCGAGCGTACCGGCCTCGATGGGGATTTGTTCAAGCGCAGGGATTGCCGAAGCGGAAACAGGCAGTTGCGACAGGGCCTTTGCAACCATTTCTTCGCTGGCATTAAAGCTGGCATAGATCGGATCGACGGATACCAGTGTGGTCAAGGCCGGTGCAGCAGAACCGGCAGCAACCAGGTTGCCAACGGTGATTTCAAGTTTGCCGACCTTGCCGGAAACAGGTGCGCGGATTTCGGTGTAACCGAGGTCAATTTGCGCGGTCGTCAATGCAGCACGGGCGGCGCGCAGTTGCGCTTCGGCTTCGGCGAATGCGCCCTGACGCTGGTCCATGTCACTTTGTGAAATGGTGCGGTTATCCGACAGTCTGCGACCACGTTCGAGTTCTGTACGAGCCAGACCAATCTTTGCCTCGGCTGCTGCAACCTGTGCTTCGGCGCCCGCCAGAGTTGCCTGGAATGGTGCCGGATCGATTGTGAAGAGGGCATCGCCCGCCTTGACGAGGGCACCTTCGCGGAAATGCACCGATTGCACCTGACCGGCGACGCGTGAGCGTATTTGCACACGTTCTACCGCTTCCAAACGTCCGGAAAATTCTTCCCAACGCATGACATCACGGCTTTGTACCGTTGCCACTGTCACCGGAATTGCTGGTGCTTCGGCAGGTGTCGAGGCCGCAGTTGCATTGGTCTGCGTGCTCATTTCAAAAAGTAAAGCTGCGGCTGCAACGGACACAGCAAGGCTTATGCCGGCACCCGTCAGGGCCCAGCGCTTGTTTTTCAGCGTCATGGGTTTCTCCTTGGCCCTGCGTCAGGGCCGATCAGTGATATGAAAATGCTGTTTTAATGTTTCAGTTCTGCAATAAAGGCGTTGAATTCGGTACAGACGGTTGGCAACCACTGACCTCCTCCTCCGCGATAAAGTTCCGTCCAGCCTTCGCCAGCGGGGAATACATGTTGTCTTACAAAAGTGCCCGCGTCACGCAGCCTGTCGGCATAATTGACGGTCTCATCACGTAGCGGGTCGTCCTCGGCAGTGAACACCAGCGCTGGCGCGACCTTGCTGAGCCGTGTGCACTGGCAAGGAGCAGCATAAGGATGGAAAAAGCCACACGCTTTTGCCAGATAGTGACTCCACCCATCAGCCCAGCGTTGTCGCATGCCGATGCTGTCGGCATTGCGGAATGACGCTGTTGCCATCATCGGATCAATCATAGGAGAGAGCAGGATCTGTCCTGTCAGTTCTCCGGGCATGCGGTCGCGTGCCTTGAGCGCTAGTCCTGCTGCGACATTGCCGCCGGCCTCTTCACCAGCCACAAACAGCTGAGACTTTGCACCGCCATATTGTTTCCGGTGGTTGTAAAGACAGTTCAATGCCTCGAATGCGCAATCAATGGCCTGCGGAAACTCATTGTTCGACGGCGTAATATAATCCGCCTCGACAACGATAGCGCCCGTTTCGGCCAGAGCTCTCGCGACAGGCAGTTCCGGACATTGGCCGCTCTGTTCCTGAAACGAGCCGCCACGCAGGTAAAGGATCAGGGGCGGGGTGCGTGAGACAGTCTCATTTTGATAAAGACGCACAGAGAGACAGGGGGTATCAGCCCCGCCAATCTCAATGTTTTTCCAATACGTCTTCATCTTGTTTTGTCCGGGTTGGGCAGTGACTCGCACGCCACTTGCCATAAATCATGAAATGCATATTATTGTTCGGATAAAAACGATCAAGCATGCATAATTGAAAACACTATTCCAAAATTCGGAACAATAGAGCGGAAATGAAAGGATGTCGGCGTGGATCAGTTGTCAGCGATGCGTGTATTTGTGCGAGTTGTTGAGACCGGCAACTTTTCCCGTGCTGCGGATTCGCTTAATATGCCCAAAACCACGGTCACGAACATGGTGCAGGGGTTGGAAGCGCATCTGCGTACAACGCTGCTGAACCGCACGACGCGACGGGTAATGCTGACGACGGATGGCGCCCTCTATTATGAACGCGCCATTCAGATCATCTCGGAAATTGACGAACTCGACGGCAGCCTTTCCAACGCGCAGGTCCAGCCCTCCGGGCGGTTGCGCGTCGAAATGGCAGGGGCCTTTGCCGACCTTGTGGTTATTCCCAACGTCTGCTCCTTTCACGAGAAATACCCGCTGATCAAGTTGGATCTGGGTGTCGGCGACCGATTGGTGGACTACATCGCCGAAAACGTCGATTGCGCTTTGCGGGTCGGTACGCCGCGAGACCAGTCGCTGATCGCTCGCAAGGTTTCAGAACTGAGGCTGGCCTCTTACGTTGCACCACGCTATCTGGAAAAATTCGGATCGCCGCAGCATCCGCAAGAGCTTGAAGATAAACATTTTTGTATCGGCTATCTGAACGCAGTGTCCGGGCAGATCATGACCATGGATTTCGAAAAAGACGGCCAGAAACTTGAGATCGCGCCCAACTACATCATGTCCGTCAATGACAGTCGAACCTATCTCAATGCTGCGGTTGCCGGAATGGGTGTGGCACAGCTTGCACCCTTCATGGCCGATGATGCCATAAAGCGCGGTGAGCTTTTGCCCGTCTTGTCCGATTGGGAACATGAAAGCTTGCCGATTTATATCGTTTATCCACAGACACGCCATGTGACGAACAAGGTAAGGGTATTCGTCGATTGGCTGGCACGGCTGATGCACAATCTTGATGTAAAGCCTTCAGCCTGATCGCTGTGTCTCAGGCCCGTTCGCCGTTTTCCGCATAATTGCGGGCATAGGCTGCGAGGATGAAACGTTCAGCCTGGAGGAGATATTTTTCCAGGCTCTCAGCTGCGGTGGCCGCGGCTCCGCGCTCCAATTGGCTAAGGATCGTCTGATTCTGGTCGATATAGGGTCCGTGCAAATACTCAGGATCACGCAACAAGCCAAAGACCAGGCGCAGCTCCAGCGATATCTGGCCGTAAAATGCGGTCAGGCGCGGGCTGTCTGCCAATTGCACGATTGCTGAGTGAAAAGCGATGTCGGCGCTGCCGACGCCCAGCCATTCACCCGCTTCACGGTGGCGTTTGGCGGTTTCGACGGCTTCGCGCATGACTGAAACGCTCGGGTGTCGCGGATGGGCCTGAGCCAATGCCGGGCACTCGATAAAACGTCTGACGCGGTAAATGTCGATAATTGTCGCCATGCTGGGTGTTGAAACGAATACGCCGCGGTTGGCTTCATAACGCAGTAGGCCTTCTTTGGTCAGCAGTCTGAAGACCTCGCGCAAGGTGTTGCGCGACACCTGCAGCTCCTCGCCCAGCGCAATTTCCGAAAGATGGCTGCCGGGCGGCAGGGTGCCGGATACAACGCGTTCGCGTATGCGGGAAGCTGTGGTTTCCGCGAGCGTTTGCACCGGCTCAGTCGAGGCCGCCGTTGTGCTCACGGATTTCGCCTTCTTCATCTGCGTTCCCAACATGCTGGTGTCTTTCTGCGCTTCAGGAAAGGGCCGGCTATGACGGCAACAATATTGATGAAGCGCGCGCAATCTATGCGCCGTGGTGCGAGGCTTCAAGCGAGATAAAGTGCTATAATGGCTGCTAAGACAAGAAAAAATAACCTGCAACACAAAATAAGTGCTTATTTTATGTGCATAATTTTATTTTTTGTAGGTTGATAATGAAAGATTGTTCAACAGTATGGACATGATTGTTGCCCTTTGCTAGATTTTGCTGATGGTTGACCCCGCAGGTGGTCGGCTTTTTGTCATTCTCCGCTCTCGATGGGTTATTGATGCTGACATTCGATCTGAACAGCGATCTCGGTGAAAGTTTTGGTCCCTGGGCAATGGGAGATGACGTGGCGATGCTGGACATTGTCAGCAGCGCCAATGTCGCCTGCGGTTTCCATGCCGGTGATCCCGCTGGAATTTTGCGGACGTTGCAACAGGCGAAAGCCAAAGGCGTCGTGATCGGCGCTCACGTTGGTTACCGAGACCTCGCAGGTTTTGGTCGACGCAATATGGACCCAACAAGCGAAGAACTGGTTGGCGATGTCATTTATCAGATTGGTGCGTTGAAGGGCCTTGCGACCGCCGCCGGCGCCCGTGTCGATTATGTAAAGCCGCATGGGGCGCTTTATAACACGATTGCCTTTGATGAACGTCAGGCGGCTGATGTGATCAAGGCAATTCTCAGTGTTGATCCCGAACTTGTGTTGATGGCGCTTGCCGGCTCGCCCTTGATCGAGCAGGCGCGTGTCGCGGGCCTTCGCGTTGTCGCGGAAGCTTTTGCCGACCGTGCCTATACGGCCGATGGAAGGCTTGTGTCGCGCCGCGAAAAAGGTGCCGTCCTGCACGATCCTGACGTGGTGGCGCAACGTATGTTGCGACTGGTGCGTGAGGGTGTTGTTCAGTCGATCTCTGGAACTGACGCACGGGTCGAGGCGCAGTCGATCTGCGTACATGGCGATAGCCCGGATGCAGTCTCGATGGCAGCCCGCCTGCGTGCGGTCTTTGCGGCAGAAGGCGTATCCATTCGGTCCTTCGTCGCGCAAGGGCGCCCGTGATATGACGCTCGCAGTCCCTTCTTCTGCTGTTGCCGTGCCGTCGTTACGGGTATTGCCGTTGCGCCCTGGTGCGTTGTTGTTGGAGTTGGTCGGGCTGGAAGAAACACTGTCGCTCTACGACGCCTTCCAGCAGTCACCTGTGGCAGGTGTTCAGGAAATCGTGCCGGCTGCGCGGACCCTGATGATCGCTTACGATCCACTCAGCCTCGATCAGGCCGAGTTGCTGCAAGCCGTTGCTGCACGGTTGGGCAAAAAGCGCAGTGTTGGAGTAACCGAAACCGTAGACATCCCCGTTCATTATGACGGCGAAGATATTGCCGATGTTGCCGAACTACTGGGATGTTCCACGTCCGAAGTTGTCAGGCGCCACACTGAAGCGGAGTATACGGTCGCCTTTACCGGTTTTGCGCCGGGTTTTGCCTATCTTTCCGCGCCGGGTGCAAAGCTTGCCGTTCCCCGTCGCAAGTCACCCCGCACAGTCGTGCCCGCTGGTTCCGTCGGCCTTGCCGGTGAATTCAGCGGTGTTTACCCCAAGGCTAGCCCCGGTGGCTGGCAGTTGATTGGTAGAACACCACTGGCGATGTTCGATCTTGCCCGTGACCCCGCAACGCTTTTGCGTCCTGGCCTGCGTGTTCGTTTCCACGACATTGCTCGCTCCAGCATGCACGCGGTTGAAACGCCAGCTGTTGTTGCGGAGCCTGTCGCACGTGTTTCGTCCGATATCGGGAACGGTATCGAAATCTTGAGTTCCGGTCTGCCGGTTCTGGTGCAAGATTTGGGGCGGGCCCATATGGCAGCGCAGGGCGTCAGTCTGTCCGGAGCACTTGATCACGGAAATTTCAAGCTCGCAAACCGCATCGTTGGCAATCGTCCCGGTACACCGGCACTGGAAATCGCACCGGCTGGATTTTCCTTCAAGGCGATTGGACGCGGTGTCATGGCCTTTACGGGCGCACCGGCTGCTACGTCTGTGACCAGTGCAAACGGCGCTGTTGCCTGCGTAGATTTCAATACGCCCGTTGCGCTGGATGATGGCGATGTGGTTGCTCTTCAGTCTCCGCTAAGTGGTACGCGCTCTTATCTTGCGATGCGTGGCGGCTTTGTCGTCGAGCCTGTGCTGGGCAGTGTGGCAACCGATACGCTGGCGCAGATTGGCCCTTTGGCACTTGATGCCGGTACACAGGTGGCTGTTAATTCTCAAAACGTAAAAACCCCAGTGCTGCCGGGTGAGCAATCCGCTTTTGCCATGCCGAAAGCCGACGAGATCGTGACGCTGGATATTTATCTGGGGCCACGCACCGACTGGTTTACCAATGAGGCGGTGGAAAGTTTCCTTTCGCAGAGCTGGCAGGTGACACCACAATCCAGCCGCGTCGGTATTCGTCTGTCGGGCGAACCGCTTGAGCGCCTAAACCGCAATGAATTGCCGAGCGAAGCAACACTTCGCGGTGCATTGCAGGTGCCTGCCAGCGGGCAGCCGGTGCTTTTCCTGTCCGATCATCCGCTGACGGGCGGTTATCCCGTCATAGCCAATGTCGCGGCTCATCACCTTGATCTGGCAGGTCAGATACCTGTTGGCGCTCATATCCGTTTTAATGCCCTGAATGCTTTTACGCATATCGATTTCGTTGCGAGTGATCCCCAATGAAAAAAGTCCTGATTGCCAATCGCGGTGAAATTGCTGTTCGCGTCATTCGTGCCTGCAGGGATTACGGTCTTCGCTCGGTGGCTGTTTATGCCGATGCGGATGCTGATGCCTGTTTCGTCAAAAAAGCCGATGAAGCCTATGCGCTGAAAGGTGTGACGGCCGCCGAGACCTATCTCGATATCGCTAAGCTGATTGATGTCGCAAAGCGTAGCGGTGCCGATGCCGTACACCCGGGCTATGGTTTCCTCTCGGAGCGTTCCGAATTTGCCCGCGCAGTTATCGATGCGGGCCTGATCTGGATCGGCCCCGATCCTGAGGTCATCGACGTGCTTGGCGACAAGCTTTCGGCGCGCCGTATCGCACAAAGTGTGGGTGCGCCGCTGGTTGCCGGCAGTGATGGTGCAATTGAAACGGCGTCTGAGGCGCTTGCTTTTGCCAAACAACATGGCGTTCCAATTGCCATCAAGGCTGCCCATGGCGGCGGCGGACGCGGTCTGAAAATCGCTCGCAATCTGGACGAAGTTGAAGAACTGTTTGAGTCCGCGACGCGGGAGGCGGTGGCGGCGTTTGGCCGTGGTGAGTGTTTCATCGAACGCTTTCTGGACAAGCCGCGCCATATCGAGGCGCAAATTCTTGCCGATCGTAGCGGCAATGTGGTCGTCGTCGGCACACGCGATTGTTCGTTGCAGCGCCGGAACCAGAAGCTGGTCGAGGAAGCGCCTGCACCGTTCCTTTCCGATGTGCAACGTCAGGCCATCCATAACGCTGCCCGGGATATCTGTGCGGAGGCAGGTTACACCGGTGCCGGAACCGTGGAGTTCCTGCTGAGCGTCGACGGTGTCATTTCTTTCCTTGAGGTGAATACCCGCCTTCAGGTGGAACATCCGGTTACCGAAGAAACAACCGGAATTGATCTTGTCATCGAGCAGTTCCGCATTGCCGAAGGCAAAACGCTGTCGTTTACACAGACACCGGAACCACGTGGTCACGCCATCGAGTTCCGTATCAACGTGGAAGATCCAGGTCGTGGCTTCTTGCCATCAGCCGGTCATATCACCCGGTTTGAAGCGCCTGCCGGTCCCGGTGTCCGTCTGGACAGCGGCGTGAACAATGGATGCGATGTGCCGCCGATGTTCGATTCCCTTGTGGCGAAACTCATCGTCTGGGGCAGGGATCGTGAGCAGGCAATTCGGCGTGCCCGTCGCGCACTTGGCGAGTTCGTCATCGAAGGTGTCCCATCGACCCTGCCGTTCCACCGTGCAGTCATGCAGGACAATGATTTTGCGGGTGCCGACTTTAAAGTTCATACTCGCTGGATCGAGACTGATTTCGCAGCTGTTCTTGAACAGGCTACACGCCCGGCACAACAGGGCAAGGCGGCCCTGCTGCGCGGTGTTGCCGAAATTGACGGCAAGCGTGTCGAGATTGGCCTGCCGGAGAGTTTCTTGCGACTTTTCGGGCAGGCTCACACACCGGCAGACGCCAAAGCGGATGCTGCGACAGATGAAAACGCGTTGCGTGCGCCGCTCGCCGGAATGCTTGCACACTGGCGCATTCAAAATGGTGCGGAAGTCGAAAAAGGCCAGGTTGTTGCGATGATGGATGCCATGAAAATGGAAACGGCCATCTCTGCACATCGTTCTGGCGTCATCACGCTGCTCGCCGAAGCCGGTACATTCCAGCAGGCGGCAAATTTCATTGCGCGCATCGACCCGATTGAAACGGGTGCATCTTCCCATAACGCCGGACAGGCCAAGCCGGAGACAAAGGCATGACCAATTCCCCGAACGCGCAGCGACCGCTGCTTGCAGTCAACAACTTAAGTGTCAGCTTTGGTGGACGCCGGGTCGTGGACGACCTTTCATTCAAGGTGGAAGCGGGCCGCACGGTGGCTGTCGTGGGTGAGTCCGGCTCCGGAAAATCCGTAACCTCTTTGTCGACCATGCGATTGGCCGACATGATGGGTGCGAAGTTCGACACCGGCAGCATTCTGTTTGACGACAGGGATCTGCTGAAACTGACCCAGAAGGAAATGCGCTCCATCCGTGGCAAGGAAATTGCCATGATCTTCCAGGAGCCGATGACCTCCCTGAACCCGGTTTTCACCATCGGTGATCAGGTATGCGAAGTGCTGATTCTGCACGAAAAGATCGGCAAGGTTGAAGCACGCAAAAAAGCCCAGGAACTGCTGGAAATGGTGCGCCTGCCGGATGCCGGAGAGCTTCTGGACCGTTATCCGCACCAGCTGTCCGGTGGCATGCGCCAGCGTGTGATGATTGCCATTGCATTGGCCTGTCGTCCCCGGCTGTTGATCGCCGATGAACCAACGACGGCGCTAGACGTGACCATTCAGGCGCAAATCCTCAACATCATGCGAGACCTGCAGCAGAAGCTCGGCATGGGCATGATCTTCATTACCCACGACATGGGTGTTGTCGCCGAAATGGCAGACGATGTTGTTGTGATGTGGAAGGGCAAGAAGGTTGAAGAAGGCCCGGTCGCCGAGATTTTCGCCAACCCCAAGCACCCTTATACACGCTCCCTGCTGTCGGCTGTGCCACGTCTTGGTAGCATGACAGGCGAAGAGTTCCCGATCCGCAAGCCATTGACTGTGCTTGAGGACGGTGAACCAAAGACAGTTGGCGAGGAACGTGTTCAGAACACGGTTCGCCAAGAAGGTGAGCCTCTGCTGTCGGTGCGGGACCTGTTTGTACGTTTCGATATCAAAAAGAACTGGTACGGCAAGGTGACCCACCGCTGCAGTGCCGTTTCGAAAGTATCCTTTGATATCCGTCCGGGTGAAACACTGGCGCTTGTCGGTGAATCTGGCTCCGGGAAATCGACAATCGGACGTACGATCCAGCAGCTGCAAGCATCCCGTGCTGGCGAAATCTCGTTTGCCGGAAAACGCTACAGCGATATGTCGGCGGCCGAGCGTTTCTCCATGCGTCAGAAGGTGCAGTACATCTTTCAGGACCCGTTCGCCTCACTCGATCCACGCAAGACCGTGGGCTTTTCGATCGCCGAGCCGATCAATACCCATGGTTTGATCCTGGGCACCAAAGAGGTGCGTCGCCGGGTTGATGAGTTACTGGAGCGCGTCGGTCTCGATAGCTCATTCGCCAGCCGTTATCCGCACGAGTTTTCCGGCGGTCAGCGTCAGCGTGTCTGCATTGCCCGTGCACTGGCATCCGATCCGCAACTGATTATCGCCGATGAGGCGCTTTCGGCTCTCGATGTGTCCATTCAGGCGCAGATCATCAATCTGTTCATGGACCTTCAGGCAGAGCGCGGGTTGGCCTATCTGTTCATCAGCCATGACATGGCAGTGGTGGAGAAAATGAGCCACCGCGTGGCCGTGCTTTATCTCGGCCAGATCATGGAAATGGGCAGCCGCCAGCAAGTGTTTGAAACGCCTGCGCATGACTACACCCGCCGTCTCCTGTCGGCTGTGCCGGTTGCCGATCCGACGCGTGCCCGCAAT
Organism: Agrobacterium sp. Azo12; assembly: GCF_029193765.2. NCBI lineage: Bacteria > Pseudomonadati > Pseudomonadota > Alphaproteobacteria > Hyphomicrobiales > Rhizobiaceae > Agrobacterium > Agrobacterium sp. Azo12. Next base: position 205,484 of record NZ_JARFYO020000002.1, on the reverse strand, counting down.
ACGGCGCTGCTGGAAGGCGAAATCCCAAGTCCTATCCGTGCTGTGGGCAACGAACCAAAAATTCTCGAACGTGAGGAAATAAACCCGGGTCACTTCGTAGCAAAAAGTGCCTGAAAATAGCGATTAATCGCGTATCACTAAAAGGAAGAGGTACATGAAAATAATCAAATGGGGAATAAGTGCTACTTTCATGGCGCTGGCTCTTGCTTCCGCACAGCCAGCCGCTGCCGCTGGGAAACTGACGGTTTCCTTGCAACAGGATCCGGGAAGCTGGGACCCGATCGACACCTTTCTGGTGGCGTGGGCTTCCGTTTCTACCAACATTTTCGATGGTCTGACTTACCGTGGTCCTGACCTTAAAGTTGTTCCGGGACTTGCTGAATCCTGGGAAGAGCTGAATGACGGCAAACTACTGCGCTTCAAGCTGCGCCAGAATGTCAAATTCCATAACGGTGAAGACTTCAATGCTGCTGCCGTCAAGTTCACCTTTGACCGTCTTCTGGGAGATGAAGGCGCCAAGGGTCCACAGCGTTCCAACTACACCGTTATCGAAAGCGTTGATGTTATCGACGACTACACGGTTGAGATGAAACTCAAGTCGCCGGACCCAGTGCTGCTGACCAAGCTGGCCGGTTATGGCGCGATGATCGTTCCGCCAAAATACATTCAGGAAAAGGGTGAAGACAATTTCAACGTCAACCCGGTCGGTACCGGCGCGTTCAAGTTCTCGTCCTATGCTCCGAAGGTTGATATCAAGCTGGAAGCCAACCCGGACTACTGGGGTGGTGCACCGAAGATCTCCGAGCTTGAGTACCGCTTTATCGCCGAGCCAGCCACAGCCGTTGCCGAACTTCAGGCCGGTCGTGTCGACATCGTTATTCCGCCAACCATTCCGATTGGCATGATCCCTGTCATCACCGGCGATTCCAAGCTGGAGATTGTCAGCGTTCCCGGCCCAACCGTAGATGCGCTGCGTTTCAACACCCGTGATGGCATCACTGCAGATCCGCGTGTTCGCAAGGCCATCATCATGGCTGTCGATCGTTCCACCATCGTCCAGTCCATTCTGGCTGGTCAGGCATCGGAGATCGCAAGCTTCCAGAGCGCTCTGTCCTTCGGTCATGATCCAGAACTGAAGCCGCTGCCTTACGATCCTGCCGGTGCAAAGAAGCTCCTTGCTGACGCTGGCGTCAAGGCTGGAACGCCTTTGCAGATCGACGTTCGCGGTGCAGATTCCACGATGAATGAAGTGGTACAGGTTATTGCCAGCTACCTTCAGCAGGTCGGCCTGAACGCAACCATCAAGCCTTATGAGACCAACGTGCTGGTCAACGATATCATCCCGCAGGGCAAAACCGGCGCGATGTTCCAGCAGAAGTGGGGCGGCTGGACATTCGACTTCGATAACACGGCCTATGCCATGTACCACTCGGGTGAAAAGTGGAACCCGTATGAAAAGGACGAGACGCTGGACAAGCTGCTGGAATCGCAGCGTCCGCTGACCGACCGTGCAGAGCGTGAAAAGATCCTTCGCGAAGTTGGCCAGTATGTTGCCGACAAGGCACTTGAACTGCCGCTCTACAACTCCAACGCCATCTTCGGCATCAACAAGCGCGTGAAGGGCTTTGTCGCTCCTCCTGACAACCGCTTGAAGCTGAACGAGGTAACCGTCGAGTAATCCGACATACGGCGCCGTCTGCCTGACGGGCGGCGCCTCTGACTTGCGAAGGGAAAAAACGTGGCCGGTTTCCTCATCAAACGATTGTTGCAGGCGCTTTTTGTCGTCATTGCCATTACGCTTCTTGTGTCTTTTGCCGTGCGCCTGACTGGCGACCCGGCCCTGATGATGTTTCAGGGCGGCGGCGGAAGCATGACGGAAGATGATCTGGCGCGTATACGTGAAGCACTGGGCACTGACCGGCCGTTCTTCGTGCAATATGTGAGCTTCCTTAAAGGGCTGGTCACATTCGACCTCGGACGCAGCTTTACCGGCGGCACCTCCGTTTCCCGTCTTGTTGGCGATGCGCTTCCGGCTACGTTGCTGCTGGCCTTTATCTCGATGTTCGTGTCGATCGCCCTTTCCATTCCGCTCGGCATCAAGGCTGCAACGTCGCGTGGCAAGGCTGCCGATCAGGCCATTCGCATCTTCTCGCTGATTGGTCTTTCCTTCCCGAATTTCTGGCTGGCGACCATGCTGGTGCTGCTGTTTGCCATAACGCTCGGCTGGTTGCCGCCAAGCGGCATGGTTGGCATGTCCAGCTATGTCATGCCTGCATTGACCATGGGCGTCATCCTGACCGCGACCAATGTTCGTCTTGTGCGCACAGCCATGCTGGACACGTTGCAGTCGCAATATGTGATGGTTGCCCGTGCCAAGGGCTTAAGTGAAAGCAAGGTGCTCTACAAACATGCGCTGCGCAATTGCGCCATTCCGCTCATTACCTATTTCGGCCTGCAGTTCGGCGGCCTTCTCGGTGGTATCGTGGTCATTGAACGTGTGTTCAACTGGCCGGGCCTGGGCACGCTTGCTTTTGATGCGGTCGCCGCGCGCGACTATCCTGTGTTGCAGGGTGTCATCACCGTTCTTTCCCTGCTGATTGTCGGCATTAACCTGCTGGTCGATATTGCCTATGGGCTGGTCGATCCGCGCATTCGCACGGAGTAGTCGCTGATGGCTGCCAATTCCTCACGCGTTTCCCGCTTTGCAAGTCTTGAATTTGTGCTTGGCGCTTGCCTGACCGTTGTTATCTGCCTTGCAGTGCTATTTTCCGATTTCCTGTTCCCCGGCGGAGCGGAAAAGATCGATCTTATGGCGCGTCTTGCAAAACCCTTTGCCAGCGCTGCACATCCCTTTGGCACTGATCCACTTGGACGTGATGTGCTGGCGCGCGTTGTTGCCGGCGGTAAGATTTCGCTGCTTGTCGGCTTTTCGTCTGTTCTCGGTGCCGTCGTGTTTGGCGTCGTCGTCGGACTGGTTGCCGGTTATTACCGTGGCTTCTGGGACATGCTGGTCATGCGCTTTGCCGACCTGCAGCTTGCCATGCCGTTCATCCTGTTGGCGATCACCTTCATTGCTATCGTTGGTGGCAGCCTGACCAACACCATCATTCTGCTGATCGTATCGCAATGGGTGCAGTATGCCCGTCTGGTGCGTGGTTCGGTGCTGACATTGCGTGAGCGCGAATTCATTCTGTCGGCGCGCGCGATTGGTGTCAAAGACTGGCGCATCATCTTCCAGCACCTTCTCCCGAACCTGATTGGTCCGGTAATCGTGCTGATGACCCTGAACGTTGCCAACAATATTCTGCTGGAAAGCAGCCTGACATTCCTGGGCCTTGGCGTTGATCCGACAATCCCGAGCTGGGGTGGCATGCTGGCAGACGGCCGTACCTACCTGCAAACGGCCTGGTGGGTCAGCGTCTTCCCCGGTCTGGCCATTCTGTTGACCGTTCTTGGCCTAAACCTTCTGGGTGACTGGCTGCGTGACAGTCTCGACCCGACCGGCCGCACTTCGAGGTAAACTGCCATGACAATTCTATTCGACCGCCGTTTGACGCGCACGCTTGATACTTTGCTTGCAGACGCGTTGCCCGGAAGCACATTACAGGCCTGGACTTTCGATGACCGGGCGAGCCGCCGTACAGCTGAGCGCGCTTTTGCTGAAAAAGGCGTTACGGCGCGGCTGCGTAGCGCCTACAAGCCGCTTCTTTATGCTTTTTGGGAAGAGATTAATCTCGACGGCGTTGAAAGCATCGAGGTGTTTTATCCCGTGCATCCCAATGCACCGGAAAACAGGTTTCGTCTCGAGGCCTATCCGCTGGCAGAAATGGTCGGCGCTCGCGCGATGAGCTTTACCGCTCGCAAGGACGCAAACCTGCATTATGACGTTGTCCTGCAGCGAGCGGGTCGGACAGAGACCGTCAAGGTCTTTGCTCCCAACCGTGTGCATGTTGATGCGGCGGACGAAACCAATCTGTCTCCGACCGGCTGGTTGCAGCGTGACGACGAGCCAGGTGTGCGATTGGAAACCGATTATGAATCGCTGTTTGCCTCAGCAATCGATGCTGTTGCCACTTACGACTGGGGCGTGGATGAACCTTATTTCGAAGAGCTGAATATTCGTGTTGCATTTCCTGCCGACGATGAGCGGATTGCGGTTGGCGACGAGGCGATCAGCCTGCGTGAAGCGCTGCACGAAGATTTCTACTTTTCGCTTCTGGAATTTTTCCAGAAAAAGTCCGGGCGACCCATTGGCGATCGCGGCTTGAAACCTGGCCAGATCGTGCCGGAGATCGTCAGGGACGGAAACGCTGTCTCGGTTTGCGTTTCTGTGCGCCCGCTGACGACCGGCTACCTTGATGGTGAGGTGCAGGATCTCGATACGGCGACACGCCCGCTAGCCACGCAGCAGATCGTTGCCGCACTTTCCGAGGTGGGTGGCGACGCCTTCGAGGCGCGTTCCAGAGCAGGACGTGTGCTGCATGCCCGTTATGTCAATGGTACCGACGCTGCGGTGATGATCAGCGGTGGTCAACATCCTAATGAAACCACTGGCATTTGCGGCGCTGTCAGGGCCGCAAAACAGCTCGTGCAACGGCCGGGCGCACATTTTACGATTTCTCCGCTGGAGAACCCGGACGGTTACGCACTACACCAGCGACTTTGTGTCGATAACCCGCGCCATATGCATCATGCTGCCCGCTACACGGCACTTGGTGACGATCTCGAGTATCGCACCGAAGAAACCGCAGCTGGTCATATCAACGAAAAGCAAATCCGCTTTGATGCGCAGCAATTGAGCGGCGCATTGCTGCATGTCAATCTGCACGGTTACCCCTCCCATGAATGGACCCGTCCGCTTTCGGGTTATGTGCCACGCAATTTTGCGATGTGGACGTTGCCGAAGGGCTTTTTCCTGGTGGCGCGTTACCACGCCGGTTGGGAACCGCAGGCCGAACGTCTGCTGGACCGTGTCACACGGCACCTCAGTGCGATACCGGGCCTACTGGCCTATAATGAGCGGCAGGTTGCGCTCTATGAAATTCATGCAGGAGAAACCGGTTTCCGTGTCATCAATGGTTTCCCGTGCCTGGCATCGGTTGATGATCGCCACACAGTGCCAATGACGCTGATTACCGAGTATCCCGATGAAACCATCTATGGTGATGACTTCATTGCCGGTCATACCGCGCAGATGGAAACGGTACTTTCGGCCTATGAGGCCTGGCAGGATATCGCCGCGACATCCTGAACAGCCACGACCGCTTTATAAAATAAGGGCGACCTCATACGACAAGATGAGGTCGCCCTTTCTTTTTTTTGCGAGCGCTTGCTGCCGGTTTAAGCCGGGTGTTGCTGTACGCTTAGTCCGCCGTCGACGGTTAGGCATGTGGCATTCATGAACGGGCACTCGTCCGAAATCATGAACACCGCCGCCATGGCGATTTCTTCTGGCGTGGCGATGCGGCCCGTCGGGTGCAGTTTCATGGTTTCTGCCTTTGCGGCTTCCGGATCCGGGAAACTGCTCCAGTAGTCGATGACTTTCTGGGTCGAGACATAACCGGGTGCCAGCGCGTTGACGCGCACATTTTGCCCCGCATATTCAAGACCGAGCGACTTCGTCAGTCCAAGCAGCGCGTGCTTGGCCAGTGGGTACGGGAAGGTGTGCGGAATAATGGTGAAGGCATGGGTCGAAGCTATGTTGAGGATAACGCCGCCACCTGTTGCGATCATATCTGGCAAAACTGCACGGCAGCAATTCCAGGCGCCCTTGAGATTGATATCAAAGCAACGCGCCCATTCTTCATCGGTGGTCGACAGCGGGTCGGAAAACACGTTGACGCCGGCATTGTTCACCAATGCGTTGAGTGTTCCAATTTCGTCCTTTGCATAGGCTATGGCCTCAGCCATTGCGGCAGCATTGGAAATGTCGCCAGTGCGGTAGGCGATCTTGTTGCCGGACTGTTTCAAACGTTGTGCGGTTTCAGCCAGCAGATCGCCATCCAGATCAACCAGCAGCAGATCTGCACCCTCGCGCGCAAATGCTTCCGCAATAGCAAGGCCGATACCTTGGGCGGCACCCGTGATCATGATGCGTTTGCCGTTTAATCTGCTAGTCATTTGATGATTTCCTGAACTGGATGCTGAAACCCGACTGAAGTTTTTGGCCGCTTTCAAGGAGGACCAGACCTCCAAAATCAGCCAAATGATGACCATTGGGAAGATGTGTCATCGGCTCGAAACAAAAGAAGTCGCGACGTTCGGTTGGTGTGTAAAACATAAAGACGTCGTTGTTGGGCGTTGCCTCAAGGTCTGCGCAAATGCCGAGTTCCGGCCAGAAGATTTCAGCGCGGCCACCCCATCCCGAAAACGCATTGTTGATAAAACGGGCGGGCAGGGTGGTACCGTCAGCAAGACTGATATCCGCAGGAATAGCAGCAACCGGTCCCGGTAGATGCCCTTGGCGTTCTGTCCAGAAGGTCTGGATTGCCGCCTTTACCGTAACAGCTTCGGTGCGAGCAAAAAACGGATGAAAACCAAGGCCAAATGGCATTGGCTTGGCCGCATGGTTCTGCACTGACAGGTCCATTGTCAGGCGCCCTTGGGAGACCGAGATCCTTTGAAGTGCGACATAGTCATACGGCGTTATATCATTGGCGAAATGACGCAGCGACAGTTCTATCGTCTGTGAGTTGCTGACGACGATTGTCCAGTCTTCCAGCCAGCCATCGCCGTGCACATAGAGTGGATCGTTGCTGTTCGGCTGAAAGCAATAGACCTCATCTCCAACATTGAAGCTGTTGAATTCTACCCGATTGCCAAATGGCACCAGAGGAAAACATGCAGCCCGTCTGTCTGGTCCGCCAGCCGCCACAAAGACAGGTGTTCCTTCAAAAAAGGCGGCGCTTACGCTACCGCCCTTCGTTGAAACCCATACGTCCAGCTGTCCGTCGTGGAGATGATGTCCCGTCTGGTCTGTCACTGGCGGCGACCGGCTGCAGAGGAGCGCAGGTTGTCGAGCAACACGGCCAACAACAAGATCAGGCCACGCACCACATATTGGTAGAAGGCCTGAATGTTCAGGAGGTTCATGACGTTTTCGGCAATACCCATGATAAGGACACCAACGATAACGCCACTGATCGCCGCACGACCACCTGCCAGGGACACGCCCCCGAGAACACAAGCCGAGATAACCGACAGTTCAAGGCCGGTTGCGGCATTGGGCTGACCGGAGGTAATTCTTGATGCAAGCAGTACACCGGCGACGGCGCAGACCAGACCCTGCAACATGAAAATCCAGACACGCATGTTGACGACGTTGACGCCGGCAAGACGCGAGGCTTCCGGGTTGCCGCCGATTGCCAGTGTGTTCTTGCCAAAAACCGTACGATTCAGCAGAAAGCCGAAGGCAATAAACATTGCCGCCATGACCCAGATCGGTGTGGGAATGCCCAGGAATTTGGACAATGCCAGCTGGTAAAAGCTCGGATCATTAATGCCCACGGCGCGACCATCCGACGCGATAAGCGCAAAACCACGGACGATCTGCATGGTCGCAAGCGTGGTGATCAGCGCATTGATGCGGAATTTCGCAATCACCAACCCATTGATGAGGCCAACGGCGCCACCGCACAGCAGCGCGGCGATCAGTCCGAGGACGATGGAGCCGGTGGCGTTGGAGGCCATGACTGCCACCATGCCTGAAAAGGCAACAGTTGAGCCGACCGAGAGGTCAAAGTCACGTGAAGCCAGGCAGAACATCATGGTGCAGGCAACGATGCCGATCGTCACGACGGATTGCAGCAGGCCAAGCATGTTGCGTTCAGTCAGGAAGTTCGGAACGGTCAACGACACGATCACGAAGGCGATGGCGAAAAGAACGACGAGCCCCTGTTCGCCGAGAAGGAGTTTTTTCAGAGAGGTCATCGTGCTTGTACCTGTTGGGTTGGAAGTTCGCTGGCGTTGGACACATCAGGCAGTGCCGCCGCCAATATGCGGTGTTCGTTGAAATCGGGCCGTTCGACATCGACTGCGACACGGCCTTCGCACATCACCAGGATGCGATCGGAAATGCCCATGATCTCAGGCAATTCACTGGAAATGACGACAATCGCCATGCCTTGCGCAGCCAGTTCATAGAGGATTTCGTAAATTTCGGCCTTGGCGCCGACATCAATGCCACGCGTGGGTTCGTCGATAATCAGGACTTTGACGCCCTGTTCGGATAGCCAACGTGCCAGGATGACCTTCTGCTGGTTGCCGCCCGACAGGTTGATGATGTCCTGCTGACGTGACGGCGTGCGCACACGCAGCTTTGCGATGAAGGTGTCAGCCAGTTCCGCTTCTTTTTTCGGCTTCAACACGCCAAATGGCGAGAAATGGCGCCGCGAGGAAATTGAAATGTTTTCCTCGATGTTACGGCCCTGAATAATGCCGTCGAACTTGCGGTCTTCGGGGCAAAGAACAATGCCGGCCCGTATAGAGTGGGGAGGGCTGTCAGCCGCTACGGCTTGTCCGTCGACAGTGACTTTACCTTGCGAACGAGTGTCTGCACCATAAACCAGGCGCGACATTTCGCTGCGGCCGGCACCAATCAGACCGAAGAAACCAAGAATTTCTCCCTGACGGACGGAGAAACTGATCGGCTTGGGTAACTTATGGCCACTGAGGTCTTTCACATCAAGGCGAACTTCGCCTTTTGGACGGTCACGCCAGCCCCAGATGTTCTTGATTTCGCGGCCAACCATCTCTGAAATGATCTGCTCGCGTGTGACATCTGCAATATGAGGATGATGTGCGGCAAGTTTGCCGTCACGCAGCACTGTCATGCTGTCGCAGAGGCGGAAAATCTCATCCAGTCGATGGGACACGTAAAGGATGACGATGCCCTGAGATTTGAGTTTCTCAATCAGCGCAAACAGGATTTCGCTTTCACGGGATGAGAGCGATGAGGTGGGTTCATCGAGCGCTATGACGCGTGCATCCGCCATGATCGCCTTGGCAATCTCGACCATCTGGCGTGCGCCAATCGATAACGAAGCAACCTTGTCGGAGGGGTCGATATCGATGCCGATTTCGAGGAGCTTCTGTTTGACGACGTTGATCATTTCGCGGCGGTTGATAACACCAGCCTTGCCCGGAAACCGGCCAAGCCAGAGGTTTTCCGCCACTGTCAACTCAGGAACGAGTTGCAGTTCCTGATGGATGACGATGACGCCGGCATCGAATGCATCACGCACCGATCGATAATTTTGAACGGCACCATCGATAAGGATTTGCCCCTCATCAGCCGCCTGATCGCCTGACAGAATACGGATGAGGGTCGATTTCCCCGCCCCGTTTTCACCCATAAGGCCGTGCACGCAGCCTTTGCGTACGCCAAGAGAAATGTCAGCGAGCGCCTGCACGCCGGGATATCCTTTGGATATCGACCTGAATTCCAGAAAATCTTGCATAGTGCACTCCGACAGGAAATCCGGCCGCCGCCTTACGCGGCCGGTCATTGCTTTTCGGATCAGTGGTTATTCAATGCCGAGGTCGGCACGAACTGCCTCGTAGTTATCGCGCACCGCGACCTGACCAGCCGTCAGAATAAGCTTTTCCGGCTCCTTGTCGTTGGCAATCCACTCATACATGTTGAGAGCGGTTTCATAACCGTGGCGCTTCGGGGAAATGATGACGGTACCGAAGAAACCGGTCGCGTCAGCCTTCTTGAACTCGTTGATCGCGGATTCTGCGCCACCGATGCCAACGCCGATCATGTTGTCAGCCGTAATGCCAACGCTTTCCGTTGCGCGGACCGCACCGAGGACGGCTTCGTCATTCAGGCCGACGGCAACCCACTTCTTGATCTTGGCGTTCTTGTTGAGAACGACAGTTGCTGCGTTGAGAGCGGCTTCCGTATCAGTTTTTGCCTGCGGCGCATCAAAGATGTTGGCTTCAGGGAAGCCTGCAGCTTTCAGGGCGTCAAGCGCACCGTTTACGCGGTCAACTGCGGTTGGCAGCTGGTCGTAGGAGACGCGGATTGCGCCCACTTCGTTCATGTCCCAGCCACGCTTCTTGATTTCATCAACGATTGTCTGGCCAGCTGCTTCGCCAATCTTTGCGGCAGAAATGCCCATATGCGGCACATCTTCAATCGGGCTGCCATCTGCATTTACCAGGCGGTCATCAACAGTCATGATCTTGAGGTCGTTGGCTGCCGCCTTCGCAACGATGCCAGGGCCGAGCTTCACGTCGGGTGTGCAGATGATGAAGCCCTGCGCGCCCTGTGCGCCGAGGTTGTCGATGGCTGATTGTACTTTTTCACCATCTTCAGCGCCAATCTTGACAAGGGTAAAACCCTTTTCCTTTGCGGCGATGTCAGCGAATTTCCATTCGTCCTGGAACCACGGTTCTTCCGGCTGCTTGACGATGAAGCCGATCTTGACGTCGGCGGCGAATGCGGAGGTCGCGGCGAATACGGCGACAGTGCCAGCCAGAATGGCTGTTTTAACAAAGCCCATTGTCTCTCTCCCTAGGTGACTGCCTTTGCAGTGTATGTTGTTTAGTTTCTTTCATCATATTCGTCAATTACATTTGTATGATGAATAAAAAGTCAGTATATGACATATCGCGGTCGTGATATGCGACACGGCATCGCCATGTGAGTGAAACTGCGATAAGGATCGCGACATGTGGCGAAGCAAGCGGGAGGTTAAGAGTGGCGTTGCAAGAACGGCAGGAACAGGCTGTGCCAGCCAATGGTGCCGGGAGCGTCAAACGCCCTCGTGTCCAGAAAAATGTAACGCGAGCGATTGCGACTGATATCTTTGCCGATGTGTTTCCCGCAGGAAGCATGCTGCCCACAGAAAACGAGCTGTGCACGCAATATTCCGTCAGCCGGACAGTGATCCGGGAATCGTTGAAGATTCTCGAATCCAAAGGCCTGGTACGTGGACGTTCCCGTATCGGCACGCAGGTCTGCGTCAAGGAAGACTGGAACATCCTCGATCAGCAGGTTCTGGAGTGGATCGGTCCGCGCATTTTTGAACTGGATCTTTTGCAATGCGTGCTCGATGCCCGCCGGGCAATCGAACCATTTGCCGCCGAACTTGCCGCGCAACGCGCCAGCATGCAGGAGATTGCCGAGATAGAGCAGGCTTGGCAGCAGATGCGTGATTCTGAAGGTGATGTGGAGAAATTCACGCAGGCGGATGTTGCCTTCCATGCCGCTTTGCTCAAAGCCAGTCACAATCAGGTTTTCATGCAGCTTTCGAGCATTATTAGCGCCGCGCTGGAGTTTTCCCTGCACGCCTCCAACGAGGCAGTGGATACCCGGGTCGAGGCGCTGGATGTGCACTATCAGCTTGTTGAAGCCTTGCGTTTGCGTGATGCCAATGCGGCACGGACATGCGCCAACCACATGCTCGAAATTGCAGCGCGCGATCTTGCAATCGCTGTGCGCAAACATCCCGATCACTGTCCCGTCTGATCGCGGATTTCCCTTCCGGACTTTATTGCTAGATGAGTGAAGCTTCATGAAAATTACGAAACTGACGACCTACATTGTCCCTCCGCGCTGGATGTTCCTGAAGATAGAAACGGATGAGGGAATTGTCGGGTGGGGTGAGCCGGTTGTCGAAGGCCGTGCGCTGACCGTTGAAGCAGCTGTGCATGAACTGGCCGATTATCTCGTTGGCAAAGATCCAATGATGATCGAAGACCATTGGCAGGTCATGTACCGCGGTGGTTTCTATCGCGGTGGTGCCATCCACATGAGTGCGCTTGCCGGTATCGATCAGGCGCTTTGGGACATCAAGGGCAAGGCGCTGGGCCAGCCCATTCATGCTTTGCTTGGTGGACAGGTTCGTGATCGGATCAAGGTTTATTCCTGGATCGGGGGTGACCGGCCGAGCGATGTGGCCAACAATGCCCGTGATGTGGTTGCCCGTGGTTTCAAGGCAATCAAGCTCAATGGCTGCGAGGAAATGCAGATCGTTGATACCTGGGAAAAGGTTGAAAAGGCCGTTGAAACCATCGCGATCATTCGCGAGGCCGTAGGCCCGCATATCGGCATTGGCGTTGATTTCCATGGCCGTGTGCATCGGCCGATGGCCAAGGTCCTGGCCAAGGAATTGCAGCCCTATAACTTGCTATTCATTGAAGAGCCGGTGCTGTCTGAAAACCGTGAAGCGCTGAAGGAAATCGCCAACCATTGCTCGACGCCGATTGCGCTTGGTGAACGTCTCTATTCACGTTGGGACTTCAAGTCTGTTCTGTCGGACGGCTATGTTGATATTTTACAGCCGGATCTGTCCCATGCCGGCGGCATTACCGAGTGCCGCAAGATTGCAACCATGGCCGAAGCCTATGACGTGGCGCTTGCTCCGCATTGCCCGCTTGGTCCAATTGCTCTTGCTGCCTGCTTGCAGGTTGATGCCGTGAGCTACAATGCCTTCATTCAGGAACAGAGCCTCGGCATTCACTACAACAAGTCCAACGATATCCTTGATTACATCTCCAACAAGGACGTGTTCCAGTATGCCGATGGTTTTGTTGGCATTCCGCAGGGACCTGGCCTCGGTGTTGAGGTTGATGAAGCCTATGTGATTGAGCGCGCCAAGGAAGGGCACCGCTGGCGCAACCCGGTCTGGCGCCATGAAGATGGCAGCGTCGCCGAGTGGTAATGCTGCGACAGGTGTGATGACCCAAGCGCACAGAAACAAACGCCGTGACATATCCCTGTCACGGCGTTTTCTCGTTGTCTATTTACGGCCGGTATTTGCTGTGGCGGATACGCCTAGTCGACGCCACAATCGCCTTTTTTGATGCAGAAAACCGCGGAATTTTTTCGACGGTTTTCCTCAACATCAGACTTGCGGCAGGATCAGATCATTCTGCTGCAAGCTGCTTAGGGCTCAGGCGCAGCGCTGCAGCGCGGCGGTGACCTTCAAGCTGTTCTGTCGCGCTCTGGCGAACAGCAGCAGGAGCAACCGCAGCAACGCCACGTTCATCAAGCCACTGGTGGGTGGCAATCTTCACGTAGGAGCCAACCCAAAGGCCTCCAGTATAACGACCCGCGGCCATGGTTGGCAGCGTGTGGTTGGTGCCGCAGCACTTGTCAGAGTATACAACGCTTGCAAGTTCACCGATGAAGATGGAGCCGTAATTGCGCAGCTTTTTCGCTGTCGCCTTCGCGTCGCGCGTGTGAACCTGAAGGTGCTCAGTTGCGATGTAATCGGAATAGGCGATCATCGTTTCCTCGTCCTCTACGAGGGTAACTTCGCCGTAGTCCCTCCACGCGACGCCGGCCACAGCCGCCGTAGACAGTGTTTCGAGCTGCTTCTCGACTTCCTTTATAGTCTCTTCCGCGATCTCACGGCTGGTCGTTACGAGGCCAACACGCGTGCGCACATCGTGCTCGGCCTGGGCCAGCATATCGGTTGCAAGTGTTGCCGGGTTGGCAGTTTCATCGGCGACGATGAAGATTTCACTTGGACCCGCCAACTGGTCAATACCAACTTGTCCGAAGACCTGACGCTTGGCCTCGTTTACAAATGCATTGCCCGGACCGACGATTTTGTCGACGGCAGGAATGGTCTCGGTCCCGTAAGCCATTGCTGCAATAGCCTGTGCACCGCCCACGCGGAAGATACGATCTGCGCCAGCGAGGTGGCAGCCAGCGATCATTGCAGGATGCGCATTTGGCGGCAGGCAAGCAATAACCTGGTCACAACCAGCGACCTTCGCTGGGACAATCGTCATGACTGGTGCCGAAAGAAGCGGATAGCGTCCACCTGGCACGTAGCAACCGACGATCTCAATCGGAATAACGCGGTGCCCTAAGTGCAGGCCCGGCAGGCTCTCGATTTCAAGCGGCAGAATCGTGCCGAGCTGAGCCTCTGCGAAGCGGCGGACGTTTGCAATGGCAAACTCGGTATCTTCGCGTGTCTGTGGGTCGAGATCAGCAACAGCCTTCTGCTTCTCTTCCTCTGTAACTTCAAAGTTCGCGACGTCGGCTTTGTCGAAGGTGAGCGAGTATTCACGAACCGCTGCGTCGCCACGCTCGCGGACGTTCGCGATAATGTCCTTTACCGTTTTTTCGACGGGAGCCGTATCGGAGACAGCGTCTCGCGTAGGTTCTTTAATCTTGATAAATTTGCCTTCCAGCGCATTGAGACGCGACGTCATCGAAACCTCCTATGTGGGATGATTGACGTGAGCATCTTCCAAGGTGAGCTTTCCGGCAATTGCCCCTAAACCACTTGTTCATTATATTCACCACATTGAAGAGTGTTTGCCGGTGCTGGGTATCTCACCAGGGCTTGGGGTGTCATGGTCGTCCGCATACAGAACCAGAAGGGCCTGACTGATGCCTAAAATTGGGAGTAAGCTTCGAGAGCTCCGGCGCCGCCGAGACTTGGGCGTTAGGGAACTGGCAGCGCGCTCGGGCATATCGCATTCGACGATTTCCTTGATCGAGCGTGACCGGATGAGCCCGTCAATAGACACGCTTGGTGCGGTTCTGGATGCACTTGGTACGACACTTCCCGGGTTTTTCTCTGATCTCCAATCCAGTCTGCCGTATTCACCCTTCTACTCGTCCGCAGACCTCGTGGAGATTGGAAAGGTTGATACAATTTCATATCGCGTTATCGGACTGGACCATCCCAACCGGCAACTCCTGATGTTGCATGAGCGCTACGCGCCTGGTGCAGACACTGGCGAGGAATTCACTCACGCGGCCCAGGAAGCGGGAATGGTGCTGTCGGGAATGGTTGAGATCACTGTGGGCAACGTTAAAAAGGTCCTGAAGCCTGGGGATGGATATTATTTTGATAGCAGGCTTCCCCATCGATTCCGCAATGTAGACGAAGGGCCTAGCGAAATCCTGAGCGCGATTACACCACCGACTTACTGATGTTCAAACCTACAGAAGGGTGGTGAGTATAGTGAACAACGTGGTTAACCCCGCTTTTCAAAGTTTGGAAACGTGCTTTCCTATTGGCCGGTCGATAACACAAAGGGGAGCGTCCGATGAAAATCTTTAAAGCTACAATCATTGCATCCACCATCCTGATGGCAGGCAGTTTGAGTGCGCAGGCACGTGATCTGACAGTCGTGTCTTGGGGTGGAAACTTTCAGGATGCGCAGCGTAAAATCTTCTTCGAACCCTATGCAGCCGAAACTGGTAAGCCGGTTCTCGACGAAAGTTGGGATGGTGGCTACGGCGTTTTGCAGGCCAAGGTCAAGGCTGGCGTTCCCAACTGGGATGTCGTCGAAGTTGAGGCTGAAGAACTGGCGCTGGGTTGCGCCGATGGCATATATGAAAAAATCGACTGGGAAAAACTTGGCGGTAAGGACGCCTACCTTGCTGCCGCGGTCAGTGACTGCGGCGTTGGCAACATCGTATGGTCGACTGGTCTCTCTTATGACGGAGAAAAACTGAAGGAAGCCCCAAAGACCTGGGCAGACTTCTGGGATACCAAGAAGTTTCCTGGCAAGCGCGGCTTCCGCAAGGGTCCGAAATACGCTCTCGAGTTCGCTCTGATGGCTGATGGTGTACCTGCCAAAGAGGTCTACGACGTTCTCAGTGGTGAAGGTGGTGTTGATCGCGCATTTAAAAAGCTCGATGAATTGAAGGCCGACATCATTTGGTGGGATGCAGGCGCTCAGCCACTGCAGCTCCTGTCGTCGGGACAAGTGGTCATGACCACGGCCTACAATGGCCGTATCAGCGGTATCAACCGCTCGGAAGGCAAGAAGTTCGGCTTTGTGTTCCCGGGTAGCATCTACGCTATCGACAGCTGGGTGATTTTGAAAGACAGCCCAAACAAGGACGCAGGCATGGATTTCATTAGCTATGCGAGCAAGGCCGAAAATCAGGCCAAGCTGCCCGAGTATATTGCTTATGGTCTGCCCAACCTGGGAGCGACCAAGTTGGTCCTTCAGCAGTTCCAGGAAGAACTTCCGACGACTGAGGCAAACATTAGTGACGCAATCCCGCTTGATGTAGACTTTTGGACCGACAACGCGGAGGAGCTGACGCAACGCTTCAACGCCTGGCTCGCGCAGTAAGCGCCAGCCTTTTCATGTCCTGATATCCGTTGCCCGAAAAAGGGCAACGGACCTTCCCTCATCAGAGAGAGGAGGGAGGTTGCGTTATCCAATACGAGCGTAGGTTATGATGAGCGACGCGTTTATAAATTTCGACAAAGTCAGCAAAGCGTTCGGCATCATGACTGTCGTTGATAATCTAGACTTGTCTATCGGCAAGGGCGAGTTCGTCAGTATGCTTGGGCCTTCCGGGTCTGGAAAGACGACGCTTCTCATGATGCTGGCAGGGTTTGAGAGCCCGACCAGCGGTGCGATCTCCGTAGCTGGTAAGCGCGTCGATTCCCTTCCACCCCATAAGCGAAATATGGGTGTCGTTTTTCAGAACTATGCACTCTTTCCCCACATGACCGTTGCTGAGAATGTGGCGTTTCCGTTGAGAATGCGTGGCGCCTCCAGGAGTGAGATCGTTGAACGGGTGACGAAGGCGCTCGACATGGTTCAGCTCGGTGCGTTTCAGGAACGCAAGCCCATACAACTGTCCGGTGGGCAACAGCAGCGCGTTGCTTTGGCCCGCGCATTGGTTTTCGAACCAGAGGTCGTCTTGATGGACGAGCCATTGGGCGCTCTCGACAAAAAGCTTCGCGAGCAGATGCAAATGGACATTCGCGATCTTCATCACCGCTTGGGGCTTACCATTGTCTTCGTTACGCACGACCAGACAGAAGCACTGACAATGTCGGATCGGATTGCTATCTTCAATCATGGAAAAATTGAGCAAATCGGAGGTCCGTCGGAAATATACGACAGGCCAAGAACTCAGTTCGTCGCCGAGTTTATTGGAGAAACAAATCTTCTCTCTGGAAAGGTGACGTCTTCATCTAACGGCCTTCTTAACGTTACGTTGGAAGGCAGTCAGCCGATAAAGGTAGCTTCTACCGCAACTTATGAACCTGGAAAGCACGTTAAGGTATCGGTGCGCCCAGAACGTATTGAGCTCGGCGCGGTCGGTGAGGGCCAAAACGAGCTCAAGGTGAGAGTGACTGACATTGTCTACCACGGAGACCATCTTCAAGTGGAGGTCAATGCTGGTGGTCGGAGGCTTGTCGTCAAAGCCAATCGAAAGGCAGTGGCTCCAGAGATTGGGCAAGACATTGTAGCGTCGTTCAGCCCCGAACAATGTTGGATCGTCACATGACGCAAACATCGTGGCTCTCCAAACAAACCAAGTCGTTTGCGCTCATTGCACCACTCGCAATTTTTCTAGTTTTCTTCTTCGTGGCGCCTCTCTTCACGATGATGAAGTCCGCTGTTTCTGATCCGGTCGCGTCAAATGCTCTTCCTACGGTTTCAGAGGCGTTGGAAGGTTGGGATCGGTCATCGACACCTTCTTCAGAGGCACAAGCGTCGCTGGCCGCTGATATACGTAATATCAGTGACGATCAGTTATTTGGTGATCTCGTCCGTCGACTGAACAGTGCTAAGTCCGGTTTCCGCACTCTGATGACCAAGACACGTAATGCTGTAGCTGACCAGACAGTTACCGACTTGGTGTCCGTTGATGCGCGGTGGAGCGACCCGGCATTCTGGATCGCCGTCCAAGACGCCGCGAGCGCTTCCCTTACAGACAGAAACCTGCTGGCAGCTGTCGATCTGCAACGAGACGCCAGCGGCAACATTGCGAACGCTCCAGAGGGTACCTCGGCCAATCGCACTACGCTGATCCGTACATTGATCATGGCTGGCATCGTGACAATCTGCTGCATCGCCGTGGGCTTGCCGTTCGCAATGGTTGCTGCATCAACGACCGGGTGGAAACGCCAACTGCTTCTGGGAGCTGTACTTCTTCCACTCTGGACTTCATTGTTGGTGCGCACTGCCGCCTGGTACATTATCCTTCAGGACAACGGTCTCATCAACTTGACTCTTCAAACGCTTGGATTGACGAGCGGGCCTGTTCCTCTGATCTTCAACCGGCTCGGCGTTGTTATTGCGATGACCCATGTGCTCCTACCTTTCATGGTCCTACCAATTTTTAGCGTTCTTATCGGTATTCCCAAGAACCTTATGCCAGCGGCAGCCTCATTAGGCGCTTCACCTATCCGCGCATTCCTGTTGGTTTTACTTCCGCTCAGCCTTCGCGGTGTCGTATCAGGCGCGCTGCTCGTCTTCATGAGTGCTCTCGGCTATTACATCACGCCTGCGCTTATCGGTGGAGCACAAGATCAGATGATAAGCTCGGTTATCGCCTATTACGCGACTGGCGCGGCAAACTGGGGCATGGCTGGCGCTCTCGGTATGGTTCTTTTGGCAGCAACGATGATCCTCTATGTTGTATACCTTCGCCTTTCCTCCGAGGAGGCGCGCACATGAAAACGCTTACCGCCAGCAAAGCCGTATTCGGATCGACCGTAATTTTCTTCCTTATGGCACCGCTGTTCGCAATTCTTCCGCTCGCTTTTACAGACAGCATATTTCTCAACTATCCCATCCCTGGGTTTTCATTCAGGTGGTTCCATGAGTTGTTCACGGCTGACGCGTGGCGTCGGTCCATAATCAATAGTCTTTTGATTGGAAGCGGAACGACTATTTTAGCGACCATCATGGGAACTGTTGCAGCTCTTGGATTGCGAGGAAAATCAGTTTCGCTGTTGTTTAGTTTCTTCCGGACTTTGTTCCTCCTACCAATGGTTGTTCCGGCAGTCGTGTTGGGGGTGGGTATGCAATTGATGTTTGCTCAGTATGGTCTCGCCAACACATATGTTGGGGTTATCATCGCGCACACTGTTATTGCTATCCCATTCGTCGTGGTCAACGTTACTGCGGCGCTGCAAGGCATTGATCGACGGCTTGAGAATGCCGCAGCAAGCCTTGGCGCATCGCCAGTTGTCGTCCTTCAGAAAGTGACCTTGCCGCTTGCCATGCCGGGTATTGTGTCGGGTGCTGTTTTCGCCTTCGCCACATCCCTGGACGAAGTTGTTCTAACGCTGTTCGTCGCGGGCCCCAATCAGCGCACTGTTGCCCGCCAGATGTTTTCGACAATCAGGGAAAACATCAGCCCTGCAATTGCTGCTGCAGCATTGCTGTTCATTGTGGGAACCGTGCTCATAGCGGGACTGGTCCTTTTGGCTCAGAAAAAGAGCCCGCGGGCGTAAAGACAAGTCACCTGCGCTGCCGTCCTTCGTTAGTGACGCAATAACATGACACTTTGTGGTGAAGAGGACGTTCCAAAGCCCTCGAAAGGACGAGTTCTGTTTGTGGAGGATTTGCCTTTATCCGTACCCGGCTATTCTCACATTTACGGGTGTCAAGGCTGGCGGCAATGATTTCGTCGTCGGTCGTTCTGTGTTGATCAGCAACCTTAGAAAACAGCCAACTTCCAACGAGGTTGATAGCGACCCAAAGAGAAACTTCGCGACT
This sequence comes from Agrobacterium sp. Azo12, assembly GCF_029193765.2. Lineage (NCBI taxonomy): Bacteria > Pseudomonadati > Pseudomonadota > Alphaproteobacteria > Hyphomicrobiales > Rhizobiaceae > Agrobacterium > Agrobacterium sp. Azo12. Next base: position 186,026 of record NZ_JARFYO020000002.1, on the reverse strand, counting down.
TTCCCTTTGGGCCGTTTTCTCATGTACTGGGCTCAGATTGCTGTGTGGAATACTTTAGTGGTGTGCCGTGGTCGATGAATGCCTCAATGCGCTCACGCCACGGCTTGATGTCCAGCTTCTGCTCTTCAATCCATTTCGGATTGTAATAGGTTGCGGAGTAACGGTCTCCGCTATCACAGATCAGGGATACGAGTGATCCGTCCTTGCCTTGGCGCATCATTTCGCTGGCAATGCACAAAAGACCGAAGAAGTTTGTGCCGGTTGAACCACCAACACGACGGAAAAGCCGGTCGGACAGGACGTGGGCGGCAGCAATTGAAGCGACATCCGGCACGCGGATCATATGGTCGATCACGCCGGGTACGAAGGAAGGCTCGACGCGTGGTCGGCCAATGCCTTCAATGCGACTGCCCGGAGCAGTTTTTTCCATGTCGCCACTTGCCCAGGCATCATAGAAGGCAGAACCCTCAACATCGACGACCGCGAGGCGCGTTTCGAGGTTCTTGTAGCGGATGAACCGACCAATCGTTGCCGATGTCCCGCCTGTGCCAGCGCTCATCACTACCCAGTCCGGGACGGGATGACCCTCATATTGCATCTGTTCGAACACGCTCTGGGCAATGTTGTTGTTACCGCGCCAGTCCGTTGCTCTTTCGGCATTGGTGAACTGGTCCAGATAATGGCCGCCAGATTCAGTGGCGAGTTTCTGCGCCACGGAATAGACGTCGCCAGCATGGTCTACGAAATGGCACTTGCCGCCGAAGCGCTCGATCGCCTCAACTTTCTGCGGGCTGGTGGAGCGCGGCATGACGGCGATGAAGGGGAGATCCAGCAGGTTCGCAAAATAGGCCTCTGAGACTGCGGTCGAGCCGGAAGATGCCTCAACAAGCGTTGTGCCCGGACCGATTCGGCCGTTACAAATCCCGTAAAGGAAAAGAGAGCGTGCCAGACGGTGCTTGAGGCTGCCCGTCGGGTGTGTGCTTTCGTCCTTCAGGTATACGCTGATGTTTTTCAGGCCGGGAAAAATCGGTTTGACGAGGTGCGTGTCTGCAGAGCGATGTCCATCGCCCTGCAGAATATTCAATGCGCGTCGCGTCCATTCGCGGTCAGCCGCTGCTATCGGCAGTTCAAAGTGATGTTCGCAACACATGTCAGTCATGTCAGGCGTCCTTGAGGGCGATGACAGCTTCGATTTCGATCTGGGCACCCTTTGGCAGCGCCGAAACCTCGAAGGTCGCGCGGGCAGGGAAGGGCGCCTTGAAGAATTCTGCGTAGGCGGCGTTAATGTCTGCAAAGCGCGACAGGTCGCGTACCAGCACTGTTGTCTTGACGGTTCTGGAAAGATCCGTACCAGCGGCCTCTGCAATGGCTGCGAGATTGCGCAGGCACTGGCGGGTCTGTTCAACCGGGTCGTTGGACGAAAATTCACCGGTGGCCGGGTCGATTGGGATCTGTCCTGAGACAAAAAGCAGTCCGTTCACGGCGATAGCTTGTGAATATGGGCCAATGGCGGCTGGTGCGGCGTCGGTGGAAACAGGCTTCATTGAAATCTCACTTATGGTTTTGTGGTGTCGCAGCGGTGGCGTCACTGCGATGATTCTTGCCGCGCAATATGGTGATGCCACACTGCGACCTGTCAACGTTATCGCATGTGAAGGCTTGTCCAAAGCCAATTACGTCACCCTTTGCAGATGATTTTTCCAGACTTGTTTGCAGCTGTCCGGGCGAGGTTGGAGGTTTTTTTAAGGTTTTCCAATGATGTAGGCCAACCTGTCATCCAGAATAAAAAATCTGTCGTACAGATTTGACAAAATCTGATATTTCTGTCTAATTATGTCAGGCAGAATGATGAGGGCGTGCTGCGCCCATGCTTGCATACGGGAGGAATTATGATCATCACCGACGTCGAAGTGCGCGTTTTCCAAACGACGACCCGTCGCCATTCGGATAGTGCCGGTCATGCACATCCCGGACCCGCGCATAAGGTGGAGCAGGCCATGCTCACCATTCGCACCGAGGATGGTCTGGAAGGCCACTCATTTACGGCGCCTGAAATTGTGCGCCCGCATGTCATCGAAAAATTCGTGAAAAAGGTACTGATCGGTCAGGACTACCGTGATCGTGAACGCTTGTGGCAAGACCTTGCGCACTGGCAGCGCGGCTCTGCCGCGCAGCTGACAGATCGCACTCTGGCGGTCGTGGACTGCGCATTGTGGGATCTTGCCGGCCGGGCTTTGAACACACCTGTATACAAGTTGATCGGCGGTTATCGCGACAAGGTTCTCGCCTATGGTTCGATCATGTGTGGTGACGAACTTGAAGGTGGACTGGCGACTCCGGAAGATTACGGTCGGTTTGGCGAAACGCTGGTCAAGCGTGGCTACAAGGGCATCAAGCTGCACACCTGGATGCCGCCTGTCAGCTGGGCGCCTGACGTGAAAATGGACCTGAAGGCGTGCGCTGCAGTTCGCGAAGCTGTTGGTCCTGATATTCGCCTGATGATCGATGCGTTTCACTGGTATTCGCGCACCGATGCGCTGGCGCTGGGCCGCGGACTTGAAAAGCTTGGTTTCGACTGGATTGAAGAACCAATGGATGAGCAATCCATGTCGTCCTACAAGTGGCTTGCCGATAATCTCGATATTCCGGTTGTCGGGCCAGAAAGTGCAGCCGGCAAACATTGGCATCGCGCTGAGTGGCTGAAGGCAGGTGCTTGCGACATTCTCAGAACGGGTGTCAACGATGTCGGGGGTATTACGCCAGCATTGAAGACCATGCATCTGGCGGAAGCATTCGGCGTTGAATGCGAAGTGCACGGCAATACCGCCATGAACCTGCATGTGGTCGCCGCGACCAAGAATTGCCGCTGGTACGAGCGTGGCCTGCTGCATCCATTCCTCGAATATGACGACGGTCACGATTATCTGAAGTCGCTGTCAGACCCGATGGATAGTGACGGTTACGTCCATGTGCCGGATCGTCCGGGTCTCGGTGAAGACATCGACTTCAACTTCATTGAGAACAACAGGGTTCGGTGATCGCATCATGAAGTCGGTTCTTGCATTCGGAGACAGTCTTACATGGGGTGCCGACCCAACGACCGGCCTGCGCCATCCGGCCGACTATCGCTGGCCGGATGTGCTGGAAAAAGAACTGGGTGGCCAGGCGAAGATCCTTTCAGAAGGGCTTGGCGGCCGCACCACATGTTATGATGACCATGCCGGGCCGGCCTGCCGCAATGGTGCCAAGGCGCTGGAAGTTGCGCTGGCAAGCCATATGCCGCTGGACCTCGTCATCATCATGCTTGGCACAAATGATATCAAGCCAACCCATGGCGGGCGTGCCGAGCCCGCCGTGACCGGCATCCGCCGGCTTGCGCAGATCGTTGATACGTTTCCTTACAAGCCGCGTGATGCAAAACCGAAGTTGATGATCGTTGCGCCACCTGCCTGTGTTGCCGGTGCGAGCGGCGTTCCCGCCGCTGGTCGCGATATCGCGGAATCGCAGCGTCTTGGCCCCCTTTATCGCAAACTTGCCGCAGAACTTGGCCATTTCTTCTTCGATGCTGGTTCTGTAGCAAAGTCATCCCCGGTTGATGGTGTTCATCTGGAGGCTGACGAAACTGCAAAGATAGGAAAAGCACTGGCAGCACCTGTTGGTGAGATCCTTCGCTGATCCATCCGGGCCTGTGGAGGAACAGGCCGGTCTGTATATTGAAAACTTGGAGAGCCGTCATTCCAAAGGAAACGGCAAATTGGGAGGAAATATGAGACACTTTCTTGCTACCGCGGCCCTCGGCGCGCTTTTGATCGGTGCTTTGCCAATCAATTCGTTTGCCGAAACACCCAAGGATCAGCTCGTCGTTGCGACAACAATGAGCAATATCCTGACGCTTGATCCCGCCGCAATCACCGGCCGTGAAACCGTTCAGGTTCTCAACAATACCTATGACACTCTGGTCATTCTGTCGCCAGAAGACCGCAGCATCCAGCCGCGTCTCGCAGAGCGTTGGGAAGTCGCCGAAGACCGCATGTCCATTCGCTTCCATCTGCGCAGCGATGCCAAGTTTGAATCCGGCAATGCCGTGACTGCACAGGACGTTGCCTGGAGCCTGAAGCGTCTGCTTGTTCGCAATCTTGCGCAGTCTTCGTTCCTCAAGACCCGTGGTTACAAGGTTGAGAACGCTGACAAGCTGTTTGTTGCTGAAAATGACACCACATTTGTCCTCAACCTGCCGCAGCCGGATGACCCGAGCCTGCTGCTGATGATCCTTGCCCAGAACGGTCCAGGCTCCATCATCGACAGCAAGACAGCTCTGGCCAATGAAAAAGACGGCGATCTTGGTGCCAGCTGGCTGACACTGAATTCGGCGGGTTCGGGACCATTCAAACTGACACAGTGGAAGTCGAACGAATTTATCATTCTTACCCGCAATGACGACTACTGGGGTGAGAAGCCAGCGATGAAGCGCGTTCTCATGCGCCATCTGCCGGAATCACAATCCCAGCGCCTGATGCTTGAAAAGGGCGATATCGACGTCGCGTATTCCTTGCAGGCACCTGACCTGCGTTCGCTTGAAGCAGACAAGGATATCGCCATTGAATCGACGCCCGGTTCGGGCTTCTATTACCTCAGCGTCTCGATGAAAGACGAACGTTTCGCCAATAAGAAAGTGCGCGAAGCACTGCGTTACCTGATCGATTACGAAGGTCTCGACAAGGCAATCATGCCGTATTACGGCAAACTGCATCAGCGCCCGATCAGCACCGGTTTCCTCGGCTCGTTACCGGATGAAGGTTACAAGCTGGATATCGAAAAGGCCAAGGCTCTGTTGGCCGAGGGTGGTTTCCCGAACGGTTTCAAGACCACACTGCGTGTTCTCTCCGAAGATCCGTTCATGAAAGCCGCAACAGCCATCCAGAACACACTGGCACAGGCCGGTATTCAGGCTGAAATCATCAGCGGTTCCGGCGACCAGATTTACGGTGCGATGCGTGAGCGTAAGTTTGAACTGCTGCTTGGTCGCGGTGGTGGCGGTCAGCAGCCACACCCTGACAACAATCTGCGTTCTATCGCCTACAACCCGAATAACGCAGACGATGCAAAGCTGACCAACTATCAGGGATGGCGCACCAGCTTTTACGACGAGAAGCTGAACAAGATGATCGAAGATGCGTTGCTTGAGCGTGATATCGCCAAGCAGGGCAAGCTCTACGAGGACATTCAGACCTACATGGATGAAATCGTCATGTCGATCCAGCCGTTCTCGGAAGTCGTTGATACCGCTGCTTTCCGCAGTGACGTGAAAGGTATGATTGTCAGCCCTTGGCTTTCGCGTTTTGAAAGCATCAGCAAGGATCGTTGATCCCGCCTTATCCTCCCAAAGGCAAAGAAAGGCGCGTGTTACCACGCGCCTTTTCTGTTTTCGGGATGAAACCTGTGTCGCTAGATTACGACCGGTACTGCCCAGGTCAGGCGAACATGCCCGCCGGGTGCACTCTCATCGTAATCCAGTGTCGCATCCAGTGTCTTGCACATTGCCTTGATAAGCTTGGTACCAAGACCGGTGCCTTTGGGAGGTTCCGACGGATTGAAACCGATCCCGTCATCATCGACACACAGCTGAAGTTGGTTGTCCTCCGTCTGGCGTAACGTGACTCCAATCTGTCCCTTGCCTTCCGGGTAGGCATATTTGAGGGCGTTGGAGACCAGTTCGGTCACGATCACACCCAGCGCCACGGCCTGATCGGCGGTGACAAACACTGCCCTCAGGTCGGTGGTAACAATGATCTCAGGGGATGCGCCACCGGTGCGTTGCAGGTCGTCGATCAAAGCGCCGAGATAGACATCGAGGGCGACAGCGCCGACATTTTCCGAGGTGTAAAGACTGCGATGAACGCCAGCGATCGCTGCAATGCGACTTTGGGTTTCCTGAAGCGCGTTCTTGGCTTCATCACTGATGACGGTGTTGGTCTGCAAGCGGATCATGGCCGAAACAAGTGACAAACTATTGGCTACACGGTGGTTCATCTCAGCCACCATCAGTTCTGCCCGTTCCTTGGCAACGATCAGCAACCGGTCGGCCTCGTCCTTTTCCCGTCGTAGTCTGGCATTGTTCAGTGCCTGATCGATGGCACTGGCCAAGAGCGGGAAAAAGTCGTCGGTTACCGTTTTGATCACGTAGTCCGCAGCGCCGCCCTTAAGCGCGTTAATTGCAATCTGCGCATCGCTGGACCCTGTTACATAGAGAATGGGAACCAGTGTAGATTTACACCCAATTTCCTCTAGAAAATGTAAGCCAGTCTTGTCCTGAAAATAATGGTCCAGGACAACGGCGTCATAGGTGTCGGCCATGAAGGCCTCAATGCCGGCTGCAACGGAGGCTGCATGAGTTACACTGTAATCGTAGCGGCCAAGAATACGCTGCGCCAGCCTTGCCAATGCCGGATCGTCGTCAATGTATAAAATGCGAGCCGGCATTGAATTCCTCAAGGCACCTGAATAACGGAGAAAAACAGGCCCAGATTGCGGATGGCGGTCGCGAATCCATCATAATCGACCGGTTTGGTAATATAGACGTTTGCGCCAAGGTCATAACATTTTTGGATTTCACGTTCGTCGTCAGTTGTTGTCAACACCACGACCGGAAGCCGGCGCGTGTGTTCATTTGTCTTGATCTGTTCAAGGATATCGATGCCTGACATGTCCGGCAGGTTCAAATCCAACAGAATGAGCAGATAGCGGTCCTTGCTCGGCAGACCATCACGGTTTTCGCCCAAGATGTAGTCGAGCGCCTTCTTGCCCAGGGTGAAGGGGACGATCTCGTTATTGACGCCGGCGCGGCGGACATTTTTCTCGATAAGACGGGCGTGTCCCTCATCGTCCTCGATCATGACGATAGTGACTTCCTGGCCAGAAGCTTTCATAGCTCGTTACTCCTTGGGATTTTGGTCAAATCTGAAGGCAAAATCAGCCTAAAAGTGCTGCCTTTGCCTGGTTCAGAATCCACCGTAATGTCTCCTCCTAAATTTCTTATTAGTGACCGGACGTGGGCAAGTCCAATTCCTTCGCCTGGTTGGTCCTGCTCACCCGCACGCCGGAACAGTTCGAAGATGCGTTCCAGGTCCTGACGTCCGATCCCGCGACCATTGTCTTTGATGTCAATGCGCACACGGCCATGTCCATTGCTGTAACTTCTGACGGAAAGCTGCAAGGGTCGACCAGGTTGCTGATATTTAACTGCGTTGTCGAACAGGTTGCCAAAGATTTGGTCTAGCGAAATGCGATCGCTGATAACGTGACGCACGTCCATCGAAATGGAGATATCGCCACCTGAACTGGTGACCTGGTGATGGACGCTGGCTGATGCCGTATCCAACAAGGACTGAAGGTCTATCTTTTCAGGGGTTAGTTTGCGGCGTCCGTCGCGGGATATCTTCAGGATGGCATTGATCAACTGATCCATCTTGCGCGTCGATGAACGAATGAAGGTGATTGCCTCCGGCAGGTCTTCTTCTACGGCAAGGCGAGCATTGCGAATGTCCTGCTCGTCAGGCTTTTTTTCATCCGCCAGAACATAGGCGGTGAGGTGTTTGACCGAACTTTCAAACTCGCTCAAAAATCCCATGATATTGACAAGTGGCGCACGCAGGTCATGGGTAACGATATAGGCGAAACGCTGGATTTCCTGATTGGCGCGAATAAGGTCTTCGGTGCGTTCGTTCACGCGTTCTTCCAGCCCCTTGTTAAGATATGCCAGTTCCTCCTGAGCGCTTGAAAGAGCACGAATGTGCTGGACGATGATCGCAAGCGCACCACCAACAACGCCCAGTATGGCAATAGCAGCTGTTATTGTTAGCCATTGCAATATTCGCGCGATATCAATCTGCTCAGAAACAATGATGCGTAACCTGTCGTCTACCGTGGTTTGGTAGGTGGAGAGGATATCGCGAATTTCATCCATGTACCGGAGACCAGAATCCGTCCTGAGTAGCGAGATAGCGCCGTCAAAATCGCCGTTCTCGGCCAGGGCAAGCGTGCGGTTTGTCTCTTCAATTTTTGCGTCTGTAAGCTTGTCCAGTTCTGGCAGCTTTGCGGCAAGTACCGGGTTGTCGGAAAGGCTTTCCCGCAGCTTCGGCCTGATATCCGGCAGTCGCGCCATTGCTTCGTTGTATGGTTCGAGATATTTTTCATCACGCGAAAGTAAATAACCCCGCTGGCCAGTTTCAGCGTCTTGCATGGATGTCAGCATGTTAAGAACGTGCGCACGGATGGTGCGAAGCTGAAGAATTTCCCGGGAATAATCATTGTTGGCGTTAACGAGCCATAACGATGAACCAACCATAACGATAAGCAGAGCAATGCCTGCGACCAGCATGAGCAGGGTTGATCGTGCAAAGTTTGTGATTCGTGCCATGAAAAATCCGGGTCGGGTGAGTGCCTCAAATATCTAGAGGCAAGGGGAGGGTCGATATGAGGGAGGGACGTATCACACTTCTGTCAAGAATGTTGCGTGGTTATCTAATGAAGTGTTGTTCGTCTCATGTCCTTGGCTGTTTCACCTAATGCGACCAAAAATAACGCGTGGAGCGTATTTTCGTTCCATGCGCTGCTCGATTTTTTTGTTCGATGCTGCGATTTGTCAGGCAGGCATCGTCTCATCTCTGCTGTGCAGTGGGCTTTGGCGCATTTTTTGGTCCGGGGGCGGAAAAAATGCGTACCGAATTGTGGAAAACTGTACGGCCGATTTTGCGAGCACAGTACAATCCAAAACTGTATTTCAGACCTGTTGTCATTTGTGCCTCGTCGACTGAAACGTTGCAGTGTATATGAATGTTTCAATAGCGCCCGGATTGGCCGTCTATTGTTGCGAACTCCAGTGAGTGTTTGAATTTTTGTTGCGCTTAACGGCTTGCTTTGTCTTCGGTCTTATCAAATCCGGCTCTTTGTATAAATTTCCTTCAAATAAATGATCGCACACTTATGCAACCTATGAGGGATTAAATCCTGTGGGTTCATCGCTGAATTGATGTCATTCGATGTGAAGTATCTTGCTTTCCATTCAAAACTGTCATTCCTTGCCCATTCCTCGAAAAATCTGGGAGATAAAAAATGAACTCATTCAAAACAACAACAAGAGCAGCTGTTCTGCTCGGTTCCCTCCTCATTGGCGCAAGTTCAGCCTTGGCTGAGACCGTTCTTCATCGTGGCAACTCGGGTGAGCCACAGACCCTCGATCAGGCGCAGACTTCGATCAATATCGAAGCGTTCATTGTCAAAGACCTCTATGAAGGTTTGACGATTTACGACGCTCACGGCAAGATCATTCCTGGTGCGGCAGAAAGCTGGACCGTTTCTGATGATGGCACCGTTTACACTTTCAAGCTGCGTGCCAACGCAAAGTGGTCGGATGGAACGCCTGTAACTGCGCAGGACTTCGTTTTCTCCTACAAGCGCGTTGAAGACCCAGCCACTGCTGCGAAATACGCGAACATTCTTTATCCGATCAAGAATGCCGAGAAGGTCAACAAGGGCGAAGCGCCTGTTGACGAACTTGGCGTCAAGGCCGTGGACGAAAAGACGCTCGAAATCACGCTTGAGCGTGCGACGCCATTCTTCCTCGAGCTTCTGGCTCACCAGACTGCATTGCCGGTTTCGCAGGCAAGCATTGAAAAGAACGGCAAGGACTTTGTTAAGCCCGGCGTGATGGTGTCCAACGGCGCCTACAAACTTCAGGCACACGTTCCAAACGACAGCTTGACTGTTGTTAAGAACGAGAATTTCTGGGACGCAGAAAACGTCAAGATCGACAAGGTCGTTTTCTACCCAATCGAGGATCAGGCTGCATCGGTTCGCCGTTTTGAAGCCAAGGAAATGGATCTGGCCTACAACTTCTCGGCAGATCAGATCGACCGCCTGACAAAGGCTTACGGCGATCAGGTTCACGTTTCGCCGACGCTGGCCACCTATTATTACGCTTTCGACACCCGCCAGGAGCCTTATAGCGATGTTCGCGTGCGTCAGGCCCTGTCCATGGCCGTTGACCGTGACTTCCTTGCCAAGGAAATCTACAGCGGTTCGCAGGTTCCTGCCTACTCCATGGTTCCTCCTGGTATCGACAGCTATGGTGAGCCATCAAAGGCCGACTTCGCTTCGCTCTCACAGCTTGATCGCGAAGACAAGGCTATCGAACTGATGAAGGAAGCCGGTTACGGTGAAGGCGCAAAGCCGCTGGAAATCGAAATCCGCTACAACACCAACCCGAACCACGAGCGTGTGGCAACCGCTATCGCGGATATGTGGAAAAACACATTCGGTGCCAAGGTTTCCCTGGTTAACCTCGACGTGTCCTCGCACTACGCTTACCTGCAGGAAGGTGGCAAGTTCAACGTAGCCCGTGCTGGCTGGGTTGCTGACTATGCCGACGCTGAAAACTTCCTTGCGCTTTCGGTTTCCACAAATACGACGTTCAACTACGGCAAGTTCAAGAATGATGAATATGATGCCTTGATGAAGAAGTCGTATGAAGAGGCCGACATGACTGCGCGTGCAAAAATCCTGCACGAAGCAGAGGCTATCCTGTCTCGCGAGCAGCCGGTTGCTCCGCTTCTGACTCAGGCTGATCTTTGGCTCGTTTCCAGCCGCGTAAAGGGCTGGGAAGATAATGCCGCAAACGAGCACTTGAGCCGTTTCCTGAGCATCTCTGAGTAACAATAAGTGGCACGGCGGCGTCCCCGCCGTGCCATACCGGAGTTAACGTACCATGTTATCATTTATTCTGCGCCGATTGGCGAGCGCGGTGCCGACACTGTTTATTGTCGTCACCATTTCGTTTTTCCTGATGCGCTTTGCGCCGGGTGGACCTTTCAACCTTGAACGTCCGTTACCGCCTCAGACGATGGAAAATCTGATGAGGACCTATCAGCTGGATCAGCCATTGTGGCGCCAGTACATTCACTACATCACGAATGCCGTGACCGGTGATTTCGGGCCGAGCTATATCTACAAGGACAACACTGTCGCCGAGTTGATCGGAAAAGGTCTGCCGTATTCGCTCGAACTCGGCTTTTACGCGCTGCTGTTGGCACTCGTCGGCGGCGTATTGGCTGGTACATTGGCTGCCTTGAGGCAGAACAGTACCTTTGATTTTTCACTGATGTCGGTTTCGACCGTTGGTATTACCGTACCGAACTTCGTTGTCGGTCCTGTGCTGACACTGGTTTTTGCCGTTCTGCTCGGTTGGTTGCCAGCCGGTAGCTGGGGCGACGGATCGCTGCGTTATCTCATCCTGCCGATGATTGCACTTGCCCTGCCTCAGTTGGCGGTGATTGCCCGTCTGACGCGTGGTTCGATGATCGAAGCACTGAGGATGGACCACATTCGCACCGTCAAGGCCTATGGTCTTTCTGCAAGAACGGTTGTCATCATCCATGCGATGCGTGCCGCCATGTTGCCGGTTGTTTCCTACCTTGCGCCTTGCGCCGCAGCGTTGCTGACGGGTTCGGCTGTCGTTGAAACCATCTTCACCATTCCAGGCGTCGGGCGCTACTTCGTCCTCGGTGCCATCAACCGTGATTATACGCTTGTTATGGGCACCGTTGTTCTCATTGCGATCTTCGTCATCGTTTTCAATCTTGTGGTCGACATCCTTTACGGCCTTCTTGATCCGAGGGTTCGCCATGACTGATATGTCTGCAAATACGGCTCCGCTGCCGTCTACAAAAAGTCGCAGCCTTTTCCAGCTTGCCGCTCTGCGGTTCCGTAGAAACCGTGCGGCAATGGCCGGCTCGATCATGCTGGCGCTGATTGCGCTTTTTTCCTTCATTGGTCCACATTTCCTGAACCACACCTATGACCAGGTGTTCCCATCCTATGTGTCCATCCCGCCGAGCCTTGAGCCACGTCCGGATGTCACCAATCTTCAGGGTGTTGTTGAGGGAATTGCTTCGCGTGCGCGCGTTGATCTCGAAGAGTTCGAGGTCAGCGGACAATCTTTTACCGCGACCGTAACCTCGGATAGCGAGATCGATCCGCGCACCACGCGTTATTTCGATCGCGCCAATGAGTTCGAAAACACCAAGGTAACAGCAACCGAAGACGATGGCCGTACGCTGAAGTTGGAAGGCAATGTTAACCGCGAATACTTCTTCTTCGGTACCGATTCCAACGGCCGTGACCTTCTGGTGCGTGTCATGCTCGGTGGTCAGATTTCGATTGCTGTCGGCATTCTCGCGAGCCTTGTGTCACTGGGCATTGGCGTTATCTACGGCGCGACGTCTGGTTACATCGGCGGACGTGTCGACAACGTCATGATGCGTATTGTCGAGATCCTCTATTCACTGCCATTCGTGTTCCTCGTTGTGGTGCTGGTGGTGTTTTTCGGCCGCAGCTTCATCCTGATCTTTCTGGTGATTGGTGCGGTCGAGTGGCTGGATATGGCGCGTATCGTGCGCGGGCAGACGCTTGCATTGAAGCGGCGTGAGTTTGTCGGTGCAGCGCAGGCGTTGGGATTGACGGATTGGCAGATCATTCGCCGTCACATTATCCCTAACACGATTGGCCCCGTTGTGGTGTTCGTTACCGTTGTTGTTCCAAAGGTCATTCTTCTTGAAAGCTTCCTGTCCTTCCTTGGTCTCGGTGTTCAGGCGCCGCTGACAAGTTGGGGAGCGTTGATTTCAGAAGGCGCAAACAATATCCAGTCTGCACCATGGCTTTTGATTTTCCCGGCCACCTTCTTCGTTCTGACGTTGTTCTCTTTGAACTTCGTTGGTGATGGCCTGCGCGATGCGCTCGATCCGAAGGACCGCTGACATGAATGACACATCACAAACCATTCTTGCCGTTCGTGGACTGAAGGTTGATTTCGCCACGCCTGACGGAACGGTCAATGCCGTCAAGGGCATTGACCTCGACGTCCGGGCAGGCGAAACGCTCGCTGTCGTAGGTGAATCCGGTTCCGGAAAAAGCCAGACCATGATGGGTATCATGGGACTTCTGGCAGCCAATGGCCAAGTGCAGGGTTCCGCCAAATATCGCGGCCATGAACTTGTCGGCTTGCGTTCGGATGAGCTCAATACCATCCGCGGCGCCAAGATCACCATGATCTTCCAAGAGCCGATGACCTCGCTTGATCCGCTCTACAAGATCGGCAAGCAGATTGCCGAGCCTATCCTGCATCACCGCGGAGGCAGTCGCAAAGAGGCACGCGCCCGTGTTCTGGAATTGCTGGAACTGGTTGGTATTCCGGATCCGGCACGTCGCATCGACAGTTATCCGCACGAGCTTTCTGGTGGCCAACGTCAACGTGTCATGATTGCAATGGCACTGGCCAATGAGCCGGACATTCTGATTGCCGACGAGCCGACAACAGCACTCGACGTGACAATCCAGGCCCAGATCCTTGACCTGCTTAAATCCTTGCAGCAGCGTTTTGGTATGGCCATCGTGTTGATTACGCACGATCTCGGAGTGGTGAAGCACTTTGCTGATCGTGTCACGGTGATGCGTCGGGGCGAGGTTGTTGAAGCTGGTTCCACATCGGACATTTTTGAACGTCCTCAACAGGACTACACGAAAATGCTGCTGGATGCCGAACCAAGCGGACGCAAGCCGGACGTGGCCGATGAGGCGCAGGTTGTGCTGTCCGGGCAAGCCGTAACCGTCGATTACCAGATTGCTGGCGGGTTCCTGTCGGGCAAAAAAAGTGCGTTCCGTGCTGTCAATGGTGTCGATGTCACGTTGCGACAGGGACAAACAATTGGTGTTGTCGGGGAGTCCGGTTCCGGAAAATCCACGCTCGGCCGTGCCTTGTTGAAGCTGGTAGAAGCCAAGGGAAAGGTCGTATTCGAAAAGACGGATATTTCCGGTTTCGATCGAAAAGCCATGCGGCCCCTGCGCAAGAAACTGCAGCTGGTGTTTCAGGACCCATACGGTTCACTTTCGCCGCGCCAGACGGTCGGTGAAATTGTCACTGAAGGCCTGTTCGTGCATGAGCCACAATTGAGTCGGGCAGAGCGAGACCAGCGTGCCATCAAGGCGCTGCAGGAGGTTGGACTCGATCCCGACGCCCGCAATCGTTATCCGCATGAGTTTTCAGGCGGCCAACGACAGCGTATCGCAATTGCGCGTGCCATTATCCTGAAGCCCGATGTCGTCATTCTTGATGAACCGACGTCAGCCCTTGACCGCTCGGTTCAGGGGCAGGTTATAGATCTGTTGCGCAACCTGCAGAAAACGCATGGTCTGTCCTACATTTTCATCAGCCACGACCTGTCGGTTATCAAGGCTATGTCAGACTACGTCATGGTGATGAAGGACGGCAAGGTTGTTGAGGAAGGCACGACAGATGCAATCTTCGAGGCACCGCGAGAGACGTACACGCAAACGCTGATGAACGCCGCTTTTACCGCCTGATGCTGAGAGGCAGTCGCTTATATTTGGCGACTGCCTTGCCCTTATGTCGTTTTAAAACTGGCAAAAAATTCAGCCAATTGATGTTTTTGATATCTGCTTTGCGTAATTGCTGCACACTTTTACGCGACCTACTGTAGAGCTATTCACGGCGAGGATTGTTGTGGTTATAGAGGCAAGGGCTCTAAACCTAAGAGCGCGTTTATTCAGCAGGTCGAAGGATAATTGATGAGAGTGTTATTGACGGGTGCAGCCGGCTTTATTGGCTACCATACGGCTGTCATTCTCCTGGAGCGGGGTGATGAGGTTCTTGGGATTGATAACCTCAATGAATATTACGACGTCAATTTGAAACTATCCCGCCTCTCTCTGCTAAAAAACTATAAGAATTTTTCGTTCATCAAAGCCGATCTTTCAGACCGAGACGCCGTAGATAACTCATTTGCTGGCTTCAAACCGCAGCGGGTCATTAACCTCGCGGCGCAAGCTGGTGTACGGTACGGTTCTCAAAACCCACACAGCTATATCGACTCCAATATTGTGGGTTTTCTCAATATCCTCGAGGGATGTAGACATCACGCAATTGAGCATCTTACTTTTGCGTCTTCCAGTTCGGTATATGGTGCCAATCTGAAAGTGCCTTTCAGTGCTCACGATACTGTCGATCACCCGTTGAGTCTGTATGCGGCAACGAAGAAATCGAATGAGTTGATGGCTCATTCATATTCGCATTTGTATCGGCTTCCCGTGACCGGTCTTCGTTTCTTTACTGTCTATGGTCCTTGGGGTCGTCCGGACATGTCTCCATTTTTATTTACGAAAAAAATACTCGCTGGAGATCCAATCGATGTTTTCAATTATGGCAATCACTTGCGAGACTTTACGTTCGTCGATGACATCGCCAAGGGCGTAGTTGGAACATTGGATGCTATTCCCGTCCCAAACAAAACTTGGGACGCTATGAACCCGGACCCAAGCAGTTCAACGGCTCCGTATCGGCTTTACAATATCGGCAATAACACCTCGGTAGAGTTGAATTACTTCATCGAATGCATTGAGAAAGCGGTTGGTAAAACCGCTATAAAGAACATGTTGCCTCTTCAGCCGGGTGACGTTTTTCAAACCTTCGCCGATGTGGATGATCTTGTCACCGACATCGGTTTTAAGCCGCAAACCTCAATTGAGGAGGGAATTGAGAAATTTGTCGCCTGGTTCCGGCAGTACTACCAACTGTGATGTCCGCTCGTCCCACGTCGAAAGCTAGCATTCAAATCTGGTTTTTTTAAATGCATTCACCGGTGCGTTGGTGCAAGCAAGTAGTGACCAACCCCCCAGACGTCGCCATTGTCGTGACCGAAGAGGCCGGCTGTTGCGAGGAAGAACAATCGCCAGCGACGCTCCCAAAGATGAGCGTCCTTGCCATAGACGGTTTTGAACAACGGTCTTATCTGGTTGATTTCGCGGTCGAAATTTGCCAGCCAATCGAGAGCCGTTTGTTGATAATGTTGGCCAGACCAACGCCAATCCTGTTCAACGGTGAAGCTCTCCCCAAAGCGATAAGGCAGATCATAAGCGGGCATGATGCCGCCGGTGAAGAAATGATGCGCAATCCAGTCTGCAGGATTGTGGTGGTCGAAACGATAGGAGCGGTTCTTGTGCGTGAAAACATGCAGGAACAATTTTCCGTCCGGTTTCAGCCATCCGTGCACGCGTTCAAGAAGCGTGTGCCAGTTTGACATGTGCTCGAACATTTCCACCGAAACCACCCGATCAAATGTTTTTTCGGTTTCAAAAATATTCATGTCGGCCGTGACAACATTCAGGTTTGTCAAACCCTTATCCTGGGCTTTGGCGTTTATGTATTCACGTTGAGAGGCCGAGTTGGAGACAGATACGATCGAGGAGCGCGGGAAATTTTCTGCCATCCAGAGGGAAAGCGAACCCCAGCCGCAGCCGAGTTCGAGGATTGTCATGCCATCTTCAATTCCGGCATGTTTGACTGTCTGTCTCAGCGCCTCACGTTCCGCGTCAGCAAGGGAGGTGTTTAGATCAGGATAAAAACAGGACGAATATTTTCGCCGCGGACCGAGCACCAGCGAAAAAAACTCCGCAGGCACTTCGTAATGTTGCCGGTTGGCATCACTCGTATGTGTTGCAACGGGAAACTTAGCCATCTCAGACACAAATTCAATTTCCCGGCCATGGGGAATGGTTTCCAGACGGCGTTTGGTGCGGTTACACAGGAAGTCAATTCCAGCAAGTGTCATACCGTCTGATAATGGCATTCTCTCCGCGGCATTGATGGCAAAGGCCAGCATGTTCATTGTGTTGCTCCTTGTTCAGTGGCGGAGTTCGTTTTGCGTGGACCGGGGAAGAAAGCGTTGACACGTGCCTGCAAGGCTCGAAATTTTTCACCGCGACTTCTCATCATATGTTCTTCAAGCGGTGGAATGCCGGAAACATGAACCAGCAGCCAGTACATCATGGCGGGCGCGAGCAACGCCAACCAGCTCCAACCGTTCGCGTTGATTGCCAGCAACGGCCAGGTGCACCAGAATAACCATTCAAAAAAGTAGTTCGGGTGGCGAGAGTAACGCCACAATCCAATTTCACAGACACCCGTTTTGGCTTCTGGTGTTTTTCTGAAACCCGCCAATTGAGCGTCTGAAAGGCTTTCGCCTGCGAGAGCTATGACGGCGATGCCAAGTGCAATCAAATCAACAATCCGAGGAAACGGGCTTTCGTTGCTGGCGGCTAGATACACTGCCAAAACCAGTACAAATGCTGCGACAGCTTGTATCTGCAAGAACCAGAATAATCTGAACGAGGCTGCCTTTCCCCATTGTTCAATGAACTTGGCGTAGCGGGGATCTTCCTTGGCGCCCTTTGAGCGCGTCCCGATGTGGGCTCCAAGTCGCAACGACCACAATGCGATGATGATGAAGATCATGATGCGGCGTTCGCTTGCGCCATCAGCCCAAATTGCCGATGCAATGCCACCAAGTCCGACCGCAAATGACCAGATTGTATCGATCCAGCCGCTGTTGCCGGTCCTGCGCTGCGTGGCCCATGCACCGATCATTGCAAGAGAAAGACCACCTGCTGCGAAAATGAGGAAACTGAAATCCATTTCTACCGCCTGTTGAACAGCAATGTCACACTGCTTTCATCACCTATCTACGGAACTGACGGCATTCTGGTTTCGTTTAATGGGCAAAATATTCAAATAAAGATTCCTGGCGGAACTGAACCGTTTCCAACAGTCACTCGTATTGCTTCTGTATATGTGAATTCGCACCAGTCGCTGTCCGCGACCTGTTGCTCCAGTCGGTTCAATGCGATTGGAGCGTGAAGAGGAGTGTAGGGTATGAAATGGATATTAGTTTCAATCATCCTTTGCCTTGGCCCGAACTCTGCAATGGCAGAGGATATTTTCGGGCAATGGTCGCGCGGTGATGGCAATGCCCGGGTAAAGATCGACCAGTGTGGAGCCAATATCTGTGCGACGAATACGTGGATAAAACCGGGTACACCGAAAGAAAAAACCGGTGACAAGCTTGTCATGACCATTTCGCCTGCCTCAGATGGGAAATATTCCGGAACCGCTTTCGATCCGCAGCGCGATCTTACCTACAAGATCAGCGTTGATGTGAAGGGCAACAACATGACGACCAAGGGCTGCGTCCTTGCCGGTTTGCTGTGCAAGGGCGTTCAATGGACAAGGCTGGATTGACGTCATGACTATAATCGACATGAATGCCAATCAGTGAGAATGTCAGGAGAAAAATGGTCGTTCGGGGCGTGTTCTATGTGGTTCTCGGCGCTCTCATGATGACGTTAGCATCAGGGATGAAAGCTCCAACTTCCGCAAATCCGGTCGAGGACGAACGCCTTATTGATGTTGGCGGGTTCATGATGAACAGCCTTTTGCTGGAACCCGCACACAAGGCTGATTTGCCCCCGATTGTCTTTATTCACGGTGCCAGCACCAGCCTGTATGATCCATTGTTCGCCTTTCGCTCCAGTTTGGAGGGGCGAGCCACACTGCTGTTTGTTGACAGGCCTGGTCATGGTCGTTCGCAGATCGGCGGCAAGGGCAACATTTTGCCGGATGGACAGGCGGATGCCATTGCAAGTCTGATGGACGAGCGTGGCATCAAAAGTGCAATCGTGGTTGGTCACTCTTACGGCGGCGCAATTGCTGCTGCGCTTGCTTTGCGTCATCCAGAGAAGGTGAAGGGACTGGTTTTCCTGTCGCCTGCGGTTTATGACTGGCCGGGCGGCGTCTCGTGGTATTATGACGCTGCGCGTGTCCCGATTACCGGTGTTTTGTTCAGCACCCTTGTTGCGCCACCGGCAGGGCTGTTGGCGATTGGCGCAGCGACAAAGTCAGTGTTTGCACCAAACCCCGTACCACAAAACTATATAGCCCAAACCAAAGCACTGCAGGCTTTGCGCCCGGTTGCCTTCCGTCACAACGCATTGGAAGTCGCATCTTTGAATGCGTGGGCCAAAACGGCATCCCGCCAATATTCCGAGATAAAAGCGAGGACAATTATCATCACAGGTGATGCTGATAAGGTTGTGTCGCCGGAGATACACTCAAAACAGCTGGCACGCGCCATCAAAGGCTCGAAGCTGCTTGTCGTGCACGATCTTGGACACAAGCCGGATTACATCGCGGGCGATCTTGTCGTTGCAGCAATTGAGGTTGCGGCCGGCAAAAAACGGGATCTTTCACGGATACTAAAATCTGTCGAACGACGCATAGCAGATGATAGGCCTATGTGAGCCACGTCATATGTTGCTGACGGTGAAGAAAAACTGCGCAAATGGTATTTGCACAGTCTTAAACGGCAGTTGGGTGGCCGTTGGCAAGCCAGTTTAACGGCAGCGAACTTTAGTCTTCTCGCAACCGATACGGTTCATCGTGACGTTGACAGGGGGATATGCGAAATCATCTTTTTTCTGGTCGGAACCTGCGTTTACTGCCGCCATGATGACAACACCTATCAGGCCACCATTGCTACCTGAAGCCATGCGTTGTTCGGCAGACTTATTGATTGCAGTCACGTTGCTGAAACTGGTCCTGTAGCCCGCAGCGTTGCAACTCACTGAAATCGGGCGTGATGCATAGCCGTAGTCGGGAACACGCACTTCGGCCGGAGTTTTTATAGATGCGCTGTAGCCGTCGCTTTCCAGCTTGCAACTAACACCCTCAATCTCCGTACGGGAACTAAATTCCGCACCACCCTTGTTCACATATTCATATGTACGGATGGTCACAATTTCATTGCCTTTGAGTGCAGGGATATCTTGGCCAGCTGCACGTTGAGGAGCTAGCATATCTCCGTGCTGTATGCCCGAGGCAGTCGGTGTGGCGGCAACGCTCATGGCAAGTGGCTTTCCAGTCTGGCAACCGGTTAATCCGGTAAGAGCGATAACCATGCCTGGAAACAGTAAGCGCGAAATCATGCATGCAACCCTGAATATGCGAATGGCTGCCTTTTATTGCAGCATCAGCACCAGTCAATCGCCAAGGTAGAGGTGGGATAGCATAACGAAATACAAGGTAATCAAAGCGTTATGACGATAGATCGCTTTGAAACTTTGACTGTCGGTCAGCATTCGCAGCAGTTCATCCATGATGCCTTGGTATTTCGAGGCACTTTTTTCTTACCTCTAACCTCGAGAAGTACGCAATAGACAGGATTTCAACGGCTGCCGTGTAATCTTCGAAACTCAAACCGAGCAGGATACGCTCAGCCGGTTCCTTATGGCGGCCTCGCAGTCGCGTAAATCTTTGACGCCGATATTTGCAAATGCGGAACAGCGAGTGTCGGTAGATGTCAGCCGAGGCCAGCCAGAGATAATTTCGCACTGGGGGGCGCTAGTTTTTTCCCGCTGCGGTCAACAGTGCTTGGTGGCTTAATTCAGATCTACCTAAGATGGTGATGGTTTTCACAAACGCGTGATAATTGATCTGGTTTTCATACTTTCCTATCCAGCGACCTCTAAGTCAGACAACTCCACCACGTCCGAGCCATTGAGTGATTATGACGAGTACATTTTTTCCTTCCATCGACGATCTGTTAGCGGCGGTCGAAGGAAGTCGGTTTGTGCCAGCATTCCAACCATTTATCGATCTTGAAACGCAAAAGACGAGCGGATTTGAGGTCCTGGCGCGCTGGGATCATCCTGCTCATGGTGTGATAAATCCGGATGCATTCATCTCCACAGCCGAATCTGTCGGAGCCATCAACGCGATCACATTACAGGTTCTGGAGAAGGCATGTCGGGAGCTTACCTGCGCGCCGCGCAGTTTAACACTCGCTCTCAATCTGTCTCCGGTACAGTTCCGGAATGACGAAATCGTTTCCTTGATTGGTGGGGTTGTCTCAAATGCGGGACTGCTTCCATCTCAAATAGAAATCGAACTGACGGAAAATGCGCTTCTCGACGATATTGAAACCGCTCACCAGGTTGCAAAACGTTTCAGAGACGAAGGTTTTCTGCTGTCGCTGGATGATTTCGGGACCGGTTTTTCAAGTCTCACGCGCTTGCATTCCCTGCCTTTCAACACGCTGAAAATCGATAAGCAATTTGTTGGCAGCATGGACCAGAACCCGGCGAGCCGACGCATCGTGTCCTCTGTAATCGATCTTGGCCAAAGTTTGGGTATGAGAGTTGTTGCTGAGGGGATTGAAACGCCACACCAACTGGCTTTGCTGCAACGGATGGGATGCAATGTGGGCCAAGGGTATCACCTTGGCCGCCCGACATTGGGAAAGTTGCCAAGAGAGCTTCGTTATCCTTTCGGCGGCCGTGCGAAAGGTTCCTCCGGGGCCTCTCGTTATCAACGCAAGTTCCACTCTGAGGCCATCTATGAAAACAGCCCGTGCGCGCTAGCGCTTCTTGATGGGGATGGACGGATTTTGCGAATGAATGAGCAATTCGCCCACGTCATGAGTCTGGTTGAAAAGCAATCAATCGGTTCGCATTTTGCGCAGCACTTTGACAGAAAGAACGCCTTTAGGATCACGCAAATTTTGGCCCATATGGCGCGTGGGCGTGAAATCAGACAGCAGGAAGTGAAGGATCGTCGCTCCGGTAAAACTTTCGTCGTGAATTGCACACGCGTCAACGACGACGATGGTGGTTTCATCGGGTTTTCACTTGCGTTAACCGACATTAGTCGCCTCAGGCAGGTTGAGGCAGTCTTGAAAGCCGATGAGGGTTATGCGCGGTTGTTGGCGACGGAGGAAAGACTTCACATCATCTGGGCGGCAAACAGCGCAGGGACCATCGACTATCTCGGGCCGACGCTGTCTGCGACTGAAAGTGTTGGCATGGAGGACCGTATCAAGGACTGGTACGGGCGTATGCACCCAGATGATCATATTCGAGTCCGCAAAAAGTGGCTGGAATGGTTGCCGTCAAAATTGCCTTTTGAGACAAACTTCCGGGTTCGGGATGTGTCAGGGCATTGGCGACAGGTACGCAGTGCTGCTAAGCCAAGTTTCGACAGTGCTGGTCAGGTTGAAAGCTGGATTGGTCTAATAACGGATTGTGCGGATCAATCGCCGCAGATACAAAAAGGTGATGAGAGCCCCCATAGCCCTTTGCTCGCTAAACTTACAGCGCAGCAACTTGACCTTCTCACATGGGCTGCGGCGGGGAAATCAAATGCCGACATAGCGACGATTACAGGTCTATCGCGGCGTGGCGTGGAGTATCATATGGAGCAGATACTCAAAAAGCTGGGTGTGGCCAGTAAAGTGCAAGCCGCAGCCCTTCTGGGCAGACACGGCCCTCAAGAATCACCGAAAGAGTAAATCTGTGGTGGCATACCCTAGGTTGTTTGTGGTTTACAACTGGTTACCAAACCAGTCCTGATTGTGATTATTGTAAAGTATGACGTGTCGCGTGAACCTCTAAAGTTCAGTGATTCACATATCTTCTCGCCGTTTCTCAACACTACTTTCTGTGTGCCGCCGGGGAGATGAGGTGGCCAATGATTGGTTGCTGCACGTGCATGCTTATGGTCCAGATTTGCAATCTTTCAGCACGAGAAAGTTGGACTTGTTATTTTGAGGTAATTCATGTCCTTCCTCGCAAATTCAAAGATCAAAACCAAAATTCTTTCGCTAATTTTGCCGCTTAGTCTTCTCGGAGTCGGCGGAGTGTCTGTGGTCTCCTATACGTATATGAAAACAGATGCGGCCTATTCCGATATGCTTGCCAGCGATGTCGTTCTTGCCACCACGCTGAACCGTTCAACGATTGCAGCAATGTCTATTGCCTATACGGCCAACCAAGTCCGATTTTACGAAACAGGTTCTGCGGAATCCATCGCTGCTTTGAAGCAATACGAAGCTGATAAGCTTTTGCTGACAAGCAGATTAGACAATGCAAAGATGATGTCGCAAAATCAGTCGGGGGCTATCGACGGGTACATTCGCCTTGCAAACGACATTATCAAATTGACTGATGATGCGATCGCATTCGATAGCAAGGATATGGATGACGAGGCCGTCAAATCACTTAAACAAGTCGATCCACTCATCGTAAAACTACGCAGTGACTTGCGCTCTGCAAACGAAGAAAATGACGCCAATATTGCTGCTGAATCTGACAGCCTATCAGCGCAAACCATATCTACAATCACAACGACATTAAGTTTGTTGGCGATACTGTTCGCTTTTGTCATCACCGCTTCGCTCGTTGTTGCGTCTCGCGGCATCAGTGGCCCGATTGCAGCATTGCAGCATCGCATGCGCACATTGGCCGACGGAAATGTTGAAACCGGTATTCCTGGTGAAGACCGTCGAGACGAAGTTGGAAGCATGGCAAAAGCTGTGGTCGTTTTCCTGGAAAATACGCGCCAGCGCTTGCGGCTTGAAGCGGAGGCCGATGCCAATCGCTCACTTAGTGAAAAAGAACGTATGGAGCGGGAGCGCAAAGCCGCAGAAGATGCTGCCAACGTCAAGTTCGCGGTGGATAATCTGGCAACTGGCCTGTCCAGACTGTCGGATGGCGACGTGACCTACCGTATCAACCACTCCTTTGTCGCCACACTCGATGGCGTCAGGATTGACTTCAATAACTCCGCTGAAAAGCTTCAGCTGGCGCTTGGTCGCGTCGCAAACAATGCGCGCGGGATCGATGCCGGCGCAAATGAAATCCGTTCCGCCGCTGACGATCTCGCCAAGCGTACGGAACAACAGGCGGCCGCTGTTGAAGAGACTGCTGCTGCACTGGAACAAATCACCACGGCCGTCAAGGATTCCAGCAAGCGGGCACATGAGGCCGGGCAACTGGTTGCTCGCGCCAAATCAGGTGCAGAGAAATCCGGGGATGTCGTGCGCAGTGCTGTTATCGCCATGGAGAAGATCGAAAAATCCTCGACGGAAATTTCCAATATCATCGGTGTGATCGATGAAATCGCCTTCCAGACAAATCTTCTCGCATTGAATGCCGGTGTAGAAGCTGCGCGCGCCGGTGAGGCAGGCAAGGGCTTTGCGGTTGTCGCACAGGAGGTGCGTGAGCTGGCGCAGCGTTCCGCTGCCGCAGCAAAGGAAATCAAAGCGTTGATCCTGATGTCGACTGATCAGGTTCAGGAGGGTGTTCAACTTGTTGATGAAACAGGCAAGGCACTCGAAGCCATCGTTGCCGAAGTTCAGGAAATCAATCGACATGTTTCTGCGATCGTTGACGCTTCCCAGGAGCAGTCATCCGGTTTGCAGCAGATCAACACTGCCGTAAACCAGATGGACCAGGACACGCAGAAGAATGCGGCCATGGTCGAGGAGACCACTGCTGCAAGTCATGGTCTTGCGCGTGAGGTTTCATCGCTCAACCAGTTGCTCGCCCAGTTCAAGACAACGTCGGACGCAGCAAGCGCGGTACAGGCTGCACCATCGGCAAATGTGCCAAAATATAGCGCGTCCCCCGTTCGTTCATTGACGAACAAGCTTGCAACGGCCTTTGTCGGCAATGCGGCGCTCAAGGCGGATTGGGAAGAGTTCTGATAGCGAAGCAGAACCCAGCCACAATGAAGACCCCGATGTGATGCGTCGGGGTCTTTCTGCTTCTTACCAGACGGGACTTTTCGCCAGAGCGATTTCTAATTGATCATTGTTGCGGTGTGTCTGGTCGTTTCCAGCGGAATCGCAACAAATTTGTTGTATTTTGTCTTCTGCCACTCAGCAAAGTGGCAGCACTTTCCATATCTGCTTGCAATAGACCAAGTACCCGGTAACATACCTGACAGATTTTGTGCAGGTGAGGCGGCAATGGACGTGGAAAGCAGAGCGGGCGTAGAACACGGTAAGTCGCTGGCGTCAAAAATCAGCTCTGCGCTGCGGCGTGATCTGATGGAGGGTGTTTTCCGCCCGGGAGACAGACTCCCCAGCGAAAGCGCTCTGAGCCGCGAATATTCGGTCAGTCGCACGGTTGTGCGTGAAGCGGTTGCCATCCTGCGTGCGGATGGCCTTGTGCACGCTCGCAAAGGTGCTGGAATATATGCGCTTGAATTGCCGCAGGAGCAGGACAAGCCTTTCAAGGATCTGACGACTGAACGCATTTCATCGGTTATCGAACTGCTTGAACTGAGGACTGTTTTTGAGGTCGAATCGGCCGGTTTGGCGGCGTCACGACGCTCTGCCGCGCAGATAGAAATGATTCTTGATGCTCACCGGAATATTGGAGAGTGTCTTGCCACGGGCATGCCGACCCGTGATGCCGACTTCAATCTTCACCTCGCCATTGCCGAGGCTACCCAAAACCGGCGTTTCCCGGAGTTTCTGCAGCTTATCCGCTCTGGCATCATCCCGCGTGGCGAGTTGCAGGGATCTGCTCCGGGCTCTCGGCCGAAAGACTACAATCTTCACCTCCAAGAAGAACACGGCCTGATCGTTGATGCGATCATTGAGGGCGATCCTGATCTGGCTCGAGAACGCATGCGCGCACATCTGCGTGGCAGTCTAGATCGCTACAAAGTGTTGTTGCGCTCAAAAGCCAAGGAAAGTGAAGAAATCACTCAGGCATAAACAGCCGTATTGTCAGACAGGCTGAGATATATGTATGATGACATGTTTAGTGTCATCAAGGAGGCCTATATGACCCTTCCCAAGTTCCCGGTTGTTTCACCGGACGCCGGCGTTCTCCGTCAGGTCCTTTCCGAATCCCCAGAGTTGATGGTTGTTTCATTCCGCTTCGAAACTGGAGCAGAAGGTAAGCTTCACAAGCATTCACACGTCCAATCCACCTATGTTTCCAAAGGAAAATTTCGGTTTTTCCGTGATGGCGCAGCCTATGAATTGAAGGTTGGCGACAGTCTCGTCATTCCTGGCAATATTGAACATGGCTGTGAATGCTTGGAAGAAGGGGAGTTAATCGACTGCTTTACCCCCCGCCGGGACGATTTCCTGTAAGCGATGTAACTTGACAGTTTTGTAAACCTGTGACAGGTTGATCAAAATTTGTCAGACAGGACGGGAGCCTGTTAAGGCGCGCTTCCCGCGGCTGGCAAACGGAGGAAACATGTCATCACGTCGCGTACAATTTAATGGTTGGGCCGAGCAGATTGGGACCATAGCTGTCACCCTGCTCGGCTTGCTTATGCTTACTTTCTTTATCGGCCGTATGATGCCTGCCGACCCGGTACGGGCCATCGTCGGTGAAGATGCGACACGGGAGACCTATGAGCAGGTCTTTCGTTCGCTCGGTCTTGACCGCCCCGTGTGGGAGCAGTTCTTCTTATATCTTCGCGATGTGCTGACGGGTAATTTCGGCACGTCTATCCGCACCGGTCAGCCGGTCATCCAGGATATCCTGCATGTCATGCCGGCGACGATTGAGCTGGCAACCTTTGCCATCATCATTGGTGCAGGCCTTGGTGTGCCGCTTGGTGTATTTGCGGCGGTAAACAAGGATCGCTGGCAGGATCATGCCGTGCGTGTCGTCAGCCTGTTCGGCCATTCCATGCCGATTTTCTGGACCGGTATGATCGCGCTGATCGTGTTTTACGCCCATCTCGGTCTTGTTGGCGGTAGTGGCCGCATGGACCAGTTCTATATCGGTCTCGTCGACGAGCGGACAGGTTTCCTGCTGATCGACAGCCTGCTGGCCGGTGACATGGATGTGTTCTGGTCGGCGGTAAACCACCTCATTCTTCCCGCCAGCCTGCTTGGGTATTCGTCATCGGCCTATATTACCCGTATGACCCGCAGCTTCATGCTGGATCAGCTGGGTCAGGAATATGTGACGACGGCACGGGTGAAAGGCCTTTCCAGCCGACAGACCGTCTGGTTACACGCATTTGGCAACATCCGCGTCCAGCTCGTTACCATCGTGGCGCTGGCCTATGGCTCACTGCTTGAGGGTGCCGTGCTGATCGAAACGGTTTTCGCATGGCCCGGTTTTGGCCAGTACCTCACCAGCAACCTGATTATCGGCGATATGAACGCGGTGATGACCTGCGTACTGATCGTGGGCGTCATCTTCATCGGGCTTAACCTGTTGTCTGACGTTCTCTACCGCTTCTTTGATCCGAGGACACGCTGATGACCACGCAAACACAAAGCACAGTGCGTCTTCCCGCCTGGTTGAATGCCCTGAAAAACATTTTTGTTTTTCTGCTGAAAAGTCCGACCTCGACCTTTGGTCTGATCGTTCTGGGACTGCTTATTCTGGCGGCGGTTTTTGCGCCATTCATTGCAACGCATGACCCCTATGCTCAGGATCTGGTCAACACCCTGCAGGCACCCGGTAACGGACATCTGTTCGGTACGGACGAGCTGGGACGTGATATTTTCAGCCGCCTGATTTGGGGCGCCCGTATCACACTGACGATCATCTTCCTGGTGTCGATCATTGTTGGCCCGATTGGACTGATTGTCGGCACGGCGTCCGGTTATCTCGGTGGCAAGTTTGATACGGTGATGATGCGTATTACCGATATCTTCCTGTCTTTCCCGAGCCTCATCCTGTCGCTGGCCTTTGTTGCGGCATTGGGACCAAGCCTCAACAATGCAATCATCGCCATTGCCTTGACCTCGTGGCCACCGATTGCGCGTCTGGCGCGCGCTGAAGCGATGACCTTCCGCAATGCCGACTACATCGCGGCCGCACGTCTTCAGGGTGCGTCACCCATGCGCATCATCGTCAAGTCGATCATGCCGATGTGTCTGCCATCTGTTCTCATTCGTCTGACACTCAACATGGCAACGGTGATCCTGACAGCTGCCGGTCTTGGCTTTCTCGGTCTCGGCGCACAGCCACCATTGCCGGAATGGGGCGCAATGATCGCGACGGGACGGCGTTACATGCTGGATAGCTGGTGGCTGGTGACCTTCCCGGGCGTTGCCATCCTGTCGGTCAGTCTTGCCTTCAACCTGTTGGGCGACGGTCTGCGCGATGCACTCGACCCGAAGCAGATGAACCGGAGATAAGACGATGGAAAAGACCATTCTTGACGTTGAAAATCTCCGCATTCGTTATGGTGGCTCCGCCACGGAAGCCGTGCGCGGAGTGTCCTTCACCCTTGGACGCGAACGTCTCGGTATCGTTGGGGAAAGTGGCTCTGGTAAATCGACCGTAGGGCGTGCGTTGCTGAGACTGCTGCCCGGTGCGACCATTACCGCTGACACGTTGCGTTTCGACGAACTCGACCTTCTATCGCTCTCGGAAAAAGAGATGCTCAAGGTTCGCGGTCGTCGTATGTCGATGATCCTTCAGGATCCGAAGTTTTCGTTGAACCCGATCCGTCGGGTCGGCGATCAGGTGGCTGAAACCTATTTGCGGCATTTCAAATGCGCCAAGTCGGAAGCCAAAGACAAGGCACTGGCCATGCTGGAGGCGGTGAAGATCCGTGATCCGCTGCGTGTCTACCAGCAGTATCCGCACGAGATTTCTGGCGGTATGGGCCAGCGTGTGATGATTGCCATGATGCTGTTGGCCGATCCTGATCTGGTGATTGCCGATGAGCCAACCTCGGCGCTTGATGTGACCGTGCGCCTTCAGGTGCTCAATATTCTCGACAGCCTTGTGCGCGACCGCGGCATTGGCCTGATCATGATCAGTCACGACCTTAATCTGGTGCGCAATTTCTGTGACCGCGTTCTTATCATGTATGCCGGTCGCGTTGTGGAAACCCTTGAGGCGCGTCATCTCGATAATGCGCAACATCCTTATACGCGTGGTCTGCTGGCTGCACAGCCGCGTATTGGTGGTTCGCGTGCGCCGCTTGCGGTGCTCGACCGTCGTCCTGAATGGCTGGAGGAAACCGTCTGATGTCCGTTTCTGTTGAAACTCGCGATCTGTCCATTTCCTTCGGCACTGAACCCAATGCGGTCAAGGTTCTGCCCGGTGTATCATTCTCTGTTCAGCCGGGAGAATGTTTTGGCCTCGTCGGTGAATCCGGCTCCGGCAAGTCCACCGTTCTGCGTTGCGTTTCCATGCTGACGGATTTCTGGAAGGGTGAGGTGCTGATCGCGGGCAAATCCGTTCGGGATATGCCACTGATCGACCGTTGCCGCATCCTGCAAATGGTGTTTCAGGATCCCTATGGTTCCTTGCATCCGCGCCAGTCGGTGCGCACAGTTCTGAATGAACCACTGGTCATCCACAAGCTGGGCGACAGAGAAGAGCGCATGCGCAAGGCCATCACCGATGTTGGTCTGCCGGTGTCGTTCCTTGATCGTTTTCCGCACCAGCTGTCCGGCGGCCAGCGCCAGCGCGTTGCTATTGCCCGTGCGCTGATCCTGGAGCCATCCTTGCTGCTATTGGATGAACCAACCTCGGCACTGGATGTGTCTGTTCAGGCGGAAATTCTCAACCTGTTGCAGCGTCTTCGTGAAGAGCGTGGTTTTACCTACATCATGGTTACACACGATCTGGCTGTGGTTGATCATATGTGTGATCGCTTTGCGGTGATGTTGCGGGGCGAAATTACCGAAATCCTGCCGCGCCAAGCCATCGCTGGAAACGGTGCCACGCATGATTATGCGCGTGAACTGATTGGTGCATCTCTGGAGTATGAAGGCGCACATTAAAGTGCTTGGTGCTCAACCGCGCAAAAGGTGTTTCGACTATACCAAACCGGCGTAATCTTCGCCCCTATATGGGGTGTGCTGAAGCCGATATATCGCATCTTCCATCGGGCCGCACCTCCATTGCGGCCCGTGTCCCGGGGCATCAGCCCAACTCCTCCCCACTTGCCCGGCATTTTTGCCGGGCATTTTTTCTGCGAAGTGTTTTAGATGGCCGCCAGGATGCGGTTGCAGATCGGTTTGCTGGCTGCTTTCTGCATGGTCACTTTTTGCTCTACCGCTTGAATGATTGTGTCGCTGAAGTCTACACCGCTCAATTCTTTGATATTCCATAGGCCGCCCGGCGAAAAAACATTCACTTCCAATATCTTGTCACCGACAATATCGAGACCGACAAGGAACATTCCGTCCTCAATCAGTTTGGGACGCATGACCTCTGCAAGCGCCAGAATGTCGTCATTGATTTTTACGGCCTCCGCAGTCCCCTTTGCATGAATGTTGGAACGCAGATCGCCCTTGGCAGGGACGCGTCTCAGCGCCGCATGCACGCCATTATGGACAAGTGGCCTGCCATTCATCATGAAAAACCGAACGTCACCTTCGGTCGCAGCTGGCAGATATGCCTGCGCAATCAAATAGCCTTCGACGCTGATAGCTTCGAAAATCTGGTTAAGGTTGGCTTCCTTGCTGGAGCTGATTTTAAATACGTTCTTTCCGCCTGATCCCTGTAAAGGCTTTACAACAACCCCTTTGGGATGCTGTTCCACAAAGCTGCGCAGTTCATCCGGATTACGGGTGATCAGTGTGGTAGGGCGCACAATTTCCGGAAAGCTTTGAAAATAGAGCTTGTTCTGGGCCTTTGTCAGTCCCTCGGGATCGTTGAGGACAACCACACCGCGTTCTGCCGCCATTCGTCCGAACAGCACACCGGCATGAACTGCCCAAGGGCGGGCTGTCAGGTCAAGCGACGGGTCGTTGCGCAACATCAATGCATCGATTTCGCTAACATCGAATGTCTTGCGTTCCAGAGCCTTGTCCTGCAAAGCGGCATGGAAGGTTTCCGGCTTCTTATATTTAGCGTGGGGCAACACTGCTGCATGAACAGCGAGGCTGTCGTCATCACGCAGGCTGAAATCGCCGGGGCAGAGGTATACGACCTCATGCCCGCGATTGAGTGCTGCCATAGCCATCAGTGCGGTTGCAAACTGTGGGCCTTCTGACTCGATGGAATTTACGAAAAATGCAATACGCATATGTCCCTCCTAAAGATTTGCCATGTCCGATATTGGCAATCCCTTGCTGATGTCTTCCAGTCGCTTTTTTGCGCTGACGTCAGCGAGAAATGCCGGATAAATATTTGGTGAGCGCAGGAGGCCACGTTGTGCCAATTCCTGCATAATGGGAAAATGATCGGCAGCAATTTTGCCCATCCAGAATGGGTCAAGTGATCCGCCATCGCGCAGATGAAAGACCACCTGGGCCAGACCGCGAAGATAGATCGCATCCTTGCTCAAGCCACCACCGCGATAAATCCTCAGTGTCAGGTTGAAAGCACCCGCAGCACTAAGTCCGTGGGTTTTGGTCATCAGGTGAAATGTTTCGGTAAATGATGCGCCGTCAAGCATGGCTGCGCAGGCAACGACCCGCGCTGCAATCAGGCGCAAGCGTTCGCGGGTCATGCCGCCGGTGAGATATTCAGCCAGCACGGCCAGCCCTTCCTGAACACCTTCGTAGCCGGAAAGGCCATTTCTGAACACTCGCAGGCCCTGCGAGGAGCCGTTGAAGTATGTTAAAAGATGCACGCCGATTTCGTGGGAAAGAAGGGCATCGATCCGTCGCCGTTCCATCAATGTATGGCGTGAGACAAGCAACTTGCTGCCGGTGACCATAAGGCCGGGTGGCAAGTCGTCCCGTATTTCAACCCTCGCCGAAAACTCGGGTGAAACATCATGATATGCCGCCACCATGTCACGGGACTTTTGAGCCACTTCATAACAATCTGCCATGGCGATCTCGCTTGCATCGTCGTCCAGTTTGCAATGTGCAAGCACATCTTTGGCAAGAGAGAGCAGGCTGTCCTCAACCGGACCGTAAAGGGCGCGGCTGAAATCCGTGAAACGGTGGGTGTTCAACGATCGTAACATCGTCAGTTGCAGGTCTGTCTCCTGCTGCTTTTCTCTGTAAAGACGATAAAGAACCGGATCTTCCAGATGTTCGAAAGCGATAGAATAGAGTTTTCGTTTTTGTGCTTCCACGTCCACGCCCAATGGACGGTAGAGGAACTTTGGCTCACGCTCAAAATCGCTTTTCTCAAAATCCTTGAATGCCTGACCGGCATTGATGGGCGTGACGGCGAGTAGAAAGTCGAAAGAAGAAACGATCTCGTCCATAGCGCGATCTGCACGACGCACAGCGTCGACGAAAGCTTTACGGCCAAGTGCGCGGTGTGAAGCAGTTTCGAGCGCTCCGGTCTTGCTGCTATAGGCCGCTAAAGCCTGTAACCCTGCATCGGAAATGTTGGAGATCAGACGTTCCCGCAGGTCTGGATAAAAAGCACCGGATTCGGGTTGTCGATAGATTGGTGCATAACGCACGGTGATACTGGGAAAATCGATGCCAGCTTTGCGCAATTTAAGCTGCGGGTCGTCTTCTGGACGCGGCGCTGTAATACGCGGTATTCGGAACATGACCTCTGCATCGCAGACAGCCTTGATGAACGCCTCCATGGCGATTTGTATTTCAGGCCCGTTGCTCGCTGAGACAGAGACATTGAAATGTGGAAGATATGGCGAGTCATCGGCTAGAAGGATGTCATGTTCGAGTTCGCCGACATCCAGCAGCATGAAGGCGCCAAAGGTCTTTCGCATGGCGTTGCCAACTGCCCTGATAAGCGGGGCGGCTTCATTCAGTGTATTGGCAATAAGATAAGATGCATTTGCCGCGACGACATCGCGGGCAGCTAGGTCCTTTGTACCGCCTGCAATGTGAACACACAGGAATGGCAATGGCCGGTCGATATGCAAACGCCCTGCCGTGCCGATATCTCGGCGAACCGGGGTGCCCGCCTGAAGGCAGTTGACGACATCATCCAGCAGTTCGTCATTCGCTGTTGTACTGATCAGAGGAACAACGCTCATCTGGCATCCCGAACCAAGCTCTCAAGCATCTTGGCGCCCGCTGATACAAGTTCTCTCAACTCGGTAATCGCCTGCTGATCTGGCTCGCCTGTCCATTCATCCATGAAGATTTTTTTGAATTCGACTGCTATTGCGCAACCGGTTTGCGGAAATCGCTCGTGAATGAAACGGGTCTGCTCACCCTTGCCCTGAAATGCCACATTTTCGCGGACGTCCAAAAGACGGCCTTTTATCCGGCGTGACGCAAAAAGCTGTCCGAGTGCCGTTACAACACTGCTCCAGCGCTGCGTATCCATCGACCATGTTCCGATGTTGATATCAGGGGCCTCAGCTTGCGGTGTAGGGGCAACATCTGCTCCACCGCGGCGATGGTTGTAGCTATGGACATCCAGTACGATGAACTGGCCGTGCCGCTTTTCCATACGCTTCAACACGGTTTCGAGCGTAGCGTAATAGTCATCATGAAATGAAAGGGATTGTTCAACTTCGTCAGAGGAAAGGGGCCGTTTCCAAACCTCAAGGCCCCAGGATTGTTCGGGTCTGCTGTAGACCGCATCCGGTTTGGCGCGGTTGAGATCGGTTTCAAAACGCGAGTGATGGACTATGATGCGGTTCTGGACGTCGCGAATAATCTCGCCGGTAAACGGATCTTCTTCTCGCAGCCTTTGATCAGCCGAAAGTGCCATGATATCGCTGATGTCAGCGCGCACGGCATGTCCGTCATGTATGGCAGTGGCAATAACGGGGCTGTCGGCAAATTCCAGCGTCCAGAGTTTCCCCGTAGCTGTCTTTTCGAAGCCGTCGTTGATACGCATGCTGTCCCAATCCTTGCTTATGTTTTCAGGATTGGGAAATGATTGGTCAGGCCTGTTTGTTCCCTTGAAGAGTGTCCCAAGACAGCAATTTCTGGTTTTAGAGAAGGGACAGGCAGCGCGGCAAAGGCGATTGGCCGATGGAAAAGACTGGTGGGGCGTTGCCGGTTTTTATGTCGGCGGCTGATGCATTTTACGGCCGCTTTACATACTCGCACCATCAATGCGGCTCTAGTCGATATTAAACGCAATGTGGCAAGCAGACCCAACGTTAGGTGCTACCCTTGCTTTCGTCCGATATGCATTAGCAAACGGTTTGGTAGCGCTGGACGATGGTCGACAATACCTCGTCGACTGGATGGGCCAGCCAGCGGTGCGAGAAAATCTCCACCTCTTGGGGGCCATGGAAACCGGCAGCTTCTACCATGCGCCGGAAGCCTTTCAGGTCGATGACGCCATCTCCCATCATGCCGCGATCATTAAGCGGGTCCGTCGTCGGGACAAGCCAGTCGCAGATATGATGCGCCAGAATTTGACCGTTGCGGCCAGCGCGCGCCACCTGTTCTTGAAGGTCGGGATCCCACCACACATGATAAACATCAATGGCGACACCTGTGCCGTCTCCTAGCCTGTCACAAAGGTCGAGCGACTGCTTGAGTGTGTTGAAACATGCGCGATCTGCGGCGTAAAACGGATGAAGAGGCTCGATGGCCAGCGGAACGCCGGCCGCACGGGCATAGGGCAAAAGTGCCGCCATGCCATCCTCAACCATTTGTCTTGCTCCTACAATGTCGCGAGAGCCCTGTGGTAATCCGCCAACGACCATGACTAGGCAATCGGCGTTCATGGCGGCGGCCTCATCCACTGCGCGACGGTTATCTTCGAGCGCTTTTTGTCGTCCGGTCTCGTCCGGTGCGGGGAAAAAACCACCGCGACAATGGCCGCTGAGACGTATGCCATTTTGTTCGATGATTGTGGCGGCCTCTTTCAGGCCAACACCGTGAACCTGATCGCGCCAGGGAGAAATGGTGGTGATGCCGTGGGCAAGGCAGGCATCGATCAGTGCACCGAATGAACCACCCTGTTTGATCGTCGCAAAATTGATCGAAAGACCGTCGATGGTCATGATGTTCTCTCCTGATCTGACGAAGATGCTTGCAAAGCGCTGAATGTGGCTTTCGCCGCATCGGCATCGACCCCAAGTCCCTTGGCCGCGATAGCTGTCGCCAAAGAAATCTGGCCGTTGACGGCACTGAGTTTGGCTCGACCGTCGCCTGCATTACGGTAGAGATCCGGATGCGCACTCAGCCAGGCATGGTTTTCACCGTCTGTTGCTCCGGCCATGCCGCTAACATAGTGGTGACCGTTTCGCTCGATGTGGCCAAGACCGAGCAGGGCGGCCAACGCCAAATCCTGCTGAACTGCAATGCCAGCCTGCGTGGTCAGATCTTCCGCCGACATGAAGTAACCGCCGCTATTTTCGCCATTCCATTTTGAAATTCGCATGGCGTTCAGAACCGAACGGTAAAAGCCCTTGCATGATTTCGATGAGATGCCGCGATACCCCTGCGCTTTCGCCAACAGAAAGGCGTCCGGTGTGCCATCCGATTCATCAATTTCAACCGGCACCTTGCCGGCAAGGCGGGATACGGATTGATTGAAAGCATTATGTCTGGCTATCGGCTGTTCGATGAACAGCAGGGAGCGTCGCAACTGTGCAAGTGCCGGTTCAGCGTCAATCTGCGCCAAGAGATCAAGCACACTGTCTTCATCTGCGAACTGTTCGTTACCATCAAGTGTCACCTGATAGTCTGGCAGCGTCGCCAGAACTGCTGCTATGGCTTTCAGTCTTTCAGTGTCTTCTTTTGGTCGTCCCGATACCTTGAGCTTGAAATAGCGTAAGCCGTAGGTCGCGATTTCTTCTTCCAGGCATTCCGGCAAGCCATCATTGAGGCGGTGCCCCTTAATGTCATCAGGTCGCAGTGCATCTATGTAGCCGACCGTATGACGCAGAAAGAGGCTTGGTTGTGGTTTCAAACCTTCGAGGAAAACGCTTATATCAAATGCTGCAAGATCGGGCGTGGTCGATGCATTGATGCCGGGCAGGTTTATGCGGATTGCGTCTGTAACGGACAGATCATTGAGCCTGCAAAGTGCGTCGAGAATGGCACGATCGACAAGAGCAAGTCCAAATGATGTGATCAGGCCATTAAAACCGCGCTTTGCCGCATCATTGTGATGCTGAGGCTCCATCCTCGCGTGAAGCTCAAAAGCCGTTGCAGGCTCTGCCGTTCTAGCAAGTGCGACCGCCATATGCAGCGATTGGCGCAGTTGATCTTCGTTCTCCGCATTTCCAAGGTCCGGGTTCTTGTCGAACCATTTGGGCACCATTAGCTCGGCTGCATAACCTTCCGCTATGCGTCCCTTGCTGTCCTCAATCGTCAGCGAAAGAAAAGCCTGCGTTGCTTCGGTCACGGTTGCCGCACCAAAACGAAACGGCACCCGCATGGCTAGACGCCGTTCGTAAATTGCGGCGTCCTTGATTTTCAAGACAGGTGTTTCGGACATCTCAATTGACACCTCGAACAGCGAGAAATGCTTTCATGCGATGTGTGGCTTCATCCGGGTCGGCCAGGACATTGGCCTTGTCAGCCAATCGGAAAAGCTCTGCAAAATGTTGGGTCGAACGGGTGCTTTCCTGTCCACCAATCATGGTGAAATGGTTTTGTAGTCCATTGAGGTAAGCAAGGAAGACAACGCCAGTTTTATAAAAACGGGTCGGGGCCTTGAATATATGGCGAGACAACGCAACGGTTGGCTCCAGAATGTCGAAGAATTCATTGTTGGCACCACGTTTCAGACTGGCGAGTGCCTTGGACGCGGCGGGCGCGATGGAATCAAAAATGCCAAGCAACGCGTCGGAATGTCCGTGCTCATCACCGGCAATGAGTTCGGCGTAATTGAAGTCGTCGCCGGTATACATGCGCACGCCAGATGGCAGTCGGCGACGCATCAGTATTTCCTTTTCCTTGGAAAGAAGAGAAATCTTGATGCCGTCGATCTTGTCGGCATTGGCAGAAATCATTGCAAGGCAGGTATCCATCGCCGCCATATGATCGCCTGATCCCCAATAACCTTCCAGCACGGGATCGAACATTTCACCCAGCCAGTGGATGATAACCTTTTCTTTTGCCTGTGCGAGAACGCGTGCATAGGTTTCGAGATAATCGTCAGGTGATTTTGCTGCTGCCGCCAATGCGCGACTTGCCATCAAGATGACCTGTCCACCTTCGCCTTGCACGAAATCCAGCTGTTCAAGATAGGCGTCAACAATCGCATCGAGGCTGTAATCGGTGCCGATCAGATGATCAGTACCGACGCCGCAGGCGATCAGTGCGTCCTTGCGACTTGCAGCTTCCTTCAGAGAGCGGGAAATCAGTTCCTGCGCCTGTGGCCATGCTAGCCCCATACCACGCTGGGCCGTATCCATGGCTTCGGCAACACCGAGCCCCAAATCCCAAAGCCGGTGGCGGAAGTGCAGCGTGCCTTCCCAGTCAATGGCCGGGGTCAGCCATGGATCGTTTTCCGCAAATGGGTCTGCGACAACATGGGCGGCTGCAAAGGCCACGCGGTTAAAATCTGCGGCACTGCGCTTTTCAAGCGCTATAGGTGTACCACTCAGTGTGTAAAGCTCGATCGAGCGATCATCTTTCGGTAGCTTGAGTTCGATCATTGTCGCCTCCCTCAGGAAATGGTCGGAACATCGAGCCAGCGGCGTTCCTTCCAGGATTTTAGCCCTAGTTCTGCCAGCTGTACGCCCTTGACGCCTTCGATCAGGCCGTATGGCCAAGGATCATTGTCAACCAGATGTCGAACGAACATTTCCCATTGGGCCTTGAAACCGTTGTCATACACGGTGTTGTCAGGTACTTCCTGCCATGTCTTGTAAAAATCGATTGTCTGCGGCTGGTCCGGGTTCCAGACCGGTTTCGGAGTGTTGGTGCGATGCTGTGTCCAGCATTTCGTCAGGCCGGCCACGGCGGAGCCATGGGTGCCATCCACCTGAAAGGTCACGAGATCGTCGCGACGAACGCGAACTGCCCATGACGAATTGATATGAGCGATAACGCCCCCTTCCAGTTCAAATGTTGCATAGGCTGCGTCATCGGCGTCAGCAACGTAAGGACGACCTTGTTCATCGAAACGCTGGGGGATGTGGGTTGCACCAAGGCAGCTTACCGCTTTGACTTCACCAAACAGATTGTCGAGCACGTAGCGCCAATGGCACAGCATATCGAGAATAATGCCGCCGCCATCCTTCAGGCGATAATTCCAAGACGGACGTTGCGCGGGCTGCCAGTCACCTTCAAACACCCAATAGCCGAACTCGCCACGAACCGAGAGGATTTTGCCGAAGAAGCCGCTGTCACGCAGCATTGCCAATTTGCGTAGGCCCGGCAGGAACAGCTTGTCTTGTACAACGCCATGTTTGATGCCCGAGCTTTCAGCAAGGCGCGCAACTGCAATCGCTTCTTCCATGTTGTCGGAAATCGGTTTTTCGCAATAGACATTCTTGCCCGCCTTGATGGCCTTCGTTAGCAGGCTGCCGCGCATCTGGGTCGTGCCCGCGTCAAAAAACAGCGTGTCGTCCGGGTTGGCCAATGCGGCGTCGATATCCGTCGTCCAGCGCGCAATGTTATGCTTCTTGGCAATAGCCTCGATTTTTTCGCCATTTCTCCCGACGAGAATCGGATCAAGCATAACCCGTTCGCCACTTTTCAGTGTGACGCCGCCCTGATCACGAATGGCAAGAACAGAACGCACAAGGTGCTGGTTGTAACCCATGCGGCCAGTAATGCCATGCATGATGACGCCAATACGTTTCATGATATTTCCTCCCATGACCACCTTCTCCCAAAGGCGGTGTCTCCTAAGACAATGGCCGTTTGTAACCATTTGGTTATTTGTGAATTTGAAAGACCTGTTCTGTCAAGATGTTTTTCAAAATGTGGAGGCGCCATTTTCCTGTGCAGCGATGCGGCATGGGTGATGCATGAAAAGACGGGTACGCAGCGGCGCGCGCGCCTTCAAGGCATCAGATGTATCTGCATAGATGGTGGCTTCAGGGTCTTATGCTGGCCAGCACGGTATCGACAATATGCTGTCCCCATCGATCGAGTTCTGCCGGTGCGGCAAGGTCCCGCTGGAAAATTGTGGAAAGCGTGTAGCGGTTCGACAGGTAAAAAAAGCCGAGTGACGCGATGGTCAGATAAACGTCGACTGGATCAAGGCCTGCTCGGAATTCACCGCTTTCAGCGCCGCGCTTCAGCACGTTTTCCAGTTCCGAGATAAAGTTGGAATGCATCTCGGTAATTGTTGTGGATTGCCTGAGATAGCGGGCCTGATTGAGGTTCTCAGTTGCCAGAATGCTGAGAAATTCCGGGTGATCCAGAAAGTAATGCCAGGTAAAAAGCGCGAGTTCTTTTAAGCCTGCAGACGGGGCCTTGTGGGTCAGGTCCAGTCTGTGTTCTGCGTGGCGAATGTGGTGATAGGCGTCTTCAAGGACCGCAAGATAGAGCGCATCCTTGTCACCAAAATAGTGATAAATCATGCGTTTGTTGGTGCCGGCCCTGCGCGCCACAACATCAATCCGTGCTCCGGCCAGCCCCTTCGCTGCGACCTCGCGACGGGCTGCCTCTAGAATGGCCGCACGTGTCCGTTCCGGATTGCGCTGTTGCGTAGACGCGCGTTTGCGAACAGGCTTCACGCTCTCGTTTGTGTCCGGATCAATATTGTTATTCGTATTTGTTTTATCCATCACGACACCCGCTTGACAATGCGTTCGATCAGTGTTCCCATGTAACCAATTAGTTATAAAACAGCAATAGCTGTTCTCGAGCATCATCAATTGGCATTCAATATGGGAGGAGTTGCCAATGTCCATGACGCTTCACAGGCGCACTGTGCTTTCGGGAGGCCTTGCGGCCTTAACTCTCGCAACTCTTGGCGGTGGTTCTGCCAATGCGCAGGCTGCGCGCCTTCGCATGTTATGGTGGGGTTCGCAGGAGCGAGCTGACCGTACCAACAAGGCCATTGAGGCTTATAAGGCGGTAAAGCCCGACCTTGCGATTGCGGGAGAATTCGCAGGCTGGAGTGATTACTGGCCACGCCTTGCGACACAGGTTGCCGGGCGCAATGCTCCAGACCTGATTCAGATGGATTACCGTTATATCTTTGAATATGCGCGCCGCGGCGCGCTGGCGCCACTTGATGATTATATTGGCAAGGCGCTGAAAATTGATGATTTCGGCAAGATGAACATCGATTCCGGCCGAGTGGATGGCAAGCTTTACGGTGTCAATCTCGGTGTGAATTCCAGCGTTATGTTCTTTGATGCCGCAGCCTGGGAGAAAGCCAAGGCAACGCCACCATCAGCTGGCCAGACATGGGAAGAGTTTGCAGAAAATGCGACGATCTTCGGCAAGAACAAACCAAAGCCCGGTTATTTTGCAACGGCTGACTCCAGTGGTCTTGAGCCCAGTTATGAAAACTGGCTGCGCCAGAACGGCAAGTCACTCTTCACGCCGGAAGGCGGTCTGGGATACGATGCCAGCGATGCTGCCAAGTGGTTTACGATGTGGGCCAAGATGCGTGAAGCTGGCGCCTGTGTGCCCGCAGATATCCAGGCTCTTGATCAGCTGAACATCGAAACGAACCCGTTGACCACGGGCAAGTCGGCGACGGCTTTTGCCCACTCCAACCAGTTTGTCGGTTACCAGGCGCTCAACAAGGCCAAGCTGTCGTTGACCTCCTATCCAAAGGTTTCCAAGGATTCGCCATCCGGTCACTATCTCAAGCCGTCCATGCTGATGAGCGTTGCCAATGGCAGTGCGGGTGCTGAGGCGGCGGTTGAATTTATCAACTTCCTCGTATCGGAGCCGGAAGGCGTTGATATCCTGGGTGTGGAACGCGGCGTGCCAGCATCGGAAGCCATGCGTAGCCAGTTGGGTCCAAAGCTGAACGACGTCAGTCAGGCAATGGTGAAATATATCGCCGACATTACCCCTGATGTCGGTGACTTGCCGCCTGCACCACCACCTGGCGCCGGTGAACTGGCGTTCGTACTGACCCGCACCAGCCAGGAAGTATCGTTTGGGAAAATGACACCGGAGCAGGGCGGTGAGCGCCTTGTCACAGAAGCTGAAGCTGTTCTGAAGCGGAAGTAATCGCAAATGACCATGCAGTCTGACATTCTTGCGAGGGAGGGCCGTGAAACGGCTCTCCCAAAACGGGGCGGTTTGCGTCGTGTTTTTGATCGCAACTTCCACGCCTATATGTTTCTGCTGCCATGGCTGATCGGCTTTTTCGGCCTGACGCTGGGCCCTGCATTGGCCTCGCTCTACCTGTCATTCACCAATTACGATTTGCTGCAATCGCCCGACTGGGTGGGGGCATCCAACTATGTGCGCATTGCAACGGCCGATCCGAAATTTGCCGCAGCGATGAAGGTGACCTTTACGTATGTTCTGCTGTCAGTGCCGCTGAAGCTGGCTTTCGCCCTGCTGGTTGCGATGGCGTTCAATCGCGGCATCAAGGGGCTGACGCTCTATCGTGCTATCTTCTACCTGCCGTCGCTTCTCGGTTCCAGCGTGGCAATAGCCGTGTTGTGGCGTCAGCTGTTTGCCTCCGACGGTCTCGTTAACATGGTTCTGTGGCAACTGTTCGGTTACGAGGGACCAAGCTGGGTCTCCAACCCGGATTATTCGCTCTACACGCTGGTTATCCTGTCTGTTTGGCAGTTCGGCTCGCCGATGATCATCTTCCTGGCCGGCCTTCGCCAGATCCCGCAGGATATGTATGAAGCCGCCGAAATGGACGGTGCCAGCAAAACACGTCAATTTTTCCGCATTACGTTGCCGTTGCTGACGCCAGTGATTTTCTTCAATGCGGTGATCCAGACAATCGACGCCTTCAAGGCATTTACGCCAGCCTTCATCATCTCCGAGGGTACCGGCGGACCGATCAATTCGACATTGTTCTACACATTGTATCTCTATCAGGAAGCCTTTGGGTTCTTCCGTATGGGATACGCCTCCGCTTTGGCATGGATCCTGGTTGTCATCATTTCTTTGTTCACAGCCTTCTCCTTCCTCAGCGCACGTTACTGGGTGCATTACGATGACTGACGCTGTTACCGCTCCACGTCCGGGAACCGAAGTTCAACGTTCGCCGCTTCGCTCCACCTTGTTGCATGCGGCCCTGATCATCAGTTCGATCGGCATGCTTTATCCCATCTTGTGGATGATCTCCGGCTCGTTCCGACCGCAGGAGGAATTGTTCGGTTCCTCATCGCTTATTCCATCTGCACTTGATCTCGGCGGTTATATCCGTGGCTGGACAGGTTTGCAGGTCAGTTTCGGCCAGTTCTTCTGGAACTCGTTTTTCATCGCCGTGCTGGCAACCATAGGCAATGTGGTCGGATGTTCGCTGGCGGCCTTCGCCTTTGCGAGACTGCGGTTTGGTGGGCGCAATTTCTGGTTTGCCTTGATGCTGGGCACATTGATGCTACCCTATCACGTGGTGCTCATCCCGCAGTACATCATGTTTTTGGAGCTTGGCTGGGTCAATACATCACTGCCGTTGATTGTGCCAAAATATCTGGCGACCGATGCCTTCTTCATCTTTCTAATGGTGCAGTTCTTCCGGGGTATTCCAAGAGAATTGGACGAGGCTGCGGTGATGGATGGATGCAGCCCCTTCCGTATCTACTGGAAGATCATGCTGCCCTTGTCTTTGCCGGTCCTAGCCACTGCCGCGATCTTTTCTTTCATCTGGACCTGGGACGATTTCTTCGGGCCGCTGATTTATCTGAACGATATCAATACCTACACGGTGCAGCTTGGTCTGCGCTCCTTCATCGACTCCACCGGTAGCTCCGACTGGACAGCCTTGTTCGCCATGTCCAACCTGTCGCTGATACCTGTTTTCCTCTTCTTCCTGTTTTTCCAGCGCCTTCTGATCGAAGGCATCGCAACAACCGGCATGAAACGCTGAAACGCCAAGGCATACCCATGAAACCTGTTCGATTTGCAGCCATAGGCATCAACCACGACCACATTACCGGGCAAACCCGCTGCCTGCTGGATGCGGGCGCTGAGTTTGTCGGTTTCCATGCAGTGGAAGACGACTTGTCCCAGGCCTACAGCGCGAAATTCCCCGGCGCACAGCGATTTGATGAAAAGCGCCGCCTTATTGAAGACGAAACCATCGACCTGATTATCAGCGCTGCCATCCCCGATGAGCGTGCCGGCATCGCCATCGAGGCCATGAAGGCGGGCAAGGATGTGATGGTTGATAAACCTGGAATGACCACGCTTGAACAACTTGCCGAGGTAAAACGCGTTCAGGAAGAAACTGGCCGTATTTTCTCTATTCTCTACTCAGAGCATTTCGAAAATCGGGCGACCGTCAAAGCGGGTGAATTGATTGCTGACGGTGCAATTGGCAAAGTGGTGTCGACGGCCGGTTTTGGGCCACATCGTTTGCGCGCACCGACCCGACCCGAGTGGTTTTTCAAACGCGAGCGATATGGCGGTATTCTGGTTGATATAGCGTCACACCAGTGCGAACAGTTCCTGTTTTTCACCGGGTCAGATGCGGCCGACATCCTGTCTGCAACGGTTTCAAACCGTGCCAATTCGCAGTTTCCCGGCTTGCAGGATAGCGGTGACATCCATCTTTCGACTGCTGATGCCGATGGCTTTATCCGAGTAGACTGGTTCACACCCGAAGGGTTGCCGAGCTGGGGTGATGGTCGTCTGTTTATCACTGGAACGGAAGGCGCAATCGAACTGCGCAAAAATATTGACGTTGCTGGTCGTAAAGGTGGCAATCACCTGTTCCTCAGCGACAAAAAGGGTGTTCAATACATCGATTGCTCCCATGTGCAGCTTCCCTATGGAGCGCAACTGCTTGCCGATATCCGCAACCGTACAGAAACAGCGATGCCGCAGGCCCGTTGTTACGCGGCGATGGAAATTGCCCTGAAGGCCCAGAAGCTGGCGGAGGATAAAATCCATGGCTAAGCGTTATAAGGTCGGCATTATCGGCTGCGGTATCGGCAAGTCGCATATGGAAGAGGGATATTTTCCGCATGCCGACAAATATGAGGTTGCTGTGTTGTGTGATCTCGATGAGGTCAGGCTGAATGCGGTCGCTGACGAGTTCGGTGTCAAAAAGCGGACACGCCTGTCGGATGAGGTGATGGCTATGGCAGATATCGACATCATCGATATCTGCACGCCGCCCGCCACGCATACTAAGCTCATCCTGCAGGCGCTTGCCGCAGGAAAACATGTCGTTTGCGAAAAGCCTTTGACAGGATCATTGGCGGAAGTGGATGAAGTAAGG
Organism: Agrobacterium sp. Azo12; assembly: GCF_029193765.2. Taxonomy (NCBI): domain Bacteria; kingdom Pseudomonadati; phylum Pseudomonadota; class Alphaproteobacteria; order Hyphomicrobiales; family Rhizobiaceae; genus Agrobacterium; species Agrobacterium sp. Azo12. The sequence continues at coordinate 142,205 of NZ_JARFYO020000002.1, read as the reverse complement.
CGTGCCGAACAGACCGCAAAAGGCCTTCTCATGCCGATTTTCCAGTATCGATATGGTGAAGGTGTCGCGCAGGCACGTCACATCATTGAAAACGGTTTGGCAGGTAAACCTTATGCTGGTACCGCCGAAACCTTCTGGAAGCGTACTGCCGATTATTACGACAATCCATGGCGTGGACGCTGGGCAACCGAGCTTGGCGGCGTGCTGATGACCCACGCAATCCATCTGCATGACATGCTGACATATCTCATGGGGCCGGTTGAGCGAGTTTTTGCGCGCACGGCAACGCGGGTAAATGCCATTGAGGTTGAGGATTGTGTTTCAGCCAGCCTTCTGATGCAAAATGGTGCGCTTGTTTCCGCCACCTGCACGTTGGGGTCTCAGGAAGAGATAAGCCGTCTTCGGCTCGCATTTGAAAATGTCACCTTCGAAAGTGTGCATTCTGCCTATTCGCCCGGGGATGGGCCCTGGCAGATCATTCCTGCAAATGAAGAGATCGGTTTGAAAATCGCTGAGCTTGTCAAAGAAATGCCGCCGATCGGTCGACGGTTCAACGGCCAGATGGCAGCCTTTTATGAGACGCTTGAAAAAGGAGAACGCCCACCGGTGACGAGTGATGACGCGCACCGCTCCTTGGAGCTTTTGACGGCGATTTATCATTCAAACGATACCAACAGCGATGTTGCCCTGCCGATTACGCAGGCCCATCCGAAGTACAAGAGCTGGCGGCCTTAACAGGCTGGATCTAGGCTGCCGGACGGGAGGAAACGATATGGCAAGCAGCATTAAACTGGAAAAAATCGTCAAACGTTATGGTTCGCTGCCAGTCATCCACGGCATCGACCTGCAAATTGAGCCGGGTGAGTTTACGGTTTTTGTCGGTCCTTCCGGCTGTGGCAAGTCAACGCTGCTGCGCATGATTGCCGGGCTGGAAGAAATCTCCGGCGGCGAATTGCGCATTGATGGTGAGCGGGTGAATGAGACGGCTGCGTCCAAGCGTGGCATAGCCATGGTGTTCCAGTCCTATGCGCTCTACCCGCATATGAGTGTTTACAAGAACCTGGCTTTTGGTCTGGAAACGGCCGGTTACAAGAAGCCGGAAATCGAAGCACGCGTCAAAAAGGCAGCTGATATTCTGCAGATTGGTCCGCTGTTGCAGCGCAAGCCAAAAGCACTCTCCGGTGGCCAGCGTCAGCGTGTTGCGATTGGGCGTGCAATTGTGCGCGAACCCAAGATATTTCTGTTCGATGAACCTCTGTCCAACCTTGATGCCGAACTGCGCGTGCAGATGCGCGTTGAAATTGCCAAACTGCACCAGACACTTGGCAGTACGATGATTTATGTGACGCATGACCAGGTGGAAGCCATGACCATGGCGGACAAGATTGTTGTGCTTCGGGACGGACATATCATGCAGGTCGGCAAGCCGCTCGACCTCTATAACCATCCAGCAAATCAGTTCGTTGCAGGCTTCATTGGCTCGCCCAAGATGAATTTTCTCAGTGCGAAGCTGGCGGCCGACGATGGTTCAAAGCGAACTTTGGAGGTTGCAGGCCAGAAAATACAGCTTGAAAAACCATTGGCGGCGCAAGACGGCGAGCCGCTGACGTTTGGTTTGCGGCCCGAACATGTTGAACCGCAGGCACAGTCCGCCACCCTTGGTCAGGGCGCTATTCAGCTTGTCGAGCATTTGGGTGGTTCAACCGTTGTCTACACAAATACAGTGGATGGCCAGTCTGCGACGGTGCTGCTGGACGGCCAAAAGCACATCAGGATTGGTGAAACCATTCCGCTGGCGTTTGAGCTTGCAAATACACACATCTTTGGCGCTGATGGACGCAGGCTATGAGGACGCTTCGTCGCCCGTCTATTTTACAATTTTGAACGGGATGCCGGACACCAGTGTTTTCACATAGCGTTTTTTTTGGAAAAGCCCATTCAGGGAAACGCGAGGTAGAAGTCCCATGGTGTCAAGACTGGCGTTCGACAGAACACCCGGTTGCGTGGTGACGGCGACCGGGATGCCAGCACTTAGAACGGCATCCGCTTCGCGTTCTCCCGTTGCCGACTTGTAGCCGTAGGGATAGGAGAACGAGCGCGGCTTGACGCCTGTAAAGCCGTGCAATGTCGAAATTGACTGGCGGATTTCACTTTCCAATCGTGCTTGGTCGACACGTTTCAAATTAACATGTGTCATGGTATGCGCACCCATATGCGCAAATGCATCGTCGCTTACCAGTTGGCGCAACTCATCCGTTGTCATGATGAGATTATCGACAATGCTGAGCGGATCGACGCCATACTGACGCGCTGCCGCGTCAATGCGCGCAACGGCGACATCCTCATCATTTGAGTGCACGAAGGCGGCCAGACGGTCAAACGCATCGTATTTTTGCGTTAGGCTTGCTGCTATTATGGTTTCAGTGCCTTGGCCAAAATCAAAGTCAAATTTGTCCTGTTGGCGGACCAGCGCCTCCGCGGTTTCCCACCACATGGAACGCGTGCGTTGTGTGAGGCCCGGGGATATGAATATCGTGTAGGGAACTTTGTATTTGCGGAAGATAGGCGCCGCAAACTGCGCATTGTTGCGATAGCCATCATCCAACGTGAATGCCACAAATGACCTGACATCTGTCGGGTCGCTCAGCAGGGCTGGCAGATCATGCAAATGTACCGGCGTGAGGTTTAATTCCAGCGCGGCGTTGATCGCCTCCTCCAGGAATTGCGGGGTGACCGAGAGAATAGCGTTCGGGCCAAAGGCGGGTGGTGCATCCGGGCGAACATGATGCAGGGTGAAAATGAGGCCCCGCCCGCCGGCTTTGGGAAACAAGGCCCGAATACCGGGGATGGCAGAGACTTCGAGACCGGCCCTGATAATCTCATATTTCAGGATGCGCTTTGCGGATTTCAAAGAGAACATGGGATCGGTCCGGTTGTCTCGCGATTTTACTTCTTTGACAGGTTGAGCACTCTGTGTGTCAATACACGCCATGCGGTTAACGGCAGGTCAAGCAGGCCTGGCAGGGGATCTTTCCAGGCAAACGCCGCCACGGCGCGCACTTTGGCGAAGGAGCGGATGAATGTTTCGATATCCAGATTACCGCGTTTGATGAGTGTCATGGCCGCGGCAAGGTCACGAACAGCGTAAATCCATGCTGTTCCGGGCTTTGCGGTGGCGGATACTGGTGTCTGATGTCCTTGGGCGATGTTCCACATCATTGGGCCGAAATCGACGCCGGCTGCGGCTGAAAGTGCGAGCCAGGCCCAGGGTCTTGGATTGACGTCGAGAATATTGAGGGTGCCGTTGAGAGCGTGGCGTTTGAATTCAATCTCGACCAGACCACTAAATGTCAGGGATGAGAGCAGCTTGTGCGATGCTTCGATTAGTGAAGGTTCGTTGACCACCTCGACATAGGTGCTGGTAAAGCCGAAATCGACGGGATATTGCCGGGTGCGGCGCGCCGTGAATTCAGCCACCGTTTTTCCATCATGCCACAAGCCGACATAGGAAAACTGGCTTTCACCACCGCCAGGGATAAGTTCCTGCACAACAACATTGTGCGCACCAATTTCACCGGCAGCATCGGTGAAACTGTCAATAAATGTCGTCTTGTCATCGGCCCTGATGACTTTTGCCTTGACGATGCGGCTGTTTCCACCGCCCATATTGGGTTTCAAGATCACTGGAAATGCGGGCGCCAGCAAGTGCGCTTCTTCGTTGGATGCCAGTTCGTAGGTGCGTGGATATTGCAGCCCCAGTTCCCCTGCACGCTTGTAGAGAAGAGGTTTGTCGCACAGCCATTGCAGCTCTTGCCATTGCGGCAACATGATGCGGTATTCCGCTTGCAGGATCTGTTTCTCTTGCGAGACCAGTAAAACCTCTGCGTCGCCGGCCGGCACCAAAAGACTACCTTGCAATGCGTGTTTACGAGCAAAATCCACAAGGAAGCCGGTTGCGTCCGCATGGTCCGCGCCTGGCCATTTGATCTGCTTTTGCACGAAGCGCGACCAGCCGGTGAGGGGGGAATCATTACTGATATAATAAACCTTTATGCCTGAGCGCCCGAGGCTTCTTGCCAATGCCAGGGCTCCGTGCGCTCCGCCAAGGATAACGACACCTGTCGATTGCGGTGAAATGGCTGTGCGTGGCAAGATTTTGGTCCTGAAAGGGCGCCGAACAAGGACGGCAAGGCGGGGCTGGTACGTTGGAACGATACGCCAAAATGGCAAGCAAACCCTTAATTCCTGTGGGACACTCACCAATGCCGTCTGAATAGTTTCAACGGCTTCAAATCGCTTATGCTCGAATATCTGAAACAATATGTGGAAACGTTACCACAATTTTGTTGACGCTCGCTCTTGAACCCGATAGCAAAATATGGAAACGTTACCATATTGGGAGGAACCACCATGAAAGCAGCACGCCTCAATCGTCTTTTCGGCACGTCCGGAAACTGCTTTGACGTGGCAATTGACCACGGCATGTTCAATGAGCGCACATTCCTTGCGGGCATTGAAAACATGAAAACCGCCATTCAGGTGATTGCTGAAGCAAAACCGGATGCCATTCAGCTTCCGCCGGGCACGGCACCCCTTCTTCAGGCTATTCCAGGCAAGGATCGTCCGGCTCTGGTGCTGCGCACTGACATCGCCAATATCTATGGCAATCCGCTGCCATCCGTTCTGTTTTCAGAAGTGATTGACCGGGCTGTCGAACAGGGCGTTGTGCTGGATGCGGCCTGCGTCGTTGTCAATCTGCTGATGTTGCCGAACCAGCCTGAGGTTTACCGGGCCTGCGTGCGAAATGTGAACATTCTTAAGCGCGAATGCGAAATCTACGGCATGCCGCTAATGGTTGAGCCTCTGGTCATGCAGGACAATTCCAAGGGCGCTTATATGGTTGACGGCGCGATTGATAAAATCCTGCCATTGGTACGCCAGGCTGCTGAATTGGGCGCTGATATCATCAAGGCCGATCCATGCGACAACGTTGAAGAATATCACCGCGTTATCGAGATTGCGCAGGGGCTTCCCGTGCTGGTGCGTGGCGGTGGCCGCGTCAGTGATCAGGAAATCCTGTCACGCACCAAGGTGCTGATGGAGCAGGGCGCTCGCGGCATTGTCTATGGTCGTAACGTAATCCAGCACAACAATCCCAAGGGCATGACACAGGCGCTGATGGCTATCGTTCACGACGGTGTAACTGCAGAGGAAGCGGCACGCCATCTCGGCTAACCGTGCGGTAACAAAGGGAGGAATGTTATGACGAAGATTTTCCGCTTCGGCGTTATCGGCTGCGGTCTGATGGGTCGCGAATTTGCAAGTGCGGCCGCGCGTTGGCTGCACTTGGTGGATGCGCAAGCCCGACCTGAAATTGTTGCGGTGTGCGATACGAACACCGCCTTGATGGACTGGTTCAGCGACAACGTACCAACCGTGCGACAGCGCACAACGGACTATAATGAACTGCTGGCTAATCCCGATGTGGATGCCATTTATTGCGCCGTTCCGCATGTCCTGCATGCGGAATTCTACACGGATATCCTGCGGGCAGGCAAACATCTGCTCGGCGAAAAACCATTTGGCATGGATCAGTTACAAAACAGCGAGATCATGAAGGTTTTGGGTGAAAAACCTGAGCTCGTGGTGCGTTGCTCGTCTGAAATGCCGTTTTTTCCTGGTGCGCAGAAAGTCATTGAACTGGCGCGTGGTGGCGAGATGGGTGAGATTCTGGAAGTCGAAGCCGGCTTCCTGCATTCTTCCGACATTGATCGGCAAAAGCCGATCAACTGGAAGCGTATGGAACACATCAACGGCGCCTACGGTTGCATGGGTGATCTTGGCATGCACGTGCTGCATGTGCCGCTGCGTCTCGGCTGGCGCCCTTCCACCCTTCACGCACAATTGGTGAAGAAGGTAACGGAACGCCCAGACGGCAAGGGTGGCATTGCACCTTGCACCACTTGGGACAACGCGACTATCAGCGCTCGTGTCACGACGCAGGATCAGGACTTTCCCATGGTGCTGAAAACCTGGCGTATTGCGCCCGGTGAATCCAACACCTGGTATATCCGCATTCTCGGTATGAAAAAGAGCGCCTATTTCAGCACCAAGTCTCCACGCCAGTGGCAGTGGATGGACTATAATGGCGCCAGCCAGGCCTGGAGCACCGAAGATCTCGGATATGGTTCGCTTTTCCCTGCGATAACAGGCAAGATTTTCGAGTTTGGTTTTGCCGACGCCATCCAGCAAATGTGGGCCGCATTCGTTGACGAATTGGCGGGTGGTAATGGGAGAGGTTTCCATTGCGCGACACCGCAAGAAGCCGCTGCACATCATGCCGTGTTGACGGCGGCCTTGCAGTCTGGCCGCGAAAATCGCGTTGTTTCCGTCAATTATGCTGAGGGGGCGTCCTGATGAAGCGCTCCGAAATCAATACGGCCCTCAAATTTGCCGTCGAGATGCTGGATAACTGGAAATGGTCGCTTCCCGTGTGGGGCGACTGGACCGGTGAAACACTTGCAGCCCGACCCGAAGATGCTGCTTATCTGCGTGCTCACCAACTGGGCTGGGATGTGACAGACTTTGGCAGCGGCAAGTTTGCGGAGTGTGGTCTTGTGCTTTTTTGCCTTCGCAACGGCATCGTTGGGCAGGCAGATGAACGCACCTACGCTGAAAAACTGCTGTTCGTTGCCGAAGGGCAAATGACGCCCGCCCATCTTCACAAAGCCAAGATGGAAGACATCATCAATCGCGGCGGCGGTACACTGGTGATCGAGTTCTGTGCTGCGAATGAAGATGGTACGTCGAGCAGTGAGGATGTTGTTGTGCTTGTTGACGGCCTGCCACAGCTGTTGGCGCAGTGGGAAGAGCTTGAGCTGTCTCCCGGACAGAGTGTGACGATCCACCCCGGCCTTTACCACCGCTTCTACGGCAAGGCAGGCGACGGACCGGTGTTGGTCGGTGAGGTCAGCCAGGTCAATGACGACCGCAACGATAACTTCTTCCTTGAGCCGATTGGACGCTTTGCGGACATTGAGGAAGATGAGCCACCCTTCCGGCCGCTCTGGAACGAAGGGGGCGGCTGATGTCTTTGGGGGAGGAGACAAAAGGCGGACATTCTGGAGGTATCGTCTGCGCCGGAAATTTCATCGTGGACCGCGTCCATGCGCTGTCCTATTGGCCGGAGCAGGGTAATCTCACGCACATATTGCATCAGGACATCGGCGTTGGTGGCGGAGCCGCCAATGTTGTCACTGACTTGGCTTCTCTCGGTTTTCCAGGCAGGCTGTCTGCAGCCGGTTGCCTTGGCGATGATGCTGATGGCCTGTTTGTCCGCGAATGTCTTGCGCAACACGGCATCGATGTTTCCGGCATGGTGTCGTCAGGTGAAGCTGCCACAGCCCATACCCATGTGATGACGGTTCCCGGGCAAAGCCGGACCTTCTTCTACCATGGCGGCGCCAATGATGACATGACGCAGGCGTCGATCAACATGGCATCCTATGCCCAACAGGGGTATCGCCTTTTTTATCTGGGCTATCTCATGTTGCTGCCGGGGTTGGACAAGCTTGATGGTCATGGCCGCTCCGGTGCCAGTCATCTGCTGGAAGCTGCGCAAAAAGCGGGATTGCTAACCTGCGTGGATTTCGTTTCCAGCGAGGACCCTGCCTTCCAGCGTCAGGTTGGCGTCGCTTTGCCCTATTGCGATTACGTCATCATAAACGAGATTGAAGCCGGGCGGGCAACGGGAATTGCCGTTCGTGACAGTCAAGGCAAGTTGCTCGTTGATGCCGTTCACAAGGCAGGCAATAGTTTGCTGGCAGGTGGCGTGCGGCGTGGCGCAATCATCCATGCACCAGAACTTTCTTTATGGCTTGAGCGTGGATGTGAGGCGATCACAACCTACTCGCTTCCGGTCGCAGTAGAAGATATCGTTAGCCCGGTCGGTGCCGGAGATGCTTTCTGCGCCGCTGTTCTTTACGGCCTGCATGAGGGCTGGCCCTCTGCCAGAATTGCCGCTGTCGCGCATCGTGCGGCGGCCCACTGTCTCGGTGGTGCAACCGCCACCGATGGAATTCCGCATATGTCCGTTCTCGTTGAGGAAACAAAGGAGACGAGACCGGCATTCGGCTAAATCCCGGTTTTTCGCAGAAGGAGTATGCGAAGGCCGGTACCATCAACACAAGGGAGGAGAATAGCATGAAGGCATATCTTAAAGCCGCAGCATTGGGTTTGATTACATCTGTCAGCATGGCGCCAATGCTGGCACAGGCTGCCGACAAACCGGTGGTGGCAAGCATCGTGTTCCAGGGCGACCAGTTCATGAAATCCTTGCAGGCCGGCATGCGCAGTGCGGCCGAAAAGGCCGGTGCGGAAATTCTTGAAATCAATATCGATGGCGATCAGGCCAAGGAAACGCAGGCGATCGATACCTATATCGCCCGCAAGGTGAATGCGATCGTCATTGCCCCGGTGTCTGCCAAGAACTCGGCCGCAGCTCTGAAGCGCGCCCGTGATGCAGGTATTGTGGTGGTTGCCGTAAATGGCGGCCTGACCGATGCCGGTATTGCACAGGCAACATTCTCGACCTCAAACAAGGATCTTGGCATTTCCACCGGCAAGGCGGCAGGCAAGTTCATCACTGAAACTCTGGGCGGTAAGGCAAAGGTTGCCATTTTGGGCTTCAAGTCGCTGTTGCCCGAACAAAGTGGTGAGCGCACAGGGGGCTTCAAGGAAGCTGCAGCTGAAGGCAATACCGTTGATGTCGTGACCGAACAGGACGCATGGCTTCCGGAAAAGGCAGTGTCTGTCGCCACCGACATTCTCACCGCCAATCCTGACGTCAATGTGGTCTACGCGGCCAATGAAGGTGGTACGATTGGTGCCATGCAGGCAGTGCGCAATGCTGGAAAGGCTGGTTCCGTTTATGTCTTCGGTATCGACGGTTCCGAACAGCTTGCCAAAGGCTTGATGGCCAATGACAATGTTTTGCAGGCCGTAACGGCGCAGTCTCCATTCGACATGGGCGCACAGGGTGTCGATTCCGCTCTTTCCATTCTTAAGGGCGACAAGGTGGCTGAACAGACGACCGTTCCGGCTTTGCTGCTGTCACGCGCTGATCCTGACGGCGTGAAGGCCTTTGCCGAAAGCCTCAAGAAGTAAGGAAACGCGCACGGCATAATCAATTTATGCCGTGCGTATTCTCCCACCCTCCAGACAACATAACGGAGAACGTATGTCTTCCGTCCTCGAATTGCGTGGCCTCACCAAACATTATGGCCGGGTGACGGCGCTCGATGACTTCAACCACTCCTTTGAACGGGGGAAGGTTCACGCCCTGCTTGGTAAAAACGGTTCAGGCAAAAGCACCTTCATCAAGATGATGTCTGGTGCCACCGAACCGACAAGGGGCGAGATCCTTCTGAATGGTGAAGTATGCCGTTTTTCGCGTCCATCCGACGCGCTAGAAGCGGGTATTGTCACGGTTTATCAGGAGCTAAGCCTTGTGCCACATTTGAGTGTGGCCGAGAACATCTTCATGGGACGTTTGCCCAAGCGCAAAGGCACGCCGTTTATTGACTGGCCTGATTTGCGCAAGCGTGCGGCCCAACTGCTGAATGATATGGGGGCGGGTGACATTGATCCGGATATTCCCGCTGGTTCCTTGTCCGTCGGACGCCAGCAGGTCGTGGAAATCGTCAAGGCGATGTCGTTCAAACCGATTGTGCTGCAATTGGACGAACCGACCTCGGCGCTGGCACAGGCTGAAGTCAAACAATTGTTTGAGCTTGTCCGGCGTCTGCGGGATCGCGGTGTGACGATCATCTATATCTCGCATAGACTGGCAGAACTGACCGAGATTGCCGACACGGTAACAGCGCTGCGGGATGGTGTTTTCACGGGCTCCTGCTCGATTGAGGAGGCGACACCTGCGGTTATTCTTGAGATGATGTTCGGAGAAATCCAACCGGTTCACCGCCCTTTGCATCCCAAAGAACGAACCAAGCCCATTCTTTCGGTCCGCAAGCTGTCTCTTGCCCCTTTGCTAAAAGACATTTCCTTCGACCTTTACCCCGGTGAAGTGGTCGGTATTGCGGGAATGCTCGGCTCGGGCAGAACGGAGCTTTTGCGGGCGATCTACGGCGCAGGACCGCATGATGCGGGTGAAATTGTCGTTGATGGCAAAACCGTTTCGAATGTCTCCATCCCTGTCATGAAAGCATTTGGTATCGGCTACACCTCCGAAGACCGCAAGCATGGAGGACTGGCGCAAATTCTGTCCAGTCATGCAAACCTGTGTCTTGCCGCCATGCAGCGCATTGGCAAACTCGGTTTCATAACCACCGGTCGCGAAGACCCTTATGTCAAACGGCAGATCGACAATTTGCTGATCAAGGTTGGCGACCCATCCTTGCCCGTGTCGAGCCTTTCTGGCGGCAACCAGCAGAAAATCGTTGTCGGCAACTGGCTGAATGACGATCCTCGCATACTGCTCTTTGACGAGCCGGGGCGCGGCGTTGACGTGCTGGCCAAACAGCAGATCTACAACATCATCTGGGAACAGGCGACCCGCGGCCTTGCCAGTATTGTGGTCTCCACCGAACTGGAAGATCTGGTCGAATGCTGTGACCGCATCCTCATCTTGCGCGACGGCGTTATCGCCGACGAATTCGTCAATGAGAAGCTTGATCCCAAAACCCTCTATGCCGCCTGCATGGTCCGGCACCAAACCCATTGAATTCAGGAGATTTCCATGACGCTTTCCGGCGGAAAAATCGGAACCTTCGCACGGCGGAACTCCATGCTGATCATCCTCATCGGCCTTTACGTGCTGGTGGCGTTCACCGCACGGGGGTTCATGTCGCTTGATAACCAACTCAATATTTTGCGCACCATCGCCGTGCCTGGCATGATCGCATTTGGCATGACACTGCTGATCATTGTTGGTGAAATCGACCTTTCAGTCGGCTCCATGGTGGCGGCCTCGTCATGTCTTGTCGCGTGGCTGGTGTCATGGATATCAGGCGGTGACTTTGAGCCCGCCATATGGGTCGTTATTGCGGCCTTTGCACTGACATTCGCTTTCGGCGCCGGCATCGGCATCTTTAATGGCTGGTTGAGAAACCGCTTCATGGTGCCGACCTTTATTTCTTCGCTGGCGATGATGGCAACGCTTGCCGGCTTGGCCAATCTGATCACCGACGGAACACCGATCGAGTCCTTCCCGTCATGGTATTATTTCATCGGAAGCGGACGCATATTCCACGTTCCGGTACCGGTATATCTGCTGTTGATTGCCTTTATTATCGCTTACGTTCTGGCCAATTACACCAGCTTTGGACGTTCGGTCTACGCCATCGGTGGTAATGCGGAGGCAGCGCGCCTTTCAGGTCTTGCTGTGAGCCGCACCCGCACCTTGTGCATGATCATTACCAGCCTTTTTGCTGTCACGGGTGGCATCGTTTATTCGTCGCTTCTCAATTCCGGCAATCCGACCATTGCTAAAGGCATGGAATTGGAGGTCATCTCTGCTGTCATCATCGGCGGTGTCAGCCTGTTTGGGGGCAAAGGATCGATATGGGGAGCCTTTGTTGGCGTGTTGTTTTTAGGTGTGCTTTTGAACGCTATGACGTTGTGGGGCTTTAACCCCTACGCGCAGCAGGTGGTTCGTGGCGCACTGATCCTTGGCGCTGTATTCATCAATCTGATCATCGATCGCCCACATGCCGGCCATGGCTGAGGAAGACAAGCACATGCAAAATTTGTCGATGTTATGGGATCGGGGTGAGGCAGCACTGCAAAGTCTGGGCGGCATGCTGGGACCGGTGTCTTTTATCCTCGAGGATGGGCGGTCAGTGTCGCCGTTGCATGTTGCTCCCTGGGCAAATGAGGATATGGCCGATCAACCGGCCATCCTTCAGCGTTTGCGCGGTGTATGGCCTTGCGTGCCATTTGGTGCGGTTCCGGATCGACCACTTCCCGAACGCTGGCGCGAGGCGCAAGGACGCGCCGTCATCTCTGATCCTGCATTCGAGGATCCACATGGCTTTGGTTCAAACCACCATTGGACCATCTCGGCTGGTGGCGAAGGAGAACTTCTGGCTGAAATTGAATATCCGCAGGCAAGCGTGATCAAATCCCTGCAACGGCGTATTGTAGCTGTGACCGGCAATGCGGGGTTGGAATTTGAGCTGACGATCACGGCGCGGCGCGATTGCGAGATACCTATTGGCCTGCATCCCTGTTTTGTTTTGCCGGAAACGCCTGGTGCCATCAAGCTTCACACCGGTCCGCACAGTGGTGTGTGGACACACCCTCTGGATGAACGCCAGCCATTGTCACGTTTTGCAGAGGATCAATGTTTCGCAGATCTGTCCGTGTTAAAGAGCCGCGACGGCGATGAGGTCGATGCCACCGCTTTGCCATTTGCGGGGCAATCCGAAAATCTTCTTCTGGTGACGGTCGTTGAAGGACGGCTGGTCCTCGATAATCTCGAGCAGAATTATCGCACCGTTCTTGAATGGGACCGTGAAATCTTCCCGAGCCTGATGTTGTGGATTTCCAATCGCGGCCGCAGCCAGCGCCCGTGGCTCAACAGACATCTGGCACTCGGGGCAGAGCCGGTGAGGGCGGCGTTCGATCTGGGGGTCGGCATTTCAGCGGCCTCAAACCCGGTCAATCAGCAAGGTGTGCCAACAGCGTGGCGTTTTACGGCCGGTGAAAGCCTGACGACACGTTATGCGATTTCAGCTACTGTTCTGCCGTGACCGCAATATTGCCATCGGGTTAAAGCCTTGCAGGCCCGGTGGATTCACGCTCAACCAGAGTAACCGGCAAGCGCAGCACTCCCATGGCTGGAAGGTCCTTTTCCTTGCGGTGTGCATCAATCAATTTTTCCAGCCGCTCGACAGCCTGCAGACCAACCTCACGAATGGGCTGTGCAATAGTGGTAAGGCGCGGCAACATGTGCGACGCTTCCGGCAAATCATCAAAGCCGATTACCGAGTAATCCTGCGGCACAGAGTGCCCCTGATGATGAATGGCATGAATGGCGGCAATCGCGGCAATATCGGTTGTCCCAATCAGCCCCGTTACGTCGGGGCAGTCGCGCAACAGCTGTTGCGCCATTTCGTGGATTTCCGCAAAGCGATGTTCCTCGCCGATTGCTTCCTTGGCGGGCGCAAGTCCGTGAGCGGCAAGTTCCTGGCGCACACCTTCAAGGCGCAGTTGAATAGGCTGGCTGTGACCGGGTGCGCCGATGACGGCGATTTTGCGGTGGCCAAGGTCGAGAAGATGTTTCGCCATCATGCGTCCACCCTCGATATGGTCAGCCATAACAGCATCTTTGGAAATGCCGCTCATTTCGCGGTCAATTCCGACGATTGGAATTTGTGTACTGGCGAGAGAACGGAAATGCGACAGGTCGCCAAAGGCGCTTGCAACGATGACGCCATCGACACGCTGCGACAACAGCATGGAAATGTAGCGTTCTTCATGTTCACGGTTTTCAGCGGTGCTGCAAATCAGCGTCTGATAGCCCCGTTCAAAAAGCTGTTGTTCGATGCTGTGGGCAAGAATACCAAAAAACGGCAGATCGATTGATGGCAACAGCAAACCAATCATGCGGCTTGGTTCGCCGCGCAACATGCGCGCCCCCTTGCTCGGCGTGTAGTTGAGTTCCTTGATTGCCGCTTCGACCTTTTCACGCACATCTGCGGACGTGTAGCCGCTGTTGTTCAGCACGCGCGAGACTGAGGTAACGGAGGTTCCCGCCAATTTGGCAATGGTTCTAATGCTTGTTTTCACGTCGATGGGTTCCATACCCAGAGGGTATTCAGTCAATACTTGGAAAAGGCGATGTTCACAAGTTTTATCAGTGCCTTATCGTGACTGAGGTGACACGAAACGGATGGTCTCGTCATGTAATTCGCCATCGATCCCCAGTATGGCCCGCCACTGCCGGTTGCCACACCGCAAGGTAAGCCGCCAGGTGTTGGCGTCAGTGTCGCGACCTTCCTCGACCAGGCTGTGAACGAGGTTGCGCCGCATCAAGTCGCGCACGGCATTTTCCTGCAGGCCGAAGCGGCTGGCAATGAATTCTGCATCGAGAATGAAGTTTCCGTCTTCATCGCGCTTTGCAGAAGGGGCTTTTTTGTCAGGTGATACTGTTGGAGGCTGGCTCATGGTGGCTGGTGATTTCCGCACAAATGGCGTTGGTTGCTTGCCTTTGAGGATAATGCGCAGATGCGTGATGCGCCAGTGACCGACTGACGCATCAATTCCTGAATTTCAAACGATCGATACGAGCTCGCGAGAAAGACGGTTCATGGTTTCTGCGCCAGTTGATGTGATCAGGAATTGCTCCTCAATCATCAGCGCACCCAGGCCGTTGGCATAAAATGGCGCTTCCAATGCCAGCACCATATTGGGTTCTATGGTGATGTCATTGCCATGCGAAATAAATGGCCATTCTTCGATGCCAACTGCGGCGCCAACCGAGTGGCCGAAATGGCCGCGATAATATTCTTCAAAGCCGAGCTTGCGCATGTTTGCCAACATGACTGCGTGGGCCTGACCGAATGTATTGCCGGGTTTGAGTGCGTCCACCCCGATAAGAAACGTTTCAAGCAACGCCTTGTAGACTTCGCTGGCGAGTGGTGAGGGCTGACCAAAGACGAATGTTCGCGCGCCATCGGATGAGTATCCGCAGACGAGCGTACCGACATCGGCCTTTATCAGGTCGCCGTCTTTAACGGTTGCTGCCATGTTCTGCAGATCTGCGCCGATGGAGATGTAATCCCAGTGTCCTGAAAGAACCTCACCATTGGCGATCGCTGCTTCTGTCGCACCTGTGAGCCATGCGGTGGACAAATCCTTGAGGCTGGAGCCAGATTTTGCTGACTTTGCCAGCAGTTGCAGCCCGGCTTCCGCATAGGATGCAGCATTGCGCAAACGCTGGATTTCAGGGGGATTCTTGATCATCCGCAGCCGTTTGACGATGCCGGACGCGTCCTGCCAGTTGACTGTCGGGATCGTCTTTTTCAGTTTCGCAAAATCGGCTGCGGGCATGAACTCGAGATCGACACCGAGGCGTGCATGATCGAGACCACGCTCCTTTATGATGTCGGCCAGAAGCTGAAAACATGCCTGTTGGTCAAAGGTTTCAGGCCTCGGCCCAATATTATTGCTGTTGCGATAGGCCGCATTGATGTCTGAAACCGAGGTCGTCTCATGAAGTGACACGGCATCGATCCAGATGCGGTGTGAACGCAGATCGATCGATTGGCGCAAATTGCCTTTACCGGCAAAAACATGGTCGCTGACGACTGCGGCGAGCCTCGATGTGCTGTCGGCCGGGACCAGTGCGATAGCCGAGCCCGCACGCCCCCACATGGTGGCAACGCCCGCGCTTATGCCGGTCGCATAACGGAAGGTTTCCGGCTGGAATAAAACCATGCCGTCCAGCCCCGAGGCGCCCAGCAGTTGCTGCGCCCGTTCGCGATCCATATCCGCCATAATGTCCTCTTGTCGTCGATTCCAGATTTGATGGAGTGAAGTTTATCCTGTCCGACGAAAACATGCTTCTGCCAATTTAGCAAAAAATCTCTGCGTAATGATCTTTAATCGAGATAAATTTCTATGAAACAATTATAAATAGGTGTTCAGCCAGATATCGATCCTATCGGCGTGATTGTATAATCTCTGTCGACGGCAAGCCACAACAGGCAGCAATTTCGAACAGGAGAATGATATGAGCGGTTTCAAAACCCGCAACGGCACCATGAAACACACCAACCGGGCTGTAGCGACCGCACTTGCGATCGTGCTTGGAGCCGGCGTGTTCACCCATGCGTTTGCTGCTGAAAACAATCCGGATGCCACAATCAATATCGGTTCGCTCTATGAGCCGCAAAACCTTGATAACACCGCCGGTGCCGGTCAGGGTATCAACGAAGCCTTCAATGGCAACGTTTATGAAGCGCTTTTCCGCCTTGATGATGATGGCTCCGTACAGCCCGCCCTGTCGAAAGAGTTCACTGCAAGCGAAGATGGTCTGACATACACCTTCAAACTTCAGCCTGGTGTGACCTTCCATTCGGGTGCGCCGCTGACCTCGAAGGACGTCAAGTTCTCTATTGAACGCGTTGCTGCGCCGGAATCGAAAAGCTCGCGCAAGAACAGCCTGAAGACAATTGCCGGTATCGAAACCCCTGACGATGAAACGGTTGTCATCAAGCTGTCGTCGCGCTCGATCTCGCTGCCGTATAATCTCAGCTATGTCTGGATCGTCAATGATGACGCGACGGACCTGCAGGCGAAAGAAGACGGTACCGGTCCATATGCGCTCGAAGATTGGCGTCGCGGTTCATCGCTGGCCATCAAACGCTTTGACAAGTACTGGGGCGAAAAGCCGAAAAATGGCGAAGTTGTTTTTCAGTATTTCACGGAAGCGACTGCTCTTAACAATGCCTTGCTGACCGGTTCGGTGGATGTGATCACATCGGTACAGAGCCCGGATTCTCTGGCGCAGTTCAAGGATAATCCTGACTTTACCGTCAGCGAAGGCAAGTCCACCACCAAGCTTTTGCTTGCCTATAATGACCGCGTTGCACCATTCGACAACGTCAAGGTTCGCAAGGCGCTCGCCCGCGCAATTGATGATGAAAAGCTGCTCAAGGCCGTTTGGGGTGATTATGGTACTCTGATCGGTTCCTTCGTACCGCCAACCGATCCATGGTATGTCGATCTGACCAAAGTTGATGCCTATAATCCTGACAGCGCCAAGGAATTGTTGAAGGAAGCCGGCTATCCCGATGGCTTCACCTTCACAATCGACACGCCGAACTACGACCCGCATCCGATTGCTGCCCAGTTTATCCAGAGCGAACTGGCCAAGGTGGGCGTGAAGGTCAACATCAACATCATTACCGCCAATGAGTGGTACACAAAAATCTACAAGGCGCATGATTTCCAGGCGACCCTGCAGGAGCACGTGAACCACCGTGATATCGTGTTCTACGGTAACCCGGACTTCTACTGGGGTTATAACAACCCTCAGGTTGTTGATCTGATCAAGCAGGCGGAAGCCAGTGCAACGACCGATGAACAGACCGCAAAACTGACCGAAGCAAACAAGATCATTGCTGAAGATGCAGCCAGCAACTGGTTCTATCTCTATCCGCAGATTGTTGTTTCGAAAAAGTCGGTCGGCGGTTATTCGCTGAACGGATTGAACTCGCAGTTCTTCGCTTACGACATCACCAAAGCCGAATAAGCAGAGAAACTCTATACTCGACACAGAACGCCGCCTGAATTATTTTCCGGCGGCGTTGCTGCGTTTGCTGTAATCCGTTGATCTTGTATAAGGAAATGGTCAGAAGCAAACTGTGAAATGTCAGCCGATGAGCGGACCGGACGTCGGCAGCTCATGCTTGAGAGGTAAGCGTCATATTTTCCTATCTTGTTCGCCGCTCGGCCATTCTGGTCCTGTCGGTTGTTATCGCTTCTCTCGTCCTGTTTCTTTTGCTGCGGCTGCTGCCGGGTGATCCTGCCAATGCGCTTGTTTCTGTCGGTGCCGATGCCGTGCAGATTGAGGCAGCACGCCGGCAAGTTGGTTCCGATCTGCCACTTTACGAGCAGTTTTTGCGCTTCATCAGCAGTCTTGCACGCTTTGACCTTGGAAACTCATTCGTCAGTGGTGCGCCCGTGCTGTCTGAAATCGGCAAGCGGTTGATTGTGACCGTACCGCTCACGTTGATGGCGTTTTTTGTTGCGATCGCGATCGCTGTTCCGCTCGGGATTTTGTCGGTGGTGCGTCAGAACCGCTGGTATGGGACGGTGATATCCGTCGTTTCACAGCTCGGTATCGCGGTTCCAGTCTTCTGGATCGGCATTCTGCTGGTCGGCATTTTTGCGGTTAACCTGCGGCTGTTTCCATCGGGCGGCTTTCCGTCTCGTGGATGGCAAACCGCGCCTGCCGCGTTTCAATCCCTTGTGCTGCCCGTTGCGACCATCGCCATCGTCATGTCAGCCTCTTTGATCCGCTATGTTCGTTCTGCGACGCAGGATGTGCTGGGCAGTGATTATCTGCGCACCGCACGTGCGCTCGGAGCGACGTTTTCGCAGGCGCTAATCCGTCACGGAATTCGAAACGGCGCTGTGCCGGTCATTTCCATTATCGGTATCGAACTGGCGTCCACATTGCTTGGCGCTGTGGTGGTTGAGCGGGTGTTTTCGCTTCCCGGCCTCGGCTCCATGCTGCTTTTGGGCATTGAACAGCGCGACTATCCGAATGTTCAGGGCGTGCTTTTTATCTCGACACTGCTGGTGCTGCTTGTCGGTTTTGCGGCTGATCTGGCGCAACGAATTATCGACCCGCGATTGCGCAATCGTGTAGCAGGAGGTGGCGCATGAGCGATCATCATATGACCCTTTCTGTAGAGACAAACGAAGGGAAGACAAAACTGCCATTGCCGCTGCTGATTGGTGGTCTGTTTGTCGGGTTGCATCTGGCAATTGCGCTTCTGTCACTGTTTTGGACACCTTACGGTGTTAGTGACATGGTCGGTGGGAGGCTTGAAGGTCCATCGCTCATTCATTGGGCGGGAACCGACAGGCTGGGCCGCGACCTGATGACACAAATCATGATTGGCTCGCGGATCGCTCTGATTGTCGGCTGTGGTGCGGTTGCCATCAGTGCATTGATCGGCGTGACGATTGGCATACTCTCGGCATTTGCAACGCAGACACTGGATGATGTGCTGGCCGCGACGCTTGATATTCTGATTGCCTTTCCGACACTGCTTCTGGCCATGCTGATTGTCGCCTCAAGCGATGGAGCAAGCCTTTGGACTGCAATCCTTGCCATCGGTATTGCCGGTTCTGCCATTGTCGCCAGACTGACCCGCATTCTGGCAAAGCGTGTCTTGGCGATGGATTACATAACGGCCTCCAGAATATCTGGAACCTCGTGGCTGGGCATCGTTCGTATTCACGTCCTTCCCAACATCTGGCCGACATTGATCGTCAATTTTGCCCTGCAATTCGGCTTGGCCGTCATTGCGGAGGCGTCGCTTTCCTATCTTGGACTTGGCGCGCCACCCCCCAATGCATCGTGGGGCAGATTGCTGCAGGAAGCACAGGCTTCCGTTTATACAGCACCTTTTGGTGCCATTGCTCCGGGTCTTGCTCTGGTGTCTCTGGTGATTGGGTTGAACTTGTTTGCCGATGGCCTGCGTGATGCGGCAGATCCAACACGCAGGAGACAGAGATGAGCATTTTGCTGTCGGTTGAAAATCTTGAAATCGAAACCGCAGGCCGCAAGCTGGTTTCCGGCATCTCCTTCTCGATCTCACAGGGTGAACGGGTTGGACTTATTGGTGAGTCCGGCTCGGGCAAATCATTGACGGCGCTTGCTGCTATGGGCCTGCTGACCGACGCCATGCGAGCAAGCGGCTCCATCATCCTTGATGGACAGCAGGTGATCGGGGCGAAAGACCGTGATCTCGTGCCGTTGCGCGGCAACAGCGTGGCGGCTGTATTTCAGGAGCCGATGACAGCGCTTGATCCATTGATGCGAATTGGCAACCAAGTTGCAGAGGTCGTATCTCGCCGTGCTTTACGCGATGGGCAGAGAGCTTCGAAGGCCGAGATTCACAAGCGGGTTGTGGCGTTGCTGGAGCGCGTTGCATTGCCGGATCCGGAGCGGATTGCCGCGTCATGGCCGCATGAAATCTCCGGTGGCCAACGGCAGCGTGCGGCGATCGCAATGGCCTTGGCCTGCCGCCCCAAGCTGCTGATTGCGGATGAACCGACAACTGCACTTGATGTCACAACGCAGGCCGAAATTCTGAAACTGCTTGAGGCGCTCGTGCGGGATGAAGGCATGGGGCTGCTGTTTATCAGTCACGACTTGCCAGTTGTTGCGACTGTGACCGAACGTGCACTTGTTTTGCGGCAAGGAGAGTTGATTGAGCAAGGACCAGTAGGATCCCTGTTTTCCCAACCCGCGCATCCTTATACGCAGGGGTTGGTTGCCGCGGCCCGTGCCTTTGACAAGGCGTTGGAGATTGCGTCATGAGCCTGCTGAATTTGTCCAATGTGTCGTTTTCCTACACCGCAGGAAAACCGGTGTTGCATGATATCAACCTGACGCTGGAGGCTGGCAGCAATCTGGGAATTGTTGGCGAATCCGGTTCCGGTAAGACAACCATGCTGAAGCTGTTGCTTGGGCTTCAGCGAGCGTCTGCTGGACAGGTTTCTTTCCGCGGAGAGGCGCTTGATATTAAAAATAGCGGTTTCATGCGTGGCTTTCGTCGCAGCGTGCAGGCCGTGTTTCAGGATCCCTATTCGTCGCTTGATCCTCGTCAGCGTGTGTTCGATATTATTGCCGAACCACTGCGTTCTCTCAAAATCGAAACAGATATCATGCAGGCTGTGTCGCAGGCTCTGGCAGCGGTTGACCTGCCTGCGGATGCGCTCAGACGTTATCCTCATGAATTTTCCGGTGGTCAGCGTCAACGTATTGCGATTGCCCGTGCGATTGTCTCAAACCCCGATCTCATTATCGCCGACGAGGTCGTCAGTGCCCTCGATCTCTCCACGCGCGCCCGTATCATCGAGTTATTGCGGGACCTGTCAAAACGCATGACTTTTGTTGTGGTGTCGCATGATATTGCACTCGTTTCCATGCTTTGCGACAGGTTGATCGTGCTTGAAAAGGGCAAGATCGTAGAGCAGGGCGCGACACGTGATATCCTCGCCAACCCTTCCCATCTCTACACCCAGAAACTACTTGCTAGCACGCCCCGCATGCCCAGGGCCGGCTGAACATTCTCATCAATCCCCTGAACTCGCATGATGAGGGATTGCGCAACGTGCTGCGCTGCGTCATGAATTGCGCCATGACGCACCCGGACCTGACAATCCTCGTTATTGATGAAAACGCTATCCGTGCTTCCATTATCGAGGAAGGCTTGCGGGAGGCAGGGCACAGCCGTGTCACTGTCATTCATGAGGTTCACGGTGTCGCGCGTACCATCGAGACGCTCTGTCCGGATGTTATCGTTATCGATATTGAAAACCCGAACCGCGACATGATGGAGCATCTGTTCCAGTTAACCCGGACGGTTGGCCGGCCAATTGCCATGTTTGTGGACCGCTCTGACACAGCCTCGATTGAGGCGGCTGTTGAAGCGGGTGTTTCCGCCTATATTGTTGATGGATTGAAGAAGGAGCGGGTCAAGCCGATCCTCGATATGGCGGTTAGTCGCTTTAATGCGTTTAGCCGCCTGCAGCGTGAACTGGCGGAGGCGAGATCGGCGCTGGAAGAGCGCAAGATTGTTGAGCGCGCCAAGGGCATCTTGATGAAAATGCGTGGTTTGTCCGAAGAGGAAGCTTTTGCGTTACTGCGCCAGACCGCCATGAACGAAAAGAAAAAACTGTCTGAAATTGCGCAAAGCGTGGTGACGGCTGCCGGTTTGCTGATGTAACGCCCGCAGGAGAATTGACCTCGGGCGTCACGCGCACACTGACGGTAGATGTGGAGTGAATGACATGACGGCAAACGGTAGTGGAACCAACAGACAGGGTGAAAACCCGGCATCTCATGCTGCGCCGGAATTGATCGGTAACGACAGACAGCGCACACTGCGCGCTGGCTTCATTCCCCTGGTCGATGCGTCTGTGCTGATTGCTGCCGCGGAATTTGGATTTGCCGCCAATGAAGGCCTGAGCCTTGATCTGGTTAAGGATGTTTCCTGGGCGAATGTGCGCGACAGATTGGCATTTCGCCAGTTCGATATAGCGCACATGCTGTCGCCCATGCCTGTAGCCTCGATGCTTGGCCTTGGCTCCAACCCGTCGCCGACCATCACACCGTTTTCGCTGGGTCGTGGAGGCAATGCGATCACTTTATCCAGTCGGCTTTTTGTCAAAATGCGCGAAGCGACCGGTCTTTCGGAAACGGCAACCGCTCTGGAAAACGCTGTCGCACTGAAGCGGGTGCTTGAAACTCTGCGTGAGCAGGGTGAGCCACAGCCTACCTTCGGCGTGACCTATCCGTTCTCATCGCACAATTATGAGTTCCGATATTGGCTGGCCGCCGGCGGCATTGATCCTGATCGTGATGTGAAACTTGTGGTCGTGCCTCCGCCTCTCACCTCGGATGCGTTGGCTGCGGGCGCTATTGATGGTTTTTGTGTCGGAGCGCCATGGAACATGGTGGCCTCTGAGCGCGGTGTTGGCAAGATTGTCGCCGCCAAGCAGGACATCTGGCCTTCTGCACCTGAAAAGGTCGTTGGCATGCGCCCTGAATGGGCAGAAACACAGCAGGAATGTGTGGCGCGGTTGATCGTTGCGCTGGACGCGGCGGCGCGGTGGTGCGATGTGCCTGACAACCATGATGCGCTCAGCAGGGCGCTGGCTGACCCGCGCTACATCGGCGCTTCGCCTGAGATTTTACGGCATGTACTGGCGGGTGAGTTCAACATTGATGATCGCGGCAACCGTCGGGTCATCAGCCGTTATTTCACCTTCCATGGTGACCATGCCAACTATCCCCGGCAGAGCCAGGCCCTGTGGATTTATAGCCAGATGATCCGCTGGGGGCAGACGAGGTTTTCATCGCAAGGTGCGGATGCCTGTGCATCTGCCTACCGCCCGGATATTTATCGTGCCGCGCTCGGCGACAGCAATGTACCGTCTGATGCTGATATTCGCGTTGAAGGTGCTGATGCTGATGATCGTTTCATGGACGGACATGTATTCGATCCGGCGTCCATTGAAAGCTACGTAGAGGCATTCGCGGTGCGCCGGAAAACCGGCGAACTTGCACGTCGCGATCACGAATAAAATCTGCCAGCTGCACAAACGCTGCCCAAAACTGATTTCGTACTTTGCAGCAATTGCATAAATAACGCCCTATTCTTGTGCGGCCTAAAAAATAGGCGATTGAATTTTCATTCATAATAATCGTTTGAATACAGCGCTTTGTTGTCCGTTTTTCGAACTGGCACGCTGATTGCTTTGTATTTTGCGCAGCGGTCAATGGAGATCGCGGCAAGCTGGGTGCGGGATATGCACCCACAGAAGACACGGACGTCGCAAGGTTTTGCTGCCCGGGACATTGGATCCTGATGGCGCAATATCCGAGCGGCGTTTTTTTATTTCCGGATTTTTTTCGCAAGAAACAAACCACCGTTCCGGTGGTCACCAAAAGGGGAACATGCGAATGAAAAATATACTCACGGGTTCTGTCAGTCGCCGCGGCCTTTTGAAAACCACAGCAACCGCTGCCCTGATTACGGCGGTCCGGTCAGCATTTCCATCCGGAGCCTTTGCTGCCGCTGCCACTCCGGAAGTAACGGGAGCAAAGCTTGGTTACATCGCCCTGACGGATGCCGCTCCTTTGGTGGTGGCAGCGGAAAAAGGTCTGTTTGCCAAACATGGCATGCCGGATGTTGAGGTTATCAAGCAGGCGTCCTGGGGTGCGACCCGCGATAATCTGGTGCTGGGTGGTGCCTCTAACGGCATTGATGGCGCGCATATTCTGACGCCCATGCCTTATCTCATGCATACCGGTAAGGTAACGCAAAACAATGTGCCGGTGCCGATGGCAATTCTTGCTCGCCTCAACCTTGATAGTCAGGGCATTTCGGTCGCCAAGGAATATGCCGAAACCGGTGTCCAGCTGGATGCGTCGAAACTAAAGACAGCGTTCGAAAAAAAGAAAGCTGAAGGCAAGGAAATCAAGGCCGCCATGACGTTCCCTGGTGGAACACACGATCTGTGGATCCGCTATTGGCTGGCTGCAGGTGGTATTGATCCCGACAAGGACGTGTCCACCGTTGTCGTTCCTCCTCCGCAGATGGTCGCCAATATGAAGGTTGGCAACATGGATGTTTTCTGTGTTGGCGAACCGTGGAATGAGCAGCTCGTCAATCAGGGTATCGGCTTCACAGCCTGTACCACCGGTGAATTGTGGAAAGGACATCCTGAAAAGGCGCTCGGCATGCGTGCCGATTGGGTCGAGAAAAATCCAAATGCTGCAAAGGCCCTGCTCATGGCCGTGATGGAGGCGCAGCAGTGGTGCGACAGCATGGACAACAAGGATGAGATGTCGACGATCCTTGGCAAGCGTCAATGGTTTAACGTGCCCCCGAAAGATGTTTTGGGCCGCCTAAAAGGCGACATCAACTACGGCAATGAACGTATCGTTCACGGCAGTGATCTCTATATGAAGTTCTGGAAAGACGGTGCGTCTTATCCATACAAGAGCCACGACACGTGGTTCATTGCTGAAAATGCCCGCTGGGGCAAGTTTGCACCAGACACTGATATCAAGGCGCTGGTCGATCAGGTCAACCGCGAGGACCTGTGGCGGGAAGCAGCGCAAGCGCTTGGCGTCGCTGCTGCCGATATTCCTGCCTCACCTTCGCGTGGCAAGGAAACATTCTTCGACGGCAAGGTCTTCGATCCGGAAAACCCATCATCCTATCTCGAAAGTCTCAGCATCAAAGTTGCCTCCTGAGGAGGAGAGCGGGGATATGTCATGCCTGAGCGTCGCACCCTTTCGTTCCCCTCTTGGGTGCGGTCAGAACGGCGGGCATATCCCCACGGCATACAATTGATTTTAAAGGAATAATTCATGTCTGCATTGGCCCGTGAATTGCAACCGCAACCGGAAAAGCCGAAGATTTCCAAGGCGACGGTCGTGACACTGACGACGAAGCCCGCTTCGCGTTTTCGGTTTGACCAAATTGGTGTAGCTGCTGCACGCAATACACTGCCTCCTCTGGTGGTCTTGGTGATGATGCTGGGGATCTGGCAGTTTCTCTGTTCTGCCCCCGGTGCGACCTTGCCGCCTCCCAGCCAGGTTTTTCAGGAAAGCTATGACCTGATTGCCTATCCGTTCTTCAATTACGGCTCGCAGGATATCGGTCTTGGCTGGCGTGTCCTGGTGTCGCTGGAGCGTGTCGCTTACGGATTTGGTCTTGCCGCGATTGCCGGCGTCGTGGTCGGTGCTGTCATCGGACAATCGATATGGGCCATGCGGGGTCTCGATCCAATCTTTCAGGTGCTGCGGACAGTACCGCCGCTTGCTTGGCTTCCGCTTTCGCTTGCTGCGTTTCAAGACAGTAATCCATCGGCAATTTTTGTGATTTTCATCACGTCAATCTGGCCGGTCATCATCAATACGGCCGTGGGTGTGCGTAACATTCCGCAGGACTATCGCAACGTCGCCAAGGTGTTGCGGCTCAATCAACTCGAATTCTTCTTCAAGATTATGTTGCCGTCCGCCGCGCCCTACATTTTCACCGGGCTTCGCATTGGTGTTGGCCTGTCATGGCTGGCTATTGTTGCAGCCGAGATGCTGACGGGTGGTGTCGGTATTGGCTTCTTCATCTGGGATGCGTGGAATTCATCCCGGCTGCCCGACATCATCGTCGCGTTGGCATATATCGGTGTGGTTGGCTTTGTCCTCGACAAGCTGGTGGCCGCACTTGGAAAATTCATCACCCGTGGCGCCGCGGCAAATTGAGGAGCCCATCATGAATGCTTATCTCAAGCTTGATCATATCGACAAATATTTCGACAAGGGTGGTTCTCGGGCCGAGGTATTGAAAGGTATCAATCTCACCATCGACAAAGGCGACTTTGTGTCGGTCATCGGCCATTCCGGATGCGGAAAATCAACGATGCTGAACCTGATTGCCGGCCTGACGAAGGTGTCCTCCGGCGCTGTTCTGCTTGAAAACCGTGAGGTGAATGAACCAGGGCCAGAACGTGCCGTCGTGTTTCAGAACCACAGCCTGCTACCCTGGCTTTCGGTCTACGAGAACGTCAATCTAGCTGTCGAGAAAGTATTCAGCTCCACCAAGAGCAAATCCGAGAGGCATGACTGGGTCATGCGCAATCTTGATCTGGTTCAGATGGGGCACGCCCGGGACAAGAAACCCTCGGAAATTTCCGGTGGCATGAAACAGCGTGTCGGCATTGCCCGGGCACTTTCTATGGAGCCAAAAATTCTGCTGCTGGATGAGCCGTTTGGCGCGCTGGATGCGCTGACGCGTGCGCATCTCCAGGATGCGGTGATGGAAATCCATGCCCGCCTCGGGAACACTATGGTGATGATTACCCATGATGTCGACGAAGCGGTCCTGCTGTCCGATCGCATTGTCATGATGACCAACGGACCAGCCGCCCATATCGGTGAAGTGCTTGACGTGCCGCTGTCTCGACCACGCAACCGCATCGAGCTTGCGGCCGACAAAACCTACCTCAAATGCCGCGAAGCCGTTTTGAAGTTCCTTTACGAACGTCACCGTTTTGTTGAAGCCGCGGAGTGAAACCATGACGCAAAAACTTGTCATTATCGGCAACGGCATGGCTCCGGGCCGCATGCTCGAAAATCTGTTTGAGACGGCTCCAGGCCTTTATGATGTTACGATTTTTAATGCCGAGCCGAGAGTTAACTACGACCGTATCATGCTGTCACCGGTGCTTTCCGGCGAGAAGGATTATGAAGATATCATCATTCATTCGGATGGATGGTATGCGGCAAATGATGTGACATTGCACAAGGGAGCCAAGGTCTCCGGAATTGATCGTGATCGCAAGACAGTAACCAGCGAAAACGGTATTACAGTTTCCTACGACAAGCTGGTTATTGCCACCGGCTCCTCGCCATTCATCATCCCTGTTCCGGGGCACCAGTTACCGGGTGTTCTGGCCTATCGTGATCTTGATGATGTTACGAAGATGCTGGATATCGCAGAGCGAGGAGGCCGCGCAATTGTCATCGGGGCAGGTCTGCTGGGACTTGAGGCGGCCTATGGGCTGAAGCGTCAGGGAATGGACGTTACCGTCATTCACCTGATGCCGACCATCATGGAGCGCCAGCTTGATCCCGCCGCGGCCTATCTTCTGGAAAAGGCTCTCACGGATCGCGGTATCGACATCATCACCAAAGCGAACACCAAGCGTATTCTCGGTGAGGATAAGGTGGAGGGTATCGAACTCGAGGATGGCCGCATCATACCAGGTGAGATGGTGGTTATGGCGGTTGGCATTCGTCCGTCCTCCAGCCTTGCGAAAGATGCCGGCCTTGCCGTCAACCGAGGTATCGTGGTCGACGATGGCATGATGACATCGGATGCCTCGATCTATGCGTTGGGTGAATGTGCCGAACATCGTGGCATGTGCTACGGCCTTGTCGCTCCGCTCTATGAAAGTGCAAAGGTTTTGGCAGACAGGCTGATTGGCGGCCAAGCGGAATATCATGGCTCCGTTACCAATACAAAATTGAAGGTCACAGGAATTAATCTGTTTTCTGCCGGCGATTTCGCTGAAGGTGATGACCGTGAGGAAATTGTGCTGCGTGATGCCACTGCCGGTGTCTACAAACGCCTGATCCTTAAGGAAAATCGCATCATCGGGGCCGTCCTATACGGTGAAACATCAGATGGGTCTTGGTTCTTCGACATGTTGAAGAAGGGCACAGATGTTTCCGAAATGCGCGATACTCTGATTTTTGGACAGTCCTATCAGGGTGGCTCGCCACTTGATCCAATGGCTGCTGTTGCAGCTTTGTCGAGTGATGCGGAGATATGCGGATGTAACGGTATCTGCAAAGGACAGATCGTCAATGCCATCACCACTAAGGGTTTGACGACGCTTGATGATGTCCGCGCCCACACCAAGGCCTCTGCCTCCTGTGGCAACTGTACGGGTCTGGTTGAGCAGTTGATGACCCTGACGCTTGGCGACAGTTACAATCCGGCAGCCGTTCAACCGATGTGCAAATGTACGGATCTTGGCCATGATGATGTTCGCCGACTGATCAAAGCCAAGGGTCTGAAGTCAATTCCTGCTGTCATGCAGGAGCTGGAATGGAAGACATCATGCGGTTGCGCGAAATGTCGCCCGGCGCTGAACTACTACCTCGTCTGTGACTGGCCAGATGAATATGCCGACGATTACCAGTCCCGTTTCATCAATGAGCGCGTTCACGCAAATATTCAAAAGGATGGCACCTATTCAGTTGTGCCGCGAATGTGGGGCGGTGTGACCAATGCCAATGAATTGCGTGCAATCGCCGACGTTGTCGACAAGTTCGAAATTCCGCTTGTGAAAGTTACAGGCGGCCAGCGTATCGACCTGTTGGGGATTGAGAAAGAGGATTTGCCAGCGGTATGGGCTGATCTTGGCAAGGCCGGATTCATTTCCGGCCAGGCCTACGCCAAGGGTCTGCGGACGGTGAAAACCTGCGTTGGCCAGCAGTGGTGCCGCTTTGGAACACAGGATTCGACCGGATTTGGAGTTCGCATCGAAAAGTTCATGTGGGGTTCCTGGACACCTGCGAAATTGAAGCTGGCAGTGTCAGGTTGTCCACGTAACTGTGCTGAGGCGACCTGCAAGGATATCGGCGTCATCTGCGTGGATTCCGGTTTCGAAATCCATTTCGCCGGTGCCGCCGGTCTGGATATCAAGGGAACCGAGGTTCTTGGTCTTGTAAAGACCGAGGACGAGGCACTGGAGCACATTGTGGCTCTGACCCAGATGTACCGTGAGCAGGCGCGGTATCTTGAGCGCATCTACAAATGGGCCAAGCGTATCGGTTACGACGAGGTTCGCCGCCAGATCATGGAGGATGGAGAAAAGCGACGCGCTTATTACAACCGCTTTGTCTTTAGCCAGAAGTTTGCGCAGGTTGACCCATGGTCCGAACGTGTGTCTGGCGAACATAAACACGAGTTCAATCCGATGGCGACCATCGGTTTTAATCAGGCCGCGGAGTAAAACCATGAGCAACTGGGTCGAAATTGGTCATGTCTCGGATATTCCACTGCGAGGTGCGCGCTGCGTGAAAACACCTATGGGGAAGATTGCCGTTTTCCGCACAGCGGACGATCAGATTTTTGCGATTGAAGATCATTGCCCGCACAAGGGCGGCCCGCTTTCACAGGGCATCGTCCACGGCGCGTCCGTTACATGTCCACTGCACAACTGGGTGATCTCGCTTGAGACGGGTAAGGCCTTGGGAGCGGATGAGGGGGGGGTGAGAACCATTCCCGTTCGCAATGTAAATGGCATGCTGGCCATTACGCTTGAAGCGCTGATGATCGCGGCAGAGTAACCGCAGTCTAGTCGCGGTCCTGGATCCGAAAACGCCTGCGCCATTTTCTCCTGGCGCAGGCGCAAACACAACAGCCACATTTTCAATGCCAACGCGACCTGCAACAGATCGGCCGCTGCGATGGAAGGGATCAGCCATGGATGTCGTGCAAACCGCGCGAAATGAAACCGTCCGCATGGAGGCGCTGGCCAAATTGCCGGTATTTTGGGATCTAACCGGGAAAGCCGTGGTGTTGTGCGGCGGTTCGGATGCTGCAGCGTGGAAGGCGGAGCTTTTGCTGGCGTGTGGAGCGCAACTGCACATTTACTGTCCGCAGCGCTCGCTTGGTGAAACGATGGGTTTGCTTATGGTTCGGGACTTGCCAAACCCGGCGGCAGCCATCCTTCACCACGATGCAGAATGGCATGATGGCTGCTTTCAGGATGCAGTTTTGGCAATTGCTGATTGCGATGATGACCATGAGGCCAAGATTTTTCTTGCGGCAGCGAAACAGGCGGGGGTCCCTGCCAATGTCATCGACAGGCCGCAGTTTTGCCAGTTTCAGTTTGGTTCGATCGTCAATCGATCGCCTGTTGTCGTCTCGATTTCCACGGATGGAGCGGCACCAATTTTAGCGCAGGCCATTCGCCGGCGTATCGAAACCTTGTTGCCGCATTCGTTGCAAGGCTGGGCAGATATGGCGCAAAGCCTGCGCGAACGGGTGAATGGAAAACTTGCGCCGGGAAATGCCCGTCGAAACTTCTGGGAGCGGTTTGTTGATCGGGCTTTTACTGAAAAAGCCGACGAACTGATGCAGGAAAAATTGATATCAGATATCCATCATGCCCTGGATGTCGGGAAAGCCAAATACGGCAAGGTCACGCTGGTGGGTGCAGGACCGGGCGATGCCGAGCTTTTGACCCTCAAGGCGGTGCGCGCCCTTCAAGCTGCGGATGTGATCCTGTTTGATGATCTTGTCTCGAATGACGTTTTGGAGCTGGCGCGACGTGAAGCCAAACGTATGCTGGTTGGCAAGCGGGGAGGGCGGACAAGCTGCAAGCAGGAAGACATCAACGCCATGATGATCAATTTCGCCAAGGCAGGCAAAAGGGTTGTGCGGCTGAAATCGGGTGATCCGATGATTTTCGGCCGGGCAGGGGAAGAAATTGCAGCGCTTGAAGCACAGGATATACCGGTGGAGGTTGTCCCCGGTATAACTGCGGCGAGCGCTATGGCCTCCCGCCTTGGTGTTTCTTTGACGCATCGCGATCATGCGCAATCCGTTCGCTTTGTGACCGGACATTCCCGCAAAGGAAATTTGCCGGAAAATCTTGACTGGAACGCATTGGCAAGCCCGACTGTAACGACGGTTTTTTATATGGGCGGTCGTACGGCACCAGAAATCAAAGCACGCCTCATCGAACATGGCATGAGCGATTGCACACCAATTGTTATCATGAGTGCTATTACCCGAGCTGGAGAGCGGCGCTGGTGCGGACGGTTGAGCGATCTTGATGCCGGAATTATTGAAATTGGTGTAGATGAGCCGGTTTTGATTGGCATTGGCAACGCATTTGCACCGGCGCTCTGCCGAGTTATCGATGTGACATCTGCCGATGTTTTTGCCTCAACGGCTATGCTTTAATACTATCTATCTTTTTAGCCTGTCGGCTTTTCGGGGCGCGGGCTGTGTCGAGGGTGCTCCATAATCAGGCGCGGCTTCATCCCTCGGCCACGGCTGCATCGTCGCCGTTTAGCCATGTACACATTGGGCTATGCGACCGTGCGCTGTTGCGCATCGATACCCGCATGACGAGGATATTCAAGGCTAACGAACATTCGTCCGCTGCCGCCATATTGTGTCGTAAAAAGGATAGTTTAATCCGCAATTTCCAATCAGCTTTCGAAGGTACTCAGCTTGTTCAGAAGGTCTTGAGATATCTCGAATTGACGCGCGGTCCCTCTGCCCATGGAATTCGTACCCATGGTTTCATTCAGCATGCCCCGCTTGACGAGCAGATCAACAGTCTCCTTTGCACCACTTCGTGTTAATCCTGAGATATCTACGATATTTGTGAGAGTTAGCCTCTGGTGGGCCTGGCTCATGGTGTAAAGGATCGTCATCATTCCGATCTCCTTCAACCGTGCTTGTGGCGTTTCGTCCTCAAGCGGATGGTCGAAGATCTCCTTCAGGATTAGTCCGGAGAAAGCAAGGTTGTGCAATTGTGTCTTGATCGCTCTTGTCATGTTATTTAACTGTGTTATATACGTTAGTTAAATTGCATTGCGCACTTGTTGGCCATTGTTGCCGCAGCGCGCTGTCGTTGTTCCGGAGGGGCAAGTCCATGAAAAACCTTCTGCTGAATAGTCTGCTGTCTGTTTCCGTCATGCTGCTATCCTACCTGATTTCCGGCAGCAATGCGCGTGCAGATAATTGGGGATGCGAGGTCATCTTGTGCCTTTCCAATCCCGGCGGGCCCACCCAGTATGCCGAATGCCGGCCTCCAATTCAAAAACTCTGGCGCGCGCTTGCCAAAGGCCATTCATTCCCAGCGTGCAGCGGCGTCGGATTTCGCAGCTCCCGGCCGGGCTACGAACCATACTATTGCAATGGGGGCTATCGCCTATCAGGCAGTTACGGTCCACGCGGTCGACAGACGACCTGCGTTTCAAGCGAACTCCAGCGGATAGACCGGTCACTTTGCTCCTTGGGACATGACGATTCAGCTGGAGATTCCGGCTCTGTCTTGTCGGCGCGGTGGCAGCGCCAGGAAGGTCGGCTTGAGTGCATGGGCTACCTGATCATGCGTCCAAATCTGCGTTCTCAACCGCATTATATCGACGTCACCATCGATGGCGTCGGCAAGCAGCGCGTCTGGTATTGAGCGATGAGCGCTCCTTTCGTCGATATCGCGCAGAACTGCGCGCCGGAGGTCCGGGTGGAAACACTAGCCGCCGTCGTGAGCCTTGAGAGCAGGTTCCTTCCCTTCAATATTCGTATCAGTAGAGGTATGCCGCTCCCTGCGCAGCCCGCCAGCAAGGCTGAAGCAATCGAGGTTGCAACCGCCTTGATAGCGGAACGCCAGGATATCCAGATTGGACTTGGTGGTATCGGTGTTGCGGAGCTTCGCAAGCTGAACCTTTCTGTCTCTGATGCCTTTGACCCATGCGAGAATCTTAAGGCGACCGCTACGCTTCTCGACGGCTACTATCGCCTCGCTCTGCGTTTCGGAATGAGCGCTGCGCGGGCCGAAACGGTGATGCTCCAGTCCTTCTATGGGCGATATGAACCTCCCGATGGAGACATGGTCCGGTATGACGAACAGGTGCGCGATGAGGTGATGCGCCTCTCTCCAAAACTCACGTCACTCGCGATTGGCGGATCGCCCAGGTCAATGACCCGCGATGACACCACCGACGAGCGCTCAGACAACCAACTGACGAAGCCAGTCGCCAATCAAGTCACACAGACGGAAGAAACCGCATCATGGAACGTGTTCCGTTCCAGACGGCACTCTTCTGTCTTCGTTTTCCACAATGATCAATCGGAGCAGAGTGAATGATCTCCAGAACCAGCCTTCGACCCTATGCAGCCTCGGCGCTGATGGCAATCGCGATTGCTGCATGCCTTGTTGAACCGGCGTTTGCCCAGGCTGCCGGTATCGAAACCGTGTTGCAGAACATCGTTACCATGCTCACCGGCAATATTGCCCGCCTGCTGGCGATCATCGCCGTGATCGTCATCTGCATTGCCTGGATGTTCGGCTATATGGATCTCAGAAAAGCCGGATACTGGATTATCGGCATCGGTGGCATTTTCGGGGCCACCGAACTCGTCAACACCATCGTCGGCAGTTGAAGAGCATGGTGAGGGTTCCCGCACTCGAAGAAGACACGCTGTTCCTGGCTTGCACCCGACCGGCCATGGTCGCCGGTGTGACCATGGAAGCGATGGGCATCAACATCATGCTGACCACTGTCCTCTATATCACTGCCGGATCCATTGCTTATGCTCTTGTCGGTATCGTCTTCCATCTCGTGTTCCGGTCGCTGGTCAAGCAAGACCACAACATGTTCCGTATCCTGCTTGCCTGGATTGAAACCCGCGGACGCGCGCGCAATGCTGCTTATTGGGGCGGGGCGACACTCTCGCCGTTGAGGCTTGTCCGGTGCTATAACGAAAGGGATCTCAGCCTTGCGTGATCTCGCCAAATTACGGTCCCGGGAACTTGGGCCGGAGACCTTCATTCCCTATGTCCGCCACGTCGACGAGACCACCTTGGTGCTCGATTCCCGCGCGCTGATGACGGTGCTCGTGCTCGAAGGTGTTTCATTCGAGACTGCCGATAGTCTGGATATGAACGGTCTGCATCGCAACCTCAACACACTCTATCGAAATATCGCCGACGAGCGGTTGGCGCTCTGGACGCATGTCATCCGTCGGCGTGACAACGACTATCCAGACGGACGCTTCACCAATCGTTTTTCCGAGGGCCTTAATACCAGATACCGTGCGCGGATGGTGTGCGAGGACCTGTTCCGCAACGATCTCTATCTTACCCTGGTCTGGTCTCCGAGTCGTGATCCCGTCGACAAAGCCGCGCACCTTCTTTCTCGTTTGCGTAAGGCGCGGCGATCCGGGGTTGAGCTGGACGAAGCGGCGCTCAAACACCTGCACGACAAGGTGGTCGATGTGGTCGCCGGGCTGAGGCGATTCGCCCCGCGCGTCCTGTCTCTCCATGAGCGCGACGGGATCTTATTCTCCGAGCCGAGCGCGTTTCTCCACCAGCTTGTCGGTGGGCGTCGTGAGGCTTTGCCACTGACGGAGGGACGGATTTCGTCAGCGATCTATTCCGACCGGGTGATTTTCGGTCGTGAGACGGTGGAAATCCGTCATGAGGCGCAAACCCGCTATGCGGGCATGTTTGGCTTGAAGGAGTATCCGGCAACGACGCGTAGCGGCATGCTTGACGGCATCCTGACCGCGCCGTTCGAGCTTGTGTTGACACAGTCCTTTGCGTTCACGTCGAAGGCCGACGCCCGTGCGATCATGGGCCGCAAGCAAAATCAGCTGGTTAGCGCGGCCGACAAAGCAGCCTCACAGATCGAAGAGCTCGGTGCGGCGATGGATGATCTCGAATCCAACCGCTTTGTGATGGGCGAACATCACCTTGGACTTGCGGTATATGCTCCGTCTGTCAAGGAACTGACCGATCATATCGCAAAGGCACGCGCCCATCTCACCAGCGGCGGGGCCGTTGTCGCACGCGAGGATCTCGGGCTCGAGGCTGCCTGGTGGGCGCAACTGCCGGGCAATTTCCGATATCGCGCCCGCTCGGGTGCTATTACCTCGCGAAATTTCGCGGCTCTTTCCCCCTATCATTCCTACCCTGCCGGCCAGAAGGACGGCAATGAATGGGGGCCGGCGGTCGCCATGTTGAAAACAGCGTCCGGATCGCCGTTCTATTTCAATTTCCACCATAGCGATCTCGGCAACACCTTTGTCTGCGGTCCGTCTGGTGCGGGTAAGACGGTGCTCCTCAATTTCATGCTCTCACAGCTCGAGAAGCATGATCCGCATGTGGTGTTTTTCGACAAGGACCGGGGGGCTGACCTGTTCGTTCGTGCCGCAGGTGGCACCTACCTGCCGCTTCAAAACGGGGTGCCAACTGGCTGCGCGCCGCTGAAGGCGCTTGATCTGACGTCAGAGAACAGGCTTTTTCTTATCCGCTGGGTTGGCAAGCTGGTGGGAGCGGCGACACGGGAACTGACTGCCACTGAGCTGCGCGATATAGCCTCAGCCGTTGACGGTCTCGCGGACCTTCCTGTCGAACGCCGCTCGATCGGTGCGCTGCGTACGTTCCTCAACAATACCGATCCCGAAGGTATTGCGTCGCGGCTTCGACGCTGGGAACGGGGAGGGCCGCTTGGCTGGGTCTTCGACAATGATCTGGATGATATCGGGATCGGCGCCAAGTTCATCGGTTACGACATGACCGATTTCCTCGACGTCGAGGAGATTCGCACGCCGCTTATGGCCTATCTGTTCTATCGCATTGAACAACTCATCGATGGACGCCGCATCATCATCGTTATCGACGAGTTCTGGAAGGCGTTGCAGGATGAAGGGTTTCGCGACCTCGCCCAGAACAGGCTCAAGACGATTCGAAAGCAAAACGGTCTCATGCTGTTTGCGACCCAGAGCCCGCGGGACGCCATCGTCTCACCAATTGCTCACACGATCATCGAACAATGCCCGACGCAGATTTTTCTGCCCAACCCGCGTGGTGACCACGCAGACTATGTCGATGGTTTCAAGCTGACGGCGCGCGAATTCGAGCTGATTTCGCGAGAGCTCTCTGTTGAAAGTCGGCGCTTCATTGTCAAGCAGGGCCACAACAGTGTCGTTGCCGAGCTCAATCTCAACGGCTTTGACGATGAACTCGCGATCCTCTCCGGACGTACGGCGAATGTGGAGCTGGCCGATGCGATCCGCGCCGAACTCGGCGAGCATAGTGAGGACTGGCTCACCGTGTTTCAGGAAAGAAGGAGGACTTCATGATCCACAATAGCAGAACAGGGGCTTTCCTGGCTGTCGCAACGCTGCTGGCGTCGCCCGGCCTCGCTGATGCTCAGGGCATTCCCGTTATCGATCAGTCGGCGATCGCCAAACACATCGAGAGCATCGCCCAGCTCAAGTCACAGCTTGACGCGCTGAACCAGCAAATTGCGCACGCGCAGCAGCTTTACGGCTCACTGAACAAGATCACCGATATGGCAGACGTCGCCAGCCTATTGAACAATCCTTCGATCCGTAAGGCGCTTCCGCAGGACTTCAATGCCGTTGAGAGCCTGTTCAATGGCTCAGGGATTGGCATCGTCGGCGATTCCGCTTCGAAATTCCTGGAGGGCAATTCAACATACCGCACCGATGCGGACGACTTCTACGCGCAGGAACTCTTGCGCTTACAGAACAAGAATGCCGGACAGATAAGTCTCGGCCAGCAAATCTACGATGCCGCCACCAAGCGCATCGACGGTATCGATGAACTTCGCCAGAAAATCTCAAGTGCCGCCGACGCCAAGGATATCGCCGATTTGCAGGCTCGCTTGCAGGCCGAAACCGCATTTCTGCAAACTGACATTCTTCGCATGCAGGGACTGCAGATGGTCCAGCAGGCGCAGCTGCAGGTCGATGAGCAACGCAAGGCCGAGGATTGGCGCCAGCGCATGGATACGATGGGAGCTGCACTGAAATGAGATGGTCTATGTTCGTGGTGGTGCTGCTGCTTCTGACGGGCTGCTCCGGTGAGAAAGACAAGGTCTATACGGTCGATGAACTTGTCTCCGACGAGGCTTTGCTGACGAATATCATCGGCGAGTGCCGTAACAATCCCGGCGAGCTCCGCAATACGGCCAATTGCCGTAATGCTGAAGCCGCCGACGGCAAGCGCCGTCTTGAGCGCATGCGCAAGTCACTCGAAGGATGAGCCATGTATGATGTGTTCAGTTTCGTCGACGGGCAGTTCAAGGCACCGCTCGAAAACTTCATCTCCAGCGGCACCTCAAATATCGCCAACTGGATCAGCGGACCGTTGACAGCAGCGTTGACGCTGTATGTCGTGCTCTACGGCTATCTGGTACTGCGCGGTTCGGTACAGGAACCGATCATCGAATTTGCTTTCCGGGCAGTCAAGCTCGCCATTATCGTCATGCTGGTGCGTAATGCTAGCAACTACCAAACCTATGTCACCGGTATCTTTTTTGACACCCTGCCAAAAGAAATCGCCCAGGCACTGAACTCGGGGGCAACGCCGAGCGCATCCACCTTCGATAGCCTGCTTGATAAAGGCCAGAAAAACGCCCACGAGATCTGGTCACGCGCATCTTGGCCCATCGATATCGTCACCGGTCTTGGTGGCATGCTGGTCATTGGTGCAAGTTTTCTGGTTGCCGCAATTGGTTACATCGTCTCGCTCTATGCGCGGCTGGCACTTGCCATTGTTCTGGCGATTGGCCCGATCTTCATCGCCCTCGCCATGTTCCAGTCGACGCGCCGGTTCACGGAATCCTGGATTGGCCAACTTGTAAACTTCGTCATCCTACAGGTGCTCGTTGTGGCGATCGGCTCGCTGTTGATCACTTGCGTTGATACGACCTTCACGGTGATCGAGGGGTATAGTGATGTCTTCATGCGCCCGATCGCGCTTTGCGCCATCTGCGTCGCCGCTCTCTATGTCTTCTATCAACTGCCCGGAATTGCCTCGGCGCTCGCTGCTGGTGGAGCATCGCTGACCTATGGCTATGGCGCGGCCCGTGATGCACACGAAAGTACGCTCGCCTGGGCGGCCTCACATACCGTCAGGGCGGCCGGCCGAGGAGCACGCGCCGTTGGCCGCCGGCTCACTCCGGACCAAGCGGAATGATTGCCCCGACACTCAAGACATTGGACAGGTTGTTTTTAGATGATCCGTATCCTCTTGCCGCTTTTGCTAATCGCAAGCCTTTCCAGCTGCGCCTCGATCTCCAGTCCGCTGCCCAAATGCGATGGGTATTCGCGGCGTCCGCTAAACCGCGCCATGTGGCAATGGGAGGATAAGGGGAAGCAGCAGAAGACTGCCATTAAGAACGAACACGCTCCTGCGCTCCGCGCGGTACCCTACGCGAAAGAACCGGACGCGGTGGCGCCAGCTGCATTCGCACACTTCGATGTTCCAGGCACCAACCTTTCGTGTGAGGGGATCTGAGATGGTGAACACCGACAGCCTCAAGAGCTATTTCGACAAGGCGCGCCGCTTCGATCAGGATCGGCTTATCCAGGTTGAGCGCTCGGTTCGCATCGCCTGGTTCGTTGCGATCTCGGCCAGTGTCGTCGCCGTCGTCTCCGTTTTCGCGATCGCTGGCCTTACTCCTTTGAAGACGGTAGAGCCGTTCGTCGTGCGGGTCGACAATTCGACAGGGATCGTTGACGTGGTGTCAGCGCTGACTGCGACAGCCGGTACCTACGACGAGGCAGTGACGAAATATTTCGCGGCGAGATATGTTCGGGCGCGTGAAGGCTACGTCTGGAGCGAGGGGGAGGAAAACTTCCGCACGGTGGCGCTTTTGTCGACGCAGCCCGAACAGAGCCGCTTCGCAGCGTCCTACCGGGGTAGCAATCCGGATTCCCCGCAAAATACCTATGGCCGGAGCACGACCTCGCGGATCAACATCGTGTCGATCTCGTTGATCAACGCCAATGTGGCATCCGTGCGATACATGCGCACTGTTACACGCGGCGATGATGTTCGCACCACGCATTGGGTGGCAACACTCACCTTCTCCTATGTCAATGCTCCGATGTCTTCCACCGACCGACTGGTCAATCCCCTGGGTTTCGTCGTCAGCGAATATCGCGCCGATCCGGAGGCGATCAATTGAAACAGAGATTTTTGCACGTTCCATTCCTGATTGCTGCCTTTTCCTCGACGGCATCAGCTCTGGAGATCCCGCGCGGTGCGTCGCAGGACAGCCGGGTGCGGTTTACCGACTACCAGCCCTACAACATCACACGGGTTGTCGGCACGCTACGGTCGTCTGTCCAGGTTGAATTTGCGGACGATGAGGAAATAGCCCATGTCGCGCTTGGCAACAGCGTCGCATGGGAGGTAGCGCCTGCCGGTCATATCCTGTTCCTCAAACCGCGGGAAAACCAGCCCGTGACCAATATCTCGGTCGTGACAACCAGGCGCGACGGGTCGACCCGCAGCTACCAGATGGAGTTGACCGTCCGGGATGGAAGCGTTGAGGCCGGGCAGAACACGTATTTCTATGTAAAATATCGCTATCCGGCCGATGAAGCGGAACGTCGGAGACAGGACGCAGCTGCTCGCGCCTTGGCAGCGCAAGCCGGTGAAGCCGATCGTGTTCTGTCTCTTCACGAGGCCTATGGACCCCGCAACTGGCGGTATTCCGCTCAAGGCTCGCAAGCGCTTGAACCGCAGGCCGTCTATGACAATGGGAAAATCACGACTTTCGCCTTCGTCGGCAATCAAGAAATGCCAGCGATCTTTATGGAGGATTCGGACGGCACCGAAAGCCTGGTTCCAAAATCCGTCGACGGCAACCTGGTGCTGGTCCACGCCATCAGCCGCAAGTTTATTCTTCGTCGGGGCCGCGATGTCCTGTGCATCTTCAACGAGGCGTACGATCGCGTCGGCATCAATCCCGGGACGAATACGACGTCACCGTCGGTTGAACGCGTGGTCAAGGTCGCCCCCGGCACGACGCAATAGGAGGTGTCATGGCCGACGAAGAAATCGCTCCAATCCCCGGCGAGCGCGCGGAGACATCGACAGGCGGGCGGATCGATAACAACCCGATCCTTAAGCGTGGCGCCGTCGCTGTTGCGATCGTTGCCTTTGTCGCCTTCGCGCTCTGGTCGATGCGCAGTCAGAACAAGCCGCCGGATGGCATACAGCCTGAGCGGGTCGTCATCCGGCAGACAACGGATTTCGAGCCTGCCAAGGAACCGCACCACCCAGTGGCGACGCCGATGGAGGTCCACCTTCCGATGCCCACTATCGCCGAGAAGGTTGCTACCGACGACGACAAGCTGCTCGACGCCGCACGCCGTGCGCCTGTGATGGCCTATGGCGCGGAAAAAACATCAACCGCCAGGCGTCAGCGAGACAATGTGACCGCTAATAGCGCCTCGCCCTACGTGCCTCTCGCCTATCCCCTCGGCGGCGTCACGGGGCAGGATGAAGACGAGGACCAGCGCTTCAATCGTATGCTTGCCCCGACGCAATTGCAGGGATCGCGCGCTGGCTCACTCGGCCACCGCGATTTTATCGTCACCATGGGGACCTCCATCCCTTGCGTGCTTGAGACGGCGCTTTCGTCCGACCAACCGGGATTCACCAGTTGTGTCATCAGTCGCGATGTCCTGTCGGATAACGGACGTGTTGTTTTGATGGAGAAGGGCACGCAGGTCGTCGGTGAATATCGTGGAGGATTGCGCCGTGGCCAGAAACGCCTGTTTGTCCTCTGGAACCGGGCAAAGACCCCGAAAGGCGTGATTATCACGCTGGCATCGCCCGCGACAGATGCGTTGGGTCGGGCCGGTATGGATGGCTACATCGATACGCATTGGTGGGAGCGGTTCGGTAGTGCGCTCCTGCTGTCGATCGTTGGCGATGTGACATCCTATGCCAACAGCCAATTGCGCGATGGAGACGTCGATGCACAGAATACCGTAAGTACCGGTCAGCAGGCCGCGGCGATTGCTGTCGAACAGTCGATCAACATTCCGCCATCCCTGATAAAACATCAGGGAGCGCTGGTTTCGATTTTTGTGGCTCGGGATCTGGATTTCTCCAGCGTCTACCGGCTGCGCGTCACGGAACCGCGCAACCGCATCTATGACCGCGCCGTTCTCGGAGATTTCACGCCAGATTCAACGCTCGTGACAAAGTAGGCATGACGATGACTGAAGCCACAGACGCCGGTGTGGTGCGCGAATTGCTACTGCCACTGGCTCCGTTCCTTCGCAACAAAACTCTCTATGAGGTGATCGTCAATAGGCCCGGAGAGGTTGTGACCGAAGGGGGGCAAGGGTGGGAGACCCACGATATGCCTGAACTCACTTATGACCGGCTGATGCGACTCGCCCGGGCGGTCGCAAGCTTCTCCAGTCAATTGATCGATGAAACGCACCCGATCCTGTCGGCCACCTTGCCCGACGACGAGCGCATCCAGATTGTGATCCCGCCTGCGACGACGAAGGGAACCGTCAGCGTCACCATCCGCAAACCATCCTCGGTGTCGCTCGGCCTTGATGATCTTGACGAAGCTGGGCTGTTCGACGAGGTGGCCCGCACACAAGAGGCCTGCGGGCAGCGGGATCAACGGCTGTCGCAACTCTATAGCGCCGGTGCTCACAAGACATTCTTGCGCGAAGCGGTGCTGGCCCGGAAAAACATAATCATCTCCGGGGCGACGGGATCGGGCAAGACGACGCTTTCCAAGGCGTTGATCCAGCATATCCCGGATACCGAACGGATCATTTCCATCGAGGATACGCCGGAACTGGTCATCCCGCAGGCCAACCACGCCCGTCTCTTTTATTCGAAGGGCGGTCAGGGGTCAGCAAAGATCGGAGTCAAGGATCTTCTCGAATCCTGTCTGCGCATGCGGCCGGACAGAATCCTGTTGCAAGAATTGCGCGACGGCACGGCATTTTATTACATCCGCAATGTGAATTCGGGGCATCCTGGATCAATTACCACCGTTCATGCCGATTCTGCACGCCTTGCCTTTGAGCAGTTGATCTTGCTGGTGAAGGAATCTGAAGGTGGCGGTGACCTCGAACGTGACGACATTCGTGAGATGCTGACGATCGCCATCGACATCATCGTCCAGTGTAAACGGATCGAGGGTCGGTTTCGGGTGAGCGAGATCTATTTTCGCGATGCACTTGAATGCCGCGCCGAGGGTGATCAGAGAGCAGAGATATAGTGCCGTTTCAGATATCATTCGGCGCTTCAGCACCGGGTGAATGGTCTCACCAATGCTGAATTGTCGCGCTTTACCTCGCACCAGGCATTCTTCCCCATAGGCTATCCCACAAAAGACCGTTGAGGCCGCCAAGCCAAACCGGATTGTTCAAAGTTGTCATAGTTGACAAAGTTGCTTCAAATAGCCATTTTCTCTTGAGGAGAACCGCCATGGCCCAGAAGACCCCGTCCAAGACGTCGAAAACTAGCGCTAAGACCCCGAACGGCATCATGACAATGTTTGTTCTTGATGCGAACCCTTTCGAGGAGGTTGCCGGATTCCAGTTGCCCGCGGGCGCACGGCTTGCCGTCGTGACCTCGAAACCGGAAACGGCGAGCGCTATCGCCCGGACCGTCGGAAAGCGCTTTCGCGGCAATAGCATGATCGTTCGAAGACCGCGCCAGCTTGCCAGGGCCAAAGAAAGCGCCGAGACGACCAGCACGGTCAACAAGGCGGCTTTCGAGCCGGACGCACGCAGCCTGGCGGTGCTTCAGGGCGTTCGGATTGCACAGAACGATCTGAAGGCAGCGGGCGGTGCCTACGATCTGGAGCAGGTCAGAATGCTCCTGCATGGGGTCTCCCGTCAGGCTGTCGACAAGCGTGTGCAAGAAGGAAGTTTGCTCGCCGTCCCCGGCCCAAGCAACAGGCGCTGCTACCCGACGCTTCAGTTCAACCGGGACGGTAGTGTGGTGGCAGGTCTCAAGGAGGTACAGGATGCGCTTCCCGTTGAAAGCCCCTGGGCTGTGCTGAACTTCCTCGCGCGGCCGGATCATCGTCTGGATGGGCGCAAGCCGATCGACCTTCTGCGAGAAGGGAGCCTTCCGTTGGTTCTCGAAGCGGCGAACCGCTATGGTGAGCAGGGCGCGTGACCGTCCCATTTCCACCGTCAGACCTACATGGCCGTCGTCCAAATATCGTTTCACTCCCCGCTGGGAGTGAAATCCATCGATTCTATACGGCTATATATGAACCCATCTTCTATGACCAATCCAGAACCGGCCGCTTTAACGCTCCCGATGGCTCTTATGGCGTGCTCTATGTCGCGAAGCTCGTCAACGGTGCGTTTGCCGAGACGTTCTTGCGCTCGCCAGGAAATACGCTGATCGACGGTGGCTTTTTGAAACGCAAGGCATATGCCCGGCTTGGAATTTTGTCGTCTCTGAAGCTGATCGATCTAACCGGACCGGGACTTGCTATCGTGGGAGCGACGGCGGAGGTGCCGCATTCCGGGCTCCCCTATGATACTGCGCAAGGCTGGTCAAAGGCGCTGTTTGACCATCCAGCCAGAGCAGATGGAATTGCCTATCATGCGCGCCACGATGATACCGAGATTTGCTATGCGATCTTTGATCGCGCGGGCGCAGCTATCGTGGAAGTTTCCCGCGACCTGGATCTCGACCAGGATTGGTTCTGGGAAACCGGTGCCCGATACGGGGCCGGTTGTGCACCATAGCCACTTCGATATCTCGAATTCATTCGATCGCGCATGCAAAAGCTGCATTTGTATGCGTACTCTTTCAGAAACAGTGATCTAGGTTCTCGCCGTCGTCGCGACACCGCCTCAGCCTGAGATCCGTGACATGTCGCGACACAGATCTGCCAATGGACGGTCTTTCGATACCGTACACCGCCGATTTCGCTCTCTCTTGTGAGGTTAGGCTTTCTTCGCAAATGAACCGCTGTCCCAATCAGTGCTTGGGGACGGAACCATATCCAGGCTTTCGCACGGGCGCCTTAATAACACAGAGGTCATACCGGTTCGGACCTTTTTTGATCTATCCGATCTTTCATCGGTCGAAATGGCGCACTGGTTTCAGGCTCCAGTGGCGCGCAACACACCTCGGTGTCAATCTCATGAGGGTGCGCAGAAAGCAGGCGGCTTGATGGATTTGTTGGAGAGCCATTGGAGACTGGACAGAGCGCACTGGTTTTCCCTGGGCGCACGCTGGTCGGTTCAGGGTGGGCGGAGACGCAGCGGATGCGTGTGGGACGGGGAAACTGGCGGGTGTGGCGTGAGGGAGAGGGGGGAAGTGTTTTCGCGGCGGGTTGAGGTTGTCGGAGAGAGGCTCCGGCCAGCCCGCTACGGAGAAACGACATGGCACAGGCCATTCAAAAAATTACGCTCAATGCCGGGCGTGATATCCCCTTCAACAAGCTGGTGCTCAGCCAACAGAACGTGCGCAAGACGAAAGCGGGCGTCTCCATTGAGGAACTCGCCGAAGACATCGCCCATCGTGGGTT
Organism: Agrobacterium sp. Azo12; assembly: GCF_029193765.2. Classification (NCBI taxonomy): domain Bacteria; kingdom Pseudomonadati; phylum Pseudomonadota; class Alphaproteobacteria; order Hyphomicrobiales; family Rhizobiaceae; genus Agrobacterium; species Agrobacterium sp. Azo12. The sequence goes on along the minus strand of NZ_JARFYO020000002.1, from coordinate 98,308 downwards.
GCTGACAAGCCTCAATGTTCGTCCCGAGGTCGACGGCGACGGCAAGGAGACCGGCATCTACCGCATCCCAGCGGGTGGTCGCCGGTATCGTGCGCTCGAACTGCTTGTCAGCCAGGAAAAGCTAACCAAGACGGTTGCCATTCCCTGCATCATCAGCAAAGGCGACACCCTCGAGGTCGAGGATTCGCTTGCCGAAAACGTCACGCGTGTCGATCTCCACCCGCTCGACGAATTCCGGGCCATCATGACGCTGCGCGAACAAGGGCTCGACGATGAAGACATCGCCGCGAGGTTCCATATGTCGGTGGCGACGGTCCGGCAACGCCTACGGCTGGCCTCGGTCTCACCAAGGCTTCTCGAAATCTATGCCAGTGACGAGATGAAACTCGGCCAGGTCATGGCGTTCTCAATCACCAACGATCATGTTCGGCAGGAGCAGGTCTGGGACACGATCTCGCGCTCAAACAATCAGGATGCATATTACATCCGGCGCATGCTGACAGAAACCGCGGTACGGGCCATCGACCGCCGGGCCGTCTATGTGGGCGTCGAAGCCTATGAGGCAGCGGGCGGTGTGGTCATGCGCGATCTTTTCGAGCAGGACAATGGCGGATGGCTGCAGGATCCGGCGCTCCTGGAGCAACTGGTGCTGGAGAAGCTAACCGCTGACGCGCAAGTCCTCAAGAGACAGGAAGGGTGGAAATGGGTTGATGCCGCATTTGACTTCCCGTACGGCCACGCCTCCGGTCTACGCCGCTTCTACGGCGAACGAGCGGAATTCTCCGACGAGGAGCTTGCGCGACACGATACGCTCAAAGCTGAGTACGACAAGCTCGACGCTGAATACGCGAAGGCTGATGAGCAGTCCGATGAGACGGAGGACCGCCTTGAGGCTCTGGGCAATGAGCTGGATGCCCTCAACGACCGCCCTTGCGTCTTCGACCCGGAAGAGGTCGCGCGCGGCGGTGCTTTTGTGTCGCTGGCGGCCAATGGCGAGCTGAAAATCGAACGTGGTTTTGTGCGGCCCGAGGACGAACCAGGAACCAACCCGGATGGCGATGGCAATGATGATGGCGACAGCGATGGGGAGGCAGGCGAAGGCGCCACCACGGCCTCAGCCAACGGCGGTGCCTCGATCAACGGTCGGCCTGCTGCCGTCGAGGAGCAGGACGCCGAAGACGGCAAGATCCGCCCTCTCTCAGATCGTCTCGTTGAAGATCTCACGGCGGCACGGACGGTGGCGCTGCGCAACGCACTGGCCAACGATCCGGTGATCGCCTTCATCGCCGCCCTGCATGCTGCGGTCCTGAAAATCTTCTACAGACACGCAGCCGGTTCGTGCCTGGAAATCACGCTGGAGCATACCGCCTTCAGCCAAACTCAAGGCCTTGGCGATACGGCATGGGCCAAGGAGATCGAGCAGCGACAGGAGGCCTGGGGCTACGATCTTCCCGCCAATGGCGAGGAGGTTTGGGATTATCTGGTCGCGCTCGACGAAGCGAGCCGCATGGCGCTCTTTGCCCATTGCGTCTCGCTCTCGGTGAACACCACCGTCCAGGCATGGAACCGGCGCGCCAAGGAGAATATCCATGCCAAGCAGCTTGCCCGATCGCTCGGATTTGGCATGGTCGCGGCGGGCTGGACGCCAACAGTCGACAACTACCTCGGACGCATCACCAAGGCGCATATCCTGCAAGCCGTGCGCGAAGCCAAGGGTGAGCAGGCAGCGCAACTCATTGACCACCTGAAGAAAACCGACATGGCCCGTGAAGCCGCCAGGTTGCTGGAAGGCAGCGGATGGCTTCCCGAAATGCTGCGGCTTCCGTCCGATGAAGCCGCACCGGTTGCCGAGGTTGATGCTGTGACGGTAGACGACGTTGCCGAAGAAAATGCTCTCGAAAGTGTACATGTCGATCTGCCAGCCTTCCTGGCTGAGGACCAGGATGCGGAGAAGGTATCCACTGACCAGAATGATGACGATGGCGAGCATATGGAGGCAGCGGAATAATCGCCTCTGGACTTCCAACACATGGATTCGGGCCCGGTGATCAAGCCGGGCCCGTTCTGCTTTCTGGACATTGCAAACAAGCACCTCCGTCACATCAGGGCGGCAAGCTGGCGGCAGCGTTAGCTTGACGGGAGAGAGTGGGGCCGGGAGAGGGGCGAACCGGGTGGTTGAGAGAGGGTTACCCGGCCTCATCCCACCTGCCTCTCTGGAGAAAAATCGATGTCTACAGTCGAAACCAGCCGCCAAACCGCCACCATCGTCCCAGATGAGTGCCGCCTGGAGTTTCTTCCCACCCTGTTTGGGCGCTCACGACTGATCATCGGTGAGAACGCAGTTTACAGTGTCATGGAACGGCTGAGCCCCCTCGACTACCGCGGCGGGTTCTGGGACTTTTATGAATACGATGGACAGCCGCTCTTTCTGGCCCCGAAGTCCAGTTCGCGTTTCCGGATCACTGGCGAGATAACCGGGTTTCGGGGGGACGTCTCGGCGGAAGCCGCAGGGATTATCGCCACGCTTTTTGCCTTCTCGCATCTCTGCTGCCGGTACCAGTCCGACTATCTCGCCGAAGGCTATGACCGCCTCTGCGCCTATGCGGCCGAATATCCCGAAGCCTCCGGGATATTTCAAGCGATCGACTGAAGCGCAACGCCTGCCCGTGCGACTGGCGCAGCTATCCAGTCACGTGACTGGATTGATCCCACAACACGAAGATGTCGAACCTGATGATGACATTGGAGAGCCGCATATTCGTGACCATCTCGACAATTTATGTGAGCGCCAAAACCGCAAAGATGCTCGACAAAACACCCTTCTCACAATAGCCCTGCGTCGGAGGGAGATAATCTGACGACGGCTGGTTCTTCTACGCCCATGACGAGAACGCAAACGAAGGGAACCTGCACGTTCCCGACGGTCTCTTTACCGTCATGACATGGGCGCGCCAAAACGGGTTCAGCCATGTCCTGCTCGATAGCTATGCCGAGAAGGCTGATGATTTGCCGTGGTATGATTGGTAAGACCGGCTCGGCGGGGCCCCCGCCGTTCAGCGCAAAAGCCGCCGTTCAAGAACGGAATGCATGTCCCGTCGACCATCGGCAATGCAATAAACGATGAACTCCTCTCCGGTTATGCGATAGATCCGCTAGGGTTTGTGATGTAATTCACGGTATTCTGTGATGCCGAGGCCCGCCAATTCCTTCGGAACATTGTCCCGCGTGGGAAAATCTTCAAGCCCCAGGCAGGCTTCTTCAAGTTCCTCGAGAATCCGGTCGGCAGTCTGGACGCCGTCAAAGCTGGCAAGGAAACGGTGGAGATCTTCGAGATCCCGTTCCGCATCCTTCGCAAACAGAACACGATACGGCATCAGGTTTCGGGCGTCTCCAGGCGCGCGCGAAGGCGGGCGAAGGTCTCTCGCGCGGGGCGGACCTTTCCTTCCTCGACCTGCTTGTTGGTCAGCGCCAGCACCTTGAGGAGCGCCAGCGTCTCCTGAGTTTCTTCATATTGTGTGACGTCCTGAAGCACGGCTTTCGCCTCGCCACTCACGTGATCACCACAGGCTGCCGGTTGTCGGCGAGCTGGCGAATGACCTCCGGTGCATGAGCCTTGAGATAACTGATGGGCTTGACCTGTTTCGACAGTTTCATCGATCCGATCTCCTTTTGACCAGAATATGGACCGTTAATGGTCCGACCGGAAGCAAATATCGCGAGGTTGCAAAAGAGAGAGGGGGGCGTCTGCGGGGTGGCGGTTGTCGGAGGGCCGGAGAGAGGGCTTCCACAATTACTTGCATCGCGGGCTTCAGCTTGACGGCGACGTTATTCATTCTTCCTTCACCAGCCCGGTTGGCCGCGAGAGCGCTCAGCCGGGCTCTTTTGTTTCAGGAGACACCAGCATGAACACAATGATTTCCAGCCCCTTTCAAACTCAACGATCGGGAACCCCCGCTTTCAAGGTCGACATTTCCCGCGGCGAACGTATCGGGCGGGTGTCGTCAGAGTGGTTCTCACGTCCTGACGACGAGCGTTACCTGTCGCTCACTGATCTTCATTGTGCGGTCAGCGAGAGAACCGACCGCGCGCGCGTTCGCACCGTAGAGACGGGGGATATCCGCGTCGAGGCGACCCGTGATAATGCCGAACGCCTGTCGCTCATCGTTCCCGGCGGGCGTGAAGCATTGGCCCCGACACACTGGAGCTACGGCCAACTTTGCAGCCTGGTCGGTGCACCAGCAAGCTACATGCGCCAATTGCCGGCCCCGCTCGCCGCGATCAATCTTCAGCACGGTCTCCTCAATCACAATGCCGAAATGGTCAAAACCCTGGAGATGGATGACGGCCGCCTCGAACTAAGAGCGGTAACCGGTCCCGAATACGGCCGGATCTGGGACAAGGATCTGATCGCCGCGATCATGAATATTGCCGGAAACGGGACGGGCGACACAATATGGAAGGTCCCGGGCTTGCTCGACTGGTCGACCATGACCCACAATCCCTTTGTCGATATCACGAAGGATACGACGACCTTGTATGCCAGTGATCGCGATGTCTTCGTGTTCCTATGCGATGATGCCCATCCGATTGAAGCTGGCCGTCTGCGAAACGGCGAACCCGATCTTTATTTCCGCGGCTTTTATGCCTGGAACAGCGAGGTCGGTTCGAAAACCCTCGGAATTGCAAGCTTTTATCTGCGTGCTGTCTGCGCCAACAGAAATCTTTGGGGAACCGAAAACTTCGAGGAGATCACGATCCGCCACTCGAAATTCGCCGCACAGCGATTTGCTCACGAGGCTGCTCCGGCTCTGACAAATTTCGCAAATTCCTCCCCTGCGCACTTCATTGCCGGTATTCGCGCCGCACGTGAGCGTGTGGTCGCCCGAAATGAGGAGGACCGGCAAACGTTTTTGCGCCGTCGCGGTTTCTCGAAGGTTGAAACCGGAAAGATCATCGAAACTGTCCTCAACGAGGAGGGCAGACCACCAGAATCGGTTTTCGATTTCGTGCAGGGGATCACCGCGCTGGCACGGGGGAAGTCCCATCAGGATAAAAGGCTCGAACTCGAAGGTAAGGCGAAGAAGCTGCTTGAAAGTGCCGCCTGACCGCAAGTGCTCCACTGCATACCCGCATCCATCATCGCCGGCCATCGTGCCGGTTTTTTATTTTTCGGGAGATACAAGATGACGAAAGAGTTTTCGCTCAAAGCTGAGCTCGCCGCGAAAGCTATAGAAAAGGTTGGTCGGCTGCCTGTCCAACGCCTCGATCAGCCGCATACTCAACTACCTATTGCAAAATTCCCAGGGTGCGGGGGGCAACGGTTCTGATCGACCACGTTCTCGGCAATATGGTTCGCATCATCGATGATGGTGCGGGCCTCGGACATCCCCGCGATCTCTTCTTGCTCGGTCGCAGCACATGGGATGAATCCATGGCGAGATCCGAAGATGCCGCCGGCATGAGTGTCGTCGCTCTTGCCAACCGTGGCCCTAAGATTATCGCTTGCTTGTTTATCTCAACGGATCGGTGGTTCCGAACACGTCTATGATGTGATCAGACGCTGATATCGGTGATGTTCTCGTCAACGCTGACGTCAGACCACTGCTTTGCAGTGCTCGCATCAACCTCGCCCGCCATTTCTTTTGCGGCAACCTCTTTGCTTGCCGCCCTCAGGTCGATTGCGCCCCAGATCGAATTTTGTTGCGGGGCTTGGCGACGCCGGTTCTTGAACTCGACGACAAATGGCTTTTTCTCGGGCTTCATGATTCTCCGGCTGACTTCAACAGATGGACTTCTGTGGAGACGGTGTTCTTATTCGCTGTGTTCTGTCAACTGTGTGTGGCGCGTAACCCCGATCAAGGCAGCCGGGGGATGTCTCCCTCAGCGACACGCCATACCCAATGGGTGATTTCCGGTCGTGTTTCGATCATGTCGGCGAGGGCACGCTCATAATCTTCATCTGCACCTGGAGGGACGATAAACATTGCGACGGGCGCCGGCTTCTGTTCCTGCATGGTCACCGCGACGACCGGTGCATCACGCGGCAGGTTGAAACGTAGCCCCTTGACGGTTTTGCGCTTCAGGTGGCCGAGCTTCTCCAGCAGCCTAAGCTCATAAATATCCTCGAACGGCAGCCAGTGATTGTTGACCACCATCAGCGCAATTTCTTCCACCGAGGCGATGCCTGCCGCGGAAATGCAAAATGTGGCGATGACGATCAGGTGGAACGCCTCGTTTGAGCGCCACAGCTCAAGCTCGGTCTCGTAGCGCGATGCCAGCCGGCGCGAGGCTCCATCCTTGATCATCAGCGGGAAGGGCATGTGGCGCAAAAAGATATTCTGACCTTCGCGCGCCGGAGCGAATTCCTTGACCTCGGCGACGATCATCATCAACTTCTTCGGCCCGGACCCGGTCGTCTGTACAGCTTTTAACGCTGCTGCGCGCCGGGCAGCGATTCCGTCCTTATCTTCGGACTGGAATACCTCCGGTATATAGAGCATATCGCTCAGCGAGCTGCCCCTGGCCGACATGTGCGACGCCGCGTTGACGAGGCTGGCGCGAACGCGCGCCCAGCCCCGTCGGCCAACCCAGGTCGAGCGCCACTCGGTCAATTCGCCTGCTTCCCAGAGATAGTGTAACATCGCCTTGAGAGACAGTTTGCGTGGCTCACTCCGGATGGCGGGCTCGGAAGGTTCTGTCGGTGTCGCAGGTCCCGCCTGCGGTCCACGTTTCGTCAGCGAGAAGTCCAATTTCAGTTCAGCTTTGCCGCTCGCGCTGATCTGGATCGCGTTGCCCATCAACGGACCGAGGCCGGAAAGCTCGTAGGGCGGTTCGTAGGACGTACATACCGGATCATGCGCGCGTCCAGAGAGCGGCATGCGCTTGATGAAATATTGGTCCTCGACGCGGGTGATGTACATCGGCACGCCAGTCTCTATGCAAAGACACAGCGGGCGAAGTCGCTGCTCGTAGGCCTTGGGCAGGAATGCGCAAAATTCTGGCGAATGTTCGTTGAACGTTTGATCGCCAATCATGAACTTTCGCACGCTCGTCCTCCTTGCCGGTTTGATCGAATTTACACCGCCGTTTCTGTTTTGACTACCTTAAAAAAGTTAGTAAAGCGATGGCGTGAGCATGTCGACTGCCTGGAATTGCCGACAAACACGAAAGGAATGCATTACGCACCACCCACCTTACATCGAGGAAGCAGAATTGTTCGGAGGCCACACCGGATCGCTTTCAGCCGCAGGATGGCCACATATCTGTCGCAGGCGCCGATTTTGACTCTTTCTATTCCCTCCAGTTTCTCTGCTGGCTGTGTGAGGACTGTATTGAGTTCATCACCGAAGTCCTTGGCGCTAATTTCCTCCTGATCCGATCGGCCTGCTTTTTATGGCCTCCATCGAAGATTCACGAACTATTCCTGCTTGCAGCCGATCATCCGGCTCTTCTGGTGCTGGCGCTTTTGCGCCTGCGAAAGGCTTGACGGGCAAACACAGCCGCGTCGGGGCGTTGGAAGCGTTGCGGGAGGAACTTCTTTACAATGCTGCGCGCTTCCCCGGTTGGAACATCAAAGTCGGTCCGGAGTGCAATTCTACGGGGAACCAATAGGCTCGCGTCAATGATGCCGCCGATGACGAGTCTTGCCTCCGGTGCGCAGACGACGCGCGCGGTGTCTGACGGGTGCTGACGCGCTTTGTACAAGACCAAAGGGGCGCCCGCCGGACGATGCGGCGGAGACGTTTGCGTTTGTCGCAGAGGGAAAGGGTGGCCGCCAGCCGGGTGGCCTGGCGGGCGGTGGAGCCAACGCGCTCGATCCGTCGTGACCTCGCTTTCCGCCTCGCGCCTGGGCTGCCCAGAGCGGCAGTGCCTGTCGCTCGATCTGCTTCCCCTTTCAGCCAGGCTTTTGCCCTTCATAAGGAGCCTCGGGCCTTCCCGTTTTCAAGGAGAGTACCATGACCATCCCCGCAGGCGATTTTTGCCCTCCGGCCGTTGCGCCGGTCTTCCTGAACTTCCGGTCCGAGGTTGTACGGCCGGTTTGTTTTGCCGTTGTCTACTGGGACTGTCCGGGCGACACGCTCTACGCGTTCGAAGATCGCGATGCCTTCGAGCGCCAGCGTGCTGTAGCGGAACGTCATTTTGTCCATGTCCATGAGCTGTCAGCGAAGGAGGCGGCAGATTGGATCGCCGCTGGCGGTAATGCCGTCCTGCACGCGGTATCGGTCGTCGGGGTTGCGGCATTCGGCAATCTTAAAATCGCACCCGGCTGAAGGCCCGGCGTCCACGCCTTGATCGCACAAGAGGGAGAGAGGGGCGGGAAAAGGGCGGTCTGCCGGGGCTTGGAGAGCGTCCGGGCGGGCTTGTCCTTTCCCGCTCCCGACAGGATTTCCCATGAACCTCATTTCGTCCAGCGCCATAAACGCGACCACCGCCTCGCTTGCATCTTCCGAGAACACCAACCGAGCAGTCAAACTCTTCCTCTCAGGTCAAGCGCTTTTGCCGTCACTCGAACATGGCCAACCCATCGGTCCGGCCGACCTGCGTGCCACCTTGGTGAATGTTTTCGGCGGTGCGGACGCCGAAGGTTTCTGGACATGGAAAGACGCCTACGAAGCGATGGAGGTGGCGCAGGTTCTGTTTTTACGCAAGTTCGGCGCTGCGATCACCGCTCGTTCAAAGACACCGCAGGCCACGCTCGCGATGCTGACAAAGGTGGCGCGCTTAATCCCCACTCACACACGACGTTCGGAGGAAAGCCAAAAGCTCCAGCAGTTTTCGACGCCGATCCCACTTGCCTATGTTGTGGCCCGCGCCGCCGGCATCATGACGGACGATACCGTGCTCGAACCGTCCGCGGGGACCGGCCTGATGGCGATCTTCGCGGAACTCGCGCATGCACGTCTTGTTCTCAACGAATACGCGCCGGTTCGCCGTGGTCTGTTGGAACAGCTCTTTCCTGAAACGACCGTGTCGCAGCATGATGCGGCCCATATAGATGACCATCTCGACCCTGCCTCTCGCCCCTCCGTTGTCCTGATGAATCCGCCGTTCTCCGCTGGTCTTCATGTCGAAGGACGTATGGCGGACACTGCCTGGCGCCATCTTGGCTCCGCTTTCGCGCGTCTCGCGCCTGGCGGTCGGTTGGTTGCAGTCACTGGCTCCAGCCTGTCTCCCGATAATCCGAAATGGCGCGACACATTCATCCGTCTTCAGCAGCGCGGCACGATCCTGTTCAGCGCGGCGATTGACGGAAGTGTCTATGCCCGTCACGGCACGACGATGGAGACGCGGCTGACGGTGATCGACAAGATCGCCGCTCCCGACCCTGCGACACTGATCGGATCGCAGGGCACCGCTCCTGATCTTGAAACCCTGCTTTCGTGGATCTCCGGCCTTCCGCCCCGCTCTCCTTCGACTGCAGCGACCTCCATCGGCGCGTTGTCGAGAGGCATCGTGCGTGGCTGCGCTGCGACGATGGCCGCCCGCAATGCTGCGGCTACTCTGCGACCCGCTGCGGTCGACACCCCGTCGCGCTGCCTTTCACCGGCTGCTCATCTTCTGCGTCCTGCGTCCGCCGCGACGTTCACACCTGCCCGCGTCGATGACGAGATCGTCGTGCAGCTTTCCTACGAACTGCGCGATGAGATGCCTGTGAACCGTGGGGAGTTCGCTGACGGCATCTACGAGCAGTATCGGTTGCAGGCGATCCACATTCCGGACGCGAAGCCGCATCCGGACAAACTTGTCGAATCCGTCGCCATGGCATCCGTTGCGCCGCCCAAGCCGACCTACCGCCCGCACCTGCCCAAGCGTATCATCACCAATGGCGACCTCTCCGACGCCCAGCTCGAGAGCATCATTTATGCTGGCGAGGCGCACTCCGGCTACCTCGCCGGCCATTGGTCGGTTGACGCTTCCTTCGATACTCTGAAGGCCGCCAAGGCGGATGACGAGGGTGCCCACCGCTTTCGTCGCGGCTGGTTTCTCGGCGATGGCACAGGCGCTGGCAAAGGCCGCCAGGCCGCCGGCATCATTCTGGACAACTGGCTGCAAGGCCGTCGCCGGCACCTCTGGATCTCTAAATCGGAGACCTTGATCGAGGATGCCCAGCGTGATTGGAGCTCTCTCGGCCAGGAGAAGCTGTTGGTTACACCATTGTCTCGCTTCCGCCAGGGCAAGGCGATCAAGCTCGATGAAGGCATCCTGTTCGTCACCTTCGCCACGTTGCGCACCGACGAGCGTGAGGGGAAGCGATCGCGCGTCCAGCAGATTGCCGACTGGCTGGGGACTGGTTTTGACGGCGTGATCGTCTTTGACGAGGGCCACTCCATGGCGAACGCTGCCGGGGGGCGGTCCGAACGCGGCAATAAGGCAGCCTCGCAACAGGGGCGCGCCGGCCTGCGTCTTCAGCGTGCTTTGCCCGATGCCCGCGTCGTCTATGTCTCGGCGACCGGCGCCTCCGAAGTGGAGTCGCTTGCCTATGCCGAGCGCCTTGGACTGTGGGGAGGAGCAGACTTCCCCTTTACGACCCGATCCGAGTTTATTGCGGCGATCGAGGATGGCGGTGTGGCGACGATGGAAGTGCTGGCCCGCGACCTCAAGGCGATGGGACTCTATGCGTCCAGATCCTTGTCTTTCGAGGGTGTCGAATACGACATCCTCGAACACGCGCTGACCGCAGAGCAGGTTGATATCTACGATTCTTACGCCGAGGCCTACCAGGTCATTCACAATCATCTCGATCAGGCGTTGGAGGCTTCCGGCATCACGTCCAACGGCGGGACCCGCAATAAAAACGCAAAGGCGGCTGCACGCTCTGCCTTCGAAAGCACCAAACAGCGCTTCTTCAACCATCTCCTGACGTCGATGAAGACGCCAGCGCTCATCAGTGCGATCAAAGCAGACCTGGAGGAGGGGCACGCTGCAATCGTCCAGATCATTTCGACGGGCCAATCCATAACCGAACGTCGGCTTGCGGAGATCCCGACCGAGGAATGGAACGACATCCAGATCGACATAACGCCGCGCGAAATCGTCGCGGAATACCTTAATCATTCTTTCCCGACGCAGCTGTTTGAGGAATATTCCGACGGCGATGGCAATCTGCTGTCACGGCCGGCCTACGATGGCGACGGCAATCCGGTCCTGTGCCGCGAAGCCGTCGCGCGCCGGGACGGATTGCTAGAGCGGCTCGGCAGTCTGCCGGGGATCCCAACTGCGCTCGATCAGATCGTCCAGACATTTGGCACGACCCAGGTCGCAGAGATCACCGGGCGCACACGCCGCATCGTGCGTCGCGACGACGGCAGTGCGATCGACCGGTTCGCGGTCGAAAGCCGGCCTGGAAGCGCCAACCTCGACGAAACCCGCGCCTTCATGGCCGACGAGAAGCCGATTCTGATCTTCTCGGAGGCTGGCGGCACTGGGCGGTCCTATCATGCGGACCTCGCTGCGAAGAACCAACGCCTGCGCCTTCACAACCTCCTCGAAGCCGGATGGCGGGCAGACGTTGCGATCCAGGGGCTCGGCCGCAGCCACCGCACCAACCAGGCGCAGCCTCCGAGGTTCCGGGTGATCGCCACGAACGTCAAGGCGGAACGACGCTTCCTCTCGACAATTGCTAGGCGTCTGGACACACTCGGTGCCATCACCCGCGGGCAGCGCCAGACCGGTGGGCAGGGAATGTTCAGGAGCGAGGATAATCTCGAATCCCAATACGCTCGCGATGCGCTGCGGCAGTTCTACAAGCTGATTTACGGGGGTGCTGTCGCAGGATGCTCGTTGGAAAAGTTCGAGGCGATCACCGGTCTGTCGCTGACATCAGAGGAAGGCGGCCTCAAGGAAGTGCTGCCGCCAATACACACTTTCCTGAACCGCATGCTGGCGCTCACCATTGCCATGCAGAACTTGTTGTTCGAAGCCTTCGAGCAATTGCTGACGGCTCGCATCGAAGGGGCAATTGCGGCCGGTGTCTATGACAGGGGCTTTGAGACGCTGGTCGCCGACCATATGACTGTGAAGGAAAGGAGGCTGGTCTACACCCATCCCACCACCGGCGCACAGTCGCATCTCCTGACCATCGAGCGTTTGGACCGCAATCAGCCGATGGAGCTTGCCGACGCCCTGAGGCTCGTTCTGCACGACCCAAGGGCGAAGCTGATGATCAACGGCAAGTCCGGCCGTCCTGCCGTGCAGGTTCCTGCGCGTTCTATCATGCTCGACGATGGCTCGGTCCAGCCGCGCGTGGCGCTTCTCCGGCCCGTGGGTGAGATCCGCTTCGAGTTGCGCCAGCTTGAAGAGACGCACTGGGAAGAGGCGGACAAGCAGAGCTTTTCTACGGCTTGGGCAACGGAGATCGCCGACCTGCCGGAGTTCACCATATCGACCCTACATGTGGTTTCCGGACTGTTGTTGCCGATCTGGAAACTCCTGCCCCAGGATTATTGCCGGGTCTATCGTCTTGAGACCGACGAGGGCGAGCGGATCGTCGGGCGCGTGATGTCGTCGGAAGGTCTCTCCAGGCTTTGCCGGAATTTCGGGCTCGACCAAACCGAAGTCGTCACCGACGCGCAAGTGTGGCAATCGCTGCTGTCCGGCTCCTCTGTTGTCGCTCTCGCCGGCAAGATGACGCTCCGGCGTGTGCGGGTGATGAACGACCATCGCGTCGAGCTTGTCGGCTTCACCGACGGCATGCGAGACCAACTGCGGTCGTTTGGGTTGTTCTCTGAGATGATTGGCTGGAAACTCAGGTTCTTCCTTCCCGCCTCGGAGGCTGGCCAGGCCGTTCTTTCTCGGCTCATTGCAAGGCATCGTATCGTCGATGTCGACGGTCGGGGGTGACCGCGATGCTATCGGCCTCAGAACTTGCCGAGCGTCTCGCGCGCGATGCCGAGGCGGTCTGCCGTCACTACCTTTCCGCCGGCCGCCGGGTCGGCAATTACTGGGTCGTTGGCGACACCGCCAACAGCAGGGGCAAGTCGCTCTATGTGCACCTCACCGGGCCACGGGCCGGGCGGTGGGCGGATGCTGCGACCGCGCAATATGGCGATCTGCTCGACCTTGTGCGCGAGACGTGCGGATTGGTGGACTTCCGCGATGTATCAGAGGAGGCCCGGGGTTTCCTCAACGCGCCACGGATCGGCCCGGTCCAGTCCGTTTTGGCATCCCGCAGGAATGCCCCTCATGTCGATCCGCCGGTCGACAGACCGGCTGGACAGCGGGCACGGCGTCTCTTTCGGATGGCGCAGCCGATCGGTGGCACACTGGCCGACAGCTACCTGCGCCAGCGCGGCATACTGCGCGCTGCAGGGCACCCGGCGCTCCGCTTCCATCCCTCATGCTACTATAGGGACTTTGATGCAGGCGAGACGCGGGTCTTGCCCGCCCTCATCGCCGCAGTGACCGCGCCCTCTGGCGAGATCACAGGCGTCCATCGCACCTGGCTCGACCCCGGTGGCGACGGCAAAGCGAAGATCACCGATCCCCGCCGCGCGCTTGGCGGGTTGCTTGGCAACGGGGTGCGCTTTGGCTTCCCGGTCTGTGGCCCGGTGCGTGTCCTGGTGGCGGGCGAAGGCATCGAAAGCATATTGTCACTGTCGCATGTTATGTCCGATATGCCGATGGTCTCGGCGCTGACCGCCAATCATCTGGCGGCGTTCCGCCCGCCGGCACGGTGCCTGCGCCTCTACGTCGCTGCAGACGCGGATGCTGCTGGCCGGCATGGTATCGAGGGCTTGAGCCGCCGGGCACAGGCGCTTGGGATTCTTCCGCTCGTGCTCACGCCGCAACTCGGTGACTTCAACGAGGATCTGTGCCAACTTGGACCGGACCGGTTGATCGCCAATCTGCACGCGCAGCTTGCCCCGGAAGACGCTCAGGCCTTCCTTTGTCCGTGAAGCGACCGTGGTGGGTGAGGCGGGGCTGCGGGCGTGCGGGTTGGGAAGACCGGTCCGTTACCGGTCACTGCCTGTGTGGGCGGTGCCTGCGGGCCTGCCGAGAGGCGACCCTTACCATGCGGCGGGCGGGCCGCCAGCCGCCGCCGTAAAGGTTTTTTCCCCGCACCGGCTTTCGTGCGCATCGGCAGCTCCGAAAACCTGCTTCCGCTTTTCGGGCCGATGCGGCTCCGGTGCTCCTCGCGAGACAAAAAACCTTTCCGGCGGGGCCCACTGCGTTGCGTGGCCGCAGCGCGGGACGCTGCGGTTCTGGTCCGCCTCCGCATGGACTGGGATCGCCGTCAGGCCGCGAGAGGCGCGGCCCTAACCGGCGGAGACCATCATGAACCTTATGCTTCCCAACGACGACGCCTTGGAGCCGCACCACGCATCCTCCCCAACAGACCGCGTCATTTACGAAATGCAGCTCTATGGCCATCGCCCCTTCCAGGACGAGCCAGATCAGCGGCCGCTGCCCGAAGAGCCGGTCGTGCAGTCGGGGCTGACCGCGATGTTCGACGCTCTGTTCGAGATGCTCGGCGACACCCGGTTGGAGCCCGATCTCGAAGACCTTCTCTGGTCGACGGTCAACCTCTTCCATCGTGCTTGCGACCGTATCCAGCGTGACCTTCAGCGCAACGAGGACGCCCAGCGCACCGGCCAGCGCGAGCAGGATGGCTCGGAGGTGAAAAGCGTCGAGCTCGAGCGCCATGTCGCCGAGGGCATCACGCTGCTCGAACGGCGCAATGCCTTCGAGTTCATGCGCGACTATGCTGCCGACCTCTTCGAGGCCCAGACCGGATCAGCCTGGCGGCCGCGCACCGGCTCCAAGGTGAACCACGCCAACATGACCGCAGCGATGATTGATAGCAGGGATTTCCTCTCTGCCCGCCGCCACGCCGAAAACGCGGTGCTGATCCCACCCGGCACCAAGATCGCCTTTAGCGGCGGCATGGACTACAACGATCACGACCGGATCTGGGCCGCGCTCGACAAGGCACATGCCAAACACGCGGACATGATCCTGCTGCACGGTGGCTCGCCGAAAGGCGCTGAACGCATCGCCGCCTGCTGGGCAGAGGCACGCAAGGTCACCCAGATCGCCTTCAAACCCGATTGGAACAAGCATGCCAAGGCGGCCCCGTTCCGCCGTAACGACGACATGCTTTCGGTCATGCCATCAGGCGTCATCGTCTTTCCCGGCTCCGGCATCACCGACAACCTTCGTGACAAGGCCCGCCGGCTCGGCATCAATGTCTGGGAACTGAAAGGAGGTGGCGCGTAAGCGCCGTTTTCTTACAAATCTGGAAAATCTGGATAATATGGAGATCAACAAGGGAGCACGGCCATGCGGCAATTCACGACAGGCGATCTCAACAAGCAGGTTGGCGACGTTACCGACGCCGCTGCACGTGAACCGGTGGTTCTTACCAAGCACAGAAAACCGCGCTTCGTGCTGATGAGCTACGAGTGTTACGAGCGGATGCGCACCGGCGGCGATCCGCGCAGCGCCCATCGCGTTTCGGATATGCCGGAGGAACATCAGGAACTCTTCGCAAGCGAAATCGACCGGCTGGCGCGGGGTGAGGGGTATGACGATGAGCCGTGAGTTCCTCCCTGGTTAGGTGATAGCCTATCCCTATCTTTGGTCGTGGCAACACGAGCGCGGCGAAACCGAAGGCCGGATGACCCGACCGACCTGTATCCTCGTCGCGGTTCGTGGGGCGAATGGCGGCCTCACCCATATCGCCTTGTTGGTGATCACGACCCAAGCGCCCCAGTCCGATCGGATCGCCTTGGAGGTTTCTGATTTCGTGTGCCGGCGGGCAGGCCTGGGTGACCTCAAGGGCTGTTGGATCGTTGTCGATGAATATAATTACGATGTTGCTGAAAGGTCCTGGTACATCGGTCCGGACGGAGTAGGCCGACGCTGGTCAAGCGCCATCCCTCTTCCATTCAGGCACCCCTTGCATTCTTGACGAATTTTGCGCGCAATTCTCGCTCCAACGGAGTTCCGCCATGCCTAAGTCCCGGCCAAAGACGCCATCGCCCCGCGGTGTCGGCGTTTCGCGGCAACCTGACGTCGTTCCTCAAACAGGTCGAGGATGGTCAGCGGGTTGTCGAGCAAATAAAACGAAGTTACGCGGTTGGAAAAACTGGACGAATTCGATCTTCTAGCAATCCTTTATTGTATATACTGATATCCCATAGTGTATATCCTAATCCATAAATTCAGGAGTGATTGGCATGTCCCCACTCTATATAAAAGATGACAGCGTGAACGATCTGGCCGTTGAGGTCATGGAAATCACAGAGGCTCCGAACAAGACCGAAGCCGTGCGCCGTGCACTTCAGCATGAACTTGATCGCGCAAAAGAGACCGTGCCCTTGAGAGAGCGGATCAAGGAAATTCAGGATCGGGTTAGCAGCCGAATTGGCCCTAATCCAAAATCAGAGCCCTTCGATATGAAGGCTTTCCTAGATGAGCAGTGGGAAATCTGATGTACCTGAACGCATCCGCTATCCTAGCTATTTTGGCCGAAGAAGAAGACGCAGGGTATTACATCGCCAAGTTGGAAGACACCAACCGGCAGATTTTCTGTTCACCACTGACTGTATATGAGGCCGTTATAAGCTTGGCTCGTATTGAGGCGACAAGACTGTCAGCGCACAGTCGCCAATTCCTCCACAATGTATCGATGACGCACAGGTCGACGTTGCCTCTTTGCTTGATGCCCTAAACGTCAAAGAGATGAGCATGAACGCGTCAATCCACGTTAAGTCGATCGCAGCGGCGAGAGAATATGGCAAGGTTGTTGCCAGCCCGGCACGATTGAACATGGGCGATTGCTTTGTTTACGCCCTGGCAAAGGAATACCGTTTGCCACTGCTGTTCAAAGGTGATGACTTTACGAAAACCGACATTGAGCGGGCATAAGGCGAGAGAAGGAGGGCATTATGTGCGGTCGCTTTACCAATGAAATGACATGGAGCGAGATCCATGCACTCTACAGCATTCTGGATAAAAGCCCACCGCCCTCTAATATGCCACCACGCTATAATATCGCGCCCACCCAAAGCATTCATTTTGCGCACAAGGATGACGATGGCCATTTGGTGGTCGATTATGGCCGCTGGTGGCTGGTGCCGTTCTTTGCAAAAGAGTTGTCAAAAGCGGCAATGTTCAATGCCAGGATTGAAACCGTCGATACGTCTGGTGCGTTTCGGGAGCCGTTCAAATCGAAACGTTGTCTCATTCCTGCGGATGGATATTTTGAATGGACGACGAGCGCCGAGGACGGAAAAAAAGACCCGTGGCTGTTTCAGATGCCAGAGGGTAAAGGTTTTTCGTTTGCTGGCATTTGGTCGCATAATCACAAACTTGACGTGACGAGTTGCACGATCATTACCGCGCCGGCTACGCATAAGATTTCAGAAATCCATGATCGCATGCCGGTCATTCTCAATCCCGCTGCATACGACGAATGGTTTGATACAGACATCAAGGGGAATGATGCCAAAGCGCTATTGCGAAGCCAGCATCTCAATGACAATCTGGAATTCCATCGTGTCGGCCGAGGCGTGAACTCATCGCGCTATGACGGAACAGATACGAAGAAGCCCATCATCAATTCACAGTGATCCGTTCACGGAATTGATGAGTGCGATAGGCCCGTTAAATTCTTAATAAACGTCAGTGGCTTACTGCAAGCAGTGATCCGACCTTGCTGCCCAGCCCTTCTCCCACCAGCAAATCCACAGCAAGTGCTTTTGCCCGACGGACGGTACGCTTACGGCCTAATTTTGCACGTTCCCCACAATTCTTGAGCAGAGTTTCGAACCTGGAGAAAACGGTATCTTCGACCGTTCGCCGTCATGGCGTTGCGCCCAATCTGCTTTGCCGGTGATGCGCTTTTGAGCGAGGGACGTGCAGCAGCGGTGGTTTTTGACGAGCCAATTGTCGGCAATTTTGAAGTGAGGAAGCTGAAAGTCGCGTCCACGAGCTGGAGCGCATGCTCGGTCGCAGGACGATGGAGGTCGAAATCCTCCGCGAAGCCCTTTCGAAAGCAGATAAGAGCCACGCAGACCTCATAGCAAGGTTGAGTATACGGAGCTTCTGCCCATAATCCGCAGGCTTGTGGATCAGAGACCAACCTCAGGCTATCGGCGTCTCGCCGCGCTCCTCAATCGCGAAAGTCGAGCCGCCGATAAGCGTGTCGTCAACGCCAAGCGGGCTCATCGCATCATGGCAAACACGCCATGCTGGAGAAGCATGCAGCCGCTCGCAAAAGCCGCATTCGCGATGGCACGGTGATGGTCATGCGCTGTTGCTCCGATTGCCTTGAGTTCTCACCTGCTGGTATGGCGACGTCAGGCTACGAGGCCCAGACAAGGCAATTGGTGAGGCCTGTATCCCGATACTCCATGCGAATTGCGCCATGCGATATCGCCGCGCGGCCAGCAGGCGGCGGCCCGACTACTGTGCCGAGTTCGCAGACACGCAACAGCGCGATGTCGGCGGGAGGCGTGCTCATCGCGTGAAGCATTGTGAAAGGCGACGGCAAGACGTTGCCCCGGACAGCGGCGAAGCGCTGAGGAGGCGCGAGGTGGCCAGCCCGCAGCGTTTGACCGGGCAGCCATGGATTTGTCGCGCCCTTCAGTTGCCCCGAACCATTCCCGTTTTATGTCGCTCGTATAGACGACCGCCTGCTTTTGCGGCCAACCCCTAAAGGGGTAAGACTCGGCCAAAATTTTTGCGAAATTCGATTTCAGTTGTTCGCTTCTAGCGGAAAATAGAATTTCGCAAAATTTTTGCCCGAGCTGACCGCAGCAGGTCGGCCGTCTCTTCGTGCGCCATCGGGAATGGTCCCGAACAACCGAAGGAGAAAGTACCATGGCCACCACGATCGCAACCTTGACGCAGAAGACCGACGGCATTCTCGAAGGCGTCTTCGCCACCATTCGGGTCAACGCCCCAATCGCCATCATCCCGAACGCCCAGAAGGCGACTGAGGAAGCCCCGGACTACCGGGTCATCCACCGCAAGACCGGCTTCGAAATCGGCGCAGGCTGGAACCGCATCGCACGCCAGACCGGCGAGGAGTACCTCTCCGTGAAACTGGAGGCTCCAGAGATCGGCGTCATCTTCGGTAACCTCGCCCAAGCTCCTGGCGGCGATCCAGCGAAGAAGGTGATCCTCTGGAACAACCCGAACTGAACGGAGCCGGCCCCGAGCGATCGGGGCCGGACCTCGGCATTTTTGCGCTGGCCGATCTGCATTGTTGGGAGCAAAAAGTGGCCTCGAGTCCCTCCGGGTCCACCATTTCTGTTTGTGGACGTTGTTTCTCATTTTTCCTCGATTTGTCTCACTCGAACTCCGGTCTGGTGAAAGTGGGTTACTTTTGCGGGCCACATAGGTTTTGCGGCGCTCAACTGGCATCAATGATCCGCTTGGATTGGGCGGCTTTGTTATAGCGCTGCGCAATCTTGGAATCAGACCAGCCAAAGATTGCCATCCACTGATGTTCAGTCGCGCCGACCTCGGCGAGGATCGTCGCGGGCGCCTTTCTAAGGCCATGCGACTGGTATTCTGACAAATCAGCATCCGTCCCATTGCAAACCGGGCCATGGAGCAGAATGGGTAGGCGGCCCGATAGCCCGCCAGCTCCGCTTCGCTCCTGGTGTGGAAGCCGCGAGACTTATTGATTTTGGTCACTCCGGTCGCCGGGTTGAAAGTCGCCAGCTCGGCGCTGATAGCCCAATTGAAAAGAGCCTTCAGGTACTTCACCAGCTTATCAGCCGCGCCCGGCGTCGCTACGCTTCATCTGACTGGCGTCGATGGCGGATTTGCGAATCTTCTTGAAGGGGAGTTCCGGGGCTACAACTCAATATTTTGGTTATGTCCGGCAGAAATGGTTGGCGCTGTTGAGTTATATGCTCAAAGCCACGAGTTTGGCACGGTCTGCGACCAAAGCCGCTACGTGATTTAACGTCACAGAATCCGCGGCAATTGGGGACATATTTTCTGCTAATCGAGGAATCGCGTCCCCTGTGGCATCAGTTAGTTCTTTCACCCGACGGCGTACTAAGAGCAAGCCGACACCTGTCTCCTTTGAAAAAGATTGCCAACCATCACCGTCCATCTCGGCAAGCGTTGCGCGCTTGCCGATCCGCATCGCCATTTTCGGTGAAAGATCTGGATAGGTCACCGTGGAAAGCAGATCGTACAACGGAGCCATTCTCGGACCCTGGTCGTCGTATAGAATTGAGAAGTTCTTTCCGTGTGCGTCTGCGTTTCCGACAATAAGGTTGAAAATCGCAGCGTCCAAGAGTTTTGCGATCTCCGTGCTCGGCCGCTTAGAGACCCGACGCAACAGCTCGAAGCAATCCTTAAAGGTCGGCCCTCCCTCGCTGGCATACTTCGTTTCAGGCGGCACACCAAGTGCTTGGCAGAAGTCCTCCTGGTGGATGCGGCGAACCAGACCTTCGGCATCGCGATAGCGATCATAACGCTCGACCAAAAGAAATGGGCGCCCATTCGCCGATCTGGGTTCGACAGGCGCAACATCAAGGCCGATCGCTTCTGCGAGCCTCATCACGAAGGCTTCATTCTCAGTTGTTCCTGGAAAGCGCGCGATTGGCGGCTTCAGAATATGCGTTGTTGCCTGGCCGGGAACTGGAAGTGCGAGCTGGCCGTCGATCAAAACAAGCGGCACTTTGGATTGCGCACCGGCGAGCGACAGCCTCAAGCCTTCCTGGCCGGCCAATAGGGGCCGCGTTGGAAGTGCGTCCAGTATGCGAACAATTCCGGCCTCATCAAGAGATGCCGGCTGCTGGTCCGTGATAGATCCTGCTGCGACCGGCTCTTGATCTTCCGGCAAAAGCTGAAGGGCGCCTGCTACGTCGTCGCCGAGGCGATCAAGAAGCGCGAAGTCGTTGGCAGGTGAAACCCCCAGTGCTTGCGCCGCAACAAGGCGTTGGCTTTCCTCGGGCAACAAGCCGCCGAAAAATGGTCGGCATTCACGGCGAGAGAAACGCGTCGGGCGCTTTGGGAGGGAGGCAGACAGCGGAAGCGCCTTTTCGTCATCAAGCCAAGCTTCGGTGTAGGCAAAGCCGATATCGCCATGTCTGTCTTGGGTGAATTGCCCGACAATGCGACCATCCCACCAGACATTGAGAACCCTTACCGTCATTTTCTACGTTCCCCAGGAGCCAAAATATCGATCGAACAACCGAGCGTTTGCAGAACCTGCAAGACTTTTCCGATCTGTGCTGTCGGCTTGCCTGCTTCGAGATCAACGATAAATCGGAGGCCGACGCCCGAAACGCCGGCAAGTTCGTCCTGTCGCAAGTTTTGCTCCTTGCGTGTGCTGCGGACCAAGGCGCCGATGTCGGCTGGACTTCTGACTTGTTTTGCCATTTTATTTCCCGATCGGGAAAATAACAGAAAGATCTGCGCTGTGTCTACAAAATTTTCCCGATCGGGAAAATATTTCGAATTTAGCCGGAAGCGTCGACAAAAAATCCCGATCGGGAAAATTAAGATTTACAAATCTATTCAGCCGCACGTCATTCGAATAACTTGGCTGAACAGGATATTACGCTCGTCCGCAATTTGCGGGCTGCCGGCTTCTAGATTCGGTGCGTCAGGGGCAGCCTCGTAACCACCTACGGGCTGAGCTTGACGAAACGATTTGCCTGGGTATCAGCATCCATGTCCTTTCTCCGGAAGTAAATCGCACGACCGCAGCGGATCGGGCTGTGTCCCTGCACGATGATGATCTGCTCGTCCCTGCGCATCGATTGCGTGATCTCATGCGGCATGATGAGCGGCCGCCGCTGAAAGCTCACATTCTCCGATTTACGCGCCGCGCTGTTCTTCGTGTCCCAGCCGATGTTGCGCGAGCTTCCCATCACCTCGACTGTCATCTCGCCACATTGCGCTGAAACGTTGCGGGCTGTGTCGAGTGCCTTGATCGCGGCATAGGAGGCAAAGGCGCAGCCGTCGATCCACGAGGTCGCGCCATCCTTCCCGAAATGTCGCTCAAGCTGGCCGACGGACTGGTACATCAGCATCATCGAGACCCCGTACTTACGACCGCGATCGCGTGCCTCTTCCAGGAGGCGCATGTAGCCAAGCAGGTCAACCTCATCGAGCATGAACAGCGCCCGCCGTTTGAAGGCTCCATCGGCGTGTATCATTGCATTGATCAGCGCGCCAATGACCACCCGGCCGATGCCCGGATAGGATCGCAGGATTGACGCGGGGATATTCAGGAAGACGTCCTTCTGCCCACTGACAATATCGCTGGCTTTGAAGGCGTTGCCACAAACCAGTGCGGCATAGCTGTCCAGTGACAACCATTGTGTGTCTTTCGACGCCGTCGAATAGACGCCGGAGAATGTCTGCTCGGTCATGTTGGTGAAGACGCCCAAGGTTTCTCGGATGAAGGCAGACGCGGAATTCTCCTGTATGTCGCGCAGCATGGCGAGCACCGACGGCTCTGGTTCGGATACGATCTGGCGCAGACTGCGCAGGTTCCGCCGCCCAGTATAATCCGGTGAGAGCATGACATGGGCTAGCAGCCCCGTCAGAAGGTTGTGTGCCTGGCTTTGGAAGTAGGCGCCGCTCGAACTTTCGAAGCGTATACTTTCGGACAGCAGCATGTGGGCGACACCGACAATGTCCTCTTCCTTTTGCTTAGATGTCTCGATGCCGTCGAGCACGTTGAAGCCCATAATCGGGTTCGTCGGATCGAGCACCATTACCTCGCGGCCAAGCGCTCGGGTTCTATGCTCAACCACCATCGGCGCGACCTCTGTCGACGGATCGAGACAAATCAGCGGCCCGGTATAGCGTAGCGCCGTCGGCACGACGTTGCTGGTGGTCTTGTATCCACCCGATCCGGCGAAAAACAGCATGTGGGTGGAGTCGAAATCCTGCTTATAGGTAAGAAGCGGGGCTCTGCCGCCTTGTCCCCATGTCGAACTATCGTTTGGATCGAAGGGCAGCTCATGCACGATTTCCTTGTCGACGCGGTAGCGTTCACCGACAACAATCTCGCCGTCAGCCGGAAAGAGCTTTCCAGCCGCCGACATTGAAAGCCAATCGGCATCGCCGAAGGTCGCGCGCCGCGCCCGCTTGACCGATTGAGGAACGACTGTGGAGATGCGGGCCGAGGCTGCAATCGCCATGAAACCGCCCAAGGCTCCCACCACGACAACCATGTCGAGATAGGAAAGCACATGGTCCCAGCTGACAAGACCCCGCTCGACGAAAGGAGCGAGACGCCCGTATTCTCGCAAGGCATAGACGCCGACAACACCGAGAAAGCACAAGAGGCTCACCATAGCGATCGGCCGCCGGCGGTGCATCGGCAAGGCCCACACCGTCAACAGGCCAGCGAGTGGCCCCAACAGAAGCGCCGGTAACGGCGCGGCGCGCAGAAACCAGTACGCCATTTTGCCTGACATGCCGGTCGTCAATCCAGTCCACCGCCATCCGACGATATGCACGGTGATCGCCGTGACAACAATCGGGACGAGCATAAGCAAAAGGCTTGGATGCAGTTTTCCTTTCAGTGCCATTCCGGCATCTCCCCGGCATGGGTGGGGTCGCTTTTTACCGCGGGCGCCTTGAACGCCTTTTCTCCGATATCGCGCAGTCGTCGGTGTTCGGGCGAGCCAATTGCCACCCGTGCCAGTTCAATCAGGCCGCCGAGCAGGAGTGCCCGGTCGACTTTCGAGAGGCCCGCCTTGACGACGATACCGCCAAGCAGGAATTTCTCGCGAGCCTCCTGTTTGCGCTCAGCCGTCATTTGAAACCGCCTCCGGCGCTCCAGCCCCACTATCTCCCGGTCGATGCGTTGGAGCATCTGCGCCACCAGAGCCTTTCTTTTCGTCTTTTCGAAATCGCGCGGCGATCTCTTCGAAGATTCGATCGACCTCCTCGTCGGTGATCTCCATCTCCGCCAGCCCCCACCTCGTGGCGGCCCTGGCAAAGCGATCGGCGGACTTAACTATTAGAGAACGTCTCCGTTCGCGCAGCTTTTCGATTTGTGTGTCGATATCCAGAATTGATGATTTTGAGGCCATACACCTATCCTTCGCCTTTTTGGGATTTCCGTTTTATCGATTAGACTGACTAGAATACGGTAGTTAAATAAGCTACCTTGCACAAGCCCCCAAAGCGCCGATGCCAGAATTCCGAACCGCACCGTCTTCCGAACCGCGGCATCGGACCTGCGGTCCGATCGGTTTGAGGGCGCAATATACGTCGCTGGCGCGACGTGCTTGGAAGGGCAGGAGACGTTAATGGCGATCATGTTCGTCAGAGCGCAGGTGATCGGAAGAGGAGCAGGACGCAGCATCGTTTCTGCCGCCGCCTATCGGCATCGCACAAGGATGATGGACGAACAGGCAGGCACCTCCTTCAGCTACAGGGGCGGGGCGTCCGAACTGGTGCACGAGGAACTTGCGCTTCCTGATCATATCCCAGCCTGGCTAAAGAGTGCGATCGACGGGAAATCCGTCGCCGGCTCCAGCGAGGCGCTGTGGAATGCCGTCGATGCTTTCGAGAAGCGACCGGACGCGCAGCTCGCCCGCGAGTTGATCATCGCGCTACCGGAAGAACTCACGCGGGCCGAGAACATCACCCTGGTCCGCGAATTCGTGGCGGACAATTTTACGCCGAATGGCATGGTCGCCGATTGGGTGTTTCATGACAAGGATGGCAACCCGCATATACACCTGATGACAGGTCTGCGGCCTCTCACCGATGAGGGGTTCGGCAAGAAGAAGGTGCCTGTGCTCGGTGAGAATGGCGCGCCTTTGCGGGTTGTCACGCCCGACCGCCCGAACGGCAGGATCGTCTACAAGCTCTGGGCCGGTGACAAGGAAATCATGAAGGCGTGGAAGATCGCTTGGGCGGAGACAGTCAATCGGCATCTGGCACTTGCGGGCCACGACATCCGTCTCGACGGCCGCTCCTATGCTGAGCAAGGGCTCGATGGTATCGCTCAGAAGCATCTCGGGCCTGAAAAGGCGGCGCTCGCCCGCAAGGGGATCGAGATGTATTTCGCGCCCGCCAATCTTGCCCGTCGGCAGGAGATGGCGGACCGGTTGCTCAGCGATCCGGAGCTTTTGCTGAAGCAACTTGCCAACGAACGCTCCACCTTCGACGAGAGGGATATCGCGAAAGCGTTGCACCGTTATGTCGACGATCCCATCGACTTTTCTAATATCCGCGCGCGGCTGATGGCGTCAGATCATCTCGTGTTGTTGAAGCCGCAGCAGGTCGACGCAGAGACTACCAAGGTGGCGGAGCCTGCCGTCTTCACCACCCGCGAGATCCTGCGCATTGAATACGACATGGCGCGGTCGGCGAACACCCTGTCGAAGCGCTCGGGTTTTGCTGTAGGGGCGGATGCGGTTACTGGGGCAATTGCGAACGTCGAGACGCAGGATCCGCAAAAGCCATTCCGGCTCGATCCCGAGCAGGTCGATGCTATCAGGCATGTGACAGGCGACAATGGCATTGCTGCCGTTGTCGGACTGGCTGGCGCAGGCAAGTCGACGCTGCTTGCTGCGGCACGTGTTGCCTGGGAAGGGGATGGCCACCGGGTGATCGGCGCAGCACTCGCCGGCAAAGCCGCCGAGGGGCTGGAGGACAGTTCCGGCATCAAATCCCGGACGCTCGCTTCCCTTGAACTGGCATGGGCCAACGGGCGCGACCTGCTCGAACCTGGCAATGTGCTTGTCATCGACGAGGCGGGCATGATCTCATCGCAACAGATGGGTCGGGTACTGAAGGCTGCCGAGGATGCAGGCGCAAAGGTTGTTCTGGTCGGCGATGCCATGCAGCTTCAACCGATCCAGGCGGGTGCAGCGTTTCGGGCGATCAGTGACCGTATCGGTTTTGCTGAACTTGCCGGCGTGCGGCGCCAGCGCGAAGCGTGGGCGCGCGAGGCCTCTCGTCTCTTCGCGCGTGGCAATGTCAGAGACGGTGTCGATGCCTATGCGCAGCAGGGCCGCATCACAGAAGCCGAGACACGTGCCGAAATCGTCGACCGTATCGTTGCGGATTGGACGAATGCCAGACGTGAGCTGTTGCGGAACGCCGCCGACAGGGGAGCTTCCCCCCAGCTTCGTGGCGACGAACTGCTCGTGCTGGCCCATACCAATGAGGATGTGAAGCGTCTCAACGAATCTTTGCGCCAGGTGATGATGGAGGAGGGCGCACTGACCGGTGCCAGCGACTTTCAGACGGCGCGCGGGGTTCGTGAATTCGCCGTCGGCGATCGGATCATCTTCCTGGAAAACGCCCGATTTCTTGAACCGCGTGCGCGCCACCTCGGTCCGCAATATGTGAAGAACGGCATGCTCGGAACAGTCATCTCGACAGGTTGCAAACGCGATGGCTCACTCCTGAGCGTCCGGCTCGACAACGGCCGCGATGTCATGATCAGCGAGGACAGCTATCGCAACATCGATCACGGTTACGCCGCGACCATACATAAATCGCAAGGTGCGACCGTCGACCGGGCCTTCGTGCTTGCCACTGGCATGATGGACCAGCATCTGACCTATGTGTCGATGACGCGCCATCGTGATCGCGCCGATCTCTATGCGGCGCGCGAGGATTTTGAACTGAGGCCGGAATGGGGACAAAAGTTGCGTGCCGATCATGCGGCTGGCGTTACCGGTGAACTCGTCAAAACTGGCAATGCGAAGTTCCGGCCGCAGGATGAGGATGCCAAGGAAAGCCCTTATGCCGATGTGAAAGCCGATGACGGTGCGGTCCATCGGCTTTGGGGTGTTAGTCTGCCGACGGCTCTGGAGGAGGCCGGTGTCGCAGAAGGCGATACTGTCACGTTGCGTAAGAATGGTGTTGAAAAGGTCAAGGTCGTGGTCGCCGTCGTCGATGAGCAGACCGGTGAGAAGCGAACCGAAGAGAGGGAGGTCAAGCGAAACATCTGGACCGCAGAATTGAAGGAAACCGCCGAAGCCCGTGCGCGGCGGATCGAGCATGAGAGCCACCGGCCGGCATTGTTCAATCAGCTCGTCGAGCGTCTTGGCCGGTCGGGCGCCAAGACCACCACGCTCGATTTCGAAAGTGAGGACGGTTACCGGGCGCATACGGAAGATTTTGCACGGCGGCGTGGCATCGACACCGTCGCCGGGATTGCAGCCGGGATGGAAGAGAGCATTTCGGGGCGGCTGGCGTGGATTGCGGAAAAGCGGTTGAGGCTGGCGAAGCTCTGGGAGCGGGCGAGCGTCGCGCTCGGTTTCGTGATCGAGCACGAACGGCGCGTTGCGTATCATGAAGACCGCACCGAACCTCTGACACCGGAAATTCCGGCGACCAGAAAACATCTGATTCCGCCCACCACCAGCTTTGCCCGTAGCGTTGATGAAGATACACGCCGGGCGCAGATCGCCTCGGACCGGTGGAAGGAGCGGGAAGCGATCTTGCTTCCGGTGCTCGAAAAGATTTATCGTGCTCCGGATATAGCACTTGCCCGTTTGAATGCGTTGGCATCGGAAGCGACAAACGAACCGCGCAAACTTGCAGAAAGCCTTGCCGCAGCACCAGATAGGCTTGGCCGCCTTCGCGGCTCCGACCTTATGATCGATGGCCGTGCTGCTCGTGACGAGCGCGACAAGGCCACCACCGCACTGTCGGAATTGGTGCCGCTGGCCCGCGCCCATGCCACCGAATTTTGCCGCCATGCAGAGCGCTTCGGGGTCCGCGAGGAGCAACGCCGCGCTGATATGTCCCTGTCGATCCCCGCTCTCTCCAAGCAGACAACAGCGCGCCTCGTCGAAATCGAAAGAATCCGGGAACGGGGAGGGGACGATGCCTACAAGACCGCTTTCGCCTATGCCGTCGAGGACCGTCAACTGGTCCAGGAGGTCAAGGCCGTCAATGACGCCTTGACCGCACGCTTCGGCTGGAGCGCTTTCACCACGAAGGCCGATGCGGTTGCCGAGCGCAATATGGCATCTCGCATGCCCGAGGATATTGCACCCGAGCGCCACGAGAAACTCTTGCGGTTGTTCTCGGTCGTCCGGCGTTTTTCCGAAGAACAGCATTTGGCCGAAAAACAGGATCGTTCGAAGATCGTTGCGGGCGCGAGCGTCGAGGTCGGAAAGGAAGCGATACCCATGCTGCCGTTGCTCGCCGCCGTGACCGAATTCAAGACCCCAGTGGAAGAAGAGGCGCGCATGCGTGCTGGCGCGCTCGCACACTACCGTCACCATCGCGCGGCACTCGCCGAGACCGCAGTGCTTATCTGGCGCGACCCCGCTGGGGCGATTGGCAAGATCGAGGAGCTTGTTCAACAAGGCGTTGCCGGTGAGAGGATCGCCGCGGCCATCAACTGCGATCCCGCAGCGTATGGTGCGTTGCGTGGCTCTGATCGCATCATGGAGAGGTTGCTTGCCTCCGGTCGCGAACGAAAGGACGGTCTTCAGGCTGTGCCGGAACTCGCCAGCCGCGTACGCTCACTGGGCGCGTCGTGGGCCACTGCCCTGGAGACGGAGACCCGAGCCGTCGCCGAGGAGCGTCGGCGCATGGCCGTCGCCATTCCCGGCCTGTCGCAGGCGGCTGAGGATGCGCTGCGGAAGCTGGTGGGCGATGCGAACAAGCAGACGAAGGGCAAGAGCGTCAAGCGCGGTGTCGCTGTGGGTTCTCTTGAGCCACACGTCGCCCGGGAATTTGCAGAGGTCAGCCGGGCGCTCGATGAGCGTTTCGGCAGGAATGCGATTCTGCGTGGCGAGAAAGACGTCATCAATTGCGTTTCGTCGGCGCAACACCGCGCCTTCGAGGCGATGCGGGAGCGCCTGCAGGTCTTGCAACAGGCGATACGAGTAGAAAGCAGTCAGGAAATCATTGCTGAACGCCAGCAGCGAGCCATTGATCGCGCTCGCAGTGTCTCCCGATAGGTGTCACTTCGGAGAAAGGGAAGGAAAAGCATAGGGACGACCAGGAAACAGTCCACAATGCGGACGACTGCCCCAATATCGAAAGTCGGCCGTCGCTGGAGGGCATGAAGAGCCAAAACACAGAATTGCGCCATCCCGTTTGATGTCCGGGCTCACCTTCTCTGTTGATCCGGCAGAGCTACGGGATTCGTATTGTGTCCAAATCTATCGCCGAGGTGTTCATAGATTGCCCGAAATGGAACGCCTTGCGCTGGCAGCCATTCAATTGATCGGATGGAACCACACGGGAGCTTGCCCAAGCTTCCCTCTATCAGCGTTCGAATGCCGTAGAACGTGACCAGGTCTCTGGCGGAAATCCGAAAAATCAGGCCATCCTTGACTACTCTGATGATCGCGCATCCATCCTCGAAGTCCAAAAGCCGGTCGTCCTCGCGTACGGTAATCGACAGGCAGACCTTCAGGTTCCACCTACAGATTTTCTCGACAACATACGGTGCGGGTTGCAAGGCGACAAAGGCCTCAGTAGCATTCTGGTAAGTCATGATTTCTCTGCCGTTACAGTTTTCTTTCCGTTCGCGCCGAAGAATGGCGCCAGTTCGAGCGCAGAATGGCTCGGTTTAGTGAGTGCGTTGATGTGTGGAGAGGCTTGGTGTTCCGGTCTTCGGCGTCAGTTGGGCAAGAACGCACATCGCTTCGGTATCCGGACGCTTGGGTGATCAGATACATGATGACTCCAATATGATGTGGTTGGCAGCATGCATTTGCTGCTGATCGTGCGAAATACCCTCAAAACTGTGCCCTCATGTGAGGGTATTGCTATTGGGGTTTTTAATAAAAAGGCGGTGACTGTTAGCGATCCTCATGGACAGGGCGTTTGGCAGACACAGGGATAAAGCGTTTGAATTTCGGCACGAGAGGATGCCGAGATCAAAGCGCGCCGGACAATCATAATTCTCTGAAGTCGTTCAGAGCTGCAGGGTTCTACGCAGTTTACATCGTTAACCGGGTCGTCTTTGTGGGGGCACTGACAGTTAAGCCTTACGAAATAAATTTTCCACACAATCGTTACCTTGCTGATTCAGCACATGTTTCCGCGAAAAAATGCCCGAAAGCTGGTTGTGTGGCGAATTCGATGTGCTTGACTCATATTCAGGAAAAGAACAAAAGAAGAACATTAGCAATTCTGGACATGAAGTCCATGTTCCAACGTGAGCCAAGGCGGTCCGCGGACGATGTCGTATGCGCGCAGTTCGAGAGTTATCGATGACCTGAGGGAAAGTATAGCTCATCTCGAAGGTGGCTCTGCGCATAAGGCTGTGACGTTACCGTTTGGTGTTCGTCAGATAGACGACCATCTCCCAGGCGGTGGGATAGCCCTTGGTGCTATCCATGAGTTCGCAGGTGGTGGCGCAGGTACCGTTGACGGTGCGGCGGCCGCGCTGTTCGCAGCGGGTATCGCCGCCCGATCAAAGGGAAAAATCCTTTGGTGCCTTACGCGCCCTGACCTTTTTGCCCCGGCGGTTTCGCAAGCCGGACTTCATCCGGATCGGGTGATCTACTGCGAGGGAAACAAGGATGAGGATGTGCTCGCCTCGATGGAGGAGGGACTTTCCTTTGGCGGGTTTGGAGCCGTCGTTGGAGAATTAGTCCGGCTTCCGATGACCGCATCCCGCCGCCTGCACCTGGCGGCCGAGAAAACGGGCAGTTTGGGGCTCGTCGTTCGACGATGGCGACGACAGAACGAAGCCTCAGATTATGGAAGTCCAACAGCTTCAACGACGAGATGGCGGATCAGTGTTTTGCCATCTGAGCACTTACCCGTCGCAGGCGTCGGAAGGGCGCGATGGTTGGCCGAATTGATAAGAGTAAAAGCAGGCGAGTGTGCTGAGTTTGAATTAGGAGCCTGTGATGCCGAGGGTCGTATCTGTTTACTTCCCGTTTCTGTCGACGGATCGAATACGTCGACATGGAGAGGGAGCCGTGCCGGCTGAAAAACCACTGGTGGTAATATCCAGGTCCGGCTCAAAACGATGGGTGTCTGCTGCAGATGCAGCGGCTCGAAAAGTTGGACTGCGTGTTGGCATGTCGGCTAGCAAAGCCCAGGCAGTGATTGCTGACCTGGTGTTGATTGACGCTGATCCCGTAGCAGATGCAGCCGCTCTCGAACGCTTGGCTCTTTGGGCGCTGAGGCAGTATAGCCCGGTAGTTGCCGTCGATGGTTGTGATGGCATCGTCATGGATACCGAGGGCGCAGACCATCTTCGTGGTGGTGAAGCGATGCTGATATCCGGTCTGGTGAACATGCTGCGTGCTCGAGGACTAACTGCGCGTGCGGCCGTATCCGACACATGGGGAACCTCTCATGCCATTGCCAGGCTAACGTCCACCGAAACGACAGTCGTGCCCATTGGTGAAGTCCAAAAAGCAGTCGTTAGTCTACCTATCCACTGTCTTCGACTTCCCGCAGACATGATTCAAAGTCTTCGCGTTCTCGGTGTGGAGACGGTTGGAGAACTGTCGGCAATGCCGAGAGCGCCATTGACCCTTCGATTTGGCCCTGAGCCAGCACGACGTTTGGACCAGTTATTTGGCCGGGTTGCTGAACCGATCGAGCCAATTCGAACTCCAGAACTTGTCGAGGTCTTTCGTAATTTTCAGGAACCAATCGGTGCTGCCGAGACGATCGAAAAGTACGTTCGCCGCTTGGTGGCGCAATTGACCAGTGAGCTGGAGAAACGTGGTCTTGGTGTGCGACGATCCGACCTCGAAATCCATCGTGTTGACAATACGCGCCAGTGCCTGCGTGCAGGGCTCGCCAAACCAGTCCGCGATCCGGCACGTCTCTCCAAGCTTTTGTGTGATCGCATCGAAAAGATCGACCCCGGCTTTGGTATCGAGAAGCTGGTGCTTGTCGCAATCATGGCCGAGCCCTTGGAGGAAAAGCAAACGGCGTCTTCGTTGATCGAGGAAGAGGTCGTTGACATTACGCCTCTTGTGGACATTCTCGGCAACCGAGGACAACGTTTGTATCGGATGACGCCAGTTGCGTCCGATGTCCCGGAAAGGTCCGTCCTCCGTATCGCGCCGACTGCCCTTGAGACGGGTGCTGACTGGGCGTCGAAATGGCCACGGCCCTCAAGACTTTTGCCGTATCCGGAACGCATCGAAGTCGTTGCTCTGCTCCCGGACCAACCACCTGCGGTTTTCACCTGGCGGGGAAAACGTCGACGCGTCAAACGCGCTGACGGTCCTGAGCGGGTGTTCGGAGAATGGTGGCGAAGGCCACGAGAAAGTCAGGCAGTGCGAGACTATTTCGTTGTCGAAGATGAGACAGGTGAGCGGTACTGGGTCTACCGTGCCGGCGATGGCGTAGATGCCGAAACTGGCTCGCATTTGTGGTTCGTACATGGGGTATTCGGATGAACTACGCCGAGCTTCAGGTCACGACACATTTCTCATTTTTGCGTGGTGCGTCCAGTGCAGACGAGTTGTTTGCGCGTGCTGCCGAACTCGGAATTGATGCGCTCGGTGTCGTCGACCGTAATTCGCTCGCGGGCATTGTCCGAGCTTGGGAAGCGGCAAAGAAAACAGGTGTTCGCCTGGTGGTAGGGTGTCGTCTTGACCTTGCAGACGGCATGTCGATCCTTGTCTACCCAATGAACCGTCCTGCATACTCGCGCCTGACGCGCCTGCTGTCGTTGGGAAAGAGCCGGGGAGGAAAGGGCAGGTGCATCCTCGATCTCACCGATGTCGAAGCCTATAACGACGGACTGATTGCGATATTGCTCCCGGATGAAGCGGATGATGTGTATGCGAGCCAGTTGCGCAGGGTTTCAGCCGTCTTCGGTGACCGTGCCTATGTAAGCTTGTGTCTTCGTCGTAGACCACGCGACAGACTTCGCCTCCATAATCTGTCGAACATGGCCTTCCGCCACAAAGTGAAGACAGTCGTAACAAACGATGTCCTTTTCCATGATCCGTCGCGACGGCAGCTTCAGGATATTGTCACCTGCATACGAAACCGCACGACAATCGACAATGTCGGTTTCGACCGTGAGCGCCATGCGGATCGTTTCCTCAAAGCACCAGAGGAAATGCATCGTCTGTTTTCCGAGTATCCAGAGGCCTTGGCTCGGACGCGCGAGATCGTTGACCGTTGCCGTTTCGACATGAGCGAACTTCAATACCAGTATCCCGAAGAGGCGATGGTTCCAGGATTAGATGCCCAGCAATCGCTGACGAAATTTGCTTGGGAGGGAGCTGCGGATCGATATCCCGAGGGTATCCCTGAAAAAGTCCGTAAGGCGATCCTGCACGAACTCGATTTGATCAGGGTAATGAAATATGCGCCGTATTTCCTGACGGTATATTCAATCGTGCGGTTTGCCCGATCCAAAGACATCCTGTGCCAAGGGCGTGGGTCGGCTGCCAATTCTGCCGTCTGCTACTGTCTCGGGATAACTTCGATCAACCCTGAAACCTCTGATCTTCTTTTTGAGCGTTTCGCCTCCATGGAACGCGACGAACCGCCGGATATCGACGTGGACTTCGAGCACAACAGACGTGAAGAGGTCATCCAGTGGATTTACGAAACCTACGGTCGTAGCCGTTCGGCTCTTTGTTCCACGGTCACGCGCTACCGGGCAAAGGGTGCGCTGCGTGATGTAGGAAAAGCCTTGGGTCTACCTGAAGACCTTATCGGCCAGTTGTCCTCTGGCATATGGGGGTGGTCCAGAGATGGTGTCGGCGAGAAGCAACTCAAAGAAAACAACATGAATGCGTCGGACTATCGGCTGCAACTGGCGCTCGACCTCGCAGGCCAGTTAATGGGTGCGCCTCGGCACCTTGGCCAGCACCCGGGTGGGTTCGTGCTGACACAGGACAGGCTTGACGATCTCGTGCCGATCGAACCAGCGGCCATGGATGATCGACAGGTGGTGGAATGGGACAAGGACGACATTGAAGCTTTGAAGTTCATGAAGGTTGATGTCCTCGCGCTGGGTATGTTGTCATGCATGGCGCGGTCGTTCGAACTGTTGGCCGAGCATAAAGCACTTCCCATGGGGCTGGCAGATGTTCCACAGGAGGATCAACGGACATATGCCATGATCCGCAAAGCCGACACTCTTGGCACGTTTCAGATCGAAAGCCGTGCGCAGATGTCCATGCTCCCACGGTTAAAGCCGAGGACATTTTATGATCTGGTGGTGCAGGTCGCGATCGTCAGGCCCGGCCCCATCCAGGGCGACATGGTCCATCCCTATCTCCGTCGTCGTGAAGGTAAGGAGAAGGTTGAATACCCGACACCCGAACTGGAAGCCGTGCTTGGCAAAACCCTCGGTGTCCCGCTCTTTCAGGAAAGTGCTATGAAGGTGGCAATGGTTTGTGCTGGTTTTTCTGCGGGTGAAGCAGACCAATTACGCCGCGCCATGGCTACGTTCAAATTCACAGGCGGGGTTTCGAAGTTCAAGGACAAACTCGTCAGTGGTATGGTGAAAAACGGCTACTCCGCCGAATTTGCCGAACGCACCTTCAGCCAGCTTGAGGGGTTTGGTTCATATGGATTTCCGGAGTCACACGCGGCTTCGTTTGCTCTGATTGCCTATGCCTCTTCATGGGTAAAGTGTTGGCATCCCGATGTCTTCTGCACGGCACTCATCAACAGCCAGCCTATGGGGTTCTACAGCGTGGCCCAAATCGTCACCGATGCCCGTCAGCATGGTGTCGAGGTTCGTCCCGTGTGTGTGAACTCATCGAGATGGAACTGTACCATGGAGCCGATGGCGGGAACTGACCGTTTCGCCGTGCGCCTTGGTATGCGTGTTGTCAAAGGGCTATCTCAAAACGATGCTGCCAAGATCATTCTCGCGCGTGCCAACCAGGCATTTGAGAGTGCAGACGATATGTGGCGGCGCTCGGGTGTACCAACGGCATCTCTGGTGAAATTGGCAGAGGCAGATGCATTCCTGCCTTCGCTAAAACTCGAACGACGGCAGGCACTATGGGATATCAAAGCATTGCGTGATGAGCCGTTGGAACTGTGGGCTGCAGCGGCTGAGCGGGAAGCGAGAACAGTTTCCGAGATGCAGGAGCCTGATGTCAGCCTGAAATCGATGGCCGAGGGCAGGGAAGTCGTTGAAGATTATTCGCATACTGGGCTGACATTAAGAGCGCACCCGTTGTCTTTTCTTCGCCACGATCTCAAGGCCAAACGCATAGTCACATGTGCTGAAGCAATGGGCGAGCGAGATGGCAAGTGGCTGTGGACCGCTGGCCTCGTGCTGGTCAGGCAAAGACCGGGCAGCGCGAAGGGAGTGATGTTCCTGACCCTGGAAGACGAGACAGGCATAGTCAACGCCGTTGTCTGGCCTTCATTGTTCGAGCGTCAGAGGCGCGTGTTGATGACCGCCAGCATGATGGGCATCCATGGGAAGATTCAAAAGGAGGGGGAAGTGGTGCATCTCGTTGCCCAGAAGCTGTTTGATTTCTCAAGTAACCTTAGAAACCTTGGAGAGCGAAATG
Source organism: Agrobacterium sp. Azo12 (assembly GCF_029193765.2). Classification (NCBI taxonomy): domain Bacteria; kingdom Pseudomonadati; phylum Pseudomonadota; class Alphaproteobacteria; order Hyphomicrobiales; family Rhizobiaceae; genus Agrobacterium; species Agrobacterium sp. Azo12. Next base: position 62,909 of record NZ_JARFYO020000002.1, on the reverse strand, counting down.
GTGACTTTCCGTTGTCCTACGGGCGCGGAGACGAGGTTAAGAATGGCGGAGGTCCCGATCCTCGGGATAATCCGAAGCCAGCGGTGCAGGCGAGGGACATTTATATTCCCGATTTGCATATCGATACATTAAAGGTGAAGAGCCGGAATTTTCATTAGGGACCCTTCAGGTGCAAAGTGCACATTACAATTGGGATCAACGGCAGTGCCGTTTGTGGTTTTCACTCGCGCTGTTTACGACCGGTCGCTTTCGCAATCTGGGCTGCAAGTTGTCGTCCGATCTCTATGACGTCGTCACGATTGGCGGTGGGGTCCTGGTTGCTCCATGCAAGTCCAAGACCGATGCGCAAATCGACTTCCTCGACCGGCTTTAATCGGAAGTTTTTGTTCGGAAGGTTCGCAGCCCATTCTGGAACGAAACCCACACCGACGCCCGCAGAGACAAGCGCGATCAGTGATAAGGTATCATCGCAGGTGTAGGCGATCCGGTCTGAAAGTGCGTGTTCGCGAAAGGTGTCGAGAAAATACCGCTCAGTATAAGACAGGTTCGAGCGGGAGAAAGAGATGATTTTCTGGCGACGCAGGTCGTCCAGTGTGATGGTCTGCGCTTCAGCCAGAGGATTCTCTTTGGAGACGGCCAGCAAATACCGCTCCTCAGTTATGGCCTGCCATCGCAACGCGCCATTATTTTCCGGTGGACGAACAAAACCGATATTGACCTGTCCACGCTCAATGTCGCGCACGATGGATTCCGTCGTGCCGTTGCGGATATGAATGCGAATATCTGGGTAGCGTCGGCCGATGCGCGCAAGAAAATCAGGCAACAGACCGAAAGTTGCCGGGTGAATGGTGCCGATGGTGATCTTGCTGGCAGCCTTGCCAGCAACCGCCTGCGCGACTGCACAGCTTTCATCGACATCGCGAAGCAGTTGGACGCAACGCTCATAAAAAACGGAGCCCGCCGGTGTTAGCTGAACGCGGCGTGTGGAACGAATGAGAAGTGAAACGCCCAGTTCCTTCTCAATCGCCTGAACTTGGGCGGTGACTGCGGGCTGGGCGAGGCTGAGCCGGATCGAGGCACGCCCGAAATGCAGTTCCTCCGCGACGGCCACGAACGTGCTCATTTGGCGGAGATCCATCCCAGTTCCTTCCGTCACAGGTACAAACAGAGCCATAGGAGGCCAGTTATTTATCGAAGGATAGTGCCATCGATCTCCTTGGTCCAGATGCATTATTGATAGCCGGCGGTGATTAATGATTGCCACGATTCTTTGAAGCCTGCATAGTAGGAGGATCGAAAGGAACCGCCCCGCAACCACTACGAGATTGTGGAGTAGCAATGGTCTAGCGATCTCGGTTAAGTTGACGGTTCAGAAGAATCGATGGTGAAGGCGATGAAATCGGATATCGGACATCTTCCGCAGGCAAAGCAGGTCGAACTGGAAAAGGTCGTCCGCATCATCCATGAAGAGTTTGCTGGCGTGGTTGAGCGTTCGAAGTCGGATGCGAAGAAAGACGGCCGGATCTACAAGATCATCCTGTTTGGTTCCTATGCCCGCGGCACCTTTGTTGACGAACCGCATACCTCGAAAGGCTATCGTTCAGATTTCGATATTCTGGTCATCGTCAGCAACAAGGAACTGGCCGACCCGAAATACTGGGACAAGGCCACCGACCGGCTGATGTGGGATAAGGATATCGAAACGCCTGTTGGTCTGATCGTGCATGGCGCCCGCGAGATCAGCAATTTTTTGCATGACGGGCAGTACTTCTTTGTCGATCTCGCCCGTGAAGGCATCATTCTCTACGAGTTCGATGACCGACCACTGGCCGAACCAAAGCCGCTCAGCCCAGCGGATGCGCTCAGGGTGGCAGAGGACCATTTTGAAAAGCAGTTTCGGAATGCGATGGGTTTCTTGGAAGGTGCGGACTTTTACATCAAATCGGGCTACCTCAACCTTGCAGCCTTCACTCTGCACCAGGCAGTCGAATCCGCCTACTCTTGCTATCTCCTCACACTCACCAACTATTCTCCGCCCTCGCACAATCTGAAATTCCTGCGCGGGCTTTCCGAGGATCGTGACCGGCGGCTGGTCGATATCTGGCCGCGTGACCACCAGCGCTTTACCGCATGGTACAACATCCTCAACGAGGCCTACGTCAAGGCGCGCTATTCAAAACAGTTCGAGATCAGTGAAGAGGCGCTTGCGTGGCTTCAGGAACGGACGGCTGAACTTCATACCCTGATCGAAACGCTCTGCAGGGCGCATATCGAAAAACTTCGGCACAGCATATAAACCCTCTGTGACGAGGATATTTACTCAATTCCGCGTGCGAGGGATTGACGGGATCGGTCCTGATATTTCGAAAGTTTATTCGCCAGCTCGAGCGTATGGAGTAGGCAGGGCAGGTTCGCTCATCGGATGCTCCCGATGGCCATCGTAGATTGTATGAGCTCCGCCCGAAAAACACCGGAGGCTTAAGCCGTGCCGACCACTCAGGCTAACTGTATTTGAATGACCAAAATCTCGGGATAGAACGCGCAAATTTATTGTCGCCGAAACTGAGTACGCGTTTTCATCATATAGATGATGCTGCGACGAAGGGAGGCGCGTGCTAGGGCCTTCGTCTCGAAATCACCGGAGATGTTTGCAGAGCAAGGGCGTGTCAAATCAGCTTCAGCTTCGTTGCCAACGCCGTCGTCTGAGAAAGAGTCACGGTCTTGAGAATCTTGCGCACTTTCCTTAGATGAAAATCTACATTGTGATGCGTCATGTTCTCGATGATCGCAATCTCTTTAGTCGTTTTCCCTTCTGCGACCCATTTGAGCACCATCGACTGCCTTCCTGTGAGTTCGATGTCCTGTGGTTTGGACGATGCTGCTCCGGTAGTGTCGATGGAGACGTAAAGCAGAGACATTGCGTTTGCCGTCAGGACAGGCTGAAGTTTGAATTTGCGGGGTAAAGTGACGTCTCCGGTGAAAAGAGTGAATATGAACAGATTGTTAAAAGGCGTGGCCACCGGCATTGATATGCCCGCTCTGATGCCAGCCTCATGCGCACTTACATAAAACACCCGTTTGGCCCCACGTGCGACTTTACGTTCATGCTCGAAACTCCAGACAAAAGGTTCCATTTTCTTGCGGGCAAGGGTCGGAATCGGATCAAGCCTTTCGAAACGTTCCCGCCAATATTTGTCCAGCCACTCCCTTGGCGCGTTGGACAGCATGCAATTCCCCCGTCCGGTATGACGCACAATCGTCGCGCGATAACAATCGAACCCCAAGTCTCGTGTAAGGCCATCAAGCAGATCAGTCGTTGCCCGTCTGTTTTTCATCATGGAGGTCGTGTCGATCAATTTGCGTAGCCAAATCTTCATAAGCAAAGTCTTCAATCCAGAAATTTTAAGTTGGGTGTTCTGCCCGGTAAATCATATGACAATTACCGGACTGGTTCTTGTTTTGAGGTTCTTCCCATCAAAGTCGGAGCTTTACAGCGCGGGCATTGCCATCGCGTTCGATCGTTCCGACGAAAAAGGTATATATAAAGGTCGCGTAACTCGAAGCGCCGTCTGCATTCGCTGCCGCGTTTCCTCGCAGACATCGAAGATCCCGCAGCAAACTGGAAACCGGCCATATCCGTCAGCGCGCCCGATCTCATCCACCATCAATCCCGCGCGTCGATATACTCTCGCCATTTGCGGTTCATAATTTGAAACCAGCGTTTCGATACCATGTGCAATGGAGCATTCACATAAAGCCAATAAGAGGAAGCCAAAAGCTCTCGATGGGCTGAGTGTTGGCGCAACCTTCATGAGCAACTCAGCATCCAGACACATCCGCGTACCTTCCCATATGCTCGGAGCCACAAGATCCGTGTTCGGAAAGGTTCGGGCAAAAACGTCATGCAACAATGTTGGCCCTGTTGTTGGCATCAGTCGCAATGTGCCGTAGAGAGTTCGGGCGTCATCGTCACACCATATGAGATAGACGGCCCCCAAATCGTCGTAGACATCGCGTTCAAGGTCGTGATCGACGTTGACCTGCCAGCCGAGACGATCATGAAAAACGCGTTTCCGCAGTCGGAATGATTGCTCCAAAAGGCCTGCATAGCGGTGATATTGGTAAGATTGGACAAGCAAATACACGAGGCAATCTCCGGACTGTAAAGCACGAAAGAATGCACCGTTTATCGCCGCCGCCTATTGCTCAGATGAGCGCATACAATCGAGGGTATTGCCGATGCGTGTGACCGCCGAGCTATATCGAGGGATTGAGTCGAAGCCTTGATATCCATCGTAGTATCAGACGTTAATCAACCTGAACTTCACCGCCTGGACCGCCGCGGATGAAATAGTTGCACATCCAAGCTTCGTACGTCCCGATTTAAGATAACTTCTCGCGGTATGCTCAGAAATGCCCAAGATAAGTGCGATATCCTTGTGGTCCTTTCCGCGCGCCACCCATGAAAGGCATTCACGCTCACGCGTGCTCAGACCGGGAACAGGATCTTTTCCGCCGTGGATTTCGTGGATCGCTTTCAAATGGACCCGATATGCGACCTCAATCCACTCTGCCCGGTTATCTGCAACAAACTTGTCCCAAGAGGTGGTAGGTCGAGCCGCATTAATAGAGAAAATCGCGCGTCGCCCGGCCTTGTCGGTAATCGGGATCGAATAACCGTAGCCCTCCACGCCATACTGCCGCGCATCATCGAAGAATTCAGCCGTTTCGGGTGTTATGTCGAACTCACGCCAATCGAATGGAAGCTGCCGTAAAAAACCCTGCTGAACCACAGGGTCGATATGGACGTATCTTTTTAAAAGATACCGAGCGATCCATTCAGGCCCATAGGTCGTTTGCACGAATGGTGCATCAAGTTCGCTGATGATGGTTGCTGTCAGATGGTAGGTGATGAAACTGACATTATAAATCTCTTGAAGCGCGATCAGAGCGTCATACACTGTGGGGGCATCCGCAACAGTCTCGATAATACGGGCGAGATTTTCAGGTTCTGTTTTCATCTGGCAACCCTTTTCGATGCGACGTGAGGCTTGGCTGAGCAACGCGAGAAACACCATCGCGGCGCTCAATCAATAAAATGAGCTGCAAATCTGCGCCCCTGGGGAAACTTTCTGTTTTTGTTGGCAATGAATTTTTTAGACGAAAAAATGGGAGAGTAGTCAACGCACCAAGATAAACGGATGCGGATCTCCGCTGTGTCAAGGTTCCGCGTTCAGGTGCCGATAGACTGGCTGCTTGACCCACGACGCGACGGTCCGTCGCAACATGCGCATTATTAAGATAGTGGCAGCCGGTTCCAAGTGGGACAGGAGCCCTCTGCGGCTGACAGAAATCGCAATCAGTACCCATTGGCGTTGGTTCCAATTGCAAGAGACCGGCCAAGCGAGACACTTTTGGGTATTTCAAAAAAATAGCCCGTGCTTTCGGAGTGTTATAGACACAAAGAAATATTGCCACGGGGATGATGCCAGCGACACGCATGGCACCGGAAGCCGCTCCCGCATTTTCCATTCTCATTGTTGTCTTGAATCCATTCAACTATCCGTCCCGCTTGTAAAGATCTTCATGTCAGCGCTGAGCCGACTTCGTCTGCGCCAACCTCCGCTGGTTCCTAATGAGGCAAAAGCTCGAATTTGAAACCTTGCGCAAATCATCATATTTTCCGACTACTACTTCTAGTAGTCGCATAGAAGGCTCAATTCAGCAAAAATGCTATCGTGCCTGCCATCTGACTGTACCGGCGGAAAGGTCAAAGTGCCCATTATCAATGGTCTTTTGTATGCGGAGGGCATTTTTATGAAAGAGTTGATCCTGATAGGCTCGGTCGACGCAGACTTTTTTCTTCTTCTCTCCCATATCCTGGAAGTTGAAGGCTATCAGACCCGGATGGCCAAGGGCGTTGAGGAGATATCGCATCTCGTCGATGATCATAATGTCCGTGCTGTTCTCCTCGACTGTAGACCTGATCCTTTTCCCGCAGTGGAGGCATGCGCTCGAATCAAGGGAAATCATCGGACGGCCAGCGTTCCCGTGCTTGCAATTATTGGTGCTGGAGCTGAAGGGCAATATGTCGACATGCAGCGCGCTGGTGCTGAGGAATGTTTCGTACGCCCTTTCGCACCAATCAAGCTGCTGGAACACCTGCGCAAGCGTGCATCCAATAGAATACAACTCGCGGCCCTTTCCGGACAAATGTCCTATGCCGGTATCGAAATCGACTTTGAGCATCACGAGGTCAGGCGAGACGGCAGGAACATTCATCTCGGACCGCTCGAATTCAATCTTCTGTCTTGTCTGATGAGGCGGCCAACCGAGATTTGTCGGCGCGAGGACCTCATTAGAGCGTCTTGGCCCGGTCGGCATCATGTTGAGGAACGAACGCTCAACGTTCACATGGGGCGATTGAGAAAAAGCCTCGGTCAGGGAGGCCAGCCGAATCCCATCCGGACCGTTCGAGGAGTTGGCTACAGTTTACAATCCGTTGCGATTGATGCTTCCGAAAGGTTAAGGGAGAAATCGGATGAGGTATGATGGATTAGATACGATTATTCGCGGCTGCTCGGTTATAACAGGAGATGGTTCCACATTCCTTGAATGTGCATCCATCGGTGTTCGAGCGGGCAAGATTGAATTCGTTCAACCAGGCCATGTGCCCGTAAGCTGTGATGCGGTCGAGGTTATCGAAGCTAACGATTACACTGTCATACCCGGCGTCATCAACGCACATGCCCACGGCTGTATTGGTGGTCCTTCCATGCCCAGCGGATCATGTCCAATCGATATGGATGCCGTCGCGTGGAACAGAAACAGGCATTTGCTTGAGGGCACGACGACATTGCTGAATGTGTGCGGTTTGGCATTGCCTGACGAGGCCGCCCCGCGAGGTGCTCATCCACTCGATATTCATGTTTCTACGTCTCACACCCCTTCCAATATCGCGGCGGCATTGGCGATTGACGGTGCCGGCCTGTCTGAAAGGCATCGAAGTGCATCCATTGACTCCGCCTTGGCGCAGGGCGCCAAAGCCCTTGGCGAGGTCGGGGGCGGCCAGACGCTTGGCGGAGGGGCGCAGGAGTATCGTTTCATCCCCGATGCGATGAAACGGGCGATCGGCCGGGACATTTCGCCGACTGTCTCCCGCAAATTGCGCAATGCTGTGGTTGGACGATATTTAAAAGCGGAAGACGGTGTCTCCGATGGCGAATTACAGGCGATACTTGATGCGTGTCATCTATCCGACGTATGCGATGCAAGCACGGTCCGTCAGATCATTCTCGCTAGTGTTATGCCGCCTGTTGACATTGCGTTGCGTGGTTTTGAGGAAGTAGCGAGGGAAGCCGCCCGCGTTGGATTTCCCGCGATTTTTCACAACTCCACCCCATCGGTCCAACGGTTGATCGACGTTGCCGAAAAATATCCACGTGCAAAAATCATCGCGGGTCATTCGAACCACCCCATGTTCATTCCAGAGGAATCGGTGTCGTTTGCGCGCGAACTGCAAAAACGTGGTGTCACTATCGATGTTTCAACACTCGACAGTATCGAGACGCGCTGGCGAAATAGCCCGGGCAATCTTGATGCTCTCATTGAGGAAGGTTGTGTCGAAATAATTTCCACTGATTATGCGGGCGGACACTGGGATAGCATCCTCGTCGCAATACAGCGCATTGTTCGCAAGCAGCAGATGTCTCCGGTCGCAGCTATCGCTTTGGCGACCGGAAATGTCGCTCGCACCTTTCCGCAAATGGCAGGTGATCGTGGTTTGATTGAGAAGGGGAAGCGCGCAGATCTCGTGATTGTCGATCACGTCAACTTCGGTCGGGTCCGCCATGTTATGATTGGTGGCAAGATCGTTGTTTGGAACGGCACCATCATCAGCAACGGTGTGAATGGTTCCGGGGCGACGCAAGTCGGCTGATACTATGGATTTATTGCCCCCACAATTTCTTTTAGGATCGGCAGAGGATCGCCGCACTCGAGCTGCGCAATTGCTGCGCGGAACGCATCCTTGCGCACCGCGCTCATTCTGTTGTTGCAAACCTGCCAGAACTTTGTCGTGAGCTCGTTCCAAAACATCGGACGGCTGATATCTCCGCGCGCCCTTACGATGGCCGATGTCACATCACCTGATGGAGTCGTCAATTTAACCTGTGCCAGAGTTTCTGCTGGAAATTTCTGATCGATGGTATCATCCACGACCAGTGTAACGGAGTGGGCGAGAGCATGGACCTCGTGATCACAGAGGAGCTGTTCATTGAGCGGGGCGAGGGCAGACGCGCCGTGGCGGATGGCCACGGCCAAGCAGAAGGGCAAACTGTACTGAGCTTCGACCAGGTTTTTCGGTCTGATTTTATTTTGCAATCTCTGCGCCCATTGAAATGTACGGACTTCTGCAGACAGCACGTCTTTTGATCGTAGGGTCTGGCTTTGCATAAGGTCTATGGTTGCGTCGATCGCAGGATGGATGTAGCGGCAGCATGAATAGGGTTTGAAGTAGGTCCCCAATATCTCCCACCGAATACCGAGCCCGTCTTTGATGCGCTGCCCATCGAAATGAGATGGGTGATCGAGAATATCTTCCGGTCCCGTATAGCCAGCCTCAGCCAATTCCAGCGCCGTCAACCCTGTGGCGACGCTCCATGGAATTCCTTCTTTTGCATGATTTCCAGTGAGCGTCGCGTAACCCGAGCTTCCATTCGCCGCCTGATTAGGAGCCCAGACGCCATTGATCGCCATGGCATGTGCAAGCATGTCGGGAGCGGTCTGACGGATGCTGCTTGCTGCTACGACAGCACCGTAACCGGCCCAAAGGCCGCTTTGGCGGCTTTTTATATTCTCTGGATTTTGTGCGGCTGCGATCCGAACGGCGATCTCGTAGCCGGCAATGATTGCAGCCACAAGATCGTTCGGGTCGACTACTCCGTTCGCAACTTCCGCTAGAACGGCAGGTATCACCGCCGCGCCGGGATGGCCGCGTGCCGCACGGTGACCGTCATCGAAATCAAGAGCGCAAACCGAAGCAGAGTTGGCGAAGGCGGCGCCCACATTCGTCGATCGGTCGTTAGAGAACCAGAGAGGGGCCTTTCCTGCTCCAAAAACACTCATCGCCACGAGTCTCGCACCGGCAGATCCCGTTACATCTTGTGCCGCAAGCGCCGATGTTAGCGCATCGAGCAGGCAACACAGCGCCTTATTCCTTACCTCAGCGGGCGCGGTGTGAAAGACACGGTCGGCTATACAGTCTGCAAGAAATCGCGTCATATACATGATGGAACTCCCTAGAGGATCGTCTATGCAGTGAGCGCGCCACCGCTCTGATCGATTTTGACGCCTGCCAAGGCCTCATAGACGTGGGCCGCCACATAAAGGTCCAGCATAGGCAAACCGACGCAGGTTATGTGAACTGGCTGTTCCTTCGCGATTTCTGAAAAGTCCCCAGCCGCTGTGATTGGCCGGATGCCGAGCAGGGGCGCCAATTGCTCCAGCGTCGTTCCACATCGCGCAAAGTGGAGCGCAAGACTTTGTGAGCCACGGCGCGAAACCATCTCCACATTATCGCAAAGAACAGCTCCGCATCTCAGCGCCCGTTCGAGGTGACCTGAAGGGGTTTCGTCACCGCCCAGATGAAGAACCACTGCATTGGCGATCTCATCGGCTTCAAATACAGGAGCTTTGGCGTTCGATGCAGTAATGACGAAACCACACTGACGCAAATCGCGGTTGTCCAGAACCGGCATGATTTCAAACGCCACCTTTTCCGCAGTCGAAGCAGCAAGCCGTGTTGCGGTCTCATTCGTGCGGCTGCGTACGAACACTCGTGCGATTTTTTCTCCGTGACATCTGTCCAACGCCAGGATGATCTTTTCGGCAATCGGGCCAGCTCCGAACAGGAACACAGATAAATCACGGCATGGCGCGAGGAAACGCTCCAGAATAACCGTCGCATAACTCGCTGTTCGAACGGCCGATATTTCAGTCCCGTCGAGAAGGCAGAGGGGAACAAGAGTAAATTTGTCGAGGAGCGTGATCGTGGAGCGCGATCGCGCAAGTCCAAGCTGGCGGTTAAGCGCGTTTGCACCAACGATCTTCACGGCACCATATCGACCATTGACACTCGAAAGACAGGACAGTTTCCAGCCGAGACGCTCCTCCAATGACATTGCGTCTGAAAACAGCGGATGCCCGCTAAGCTCTCCCGGAGGAATCGACAGTACCGATTTTGTGCCATAGGCGTGGCCGAGCGCAACGTCCTCCCATGCCTTTTTTGCTACGTCATGTATAATCCTGCCATCGAGCAATGCCCCGTTGGCGGCAATCTCCGCCGCTGAATAACAGGGCACCTTTGATAGATCCGCGTTTATGAATCCTCCAGCCATTCACATTCCCTCCCAATTTTCTGGACAGGAAGATTTCAGCAGGAAACGGCAGGAAAAAAAGCCAATATTAGCTATACTTTACGCAACAGCGCCCATTTCGTTTACATAGCGAATAATGAAAGATCACCAATGTGACCGTGTTACGGAGAGATCGTATCCGACGGGATGGCAAGTTATGTCGCGAAAGCAAGGCGCAAGGTTATACGCCTCGTTTCCTGATGCCCCTTGAACGCCGTGCGGTCAAGTCAATCGACTATCTGTGCGCGACCGATCGGGCCTTCTGGTTCCGGCATTCTGAGCATAGAGCATCACAGGTGGGGGCTATTGATGCGAGATCACCAACGGATGGCAGTGGCTTAGCGGAGGGAAACGACTGGGTTACTACGCTGCTGAACTGGCGTCGGTGCCTTGCCATCGGGATAAGTTGGCGCACGTCTTTTACACGCTGGGTGTCGAGCCTTGCGGCAACACTACCAGTACCGTCGGAGGCGCGGGCGATGACCTGTCCCCAGGGATCGCAGACAAGGGAGTTCCCGAAACATTGCCGGGTCTCACCGCCGGCTGCAAGATAGCCGCCCCATTGACCACAGGCGGCAAAGTAGACCTGGAACTCAATGGCGCGTGCACGGCACAGGACTTCCCAATGATCCTTTCCGGTTTGCATTGTGAAGGCGGCCGGCAGGATGACGAGGTCGACCTCGTTCTCTGCAAGTTGGTCGAACAGACGCGAAAAACGAAGATCGTAGCAAATGGCGGCTCCGATCCGAAAACCGTTAGCCTCGTAGATGAACAGGTCTGCCCCTGGTGCGACTGTAGCGGACTCAAGATAGGCTTTGCCGTCAGGTGCGACGATATCGAAAAGATGAATTTTGCGATAGCGACCTGTTTCCCGACCGTCAGGGCCGAACACGACGGTGGTGTTATATATTCGCTCTTGTCCAGCAACGCGCTCAAGCATGCTTCCAGCATGAAGCCACAGACCATGCCGTAAGGCGAACTCCTGCACCATCCGATAAGCAGAGCCACCCGGAACGAAATCCGCTGCCGCAAGCTTTTCCGCAACGGTACCCCCAGACCAGTCGAAATGCTCCGGCAGGACGATCAGGTCCGGCGCGTCCTCCCTCACGGCTTTTAGCATAAGTGCCTCCGCCTGGCGAAGATTGGCTTCACGATCTGGCTGCGAGTTCATTTGAATGAGGGAAATTTTCATTGGGAATGCCCTTCTTTAAAGTCGAAGATTGAATGTCCGCTTTCCAGATGTTCGCGCACTCGGACCGATCGTTGCTGGCGCTTCAACGCCATCACTCCAAGACTGCGCATTCGCTCACGATCAGCGACAAAGATTCCGGAGTCGTCGGCGAGAACTGCGAAACCCGGCAGAACAGCCATGCCCCCACACGCGACAGGTACATTGATTGATCCGCCTATCTGGAATGTACGGCTTGTCGTCTTTGGAGAAACTCCACGGCACCAGACCGGCAGGCCTGATGCCAGAATTTCCTCCACGTCCGTACATGGTCCATCCACAATGATCGCGGCAGCACCACGGGCTCTTGCCGCGGTCGCAACGCCGCCGCCGACACAGGCGATATCGTCACCGTCGATTCTTGCGATGACGAGAACATCTCCGGGACGGAGAAGATCGATCGCCTTGTAAATGACCACTCCGTCGCGGCCCGGTGCCGCGACGGTCAGTGCCTGACCGATGACCTTCGTAGAAAGGACCGGACGGATGTCCGTGCTGAGAAAGCCAAGGTGTTCAGTATGTCCGATCGTTGCGGTCTCAACACCCTGCAGCAGGGCACAAAGGTCCGCTGGAAGGGAAGCCCCTTCCTTTTCTATCCGATACTTTTCCATGATTAAGGTCGCTTTAGTTAGGTCTGATAAGATCAGATCGGACGTTCGCCAGAGGTCGTCGTTCGGTGCATGATCCGGACCGAGTTGGGATCAAAGGAATCCCGGCGATGCATGGTGCAGCGATTGTCCCACATCATGATATCGCCTTTCGTCCATTTCTGGACAAACACCTCGCTTGTATCGGTTGTGTGCTCCCACAGACGCTTCAGCAGTTCATTGCTTTCATCCAACGGCATTCCGACGATCCATGCGCCTTCTGCGGTTCCCCCGAGATAAAGCGCCTTGCGACCGGTCTCTGCGTGGGTGCGTACCAACGGGTGGGCGATACCGTTCCATTCTCGAAAATCTTTGCTGGTCGGTGCCACCTTACCAAGCCGCAGCTTGCCGGTTTTGTCATAGACATTCTGGAAGAATATCTGTCGTCCGTCGATTGCATTGCGAATGTCTTCCGGCAATGCGTCATAGGCCCGATAGGTAGAAAGAAAATAGGTATCTCCTCCTTCGGCTGGTACCTCGACCGCGCGCAGAATTGCACCTGCCGGCGGCCGCTCATAAAACCATGTATCCGTGTGCCAGGTCGCCTCGCTGTTGCCCATTGCTCCTGAGGGCTTTCCATCTTTCATGGTATTGGCGATGACAAGGATTTCTTTATGGGTAGGGTGTCCGCCCTCCTGCAATTGTTTGGGATGGATGACGAATTCGCCGAAATGACGAGAGAAGGCGACTTGCTGCTCGTCAGTGATGTTGGCATTCCTGAAGCGAAGGACGCCGTAGTGGAGCCAATATTTGCGGACCTCCGCAACGTCCTTCTCATCATAGTTGTTGAAATCGAACCCGACGATGTCGGCGCAGACATTGCTCCCGTCCTGCACTGCCGAAATTCTTTGGCTGTTGAGCATATTCCTGTTCCTTCCTTGAAAGTTTTTGTCTCTGCAAGGGAAGAGTAGCGTTGCTGATCGTTACATATCCAATATCAATTTCAATTTATTGATACGGAAATACGATGAATACTACTCCTCAAGAAGTTGCACGACCTTGGGATCAATTGAGAGGTGGACTGGGCAACCGACTCTCAGATCGGGCAGTCTTGTCGATCGCACAAGTGATTTGAGAACGGTGCCGTTCGCGAGGGTGACATAGCAATCGCGATATGCACCCAGGTTGACGATCCTCGTCAGGGTTCCAGTCAAAGCATTGGCAGTGGAGGGCAACTCCGTCTTCTCAGGCGCTAGGCGGATTGCTTCTGGTCGCAAGCAACAGTACCGGACCGCGTCTGGATTTTCCGGTGGCTCGACAATAAGTTCAATACCACCTTCAAGAACGGCGGTCGTCGACCCTTCATCTCGTCTCAAGGATACAACTCGAATCAGATTTGATTTTCCGATGAAGTCCGCGACAAACCGCGACCGCGGATTATCGTAGATGTCGTTTGGCTTACCTTCCTGCGCCACAAAACCGCCATGCATCACAACGATGCGATCCGACATTGCCATCGCCTCATCCTGATCGTGCGTGACATAGATGAAGGTCATTCCGAGCTCTTCCTGTATTTCCTTGAGCTCGATGCGCATTGCCTCGCGCAGTTTGAGATCCAGGTTGGATAGGGGCTCATCCAAAAGAAGAAGTGACGGTTTCGGCGCGATAGCGCGGGCGAGCGCCGTACGCTGTTGCTGGCCGCCGGATAATTCCTTGGGGTATCGATGTTCAAAGCCTTCAAGATGCACGCGTCTCAATGCGGACCGTACTTCAGTCTCGGTTTTGGCGCGCGGGCAACCCTTCATCCTCAGGCCAAAGGCAACGTTTTCAGCAACCGTCATGTGAGGGAACAATGCATAGTTCTGAAAAACCAGCCCAATCCCACGCTTTTCTGGAGGAACGCCCAGCTGGCTTCGCCCTCTGATACGGATATCGCCACTGGATGGATCGGAGAAGCCGGCGATCATGTTCAGGGTCGTTGTCTTGCCACAGCCAGAAGGACCTAAAATGCTAACGAATTTACCCGCTGGGATGGAAAGATCGATGTTATCAACAACGCGATTGGCACCATAATTTTTGCTAATCGCGATTAGTTCTACGTCCATTGTGCTCATTTGCTTCCACCATGTATCTGTGTCGAGAATCCGCCAATCCGTTCGAAGAGGAAAACAGCGGCGAGAATGAAGATAAGAGAGGTTACGTTGACTGCCGCCAGAACCGGATCAAGGCTGTATTCGAGGTGATTGATCACCGTGATGGGAAGTGTCGTTTCGCCCGGCCGGACAAGAAAGACTGACAGAGGGATATTGTTGAAAGACAGAATGAACGCGAAGGTCATTCCTGAGAACAGGCCAGGCTTGATCAAGGGAAGCAGGATGTAGCGAACTCTTTGCATCTTGGTGGCGCCAAGGACACGTGCCGCAAGGTCGAGTCGCTTGTCAAAATTGAACATTGCTCCCGCAATCATCCGCACGACGAAAGGCATCGTGAGGATAACGTGGGCCATGATCAGGCCGGGCGTCCCCAGAAGACTATAAAAACCGGTCGACGAAAGAAAGAGAACAATCGCGACCCCTTTGACGATTTGCGGAACGGAAAGAGGAGACAACAAAAAGGACATGATCACGGCATGACCCGGGCATTTTTCGTAGGCGACCGCATAGGCTGCAAGGAGGCCGAAAACTCCGCTGAGAACCGTGACAATAAGCGCGAGTTCTGCACTCAACAAAAATGGATCGATCCAGCGACTGGTCATGAGCTCGCCGTACCATTTCGTCGTCCAGAGCGTTGGCGAGAAAACGATCTTCGCCGTTGGACTGACGGATGCTACGAGAACCACCAATAGCGGCAGGGTGATAAACGTGAGAATGAGGCCCAGTGAAGCTTTAAACGTAATCGACAAAAACCTGTTCATGGGTATCTCCTACAGGTGCAGTTTGTTATGGAGACGCGCTTCTATGCGCGAACCCACGAAGACGGCGATAAGCATTGCAAGCAGCAACACATTTGCCAGCACCGCCGCGAACGGCCAGTCGATGTAGAAAAGGACCTGTTCGTAGACCATTGTCGCCAGTACCTTGAAACCCGCACCACCGAGGAGTGCTGGAGTGGCATAGGCACTGGCGGCCATCGTAAAAGCGATGAGCAGTGAACTGACGATGCCCGGGATCGAAAGTGGCAAAACGATATGACGGAGTACAGCTATGCGAGAAGCTCCCAGGACCTGTGCAGCTTTCTCAAGATTGGGATTGATACCTTGCAGGCTCGTCAAAAGGGAAAGAACCCCGAAAGGGAGGATGACGTGCGTCAGACCGGCAACAACTCCGAACATGTTTTTCGACAACGGCAAAGGTTCAGATATCAAACCTGCCCATAATAATGCCGAGTTTACAAAGCCGTGATCCTCTAGGATAACCAACCAACCGTAAGTGCGCAGGACCACTCCGGCAAGTTCTGGCGCGATAGCAAGTGCAAATACGACTGTGCGCCAGCGAGACGTCGCACGCGCCAGATAGTATGCGAGCGGATATGCCATGACGGTCACGCAAATGGCGACCAGTCCCGACATCAACATTGTACGGCCGAGGCCAACGAGCATAAGATCGTCGGAAAAGAAACGCTGATAGTTGGCCATTGTCCATGCTTCGTCATCAGCTCCCTGAAAACTTAATCCGATCATCATCCCCATCGGCAACGCGAAGAAGAGCAGGAGGACTGTGGACGGCGGTATCAGCGAAAAATAAGGCCGGAACGTAAAGGACCGGTGAGGTGACGATTCAGGAGGCGACAGGGTTTCGATCGTTGTCATCATTCCCTCCTATCGCGCCGCTGCGATCACTTCGCGCTCCCAACGCGCTCCCCATTCCGGTAGCTTAGCTGCGACGGAGGAGAGGTCGGGGATGAGAAGGGTCTTCAAATCG
Source organism: Agrobacterium sp. Azo12 (assembly GCF_029193765.2). Classification (NCBI taxonomy): domain Bacteria; kingdom Pseudomonadati; phylum Pseudomonadota; class Alphaproteobacteria; order Hyphomicrobiales; family Rhizobiaceae; genus Agrobacterium; species Agrobacterium sp. Azo12. Next base: position 46,759 of record NZ_JARFYO020000002.1, on the reverse strand, counting down.
GCTTCGGTGGTGATCTGGCGTGCGCGAACGTCGTCAGGGACATCTATATCAACACGGGCGCTACCGACATTGTACCCAGTGACCCAGGCTTCCTGGCTGGATTTTTCGAGAAAAAAATTAACGAACTTATGCGCCATTTCCTTGTTGCGCGCTCCAATTGGCACGTTCAAGGTTGCGACAAGTGGGATAGTCCCTTCTTCGGGTCTCACGTAATCGACTGGCAAACCGCTATCGACAAGCAACTGCGCGCGCCCGTTCCAGAAAGGCATGGCCCAGACTTGTCCTTCTTTTAAATAGTTCTCCATGATCGAAGACGATTGTTCGAAACCGATTGATTGCTTGGCAAGGTTTCCCATCGCTTCGAAACCGGGATCAACGTTGTCGATGAGATCGCCACCATTGGTGACGGACATGATCTGCATGAGATAAGCCGCCATGATGTTCTGGAACGTGGGGAGGATGACCTTCCCTTTCAGTTCCTCGCGAAATAAGGCGGACCAAGAGGCAGGCGCGAATGGAAGTTTGTCTTTGCGCCACAGAAGAGAGAGATACTGAACTTCGTGGACCGCCCCGCAAGCGCCCGCGATCCTGCTTATTTCCGGATTGAGTTTTGCAATGTTCGGAACACTTTCCAGTGAAAATTTTTCGAGAAGGCCGTCCCTGCATCCATCGAGCGACTGTGAAGCAGTCATGACGACGACATCGAAACCTGGCCGACCGCGTGTGGCCTTGATTTTAGCGTAGTCTTGCGACGCGGATCCCACCGCATCGTAAATGACCTTTGTATTGAACTCTTTTTCGAAGGGTTCGATGATCCGACTGCGGATGATATCCTCGTATGGTCCGCCATAGCTGTTGACGATCAGTTGCTCTGCAACAGCAGCACTGCCCACGCTGGTTGCTGCTATAAATGTAATAAACAAAAATCCGCGTTTCATCGTTCGCCCTTTTGATTTTGCTGATTGTTTAGGATTTCCGCGAGATATTGCCGGTATTTTGTTGGTGAGTTCCAATATTAATTTCCGACTATTGATCGGATTTGACGAACAATTAAATGGCGAAGGTTTTGGGAACAAAAAAAGCGATTAAGATTATCGTGAATGGTGTCGTCTTTTTGAGCATAGTCACCTTCGACCATCGACCGATCAATTTTCACTATCGGGTGGGGAAGGAGAGAAAAGACGGGGGAAGTCTTGCGAAGTTCGCAAAAAAGACCGAACCAGAAACGGTATTGGTCATCGATACCATCGCTACGCGCTTCTATGGCGCACCACGCTGCTGCTGTCGCGGCATGAAGTCCATAAAGATTACGCATCACCTCAAGGGCGATACCAGTAGGTATTCCGTCGTATACCTCAACGGGCACCAACGGCAAAGGTAGTATTGCAGAAGATTTTTCCGACATGACGACTCTCCAATGAGAGCCCGGCCGAGCTAATAATTGAGTTGTGGCCGGACACTGCCTTGGCGACTCTCGCCGTCCGGATGCACACCACTTGTCATGTCGTCGTAGCATAGAGCAATTCGTGACAAGGATGAAGCTCAATATCTTTTTGGACAAGAGAAAGTGATCGGTCGCAAGCGACTAACGTGAATTTTCAGGGTTGGCCGGAAGTTTTTTGAAGGCGTGCAGGAATTTAAACGATCGATACCCAGAGGTCCGGCAGTTGAAGTCTCGAAACACTGTTGATGCAGGAGGACGGAAAAGAAGATGTATGCGATCAGGCAGCTTTTTCTGAAGCCCAATAAGTGTACGATCACTCGACTAAAGGACAGGTGATGACGCCTATCCCTTTCGATTCTCTGTCAGCGGCTCAGCAGCTCACCAAAGCGTTTGTTCACTAAAATTATGCTGTGGGACGCGGATTTAAGAAATTCTATCCTCACGCTGTCTTATCACAAGAAGGTCTACAATATCGGCACTCGGACGAAAGCCTGACACCATGACGCCCATCAGCCTGCGCACTTCAACGAGGTCATTTGCATCCATTGCGATTTTCAGTTTTTCCAGCATGGCTTGGAGCTCAGGCCACGGGAAAAACTCCTCTTGCGCTGTCATGATACGTGGATGGATGGTCGATGCCGGATTGTTACCAATCAGCAATTCTTCGTAGAGTTTTTCACCCGGTCGTTGCCCGGTCATGATAAACTCAATGTCGCCATCTGTGTTCGTGTCATCTTTGATTGTCATACCGGAGAGCTCGACCATACGGCGGGCGAGATCAATAATTTTCACTGGTTCACCCATGTCGAGAACGAAAACATCTCCGCCTTTTCCCATTGCGCCGGCCTGAATGACCAGCTGTGACGCCTCCGGAATTGTCATGAAATAGCGGGTCATCTCAGGATCGGTGAGCGTTATTGGTCCACCATTTGCAATCTGCTGCCGGAAAAGTGGAACCACCGAGCCCGAAGATCCCAGCACATTACCAAAACGTACCATGGAGAAGGTGATGTCAGGGTTTTTGGCGGCGAGAGCCTGTAAAACCAGCTCGGCCACCCGCTTTGACGCACCCATAATGTTGGTGGGCCGAACGGCTTTGTCCGTGCTAACTAGCACGAAAGATTTCACACCTTTTTCAATAGCGACACGCGCTGTTTCGAGCGTGCCAAAGACATTGTTGGAAATACCTTCAACAGGATTCTGTTCAACGATTGGCACATGCTTGTAGGCCGCTGCGTGATAAACCGTGTGCGGCTTGAAGCTCTCCATAATGTCGGCCATGCGCTTGGGATCACGGACCGATCCTAAAAGCGCGACAACGAGATCCTCTTTCAATGGGTCATTGCGGACCAGTTCTGCGTGAATGGAATAAAGCGTGAATTCGTTCTGTTCAAAAAGGATCAGCCGTTCCGGGCCGACTTGCAAAATCTGGCGACACAGTTCGCTGCCGATAGAGCCTCCAGCGCCGGTCACCATGACCACCTTGCCTTTGATGTTGCGCGTCAGCAGGTCTTCGTACGGTGCAACAGGTGGGCGGCCCAAAAGGTCGTCGATTGCCAATTCCTGGAAGTCCGCCATATACACACGGCCTTGGGCAATCTCGCTGACATTCGGGACTAGCCTGACGGCGACCCCAACGCCCCGAAGGCTTTCTATAATGGTCATCCGGCGTTCTGCGCTGATATTTGGCACAGCAAGTAGAACCGTTTTGACATTTAATAGTGTGACGATGTCTTTGAGTTCATTGGGGGCGTAAACACGAACACCATTGATGAGCGATCCATGGAGGTTCTTATCATCATCAAGGTAGCCGCGCACTGAGAGCTGGCCACCGTTCAGCAATGCACTGGTGAGCTGTCGTCCAATCGTGCCCGCGCCATAAATCAGCACGTTACGTTGGGCGTTTTTGTTGAGCTCGCGTCGATAGGGTGCGCCCAATAGTTGGCGGGTTACCAGTCTTGAAATGCTGACCGCCAACAACAGCAGCAGAGGCTGCATTATTCCGACAGTTCTAGGTATGCCGGGCACACTTATGAAGGTGAAAGCCAGCATGAATATTAGGCCATACATTGCAACGGCACGAATAATTGCTAAAAACGCCGCCCAGCCGATATAACGGAAGATGGCCCTGTATAGTCCATTCACAACGAAAAGGGGCAGGGCAACGGCGAGCGATACGGGAATTGTTAGAAGCTGAATGCCTGACAAAAACTCCCATGTGTCCAGGCGCAACGAAAAGGCGAGCCAAAGCGTCAGCACGCAAAGCGCGCTGTCGACAGCCAGCGCCGATAGACGCTTTACCCACCTCGGTAGAGCCAACACCGCTGAAATTATGTATTCCCATGCCATTAATTAGCGCCCGTCAATGAATCCCCGCTGGGTTCTCGTTTAGCGGACGGCTACAGGTTAGATCAATGTGTTTTGCTTGGGACTTCAAAATTTTACGATGTAAATGTAGGGAGTAGTCGTACTTTGTGCCAAGAAACTTCATTTGGAACCTTATCCACTGCTACGTGTGTATTTTTTAGGTTGCAACTTTTTGCGCTGGCGCCTTTAGCCGCATTCTTGGTATTCCAACCAAGTGCTGCATCAATGCTGTTCGGTTAACTGTTTGAAAAATATTGATTCTTCCAGAAGGTGTCTGGCGAAACAAATACAGACTTGCGGGGCGGCGTTGAGTCGGTGGTTCGAATTCATGAGAACTACAACGGTGCTGGATTGTTCCTGTCCGGAAAACAAACCAGTGGGGGGCTGGTCGCAATAAAACATGAGTGTTATTGAGCGACAAGCGCTGCTTGGGTAGCGCATTTTTTACAATGAGGTAGTTTCGGGAAACGGCATGTCGGTCAAAACTTCAAATTCAGCACTGATACAACGGTTTGACAACAAAACGGCCAAAATTGGCATTGTTGGATTAGGTTATGTCGGTCTACCGCTGGTCCTTCGTTATGTCGAGATGGGTTACAAGGTAATAGGATTCGATGTTGATCAAGAGAAGGTCGACAAATTGAATGCTGGTGTAACGTACATTAAGCATATTGAGGCTAGTCGGCTTGCTACTGCAAAAACGTCAGGTTTTGAACCTACGACTGACTTCCGGCGTGCTGGTGAGGTCGATGCGCTGATTCTATGTGTCCCGACACCATTAGACAAACATCGCGAACCAGACCTGAGCTTTGTTATTGATACTGTTGATTCTTTGACGCCGTATTTGCGTGAAAATCAAGTGATGTCTCTCGAAAGTACCACATACCCCGGCACGACTGATGAAGAGTTGTTACCCCGCATCGAGACGCGCGGCTTCAAGGTTGGGGAGAACTATTTCTTGGTGTACTCGCCTGAGCGGGAAGATCCGGGCAATGCCAATTTTACGACGAACACCATCCCCAAGGTTTGTGGTGGCTATTCAGCGGCCTGTCTTGAGGTTGGTTTAGCACTCTATGGGAAGGTTATCGACAAGCTAGTGCCGGTAACATCCACGCGTGCTGCTGAGATGACCAAGCTGTTGGAGAATATCCACCGTGCTGTGAATATTGGCCTGGTCAACGAGATGAAGATCGTGGCTGACCGTATGGGTATAGATATCCATGAGGTGATCCGGGCTGCTGCCACCAAGCCCTTTGGTTTTGTTCCTTATTACCCAGGCCCCGGCCTTGGTGGCCATTGTATTCCGATTGATCCATTCTATTTGACGTGGAAGGCGCGCGAATACGGTGTCGCGACACGTTTCATCGAATTGGCTGGCGAAGTTAATTCTGACATGCCTGATTATGTGATCGCCAAGGTAACGGACGCTCTTAATCGCCGGAAAAAGGCTGTCAATGGTTCGTCCATTTTGGTTTTGGGAATTGCTTACAAGAAAAATGTCGACGACATGCGTGAATCGCCGTCCGTCATACTTATGGAAAAACTCCAAGCGCTTGGCGCAGACGTAAACTATAACGATCCCTACGTTCCTGTGTTTCCTAAACTTCGTGATCATGCTCATTTTGATCTGTCTAGTGTCGATTTGACCGCCGAAAACCTGCAGAGTTATGATTGTGTGCTGTTGGCCACTGACCACGATGAGTACAATTATTCTTGCATCCTGAAAAATGCTCAGCTCATCGTTGACACGCGTGGGCGGTATCTTGAGCCTGCCAGCAATGTTGTAAGGTCTTAATCAATGCGTCATTTCCCAGCTCCTATTACCAATCGTAACGTTAGAATTGCACTCGTGGGTGCTGGGCGTATCGCTCAGAACCACTTCGCGGCGATTGCTCAGCATGGCAATCGTGCCGAATTGGTTGATGTATGCGATATTGATCCGGAAGCTTTGGCAAAGGCTGTCGAAAAGACCGGCGCAAACGGATATAGCAGCCTTGAGGAATTACTCAAAAATACAACAGCTGATGTTGTTGTGTTGACCACGCCAAGTGGGATTCACAGCATGCAAGCACAGCAGATTGCTGCGTCTGGACGCAGCGTTATCACTGAAAAGCCCATGTCGACCCGCTGGCAAGATGGTCTCGATATGGTGAAGGCTTGTGATGATGCCAATGTGCGTCTTTTCGTCGTCAAGCAGAACCGTCGCAATGCGACGCTGCAACTGTTAAAACGTGCAGTAGAACAGAAGCGATTTGGCCGAATATATATGGTCAACATAAATGTTTTTTGGACGCGTCCACAGGACTATTACGATTCATCTGATTGGCGCGGCACCTGGGAATTTGATGGCGGCGCTTTCATGAACCAAGCCAGCCATTATGTGGATCTATTGGACTGGCTTATTGGTCCAATTGAGAGCCTACATGCCTACACCGGCACCCTCGCGCGCAATATCCAAGTTGAAGATACAGGCGTCGTAAGCGTTAAATGGCGCTCGGGTGCTATGGGTTCGATGAATGTAACGATGCTTACTTATCCAAAAAATCTGGAGGGCAGCATCACGATCATCGGTGAAAAAGGGACCGTGCGCATCGGTGGAGTGGCTGTGAATGAAATCCAACACTGGGAATTTGCTGAACAACATGAAGATGATGCTAAGGTTGCCAGTGCCAGCTACGAGACTACCTCTGTCTATGGCTTTGGGCATCCACTTTACTACGACAACGTTATCCGTGTTCTGCGCGGCGAAAGTGAGCCTGAAACAGACGGCCGTGAAGGTTTGAAAAGTCTTGAAACCTTGATCGCTATATACAAGTCCGCTCGCGATGGACGCCGCGTGAATTTACCGCTGGATTTCTGATGATCACGATTCACCCTACAGCAATTGTCGATGACGGAGCTACTATCGGCGATGGATCTCGGATTTGGCACTGGGTTCACATTTGCGGTGGTGCTCAAATAGGAACAGGATGTTCCTTTGGGCAAAATGTCTTTGTCGGTAATGACGTCGCTATCGGTAATAATGTAAAAATCCAGAACAATGTCTCTGTGTATGATGCGGTGAGACTAGAAGACGATGTGTTTTGTGGTCCAAGCATGGTTTTTACCAATGTTTACAACCCGCGCTCCGCAGTGAACCGCAAAGCAGAGTATCGACAGACTGTTGTGCGACGGGGCGCAACATTGGGTGCCAACTGCACCATCGTATGTGGCGTCACGATTGAAGAACATGCTTTTGTTGGAGCTGGGGCTGTGATCAACAAAGATGTGCCTGCATACGCTTTAATGGTAGGCGTGCCGGCGAGAAGAATAGGTTGGATGTGCCTTTGTGGGACCCAGTTGCATGGAACGGGTAAAGTCGCATGTGAGTGTGGTGAAGTTTATCAAATCAAAGACGAGAGCTGTATACGCGAATGACAAAAAAAATCGAGTTCATTGATCTGAAGGCGCAATACAGACACCTAAAAGAAAAAGTGGATGAGCGCATTAGTCAAGTGCTTGAACACGGACAATTCATCATGGGTCCGGAAGTTCGCGAGCTTGAACAGAAGCTTGAGGAATATACATCCGCAAAACACTGTATTACGGTGAGTTCCGGCACTGAGGCACTTCTTATTTCGCTTATGGCTCTAGGCGTAAAGCCCAGCGATGAGATTATCACAACGGCTTTTACGTTCGTTGCGACTGCTGAAGTTATTGCGCTTCTAGGGGCAATCCCCGTTTTCGTAGATGTTGAACCTGATACCTGCAATATCGATGTGAGCAAAATTGAAGGCGCGATAACGTCGAAGACGCGCGCTATCATCCCTGTGTCGCTGTATGGGCAAGTTGCGGATATGGATGAAATCAACGAAATTGCGTCACGTCATGGCATTGCAGTTATTGAAGACGCTGCGCAGAGCTTTGGTGCAAGCTATCGCGGAAAGCGCTCATGTAATGTTTCCACAATCGCCTGCACGAGTTTCTTCCCGAGTAAACCACTTGGATGCTACGGCGATGGTGGCGCAATCTTTACGGATAACAGTGACTTAGCAAAAATAATGCGGGAAATCCGCGTACATGGTCAGGAGCGTCGGTATTACCACACACGAATTGGTGTTGGCGGGCGTATGGATACCATTCAATGCGCCGTTGTGCTGGCCAAGCTTGAGAATTTAGACTGGGAGATCGACCAACGTATAAAGATCGGTTCGCGGTATGTGAATGCACTAGGAAATATCGAGGGGGTTCGGACGCTGGGCGTACGCGACGACAGAACCTGTGTATGGGGGCAGTTTACGTTGTTATGTGAAGACAGGGAGGCCATTTTGGAGAAGCTCAACAGAGTTGGTGTTCCAACTGCTGTCCACTATCCAATCCCTCTACATATCCAGCCAGCTTACGTGAACTCGTGTCGTATTGTTGGTAACCTGACACAGACCGAAAAAGTGGCTCATCAGGTTTTAAGCCTGCCTATGCATCCATACTTGGGTACATCCGAGCAGGAGTTCATCATCGCAGCGTTTAGTCAGTGATTTAAAGTCAGAACATAATACTTGTAACACGAATATGCAACAACCTTTGCGAGCGCTTGCCAGATGATCAAAATTGTTACAGTAATTGGCGCTCGTCCCCAATTTATAAAAGCTGCTGCGATTTCGCGCGCAATTCGATCAAAATACTCCGATAAGATCACGGAAGTTTTGGTTCATACCGGGCAACATTACGATCCAAATATGTCGAGCGTTTTTTTTGAGGAGCTTGACATTCCAGCTCCCGATTACAATCTCGAAATATCAGGTGGCACGCATGGCGCCATGACGGGCAAAATGCTTGAAAGTATTGAAAACGTCTTGCTGGCCGAAAAGCCAGATTGGGTTCTTATCTATGGTGATACGAACTCAACTTTAGCTGCCGCTTTGGCCGCGGCAAAGCTGCATATTCCTATTGCTCATGTTGAAGCGGGGTTACGGTCTTTCAATATGAACATGCCTGAGGAGGTTAATCGTATTGTTGCGGACAGACTTTCGCGCAAGACCTTCTGCCCCACGCAATCAGCCGTGGAAAATCTTTATAATGAAGGGATTAGAAGCGGCGTTCACCTGGTGGGAGACGTGATGTATGATGTGTCGCTGTATTACAGAGATATCGCACGACACAAAAGCAATGCCTTAGAGCGTCTTGGCCTCGAAGATGGCCACTATGTGCTCGCAACGTGTCATCGCGCAGAAAACACCGATTCGGTGCGGAGGTTAACGTCCGTTGTGCAGGGATTGGCTGATCTCGCGTCGCAGATACCGGTCGTCTTACCACTTCATCCACGCACTAGAAAAAAAATTGAGGACCTCAATCTTATTACCGACCTTTCAAATATTACGGTTGTGGAGCCTTTGCCATTCCTTGATATGATCAGACTTGAGCAGTCCGCACGCGTCATCGTAACAGATTCCGGAGGCGTACAAAAAGAGGCGTTCTTTTATGAAGTTCCGTGTGTCACCATGCGTGATGAAACAGAATGGACTGAGACGGTCGAGCTTGGTCTGAACGTTCTGGTCGGGGCGGACAGAAATTTAATTGCGAAATCCCTTTCCCGGAAACGCTCTGATGGCAAGCTCCCCCAGCCTTATGGAAATGGGAACGCCAGCGAAGCAATTCTAGAAGAGATGTTGAGGGCGCCGTGAGCTTTCGCACCAACTTCGTTGCGATGTTTACGGGTACTGCTTTAGCTCAAGCTTTGCCCATTCTTGCGTCACCTTTGCTGACAAGGTTGTACGGACCCGAAGCTTATGGCCTGCAGACGCTTTTTATGGGCATAGCAGCATCCTTGGCCGTGGTCGCGACATGCAGGTTAGATTTGGCCATCGTTTTGCCTGACGATGAGGCTGAGGCGAAACAGATCGCGTCTCTAGTCTGCATGATCGCAGGCGCAGTTTCTACATTGACGTTTTGTTTCGGCCTCGTCGCTTTTCTATTTTTTGGTCTTTTTCAAAGCAATGGCATTGTCTGGGTTTTAGTATTGCCCCTCATGGTAGTCGCCATTACTGCGATGCAAGTGGGTGTCGCATTTGCAACACGCACCCGGTCATTTCGCACCATTGCGGGCAGCGGTGTTATAAATCAGACTGGTTTTCTTTTGATAAGTTCGGGCATCGGGATCGTAACTACGTCCACGGCCGGACTAGTTTTTGGGAAGTTTGTCGGTCAAGTTTTGGCGGCGACCTCGGTCCTTCGTAATTGTTTACTTCCCATCCATACGACGGGTGAGTGGAACGTACCCACCTTTCGCCAGCTGATCGCGAGATACTATCAATTTTTCGTCTTTAACACCCCCTACAGTCTGGTTGGGACTATTGCCCGTGATGCGCCAATATTTTTGTTTACTGCTTTCTCAAATATAGCAGCTGCAGGGGCCTATGCGTTGGCACGCTCGATGCTATTGGCTCCGACACTCCTCGTTTCAAACTCTCTAAGTCAGGTTTTCTTCAAAGAAGCAGTGGCTAAAAAGAGTGATATTCGACTCGAAAAACTGACGTTATCCATCCTCAGTGCTGGGATTTTCGCGAGCGCACCTCTTTTCGCATTTGCTGGCGTATTTGGCGAGCCGTTATTCATCAGGGTGTTTGGTGTTTCTTGGGGAACCGCGGGAATGATGGCCGCGGCTTTAGCGCCGGCAGCTTGGTTGGCGTTGCAAACTGGCTGGCCAGAGCGCCTGTTCGAGGTTCATATGCGCCAAGGAGTATCCTTTGTTGTGCAAATTAGTTGTGATGTTATAACAGCGATAGCAGTGGCTTCAGTGCTTTGGGCTTCCAAAAATCCGCTTTGGGCCGTCATCGCATATACAATTTGCAATATTGCTTATCACCACATTTATCTCTACGCGTTGTTCAAAATTTCAGCGTTCTCTGTCCTAAGCCTTGCGAAGTGTCTTTTAAAGGCGTGGTTGCTTTATCTAGCACTATGGGCAGGACTGGGACTGCAGAGGCAGCTTCTTGGGGAAAGTCTGATCTCTTTGATGCTTGCTGGGCTTGTAGCTGGTTTTGCCGCTAGCCTGATCGGTTTATACAGCTACCGTAAAGCCAACCAAACGCGCGAGAGCTTGGGAGACAGCCTTTGATAGCAATTGTTGATTATGACACTGGAAACGTAGGCTCTGTTTTCAATATGATAAGGAAAGCCGGAGGCACACCTGTCATCACGCGCGATCCGACAATTTTGCGGCAGGCTGACAAGCTTGTGTTACCGGGTGTCGGGGCCTTTGATGAGGCTATGGGCAATTTGGAAAAGTTTGGCTTGATAGAGATTTTGAATGATCTGGTCGTCGATCAGCACAAGCCTGTTCTTGGTGTATGTTTAGGCGCCCAGCTGATGGCTCGAGAAAGTGAAGAAGGCAATAAGCCGGGTCTGGGTTGGCTCGATGCAAAACTCGTTCGCTTTCGTCCCGCCGAAGGCCTTAGTTTGCGGGTGCCCCATATGGGTTGGAATATGGTCGAGCCTCAGTCAGAAGGTGGTGGAATTTTTGATGACGTCACACGGCCCATGAGATTTTACTTTGTGCATTCCTACTATATGGTTGCCAATGATCCGAGCATCATTTTGGCGCGTAGCACCTACGGTTCGGAGTTCACCAGCGCTATGGCGCAGAAAAATATCCTTTCGATGCAATTTCACCCCGAGAAAAGTCATAAATACGGTTTGCAGGTTTATCGAAACTTCGTTGAGAGGTTTGAAGCATGCTGAAGGCGCGGATAATTCCTTGTTTGCTGCTGAAGGGGCGAGGTCTCTATAAAACAGTGAAGTTTTCGGATCCTAAATACGTGGGCGATCCCGTCAATGCAGTGAAAATATTCAATGAGAAAGAAGTTGATGAACTTCTGGTCCTGGATATCACGGCAACCGCCGAAAAGCGTGAACCCAATTTCGAACTGATTGGCGATATTGCAGGTGAGTGCTTTATGCCGCTTGCTTATGGCGGCGGGGTTTCGTCTCTTGAGCAGATAAGACGTTTGCAAAGAGTTGGTGTTGAAAAGGTTAGTCTCAACTCTGCTGCATTCCATAATCGAGACTTAGTAAAAGACGCATGTTTGACATTTGGTACGTCAAGCATAGTTGCAGCGATTGATGTCAAGAAAAGCTTCTTTGGAAAATATGAGGTTTGGATCAACGCTGGTAAAACCAATACCAAAGAAGATCCGATCCGTTACGCCGAACAATTGGCGCGCCTGGGTGTAGGTGAGATTCTCGTTAACAGCATTGATCGCGATGGGACGATGGGAGGATTGGACACAAATCTTCTGAAAAGCATCGTTGGTGCGGTTGATACTCCCGTGATTGCCTGTGGCGGAGCAGGAAATCTCACGCACCTTCACGAAGGAATATCGTGCGGTGTTAACGCGGTGGCTGCCGGAAGTATGTTTGTTTTCCACGGAAAACATAAGGCGGTCTTGATAAATTATCCAAGCGGCACGCAGCTTGAGGAAATTCAATTGGAGAGCACTCGGCAATGAATGCCCGTACATATCAAGCATGTATTCGTTGTGTTATGGACACAACAGATCCGCAAATTACTTTCAACGAAGATGGTTTGTGTAACCACTGTCAGCGGTACGACAGCATGGTAAGAGATATCGTAAAAAAGGCTGATAACGGCGAACGCCGCGCCGAACTTGAAAGCATTGTCAATCGAATCAAAGAACGCGGACGCAATAACGAGTACGACTGCATTATGGGCGTAAGTGGTGGGGTCGATAGTTCTTACGTCGCATATATGGCAAAGCAACTTGGCTTGCGTCCTCTTGCCGTTCACTTTGATAGCGGTTGGAATTCGGAACTGGCAGTAAACAATATTGAAAACATTGTAAAAAAGCTATCGATCGATTTGCATACCCATGTGGTCGACTGGGAGGAAATGCGGGATCTACAATTGGCGTTTTTCAAAGCCTCGGTTGCTAATTGCGATATTCCAACAGATCATGCGTTTCCCGCAATATTGTACCGCGAGGCAGCAAAGCACGGAATAAAATACATACTCTCTGGTAGTAATTACGCCACAGAGTTTATTTTGCCGTCAGCTTGGGGCCATCAGTCCGGAGACGCGAAGCATCTGAGGGATGTTCACAAAAAACATGGGAATATCAAGCTTAGAAACTATCCTACCATCGGGTTCTTGGCACAATATTTATGGTATCCATATGTACGCGGAATCAAAACTGTAAAGCCGCTTAATTTTATTCCTTATAATAAAGCCGAAGCCAAAAAGCTCATTGCTAATGAGCTCGGTTGGCGGGACTATGGCGGCAAACATTATGAATCGGTGTTCACCCGTTTCTTTCAAGGCTATTATCTCCCTGTCAAATTCGGTTACGATAAAAGGCTCGCCCATTTATCGTCCCTAATAAATGCCGGACAAATGACGAGAGAGGCGGCAGTTGAGGAGCTTGGCTCGCCAACGTATGATCGCCAGTTGCAAGAGAGTGACAAGGAGTTTGTGGCTAAAAAATTGGGTGTAAACGTTGAAGAATTGGAGAGGTTGTTCCAACTTCCAAACAAGGATTACTCCCAATACGCCTCTGATGCCAAATTAATTGAGCTAGGAGTCAAGTTAAAACGTTTGTTGGTTCGTTTATGAAAGAAAAAATTTCGAGATTTGCATTTAAACATAGAGTATTTATTGCATACTTGGGCTCAGTAGCATGGCTTGCTTTTGCTGCATTATCCTATGCACTGGTAAGCGGTAAAAATGAAATAACTAGCGTCGTAATTGTTTGTTTTTTTTCGGTTGTCACGTTTGTGTATTTCGGATTTATGAGGGTTTTCCCTAAGCAAAACTTATTATATTCAGCGTCTGAAAAATCACCAAGGGGGAGGTTAGAAGGTAGCCGGATATATCTCTTTTACATCTTATTGGCGTTATATGTGGCCGTAATTGCAGCACATTTTCTTTACATTGGCAGGTTGCCTGTATTAGAGGCTCTGAAAGAAAAAAATGACATTTCAATCAGTATAGTCCGGCAACAATCCTATTTTGACTTGCCTTCATATCTACGCTACGCGAGTGATTACTCCCTGAAGGCTTTGGGGCCGGCGCTTCTTGTCATTGCTTATTACTACAGATCTTATTTGTTTTTTATTGTCTTGATCGCAGGTGGGTTTTATTGTCTCAGCCTTTTTGCGAGGGTGTTTCCTATTCTCCTCTTTTTGCCAACGCTGGCATTGCAGTTTACTCAACGAAAGTGGCTCCATTTCAGCTCCACGTTGTCTTTGATGGCCATATTGGTATTCGCCGTCACTACGGTAGCTTCAATTAGCTTTAGAGGGGAATCCGTTAATGTAGATCAACCCGGCTATCACATTGAAGAAAGATTAGTTTCTGAGTACTGGAAAAAACACGCAGTAGTTTCTTCATTAATTGAACGGGCAATACTTGTTCCCGGACAAGTCATAGGACAGTGGTTTAATTATTATGAGCGCGAAGGAGTATTCGAAGCTGGATGCGGATATCGCCCCGTAGCTTTGATTGTCGGTTGTGAGTACGTTCATGTTCCCACAAAACTTTACTCCAGCTATTATCCAGAAAACGTGAAGCAGGGCATGCATGGAAGCCTTAACGCTGCTGCCTTTATGACCGACTATGCGAACTTTGGGTTGGCTGGATTTGCAATTGCTGCAGTTTTGTGTGGCCTACTGTTTAGCATGTCGTATTTTATATATGGCGACCATCTATTAGCTTTGCCGTTTAACCTCCCTCTTATTTTAGTGTTAATGGAGAGCAATTTTTTCACAGCAATTAATTCTGGATCTGGTTGGTTGGTGATGACTGCAATCTTCTTTTTGTTTTTCAGGCTGAGGTATAAATGATACGCCAACCCTCCCACCTATCATACGTCCAATGTAATCGATGCCTTATGGATACGTCTGATCCAGAGATCATTTTTGACGAATATGGTAACTGCAACCATTGCAACAGATATTTTTTACGCGTTAGATCTGAAATCCGGCTTCCTGAAGAACGAGCACGGGCTCTTAGTGCCGTTGTAAACAGGATTAAGGATGACGGAAAAAATCGAGAGTACGATTGCGTTGCTGGCGTAAGTGGCGGGGTAGACAGTACTTATGTAATTTACAAACTTAAGGAACTCGGCCTACGGCCGTTGGCAATCCATTTTGATAACGGTTGGAATTCAGAGCTTGCGGTAGCGAATATCAAAAATGCGCTAGACCGGTTGAAAATCGATCTGCAAACCTATGTTGTTGATTGGGAAGAGTTTAAAGATCTTCAGATGTCTTTTCTAAAAGCTTCTGTTCCGAATTGTGAGATTCCTACCGATCACGCTATTACGGCCACTCTAATCAAGACCGCCCGTGAAGTTGGGACGCCATATGTTATAAATGGTAGCAACGTGGTGACTGAGGGAATTCTGCCGATTTCCTGGGTTTATTACAGCCATGACTTAAGACATATAAGGGCCTTGCATAACCAATTTGGAACCGTTCCTTTGAAGAGCTTTCCAACGATTTCCTTATTTTCTTTTACTGCCCATATTTTGACCGGGCGTTATCGGATGGTCAATCTTTTGAATTTCCTTGATTATAATAAATCTGAGGCGATTGAAAAAATGAAATCTGAGTTGGGCTGGCAATATTACGGCGGCAAACATTACGAGTCGATCTATACGCGATGGTATCAAGGATATTACTTACCTAAGAAATTCGGCTTTGATAAACGGCGAGCTCATCTTTCTGCTTTGGTGTGTGCAGGACAAATAACACGTGATGAGGGCTTGTCGGAACTCGAACGCGATCCTTATGCCGACAACAATTTGGCTCAGGATACTGATTTTGTCATTAAGAAATTCGGCATAACTCAAGAGACCCTGCAAAATATCATCGATGCTCCCAACAAGTCTCACCTTGAGTACTCAAATAGTAATCGTTTTATCGAGGGGTCTTCATCTCTGCGGAATTATATAAGAAACCGTGCAAAACAGGTATGATATTGTGACCCTGAATGTTCATGTTTATCCTTCCAATCTCACGCATGAAAGTCGCATACTGCGAATAACGGAAGCTTTGGTTGGAGCCGATATTTTCGACCAGGTTGAAGTGATCGGTGTCGCACGTAAAGGTCTGCCTGAACGTGAAAAACTTGATGATAAAAGAACGTTAGTGCGCCTAAAAAGGCCGGAAATCAGTGCGTTTGGCGCATTCCTTTCAAAGGTCATTATCACGCTCGTATGGTCGATAAACGTACTCATTTATTTGAGAAAGCGTGAAATTTCGTGCGTCAACGCTCACAGTCTTGCGGTCTTACCGCTCTGTGTTCTGCTGGCACATTTTTCCAAAGCGAAACTTGTTTATGACACTCATGAACTAGAGACTGAAACAGTGGGATACAAAGGCATACGTCAGAAAATTGGCCGAGTTGTTGAACGTGTATTAATTAAAAAGTGCGATTTGGTATTTGTGGTTAGCGATTCCATCGCGGATTGGTATGCGGAAACCTACGATGTCATCCGACCAACTGTGGTACGTAACATTCCTCAATCTATAATAACTAACGGTGACCACCGTTACGTTCAACGAAATGATATCGGCTTGGAAAATGAAAGACTATTATTCATTTACCAAGGTGGTCTTATGCATGGTCGTGGTATTGAGCGTCTATTAGAGGTCTTTTCAAAGCTACCTGATCGTGATCTTGTTTGTATGGGTAGTGGGCCACTGGTTGACCTAGTAGAGCACGCCGCATCAAATTTCAATAATATACACTATCTTCCACCTGTCGCTCCAAACGATGTACTGAATTTTACGCGTCTCGCAGATGTCGGCATCTGTATGACTGATAATGTTTGTCTTTCATATTACTATTCTCTACCGAACAAGATATTTGAATATATTCATGCTGGTATTCCTATTATAGCTAGCCCTCTCCTAGAGCACATTAGTTTGATCAATCGGTTCAACTGTGGTTGGATTGGGTCTGACGATCAGCACGAATTCTCTAGTTCTGTGGCAAAGTTGGATTCTAGTGATATCGCAAATAAACGAAAAAATGTTCAACATGCAGCAGGCGAATTGCAATGGAGTAATGAAGTCCGTCGTCTTTTAGGCGCATATAATGAGTCTCGTCTTGTCTAATCCTGGCTCCATTTGGATTATTCATCCCTATGCTGGTGGACCTGGAGTTGGCCGGTATGATCGCCCATACCATCTCGCCAAGTGTTGGCAGGAGAGGGGTGAGAAATGTGTTGTGATCACGTGCTCCGATCACCATTTGCTTGATCAGCGGTGCCATCCCGGTCCGACTGTAATTCAGGGCGTTTTGTACGAGTTTTTAAAGAGCTTTGAATATCAAGGAAACGGAGTACGACGTCTATTAAATATGGCTGCTTTCACCGCAGCAATTATCCTGAGATCCGGTTCTTTGGCGCGACGTTATGGTCGCCCAAGCAGAATAATTATATCTTCTCCCCACCCTTATGCATATCTTGCGGGGGAATATTTGAGGAAGCGATTTTCCGCAAAATTAATTTTCGAGGTGCGCGATTTATGGCCGCTGAGCTTGGTCGAATTGGCTGGAGTTTCCCCTTCCCATCCGCTTGTCCGGTTCACTGACTGGCTTGAAAGGCGTGCTTATCGCACTGCGGATCAAGTAGTGTCACTGTTGCCGTGTACAAAACCCCATATGCTCGAAAGAGGCTTAAGTGAAAAGCGCTGGCATTACATACCCAACGGGATTTTGAATCTTGATTCTGAGAATTCAATTGTCGACAACGCTGCAATCAGACTCGTTCGTCAGTGGCGTGAAGAGGGTAAATTTGTTTTGGCGTACACGGGCGCGCTGGGACGGCCAAACCACGTTCAGTCATTGATCGCTGCGCTGGCTATTCAAGCTCGTAAAGATAGCAACGTATACGCAGTCATCGTTGGGAGAGGTGACCTAAAGGCCGACATCATCTCGCTCATAGAGAATAGGAACCTTGCACACCGAGTTGCAGTTTTCGACCAAATCCCGAAAAAAGAAGTAATTTGTCTTCTAAATGACGTAGACGCAGGTTTTATCTCTTTGCGACCTGAACCGATATTCCGGTTTGGGATTAGCCCGAACAAACTTTTCGACTACATGCTATTAGAACTACCGGTCGTTTTTGCTGTGACATCTGGTAACGACCCCGTTTCCGAAGCGGGTTGTGGTTCAACAGCTGATCCTCGGGATCCAGAAGATATATCCCGTGCAATCGATAGTCTGGCGAACCTTTCGATAGAAGAACGTCAAAAATTAGGAGCACGTGGTAAGGATTGGGTCATCAGGAACCATAGTTATGATGTCCTTGCTGAGAATTATATCAAGCTGATGGGTGTTAAGTAGAATGATCGGCGTCACAGGTGCGAGCGGTTACATTGGATCAGCAGTAGTAAGGACACTGTCGGAAACAGGCCCTGTGTTTGCTATAGGTCGCGCAGAAACATGTGACGTTCTGCCGGCTAATGCGGTTTGGCGATCAATGTCAGTTAATCAGCCTACCCCAAGCCTCTTTGAAGGCTGTGACAGCGTTATTCATTTGGCTGGTCTTGCTCACGCGCAGGGGGGCGTTTCTGGAGAGAAGGATTTTGACGCTGCCAATCGCCAACTGGCTGTCGACTGTGCATTGGCTGCATACAATTCCGGTGTGAAACGGTTCGTTTTTGTCAGTACGATGGCTGTGCATGGTAACTGGTCTATCAATCCAATTCGAGCGGATTCGGAACTACGATTGGACACACCATACGCTCGGTCGAAATGGGCGGGGGAGCAAGCACTACGGGAGTTGTGTTTCTCGTTAAATATGGAGTTGTGCATTGTTCGACCAGCAATGGTTTATGGTTATCAAAGTCCGGGAAATTTCGCACGCTTATTAAAACTCGTCGAGTTTGGAATGCCGCTTCCCTTTAAATCTATGACTTCCAAAAGATCATTCACATCTGTTCAGAACCTATCGTCCTTTTTGATTGCGTGTACACAGGCTGAGTTACCTGAAATTTCGACGTTTGTTTTTGGCGATGGTTCGGATTGGTCGACATTAGAATTAGTTACAAAAATAGCAAATTTCAAAAACCTCCGTCTACGTTTGTTTTCAATTCCCTCTTTCGTTTTCAGTAGAGCGAGTGAATTTGCCGGGCGAAAAAGGGAATATGAAAGCCTTTCAAAGCCTATGACGATTGAATGGGAACACGCGTGGAATGAATGTAAATGGTCCCCACCGTATACTCCTGAAAGCTGCATGACCGAGGCGGTGATGAACAGATAATCTTGTCGAGTGACGGCAACACATGACTGGTCTCTCTTCTTAAGTGTTCTTCTCGCGCCATGTCTTCACGTGCTTGGTTTCTAACGAATCCAAATCTATATATATCTAGCTTCGTACTCGTCGACGCTCTTCAGTGTTTCGTATTCCTGAATCTGCAGAGAGGCGGGACCGGACGAATCTTCGATCGTTGAATGGTAAGTGTTCCTGCTTACACTTTGAATTGACCGAGTAAGCCAATATCCATCCCCAATACATCACTGAGTGTTGGACTTGGCGCCAGGGCTACCTTGACCAAGCATTGCAGAGCCGGTACCAACGCGTCGCGATTTGATATTTTCGTGACAGCGTGAAGTCGCGGACTTTCATGCAAATAATTGGCGAATATCAACGTCGCGGTTGAGTGGGAGAGCTTTGTATTGTCAATTTTGGGTACCGGCTCTAGGCAGCGTTTAGACTGCTTCTCAAATGTTGTGGCAAGGTTGCTTCCCGTTTTTTCACTTGTTACAAGTGGTGCAATGCTAGCGTTTACCATAGTTTATTCCAGCTATGGATTTGATCTCACTGACGAGGGATTTTATTTTCTTTGGTTAGCAGAGCCTGCCGCATATAGCATTCATATACCCGTGTCATTCTTCGGCTTTGTATATCATCCCATTTACAATTTCTTAGGCGGAGATGCTGTTGCATTACGGCGCGTAAATGTGTTGGTTACTTTTGGTGTCACGTGGCTTCTGAGTGTCGTGCTTATGCGACAATTATTGCCGCATAGTAATACGAAATCCATAAGTTTCGCTGCAATGACAGCTGGGATCGCTACAACTTCGCTAACTTATTTTGCGCTCTGGTGGCTCGTTACCCCCAGTTACAATTCACTAACGCTGCAGGGTATGATGCTGACCTTCACAGGTTTGGCCATTGCGATTAATTACTACTCGTGGCAACGCTTACTTGGGTGGGTGTGTATTGGTGTCGGAGGCTGGCTTGTCTTTCTTGCTAAGCCAAGCACGGCGGCGCTGTTGGCGCCGGCTGTCTTGGCCTGTCTAATGGCGTCCGGTCGGCGGAACTATCTAGCGATATGCGGTTCTGCGTCTCTAGCTGCGAGTCTAACGCTAGCCTGCGCCATCGCAATTGACGGCTCAATACGAGGTTTCTTCAATCGGGTTCTCAACAGTATTGGTATGTTGGATCTCCTGGGGAGCGGGCAAGAATTTAATAAGATTTTCCGAATTGATAACATGAACCTCAGCTCGCGCGAGCAGATGATAATGATTCTTATCATTCTGATGATCATTGTAGGTGCATTGGCACTGAGACGCTGGTTTATGTTGTCTCAGGTTTTTACCGTCAGCGGATTTTTTTTGGCGCCGATAGTGGTCGCTTACTTGCTTTGGCCCAATGCTCCAGCTCTCGGTTTCCGTGGGGTTGTGTTATTTTCGGTGCCTGCTGGAGCTATTTTGTTCATTGCATTGTTCGAATGGCGAGAATTAAAATCGTTGCGCCCTATGATCCCACTCGCTCTTTTATTGCTTGTGGCTCCTCATATCTATGCGTTTGGCACCAATGGGAATTATTGGTCGCATGGGAGCGCAGCAGGGTTTTTCTGGGTAGCTTCGGGGTTGGTTTTCCTAACTCCACTGCTTCGCCAATCTAGTGATGTTTCCTTGCTTTGTGCACTTGTTGTTCTCCTGCAAGGAGTTTGTGCTCCGTTACTGGTACAGGCAGTCAAAGCACCATATCGGCAAGAGTCTTTTTTTAGCGATAATTATGTTGACTGGAACCTACGCGACCAAGGCAATGTTCTGGTGAGCAATGGGTTTAGGGATTATCTGGCTGAGGTTCGGAGTGTTGTGGAACAAGCAGGTTTTGCGGCTGGAAATCCAATGATCGATCTCACTGGCCGTTCGCCTGGCCTGTTGTATGATCTTAAGGCGCGCAGTCCTGGGCAGCCGTGGTTTGTGGGGTCGTATTCGGGCAGCGACGCGTTAGCTATTGCCACTTTGAACGGTGAATCTTGCGCTACCCTTGCCAATGCCTGGCTTTTGGTTGAGCCGGGTGGGCCTCGTAGCCTGGATGAAAGCGAAGTCACCCAAAGCTTCGGCGCAAATCTCGTCTCCGATTATGTTCTTGCGGGATCCTTCAAAACAGCAGCCGGAGCAGGCGGGTATGCTGAACGCTACAGTCAGCGAATCCTAAAGCCATCACGGGTTGCGCAGGAAGCGATAGAAGCCTGTGAGCGTGCGAGGCCGTCAGTGCATCAAGAAGCGCCCTAACAGGAGAGTGTTATGAAAGCTGTGATTCTTGCCGGTGGACTAGGTACCCGCATTTCCGAAGAGACCCATTTGAAACCCAAGCCAATGATTGAAATCGGTGGTAAGCCAATAATGTGGCATATCATGAAGATTTACTCACACTATGGTATCCACGACTTCGTTATTTGCTGCGGTTATAAGGGCTATCTTATCAAGGAGTATTTCGCGAATTACTTTTTGCACATGTCGGATGTGACCTTTGATATGGCACAAAATCGTATGGAGGTACACCAGCGTCATGCCGAACCTTGGAAAGTAACCTTGGTAGATACCGGCGAAGAAACAATGACGGGCGGCCGGCTGAAGAGAGTCGCTGGCTATTTGAGTGATGAGGAGGCGTTCTGCTTCACCTATGGCGACGGCGTAAGTGACGTTAATATTCATGATTTGATTGCTTTTCATAATGCTCAAGGAGGGTTGGCGACGCTAACTGCCGCTTATCCTCCGGGGCGCTTTGGTGCACTCGATATACACTCCGACAATAGGGTCATAACTTTCGCGGAGAAACCTAAAGGTGATGGTGGGATGATAAATGGTGGTTTTTTCGTTTTATCTCCTAAGGTCTTAGACTTGCTTGAGGGCGACAGTACGGTCTGGGAGCGTGAACCGCTTGAAGAGCTTGCTTTGCGAGGCCAACTGTCGGCATATCAACATCATGGCTTTTGGCAGCCTATGGACACATTGCGTGATCGCACACTGTTGGAGCAATTATGGGAGCAGGGCAAAGCGCCTTGGAAGGTATGGTAAGTTGAACGCAAGTTTTTGGAAGAATAAGCGTGTTCTAATCACGGGGCACACTGGTTTCAAGGGCTCTTGGTTGACGCTGTTGCTGCGTCAAATGGGCGCTGATGTCACCGGTTTCGCTCTGCCTGCCACGACTAGCCCAAGCCTATTCGAAATAGCACGAGTGGGAGAAGGTATTACTTCTATTCTTGGTGACATCCGTGATCTTGCTCTTGTCGAGCGAGTGGTCAAGGACGCCGCTCCCGAAATAATACTACATCTCGCGGCGCAATCGCTGGTGCGATATTCCTATAAGCATCCAGTGGAGACGTACCAAACTAACGTGATGGGTACAGTACACTTATTGGAAGCCATACGGCAAACGCCTGGCATAAGGGCGGTGGTGAACGTTACTAGCGACAAATGCTATGACAATCGTGAATGGGTTTGGGGTTACCGAGAGCGGGATCCTATGGGTGGCCACGATCCCTATAGTAATAGCAAAGGCTGCGTTGAACTAGTTACGGAAGCATTCCGCGCATCATATTTTCCAGTAGCGTTATACGAGGCGCATGGGGTGGCAATTGCATCAGCGCGGGCTGGCAACGTCATTGGCGGGGGGGACTGGGCTGAGGATAGGCTTGTGCCCGATATTCTGCGCG
This sequence comes from Agrobacterium sp. Azo12, assembly GCF_029193765.2. NCBI lineage: Bacteria > Pseudomonadati > Pseudomonadota > Alphaproteobacteria > Hyphomicrobiales > Rhizobiaceae > Agrobacterium > Agrobacterium sp. Azo12. The sequence continues at coordinate 23,991 of NZ_JARFYO020000002.1, read as the reverse complement.
CGATAGTAGCTGGTGAAACAGTAAACATCCGTTCACCGCATGCAATACGTCCGTGGCAGCATGTTTTAGAGCCATTAGCTGGATATGTCTTGCTCGCTGAGAAGCTCTATGAAGACGGGATATCGTTTGCTGAGGCATGGAACTTCGGTCCAGATGATAAAGATACCCGCTCGGTCTCATGGATCACCAATTTTCTTACTAAAGGTTGGAGTCAATCGGCCCAATGGACCGTTGACTCGGCTCCCCAGCCACATGAAGCCCACTACCTCAAGCTTGATTCCTCCAAGGCTCGCCAATGCCTTGGTTGGCAACCTCGCTGGTCTTTGGAGGAAGCTTTAAAACGCATTCTCGCTTGGCAGCAGGCATTTCTTGCCGGTGCTGACATGAAGTCTTATACCCTGGATGATATTGAAGACTATACCCGCAAGATGAAAGGCTGAGGATGGGGCTCGTTCGGTTTACTCTGGCCTTGGTCGTGCTGGCTAGCCATGCAGGGTTTTGGACTCATAGTATCGGAGCTCGTGCTAGCGTACAGGTTTTTTTTGTGCTTTCAGGCCTATATATGGCGGCGGTATATACGACCAAATATCATCAGGCCGTGCACGGCGCTCGAATTTTCTATTTAAATCGCGCTCTGAGATTGTGGCCAACTTATTTGCTTTTGCTAGTCATGACCGCAAGCGTTTGGTTGGTTGCTGGCTCATATATTGGTAATGATGAGCTAATCTTCAATTTATTTTCCGATAGTGGTGAGTACGGTATATGGATGGGGGCACTTACGATTTTCCTGTTTGGCCAGGATATCGTTTCAGTCAACGAACCTCTTCATTATCTGCTGCCAGTGCGACAGAGTTGGTCAATCGGTAGCGAGTTGTTGTTCTATCTCACTGTGCCGTTGATTCTTCGTAGGCCTCGCCCGATACTATATTTTCTAGGTTTTGTAATTCTTATGGGCGTTAAATATCTAGCGCTTATTTATACAAACAGTGATCGCCTCTCATATTTTTTCCCCCTTGGCAATTACGGTTATTTTTTACTGGGGTGCGGACTTTACTTTCTGTCCGCGCATCCCCTTGTGGACCGCTTGAAGCAACATCTGTCACACAAGAGATCGGTCATTCTAGGCTTGTTGCTATGCCTACTGCTGCTCAATGGAGAATCGAGTTTCGAGTTGGGTGGGGTTGTAACCCATTTTTTCCTTATCGGCTTATTCTCGCTAGCGGTTGTGCTGCTATTCGAACGTACGTCCCACCCAGTCGGGAGCTTGCTGGGGAACCTTTCATACGGGATTTACCTAAATCACTTCTTGCTTTTGAGCATCTTTAAAAGTGTTGGTTTGCAAGGTGAAATCCTCCTGCTGGCTACTATATCTGCGAGTTTTTCACTTAGCTTTTTGATCGAGCGCTACTTGCAAAAATACATCGATAGGTACCGATACCGATACATCCGAAATAAAGCGCCTTCACAAATTGTATCAAATACGTCAGAACGCCCTCAATATTCTCAAGGAGCATCTGTATGAGCCAATTCAAGTTAGTCATGATTTCCGCCGGGTTTGAGCATGGCGGTAATGTCACTCATCGCCATTTGGATGGACACTCGCAGTTGTTAGTTTATCCGTTCGAATCTCAGCTCGGAAATCGTAACTTTAACGATTTCCTCGCGTCGGTAGAACGTGTGCAGTACCGTTATCCTGAATTTCCTGAAGGTCTGACCGCTATCGAGTTGTACGAGCAGATGATCGATGAGGAAATGAAAACCTTTCTGCGGAAAAAGAACGGTTCGAAATTTAGGGATGCCGATTGCCAACTTGCCGAAGCTGACCGCATTGCCGAATTCGAGAGACTTCTTGGTAGTGCACCCTATACCCGCCGCCGGGTAATTGAGGCCTTCTTCCGTTCGACTTTTGTCGCTTGGAAAAATTATTATGCACAGCCAAATGATGACATGAGATATGTTGGCTATTCGCCAGCAATTGGTATCGATGCCGAACGTATAGTTCGTGATTTCCCAGATGTCAGGATCATGCATATCGTGCGCAATCCGTTCTCTGCTTACCGGGACACAAAGCGTCGCCCCTTTCCGCAACCTTTGAGTAAATACCTTATTACTTGGAACATCTACCATTCGACTGTGGAGATGTATGCTAAAATGTACCCGAAGAATGTACAAATATTCCGCTATGAAGACCTTATGGAAGACAAGGGATCTTTTATGCGAGGTGTGGCGGAGTTTATCGGGGTCGATTTCGAAGCATCTATGCTTTATCCGAGCTGGAATGCGGTTGAAATTAAGGGCGATATCGCACCTTGGGGAACAGTGCTTAAAAGTACCAAGGACTACAATGAGGCCGTAATAGATGAGCTGAGTGCGGCAGAAAAACTGCAGATCGCTAGCGGTACCGCTGCAGTTGCGCGCCACTTGGGCTATGACAAGGTCGATTACTTGAGCCGCTATTATAATGTTTAGCAAACTATATGCTCGTGGTCCGTCTACCGAGATATCTTTACCCTCGGTAGACAGCTTACCCGGGAAATATACGGCACTAGAGCCTGTTACTGGCGGGACACATGGCATCTGTTACATTGCCACACTAGACAGTACTCGTCGGTTCTTGAAAACTCACGGGCAATCGCTAGAGGCGCGTGAAAACCTCGAAAAGGAAATCGACGTATTAACGTATCTCTACGGGCTTGCCTTGCATACTGAGAGCTTCTCAACGGAAGATGGTCGCCTATGGCTTGCGATGGATGCCTTATTACCCGCCGATCCGGTGTCGCCAACAGATATCCGACGATTAACCGGTATGTATATGGAGAAACTTGCTACGTATCCAGAGCGACTGAGGGTGCGATCGGAAGACAATTTCTCCCGCCTATTGTTAGAGAGCGAGCAGGCATTCGTCACCCTTTGTGCACGTGGACAGATTGGTCCCGACTTACGCCGCGCAATTCCACACTACTTTGACATTCTGGTCCGGATGAAATCGCAGATGCATTTCTGCCTTTGCCATGGCGATCTTGGGCCCTGCAATCTGATGTTCGACGGCACGAGTATATTTGCTGTCGACTGGGAAGACGCGTTCTGGGGAATCGAAGGATATGACTACCTCTACTGGCTAACCTTTTTTGGAAATCGCCCACATCTTAATTCGAACATATTCGGTTATACGCCATGGGGCAAAGACGTTGATATTGCTATCCTTTTGATGGTTTTGTTAATAAAATGCAGGTTGTCGTTTCACAAAGGTACGTATGTAAACGACAAACTAACCTTTGATCAGCGACTGATGGAGATACTAGACCTTGCCTGAAGTGCGCTTGCCGAGTGCTGACCTTGATCACGTGATGGTATATGCTGAAGGGGACTTGCGCTCGCTTGCGGGAGCGCGCTTGCTGCTCACTGGCGGCACGGGCTACATCGGACGCTGGTTGCTCGAGGCATTGTGCCACGCCAACCGTAGTATGGAATTGGGAATGTCGGTCACTGTGCTCTCCCGCCAACCCGGACGCTTCTTGCAAGGATATCCTCATCTAGGTGGCGATAAAGCCGTGTCGCTGATCGAGGGGGATATCCGTGATTTTGTTTTTCCGAAGGGAGACTTTACCCACGCCATTCATGCTGCAACTGATGTTGTCGCCAACAGTACGCCTCTAGAAACATTTGATGTAACTGTGATCGGCACTCGCCGTCTGTTGGAATTCTGTCGGCAGCGTTCGGTTAGTCGCATCCTGCTGCTGAGCTCTGGTGCAGTTTATGGCAGTATCCAGCCCTCAATAAAAAATGTACCAGAGGATTTTGTTAGTGCACTTCGCCCAGATGCGTTGAATACTGCTTACGGCCTCGGAAAACTTGCCACCGAATGGCTAGGAACTGCTTATGCGGCTGAAAGTGGATTACAGTGCAGCTCTGCACGAGTTTTTGCACAGGTTGGTCCTTACCTTGCACTCGACAAACAGTTTGCCGCAGGGAACTTTATAGCAAATGCGATACGTGGAGAGCCTTTCTTAATTAAGGGAGATGGTACTCCGCACCGATCATACATGTACGGTTCAGATCTAGTTATCTGGTTGCTCAGAATTTTGCTGCGTGGCGCGTCTAATCGTGCTTACAACGTAGGATCAGATGAAGCAATTTCGATTGCCGCGCTCGCCGCGGCAGTTGCCCATGTCGCGGACATCGCGCGACCTGATATCCGAATTCAAGGCACGCGTTTCCAAGATTCTACCACAGAATACTATGTGCCGGATATTACACGTGCGCAAAATGAGCTCGATCTAGCAATTACTATCCCGTTTAGTGAGGCTCTTCGCCGAACTATTGCTTGGTACTATCCTTTATTAACAAGGCCGCCTGCATGATGGACACCGCGCATTTTGCAAATAATATAAGACTGAGAGTACTGGAGTTGTGTTACCGCAAGCGTACGTCGCATATAGGCGGTGCATTTTCGGTGGCTGACGTACTGGCAGTACTCTACAACGGCGTACTCGATATTGCACCGGACACAACAACAAGTGTGACAAGGGACAGACTGTTTTACAGCAAGGGTCACGCATGCTCGGCGCTCTACGCAGCATTAGAGTTGCGAGGCTTTTTTCCTGAACTTGATTTGCTGACGGAGTTCACCGAAAACGGCAGTTACTTCACCTCACACGTGAATCATAAGTTGGCAGGCGTCGAGCTTTCTACCGGTAGTTTGGGGCACGCGTTGGGTGTCGCCTGCGGCTCGGCAATCGCCGGCAAGCGCCGCTCCGTGGATTACTCAGTCTTTACGATTGTCAGTGATGGTGAACTGGATGAAGGATCGAATTGGGAAGCCATCCTATTCGCCTCACATCACGGGCTGGACAACCTAGTACTTGTGGTAGATTACAATAAAATTCAGAGCTTCGGTACAGTTGCTGAAGTAATGGCACTTGAGCCGCTTGCTGATAAATTTCGAGCGTTCAACTGGGAAGTAACCGAAGTAGACGGTCATTCGCTCCCATTGCTCGAGCAAAGCTTTCGCACCGCAAAGGCGACCCGAATGGGAAAACCCCATTGCGTGATCGCACATACGGTAAAAGGTAAAGGTGTAAGCTTCATGGAGCATCAGCTTGCATGGCATTATCAGTCCCCGCGCGATAACGATTATGAAGCAGCCCGAATTGAGCTTGGAGTCGTTTGATGCGCACTAACTTCGTTAAAAGTTTATGTGAACTCGCGGCAAAACATGATGATATCTTTCTCATTTGTGGCGACCTTGGGTATTCTGTCTTAGAGACATTTGCAGAAAGCTTCCCTGATCGTTATCTAAATGCCGGTATTGCGGAACAAAACATGACGCAAGTAGCTGCGGGCCTTTCTCGCGAAGGATACAACGTATTCACATATTCTATAGGCAATTTTCCGACCCTACGTTGCATGGAGCAAATTCGTTATGACGTATGCTACCATGAAGCCAATGTGAAAATAGTGTCGGTCGGTGCAGGATATGCTTACGGACCACAAGGTGTTTCACATCATACGACGGAGGATATCGCGATGCTGCGTAGTCTCCCAAATATGCTTGTGTGCTCACCTGCAGACCCCGCAGAGGCTCAAGCTGCCGCGCGGTTTATGGCTAATCATCGTGGCCCTGGCTACGTTCGGCTTAACAAGGCTGGAGAACCACCGTTACGTCCTATTGAACAGTCGCTTAAGTTGCGGCCCGGACGGTTCCGGCAGTTACGCAAAGGAAACGGTACTGCAGTGTTGGCAACAGGAGCGATCGTTGGAGACGCTCTGTCCGAATTGGATAAATCAGGCGATGATTGGTCCGTCTATAGTGCACCTTTTATTGGCAAATACGAGACGGACGTGTTGCGAATGCTTGCAGAGCAATACGAGAGTATTATCACTTTGGAGGAGCATCAACTGAGCGGTGGTTTCGGTAGTTCGCTGGTAGAAGAGTTTAGTGACCTTTATGCAAAGGGATTACTAACCCGTATGCCACGCATCAAGCGGGTCGGTATCGCTGACAGATTCATTGGGGTTTCGGGGACGCAGGAATATTTACGCAAGGTGGCTGGCCTTACAATTGGCTCAGAGCCCGCTTAGAGGAAGCCATTGTGGAGCAAGCGATGCGATGGGTTAGTGCCGTGTTCGCAGGCGAGGTACGCCTGTTGCGGTTTTTGCTAGTCGGGTTATTAAACACACTGGTTGGCTACAGCGTTTTTTGTCTCATGATTTGGCTTGGTCTGCACTACAGCGTTGCTTCTGCTGTTGCCACTGTGCTCGGCGTGGCATTCAATTTTAAGAGTACAGGCAAACTGGTTTTTGGATGCAACGACGATCGGAGAATTGTGCGTTTCGTACTTGTTTATGTAATTATCTATTGTGTGAATGTTATCGGACTTGCCTTGCTGTTGCGCCTCGGCATCGAGGCTTACGCGGGCGCGATCGTGCTAATTCTACCTTTGGCACTTCTTGCTTATTGCCTCAACACGCTATATGTCTTCGACACAAATGATCAGACGCCTTAGCATAGTTACACCACTTTACAACGAGCAAGAGAACGTCACCGAGTTGTGCGACCGCGTTGCCGCGGTTATGCAAACGCTTCCGTACGAGTACGAACATCTTTGCATCGATAACTGCTCGACAGACCGGACCGTAGAGATGCTTCGGAGCCGAGCATCAACTGATCCATCTTTGCGCATAATCGTAAATACCCGAAACTTCGGATATATACGTTCGTCGTACCATGGTCTGTTGCAGGCAACCGGAGATGCTGCTGTACTGATAGCCTCTGATTTACAAGATCCGCCGGAAATAATCAGAGAATTTGTTGAGAAGTGGGAGGCCGGGTTCAAGACTGTGATGGCGGTTAAACCGATGAGCGATGAATCGCTCATAATGTTTCGACTACGGAAGTTATATTACCGTATGATAACCAAAATTTCGGAAGTCCCCTTGGTGCAGAATGCGACCGGTTCTGGCCTTTTTGATCGAGCCGTTATCGATATCTTGGGCCAGTTAGATGATCCTTATCCTTACTTCCGTGGGCTGGTGTGTGAGATCGGGTTTCCAATTGCGACTGTTCCATTCAAACAGCCTCGACGTGTGCGTGGTGTAACGAGTCAAAATTTCTACTCTTTGTACGACACTGCTATGCTCGGAATTACAAAACATTCCAAAGTTCCGTTGAGACTGATGACCATAATGGGCTTTGGTTTAGCTTTTGTAAGTTTAGTTATCGCTTGTTGCTATTTTGTTGCCAAATTACTTTTTTGGCAGTCATTTGAGATCGGGACCGCACCGCTGTTGATTGGTTTGTTTTTCTTTGGTGCTGTCCAAATGATCTTTCTTGGGTTGCTTGGGGAGTACATCGGTGCAATCCAAACGCAAGTAAGGAAACTACCCTTAGTCGTTGAGGCAGAGCGCATTAATTTTTGACGCTTTTACCGTGATTTCATTCTTTCTTTTTTGTGATTTGAAGGCACTCGCAGTAACCATCCTTATGAGAAAACTTTAACGTTGTATGGGTGTTGGGTGTGATCGAGTTCGAGGTTTCGTTGGTGTTGTTGCCTAGAAACATTAAGACAAAAAAGATACATATAGGGGGCGATTAATGAAGCGTTTAACGGATTTTTTAGCTGCGATACTTGGCCTGATAATTGCGTTCCCTGTTATGATGGTCATTGCAATTGTTATCCGTCGGACGTCCTTTGGCCCCGCTTTTTTTGTCCAGACGCGTGTTGGGCTTCATGAAAAGCCCTTTAAGTGCTTGAAGTTTAGAACGATGGCATTTGGCACGCCCGATGTGGCGTCACATGATGCCGCGACTGCGTGGATAACCCCTTTAGGTAAGCGGTTAAGGTTGTATAAATTGGATGAGCTTCCGCAGCTCATCAACGTCTTGAAGGGTGATATGAGCCTTGTTGGTCCTAGACCTTGCCTTCCCCAACAATCTGAGGTGATTTCGGAACGCCGGAAACTTGCCGTTTTTGATGTCAGGCCTGGTATTACAGGCATCGCACAGTTGGCTGGGATAGACATGTCCGAACCGGATCGGTTGGCTGTCGCGGACAGGGCGTATATTGATAACCAAAGCATTTTGGGTGACTTAGCAATACTTGCAAGGACGGTTCTTGGTGGCGGTACTGGGGACGCCGCGTCAAAGTTGCCTTAACGAGAGAGGTTGCCTTGCTTTCATGTTTCGAGGTTGGCGTCAAATTTACAGTGATCAATGTTCAGAGCTCTTGGCATGGAATTGAGCGGTTCTATGAAACGCGATTTTGGTGAGGAATGTATTCAAAACAGCCAATCTTTGTCCAAGCTAACAAATCGCCACCTTGAGGTGCTGGAAGCCGCCGGTGCGCTGTTTGCCGAGCGTGGATTTGCGGCGACGTCGATCCGCGACATCGGTGAAAAAGTAGGGCTGCTAGGCGGGTCGCTTTATCACTACATCAAGTCCAAGGAAGCCTTGTTTGTTAAAGTCCATGATATGGCTTTGCAAATAGGTGAAGATCGTATTCGCGCCGCCATCGAAGGCGTTGAAGATCCGTGGAAGCGGCTGGAAGTCGCATGCATCACCATGTTGGATACCCAGCTTGATCCGAATTCGCTGACCTTGCCCCTGATGAATGATTTTCAGTCAGTGCCACTTGCGGTGCGTGAAAAACTGATCCTGAAGCGTGATGCATTTGAGGCGTTGTTTACAGAACTTGTCAACGCGCTTCCACTCGATCCAGCACTTGATCGCAGCGTTTATCGCCTTTTGTTGCTGACGCTGCTGAACAAGGTTGCTGGCTGGTATCGGGTAGGTCGGCTGTCACCTGAGGATATAGCGAGACAAATCGTAGCGATATTCCATCATCCGGCGAAGTAAGCATCAAGTAACTGGATTGGTTTGGGAATTCTGCGGCGTAGTCGACCTAAGCCAGAATGCATAGACAATTGTGACAGATCCATTGCTATTTTAGTGGTATGTGACGCAGTTCATTAACCCTCAAATTGTTCTGTTTCAGAACAGGTCACTGAATTTACCTGTCATTTCCATATTCCACCTAGCTTGCCTTCAAACAGGGCGGTTGGGAAAAGAATAGTGAACGCAAAACGTAAACTCACAACCAATTTAATTGATCATCGGGCGGACCTGTCGGCAGGCTTGTCGGTTGCGCATGCGCGCATTGAAAAGACATTTCTTGATGGCGGCTCGGTGCTTGTCTCCGTAATGGAAATTCTCAATGATCTGATTGCAATTCTCGACCGCATGGCCGGTACGATGGATGGCGGCACTGCCGATGCGGCGATTGCCGGCATGCGCAAGACGATTGAAGACCTTGCCCGTCTGCCTGATACTGAGCAGCAACGGCAGGTCGCGTTTGAAGCCATGGCTGAATTCTGCAAATCCACGGACAATCATCTCGATGATATCAGAGAGACAATCCGCTATCTCAAGACATTTGCCATCACCGTGAAGATTACCGGCGCGGGTATTGCCGAATTTTCTTCCTTTGCCGACGAAATCCGTGAGCGCATTCAGTTTGGTGCTGATGAAGTTGGCAAGTTTGGCACCTATCTTGAAACCATGCGCCAGCAGCTTGGCAAGGCGCGCAATTTCTCGGCGACGATCCTGAAAGATTTTCAGGCAACGATCCCGGAAATCATTGACGGTTTGAAGCGCAATTCAGCACTGGTGGGTGAACAGCACCGCGAAATGAAGCAAATGGCTGCGCAGGTCAAATCCATTGCGCAGGGCGTTCAGAGCAAGATTGCCTCCGCACTGTCATCTTTGCAGATCGGCGACATCACACGCCAGCGCATTGAGCATGTCCAGTCGACGATGCAGATGCTGGATGAATACCTGAATTCGGATGAGGGCAGGGAGCTCTCTCAGGATGAAGCCGATACATTGAAAGAAGCTGTTGCGGTTCTCGTGAATGCACAGTTGGAGGAAACCACGACAGATCTGCAGCGGGACTGCCGCAAGATTTTCGCAGGTATTTCCAGCTTCGCCGATGACGCTGCACGTATTCTTTCCCTGCGTGACAACCTCGTCGAGAACACGCGCCAGGCCGGTGGCGGTGCCTTGCAACTTATGGAGCGTGATATTTCCAAGGCGTGTCAGCTGGCAGAACGTGTACAGGGTAGCAGTACGGATGCCGATACTGTTGTGAGCACGGTTACACAAACTGCTGACGACCTACTCCGAGGCATGGAGGTACTGCGCTCCATCAAGACAGAAATTCACTACATGGCTTTGAACTCCAACCTGCGTTGCTCCAAACTGGGTGATGAAGGACGTTCTGTTAATGTGGTGAGCGCTGAATTGCGGGTATTCGCGGAGAAGCTGGAAAGTCCTGCAGATGCGATCGTGTCCGACCTGCAGCAGATCGAAACAGCCATCGGCAAACTTGGTCTCAATGAAACCAATGCCTCCAATGACCTCAGCCAGCCTCTGCGCGACGCACTTGCTGCCGTCACCGGTGCCAAAACTGAAATGGAATCTGGCATGGAGGATCTGGCGCGCGAAGGTCAGGCCGTGTTCAGCCGTATCAGTTCCGCTGTTGTTAAACTCGATTTCGAAAACGAGCTTGGCAACGTCTTGGATGAGTGCTGCGGACTGTCCGCCAGCGTTCTGAACGGTGGTTCGATTGATGTTGCGTCAATCGGCGAAAAAATCCAGCCCTTCTCGAACCGGATTTACAAGCTTTACACCATGGCTCAGGAACGCGACATTCACGCCCAGTATTTCCCGGTTGATCTGGCTCCCGCAAAGGAGAAGGTTACCTCGTCATCCGTAGACGACGATGACGACCTGTTCGCTGACGCTTTGTTTTAAACCGGTGAGTGCTGCCTGAACTTGTTCAGGCGGCGCGCATCATGTCAGACTTGCGCTTGGCTGTTGAGGCCGGAAGCAGACGCAGAATTTCATCCGCGAAACACCCGGCGTTGTGAATGGCCTTGTCCAGGTTGCTCACCCGCGCCGGGTTCATCATGTGCAGATAACCGTTGAATTCGAACATGTCGCGGAATGCAGAGCGTTCGATGATCGGTGTATCCAGAACATGCACATTACGCGAAGCCAGAAGTTGACGTGCAGCCTGCAAGGCACGTGTCGTGACCAGTGAATTGACGCGGGTCAGCACAACAGAATGCGGAATGCTGATATTGGCCTTCTCATAGAGATAACGCAGCAGTTCCAGCACCTGGGCACCACCTTGCGCGTCCATCGTGCTACCTTGCACGGGGATCATGACGTGATCTGACAGACCGATTGCTGTGGCCAGCAAAGGTGATTGTGCGCCTGGCAGGTCGATGATGACGTGATCAAAGGCCTTGCGGCTGTCCAGCACATGCTGCTGCAAGTTGGATGCGGTGACGTAAGTGATGACTGTAAAGCTGACCCGATAATCGGCGGCATCGCGCCACCTGGAGATCCAGCGCTGTGGATCGGTATCAATCACACATACGCGGAGGCCCCGACGGGCAAGTTCAGTCGCCAGCAACAGGACTGCGGTTGTTTTGCCCGCGCCGCCCTTGGTGTTTGCAAACGTGATGACTGACATGGCCGCAGATCCGAAATTTTGACAGAGACGTTCATGCCTCACAGGACGCACCGGGTCGCATGGTGGTGCGTCCATCATTCGGCAACATGGTTAATGAACGGTAAAGCGCGAGCTTTAAATCTGCAGTGGTATTGCTACGAGAGCGATCCCAGCCGGTGAATCGGTGCATATCGGGTTCGGACGGTCAGACATGCCCACTCGATCCATGCTGCCAGCCGTCGTCACTTCGTGTTGAAGAACGCAGAGGCCCCCCACGTCTTTTCAAACCTCATAATTTCGAACAGTAGCACGCAGCGCGATCTGGGCAGTCGGTTCGCCAGCCGACAGGAGAATGATACGATCGGTTATCTCTCGCATTTGACGATTCGCTTTTACTTGAGAATTCCCGTCATCACTAGTCATCTCACTGGATGTACTGGTACTCGCCATAGCATCTCTCCAATTATCTTCGCCAATCAAATAACAGAGTTTATTCTCAAGTCTTGGTAAGCGTTCGGAAGAAATGGACTGAACACGACGCGGTGACTTAACCTTCGGCAAAGTTGCGGAGGAGAAATGAATTTTCAAAGGCCTTGTGTTTTTACTTATTGCGGCACTTACATTTGCAAAAGAGTATGGGAGCCAAGGGTGATGTGATATCATTACGGTTTCGAATTGGATTGCCGAAAACGAGATGACAACGAAAGTAATCATGGATCTGACCAATTCGCGGTCAAAGGCAATCATGATGATCAAAGGGGCAGCGTGGTTTAACAATGCTCTCGTTGAGAGCAGCGGCAAATTGAAATTGATCCCGATACGATTCTCTCTCCTGGACAGGCCACGACACAAGTCAAAAGTATGCTGGCCTTGAACACCTCACAAAAGTTCGCCCATCAAGATATTGATGCTGCTGTTTGTTTCGAGATAGTCTCGTACGAGGACGGGACAAAACAAAACTTAATGCCGTAGAGACACTCAGTCCTTAATACGAAGCGATTCAAGGTCGCGTCAGGCCGAGGTGAGTGGGTGGCGTTTGGGGTGACGTTGCGAATGACTTGGCATGCTTGAAAAATATTATTGGGTTGCTTATTAATTCCGCAATGATTGGCGGGGATAAAATGCAACACATCAAGGGTTTTGATGCCATTCGGGCTGTGTCAGTCGGCCTCGTAATTTTGTCTCACATAGGCATCGTCGAAGCAGCAACGAACCCACTTCTGGTTCGTTTTTTCAGCGTATTCAACGCAAGCTTTGGTGTGAGGGCGTTTTTTGTTCTGTCCGGTTTTTTGATCACCACCCTGCTACTGCGCCGTTTTGGCGAGACAGGGAAAGTTGACATCGTAGATTTTATGACGCGGCGAGCGTTCCGAATATTGCCGGTCTATTTCGTTACGCTTTTATCTCTTGCGCCACTTTTATACTTTGGGCGAGTTAGGGAAGCTGTAGAAGCCGCGATGTACGGCTTGTTCTTTGTCTACAACTTCATCCCGAATGAGCTCAACGTTCACTACCTTAGCCACCTGTGGAGCCTTGGCGTTGAAGAGCAGTTTTACATCATTTGGCCGCTGGTGTTCTCCGTCTTCGTTCTGCGTAGAGGCTGGTTAATATCGATCTGTCTGGCAGTAATATTTGTCTGCTACTGGCGCATGACAAGCGACTACGGGCCTGTAACCGCCACACATTTCCCGAACCGGTGGACAATACCCGCAGTGTATCCGATCGCAATGGGCGCGATGCTCGCTGTAATATTTGAGCAGGAGAAAATAAGGGTTGCGGCACGATCGCTAGTTGCAAACGGAGCGACGCTTTGCTTCGCTACGCTCCTCATCATGTTACCTCTTATTCACATGCGGGAGTCCCCGGTCGTGGAAATGCTCGGGGCTGCCGGCCTCACGCTTCTGGTTGGATGGATATACCTAAATCAACATAGGCCAACCGTTGAGAACCTTGATTGGGGACCGATAGGATACCTCGGCATGATCAGCTACGGCCTCTACATGTACCAAGGCCTACTTACGGGAAATGGATCCTACCGATCTCATCCGAGCTGGCCCCCAGAGCCGTGGATTGGAGCGATACTGACCGTCCCAGTAGCGGCGTTGTCGTTTCATTTCTTTGAGAAACCTATCTCCAGATTGAGAATTCGCTTTCTTTCACGACAATGAGGTGAGGATGAACCGTACCCAAATCAACTAGTTTGGCCATATACTAGCAGTAATTCCAGTCGTAGCGATTTAACTGTTTTCGAACATCTTTGTACGAGCGGCTGCGGAAGTAGCCTTGAGAATTTATCTGTTGCCAGCCGCGGCCTTAAGCAACACATCGTTGGCATAGACATGCTTGATCTTAGGCGAGGGCGATCAAAACGGCGCAGGCGTGGAATTGGACGAGCGTTTGCGATGTTTGCGGCAGAGCAGGACGCGATGTTATCGTGCGTTGAAGCATTTTCCGACCTTAGTCACACTCACAGCGAACTTCAGATTCAAACGAATGACTAGGAGAATTGTGGTTTATGGATTTGGAACACGCTTCAAGCCCAGGCTTTCGATGAGGCGTATTTCAACTCCACCACCCTAGCGGCGGCGATCTTCAGCCAATATCTCTGCGGCTATGCGGTCGAGTGGCAGGATCTTGTCGACACCGCCATGGGCGATTGCTTCTTTCGGCATGCCGAAAACGACAGAACTTGCTTCATCCTGAGAGACGGTAAAAGCACCAGCCTGATGCATTTCCAGCATGCCACGTGCGCCGTCGTCACCCATGCCGGTCATGATGACACCCATGGCATTGGCGCCGGCGGCGCGCGCTGCCGAACGGAAAAGCACGTCAACAGACGGGCGGTGACGTGACACCAACGGTCCGGTGCGCACGGACACATGATAACGGGCGCCCTGGCGCTCCAGCAACATGTGTTTGTCACCGGGCGCAATCAGCACGTGACCCCGCAAGACAGGGTCACCGTCGGCCGCTTCTTTGATTTCCATCTCGCACAGGCTGTTGAGACGTTTGGCAAAAGCTGCGGTGAATTTTTCCGGCATATGCTGGACAATGACGATGCCTGGGGCATTGGCAGGAAGTTTCTCCAGCATTTCGCGCAGTGCTTCTGTGCCACCGGTCGATGCACCCACGCAGACGACCATTTCCGTGGTGCGAGCCATCGCCTTGCCCGAGGGGGGCGGTAGGACTGCATCAGCCGTTAGCTTGGCAGTTGGCCCACTGAGTTCCGACTGGCGGGCGGACATAATCTTACGACGTCCTAGCCTTGCCTGTGCAGCACTCTTCACGACTTCGCATATCCTCATGGCAGACTCTGCAAGATGGTCCGCTGCGCCAATTTTGGGCTTGAGGATAATATCGACAGCGCCGGCCTCGAGAGCCTGCAGCAGGGTTTCCGAGCCGGATTCCGTCAATGAGGAACACATCACCACTGGGATCGGATGTTGTGACATCAATTTGCGGAGAAAGGTGATCCCGTCCATACGCGGCATCTCGACGTCAAGTGTGATGACGTCGGGGATCTCTTCTTGTATTCGCTTGGCGGCGATGAAGGGATCGGCGGCTGCGCCGATCACTTCGATCTGCGGGTCGGACTGCAGGACCGCTGTGAGCGTCTGTCGGACACTCGCAGAATCGTCAACGATGAGGACGCGGATCTTCTTGGACATAACGCTGGTTAGTTCTTCTTGAACACGGTGTTGGCAACTTGTCGTATCGGAAGATCGATCCCCGTGACGGTTTCAGAATGACCGATAAACAAATATCCACCTGAGACAAGGTTTTCACAAAGGCGCGACAACACGTGCACCTGCGTTTTCTTGTCAAAATAAATGAGGACATTCCGGCAGAAAATCATCTGAACAGGTTCGCCGATCTGGTACTTAGCATCCATCAGATTAAGACGGGCAAACCCTACTTTTGACCTCAGTGCAGGAGAGATGCGGACGTCATTCCTGTGTTTGTCTACCGGTTGCATGACGTATTTTTTTGCGAGTGGAGCAGGAACAGGCTCTAGCAGATCACGTGCGTATACACCGCAATGCGCTTTTTTCAGGACATCCGTTGAAAGGTCCGTTGCCAGGATACTGTAGTCCTGGATCACATTTCTCTCGACAGCTTCTGCCAGTACCATGGCCATAGTGTAGGGTTCGGCACCTGTTGAGCATGCCGAGCTCCAGGTGCGAATACGACGATGACCATCTCTCGCAAGTGTCGGAAGAGCGACCTGTTCCATATACTCGAAATGGTTCGGTTCACGGAAAAAGTCTGTCTTGTTGGTCGTAACGACATCGATCAGGTGAATGGACTCTGCATCCATGCCACCTTCTCGAAACAGATAGTTACAGTAGGCGCTGAATGTCCCACAGCCTGTCGCCCGCAATCTCTTGCGAAGGCGACCTTCCAGCATTGATCGTTTTGTATCGGGCATCTTGATGCCGCAATAATCATAGATGTAAGCCGCGAGTTGACGAAAGTCTCGTTGGCTAAGGCTGTCATCAAAGGTGTTTCTTGCAGTCGCATTCAAGACAAAAGCTCCTTTATGCGGCTTGGCCAGAGCGGCTGGATGGGCGCGAAAGCACGCCAGCGGCATCGGAGAAAAGGCGTGCGAGGTCTATGATGACCACGAAGTCACTTTCACGCCTCACCACCCCGGCTATGTAGTCCGAACTCCAGTTTACCCCAATGTCAGGCGCTGTTTCGATCTGGTCACCCCTGAAAGGCGTGACCTCAAACACCTTGTCGGCCACCAAGCCGAGCGCAAGTACGCGCTCGGTCATTGGAATATCGAGAACTAACATCCTGGTGTGGGGTGTCTTGACCGTCCCGCTCATGCCTAAGCGAAGTCTGAGGTCAATGACCGGAACGCCTTGTCCACGCACATCGCGCAAGCCAAGAAGATAATCCGGTCCGTGTGGGATCTTGAATGCATCCTCATGATCGAGGATTTCACGAACCACCTCAACAGGTACCGCAAAGACTTCGTCACCCAGGCTGAATGTAACAAACTGACCTTCGGAGGATACATTGGTCATAGATCAGGCACTTTCTCTAAAATCTGCATCGCCTGCGTCCGGTCCGCCCATGGACATGTCGAGCGCAAAGCCTTTTGCCCGAGCTTGCTGAGACGCGACCGAGTTCGCTGTTGCGGATCTCGATGCTGGTGCCTTGGCGACAGGTCGTGCAGCAATTACAGGCTTTGCGGCGGGTTTGCGAACCGCAGCGGCTTGCGGAACCACGGTACGATCAACGCGGAAGAAAGCAATGCTGCTCTGCAGCTCTTCTGCCTGTGCGGCAAGCTCTTCGGATGTTGCAGACATTTCTTCGGAGGCACCGGAGTTCTGCTGCGTGACCTTGTCCAGCTGCTGAATCGCTTCGTTGATCTGGCTCGCACCGATATCCTGTTCGCGGCAAGCGGCCGAAATTTCGGAAACAAGTTCAGCTGTCTTGCGAATGTCAGGTACGAGACGGTTGAGCATTTCGCCCGCTTCCGTCGCGACCTGAACGGTCTCACCGGAGAGTGAGCTGATTTCCGATGCAGCTGCCTGGCTGCGTTCGGCGAGCTTGCGGACTTCGGAAGCGACGACCGCAAAACCCTTGCCATGTTCACCCGCACGGGCTGCTTCTACAGCGGCATTGAGAGCGAGAAGGTCTGTCTGACGTGCGATCTCCTGAACGATCGAGATTTTTTCGGCGATGGTACGCATTGCACTGACCGCACGACCCACAGCCTCGCCACTTGCTTCGGCATCCTTAGAGGACTGGCGAGCAATCTTTTCTGTCTGCGCTGCGTTGTCGGCGTTTTGTTTGATATTGGCAGCCATCTCTTCCATTGAAGCAGAGGCTTCTTCGGCGGATGATGCCTGTTCGGTTGCACCCTGAGAAAGCTGCTCAGAGCTTGCAGACAATTCCTGGCTACCGGAAGAGACATTGTCTGAGGCAGACAGTGCATCTGCAACAACGCCGCGAAGACGCTCAACCATACGTTCCAGTGCCAATCCGAGCGTGTCCTTGTCGGACAGCGGTGTTGGCGTCACAGTCAGATCACCGTCGGCAATCTGGTCGGCGATAGAAGCGGTGTTGCGCAGGTTGCCCGTCATCACATTGATGCGGTTAACGAGATCCTTGATTTCATCATTCGTCTTGATGTCGACATCCTGATTGAGATCGCCAAGCGCAACAGCTTCAGCGACAACCATGATTTTTTTCAAGCCTCGGTTGATGCCAAGAGCAATCCACAACGCTGCACTAATCGCGAGCACAAGTGCAATGACCGTCAGTCCTATGATATAGTCGCGAGTGGCCGTGTACTGCTCATTTGTGTCCTGGTCTGCCTGGACCATTGAGGCCTTGTTCGCCTCGACACGGGCTGTGATCAAAGCCTCGATTTCATCCACGATAAGCCGTCCCTGGCCAGTGGCAAGACGGACTGCCTCTGTCGCGTTGTTGACGCGTGCAAATTCCCGGATCTGATCGTCAATCGCGAAGAGGCGAGCACTCGCAGCACGAACTTCTCTCCAACCACGCTTGCCGTCTTCGGTTGTGGATGCCTGCTCGAGTTCATTGACCTGTTCATCAAAGCGCTGACGGTTTGTGGTGCTAGCTTCGATGTATTTTGCAACATCCGCACTATTGGTTGCCGTCGCCATGTTCATCTGAGAGCGGGTGATCCGAAGCTGAATGTTGCTTAGGTTCTGGGCGCTTTCGAGACGATGCGCCGGACCTGCGATGATGTCCGTCACGGCCTGATTCAGATTTGCCAGGCTATAAATGCCGTAGCCCGCGGTGATGGCGAGCAGTGTAATAACAAGACCGAAGGCCATTGCCAGTTTCAGTTTGATAGTCAGACGCATGTATGTCCCCGATGACGGTAATGTGCGAAGTTGGCTCTTCATACTTCACGGAAGAAAAGCTTTGAGAATGCAGTGGGGCGAGACATCCACCTGTCTGCAGGTCCGTGCGACCCTTTGGGCCACCGCATACACGCGGTGGTGTGATGCCGGATTAACCGGCATCAGATTGTCTTGTTTCAGGCGCTTTCCTTGAAGTCAGCGTCGTGTGCATCCGGTCCACCCATCGACATGTCAAGGGCGAAACCCTTTGCTCTGGCCTGCTGAGCCTTGACCGAACCGCTCGGAGCCGGTTTGAAGGAAGAAGGCTTCGCCACCTGACGTGCAGTTGATTGTGGCTTTCCAACGGCCTTGCGCACTGGCGCGGACTGCGAGGTGGCGGCGCGGTCAACCTTGAAGAAGGCGATGCTGCTTTGAAGTTCTTCAGCCTGTGCAGCAAGCTCTTCTGAGGTCGCCGACATTTCTTCGGATGCACCGGAGTTCTGCTGCGTTACCTTGTCGAGCTGCTGGATCGCCTCATTGATCTGCGATGCACCGATATCCTGCTCGCGGCACGCCGCGGAAATTTCAGCCACCAGTTCAGCAGTCTTGCGGATATCCGGAACCAGACGGTTCAGCATTTCGCCTGCCTCTGTGGCCACCTGCACAGTTTCGCCGGACAGGGAGCTGATCTCGGATGCCGCTGCCTGGCTGCGTTCAGCCAACTTGCGCACTTCAGAAGCAACAACCGCAAAGCCTTTGCCGTGTTCACCCGCACGGGCAGCCTCAACCGCAGCATTAAGCGCGAGCAGGTCGGTCTGACGGGCGATTTCCTGAACGATGGAAATCTTTTCGGCGATCGTGCGCATCGCGCTGACGGCGCGGGCAACAGCCTCACCGCTTACTTCAGCGTCCTTCGAAGACTGACGTGCAATCTTTTCAGTCTGTGCGGCGTTGTCAGCATTCTGCTTGATGTTGGCTGCCATTTCTTCCATGGAAGCAGAGGCTTCTTCGGCGGAAGATGCCTGTTCCGTTGCGCCCTGACTCAGCTGTTCAGAGCTTGCAGACAGTTCCTGGCTACCCGACGATACGTTGTCTGATGCGGAGAGTGCATCGCCCACAACGCCGCGCAGTCTTTCAATCATACCATTCAGGTAGCTGAGCATTTCGCCGATTTCATCTTTGCTCGAAATAGCGGCGAACTCAGTCAGATCTCCTTCAGCGACGCTCTGTACGGCACGAACCGCATTGCGCAAGCCCTTATTGATCGAAAGTGCAATCCAGAATGCAGCGATAACAGCGATGACCAACGCAAATGCAGCGACGGAAATCATGATTGTTCTGGTGTCGATGTAGGTTGCATTGGCAGCCGTTTCAGCTTCGTCCAGGCGGGTCTCTTCCAATGAAACAACTTCGCTGAGCAGCGCGTCAATTTCGTTTGTGACTTTGCGTGCTTCGTTTGTAGAGACCTGCAGTGCTGCGGGAGTGTTGCCCTGTAGCATCAACGAGCGAATGCGGTCGTCCTGACGGCGGAATTCTGCCGTAAAATCAGCCAATTTTGCCCAGATGGCCTTACCCTGTTCGGTTGCCCGGGCATTCACTTGGTTGAAATTTTCATCGAAGGCACGGCGCGCATTGTCCGAGAGCGTAATGTAGTTCTGCATCTCTGCTGCACCTGGTGCCAGGAGCAAGTTCTTTTGCTGCCGTAGCTGCTGAAGCTGCTCGTTGCTCAGATTTTGGGCCAGCTTGAGGCGTAGAGCAGGTCCCTGCAGAACACTTCCCAGCGTATTGTTGAGGTTACCAAGGCTCAGAATTCCGTAGCTCGCGGTCGCAACGAGCATGACGATGATGAAGCCGAAGGCTAGTCCAAGTTTCAACTTGATCGAAGCACGCATGTTAGTTCTCCATTTCTGGCTCAGTTTAACCGTGCGAGGGTCCAGCCGCCGATTGTGAATTGTGATTTGAGAAAATTGCCGCCAGGTTCGGCAGGATAACAAACTGGTTTTCCCGCTTGATCAGGCAATCGATGTAATCTGCGCGCCAACGCATTCCGACGCTGGGTGGGGCTTCACTGGCGCTTTTTGAAAAGGTGGTGACCTCAAAAACTCTATCGGTACGAATTCCGATAAGCGTGCGTTCATCACCAAGTGGCAACTCAATCACCACAATCCGGCTGTCGATCGTCTTTTCTCCTGCCTCCATTCCGAAGGCCAGTCGGATGTCCGCCAGCGGAATGACTTTGCCACGAAAATTGATGACACTCCCAACGAAAGGCAAGCTTCCTGGAACCGAGGTTTCGGGCAGAAGATCAAGGATTTCCTGGACCTTGACTGCTTCAATCGCGAAGGTTTCTCCGGCGAGACTGAAGGTAAGAACCTCTACGTCGTCGTCCTTGCTCCAAATGGTACCGGCATTGATTGTAATGTGCTGGTTCATCCTGCTGCGCGCAACTGCGCCTCCTGGTGTTGTCCCGCTGCCACGAGGTGGCCGACGTCGAGGATCAGAGCGACGCTGCCGTCGCCGAGAATTGTCGCCCCTGAGAAGGTGGATACGTCATGATGCAGTTTCGACATCGCCTTGATGACGGTCTGGTGATCGCCGATAATCTGGTCAACAACCAAGCCCACACGTTCCGAGCCCGTCGATACGACGACGACTTTTTGGAATTGGTCCGGAGGTGTTCCTGTCCTGAAGAGGTCACGCAACCGGATGAATGGCACGAGACTTTCGCGCAGCGAGATGAACGACCGACCGCGAGAACGCAGGTCTTCTTCGGGAGAAAGCTCAAGGCATTCTTCAACAGCGGACAATGGAATGACGTAGCATCCTGTGCCGACCCGTACGAGCAGTCCATCGATGATGGCGAGGGTGAGCGGGATTGCCAGAGATATCTCGGATCCTACGCCAGTGGTGCTGGTGACGTTGATCGTGCCGCGAAGCGCTTCGACGCTGCGCTTGACCACATCCATTCCGACACCTCTGCCCGACAGGTTGGTGACCTGGGCGGCTGTCGAAAAACCGGGTTGGAAGATCAGTTGCAGGAGTTCCTGATCGGCAAGAACCGCGTTCGCTGCGATAATCCCTGAAGACTCAGCCTTGGCGCGTACACGGTCGCGGTTAATGCCCCGACCATCGTCGCGAATGCTGATCGTGACATCGCCACCGGATTGGCGCGCAACCAGAGTAATCG
The DNA here is from genome assembly GCF_029193765.2 of Agrobacterium sp. Azo12. Taxonomy (NCBI): domain Bacteria; kingdom Pseudomonadati; phylum Pseudomonadota; class Alphaproteobacteria; order Hyphomicrobiales; family Rhizobiaceae; genus Agrobacterium; species Agrobacterium sp. Azo12. The sequence goes on along the minus strand of NZ_JARFYO020000002.1, from coordinate 2,458 downwards.
TACCAATTGCAGGCTTGCCTGCAGCAATTCGTTCTTCCGGCGTTTCCAATCCATGGTCACAGGAATTGCGCACAAGATGTACCAGTGGATCTGCTAGACGCTCAATAACACCCTTGTCGACCTCGGTGCTTTCGCCTTCAGTGACCAGTTCGATGTGTTTGCCGGTTTCCCGGGCAAGGTCATGGATCAAACGGCGGAATCGGCCAAAAAGCTGGGCAATCGGCACCATGCGCAAAACCATCATGGTATCGCGCAACTCACCGGAAAGGCGTTCGACATCCTCGGAAACCGAGCGAAGCAGAATATCAGCGCTACCACCGGCCAACTGCGACAGGCGCGACTGGGCAATAACCAATTCACCGACGCGGTCCATCAGCTCATCAAGCCGCTCTGCGGGAACGCGGACGTTCTCGTTGGCCTTGGCGTTCTTGGCGTCGTTCTGTACCGGGGCTGCTGCTGGCGCGACTTTCGCTGGCGTCTGAAGGACCTCTTCTACAACAGGGGTCTCTTCGATTTCGGCAGTGTCTTCAAGCTGGCGAATGTTGATTTCCATGTCATCCATAACGAAAATGAAAACATCTTCGATGGCGGACTTTGGTTGTTCCGTCGTAAGCGTTACCGACCAACCGACATGCAGATCGCTCGGATTGAGAACATCGAGCGATGGGACCTTTGAAAGGTCCGCGACGATTTCGCATTCACCCAGTTCATCCAGCTCATCCAAAAGCCCAAGCGGATTGGTTCCGTTTGCCATGGCGTTGATTGGAAGGCGGAAGCTGACGTTCCATGTCGTCGCTTTCGGCTTTGGTGCCGGTTGTGCCGCTTTGACTGCGGCTGGTACGTGGGTTACCGATCCGCGGTTACCCTCGCCAACGGCGTCATGCAGTTTGGCCAGCAATTTGTCGCCGATATCGCCTGGAACACCGAGTGGGTTCTCTACGAGGGCGCGCATGTGGTCCTGCGCGGCCAGAACAGCTGCGATGAGTTCGCTTGTGGCGGGCACTTCGCCCTTGCGCACCCGGTCAAATGCCGTTTCGCAATGATGGGTAAAGGCGGCAAGTGCCTCAAACCCGAACATTGCGCCGGACCCTTTCAGGGTATGCAGGCCGCGAAACACGGCGTCGATCTGATCTTGATCGGAAAGGTCGTGAAGCAGATCAAGCAGGCCGCTTTCGATCTGCTCGAACAGCTCAGCCGCTTCCGTCCTGAAAACCTGAATCGGGTCAAGCGTGGTCATTTTCCGAGTACCTTTTTGGCAATCTTGACGAGGTTTTCAGCGTCGAAGGGTTTTGTCAGCCAGCCAGTTGCGCCGGCCGCTTTCGCACGTGCCTTCATGTCGGCATCGGACTCAGTGGTGAGGAAGATGATCGGAATACCGGTATGTGCTGGCGACTGCCGCAATGCCTCGATCATTTCCAGACCGTTCATGTTGGGCATGTTCAGATCTGTGATGATCAGGTCGAACGTCGCACCCTTTGCCTTGGCAAGGCCGTCTTGGCCATCAACCGCTTCGGTGACCTGATAACCGGCGTTGGTCAACGCGATCTTTGTGGTCATGCGGATGCTGGCAGAGTCGTCGACTGTAAGAATATTGGCGCTCATTAGATGTCCTTTCCATGCAGCCAAAACTGACGTGACTCTTTGTCCATACGTGACAGGAAGCCGCTTCTGCGGAGTGTCTGCTGGAGGTTTTCACTGGCAGGGTGTTTCAGGCTGACTGTTTTTCCGTGTTTTTTGGCGTAGAGGCGGGAGGCCTCGATCAGTTGAATGAAGCTGAGGTCAGTGTCGGCGTCGTCTGCAATGTCCAGAAGCAGGGCGTCTTCTTTCTCGAGCTGCTTTAAAAGCAGTTCGTGTGCGCCGGATATCTGCCTGATGGAAAGCGAGGGAGGGAACACCAGCGTTTCAGCGGTTGCGTTACTTGACATTGGATGTTTCTCGTATTGGTGCGGGTTTTTCAGAGACGGTTTGGTTCGGGCCAGCCGGTTCGTCGGGTGTTTCCAAGCTGGGAACATCAACGATCGTTTTTGGCAGATCCTGCGCCATGAGGCTGGCGATGCGTGACCATTGGTTTTCAAAGGCCGTCACACAGGCTGGGTCGAAATGGAGGCCGCTTTGCGCGATGATGTGGTCGCGGGCCTCTTCAATGGGCCAAGCGCGTTTGTAAGGCCGTTCTGAACACAGGGCTTCAAAAACATCTGCGATTGCGACGATGCGGGCTTCGATCGGAATGTTTTCGCCGGTAATGCCCTTTGGATAGCCGGTGCCGTCCCATTTTTCATGATGGCCACCGGCAACCGCCTCGGCAATCCTAACCAGATCGGAGGTTCCTTTTTCCAGTATCTGCACGCCAATTTCGACGTGTCTGCGCATCTCTGTAATTTCCTCCGGCGTCAAGCGGCCGGGTTTGAGCAACACGCTATCGGAGATTCCGATTTTGCCAACGTCGTGCAAGGGGGCA